>CBDCDN010000045.1:0-41576 GCA_965215255.1 Longimicrobiaceae bacterium | reverse complement strand
CGGGGCCAGGGCCTGGCCCCTCACCCGCTCGCTCGCCGGCTGTTACCTTTCCCCGATGCGAGAGTATCTCCGGCTGACCCGCACCCACACCTACTCGCTGCTTTTCGCCGTGCCCCTGCTCGCGCTGTACGAACTGGGGGCGGCGATGCTGGCGAGCGGCGGCGACCCCTCGCTTCGGAACGGGGCCGACGTGCTGCTGCGCTCCCTCCTGACGGCGGTGGGATCCGCGGGACCCTCGCCTTCAGCGCGGTGCTCCTGGCGGCGGCGGGGGTGCTGATCGCGGCGGAGCGCCGCCGCGCGCGGGTCGCGCTCCGCGGGGCCCCCTTCCTGGGGATGGCGCTGGAGAGCGTCGTCTACGCCCTCTGTCTCGGCGCCGTGGTGGGGACGGCGACCCGGTGGCTGCTGGATGGGATCCCGGTGCGGCTGGCCGCCGGGGGAGGGGTCGCGGCCCTCTCCCTTCCCGAGGGCGTGGTGCTCTCGCTCGGCGCGGGGATCTACGAGGAGCTGCTCTTCCGGGTCCTCCTCGTCGGCGGGCTGTTCGGCGTCTTCCGCGCAAGCGGGCTGGGGCGCGGCAAAGCCGGGAGCTTCGCGGCGCTGCTCGCCGCGCTCCTCTTCTCCGCTTTCCACTACGTCGGTCCCTACGGCGACGCCTGGGAGATCCCCTCCTTCCTCTTCCGGTTTCTCGCCGGGCTGGCATTCAGCGTGCTCTTCCTCGTCCGCGGCTTCGGGATCGCGGCCTGGACGCACGCGCTCTACGACGTCTTCCTGCTCGTCGCCCGGGGGCCTGAATCCGTCTTCCCGCGCGGCTACCGCCTTCTACCCCGAGGACTCATGGAATCTGGAACCGACCTCTTCGCGATCGACGAAACGAAGAACGTGGGCGACATCGTCGAGGTCCTGCGTAATGGCCGGGTGGAGATCCTCAAAGACTGGGTCGACCGGGTGCGGGACAACACGGCGGTTCAGACCGGGCAGACGCTCTCCGATCCGCTCCTGCTCGACCACATGCCGCAGCTCTTCGACGCGATCCTCGACCGGCTCGAGACCAACCGCTCGCGCGAGGACGCGGAGCAGTTCGCCTCCGTCCACGGCTTCACCCGCCGCATCACGGGCTACGACGTCATCGAGACGGTGCTGGAGCTGCTGGTGTTCCGCCGCGCCATCTGGGCCTATCTCACCGCCGTCGGCGCTTCCATCGAGGGCGCCTACGCGGCGATGGAGCGGATCGACGGCATGGTGGACCGGGCGGTGATCACCAGTCTGCAAGCCTTTCTCGACCCCTCGGCGGGCGCGCTGAAGAGACCTTCCCGGCCGCCCCAAACACCAGACGCGAGGGAATAGAAGCGCCGCACCCCCTCCCGTAAAACCGCCTTGAATAGAACTTGTCCTGTTCGGCGGGGTACGGTCGGGGGACGGCCGCGGATCGAGCCGGGTTCGCAACCGCTGACAACCTGCTTCGCCAGACACGAGGAGTTGGAATGAGAAACGCATTCGTTCATGAGACGCACGCTCGCTGGCACTCCTGGCTCGGCTCTGGTCGGCCGCCGCCTGCGGCGATGACGACGGGACCGGGGCCGGACCGGCTGACAACGGAGCCGAGGTCGGCGGGCGATCTACAATGTGTGCGGGCTCACCTTCACCCCGGCCGGTGCGCTTTCCTCGGTGAGCCTGCGGTTGATGTCGCCTTCGCCACGCTTGAGCCCGGGGGTACGAGCGTCCGGAGGTGCTCTCGAATGGACGACGGGACCAACATTCGAGCCTCGTGTATGACGCCGAAAGGATGCTTTCGACAGCCAGACGCTTCCGCGGCACCTACGACCTGAGCTGGGAACGCGAGACGGTTACTTTGCGGTTTTCGGGAGCTCCGGCGGGCGCGCACGGCGTTGTTGCTCCCGGAGCGAGCTCGAGCTCGAACTTCCAGGCCACGCCGGCAGCGGCTCAGCTCTCGCTGACCAGCGGCTTCCGGCGATGTATTCCGTGTCGAAGTCCGCGTACGAGGACCGGCTATCGGGGCAGCCGGAAATCACGAACCCGAACGTCAGCGATCAGATCGAGGGTACGGCTGAGCCGCCACCTTCAGCGTTGGCGCCTGTTCCTGAGCCGCCACATCGAATCACCGACCGGCGCGGTTCGGGTAGTATCGTCACAGGTCCGGCTCCCCGGCCGGACCTTTGTGCGCGTTCCGGAAGCGGCGTGGTTATCTTTAGCTTCATGATCCTTCGTTTTTCCGCACTTCTCCTCGCTCTTTCTCGGCTTTTTTCTCCGTCCTTCTCGCCGGTCCCGGCCCAGCTTGATCCTGACGTCGGGGTGGAACGACGTGCGCGCAGCTCTGGAGCTGATCGAGCGCGCACAGCGGAACGCGCGCCGGGAGGCAACCGCCGATACCGGGCTGCTCAACTACCGGGCGGACGCGCGGATCGTACGTCTACTTCTACCTGGACCGCGCAGGACACGGGAGAGCGCAACCTGGTGAAGACGGACCAGCTCGCGCTGGATGTCGCTCTGGGCCGGCGCCGGATCTGACCAAGCAGCGTGATCGTCGGCTGGCGCGACGAGCAAGTCACTCCCCACCAACATCAACTATCACATCGACCACCTCGCGGTGGTGCATGGAAAACTTTGGCGACGAGCATCCGGCATCGGCGATGGCGACGAGGTGCGAGAACGTTCTGCACCCCGCCGCACCCGAAGCGGACGACGTTCTACGACTACCGGGTGGCGGACTCGCTCACGCTGCGCCTCCCCGGGACGCCGGACCCGGTGCGCGTCTACGAGCTGCGGGTCAGGCCGAAGGACCTCTCGATGCCGGCCCTGGTCGGCTCGGTGTTCGTGGACCGCCGCGCCGGTGACATCGTGCGGATGGACTTCACGTTCACCGCCGCGGCCTACGTGGACCAGTACCTGGACTACATCAACATCTCGCTCGACAACGGCCTCTGGCGGGGCCGCTTCTGGCTCCCCAACCAGCAGCGCGTCGAGCTGCGGCGCCGCATCCCGCAGCTCGACATCCCCGCGGGATCCGTGATCCGGGCGAACATGCGGATCGGAAACTACGAGTTCAACCAGGCGCTCTCCCCGCTCGCCTTCGCGGGGCCGCCTGTGGCGGCGGTGCCGCGCGCGGAGCGGGAAGCGTTCGACTTCGAGCAGGGGCTGTTCGAGGAGCTCCGCGAGGAGGGGCTGGGACCCCAGGCGGAGCTGTCGGACATCCGCAGGCTGGCGGGAGAGCTGGCGCGGGAGCAGGCGCTGCGGCGGGTCTCCGGCCTGCGCCTGCGGATCCCCGCCGCCTCGGAGGTGATCCGCTACAACCGCGCCGAGGGGCTCGCGCTCGGCCTGGGGCTTGCGACCACTCCGCTCCCGGGGCTCCGGCTGGGGGCGTACGGCGGCTTCGCCTTCGGAGCCGAGCACCCGCGGGCCTCTCTCAGCGCGGAAGGCGCGGCCGGCGCCACCCGGATCGAGGCCGCCGCCTACCTGAACCGCCCACGAGACGTGGGGGTGGGGCCGGTGGTGTCAGGCGCGATCAACTCGCTCAGCTCCCTCTTCGCGGCGGAGGACTTCACCGACCTCTACTTCGCCGACGGGGTGGAGGCCGCCGCTTCCCGCGCGCTCTCCGGGAGGTGGACCCTGCGGGCCTCGGCGCGCGCGGAATCCCAAGCCGCCGCCCCGAACGCGGCGGACTACTCGGTCTTCGGCGGCGACTTCCGCGACGCCCCCCGGGTGCGGGACACGGATCTCTTCCTCGGCGGGCGGGTGGGAGTGGCGCGCACCGCCCCGTCCGGAGCCGCGAGCTGGTGGACGCTCGACGCCGGCGTGGAGCTCGGGCGGGGCGAGTACTCCGCGGCCGAGTCCGGCGGCGCGGCCGGCGACGACGCTCTGGCGTTCGCGCAGCCGACGCTGGACGCCGCCTGGGGCCTCTCCTGGTCTCCGCGCGAGGCGGCGCTGCGGCTGGAGCTGGGCGTGGGCTGGAGCTTCGGCGAGATCCCCGCCCAGGAGCTCTTCCTGATCGGGGGGCGGGGCACGGTCCCGGGATATCCCTTCCGGGGGTTCGGCGGCGACCGCTTCGCGACGGCGCGGGCCACCGCCTCGGCGGCGCTCCGGGAGCCGTGGCTGCGCGGGCGGGCATTCGGCGCGCTCGGCTGGACGGGCGCCGGAGGAGCGGGAGAGGACGCCCTCTTCCTGCAAGGGGCGGAGGTCTCGGGCGGCGTGGAGCCATCGATCGGCGTCGGCGTGGGAGTCTTCCACGACATCCTGCGGCTCGACCTGGCGCGCGGCCTCGGCGCGCGCGGCCGGTGGGAGCTGATCGTGGAGGCGCTCCCCTCCTTCTGGGACGTGCTGTGATCGACGCGTTCCACCTCCCCGCGCTCTCGCACCTCCCGACCACCGTCTGGCCGTACGGACGCGGCGAGGCCGGAGTGGAGCTGCGCATCCCGCAGCTCTCCCCCGCCCTGCTCGCGGAGCAGATCGACGCGCTGCTCGAGGCGCGGGAGGAGCACCTCGCGGAGCGTCCGGTGGCCGAGATCGTGGCGGCCGTCGACGGGGTCGCCGGACGGCTCCTCGATCCGCGGGACGAGCTGCGGCGCGGCGCCGAGGCGGCGCTCCCCGCCGTGACCGGCGCCTCCCCCGCCATGGTGCGGCGCATCCTCGACGGCATGGCGGCCGACTGGCGGCGTCCGCGCCTGCGCGGCCTGCTGCGGGCCGAGTTCGGCGACCCGACGGTGCTCGACGGCTTCCGTCCCCGCGCCCACGCCCCGGGGCTCAGCCGGGCCTTCGGGCCGCGCCTCGCCGCCCACGTGTTCAGCGGCCAGGTCCCCGGCGTCGAAGTGACCTCGCTCGTCCGCTCGCTGCTGGTGAAGTCTGCCGCGCTGGGCCGCACTGCGGCCGGCGAGCCCGTCCTGGGGCCGCTCTTCGCCCGCGGCCTGGCCGAGGCGGACCCCGGCCTCGGCGCATGCGTCGCGGTGACGTACTGGCCGGCGGGGGACGGCGCGCTCGAGCGGCTGGCGCTGGGGGCCGCGGACGCGGTGCTCGTTCATGGCACCCGCGAGATGGTCGACGCGGTGCGGGAGAGGATCCCGCGCGGGGCGCGCTTCCTGGGTTATCCGCACCGCGTCTCGCTAGGAGTGGTCGCGCGCGAGGCGCTGACCGGCGAGGGGGCGCGGGAGCTGGCTCGCGGGGCCGCGCTGGACGTGGCCCTCTTCGACCAGCAGCGGCACCTCTCCCCGCATCTCTTCTACGTGGAGGAGGCGGGGGAGCTCCCGCCCGCGGAGTGGGCGGCGCTGCTGGCGGCGGAGCTCGAGCGGCTCGAGCGCGAGCTGCCGCGAGGCGCCGTGGCGCCGGGCGAGGCCGCGGCGATCCGGCAGGTGCGCGGCGAGGCGGAGGCGGCGCGGCTCGCCGGCGGCGGTGCGGCGCTGCACGTCGCGGCCGACGGGATCTCGTGGATGGTGATCCACGACCCGCACTCCGCCTTCGTGGCCTCGTGCCGCCATCGCGTGGTCCGGGTGAAGCCGGTGCCCCACCTGGAGGCGGTCGTTCCGCTCCTGGGCTCGCTCGAGGGGATACTGCAGGCGGTGGGCACCGCCGGACCGCCCGAGCGGCTGGAACCGGTGATCGGGGCGGCCGCCCGCCTCGGGGCGAGCCGGATCGCCCCGATCGGACGCATGGCGTGGCCGGCGACGACCTGGCACCCCGACGGCCGCCCCGCGCTCCGCTCCCTCGTCCGCTGGTGCGATCTGGAACCGCAGAGTTGAACGACGAGTAGCGGTCGGTGTTCGGCGGCCCCAGGCAGGTATCGTAGCGAGTACCCGTCTGCGGAGGGTCGGAAGGATTCCCTTCCCGACGAGGAGATCGCCTGCGGCTCGAGTTGAGCAGCTACCGCAGGGTACCGAGTGGCTCCCACTGGCACCCGTCTTGCTTGGCTCGTAAGTATCCTTTCGACCTCTTCGCGACGCCGCCGGGAATGAGCCAAACCGAGAACCGCCGCCGTGTCCGCCTCACCTGGCGAGGCTTCTCCTGGCGCGACGGCCGGGGGATCGAGACCCAGCTCTCCGAGGGACGCTGCCCCTGCTGCCCCTTCTGCGGGGATGTGCTGGAGGCCCGGCCCGGAAGCCGCCTCACCCGAAGCCTCCCCCTCGACGTCAGGGGCTACGACCTCGACTGCCGCGAGTGCCGGCGCTTCTGGTGCGTGGCGCGGCACACGGCGCGCTCGCTGCGCCTGGTTCGCATGCGGCGCCTGGTCGCGGCCGTCCGCGCAGCGGGTCCGGGCCCCGGAGCTGCGATCCGGAGCGGGAGGCCCCCGCCCGTGCCGGAGTCCACCGCCTCCTGACCCGCAGCGGACCCCATGGCCATCCATCTCTTCAGCACGCCCGTGGAGTGCACCCAGTGCGGCACCGTGGTGGACGATCCCACGGTGGACAAGTGTCCGGAGTGCGACACTCTGCTCCGCGAGCGCCGCACTCCGGGCCGCCTGGCGGGGGTCGAGCGCCGCTACGGCAACCTGCGCCTCCTGCTCGGGCTGCTCCGCTTCCTGGCGATCGTCACCGTGCTGGTGGGGGTGCTGGTATTCCTCTTCGGCGACGCTTCCCTCCCCTGGACGACGCGGCTGCTCACCGTGCTGGGGACCGTGCTCGTGGCGTGCGGGCTCTTCGTGATCGCCGCGCTCTTCGACGTGGCTTTGGACGTGGAGGAGAACACCCGCGCCAGCTTCCGGGTGCAGCAGATGGTGCTCGAGGCGCTGCAGGCGCAGCGGGGGCCGCCGGACGGGGCGCGCGATGAGCTTCCCGCGGCACGGGAGGTGCAATAGACCTCGAGCGCTAAGTGCCGCCCGCCGGCGGGGTTGCCCGCGGGTCCGGCGCGCCTCGCACTCGTTCCCGGCAGTCCCCCTATGAGAACCGGCAGACGATCGCTGTGGACCGCCGGGCTCGCGGCACTCCTTTCTCTGATCACCACGGGCGCCGCCGCGCAGGTCCCCCCCCTGCAGGCTGAGGCGGAGCGGATCATCCAGAAGGTCGGCGGGAGCTGGGGCGTCATGGCCTGGTCAGTCGATCAGCAGCAGCCCCTCGTCTCCATCCACGCGCACGACCTCTTCATCCCCGCGTCGAACAACAAGGTCTTCACCTCCATCTGGGCGCTCGACGTCCTCGGCCCCGACTACCGCTTCCCCACCGACCTCCTCGTCACCGGACCCGTTCGCGGAGGCGTGCTGCAGGGGGACGTGGTACTGCGCGGCTCGGGCGACCCGGCGTTCGGCTACCCGGGTTTCGAGGACGACCCGATGCGGCCGCTTCGCGTGATGGCGGAGCGGCTGCGAGCGCTCGGCGTGCGGAGCGTGCGGGGGAGCGTCATCGGCGACCCCTCCGCCTTCGACAGTGTGCGGGTGGGGCCGCGCTGGCCGCTCGACACGGGCGGCGGCTCCTCGCGGTACGCTCCCCGCGTGAGCGGGCTCGCCTTCCAGCGCAACATGCTCTGGATCGAAGCCGCGCCGAACCCCGCCGGCGGCCCCGCCCTCATCACGCTCGACCCGCAGGTGGAGGTGATCCCGGTCGTCTCGGAGGTCCGCACCGGCGGCAGCCGCGCCTGGGCCGTGCGGGCGGCCGACAGCGACACCATCCGCGTGAAGGGGTCGGTGTCCGGGCGCCGGCTCAACCGCTTCGGCGTCGGGGTCTCGGACCCCGCGCTGCTGGCCGCGGGGGCGCTCGACCGGGCTCTACGGGAGGCAGGGATCGAGGTGCGGGACGACCCGGGCGTCGGCGCCACGCCGAAGGGGGCGCGGCTCATCCACCGGCACCTGTCGATCCCGCTCGGGATGATGATCCCGGAGCTGAATCAGCAGTCGGACAACTTCTTCGCCGAGCACCTCTGGAAGGCCGCGGCGCGCAAGGTGCTGGGCGAGGGGAGCTACGCGCGCGGCGGCCCCGCCTCGGCGCTGCACTTCATGCGCCGCGCGGAAGTCCCCGCGGGGGAGATCTTCCAGGCCGACGGCTCCGGTCTCTCCGGATACAACCGTGCCAGCCCGAACGCCCTCGTGCGCGCCCTGGTCTACGCCCATGGGCGTCCCTATGGGGAGCTGTACCACCGCTCCCTCGCGGTGGCCGCCGACCGCGAGGGGACCATGCGGCGCCTCTACCGCAACACGGCCGCGGCGGGGAACCTGCACGCCAAGACCGGCTATATCGGCGGCGCGCGCACCCTCTCCGGGTTCGTGCGGGCGCGCAACGGCGAGCTGATCGCTTTCTCCTTCCTCTACAACGGGAAAGGGACCTCGGCGGCGCGCGGGGTCCAGCAGGAGCTCGGGGTGCTGCTCGCCGACTACGGCGGCGCCGCCCCCCGCACAGCCGCCGGCGCCGCGCGGTAGCGGCGAGCGACCCTCACCCCCGGCTTGCTCGTTCCTCGCTCGCCACCCCCTCTCCCGAGTTCGGAAGAGGGGGACGGAGGGGTGAGGGCCCCTTGCCTCAGCGGCGGAGCCACCCGAGGAAGAGGCCGAGGAGGACCAGGCCGGCGAAGAAGACGGTGCCGAGCGCGGTCTGCTCCACCAGGCTAGCGAATACGTCGGGGCGGAAGAGGCTGAGGAAGGCGACCCGGACCCCTTCCCCGTGCTCGAAGGGGACGGTGGGGAAGACGGGCGCGATGGCGAGGGGCTGTGTGTGCGAGAAGGGCCAGCCGAGCAGCACGTTCGTCCGTCCCCGGTCGTCGAGGAGGTCCACGAGGAGGTGCGAGCCGTACCCGGCGGCCGCGAGGGCACCCCAGCGCGGACCCGACAGCCGCCAGGCGAGCAGCCCCACGGCGAGAACCGCTACGGCGCTGTGGGTGAAGGTCCCGTGATAGGCGGCGGCCCGTCCGGCGGCCAGCCCGATCACGAAGTCGACGTCGGGGAGGGCCGCGAGGGCGGCGGCCACCGCCCACGCGCGCCAGCGCGGGAGCGGCGCCACCCCACGCACCACCTCCGCCGCCCCCGCCCCGACCAGCATGTGCGCCGGAGGAAAGGCCATCAGCCGCTCGCGCTTCGCATCGCCTCGGTCAGCCGCGCGATGAGGACCTCCACCACCGCCATGTGGGGCCGCTGCCGGGGGGCACCATGCTCGTCCACGAAGACGCCCACCCGGTCGGGGTCGTACGTCTCCGGGAACCGGGCGCGCACCCACGCCTCGACGCGGTCGGCGGGGAGATGGGCCGGGAGGACGATCCGCGCCTCCGCGCCCTCCAGGTGCGGCTCCACGAGGCCCGCGAGCTCCGCGAAGAGAGCCGGGTCGCGCGCGAAGTCCGCCGCGTCGCGGCGCAGGATCACCGAGGTACGCACCTCGGTGTCGGCGGCGTCCCAGTCGGGGAGCTCGTAGCGCACCACCACGTCCGCCCGCTCCGCCTGCGGATCCACGTACTGCTTCGAGTCGAGCAGATGGCTGGCGATGTACTTCAGCACCGCGGCCTCGGTGTACCCGCGGAAGAGCACGTCGCGCCGGAGCTTCCAGCGGAAGAGGAGCTCGGGCTCCGGGTGGAGGAAGACCGCGAGGTGGTACATCGAGCGCAGGACGTCGTCCGGATAGCCGAGCAACCCCTTCACGATGACGACCTCGCTCGGCTCGATGACGCGGATCGGTCCGAAGCTGCCGTCGGAGTGGTTGTAGCTCCGGTTGCGGATCTGCCTGCCCTGGCGCAGGAGCTGGAGGTGCTCCTGCATGAGCGGGAAGTTGTGGACCATCGGATTGAGGGCCGTGACCCCGCGCTCGGCGCGCTCCTCGCGCGTGAAGCGGTGGTAGTCGTCCAGCCCGACGTCCGCGACCTCGCGACGCCCGAGCAGCTGGGAGACGGCCTCGGCGACGGTGTTCTTCCCGCTCCCGGAGTCTCCCACGATGCCGAGCACAAAGGGAGCCGCTCTCATTTGCATTCCAGCCAGTTCTTTCCGATCCCCGTCTCCACCCGGAGCGGCACCCGCAGCTCGGCGGCACCCTCCATCTTCTCGCGGACGAGCGCGAGCGTCGCCTCCGCCCGGTCGCGGGGCGTCTCGAAGAGTAGCTCGTCATGCACCTGCAGGAGCATCCGGGCGCCTAGGCCGCTCTCCCGCAGGGCCCGGTGGATCTCGATCATGGCGATCTTGATGAGGTCCGCCGCGGTGCCCTGGATCGGCGCGTTGGTCGCCGCCCGCTCGCCGAAGGCCCGCACATTGAAGTTCCGCGAGGAGATCTCGGGGACATATCGCCGCCGGCCGGTGAGCGTCTCCACGTAGCCGCGGTCGCGCGCCAGCTCGATCTGCTCGTCGAGGTAGCGGCGCACCCCGGGGAATCGCTCGAAGTAGCGCTCGATGAACTGCTTCGCCTCGGCGTTCGTGACCCCCAGCTGCTGCGAGAGCGAGAAGGGGCCGATCCCGTAGATCACCGCGAAGTTGACCGTCTTCGCGCGGTCCCGCATCTCGCGCGTCACCTCGCCGGCATCCACGCCGAAGACGAGAGCCGCGGTCTGCCGGTGGATGTCCGCCCCCGCGTTGAACGCCTCCACGAAGGCGGCGTCTCCCGAGTAGTGGGCGAGGATCCGCAGCTCGATCTGGGAGTAGTCCGCCGAGACGAAGACGTTCCCCTCCGCGGGGAGGAAGCCCCGCCGGATCTCGGCTCCGAGCTCCGTGCGGATCGGGATGTTCTGCAGGTTGGGCTCGGTCGAGGAGAGGCGGCCGGTGGCGGCGACCGTCTGGTTGAACGAGGTGTGGAGCCGCCCGGTCTCCGGGTTCACCATCCGCGGGAACGCCTCCACGTAGGTGGACTGCAGCTTGTCGAGCTGCCGGTACTGCATCAGCAGCGTCGGGAGAGCGTGCCCCTGCGCGGCGAGCGCCTCCAGCACGGAGGCATCGGTCGAGGGGCCCGTCTTAGTGCGCTTCATCACCGGCAGGTCGAGCCGCTCGAAGAGGATGTCGCGGAGCTGCGGGTTGGAGTTGATGTTGAAGGTGGTTCCCGCCGCCTCATAGATCTCCTCCTCGATCGCCTCCAGCTCGCTCCGCAGCCGGGCCGAGAGGTCGCGGAAGAAGCTTTCATCGATCCGGATGCCGTTCCACTCCATCTCCGCCAGCACCTCTACCAGCGGGATCTCGACGGTGCGGAAGAGGTCGTCCAGCTTCAGCCGCTCCAGCTCGGGCGCGAAGAGCTCCGCGAGCCGCCACGCCACGTCGGCATCCTCACAGGCGTAGTCGCGGCACTTCTCGAGCGCGACCTCCGCGAAGGGGACCTGGCTCTTTCCCTTTCCCGTGACCTCTTCGTAGGTGATGGTGCGGTGGTCGAGGTACTGGAGCGCGAGCGAGTCGAGCCCGTGCTCGCGCCGGCCGGGATCGAGCAGATAGCTCGCGATCATGGTGTCGAAGGCGATCCCGCGCAGGGCGATCCCGGCGCGCCTCAGCACCAGTAGGTCGTACTTGAGGTTCTGCCCGATCTTCTCTACGGCGGGGTCCTCCAGCATCTCCACCAGCGGCTCCAGACTGGCCGAGAGGAGGTCCGGGAGGTTCTCCGGCTCCGCGGCCTCGATCAGCTCGCCCTGGGGGCGGCGGTGGGCGAAGGGGAGATAATAGGCCTCGCCGTCCTCCAGCGCGATCGAGACGCCGACCAGATCGGCCCGCATCGGGTCGGTGCTGGTGGTCTCGGTGTCCACCGAGACCTGGCCGCGGCCGCGCACCCGCCCGACCAGATCCTTCACCTGCTCCGTCGTCCGGAGGATCTCGTACGTCGTCTCCCTCTCGGCGGCGGGCGCGGCCTCGGGGGCGCCGTACTCCCTCACCAGCGAGTGGAACTCGAGGTCGAGGAAGAGCTCCTTCAGGCGCTCGCGGTCCGGAGGCTCGCACTGCAGCGCCTCCAGGTCCAGCTCCAGCGGGAGGTCGGTGCGGATGGTGACCAGCGTCTTGGAGAGCAGGGCCGAGTCGCGGTGCTCCTGCAGCGCCTCCCGCGCGCGCTTGCCGCCGATCTCCTCCACGTGCGAGAGGATCTCCTCGAGGGAGCCGTACCGCTCGATCAGCTGCACCGCCGTCTTCGGCCCGATCCCCTTCACGCCGGGGACGTTGTCGGAGCTGTCCCCGATGAGGCCGAGATAGTCGACGACGCGGCGCGGCTCGACGCCGAGCCGCTCGTGCGCGTTCTCGAGTCCCACCCACTCCTCCTCCACGGCCGTCGGTCCACCACGGCCGGGGTTGAGGAGGCAGATCCCGTCGCCGATGAGCTGGTAGAAGTCCTTGTCGCCGGAGACGATCACCGCCTCCAGCCCCTGCCCGACGACCTGGCGCGCCAGCGTCCCGATCACGTCGTCCGCCTCGTACCCCTCCAGCTCGAGCACCGGAACGTGGAAGGCCTCCACGATCTCCCGCACCCGGGGAATGGAGGCCTCCAGCTCGGAGGGCATCTTCTCGCGGGTGGCTTTGTAGTCGGGGTAGATCTCGTGCCGCTGCGAAGTCCCCGCGTCGAAGACCACGCCGAGGTAGTCGGGCCGGTGCTCCTCGAGGATCTTCAGGAGGAACTTGGTCGTCCCCCACGCGGCCGAAGTGTTCTCCCCGCGCGAGGAGACGAGCGGTCGGGAGATCATGGCGAAGAACGCGCGGTAGATGAGCGCGTAGCCATCGATGAGGTAGACGCGGGGCCGGATCTTCTCGGGAGCTTCCAAGGTCGGCGGAATCGCGGAGGGAACGGGTGGCACGGCCGAGACGATCCCAATGTATCGCCCCGCGCTCCGGGCCACCACTCTTCCCCTTCTCCGCCGCATTTCCCGTGGCGAGAGGGGCCCCAGCGGATCGTGGAGCACCGCGCCGCGCGCCCTTGCCGACCCCGGGGCGCAGCGGATAGAGTATGCGTGGCTCTCTCTCCTTGCGCCCCGTCCGCCCCATCCGGAGGCCCCGCATGCGACGACGCTCGCCGCTCCCGACCCTCGTCCTCGCCCTTCCCCTCCTGCTGGCCGCGCCGCTGGGGGCGCAGCAGCGGGCGACCGCGCCCCCAGCGCCGGAGGTGCGCGACTCGCTCTCGGTGAGCACGCACGTCGCACGCATCGGCGGCCAGGAGATCCGCTACACGGCGACGGCGGGCACGCTCGTGCTGCGGCACCCGGACAGGCGGCCGCGGGCGGAGATGTTCTTCGTCTCCTACGCCCGCGAGGGGCAGGCGGCGGCCAGCCGGCCGCTGACCTTCAGCTACAACGGGGGGCCCGGCTCGCCCTCCATCTGGCTGCACATGGGGGTGATGGGACCGAAGCGGGTGGAGATGGCGGCGGAGGGGTTCCAGCCGGCGCCGCCGTACCGGCTGGTGAGCAACGAGCACTCGCTGCTGGACGTGACGGACATCGTGATGATCGACCCGGTGCAGACGGGCTACAGCCGGGCGGTGGAGGGGGAGAGCGCGCAGCAGTTCCACGGGGTGCGGCCGGACATCGAGTCGGTGGCGGAGTTCATCCGGCTGTACCTGACGAAGTTCGAGCGGTGGGAGTCGCCGAAGTACCTGCTGGGGGAGAGCTACGGGACGATGCGCTCGGCGGGGCTGGCCGAGGAGCTGCAGAACGTCCACGGCATCGAGCTCAACGGCATCGTTCTCGTCTCCTCGATCCTCGACTATCAGTCGAAGGGGTACGCCCCGGGGAACGACCTGCCCTACTCGAACTTCCTCCCGACGTACGCGGCGACGGCGTGGTACCACCGGAAGCTGCCGCCGGAGCTGCAGGCGAAGGGGCTGGAGGCGGTGGTTCAGGAGGCGCGCGAGTTCGCCTACGGCGACTACCTCCTGGCGCTGGCGCAGGGAAACCAGCTCCCTCCGCGGGAGCGGCGGGAAGTCGCGGAGCGCGTCGCGAGCTACAGCGGGCTCTCGCCGGAGTACGTGCTGCGGTCGAACCTGCGGGTGCCCGACGCGCGCTTCCGGAAGGAGCTGCTGCGCGACCAGGGACTCACCGTGGGACGGCTGGACGGACGCTATACCGGGCTGGACGCCGACGCCGCGGGCGAGCGGCAGGAGTACGACCCCTCGAACTCGGCGCTGGCGGGCCCCTACACCGCCCTCTTCTCCAACTACGTGCGCAGCGAGCTGGGGTGGGAGACGGACCTGCAGTACTTCACCAGCGGCCAGGTACGCCCGTGGGACTACAGCCCTTTCGAGAACCGCTACCTGAACCTGGTGGAGTCGCTCCGCTCAGCGATGGCGCGCAACCCGTACCTGCGCGTCATGGTGGCCAACGGCTACTACGACTTCGCCACGCCGTTCTCGGCCACGGAATACACCTTCCGGCACCTGGGCTACGAGCCCACCTACCCGGAGCGGGTGGAGCTGCACTACTACGAGGCGGGGCACATGATGTACATCCACCCGGAGATGCTGCGCCGCTTCAAACAGGACGCCGCGCGCTTCATCGAGTCCGCGAAGGCGGGCGTTCCGATGGGGCGCCCGACCAGCTCGCGGTAGGCGGGCGCGACGAGGCGCGAGGGACGGCGCCCGTCCGCCTCTTGTCCCCTCGGTCCGCTTCCCACAGATTTCCCGCGCCCGGGGCATCCCGCCCGCGGGCGCGAGGACCATCAACGGCTGGATCTCATGCTGAAGAACGGAATCATTTCCGCGGCGGCGCTCGTGGCGCTGCTCGGATCGGGAGCCTGCGGGGACGCCGGCGAGGCGGAGCCCGAGCCCCAGGTCGTGGAGCAGGTCTCCGCCCCCGCGGAGGAGGTATCTCCCGAGGTCTACGAGGGAACGGTGGTGATGGACACTTCCATGGCGGGCATGGTGGTCGATACCTCCGGCGGTTCGCGCTGAGCGCACCCGATCCGGAGCGGGAGAAGGAGCCGCGGACTTCCGGGTCCGCGGCTCCTTCTCTTTCCGCCCGGCTTCAGCGGCCGATGAACCGCAGCGACGGCCCGCCGACCTTGAGCCCGTCTCCCGCCCGGTTCGTGCCGACCGCGAAGATGGCGACCTCCCCTTCCGCTCCGGCTGGCGGCTGATACTCCAGGGAGTACGAGAGGACTCTCTCGGTCCCGGTTTCGCTGACGCTCGCGCCGCCGTCCGTGCCGAGCAGGAAGGCGGGCTCGCCGGCCCTCTGCGAGAAGAAGTACATCCGCCCGCCCGAGAAGGGGTTGGGAAGCCCGGCCGGACCGGTCACCGAGGCGGTGATCGTGGTCTTCCGGGGGTCGCTGCCGAGGCAGCGCGAGGTGCAGATCACCTGCGCGCTCAGGGTCAGGCCGCCCGACCGGAGCAGTGCGAATGGCGGGGACGACGACCGGCTCAGCGCGACGGGGAGCGCGAATCCCGTCGACTGCCCGGCGGCGTCGCTCGCCCTCACGACCAGGGAATCGGCGGCGAGCACCGGCCGCCGGGACGGATCGACCGGGTTCAGCACGGTCAGCGACGACACCGGCGGGAGGGAGAAGCGGGCGGAATGCCGCGCGACGAGGGCGCTGTCGAACGGCGCGCCGATCGAGTCCGGACGGGCGAAGGCGATCGCCAGGCGCCCTTCGCCGGGAGCCCGGTACACCAGGTAGGCTTCCGCCCTCGCGAGATCCAGATCGTCGGTCAGCTCCGTCCGGACCCAGAGCGAGTCGACCTGCCCGGTCAGCGGCCCGTGATCGACGAAGGTCACCGAGGGAGCCACCCGGTCGATCAGCACGGTCCGGGTGATCGCAGCCCCCTGATTGCCCGCCCGGTCGATGGGGACGATCCGATAGACGAAGTAGCCCGAAGCCCCCCGCGGAAGGGGAAGCGTGGCGACCGTGTCGGCGACGCAGGTCCCGTCCACCAGCCGGCCGGGGAGGTCGATTCCTCCCAGCGGCGGTCCGCAGCTCGCGGTGGGCGCGTCGGCGCCGAGCCGAGTCACGGTGGCGAGGAGAGGCCGGGCCCCGAGGCCGCTCCGCGCGTCCTGGAGGGCCAGCGCCGGCGCCGCGGCGGGATTGATCGCCCGCTCGGGAAGGCTCACCGCGGCGACGGAGGGCGGCTGCAGGTCCACGCCGAAGGGGAAGCCGGCGAGGAGCGAGCAGTTCTCCAGCGCGTCACAGACCCGGGCCGCGAGGCGGAACGCTCCGGCCGCCGACTCCCGGAGATCCGCGCCCTTCTCCACCCCGACGCCCTCCGCCACGATGCCGGCCGGCGAAGCGGCCGGGGGGCCGGCGAAGAACCGGACGCTCACCCCCCCCACCCCTTCCTCCCGCAGCGAGCGCGCGTCGTAGCGGCTGGCGAACGGGGTCGCCGCACCCACCCAGTCGATGGGAAGCAGCGCTCCCGCGCGCGGCGGGATCCCGTCGTAGCGCCCCGCCACGGTCGTGGTCCTCCCGCCCACGACGCTGGGAGCGGGCGCCGCGGTGACCGTGAGGAAGAAGTTCGGGTCCAGCAGCTCGCCGAGCTCCTCCGCCCGCAGGGTGGCCGCGAAGGGCGGTGCGCCGTCGGTCCGGAGGAGCGCATCCCGGCCGGGCGGATCGTAGCGGAAGTGGACCCGTTGCGGGGGGGCCTGGCCGGAGTAGAGGACGGGCACCGCGCGCACCTCCACGTCTCCTCCCCACCAGACCCGGCCGAGCGAGTCCGCGGCGCTCCGGGTGGCGGAAACCGACGTCTCCAAGCGGTCCGAGTTGGCCAGGCGGACGGAGTCCGGAGCCGCGCTCGCCAGGATCCGGCCGTCCTCGGCCACCAGCCGGACGGAGAGCTGGAAGGGTCCGTTGAGGAAGACCGGCTGGCCGCTGGAGGAGTCGAAGGCCGCGGTGTCGATGGCGCACGAGGCGCCCTCCCGCTCCGCGTCCAGGGGCTCGGCGCAGACCACCCGATCGCCGAGGAGCACCCGCAGCTCCCGCGCCCCCCCCGGCCGGAGCGAGATCCCGACCCGGACCGTGCCCCCGAGGCGGTCGGGGTCGACGAAGGCGCCGGAAGCGTCCGTGATGCCGCTCACCGACACGGCGGCGGACGCCGGCAGGACCCTCACCGAGAGCTCCGCCCTCGCGGCGGGATCCCGCGCCGAGGCGGCGACGACCGTGGCCGCGCCGGGGGAGAGGGCGGCGATCAGCCCGTCGGGATCGGCCCTCACCACGGAAGGCGCGGAGGAGGAGAAAGCGACCCCGGGGCCGGGGGCGTTCCGCAGCCGGACGGTCAGCCGGAGCGTGTCGCCCACGCTCAGCTCCAGCGGCCCGGCCGGCTCGATGGCGATCTCGACCGGCGCCGGAGGCGCCGTCGTGGCCGCGTCGTCGCACGCGCCGAGCAGGAGGGCCAGCAGAGGCGCGGCCCGGGTCGCGCGGCGGAGTCGGCTTGTGGAGAGCAAGGCCTTCATGAGCTGCTTCGGCGGCCGGAAAGGGATCGGAGTACGGTGTTTCGACGGAACTGGCCCTCCCTTCGGGGGATCGGCCTCCACCGAAGTGGATCGGCAGCTACCCGCGTGGATTTACCGCCACGCTGGAATGACCTACCGCTACCGTGCGAAGAGCTGTTGATGCCTAAGAGCGAATCTACGGTCGTTCCCCACGAATCGCCTGTCATTCCGAGCGCAGCGAGGAATCTGAAGCCGGCTCTTCGCGCTGTCCTCGGCTTTGAGATCCTTCGCTGCGCTCCGTTAGACTGTTGGTGTACGATCGTGGTGCCGGATGCAGAGGAATGGCACAAGTCTACGCTACGCTCAAAGCCTCGAGCTTAGATTCTGATCCAGACCCCATTCCTCGGGTGGCCAAAGCTAGATAGACACGCAGCTTCACGCTCATAACGGAGCCAGCTCAGCCACCCTCGGTGCCGGATCCCGTTCCCCCTTGTTCGCCATGCCTCGTCTCTACGTCGGGATCGATCCGTCCGCCGAGAGCTTCACGGCGGCCCTCCATGCTCCTCCGCAGGCATCGGCGCCTGCGACTCGCTCCTTCTCCAATACCGCCGAGGGGATCACTGCCTTCGAGCAGTGGCTCCGGGATCAGGACCTCGGGGCAGAACGGGTGCACATCTGCGTCGAGAACACCGGGGTGTACGCGGAGGTCCTCTGCTATCAGCTCCACGCGGGTGGCTATGCGCTTTCGCTCCTGGACCCGCGCAAGGTCTGGAAAGCCTTCCCCGCGGGGCAGCCCAAGAGCGATCCGCTCGACAGCCGCACGATCGCCGAGTACGGCTTCCGTTACGCCGACCAGCTTCGGCTCTGGCAGCCGAAGGAGGTGCTCGTCGAGCAGGTCCGGGTGATCCTCACCACGCGCGAGCAGCTCGTCCAGCAGAAGACCGCCACGCAGAACGTGCGCTCCACCCTGGCACGCAAGGTCATCCAGACGCCGGCGGCGAACCAGGCCCTGGAGGCCACGATCGCGCACCTGAAGTGCGAGATCTCCGCACTGGAGGACGAGCTCAAGCGGCTCATCCGGAGTCACCCGACTCTGCTGCAGGGCGCCACGCTCCTGAGGAGCGCCCCGGGCGTCCGCTGGCTCCTCAGCGCACAGTTCCTCGTGCTGAGCGAGGGGTTTCGCGAGATCCCCTCGTACCGGCGATTGGCGCAGTACCTGGGCATCGCTCCCAACGAGCATTCCAGCGGGACCAGCGTGCGCCGGCGCCCCCGGAGCCGGCGCTACGGCCCGGCCACCGCGCGCAAGCTTCTGCACCTGGCCGCGCGCTCGCTACGCACGCACGACCCAGCGGCGCGGCACTACTTCCTCCGCAAGACGGCCGAGGGCAAGCCGACCTCGCTGGTGCTGAACAACATCGCCAACCAGCTGCTCAAGAGGCTCTGCGCGATGCTGCGCACCCAGTCGCCGTATATCCCCCACTACCGATCCACCGATCCTCGTCTCCTGGCCTTGACTGGGTCATAGACATCAGGATGACGAAAGCGGTGCTTGGCCGACGAATGCGGCCGCCAGCCCAGTGAACATTGCGCTCACAACGAGAAAAGCGGCCTTCCCGCCGACGAATGCAGTCCTCCCGCCGACAAATGCGGCCTTCAGGCGAGAGAATGCAGTCCTCCCGCCGACGAACGCGGCCTCCACCCTCTCAACGAGCCGCGCGCGCCGGTTCTGACGCGCGGCGGCTCCCTATAACGAACCGGGGCCCCATCTTACGATGGAGCCCCGGGTACTGCCACCTCCGATCCTTTACCGGCGGATCGTGATGTTGGTGTTGTCAGGTGTCTTCAGGGCATCGCCCTCCATGTCCGCCCCGACGGCGAACACCCGGACGTTGCTCTGAGCGGCGAGGCCGGCGACGTTCCACGTATAGGTGTACGTCCAGGTGCGGCCATTCGGGCCCGCGCCCGTATCGGTCACCGAGGTGCCCGAAGCGGTCCCGAGAAGCCGGACCACGCCCATGCCGTCCACGTAGTAGAAGTACACGGTCCGGAACGGGTTATCGAACGTTCCGGCCTGTCCGGTGATCTCCGCCTCGATCGTGACCGAGGTGTCGTCATCCGTGGCGCACGCGCCCGCCCCCGGCGTGCCGGAGCAGAGGTTAACGGCCATCGACGGCTCCGTGATGGTGAACGGATTGCCGGCGCCGACGTTGTCCACGCCGTCGGAAGCACCCACCGTGCCGGCCGCGAAGTCGTTCCGCTGCATCGCGGCGAAGCCCGGCAGGTCGGTGACGCGGAAGCTGACCGCGTCCACGGCGTCGTTCGCCCCGCCCGGCGAATCAGCCAGGGCGCGGATGAACGGGATGGTCTCCGACAGGTTGACGCTGCGGGTGTAGACGTCGAAGCCGAAGGTGCCGTAGCTGGTCGGCTGGTTGAACGGAAGCTCGATCCCGACGTCATCGTACATCAAGCGCGCCTGCGCCGTCGCCACGTCGATGTTGTCGGCCGCGGTGGCGGTGAAGGTCGTGCTGGCTCCGCCGGTCAGCGTCGCGGGGATCGCGATGTTGCTGACGGTCGGGGCGGTATCGTCGACGAGCGCCATGCGCGAGACCATCGTGCTCATGTTGCCCGCCTGGTCGACCGCGGTGACCTCCACCTCGTAGTAGCCCTGCGTGGCGGGCACCGTGATGGTGGTCTGGTTGTAAGGAGTTGCCTCGCAGTCGCTGTCCGCATCGCTGGCCGGAGTGGCCGGCGAGTTCGGGTCCGCGTCCTCGTCGCCGATGACGCACGCGTCCGCGGCGCCCGGAAGGTGACGGATCACGCGCACCGACACCGGAGTGGTGCTGAAGCCGCTCACATCGTCGGAGACCGAGAAGACGTAGGTGGCCGGAGCCGAGGGGGCCGGCGCCTCATCGGGATCGATCTCGAACACCGCCATGTTGGCCGGGCTCCCCGCGGCGAGCGTCAGCGTCGGGTTGACCTTGTCGACCCCGAAGCGGATGCCGTCCGGATCGAGCGCCGGGTCGATCGTGTTGGTGCTGATGATCGTCTGGTTGCCGAGCTGGTCCCGGGCGACGATGACGAGCTTCCGGGCGGTGCTGACGTTCGTCGCGTCGAGGTCGTTGCCGGTGGTGATGGTGCTGCCGCCGGCGATCACCTGCGCGGCCGTCTGCGACGGCATCCCCACGTAGAAGGTGAAGGCCACCCGATCCACGCCCTCGTCGACCACGTTGCGGTTGTTCGGGTTCCCCGGGTCGCCGGTGGCGGTGACGATGCTGGAGAAGGCGAAGGGGCCGTTGACGAAGCGGGTATCGAACGTCACCGGCTGGGCGTACACCGGCGCGTCGTTGTCGAGCCGGAAGAAAGCGGCAAAGAAGAGCTGGCCGTCGACCGTGCGCTGCTCCACGCTCTGGAAGGGAGCCGGCCGGTCGATCTGGACGTAGTTGATGATCTGGCCGTTGCCGGTCAGCACCTGGCCCAGGTCCGGGGCGGCGTCGCCCTCGACGCCCCTGACGCCGCCGCTCGCCGGGAGCGTATCCTGGCTGAAGGTGGCGCTGAAGCGGTTGTTCGAGATGGTTGCGCTCTTCGACGGGTTGGTGCCGGGGACCTCGAGCTCGACCTGGATCGTCGACGCCTGTGCGCCGCTGTACGACACGAAGCCGCCGTTCACGATCACGGTGCCGCCGGCCCAGATGACACCGGTCTCGTCGGTGGCGGTCTCCGGGTCGGTCCCGTTGTCGACGTCCACCGAGACCACGGCGGCGTCGGTGTTCGCGAGCGTCAGGTCGTTGATGCGCGCGGTCGCCACGGCCGCGCCCCCGTTGTACAGCGCCGCGACGATCGGCGAGTTGCCGTTCGCGAAGCGGGCCGCAAAGGTGGTCGAATCGTAGGCCGCGGTGTTGATCGGGCAGGTGAAGAGCGCCTGCGCCTGGGCCGCGCTCACGCCGGCCGGAAGGGCGGCGGTCGCCGGACCGTCGAAAACCTGGCGGCAGACCACCCGGTCACCCAGCGTGACGACCAGCGAGTCGGCCTGGCCGCGCTCGACCTCCATGCGGAGGATGACGGTCCCGGCCGCGTTCGTCCGGTCGATCGGCTGGTTGTTGTTGCCGACGAGACCCTCGATCACGACCGAAGCGGCCGTGTCGCCTGGCTGGACGGGGCCGCCGCCGGCCACGCGCACGGCGACCGCCTGGGTCACGGTGCCCTGGTTCCCGGTCGCGGTCGCGGTGATGGTCGCGATGCCGGGCGCGACGGCGGTGACGGTGCCGCTCGCGTCCACGGTGGCCACCGCGGAGTTCGACGAAGCCCAGGCGACGGTCGAGCCGACCGGACCATTGGTCAGGTTGGCCGCGATCGTGATGCGATCGCCGACGTTGAGGTCGACCTGGCCCGACGGCGAGATGGTAAGGCCGGTCGGCAGCTGCGGCTGGACCACCTTGGTCTCGTCGCAGGCCGCGAGGCCCAGGGTCAGCACGCCGGCGAGCGCCAGCGAGAGAACCCGAAGACCGGGTTTACGTGTCTGCATTCTTCGCTCCTCTGGGGTAGAACTGAAAACAGGAAAACCGCTCGTGCCCCACCCTGCTCGGGCGGGCACACCGGGGAGTCGCTCCCCGAAAGTGACCGGAAAGCGGCGGACCGCCTCCGGCTACCACACCATCGGTTCGGCTCTCTCCTCCGTCGTTGAGGGTGAACGGGAGTCCGGTCGCGCCCGCCATGGGCCGCGGGCGAGGGATCGCAAAAGCGCACACTCTACGTGCCGTGCGGGAAGCTGTCAAGACCGGCGAAGCCGAGATCGCCGGCCCTTCCCTGCATTCCAGGGAGCCCCTCGGGGCCGCCCTGGAGCCGGTTGCTTCTCTAACGATCCAGCCGCCGCGTTTCTGACGGAACCTCCGCCGCCGCCCCGGAGACGGAGGCGCAAGTGGCGATGGAGCGGTCACTTGGCCGCTGCAAGATGTCTGCCGGCGGAACCCCCGGGCCGCGGCGAGGCGGACGTGCGCGAGCTTCGCGACCGCCTGGCTGTCCTTGCTCCCGAGCAGCAGCGGCAGGTGCTGGAGTATGCTCGTTCGCTCGGAGAGGTACCCCGTCGCGGCGTGCCTGGCCGTGCACTGTTGCGCTTCGCAGGCCGGATCCCGCTTGCGGAGGCACAGGCGATTGCCGCCGCCATAGAAGAGGGATGCGAGCGTGTGGAACCCGATGCCTGGTAGGCTCCTGCTGAACACCAGCGCCGTTGTGGATCTCTTCGCCGGTGATGCAGCGGTACCGCGCGTGCGGCGGACGTCGAGGAGGTGTTTGTCGCGGGCGCGGTGCTGGGCGAGCTCTTCTCCGGCGCTCGGAAATCCGCCCGTCCGGAAGCGAACCTGGCGCCGGTGGAGGAGTTCGCGGCCGCCAGCGCGGTGCTGATGGGAGACATGGAAACCTCGCGCCGCTACGGCGAAACCAAGGAACGACGCCGGTTGCTCGCCGGAGGGTAGCAGGCCCGGCTCCACTCATATCGCGAGTGGCGTCACCCGGGTGAAAGTGCGTAGATGATGGCGGAGCACACGATCAGGCCGACCAGGTGATAGCTGCCGGTCACCGCAGCGTACAGGCCGGGGCGCCGCATATTGGGAGAGATCGCGTTGACGGTCGTGATCGTGGCGCCGTAGCCGAAACCGACGATCAGGCCGACCCGTAGCGCTTGAACCAGTGAGGCCGGTCCAACGAGCTCGATCAGGACGGCGGTCGCAGCGGAAGCGACGAGGCAGCCGACGAGCGGACCGACGTAGTAGAGCGCGCTTGGCCTCCACCTGGGTGGTCTGTCGAACCCGACCGCCTGATCCCACTGCCTCCCGAACAGCGGCGTGAACCATAGCCCCCCGAGCGCGAAGTATGCGATGCCTGCCACGAATGCGGGAAGGAAATTCATGCTCGCTCCAGCCTCAGAACCGGCGATGGTGGCGACCGCGCACCTCGTGCTCACTCCTCGTAGCGCACCGCGGTTCCGCTGGCGCTGACCATCAGCATCCCGCCCCCGCCGGAGGAGATCGTCTCGTAGTCGAGGTCGACGGCGACGACGGCGTTCGCGCCGCGCGCCTCCGCCTCCTCCACCATCTCGCGGATCGCGATCTGCTTCGCCTTGCGGAGCTCCTCCTCGTACGCCGCGGAGCGCCCCCCCACGATGTCGCGGATCCCCGCGAAGAGGTCGCGGAAGAGGTTCGCCCCCAGGATCGCTTCGCCCGTCACCAGCCCCAGGTACTCCCTGATCGGCTTTCCCTCGATGTTCGGGGTCGTCAGCACGAGCATGCTCGCCTCCTCTGGATGATTGCGGGTCGCCGTCGAGCACATCGACCGTTCGCAAATCGTGGTCCGGCGTCGACGATCCGTCTCCCCGCTCCCACCGGTCTCGCCGTTCGCGCCGGGCGTCGCTATGATCCCGCTGCTCCTGCTCCCTCCGTGCCCGAGGATCGCATGGCGAACCTCGCATCCTGGCGCAGATGGCACCGCCGGATCGGCCTCCCGGCGTCGATCTTCCCGCTCTTCGCCGCCGCCACGGGTTTCATCCTGGCGGCGACGGAGTTCTTCGGCGGGGAGGAGGCGCTGCGGCAAGCCCACCGGGGGGCGAGGACCGGAAGCTGGTGGGGGCTGAAGCGCGTCTTCCGGTGAGCGGTGCCCGCGCTCACCTCCTCCGCACGAGGACGAGGCCGCCGAGCACCAGCGCGGCGCCGAGCACGGAGAGCGCGGTGAGCGCCTCTCCCAGCCAGACGGCCCCCGTGACGAGCGCCACCACGGGGGTGACGTTCGAGTAGATCGCGGTGCGCGCGCCGCCCAGCCGCTCGACGCCGCGGTACCAGAGCAGGTACGCGAGGCCGATGGCGAGCAGCGCCGAGTAGAGCAGCCCGCCCCACGCCGCCGCTCCGGTCCCGCCCCAGGGGTGCGCGAACAGGTCCGGGAGCCCGATCAGGAAGATCCCCACCGCGCCCGCCCAGAGTGTCCAGGCGGTGGCCTCCACGGAGCCGTACCGCCGGATCAGGGGACGCGCTCCCACGGTGTAGATCGCCCACACGGCCGCCGCCGCGATCAGCATCAGGTCGCCGACGAGGGTGGAGGAGCCCTCCACCCGCAGCGCGCTTCCGCTCACCAGCGCCACCCCCACCACGGAGAGCGCGCACCCGACCCACACCCACGCCCCGTGCCGCTCGCCGCGGAAGTCGAAGAGCAGCACCAGGATGGGCACGAGCGCCAGCATCAGGCTCGCGTTCCCCGCCCGGGTCCGGTCGAGCCCGAAGATGAAGAGCATCTGGTAGACCGTGTTCCCCAGCAGCCCCAGCACGAGCACGCGCGGGAGATCCCGCCGCTCCGGGAGGCGGAGCGCTCCCCGCCAGCGGATCACCACGAAGACGAAGGCCGAGGCGATCAGGTAGCGCAGCGCGTTGAATCCCAGCGGGGTGAAGGCCTCGAGGGTGCGCTTCACCACGGCGAAGTTGACGCCCCAGATGAAGACCATCAGCGTGAGCGCCAGCTCCGTGCGGCCCACCGCCGGGACCGGCGCCGCCGCCTGAACGCCCGGCACCGACGGCGCTTCCCGCCTCGAATCAGTCTCGCTCATGCCGCCGACCACCCAGCGGAGTGGAGGCGTAGTTCGCGAGGAGATCGGCGGGGTCGTCGAAGACGGCCAGCGCGCCGCGCAGCTCCTCCTCGCTCCAGCCGCCGCTGCGCACCCCGATCACCCGCACCCCCGCCCGCCGCGCCGCCTCCACGTCGTACGGGGTGTCGCCGATCATGAGGGCGCGCTCCGCCGGCTCCCCCGCCTGGCGGAGCGCCGCCCGGACCACGTCGGGATCCGGCTTGCTCTCCTCCACGTCGCCGGCGGAGGTGGCGTCCTCGATGAGGTCGCGGATGCCGGCGCGCTCCAGCAGCCCCTCCAGGTCGTCCTTCCCGGCGGAGGTCGCCACCACCCGCTTCAGCCCGTCCGCGCGGAGGCGCTCGAGGAGCTCGCGCGTCCCGGGGGTGGGGAGGAGGTGGGGGAGATGACGCTCGCGGAAGATCTCCCCCTTCCGATCGTCGAGCCGCGTCCCCTCCGGGCTCGACTCCTCGAAGCCGAAGGCGCGGGGGATCAGCTTGTCGCCGCCCATCCCGATCATCCGGCGGATCTCCCCGTAGTCGGCCTCGATCCCCAGCTCGCGAGCGGCCTCGACGAAGGCGCGCGCGTGGGCGTCGTTGCTGTCGAGGAGCGTCCCGTCGATGTCCAGGATCACCGCCCGCACCGCCGGCATCACGCCTCCTCCGGGGCCGGTCCCAGCCCCGTCTGCGCGGGGCCGTTGATCACCTCCCCCTCCGGCGAGAAGCGCGACCCGTGGCATGGGCAGTCCCACGTCTTCGCGGCATCGTTCCAGTGCACGATGCACCCCAGGTGGGTGCACACCGCGGAGAGCTCGTGCGGCGCCCCGTCCTCGTCGCGGTAGAGAGCGACGGGCCTGCCTCCGCGGCGCAGCACCGCGCCGCAGCCGGGCGCCACCGCCTGCGCGGATTCCTCCTCCCCGCCGGCGCCGGTGACCCACTCCAGGTAGTGCCTCGCGACCTTGAGGTTGGCGCGTACGAACTCGCCCGCCGCGCGGAGGGAGACGCGCGACGGGTCGTAGAGCGCCTCCCATGGGTTCCGCAGGCCCAGGATCAGGTCGGAGATCAGCACTCCCGCGATCACGCCGTGGGTGATGCCGTGCCCCGAGTCGCCGGTGGCGACGTAGACGTTCTCGTCGTCCATCGGGTTGCGGCCGAGATAGGCCAGATAGTCCACCGGCTCGTAGACCTGACCCGACCATCGGTATTCCGTGTCCCCCACCGGGAAGCGCTCGCGCGCCCAGGCCTCGAGCCGCCCGAACCGCTCTCCGGAGGGATGCTTCTCCCCCGTGTGGTGGTCCTCGCCGCCGACGATGAGGACGTCGTGCGCGTCCTCGCCCTCGCCGACGCGCTGCAGGCGCACGTAGTGGTAGGGATCCGCCGTGTCCCAGTAGAGAGCGTCGGGGATGGACCCGGTCACCCGCATCCCGACCGCGTAGGAGAGGTAGGGGACCTGCTTGGTGTGGAGGACCACGAGGTCGTTGACCGGCGAGTTCGTCGCCACCACGACGGCATCGGCGCGGACGGTCCGCCCCTCGCGCGTGCGTACGTGGGCGTTCGCCCCGCCGGCGATCTCCTCCGCGCGCGTGCCGGTGAACACATGGCCGCCCTCGCGGTGGACCGCCGTCGCGAGCCCTTGGAGGAACTTCGTCGGGTGGAAGCGCGCCTGCCGCGGGAAGCGGAGACAGGGCCCGGTGTCGAAGGGGGCGTCCGGCGCCCGCTCCAGCAGCTCCACGTCGGCGAAGCCGGCGCGGCGGGCGGCGTCCCTCTCCCTCTCCAGCGTCTCGCGGGAGTCGTCCGGGCCGAGGAAGAGGAATCCGTCGAGACGGATGAGGTCGCAGTCGATTCCCTCGCTCTCCGCGATCCGGGCGATCCGCTCGATGGCCGCCTGATGGCTCTCGTAGGCGAGCCGGGCGCCGTCGCGGCCGTGCATCGACTCGAGGTTGGAGAAGCGGTCGTCGAGGGCGCTCGAGAGGTGCGCGGTGGTGACGCCGGTGTTCCCGGCGCCGACGGCGCGGTCCTCCAGCACCACGACTCGCTTCCCCGCCTTGGCCAGGAAGTAGGCGACGGACATCCCGGCGATGCCGGCGCCCACCACGCAGACGTCGGCGCTCAGGTCCTCGCGAAGCGGGACGAACTCCTCGGGAGAGGCGGCCTCGTCCCAGATCGGTCCGGTGGTCTCGCGCATGGTCCTCCTCGGCAGGGGTGGCATCTCGCGCGGCACGCCGCGGGAGGGCCGACCGCATGCCAGAAGCGGACCAGGGGCGACAGGGCAACAGGGCGACAGGGCGACAGGGCGACAGGGCGACAGGGCGACAGGGCGACAGGGCGACAGGGCGACAGGGCGACAGGGCGACAGGGCGACAGGGCGACAGGGCGACAGGGCGACAGGGCGACAGGGCGACAGGGCGACAGGGCGACAGGGCGACAGGGCGACAGGGCGACAGGGCGACAGGGCGACAGGGCGACAGGGCGACGGGGCGACGGGGCGACGGGGCGACGGGGCGACGGGGCGACGGGGCGACGGGGCGACGGGGCGACGGGGCGACGGGGCGACGGGGCGACGGGGCGACGGGGCGACGGGGCGACGGGGCAGAAAAATAGAGAACTGTCATTCCGAGCGCCAGCGAGGAATCTGAAGCCGGCTTTCCGCGCCATCCTCAGCTTTGAGATCCTTCGCTCCGCTCAGGATGACGGAAGTGCAGTCTTCAGAATGACGGAAGTGCAGTCTTCAGGATGACGGAAGCGCAGTCTTCAGAACGACGGCAGCGAGGGGTCTTCCAGAGGGCTCACGCAGGAGCGAGCCGACATCCAGATCGGATACCGGTCCCTGACCTTTTCGCCCCCTCACCTCTTCCGCGGGATCCGGACAGTGCCGCCGACGTCCTGGTGCCGGATCCCGCCGCTTCCGTCCCGCTCCACGACGAAGTCGCCCTCCACGTTGGCGACGTGGATCCCCCCGGAGGAGTCGCGGTCGATGACGACGTCGCGCCCGACGTCGGAGATCTCGATGTCTCCCGACCCGTCGGCCTCGACGCGTACGCTGCCGGCGACGTCGCGCACGTCGATCCCGCCGGAGGAGTCGCTCAGGCGCACGTTCCCGCGCACCCCTCGGAGGCGGATGTCGCCGGAGCTGTCGTCGACCTCCACGTCCCCTGCGACCTCGGACACCTCGATCCCGCCGGAGCTGTCACTCAGCCGCAGGGCGGCGACCCGCCGGACCTCCACGTCGCCGCTGGAGTCGTCCACGTCGAGCGGCAGGCGCTCCGGGACTTCCACGACCAGGTCGAGGGTGGCGCTCTTCCGGCCGAAGCCGCTCATCTCGGGCATCAGCGTCTCGATCCGCACCTCGCCGCCCGAGCGCTCGGCCCGCAGCCGGATCCCTTCAAGGTAGCGCGCCTCGGAGGCGCAGGCCTCGCCGCGGATGCGCACCTCGGAGAGTCCGGGACGCCCCTCGATCCGGAGCGAGCCCGCCCCCGCGGCGATCCGCACGAGGTCCGCGTCCGAGGCGCTCACGACGGCGGTGCGCTCGGCCCGGTAACCGCAGTCGCCGGCACCGAACCGGAACTGCGCGTCTGCGGGCCCAGCGATCAGGAGGAGGGAGGTAGGAGCGAGGAGGAGGGTTTTCATGGCGGTGGTTTCTACGAGTACGTGGGCGGGATCGGGCCGAGCCCGGTCCCCTACGGCGTCACCGGCGGCGGAGCTTCACGTTTCCGCTGAAGGTCCGTACCGTCAGCAGCGGGCCTCCGCTCCCGGCGGTGAAACGCAGCACCCGGCCGGGGCCGTAGCGGCCGGTTCGCTGCGCGGCCGGGCCGAACTCGTTGTCGATGTCGCCGCTGAAGGTCGTCACCTCGAACTCGGCGTCGAATCCGCCCGGGAGGAGGATCTCGATGTCGCCGCTGTGGCTCTGCAGGTTGAAGGCGCCGCCCCGCTGCAGCTCGCCGGACAGCCGAAGGTTGCCGGAGACGGTCTCGAAGGAGCCGTACTGGATCCGACCATCGAGGACCTCCGTGTCGCCGCTCACGGTGGAGGCGCTGACGCGCCCGCCGACGCCGCGGAGGGTGACGCCGCCGCTCACGGACTTGGCCCGCACCTCGGGAGTGGCGGAGGCGACGTCCACGTCGCCGCTGGTGGACTCCACGTCCACGCTCTCCCGGACGGCGCCCCGGATCCGCACCTCGCCGCTGGTGGACCGGGCCTCGACGCGCGAGGTGGCGGAGACCTCGACCCCCACGTCGCCGCTGGTGGACACCGCGCGGACCCGGCCGGGGCGCCCCGCCACCTCCAGGTCGCCGCTGGTGGTCTGCGCCGAGACCTCTCCGGCGACGCCCGCCACCTCGACGTCGGCGCTCACCGTCCTCACCACCACGTCCTTTTCCACCGGGATGCGGATCTCGAGCTCCGAGCCCCGGACGTTTCGGGCGTTCCGGGGGAGGATCACGCGGATGTCGGTGGTGGCCCCGCGGGGCGTCACCTCCAGGCGCTCCGCGCCGCGCCCCAGCGTGCCGGAGACGCGGATCTCGTTGCGGTCCCACCCGATCACCCGCACGCTGCCGGCGAGGTTGTGGATCTCGACCCGGCCGCCCGCGGAGGTGGCGACCGACTCGGCGATCTCCCGCTGGGCGGCCGCGCTTCCCGCGGCGATCGCGATCGCCGCCAGGGCCAGGAGGGGGATCTTCATCGTCATTTCAGCTTCTCCGTTGTCGGTCGGCGGCTCCCGCAGGGCAACCGGCTCGTTCGCTTCACAGGCTGCGCATGGGGATCCGGATGGCGCTCTGCAGCAGCTCCACCTTCCGGCGGTACACGCCCGACAGCAGGAGGGGGAGATCCGCGTTGGCGGGGTCTTCCTCCAGCGCCGTGCGCGCCTCGGCGATGGCCCGGTCGATGATGCGGAGGTTCTCCTCGATGACCGCGACCGTCTGCGGCGCGAGGGCCCCGCGCCGGGCCTCCAGCTCGGCCTCCAGCCTCTCCACCGTTCCGAGGTACTCCACCTCGGTCGGACGGAAGGCGGCCAGCGCCGAGTTCGAGCGGACTCCCGAGGGGCCGGACGTCACGGCCAGCGGGGCGGCCCCGCCGCCGCGGCTCATCAGGAGCGCCGTCGCCCCGGAGGAGAGGGCCACCAGCGCCACGGCGGCCGCGGCCAGCAAGGCGCGGCGCATCCCGACGGCGCGGCGGAAGTCCACCTCGATCGCCACCTTCTCCGCCGCGCCGGCCGGCTCCGCGGCGCCGCGGCCGCCGAGGCGCGCCGCGACGCCGGGCCAGAGGTCCCGCGGCGGGGCGATCCCGCGGGGAAGGGCCCGCGTCTCCGCCTGCAGCGCCGCCATCCCCTCGAGCTCGCCGCGGCACTCCGCGCACGCTTCGAGGTGGTCCGCCACCGCCTCCCGTTCCGGAGCCGGCAGGGCGCCGTCGAAGTAGTCGTCGAGCCGGTCCCGGACATCGATGTGACGCATCATGATCCCAGCCTCTCTCGCAGCGCCTTCCGCGCCCGGTGAAGGAGCGACTTGCAGGTTCCTTCCGCTCGGCCGGTGAGGCGGGCGATCTCCTCGTGGGTGTACCCCTCGACGTCGTGCATGACGAACACCGTGCGGGTGGCGTCGGGAAGGGTGGAGACCGCGGCCTCCAGATCCATACGGTCCCCGACGTGGGAGCTGACCGATCGTTTCCCCTCGAACGGCGCGAGGTTATCGGTGAACACCACCCGGGCGCCGCGTCGTCCGTCCGAGCGCCGGCTCCCCAGCACCACGTTCACCGCCAGCCGGTGCAGCCAGGTGGAGAAGGCGCTCTCTCCGCGGAAGGTATGGAGCTTCTCCCAGGCTCGCACGAACACGTCCTGGGTGAGCTCCTCGGCGCGGGCCGGGTCGGCGGACATGCGCAGGCAGAGCGCGTAGATCCTCTCGACGTTCTCCCGGTAGAGCTTTTCGAAGGAGTCCACGCTCCCCCCGCGCGCCTCCCGGACGACGGGCTCCACGGCGGCCGCGCTCACCATCGGGATCTCACGGACTGCCTCCATTCTCCGGCTCGTCGGGGGGATCGGGGCTCCGGCTCCGGGCTCCTCCATGTGATGCCGCGGGGGCGGGGATCGTTTACACCGGTCCGCCGGGTGCCCACAGCAGTACGCGGCGGACGCGCAGGAGGAGGAGGACCCCCGCCACCGCGAGGCCGAGGGAGAGGCCCGCCCAAACGCCGGCCGGGCCGAGGGGCGAGTGGAAGCCGAGGAGGTAGGCGCCGGGCGCGCCCACCCCCCAGTAGGCGAAGGCGGCGATCAGCATCGGGATTCGGGTGTCGGCCGCGCCGCGCAGAACGCTGATGCCGGCGACCTGCGCGCCGTCGAAGATCTGGAAGAGGGCCGCCATCAGCAGCAGCGAGCGGCCGAGCCGCACCACCTCGGGGGCGTCGCTGTAGAGACGGATCAGCCCCTCCGGGACGGCCAGGAAGAGGAGCGCGCAGAGCGCCATGAAGCCCACCGAGAAGGCGTAGGTGAGCAGCGTCGCGCGCCGCACGCCGGACGCGCTCCCGGCTCCCACGTTCTGCCCCACCCGGATCGAGCCGGCGATGCTCATCCCGAGCGCCACCATGAAGGTGGTGGCGGCGATGTTGAGGGTCACCTGGTGCGTGGCGAGCTCCACCGCGCCGAACCACCCCATCATCACCGCGGCGAAGGAGAAGAGCCCCACCTCGAGCCCGATCTGCGCGCCGGTGGGGAGGCCCACCCGCACGATCGCGCGCAGCCGGGCGCCGTCCGGGGCCCGGTGGACGCCGCGGAAGGGGTGCAGCTCCGGGTGGCGGAGGAGGTAGACCGACATGGCCGCCAGCATCGACCAGCGGACGAGGGTGGTGGACCACCCGCTCCCCACGACGCCCATCGGCTCGATCCAGCCAGGAACGCCGTAGATGAGCGCCCGGTTCCCGACGAAGTTGACGGCCAGCCCCAGGAAGGTGATCACCATCGGGGGCTTGGTCCTCCCCATCCCTTCCAGGAACTGGCGGAAGGCCATGAAGAGGAGGAGGGCGGGAACGCCCGCCGCGAGCGCCGCCATGTACCCGCCCGCCAGCGCCGCCACCCCGGGCGCCTGTCCGAGGAGGAGGGCGATGCGCTCGCCGAACAGGTTGAGCGCCACCATCGGGACGCTCAGCGCGAGCGCGAGCCAGAGCCCCTGCACCAGCACGCGCCGGCACTCCGGCCGCTCGCCGGCGCCGAAGGCCTGGCTCACCAGGGGCGCCATCCCGAAGACGATGCCGGAGCCGACCATGAGCATCGCCATGTGGAGGGAGCTGGCGAGCCCCGCGGCGGCGAGCGCCTCGGGCCCCAGCGGACCCACCATGACGGTGTCCATGGTGTTCATCCCGATCCCGCCGAGCTGGGAGAGGACGATCGGACCGGCGATCCGCAGCAGCACCCCCGCCTCGTGCCGCAGGAGCAGGGCCCGCCGCCGCCGGCCGGGGCGCACCGGACGGGCGGGAGGAGAGGGGACGGGAGTGGACGTCGGAGGAGGCATGGGAGACGAAATGTGGCGGCTCCGAAAACCTCGAAGATAGCGCGGCGCCGCCCGCTCCGGCAGCCCGCGATTCCGCCGCCCGGGCTCGCGGATCGCCGAAGCTCCTTGACTCTCGCCGCGGCGCGGCCCCTCTCCTCCTGGCCTCCGTGCGCGTCCTGGCCGCCATGCTGGCGGCGCTCGGCGCCTGCTACCTGTCGTTCTTCACGATGATGTAGAGGGGTCCGGGAGCGTCTCCGCTCCGCGCCGGTCCCGCTTCGGTGCCGAGCGCCCCCTCTGGAAGGCGGGGAGCCGGAGGAGGAAGAGGACCGACAGCACGGCGATGAACACGAGGGGCTCGCGGGTGTCGGCCTTGACAAGCCATAGGAAGTGGACCGCCCCCAGGACGGCCGAGAGGTAGACCAGGCGGTGGAGCCGCTGCCAGCGCTTCCCCAGCCGGCGAATCCATCCCTGCGTGGAGGTGACCGCCAGGGGGATCAGCAGCAGCCAGGCGGTGAAGCCCACCGTGATGTACGGGCGTTCCAGCACGTCCTCGGCGATGTAGTCGAAGGCGAGCCCCTGGTCCAGCCCGAAGTAGGTGAGGACGTGCAGGCAGGCGTAGAAGAAGGCGAAGAGCCCGACGAGCCGCCGCAGCTTGATGAGCTGGTTCCAGCCCGTGAGGCGGCGCAGCGGGGTGACCGCGAGGCTCGCCAGCAGCAGGGTGAGCGCCCACCATCCGGTGCGGTGGGTGATCTCGGTGATCGGCTCGGCGGTCAGATCGTCGTGCAGGCCGTCCCACACCAGCAGCGCCGCCGGGAGGAGGGCGAGGACCCAGACCGCTCCCTTCGTCCAGAGCAGCGCGCGCGGAGGGAGAGCGCTCCCGCGCGCCTTCCCGGGTGAGGGGCGCTCCCTCGCAGCCGGCTTCGCGCCCCGCACCCCGGAGGTCGCGCGATCCATCAGTGGAATTTCCGCAGGTCCATTCCGGAGTAGAGGCTCGCCACCTGGTCGGCGTACCCGTTGAACATCAGCGTCTCACGCTTGCGCCACTCGCCGATGCGTCGCTCGCGGGCCTGGCTCCAGCGAGGGTGGTCGACCTGGGGGTTCACGTTGGCGTAGAAGCCATATTCGTCCGCCCGCATCTTGTTCCACGTCGTGGGCGGCTCGCGCTCGACGAAGGAGATCTTCACGATCGACTTGATCCCCTTGAAGCCGTACTTCCAGGGCACCACCAGCCGCAGCGGCGCCCCGTTCTGCGGCGGAAGCGGCTTGCCGTAGAGCCCCGTGGAGAGGAGGGTCAGCGGGTGCATCGCCTCGTCCATGCGCAGTCCCTCGACATAGGGCCAGTCGAGCACGGGCCGCTTCTGCCCCGGCATCCGCTCGGGGTCGAGGAGGGTCTGGAAGGCGACGTATTTGGCCCGCGAGGTGGGCTCCACGCGCCGGATCAGGTCGCGGAGGGGAAAGCCCATCCAGGGGATGACCATCGACCACCCCTCGACGCAGCGCATCCGGTAGACGCGCTCCTGCGCCGGGAAGGGGCGCAGCAGGTCGTCGAGCGCGTACGTCGCCGGCTTCTTCACCTCGCCGTCGATCGCCACCGTCCAGGGGCTGGTGCGGAAGCCGCGGGCGTTCTTCGCGGGGTCCTCCTTGTCGGTCCCGAACTCATAGAAGTTGTTGTAGCCCGTCACGTCCTCGTAGGGCGTGAGCTCCTCCTCTCCCAGCGACTCCTCCGCCTGAGCCTCGCAGGCGCTCAGCACCGAGCCGCCGGCGGCCGCCCCGAGGGCGACTCCGGAAAGCCTGCCGATGAACCGCCGCCGGTCGAGGTACAAGGCCTCGTCGGTGATCTCGGAAGTGGGAACGTCGGGGGCTCGCCTGATCAACATGGAAGGCTCCAGAACAATGGGGGTGACCGCCGGATCCGTCCGAACCCTCACTAAAACGCGCGGGCGGCCGAGATGTTCCCGAAGAGCGCGAATCGCCCCTGCCGCCGCCCCGCCGGCGACGCCCGGCCCCTGGTGCGCACCCCCGCGGATTCCTATATACGACCTGTCTTGCCGGACCCGACCCGCCTCTCCGACTCTCCGGACCATGCATCGACTCCGCCTGTGCGCCCGGCGGCCGCTCCTCGCGGCCCTCCTCTCCCTGCTCGGCGCCTGCGCCGGGGGCGAGCCCCCCCGGGCGGAGGAGGGCTCCGCTCCGCCTGCGGCCGGACCCGCCGCGGCCGGCCCGGCGGCGGCGGTGATCTCCCCCTCCGGAGAGATCGACCTCTCCTCCCTCGGCTACTCCCGAGGCTCGCCCGACGCTCCCGTCTCGGTGGTGGAGTTCTCCGACTTCGGCTGCCCCTACTGCGCGAAGTTCGCGCTCGAAAGCCTTCCCGAACTGTCGCGCGAGTTCGTGGAGAGCGGGCGGGTGCGATGGCGGTACATCCCCTTCGAACTGGGGATCTTTCCGAACGGAGGGGTGGCCGCTCTCGCGGCGGAGTGCGCCGGCGAGCAGGGCCGCTTCTGGGAGATGCACGACCTGCTCTACGAGCGGCAGCGGGAGTGGAAGCCGAGCGACGCGCCGGAGGCGCTCTTCCGCGGCTACGCGCGGTCTCTGGGACTGAACCTCGCCGGCTTCGCCAGCTGCTACCGCGAGGAGCGGACGGCGCCGCGCATCGAGCTCCACAACGAGGTGGCGCGGCGCCTTGGGGTGCGGGCGACGCCCAGCTTCCTCGTGAACGGCCGCCCGGTCGAGGGGGCGCTGCCGCTGGAGCAGTTCCGGACGCTGATCGAGTGGTCCGCCGCGAATCCCTCGAATCCCTGAGCCCCCCGCCCTCGCGCCGCGGCACGAAACTCTCGGACTCCTTCGCCTCCACGCCCATCGCGGAGGAGGAAAGATGCAGCTATCGGAAAGGGTCGCCCTGGTGACCGGCGCCGGCTCGGGGATCGGCAGGGCCTCGGCGCTCCTCCTGGCGCGCGAGGGGGCCCGGGTCGCGGCGCTCAGCCGGACCGAGGAGGAGATCCGGGAGACGGTCCGGGAGATCGAGGCCGCCGGCGGCGAGGGGATGGTGGTTCCGGCGGACGTCTCGGACCCCGGGCGGATGCGCCGTGCCGTGGAGCAGGTCGTCGGACGCTGGGGGCGTCTCGACGTGGTGGTGGCCAATGCGGGGGTCAACGGGGTCTGGGCGCCCCTCGAGGACATCGACCCCGAGGAGTGGAACCGCACCCTGGCGATCAATCTCAACGGGACCTTCCTGAGCGTGAAGTTCGCAGTCCCCCACCTGAAGCGGCGGGGCGGCTCGGTCGTCGTGGTCGCCTCGGTGAACGGGACGCGCGTCTTCAGCAACTCCGGCGCGACCGCCTACGCCTGCTCGAAGGCGGCCCAGGTGGCCTTCGCCAAGATGGCCGCGCTGGAGCTGGCGAAGCACCGGGTCCGCGTCAACGCGATCTGCCCCGGGGCGATCGACACCGAAATCGAGGACAACACCGAGCACCGCGACATCGCGGAGCTGGGGGTCCCGGTGAAGTTCCCCGAAGGGTGGCACCCGCTGCGCGGCGAGCCCGGGACCGCGGATCAGGTGGCACGCCTGGTGCTGTTCCTGGCTTCGGACGCCTCCAACCACATCACGGGTACGGAGATCTGGATCGATGGGGGGGAGTCGCTGATCGGGATCCACGGATGAGACGGATCCGTCTGATTCGCCGTGCAGGCCCTCACCTCCCATCCCCTTCTCCCGAGCTCGGGAGAAGGGGCGGCGAGGAGCGCAGCGACGAGCCGGGGATGAGGGCCTCCGAGCCCTGATTATTCAGCCGGACAAGGAGCCTGACGTTGAAGATCATTCTGCTTTCCGACGAGCGCATCCGCCTGGCGGGAGCGGCCGGCCCGCTGACGATCGAGGCGGAGTCGCCGGACGCCTCCTACTCCCCCTTCCACATGCTGGCGAGCGGCCTCGCCACCTGCGTCTTCTCGGTGCTCGCCTCCTGGGGGAGCCACGCCGGTCTCGGGGTGGACGACCTGGCCATCGAGGTGGGATGGGAGTTCGTGGAGGAGCCGCACCGTGTGGGGCGCTACGAGGTGGAGGTGATCTGGCCCTCGCTTCCCGCCGCGCGCCGGACCGCCGCGGAGCGCGCCGCCCACCTCTGCACGGTGCACAAGACGCTGGAGCACCCCCCGCAGATCGAGACGCGGGTGCGCGCCGCATGACCACCTTCCCGGTCGTGCGGTTCGTCTTCGGCGGACGCGAGGCGGATGCCGCGGGTGCGGGGCGTCCGTACACGCTGGTGTGGGACGGCACCTGCCGGACCTGCCAGCGCCTGATCCGCCTCCTCGAGAAATGGGACACGGAGGGGACCATCGAGACCCTCCCCTCGCAGAACACCAGCGTCTTCGCCCGCTTCCCCTGGATCCCGGCGGAGGCTTACGCCGAGGCGGTGCAGCTCGTCGGCCCCGGCGGGGAGACCTGGCAGGGAGCGGCCGCCGTGGAGCGCCTCCTGGAGGTCCTTCCGCACGGCGGCCTCCTCGGCTGGGTGTTCGAGATCCCGCTGATGGGAAGCTTGCTCGACCGCTTCTACCGCTGGTTCGCACGCAACCGCTACCGCTTCGGCTGCGGCGAGCACTGCCAATCCCGCCCCCCGCGCATCGACTACGGAGAGGGAGCCTGAGGCGAGCGGGAGGGCGGACGGGGCCCCTCCCCTCGTCATCGGAAGTCAGCGCGTCACGACGTTCTGGTAGGTGCGCCAGTCGTCGAGGACGAGTCCAGCGCCGCGAACTACGCAGGTGAGCGGTTCCGAGTCGACGTGGATCGGGAGGTTGGTCTCCTCTCCGAGGAGCACGTCGAGGCCGCGGAGCTGCGCGCCGCCGCCCGTCATCACGATCCCCTCGTCCACGATGTCGGACGCCAGCTCGGGAGGCGTGACCTCCAGCGCCCGCCGCACCGCCCCCACGATCGCCTGGATCGGCTCCTGGATACAGTCGCGGATCTCCGCCGCGTTGATGAGCACCGTCTTCGGGATGCCGGAGACCAGGTCGCGCCCCTTCACCTCCATGTCGAGGTCCTCGCCGTCGGAGAAGGCGGAGCCGATCTGAATCTTGACGGCCTCGGCCGTCGCCTCGCCGACGAGAAGGTTGAAGCTCTTGCGGATGAAGCCGGCGATCGCCTCGTCGAGCTCGTTCCCGCCGACGCGGATGGAGGCGTCGGCCACGATGCCCGAAAGGGCGATGACGCCGATCTCGGTGGTCCCCCCGCCGATGTTGACGACCATGCTCCCGCGGGGGGTGACGACGGGGAGTCCTACCCCGATGGCGGCGGCCATCGGCTCCGAGATCAGATAGACCTCCCTCGCGCCCGCGGCCAGGGCGGCGGCGCGGACTGCCCGGCGCTCCATTTCGGTGATGCCCGAGGGCACCCCGATGACGACCTTGGGCTTCGCGCGGAAGAAGCCCTTCTGCGGGAGCACCGCCTGCAGGAAGTGGCGGAGCATGGTCTCGGCCATGTCCACGTCGGCGATGACTCCGTCGCGCATCGGCCGGACGGCGAGGGTGCCCTCCGGGGTGCGGCCGAGCATGCGCTTCGCCTCGAGGCCGATCGCCCGCACCTTCCCTGTCCCCCGCTCGATCGCCACCACGGAGGGTTCGTTCAGCACCACCCCCTGGCCCCTGACCCTGGATGAGGGTGTTGGCGGTCCCGAGATCGATCGCGATGTCTGCCACTCTGTCCGTCGCCGAGGAGGTCCGTCGATGCCGTGGGAGCCCGCGGGAGGCGGGAGCCCGGGAACCTAGTGGAGGAGGAGGCTCAGGGACAGGGCTCCGGCCGATTCCGCCAGTCGGGCCCCGGCCCACGCCGCCGCCCCCGCCGCCGAGCGTGACGCGGAGATTGTCGTCCAGCGGAAGGGGAAGGAACTCCGCCGCGGCGGCGGCCACGGCCCCGGCGACCGCCGCGAGCCGCGGGACGCCGGGCACCAGCAGCCCCACGGCGAGGCATACGAAGAGCGCCGCGGCGGCGCCCTCCCAGCTCTTCCCCCAGGCCGTGCGATGGCGGCCCCAGCGCTTCCCCACCAGCGCCGCCGAGGCGTCTCCGAGCCCGTTGTAGAGCATGGCGGCCACCGCGAGAGGCGTCGGCAGGAGAAGGAGGGCGAGCAGGTAGGCGACCGCCATCGACGTCGCCCCCGCGATCCCGCGCCGCTCGTGGGGACGCAGCAGGAAACGCGTGCGGCGCAGGAAGTGGTAGCGCACCCAGCGCACCCTCGAGCGGGCCCATTCCACCCCCAGCGCCGCCGCCACCGCCCCACCCAGGAGCGCCAGCGCGAACGGCCGGGGGAGCACCCACACCAGCAGCGGAACTCCCACCGTCGCCAGGTGGATGAGCTTCCCGCAGGATCTCCCGCCGCATGCGCGCTATGCGCGATGCGCGGATCCACGCGGCGTGCCGCGCGCCGCGCGCGGCACGCCGCGCCCGTCAGTCCGCGGCATCCGTCCCCCCGCTCCCGTACAGGCCCCGGTACAGCGCGATGTTCCGGGTGAGGATCTTCACGTAGTCCCGGGTCTCGCGGTAGGGGATGCGCTCGGTGAAGAGCTCCTCGTCGGGAAACTCGGGGAAGCGCTTCCACTCGTCGATGCGCAGCGGCCCGGCGTTGTAGGCCGAGAAGACGGAGGGGAGCGACCCGTCGTAGCGGCGCATCTGGTCGGCCAGGTACCGCGTTCCCAGGTGCGCGTTGATCTCGGGCCTGGTAGAGCAGCTCGGCGTCCCAGCCGCGGATCCCCACCGCACGTGCGAGCTGGGAGCCGGTCTCGGGCATGATCTGCATCAGGCCACGCGCCCCCGCCGGCGAGGTGATCCGCGCCTTGAAGAGCGACTCCTGCCGGGTGAGGGCGGCCACCAGGAAGGGGTCGAGCCCCTTCTCCCGCGCCTCGGCCTCGATCATCGCCCGGTAGGGGAAGGGGTAGAGGATCTTCAGCAGCCGCTCGTTCGCCCCTCCGGCGTCGCGCTGCAGGCGCAGTTCCGATACGGATCCCCTCGACGGTGTAGCCGCGCTCGTTGAGCGTCTCGGCGAGGGGATGGAGGAGCGCCGGGTCGGTGCCCGCGCGCGCGATCCAGCGGTCCACCTCGGCCTCCGCCTCCGCGAGCAGGCCCGCCTCGCGCAGCAGGTCCACCCCGTGCATCCACCCCTCGACGCGGCGCGTCGCCCGCGGGGTTGGGCTTCGGAGAGGGGGCGAGCGGAACCGGCCAGTATGGCTCGCCCATCCGCTCGCTCGCGCGGAGCGCGTAGTAGGAGAGCGGCTCCCGCTCCCGCAGCGCGCGGTACAGGGCGCGGGAGCCCTCCGCGTCCCCCGCCGCCTCTCGCGCGCGACCGCTCCAGTAGGTCGCCTGCAGCCAGCGCTCCCCCGATGGGTAGGTGGCGCGGTACTCGTTCCACGCCGAGGCCGCCGTGGCGAAGTCGCCATCCAGGAACGCGATCCCGCCGAGACGCATCAGCGAGAGGCCGGCGCGGTCGCGTCCCCGGAACTCGGTCGCCGTGCGCCGGTAGAGCGAGCGGGCGCGGTCGATCTGTCCCGCGTCGTGGCTGAGGTCCGCCACCAGGAAGAGCGCCTCGGAGCCGGGGCCGCTCCCGGGAAAGCGCGTCGCGACCTGCTGGAAGGTCTCCAGCGCGCGGGAGCGCTGCCCGCGGCGGTACTGCGCCCGCGCCGTCAGATAGAGGGCGTCCGCCGACCTGGAGGCGAGGGACGCGAGCTCCCGCTCGGCGCCGGCGAAGTCGCCGGCCGGCGAAGAGCGCCCGGCCGAGGCTCATCCGCACCGTCTCGCGCTCCCCCTCCGTCCCGGCGCCGGCGGACAGCCAGGCGCGGTAGCCGGCCGCGGCGGAGCGGTCGGCCCCGTGACGGTCCTCCACGCGCGCGATCGCCAGACGGTCGGCCGTGGTGACGCCGGGGGAGCTCCTCCAGCAGCAAGGCGGCCTCGCGGGCGGCGGAGCTGCCGGTGCTGGCCTCCATCGCCGCGCGCAGCCCCCGCACCGCCCCCGCCGAGTCGCCGAGCGCGAGGGAGAGGCGGGCGGCGCGGAGGGAGAGCTCGGCCTGGCCGGAGGCGCTCTCCCGCCCGGCGGCGAAGGCGAGCGCCAGGTCGCGCGCGGCGCGCCGGTCGCCGGCTTCCTGGAGGGCGTCCAGCAGGGCGCGGCGCCCCCGCCGGAGGACCGCCGCGGGGGCGTCCTCCCGCGCCGGCGACGAGCGGCCCGCACGCGGGCGGTATCGCCCCGTGCGGCGAGCGCCTCGGCGGCCAGCACGTTCACCCAGGGGGGCGATCTCCGGCGCGTGCTCCCGCAGCCCCTCGAGGAGCCCCGCCGCCTCCCCGGCCCGGCCGAGGCGCAGCAGAATGAGCCCGCGGCGCAGCTCGGCGACGCGGGGCCGGTCGGCGTCGTCCGCGGCTGGCTCGCCGGCGAGGTAGCGGGTGTAGGCCTCCAGCGCCGGCTCCCACGCCTCGTCCCGCTCGCGGGCCCGGGCGAGCCAGAACCATCCTTCGCCGCCGTTCACCCGATCGAGCCAGGGACGATCCTCGAGATACGCGCGGGTCCGCGCCCATCCTCCCCACCCCGCCTCGGCGCGGGCGGCGAGCAGCACCGCCTCGGGCGCCGCGTCCGGGGTGCGGTCGAGGAACTCGCGCATGAGGCGGGCGGCGCGCCAGGACTGGCCGTTGCGCAGAAAGGCGGCGACCTCTTCGGGGACGCCGGGCACGGGGAGCGAATCGGCGGCCTCGCTCCGGGCCGGGGGACGGAGGTGAGGAATGCTCCCGCCGCGGCGGCCCAGGAAGGACCCCATCAGCGCGAGGGTGGAGAACATCGCCACGGCGATCATCCAGCTTCGAGCCCGCATCTCCTCTCCCGTTCGGCGGATGGCTTTCCCCCGGTCCTGCCCGGCGGAGCGGAGGGGGGAGGCCATCCAGCCTCGGCACAAACCGCGCCGAAAGCGGAGCGGGCCACCCTTTCGGATGGCCCGCGGAGGCAACCTGCGCCCGGAGAGGCTTACCGCGGCGCCGGGGCGGCGATGGCGCGGCCGGTCTCGATCGCGTGCAGGTGGTCGATCGTGCGCTGCGCCGACTCCTCCATGTCGATGACGAGGCGGTCGATGCGGCTCACGAAGTAGTTGTGCGCGATGCTCACCGGGATCGCGATCACGAGGCCCGCGGCGGTGGTGATCAGCGCCACCTTGATGCCGCCCGCGACGGTGGTCGCCTCGACCTCGCCCGCCAGCTCGATCGCCTGGAAGGCCTGGATCATCCCGATCACCGTCCCGAGGAAGCCGAGCAGCGGGGCGACGGTGGAAACCGTCGCGAGGATCACGAGCCCCCTCTCC
>CBDCDN010000044.1:0-117935 GCA_965215255.1 Longimicrobiaceae bacterium | reverse complement strand
AGTTCCAGAGCTACTACAAGATGCCCGCGCCGCAGACCTCCCAGGAGAACTGCGTCGCGCACAACGGCTCGCTCATCCCGATCCCCGGGCGCGACGTGATGGTGCAGGCGTGGTACCAGGGCGGCATCTCGGTCTTCGACTGGACCGACCCGGAGAACCCGGTGGAGATCGCCTTCCACGACCGCGGGCCGGTCGATGCTCAGACGCTGGGGAACGGCGGGAGCTGGTCGGTCTACTGGTACAACGGCTCGATCGTGAGCTCCGAGATCTCGCGCGGGCTCGACATCTTCGAGCTGGTGCCCAGCCCGTACCTTTCGCAGAACGAGATCGACGCGGCGAGGACGGTACACCTCGACTACCTCAACGCGCAGGGTCAGCCGGAGTACGTCTGGCCGGCGAGCTTCGCGAAAGTCCGCGCCTTCGTGGACCAGCTGGAGCGCTCGGGCGGCCTCCCGGCGGACCGAATCGCCGAGGTTCGGCGCGAGCTGACCAGCGCGGAACAGGCCTCGGGCGCGTCGCGCAGCGAAGCGCTGTCGCGGCTGGCGACGCAGCTCTCGAGCGAGTCGGGCCGCTCCGGCGACGCGGAGAAGGTGGGGATGCTCGCCGACGCGCTGCGGGAGCTTTCCGCCGCCGACTGAGCAGGGCGGCTCCGAGCCCTTCACGGCAGGTAGCCAAACGGCGGGGCCGGTGCGATCATCGCGCCGGCCCCGCCGTTTTGCCGCCCGTCCGGTTCTCCCAGAGGAGGAGCTGCGGGAGGCGCCGTTTCGCTTCGGTGACAGAACGGTGACACGGAAGCGGTATTTTGAATCTCTGGTCGCCACTCTGCTCGCCTCCCGGAAAGAGGACGCCCGAAATGACGATTTCCTTCCTCTGTCCCGCGTGCGGGCTCCGCCACCCCTCGCGCCTGCGTGCCCGGACTCACCGGGAATGGCTCGGTTGGGTGCCCCACCTCGGCGACGTGCTGGAACTCTGCCCGCTTTCGCAGCAATGGGTGCCGATCCATCCGGTGGCGCTGCTCTGGTTCGGCGACGTACGGCCGGAGCCGCGGGCGCTCTGAAGCCGATTCGCGCGGCCGCCGTCTACAACGCCGGTACGCCGTCGGGCGGCGATCGGCGGCACCCCTCTTTCAGTCCCGCCCCGTAGTCCCCAGATTCCATTCTCCGAAGCCTTCGCGTCCGGGTGCGGCCCCCCCCCGGCGCGGACGGATTCCGGCCATCTCCGCCGGGCACCGAACGACCTCGCCCCCGCCCCTCGGGGCGCGGGAGCCGGAGACGACATGCAGACGATCCAACCATCCCTCCCGGGCGGGAACCGGTTCCTCCTGTGGAGCGCCGGGATCATCATCATCGTGGCGGGCTTGCAAGCCGGCGCGCCCTTCCTGGTGCCGCTCGTGCTGGCGATCTTCCTGACGATCATCAACCTGCCGGTGCTCGGCTGGCTGCGCGGGCACGGGGTCCCCGCCCCGATCGCCGTGGCGCTGGTGGTGATGCTCACCTTCGGGCTGGTGATGGCCCTCGTCTGGGTGGGCACCGTCTCGCTGAGCGAGATCCGGCTTCTCCTCCCGTCGTACGTCGAGCGGATCCGCGCGATCGAGCGGGGCATCCTCGCGCCGTTCGTGGCCCGGGGGATCGAGTTTCCGCGCGGCATCTACGCGGGCTTCGTCGAGCCCGAGCGGCTCATCGCCCTGGCGAGCGGCTTCCTCTTGCAGGCCGCCGGGCTGGTCTCCGCCGCCTTCGTGGTGCTCCTCTACACCATCTTCATGCTCTCCGAGGCGGCGGGTTTCCCCACCAAGGTGCGCGCCGCGATCGGCCGGACTGACGCGGACCTGAGCGCCTTCGCCTCCGCCATCCACGACGTGCAGCGCTACCTGGCGATCAAGACGGCGATCAGCCTGGCGACTGGCACGGTGGTCGGGCTCTGGCTGTGGGGAGTGGGGGTCGACTTCCCCCTCTTTTGGGGAACGCTCGCCTTCCTCCTCAACTATATCCCCAACGTGGGATCGATCCTCGCCGCCATCCCTGGCGTGCTGGTGGCGCTGCTGCAGCTCGGAATGGCGGGCGCGGGGGCGGCGGCGATCGGGTACCTGCTGGTCAACGTGCTCTTCGGGAACATCCTCGAGCCCCACGTGATGGGCCGCGGCTTCGGGCTCTCCACGCTGATGGTGATCATCGCCCTCGTCTTCTGGGGTTGGCTCTGGGGACCGGTGGGGATGCTGCTCTCCGTACCGCTCACGGTGGCCGTGCGGATCGCGCTGGAGCACACCCCCGACCTCCGCTGGCTCGCGATCCTGGTGGGGACGGGCGACACGGACGAGCGGACCGATCCGGGCAGGCGGGCGGCCTCCGCGGGTGAGATCCGCCCGCCCGCCGGCACGCCAGCGCCGGAGCGGCCGCCTCGCCGTACCTATCGACGGTGAAAGGGAGCCCCGCGTCTCTCTTCCCGGCGCCACCCGAGGAGTCCGGATAAGCCATGAGAGCGGCCATCTACCGGGAGTTCCGTCAGCCGTTCGCCGTCGAAGAGGTGCCCGACCCGCGGGTGCCCGACGATGGGGCGGTGATCCGCGTCGAGGCGAACGGGATTTGCCGCAGCGACTGGCACGGCTGGATGGGACACGACGCCGACGTGCGGCTGCCGCACGTTCCGGGGCACGAGCTGGCGGGAACGATCCAGGAGGTCGGCCCGGCGGTGCGCGGGTGGCGACCGGGCGACCGCGTGACCGTCCCCTTCTCCGTGGGGTGCGGCGCCTGTGTCGAGTGCGCCTCAGGCAACCAGCAGATCTGCGACCGATACTTCCAGCCGGGGTTCACCGCCTGGGGGTCCTTCGCCGAGCTCGTGGCGATCCCACACGCCGACCTGAACCTGGTGCGGCTTCCCGAAGCGGTCGGCGCCGTGGAGGCGGCCAGCCTCGGCTGCCGCTTCGTGACCTCCTTCCGCGCGGTGGTGGCGCAGGGGCGGGCGCGTCCCGGCGAGTTCGTCGTCGTGTACGGCTGCGGCGGCGTCGGCCTCTCGGCGGTGATGATCGCCCGCGCCCTCGGCGCGCAGCCCCTGGCGGTGGACATCCACGACGAGGCGCTCGAGCTGGCGCGCTCCCTGGGGGCGGTGCACGCGGTGAATGCCCGCCGCGTGGAAAACGTTCCCGCGGCATTGCGCGAGCTGACCGGCGGCGGCGCGCACCTCTCCCTCGACGCGCTGGGGAGCGCCGCCACCTGCCGCGACTCGATCCTCTCCCTCCGGAAGCGGGGAAGGCACGTGCAGGTGGGGCTGATGGTGGGCGACGAGAGCCGCGATGCCGTGCCGATGGACCGCGTGATCTCGCGGGAGCTGACGATTGTCGGCAGCCACGGGATGCAGGCTCACGCCTACGGGCCGATGCTCGGCATGATCTCCGGCGGCATGCTCCGCCCCGAGCTCCTGATCCGGAGGCGCATCTCGCTCGACGAGGCGCCCGCCGAGCTGGAGGCGATGGGAGACTTCCGGGGAACCGGGGTGACCGTCATCGACCGCTTCTGAGCCCCTCCGACCCCGGGGGAGGAACGCGCTCGGCGGAGCGCGGGGGCGGCGGCGTCGTCCGGACGGTGCCTTCCGCATCCGGCTCTCACACCTTCCCGGCTTCCCCGCGTTACCCCGGGCCTGGTTTCCGGGGGTGCAACCCTTTGATACAGAGTCGCTTACGGGCGGGAACACTTCCTGCTTCTTTCGAGTAGAGAGGAGTGGGGCGATCCCTGCCGCCACCTCTTCGCGCACCCGAGCAGGAGATGTATGCGCCCGAAGCTCTCCTCCACGCCGCTTTCCCGGATCGCCGCCGCGGGGTTCCTCCTCGGTCTCTTCGGCACCGCCCTCTGGTCCGCGGACGACCTGCGTCTGCGGAACCCGACGCTGGAGGATCTCCAGGGGCTCACGCGGCTGGAGCCGGTGCGGGTGCTCCCGCGGACCGAGCTGCTGCTGATCTCCACGCAGGCGCGGGCGCACCTCACGGCGGGACGCCCCTGGGCGGCGTGGCAGCTCCTCCGGGAACACACGGACGACCCCGCCGCCTCTCCCGGCGTGGTGGTGCTCGCGGCGCGAGCCGCCAGCGGGTGGGGCGGGTGGCGCCAGGCCCGCGACCTGTTGAGCGGCCAGCCAGCGCTCGGCGAGGTCGACGGCGGGGAGGGGCTCTTCCTGCTCGGTCGGGCCGAGGAGGAGTTGGGGAACCGGGCGAGCGCCGCCGCCGCCTACCGCCGCTATCTCTCCCACTCCGGCGCCCGCTCTCCGGCTCTCGCCCAGGCCCGTCTCGGGAAGGTCCTGCGCGAGGGCGGCGACCCGCGCGGCGCGGCTGCCGCCTTCGAGGCAGCCGCGCCCGGCTTTCGGGAGGTCGAGGACTGGCTCGAGGTGGTGCGCCTGGAGCAGCTCGCGCGGGTCTACGAGCCGTCCGTGCCCGACCTCGCCACGCGTGCCATCGGCGGCTCCTCCGCGGTGCGGCTGCGCCGCGTCCGCGCCGAGGTAGGGGGGTGGGTGAAGCGCGGCGACCACGACCGGGCGATCCGCCGTCTCGACTGGGAGGCGCGCGTGCTCTCGTCTCAGGGCGCCCGCGCCGAGGCCGCTGCGCTCCGGCTGGACCGCGCCCGGCTGCTCCTCGAATCCAACCGGGCCGTTGAGGCGCGCGAGCTCCTGCGCTCCACTGCGTGGGAGACCTCGTTACCCGGGGACCTGCGGCTGGCCGCCGCCGAGGCACTCGGAGAGCTTACCTCCCGCACCGCCGCCGAGGAGCTCGCCCGCTCCGCGGCCTTCGAGGCCGCCCGGAAGCCGGGCCTGGCCGCCCGGGCTCTCCGTGCGGCGCTCTCCGCCGGCGCCCCCGACGACGGAGGGGTGCGGCTCCGCCTCGCGCACCTCCTCTACGACGAGCGCGATTACGCTCCCGCCCGCGCCGCCTTCCAGCGGGCCTCCGAAGACCTGCGGGACCGAGAGCTACGCGCCGAGGCGGAGCTGTTCGCGGCCCGCTCCCTCTACCGGACCGGCAGTCGCGGGAAGGCCTCCGCCATCGCCGAGTTCCGCCGCGTGACCGAGCGGTACGAGGGAACGGCCGCCGCCGGGACCGCTCTCTTCCTGCTTGGGGACGAGGCGCCGAGCCTGAAGGGGGCGCTCTCTTTCTACCGCCGCGCCTCCGAGGTCCGCGCCGCTCCCGAGGCGCGCGAGGCCCTCTTCCGCGTCGGCGACCGCAGCCTCAAGCTCGGCGATCCCGCGGAGGCGGTCGAGGCGTGGGAGGAGTACGTCGCCCGCTACCCGCGCGGAGAGGAGACGGCCCGGGTGGCGTACGAGGCGGGCAAGCTCCACGAGCGGGCGGACCGCGAGTCCCGCGCCGGGGAGATGTACGCCGCGGCCATCGCGGCCGACCCGGTCTCGTACTACGCGCTGCGGGCCGCCAATCGGCTGGGGGTCGATCCCCTGGAGCGGGTCCTCGCGGAGCGGCGGCCGTGGGTGGGGCTGGCGGCGGACCCGAAGGATGCCGCCGACGTGTTGCAGCGGCTCGACGCGCTGCGGGAGGTGGGGCTGGAAGAGGAGCGGCGGGAGGAATTCGCGTCCGCCCTCCGCAACTTCGCCCAACGCCCGGTGGTGCTCCTGGTGCTGGCGGAGGGGATGCGCGACCGGGGAGAGACGGTGCAGGCGATCCGCCTCGGCCGGCAGCTCCTCGCCCAGCGCGGCGGCGAGTGGGACGAGCGGCTCCTTCGTGTCGTGTTCCCTTTCCCGTACCGCGACCTGCTGGAGGCGGAGGCGGGCCGGGCGGGGGTCGACCCGATGCTCTTCGCCGGACTGGTGCGGCAGGAGTCGAGCTTCCGGGCCGACGCGCGCTCTTGGGTGGGTGCGACCGGGCTCGGCCAGATCATGCCGGCCACCGGCCGCTGGCTCGCCCCTTCCGTGGGCGTGCCGAACTTCGAGGAGCGGCTGCTTGAGGTCCCCGAGGTGAACCTCCGCATGGGGACGAGCTACCTGGGCGACCTCCTCGATCGCTACGACGGTGCGCGCGACCTGGCGCTCATCGGGTACAACGCCGGTCCCGGCCGGGCGGACCGCTGGCGCCGCGAGCTTCACCATGGCCGCGACACCGACGCCTTCCGCGAGGCCATCCCCTTCGACGAGACCCGCCACTACGTGAAGGTGGTGCTCCGCAACGCCGCCATCTACGAGCGCCTCTACGGCGAGCGGCGAGCCGCCGCCGCCGGCCTCGTCCGTCCCGACGAGTGAGTGCGGAGCTCTACGTGCGTCCGGAGCCCGGACATCACTGCGACACCCTGGCGCCGCGGCCTTTACCCCGGCTCGTCGCTCCGCGCCTCGCCGGTCCCTATCCCCTGACGATCCCGCCGGGGAATCTCTTACTTCTAGGCTGCCCGCACGGCGGCCCGCCCCGCCCGCCGGAGAATCATTTCCGGCACCGAGGTGGTGGAGGAGGACCCGGCGAGCGGCCACCGCGCCTTCCGCTTCGTGCGCGGGCCCGTCTTCGCGAACATCGTCCTGGCCGACGAGATCAACCGCGCGCCGCCCCGCACGCAGGCGGCGCTGCTGGAGGCGATGCAGGAGCATCACGTCACCGCCGCCGGCGAGACGCTGCGCCTCCCGCAGCCCATATTCGTGCTGTCCACGCAGAACCCGATCGAGCAGGAGGGGGCGTACCCGCGCCCCGGCCGAGGGCTTCGGCGCGGACGCCCGCCCGCGGGCGCTCGACCTCCTCCCCGTCGCGGACCCGCGCCCGGACGCCGGGGTGCTGGAGCGACGCGGCGCCCTCGCGAGCGTCACCGCGCGCCGCGCTCTTCGAGGCGCTGGGCCCACCGGCGGCGGGGGAGGTTCCGGACGAGGGGCCGGCGGCGCGGGGGCTCCCCGTCTGGGCGCAGCCGCTGCTGCTGGCGCTGCTGCTGGCGGAGTGGGCGTCCCGCCGCGTCTCGGGCGCCCGGTGAGCCTTCGCATCGTCCCGTGGAACGCCCCGTCCGCCCCGCTTTCACCCATCGCGTTCCCTGCATCCGGAGTCCCGCATGACCGATCGAAGGACCTTCGTCAAGCAGAGCGCCCTCCTCACGGCCGGGATGGCCGCGGCCACGGCGTGGGACGCCGGCCCCGGCGCCTCCCGTCTGCAGGCATCGACCCCGGGCGCGGAGATGCCGCCGCCCGAGGACGTGAAGGAGCTGATGATGGAGGCGCTCAACGCTGCTCGCATGGCGGGCGCCAGCTACGCCGACGTGCGCATTCAGCGGCAGCGGCAGAACTTCGTCTTCACCCGCGAGCAGCAGATCCAGAACCTGGTCGACACCGATTCGCTCGGCGCCGGGGTGCGCGCGCTGGTGGACGGCACCTGGGGCTTCTCGGCCACCCGGACGCTCACCCGCGACGCGGTGGCCGCCGCGTCGCGCGAGGCGGTGGCCATCGCCAAGGCTCACCGGGTTGCGCGCGGGGAGCCGGTGGAGTGGCTGCGGAAACCGCGCTCCTCTCGCGCGACGAGGCCGCGGCGATCGTCGATCGGGCGGTGAAGCTCTCGAAGGCCGACGAGATCCAGATCAACCTGAACTCGAGCTACACCGGGAACACCCGCTTCGCCGCCAACCAGATGTCGACCGCCGGCGGCGTCACCGACGCGCAGATCGCGGTGCAGAGCTCCTTCGGGCCCAAGCACGCGGTGGTCACCAGCAACGACCTCTCGGAGGAGGGGGTGCGCCGCGCGGTGGAGCAGAGCGAGGCGATGGCGCGGCTGGCGCCGGACGATCCCGAGTGGGTGCCCGCGTTGGACCGCGAGCCGTACGCCGGCGTGAACGCGTACTTCGAGAGCACCGCCCGAATCACCCCCGAGGAGCGCGCCCGCGCCGCGCTGACGGCGCTGGAGCTGACGCGCTCCGCCGGCGACCTGCAGGCGGCGGGCTTCATCGTCTCGGGGATGAACGCTTCGGCGGTGGGGAACCAGAAGGGGCTCTTCGCCTATCACCGCAATACCTCCGGGAACTACACTCTCACCGTCCGCACGGCGGACGGCACGGGCTCCGGATGGGCGGCCACGGACCACCCCGACTGGGAGCGGATGGACGTGCTCGGGGTGGCGGAGCGCGCCGCCGAGAAGGCCCGCGCCTCGCGGAACCCGGTGGCCGTCGAGCCCGGCCGCTACACGGTGATCCTGGAGCCGCAGGCCACGGGCGACCTGGTGCAGCTGCTGGCCTTCGCGCTCGACGCCCGCTCGGCGGACGAGGGGCGCAGTCCCTTCGCGAAGGAGGGAGGCGGCAACAGGATCGGCGAGAAGATCGTGGACGAGCGCGTCAGCCTGCTCTCGGACCCGATGGACCCGCTCCTCCTCTCGCAGCCCTTCGACGCGCAGGGAATGCCGCTGGGGCGGCAGGTGTGGATCGAGAAGGGGGTGCTGAAGCAGCTCTCCTACGACCGGTACTGGGCCGCCAAGAAGGGCTCGAACCCGACCGGGTTCCCCGCGTCGGTCAAGATGGAGGGCGGTCCGACCACGACGGAGGAGATGATCCGCTCCACGCCACGCGGGATCCTGGTGACCCGGCTCTGGTACCTGCGCCAGGTGGACCCGCGTACGGTGCTCTACACCGGCCTCACGCGCGACGGCACCTTCCTGATCGAGGACGGCCGCATCAGCCGCGCGGTGCGGAATTTCCGCTTCAACGAGTCGCCGCTCTTCATCCTCAACAACCTCGAGGCGATCGGCCCCGAGGCGCGCCTCGCCGGCACCGAGGCGGGCGGCGACGTGGTGATGCCCCCGCTCAAGGTGCGGGACTTCAACTTCACCAGCCTGTCGGAGGCGGTGTAAACCGCCCCGCAAAGACGCGTAATCCGGCGTGGAGACCTTGTCTCCGCGCCGGATCTCGATCGACTGCCTTCAGTAGTGGTAGCGCGCCTGCAGGAGACGGAATGCATTGCGTGGCGAGCGGAGCAGGTGCGCCGTCTCCTTCAGGCTCCGGAGCTCGTGCGCCGGGAGCAGGGCCAGATCCTCGTGCCCCCGCCGGCGCAGGATGACCTCCTCGCGGCTTTCCTCGACCTCATCCCAGACCTCGGCGAGCCTCTCGCGTGCGCGACTGTAGGTTATGGTGGTCATATCGCCTTCTCGCCAGGAGCTGTTCTTGTACAAAGATGTTGTACAAGTATCGGGCGTTGACCGGCTTCTGGCAATGTCCGCGGACCGGCTCGTTCAGCCCTCCCCCGGGAACCCGATTGGATCGTCTCCGTAATCGTCCCACGGGGGAGATCCCCACGACGCGTCGGGGAGGCGGCCGTTGCGGAGGCCGGCGCGGGAGCCGATATTGGCCCGGCCTCTCCTCGCGGCACCCGGCGGGCCTTTCCCGTCCCCTCCCCAACCCGGGCCGAACCCGATGCCTCACGCCCGCTTCGACTCCCGCGCCTACTGGCGGCGCACCCTCACCCGCATCCTAGTCCTGCTCACGATCTGGCTCGTCGCCGGGCCGGTGATGGGGATCGTGCTGGTCAAGCCCCTCAACCGCTTCCAGCTCGCCGGCGTCCCCTTCGGCTTCTGGATGGCGCAGCAGGGGGCGATCTACGTCTTCGTCGTCCTGGTCTTCGTCAACGCCTGGCTCGCCGACCGCACCGACCGCGAGTTCGGCGTCGACGAGAGGGCGACGTGAGCGTCCAGTCCTGGACCTTCCTGATCGTGGGGATCACCTTCGCGGTCTACATCGGGATCGCGGTGTGGAGCCGCGTCAGCACCACGGCGGGGTTCTACGTGGCGGGGCAGGGGGTGTCGGCGGTGGGGAACGGGATGGCCACCGCGGCCGACTGGATGAGCGCGGCCAGCTTCATCTCGATGGCGGGACTGATCGCCTTCATGGGGTACGACGGCGCCATCTACCTGATGGGATGGACAGGCGGCTACGTGCTGCTGGCGCTCCTCCTCGCCCCCTTCCTGCGCAAGTTCGGGAAGTACACGGTGCCCGACTTCGTGGGCGATCGCTTCTACTCGAACACCGCGCGGGTGGTGGCGGTGGTCTCGGCGATCTTCGTCTCCTTCACCTACGTCGCCGGGCAGATGCGGGGGGTGGGCGTCGTCTTCTCCCGCTTCCTCGAGATCCCGGTGGACCTGGGGGTGGTGATCGGGATGGGGATCGTCGCGCTGTACGCGGTGCTGGGCGGGATGAAGGGGGTGACCTACACGCAGATCGCGCAGTACTGCGTGCTGATCTTCGCCTACCTGGTCCCCGCGATCGCCATCGCGCTGCTGCTCACCGGCAACCCGGTGCCGCAGCTCGCGATCGCCGAGATCCTCCCCCGGCTCAACGACATCTCGGTGGAGCTGGGGCTCTCGGGATACTCCTCTCCCTTCGCCAGCCTCTCGTTCGTCAACGTCCTCTTCATCACCATCGCGCTGATGGTGGGGACGGCGGGGCTGCCGCACGTCATCGTGCGCTTCTACACCACGCGCAGCGTGACGGCGGCGCGCTGGAGCACGGGGTGGGCCCTCCTCTTCATCGCGCTGCTGTACACCACCGCCCCCACCGTGGCCATCTTCGCGAAGTACTACATGCTGCAGGCCCTGGCGAGCCAGCCGGTGGAGGCGGTGGCGGCGATCCCCTGGGTGCAGAACTGGATGCGCACCGGGCTCATCACGCTGAACGACGCGAACGCCAACGGGCTCATGGATGCGGCCGAGCTCTTCGGCGCGGCGGGGGTGCCGGCGAGCGTGGACCGCGACATCGTCGTGCTGGCGCTTCCGGAGATCGCCCGGCTGGCGCCCTTCATCATCGCGCTGGTGGCGGCCGGCGGGCTGGCGGCGGCGCTCTCCACGGCCTCCGGACTGCTGATCGTCATCTCCAGCGCCATCGCGCACGACGTGTACGGGCACCTTCTGCGCCCCGAGGCGAGCGACCGGCAGCGGCTCCTGGTCGGGCGCATCACCATCGGCTTCGCGGTGCTGGTGGCGGGGTACTTCGGCATTCATCCGCCCGGCTTCGTGGCCGAGGTGGTGGCCTTCGCCTTCGGCCTCGCGGCGGCCAGCTTCTTCCCGGTGATCATCCTGGGGATCTTCTGGAAGCGCGCGACCAAGGAGGGGGCGATCCTGGGGATGCTGACCGGGCTCGTCTTCACCGCCACCACCATCGGGCTGATCCGCTCGCAGCAGATCTTCGGCACGGCGGAGCCCCTGCTCGGCGATTTCTTCGGGATCAACGCGCAGGGGGTGGGGACGGTGGGGATGCTCCTCAACTTCGCCGTGGTGTGGTGCGTGAGCCTGGTCACTCCGCCTCCGCCGGTCGAGGTACAGGAGATGGTGGAGCACATCCGCTACCCCCGCGCCCGGGAGGGAACGGGTGCGGGGGTGACGGGTTGACGGGTTGACGGGCCGCCACCCTCCTCGCCCGCGAGAGAACGGCGGCGGGCGGGAAAGGGGATCAGGGGGTGAGGGTGCTTCCCGGCGCACCCGACGGTTCGCGCGCAGCAGGATCGAATACGGAGTTCTTCCACGGCCGACCGCCGATGGCCGACCGCCGATGGCCGACAGCCGATGGCTGATAGGTGATAGCCGACCGCCTTCCGCTCCCCGCGGATCGCGGATTGCAGTCGATGGGAGACCGAAGACCGACGACCGGATACCGACGACCAACCTGGAGAGGACGATGAGAGCGACGATCGCGTGGACGATCCTCACGGCGCTTCTGCTCGCCGGGTGCGGTGCGGAGGAGGAGACGGCGGGCGCCGCCGGGGCGGAGGAGACGGCCGTCGGCGGGTCCGCCGCGGCGGCGGCGGGATGCGCGGCGGACAACGGGGGGCTCACCCTCCCGGCGGGCTTCTGCGCGGTGGTGGTGAGCCAAGACGCATCCCCGGGCGAGTCCCGCCTGCGCCACCTGGCGATCGCTCCGAACGGAGTCCTCTACGTGGCCGTCCAGGGCGCGCGCGGCGCCGAGACGCCCGCCGAACGCGGCGGCATCCTCGCGCTGCGGGACTCCGACGGCGACGGCCGGGTGGACGAGCAGGCTTCGTTTGGCCCCGAGGGGGGAACGGGGATGGAGATCCGCGACGGCCACCTCTACTTCGCCACCAACAGCGCGGTGCTCCGGTACCGCCTCGGCGAGGGCCTTGAGCCGGTCGCCGGGCCCGACACGCTGGTGTACGGCCTCCCGGACCAGAACAGCCACACCGCGAAGTCGATCGCGCTCGGTCCGGACGGGGCGCTCTTCGTAAACGTCGGCTCGCCGACGAACGCCTGCCAGCCGATCGGGCGCGACCGCGAGGCCGGAGTGATGGGGGTGGATCCGTGCCCGCAGCTCGATACGCGCGCGGGGGTCTGGCGCTTCGCAGCCGACCGCCTCCGGCAGACGCAGGCGCAGGGGGAGCGCTGGGCCACCGGGATCCGCAACGCCGTGGCGCTCGCCTGGAACCCGGCGGACGACGCCCTCTACGCGGCGCAGCACGGGCGCGACCAGCTCGACCTCTGGCCCGGCTTCGACGCCGAGGACAACAGCGTGGGTCCCGCGGAGGAGCTGCAGCGGCTCTCGCGCGGAGCCGACTTCGGCTGGCCCTACTGCTACTACGACACGCGGCTGAACAAGAGGGTGCTCTCTCCCGAGTACGGCGGCGACGGCCAGGAGGTCGGGCGCTGCGCCGGGAAGCAGGCGCCGGTGGTCGCCTTCCCCGGCCACTGGGCGCCCAACGACCTTCTCTTCTACACCGGCGACCACTTCCCCGAGCGCTATCGCGGCGGCGCCTTCGTCGCCTTCCATGGCTCGTGGAACCGCTCGCCGGTGCAGCAGGGCTACCGCGTCGCCTTCGTCCCCTTCCAGGGGGGGCAGCCGGCGCAGGAGTGGGAGACGTTCGCCGACGACTTCGCCGGGCCCCAGCCGCCCCCCAGCCCCGGCGAGGCGGAGCACCGTCCGATGGGCATGGCGCAGGGACCGGACGGGGCTCTCTACGTCACCGACTCGCAGGCCGGCACCATCTGGAAGATCGTCTACGTGGGCGGCGGGTCCCCGACCCGGGCCTCCGACTGATCGTCGGGATGGAGACGCCGGAGCCCGCCCTTTCTCCCGCTGAGGAAGGGTAGCGTGGGGGAGCCGTCGCACCTCCGGGCCTCGCTTCAGCTCGTGCTCCGGGCCGTCCGCGCGCGAGGGGGCGCGGGTGGAAGGCGCGGCGAGATCCCGCGCCGCCGCCTCGCGGTGGAGCGGCGCGGGATCGAGATCGACCCGGGGCGCGTCGAAGCCTATCGGCGGGTGACCGGCGGAGGCGGCGGCTCCGCCCTCCCGCTCACGTATCCGGCGCTCTGGGAGACGGCGCTCGCGCTGGAGCTGCTGGCGGCGGGGGACTTCCCGCTCCCCTCGCGGGGGCTCCTCCACCTGGAGAGCGAGCTCCTGCACCTCCGGCCCCTCTACCCCGACGACCGGCCGCGCTGCCGCGTGGAGCTGGACGGGGTGGAGGAGCACCCCCAGGGGCTCCGGCTGACGCTGGTGAGCCGCAACTGGAACGCCAGCGGCCAGCTCTGTCTGGAGGACACGCTGGTGATGCTCGCGCGGCTCCCGGACGCTTCGGGGAGCCGCGCGCGGCGGGAGGCGGCGGACGCGCGGGCGGATCCGGCGGGGGAGTGGAGGGAGGTGGAGAGCTGGCGGCTGCGCTCCAACCACGGCCGGCGCTACGCGCGCGTCTCCGGCGACTTCAACCCGATCCACCTCTGGTCGTGGAGCTCGCGCCCCTTCGGCTTCCGCCGGCCGATCCTGCACGGCTTCTGCACCCAGGCCATGGTCGCGCGGGCCCTCGTCGAGCGGTGCCTCGGGGGCGACCCGGCCCGGCTGCGGCGGCTGCGGATCTTCTTCCGCTCGCCGCTTCCGCTCCCCGCGCGGGTCGAGCTGCGGGTCGCCCGGAAGGAGAGCGGCTCCGGCGGCTACTTCCGCCTCATCCGCGAGGAAGCCGGAAAGCCGGTCGCGGAGGGCGAGTTCGTGGGGGAGATCACGGATACAGCCGTTCCTCGCGCCAGCCGTCCGGAGTCGAGGTGAAGACCTCGCGGTCGTGAAGGCGGCTGGGGCGGCCGTACCAGAATTCGACGCGCTCCGGGGCTACCCGGAAGCCCGACCAGAAGGGCGGGCGGGGAACGGCGGCTCCCTCGAAGCGGGCCTCCGCCTCGCGGACCCGCTCCTCCAGCTCGGCGCGAGCGGGGAGGGGACGGCTCTGCCGCGAGGCCCACGCCCCGATCTGGCTGCCGCGGGCGCGCGAGGCGAAGTACGCGTCGGCCTCCTCACCCGACACGGCGGTCACCGCCCCCTCCACCCGCACCTGCATCTCCAGCGGCGGCCAATAGAAGCAGAGCGCCGCGCGCGGATTGGCGGCGAGGTCGCGCCCCTTGCGGCTCTCGACATTGGTGAAGAAGACGAAGCCGTGCTCGTCGAAGTCCTTGAGGAGAACCACCCGCGCGGAGGGCCCACCCCTGGCGTCGGCGGTGGCGAGCGTCATCGCAGTGGGCTCGTGCAGACCGCTCTCGAGGACGCGTTCGAAGAGCTCGCGGAAGCGGGAGATGGGATCGGTCATTCGGATCGCGCTGAGGGTGGACTGCTACGTCCTACGTGCTACGTCCGGCGGGGCCCCGACATCGAGAGGCCGGGGCCTCGGCCTTTCCGCGGCGCGCGGCAGATGCTGGGTTCCGCCTGCGAACCCGCGTGGCACTCGGCAGGTAACACCCGCTACGCCGCCGGAGGGCCGAAGGTCCGGGCGAAGTCGCGACACTGCGTCTGCAGGCGCGGGAGGACGCGCTCGAAGGCTTCCACCACGTCCGGGTCGAACTGCGCGCCGGCGCAGCGGCGGATCTCCGCTGTCACCTCGTCCCACCGCATGCCGCGGCGGTAGGCGCGGTCGGAGGTCATGGCGTCGATCGTGTCGGCCACGGCGAGGACCCGCGCCGGGAGCGGGATGTCCCGCTCCTTGAGGCGGTCCGGGTAGCCGCGGCCGTCCCAGCGCTCGTGGTGCCAGCGCACCACGCCCAGCACCAGCGGATCGTCGATCAGCGGCTCCAGGATGTGGGCGCCGGTCACCGGATGCTTCTTCACGAGCTCGAACTCCTCCTCGGTGAGCTTCCCGGGCTTGTTGAGCACGCTGTCCGGCACGCCGATCTTGCCGATGTCGTGCAGGTCCCCCGCCAGGCGGAAGCGGACGAGGTCGATCCCGCCCATCTGCTCGGCGAGCACGAGAGCGTAGGCGGTGACGCGGGTGGCGTGGCCGGCGGTGTATTCGTCTTTCGCTTCCACGGCGGTCGCCAGGGCGTGCGCCGCGCGCAGGATCCAGATCCTGCTCTCCGTATCGCGCTGCCGCAGCCTCGATTCCAGGCTTTCGCGCTCGGCCTCGGCGTCCCGCTCGGCGCGGCGCCGGGCGAGCGAGTCGCCCACGCGAGTGCGCAGATCCTCCAGCTCGAACGGCTTGACGATGAGCTGGTCCACCCCCCGCTCGATGGCCGCGGACGCCGCGTGCACGTCGGCGTGCGCGCTCATCAGGATGGTGCGGGTTCCCGGGCAGCGGCCACGCACCTCCACCAGCAGCTCCAGTCCCGAGAGGCCGGGCAGCCGCAGATCGGTGAGCACGAGGTCGAAGGAGGCGGAGGAAATGATCTCCAGTGCGTCCGGGACGCACCCCGCCGTTTCGACGCGGTAGCCGAGGCGGGTCAGATAGCGCTGCAGCAGACGGCAGATGTTCGGCTCGTCGTCGACGATCAGGATCCGAGCGGCGGCCTCGGGCAACTCGGGCTCGAGGCTCGACTGCATGTCCTGGGGCTCCAGGGCCGGCGCGGCATTCGACATGTTCAGGGCTCTTCGTCCTGCTCCATTCGATGAACCGGGCCCTACGCCTCGGTCAGGAGCGCGCAGGCCAGCGACAGATCCACGTTTCCTCCGCTGATCACCACGCCCACCCGTCCGCTCCGTGACAGCTCCTCGCGGTGGAGCAGGGCGGCCAGGGCAACCGCGCCGGAGGGCTCGACCACCAGCTTCATCCGTTCCCAGTAGAAGCGCATCGCGGCGACGATCTCGGCTTCCGCGACCGTCACCATCTCGCTGACGTGCTGCCGGACCAGCGGCCAGGTGATCGATCCCAGCGAAGGGGTCCGCAGCCCGTCGGCGATGGTCGGCGGATTGTGGGTCCGCTGCAGCGTTCCGGAGCGGAAGGAGCGCGTGGCGTCGTCCGCCAGCTCCGGCTCCACCCCCACCACTCGGCAGCCGGGAACGCTGGTCGCCGCCAGGGCCGATCCGCTCAGGAGCCCTCCGCCGCCGCAGGGGACGAGCAGGAGGTCGAGCGGTCCCGCCTCCTCCAGCAGCTCCAGCGCCGCGGTCCCTTGCCCGGCGGCGACGTCCGGGTGGTCGTAGGGGGGGACCAGCGTCATCCCCCGCTCCTCCCTCATCCGCGTCGCCAGCTCCTCGCGCGTCGCTTCCGCGGGGCGATAGAGGACGACCTCGGCGCCGTAGCCGCGGGTGGCATCCAGCTTCGCGCGCGGCGCGTCCTCGGGCATGATGATGGTGGTGCGGACCCCCATCAGCCGTCCGGTGAGCGCCACCGCCTGCGCGTGGTTCCCCGAGGAGAAGGTGAGCACTCCCCGCTCCCTCTCCGCGTCGCTCAGGCGGGAGATCGCGTTGTAGGCGCCGCGGAACTTGAAGGCGCCCCCCCGCTGGAAGTTCTCCGCCTTGACGAACACCCGCGCACCGAGGCGCTCGTCCAGGCTCCGCGAGGTGAGAACCGGGGTCCGGTTCGCCACCCCTTTCAGCCGCGCCGCCGCCTGGCGCACGCTCTCCAGCGTCGGCAGCTCCTTCTCCCTTGGCGCCGCCACGGCTAGTCTCCCTCCCCTGCGAGCTCAGCGTCGCTGGCGACGAGCTGACAGCCCAGCAGCTCTTGCACCGACTCCTCCCGACTCACCAGGCGGGCGATCTCGGCGAGGGAGCGCAGGTGCTCCTGCGGTTGGTCCGCCGGGCTGAGGAGCACGAAGATCAGGTGCGCCGGCTGCTTCGCATGCGGGAAGTCGATCCCCCCCGGACTCACCCCCAGGAAGAGTATCGGTTCCTCGATCCCGTTCACGCGTGCGTGGGGCACCACGACGCCCGGCCTCACCTCCGTGGAGAACTCCCGCTCCCCCCGCACCAGCAGCCGGATGATCTCCTCGAGGTGGCGCGGCTCATGGGAGAAGCCGCTGCTCAACACCTCCTGCAGCGCCGCCTCGTAGCGCATAGGGGGGAGGTCGTAAGTGATCCGCTCCGGCTGCAGTCCCCTCGGGAGCTCGCCAGACAGGGTCTCCCTGCGTGGAATATCGGCCTCCGACGGATAAACGATCAACATGCTCTCCGGCAGGAACTCGGCGAGCTGCGCCGGGAGCCGCTCCAGCTTGGGGTGCCAGGGGAGCGTCCCGCGCCGCGTGCTGATCACCACCAGCAGGTCGTCCTCGGAAACCTCCTTCCGGAGGTCGCCCAGCAGCGTGCTCCAGCCGGAGATGCGCTGGAAGGTGGTGGGCGGCGAAGGCTTGATCGGCCGGTACAGCTCGGCGGCGCGCTCGGGGTTTCCCTCTATGACCAATCCCAGGATGGGGGCGCCGAGCTGATTGGCGATCACGCGCGTGGCGCGCGCCGCTTCGAAGAACCCCGGATGCCGGTGGATCAGCGGCGGGAGGACCACCACCAGCCGCTTGGTGGTGTTGAGCGGGTGCACGAGCTTGGTGACCAGCACCATCTGCTTCGTCTGCTCGAGGAGCTGGTCGAGCACACTGCCGAAGATCTCGGAGCCCATCGAGCGCCCGCCGTCCCAGCCGATGACGACCGTGTTGGCCCGGGTCTCGGCCATCCCGCGGGCGATCCCCGTCGCGATGTTCTGGTCCACGCGGGTGAGCGGAAGCACCGGCACGTCCGCCCCCGCCGCGTAGATCACGGCGTGGCTGAGCATCCGCTCCGCCTCGGCGACCTGCGAATCGGTGCGATCCTCCAGGTCGCGCACCACCATCAGCGGGTAGAGCGGCTCGGCGGAGTCGGCGCCGCGCACCAGGAAGGCGAGGTCGAGGAGCGCCTCTTCGGTGGCCGGGTTGGAGATCGGGATGAGGATGCGCTGCGGCGCGTCGCGAGGCTCGTAAGGCCGCTGCTCCTCCTGCAGCGCCACTCGGCGGCCGAAGCGCTCCACCACCCACGGTCCCACCAGCGAGGTGGCGAGGATGGTGAGCACGACGCCGTTGACCTCCGTCTGGTCGAAGAGGCCGATCTCGAAGCCCACCAGCACGATGGCGAGCGTCCCCGAGGCATGGGGGACGGAGAGCCCGAAGACCACCCACCCTTCCTCACGGGTGTAGCGGAAGACCTTCTCGGTCACCCAGGAGGCGATCCACTTCGAGGCGATCACCCCTCCGGCCAGCCCCAACGAGAAGATCCAGGCATCCAGCGTGGAGAGGGCGCGTACGTCCACCAGCATCCCGACCGAGAGGAGGAAGAAGGGGATGAAGAGGGCGTTGCCGGCGAAGTGGATCCGGTTCATCAGCGGCCCATGGCCGGGGATGAGCCGATTGAGCGCCAGCCCCGCCAGCAGTGCGCCGATGATCGGCTCCACGTGCGCCGCGTGGGCCAGATAGGAGACCGAGAAGAGGACCGCCATCACGAAGATGAACTCGATGGTGGCCTCGTTCCTAACGTTGCGGAAGAACCAGCGTGCCAGCCGCGGGATCCCGAGCAGGATCGCGGCGATATAGACGGAGAACGACAGGCCGAGGGTGGTCCAGAAGCCGACTCCGATCCCCTCGCCGACCGCGCCGGCCACCACGGCGAGCACCAGCAGCGCCAGGATATCGGTGAGGATGGTTCCCCCGAGGGTGGTAGTCACCGCCAGGTTCTTGACGATTCCCAGCCGGCTCGCGATCGGGTATGCCAGCACCGTGTGCGAGGCGAAGACCGCCCCGAGCAGGAAGGAGGAGGTGAGGGAATAGCCGAAGAGGAGACCGAGGCCGGTACCGACCGCCTGCGGGACGACGAAGGAGAGGGAGCCGAAGACGACGCTTCGGTTGCGGTACTTGTTGAAGTCGTCCAGGTCGAGCTCGAGACCGACCATGAACATCAGGTAGAGGAGGCCGACGGTGCCGAGCAGCTCGATGGTCGGGCCGCGGGCGAGCAGGTTCAGGCCGTTGGGCCCGATCAGCGCTCCCGCGACGATCAGACCTATGATTCCGGGAATGCGGAGCCTCTCGAAGAGCAAGGGCGCGCTCACGAACACCACCATCGCCAGGGCGAAGATCAGGACCGGGTCGGTGAACGGGAGCAGGGCGAGGGCCCCGGCCAGGGAGAGCGAGGAAAGGATCAAGGGCGGTTTCGGCGGCGGTGGGAGTTCGGCGGGCCGGTCCGGAGGGCGCGTGCAACCCCATGTGTCGACGGAAACTAGCTCGCCGTGCCGGAGGAAACAACGGGCGGAGGAGTGCGCCGGTGCGGGCGCCCTCCGGACGAGAGGAAGAAAACGGGTCGGGGGATCGTTGGATCCCCCGACCCGATTCCGCCGCCGTCCTCCCGGATCAGAAGATCTTCTGGAAGGCCCAGACGGCCAGCAGGATGAGCGCCGCCACCCACAGCAAGTTGAGCAGCGCCCCCACGACGAACTTGGTGAACGCCGCCACCACCCAGATGATCAGCAGCGCCACGGCGATCCAGAGCAAGCTGTTGACGCTCACGGGCTCCCTCCCCCAAGCTGTGATTCGCGATTCCGACTTCCACCGTCCATATATCAGGATCCGTGCCGACAGGACAGGGGACAGGAACTCAGCGGGCGGGAACGAGAACGTTCGCGAGCCTTTCGGATTCGATGGGTCCGGCATCGTACGCACCGCAGCCAGCGGGATCCGGACATCGGCATGACGTCCGGATCCCACGCCGCCAAGACTGTCCCCTGTTCCCTGTTACGTCGGGTCGATCTCGGCGGACCAGGCGAGGATTCCGCCCTTGAGGTTCCAGAGCCGGGGATAGCCCTGGGCGCGGAGGAATTCGAGAGCGCGGCCGCTGCGGGCGCCGGAGCGGCACTGCAGGACGACCTCCTCTTCCGGATCGATCTCGGCGAAGCGCTGCGGCAGCTCCCCCAGCGGGATGAGCCGAGCGCCGTACGGCGCGAGGTTGCCGATGTCCCACTCGTGGGGGTCGCGTACGTCGATGATCGTGAGCGGGTCGCCGCCCTCCAGCCTCCGCTTGAGCTCGGCGACGGTGATCTCCGGAATCCGATCTTCCATGACGGTCTCCCCCTGGGGCTCGATCCCGCAGAAGCGGTCGTAGTCGATGAGGTGGCGGATGGTCGGCTGCTCGCCGCAGACGGGGCAATCGGGGTCCTTGCGAAGCCGGAGCTCACGAAACTTCACGCGCAGCGCATCGAAGATCAGGAGCCGCCCCACGAGCGAGTCGCCCAGCCCGAGCAGCAGCTTGATCGCCTCCAGCCCCTGGATCGAGCCGACGATCCCCGGCACCACTCCGAGCACGCCTCCCTCGGCGCAGGAGGGGACGAGGCCCGGCGGAGGCGGCTCGGCGAAGAGGCAGCGGTAGCAAGGCCCCCGCTCCGCCCAGAAGACGGAGTTCTGCCCCTCGAAGCGGAAGATGGAGCCGTACACGTTGGGCTTCCCGAGGAGCACGCAGGCATCGTTCACCAGGTAGCGCGTGGGGAAGTTGTCGGTTCCGTCCACCACCACGTCGTAGTCGCGCAGGATCCCGATCGCATTCTCGGAGGTCAGCTTGACGGGGTACCCCTCCACCTGCACGTGGGGGTTGATCTCGCGCAGTCGCTCGCGCGCGGAATCCAGCTTGAGGCGCCCCACCGAGGGGGTGCCGTGCAGCACCTGCCGCTGCAGGTTCGTCTCGTCCACCACGTCGAAGTCCACCAAGCCGAGCGTGCCCACCCCGGCGGCCGCGAGGTAGAGGGCGAGGGGCGAGCCCAGCCCGCCGGCCCCGACGACCAGCACCCGGGAGCCCTTCAGCGTGGCTTGGCCGGCCGGTCCGATTTCCGGGAGGATCAGGTGCCGCGCGTAGCGCAGCGTCTCCTCGGGCGAGAGGCGGGGGGCGGCTTCCGTCTGGAGCGTGCTCATGGGCCGGACCGTCGCGAGAGGGTGGCGGGCAGCCGGCGGCGGGCGCCGTCCGCGCGCGCCGGCGATGCTGGAGAATACCCTCAACCCCTCACCCCGGTCCAGGCGCGGCCGCACGCACGAATTGTGCAATCCCCGGATCGCCGCGATATTCCGGGAGCATCACCCGTCCGCTCCACCCGAACCTCCCCATTGCCGCGCATGCCGTCTTCGCGATCCGGATCCCTCCTGCTGTCGGCGCTCGCGCTCGCCGCGTGCGGCGTCGCGGAGACCGCACCGCCCGCGATCGCCGCCGCGCCGGAGGCCGAGGCGCCGGCGGACTCCCTGGCCGCGGAGGCCGCCGACCCACCGGATCTCTCGCTCCAGGAGCGCTGGAGGTCCCCTTTCGCGGTGGTGAGCCGCGGCCGCACGGCGCCGCGGCCGGAGCGGGCGGTATTCGTGCCGGGCGACTCGACTCGCGCTCCCGCGCCGGAGGAGCGGCCGGAGCGGAGGTCCGCCGATGTCGGGCCGCGCACCCACGAGGTGGAGAGGGGCGAGACGTGGTACGGGATCGCGCGGCGCTACGGGGTCGCGCCCGCCGCGCTGGCGGCTGTCAATCCGGGGGCGAATCCGGAGCGGATCCGCTCGGGGCAGGTGCTGCGGATCCCCTCCGCGACCGCCCCGGCGCGGGGACAGCGCACGCACACGGTCGCCGGGGGCGACTCGCTCTGGGGAATCGCGCGGCGCTATGGGGTCACCGTGGAGCAGATCCGCGCCGCGAACCGCCTCCCGGGCGACCGGGTGCGGATCGGACAGACGCTCGTCATTCCCAGCACCGAGGAGGGTCGATGAACGACGAAACCGTGGCGGGCGGCGAGATCTTTCGCACCCGCGATCTGAGCGGTTGGGAGGTGGTGGACCGGGCGGGGGAGAAAGTCGGAACCGTGTCGGACCTGCTCTTCGACCGCAGCGGGAGGATCCGGCTGCTGCACGCGGAGTTCGGCTTTCCGCGCAAGCACGTGCTTCTCCCGCAGCACCAGCTGGAGTGGGGCGACGGGAAGTTCATCCTGGCGCACTCCACGCGCGAGCAGGTCCGCGCCCTCCCGCCGTACGACGCCGAGCGGCCGCTCGGCCCGCCGCTGCAGGAGGAGATGGGCCGCGCCTTCCCCTGGTTTTACGACCCCTCGGCCGGAGAGTGGAGCGATCCACCTGGCGCCGGCGAGTCGCGCGTCGTGCCGATGTCCGAGGCGAAGGGCTTCAAGCTGGAGGCGGGCGCTCCCGACCCGAAGGGATGGAACGTCTTCGGCGCCGACGGCGAGCGGGTGGGGACGGTGGCGCAGATGCTGGTGGACCCGGCCTCCCTCAAGGTGCTCTATCTGGACGTGGACGTGCTGGACGACCTCTTCCTGCTGAAGGACGACCGCCACGTGCTCGTCCCGCTGGAGCACGTGGACCTCAAGGAGCGAGGCGACGACGTCTGGGTGCGGCGCCTGACGGCCGCCGAGACCGCCCGTCTTCCGGCCTACGTCGGCGGAGCCGCCGAGAGCTGGATGCAGCGGGTGCTCGCGCGGACGTTCGAGTAGGTCTCGACGCGGGGACAGGGGAGGGGCGATTCCCTCACCGGTCTTTCTGCACCATGGTCGTGGCGGCCTGCGCGACCGGCTTCACCATGATCTCGTCGACGTTGACGTGCGAAGGGCGGGTGGCGGCGAAGAGCACGACCTCGGCGACGTCCTCCCCTTTGAGCGGCTCGTATCCGTGGTAGACCGTCCCCGCGCGATCCACGTCGCCGGAGAAGCGGACCATGCTGAACTCCGTCTCGACCAGCCCCGGCATCACGTTGGTGACGCGGATGGGGGTGCCGAGCAGGTCCATGCGCATCCCCCGGGTGAGCGAGTCCACGGCGGCCTTCGTGGCGGCGTAGACGTTCCCGCCCGGATAGGGCTCACGCCCGGCGATGGAGCCGACGTTGACGATGTGCCCGCGGCCGCGCTCCAGCATCCCCGGGAGAACGGCGCGCGTGACGTAGAGCAGCCCCTTCAGGTTGGTGTCGATCATCTCGTCCCAGTTCCGGGTATCCCCGTCCTGGACGCGGTCGAGGCCGCGGGCCATGCCGGCGTTGTTCACCACCAGGTCCACCGCCGCCCACTCCTCGGGGAGCCCCTCCAGCACGTGGGCCACCACCCCGACGTCACGCACGTCGAGCGCCACGATGTGCGCTTCGGTCCCGTGGAGTTCCGCGAGCTCGTCCGCGAGCGACTCGAGTCGCTGCGCGCGCCGGGCGGCCAGGATCAGGCGCGCACCCGCGCGAGCGAAGACGCGGGCGCAGGCTTCTCCGATTCCGGCGCTCGCGCCGGTGATGAGGACGGTTCCGGGCTGGATGGTCATGGGCGGCTCGTCGGCTGGGGTTCGGAAGGCAGCGCCGGCAAGATAGCGCGGGAGGCGGGGCTCCGTCCAATGGCCGCCCCGGCCGGACGGATGAAGGTCTTGACCTCCTTGGCCCCGGTCCGCAAAGTGCCTGGGCGACCCGAGTTCCATGGGGAAGCGATGGGTCGGAGCCGTCTACCCGATCCCGTCCGGGACGAACTCCGCCGGAAACGAAAACCTCGCAGCGTGGAGCCCGACGCGAACGCGCCCGCCTTCGGCGCCGAAGGGCCCGACCGTTCCCATCGAAAAGGAGTCAGACGTGCCTGATGTCTCGGACGAAGAGCTCGACGCCTATGTTCTCACGCGCCTCAAGCTTCTGGGAGTGGATCTGAGCGTTCTCCCCGAGGACGACGAGTCGGCGCCGGCGGACCAGAAGCGGATCCTGGAGTCGGCGCGCCGCTTCCTCCGCTCGACCCCTCCCGCCATCGCCGGCTTCTACATGGATCCCCAGGAGGTCCCCCCCGAGCTCTATCCGGCCGAGCTGTCGGGCGTCGCGAGAGGTGTGACCGGTGCCCGCTGAGCTTCCGGTCGCCGTGGCGGCCTCGGACGCGACGGAGCGGGTCGAGCCGAATCGCGGCGCCCTTCCGGCTGTCGCCGATACGCCGACGCTGCCGATGGACCGGCAGCTCGACCGCCGCGCCTTCCTTCAGCGGATGACGGCGATCACCGCCGCGGCCACCGCCGGGTCCGCGGTGTACCCGCTCTCGCCGCTGCAGGCGGCCGCGGGCGGCGCGGCGGCGCTCGCGCCGAGGTCGGCGCGGTCGCGCGTGCACGGGGCGCCGCGTCACGAGAGCCCGTACCGCTGGCCGGTGACCCTCCCCGATCCCCGCTCGCTCGCCTTCGACTCGCCAGCGGACCTGACGCTCACGGAGGCCGCGGCGCTGATCCGGAGCGGGCAACTGTCTCCCGTCGAGCTCGTCCAGGCCTGTCTCGATCGGATCGAGGAGTTCGAGGCCGTCTACCAGGCCTTCAACACCGTACTGAGGGAGCGGGCGCTGGAGGAGGCGCGGCGGCTGGCGGGGGAGCCCTGGAGCGGCCCGCTCCATGGAATCCCGCTCGCGATCAAGGACAACTACTTCACGGCCGGCGTCCTGACGACCGCCAACTCGCACATCTTCAGCGACTTCGTGCCGGAGTTCGACGCCACGGCGGTGCAGCGGCTCCGCGCCGCGGGCGGAATCGTGCTGGGGAAGACGCAGATGGGCCCGCTGGCGACGAGCCGTGCGACCACGCCGGACGGCGAGAACACCACGCTGAACGCCTGGGCCCCGCACGACGGCGAGATCAGCCCCGGCGGATCCTCCAGCGGCTCCGCGACGGCGGTGGCCGCCCGGATGGCTACCTCCAGCATCGGCACCCAGACCGGCGGCTCCATCACCGGTCCGTCGAGCGAGCAGGGGCTGACGGGGCTGAAGCCTACGATGGGCCGCGTGTCGCTCTACGGTGTGATCCCGCTCAGCTACACCCGTGACCATCCGGGGCCCCTCGCTCGGGACGCCCGCGACGCGGCGATCATGCTCCAGGCGATGGCCGGACCCGATCCGGCGGACCCGCGGACGCAGCGGCAGCCGCCGGTCGCCGACTACGTCGCCGCCGCGGAGCCGGTCCGGCGCGACGGCCGCACGGTCCTGCGCTGGCCCACGACCATCGGCTTCCTTCCCGACTTCCTGGAAGCCAGGGACCCGACACCCCGGCCCGGCGACCGGGAAATCCCCAGGGAGGAGCGGGAGCGCCGGGAGCGTCGGCAGGTAGCGACCCTCGCGGCACGCCGCCAGATGCTCGCCACCTTTGAGCAGCTCGGCGCCCGGGTGGTGGAGGTCTCCGAGCCGCCCGAGTGGAACACGCTCGGGGGGAGCGAGTTCAACAACGTCCGCCTTCCGGAGCGGTCGGAGCCTTTCCTGGAGTACCTCCAGGACGATGTGAGGTGGTTCGGGGTCTCCCTTTCCGCCTGGATCAACGGCCTGCTCCTCTCCGGTACCGAGTACCTGCGCGGCCAGCGGGCCAAGCTCCTCTTCCTCCGCCTCGTGCTGGACCACGTGTACGACCACTGCGACGTGCTGGTCCAGACGGACCCGCGAAGATGGGATTCGATCGGGCTGCCGCTCATCGCCTTCCCGATCGGATTCGAGGAGACGACCACGGGGTTCCCCCTCCCCATCGCGGGGATGTTGGGTGGGCTCCCGAATGCGGAGGACCGGCTTCTGTCGCTCGCGGGAGCGTATCAGGACGTTACCGACTGGCATCGGAGACGACCCGCCGATCCACCCTCCTTCCCGATCGGGGCGAAGACGGGCGAGGTCGACCGCGGACGGCCGATGGATCCGCGTTGGGTCGCGGAATACGGCCAGTAGCCGGATCTCGTGTACAGTGCCGGGAGCGCCACCGCTGCGGTCGGCCGCGTCGACCGTGCCGCCGTTCCCCACGGCGGGCGTACGGAGCGCGGGTGCCGCGGCTTTCTTGCGGGCGTGCCCGGGCTCCGGCTCGCCGCACCCCCGTCTCGAACCCGAGTCGAAGCCCATGCGAAGCCATCTCCTCGTCCTCCTACTCCCCGTCGCCTCCGCGTGCGCCGCGAACCCGATACCGTCGTCCCGCGGCACGCCCGCCGAGGAGGCGGCCGTCCTCGCCGTCACCGAGCGCCTCTTCGACGCCATGCGCTCCGGCGACAGCACCGCCGCCCGCTCCGTCTTCTACCCGGAAGCGACCATGGCGTCCGTGTCGCTCCGCGATGGCATGCCCGCGGTCCAGCGCGGGACCGTGGACCGCTTCGTCCAGGCGATCGGCACTCCCCACGACGCCGTCTGGAACGAGGTGATCTGGAATCCGGAGGTCCGCATCGACGGAGATCTCGCCACGGCGTGGATGGACTACGCCTTCTACGCCGGCGAGACCTTCAGCCACTGCGGGGTCGACGCCTTTCAGCTCGTCCGCACCCCCCAGGGCTGGAAGATCTTCCATCTGGCCGACACGCGGCGGCCGGAGCCGTGCGCCCCCCCGGCGACGGAGTAGGGAGCTCCTTCTGTCCCGCCCCCGCTCCTCCCACCCCGGGATCCCGATGTCCGACTTCCTTCTCTACGGAGCCAACGGGTACACGGGCCGCCTGATCCTGGAGCGGGCGCGCGAGGAGGGGCTGCGGCCGCTCCTCGCCGGCCGCAGCGGCGCGGAGATCCGCTCGCTGGCGGCGGAGCACGGGCTCCAGGCCCGCGTGTTTCCGCTGGAGGACTCCGTCGCCCTAGACGACGCCCTCGGCGAGGCTCCCCTCGTGCTGCTCGCGGCGGGCCCCTTCGCGCGCACGGCGGCGCCGGTGGTCGAGGCTTGCCTCCGCACCGGGACCCACTATCTCGACATCACCGGCGAGATCGGTGTCTTCGAGGCACTCGCGGCGCGGGGCGAGGAGGCGCGCGCGGCGGGGGTGACGCTCCTCCCGGGGGTCGGCTTCGACGTGGTCCCCACCGATTGCCTCGCCGCCCACCTGAAGCGGCGCCTTCCCTCGGCGACCCGCCTGGCACTCGCTTTCCAGGGGCTGAACGGCGTGTCCCGGGGGACGGCGGCTACGGCGGTGGAGAACCTGGAACAGGGCGGATGGGTCCGGCGGGGAGGCACGCTCGCCCCGGTTCCCGCCGCCTGGCGGACCCGCACGGTAGATTTCGGTGAGGGTCCCGTGGACGTGACCACCATCCCCTGGGGAGACGTCTCCACCGCCTACCACAGCACGGGGATCCCGAACATCGAAGTCTACACCCGGCTGCCCTCCGCGGCGCGCCGGATGATGGTGGCGAGCCGCCACCTGGGCTGGCTGCTCGGGGCCGCGCCGGTGAAGCGGCTCCTGAAGCGATGGCTGCGAAGCGGCAAGCCCGGTCCGACCCCCGCGGAGCGCGCCCGCGGCGAGAGCTTGCTCTGGGGCGAGGCGGAGGACGACCGCGGCGGGCGCGCCGTGGCCCGCATGCGTACTCCGGAAGCGTACTCGTTCGCCGCGACCGCCGCCGCCGAGGCGGTGCGCCGGCTGCTCGCGGGAGAGGCGAAGCCCGGCTTCCAGACTCCCTCGCTGGCCTTCGGGCCGGACTGGATCCTCGACATGCCCGGCGTGGCGAGGACGGACGTGACCTGATCGCCGCCGCTTCGGGAGGCGGTGCCCCCGACTGTCCCGCCTCGTGACGCTGCCGCGCGACCCGCGCTGTCTCCGCCCGCCCGAGCCGATCTCGGGCGGGCTTCGTCGTGCCGACCACCGCTCCCGGGACGGCGGAAGTTCCGGAAAGGGAAGAGGTGACTCTTTACACCGAAGTGACGAACGGCGGACCGGAAAGCCGTTCTTCGATCCGACATTGCACGCTCATCCTCGACCGGGACCTCGTCCGGAACGCCGGACCGGCCCCTGCCGTCATCTCACCACCCCCGGTAAGGAGCGCGCATGTCCTCGATCGACCGCCGTGGCTTCATCCGCCGCATGGCGAGGGTCAGCTCGGGAGCGATCTTCGCCCCGTCGCTGGCCGGCCTCGCCGCCTGTACCGACACGGGCCGGAACCCGATTTCGCCCGGCCGGCTCCTCTCCGCCGACGGCGTCGGCGCGGGCGGGTACGGCCCGCTGCTCGCGAACGACTACGTTCCGGAGCTGCTGATCCCGGAGGGCTTCCGGATCCTGCGGCTGAGCGAGACCCGGAAGCCTTCGCAGGCGAACGACGGCTTCATCGTGCCGCAGGCGTTCGACGGGATGGCCGCGTTCCAGCTCCCCAACGGCAACGTCCGGCTGATCCGCAACCACGAGATCCGGGACAGCGCGGCCCTGGCCGTACCCTTCGGCCCGAACCCGTACGACCCGATGGCGGGGGGAGGGACGACCTCGCTCGAGGTCGAAGTCCGGGGAAGCGGCGCCCGCAAGCGGATGCGCCTCGTGGCGGAGTACCCTTCGCTCACCGGCACCCTCGTCAACTGCGCCGGCGGACCCACCCCGTGGGGGAGCTGGCTCACCTGCGAGGAGACCATCGCCGGGGAGACCCAGGGATACGGCCGGAACCACGGCTACATCTTCGAGGTCCCGAGCTCGGCCGCGGGAGTGGTGGAGCCGGTGCCGCTCACGGCGATGGGGCGCTTCGTCCACGAGGCGGTCGCCGTGGACCCGGCCACCGGTCTCCTCTACGAAACCGAGGATATCCGCTTCGACCGCGCCAATACCGAGGCGCTGCCGGGCTCGGGCTTCTACCGCTTCATTCCCACGACTCCGGGCAACCTGCGCGCGGGTGGCAGGCTCCAGATGCTCAGGGTCCGGGACGAGGATCGCTACGACACCACCGAGGGGCAGACCCAGGGGCAGGTGCTGGCGGTGACCTGGGTCGATATCGACGATCCGGACTCCGACGCGGCGGAGACGGACCCGAACTACGTGTTCAAGCAGGGGCTCGCCAGGGGTGGCGCTTTCTTCCAGCGCCTGGAGGGGTGCTGGTATGGCGACGGGAGCGTCTTCTTCAACTCCACCAGCGGCGGCGATGCCGGCGCCGGCCAGGTCTGGCAGTACCGCCCGCTCGGCGACGGCCGTGGCGACGGGGAGCTGATCCTGGTCTTCGAGTCTCCGGACGTAGCCGTGCTCGACAGCCCGGACAACATCTGCGTGAGCCCGCGCGGTGGCCTGGTGGTCTGCGAGGACGGCGACGACGTGCAGTACATCCGCGGGATCACCCGGGGAGGCGGCATCTTCGACTTCGTGCAGACCAACGGGGACCTCGCGGAGTTCTGCGGCGCCTGCTTCAGCCCCGACGGCGAGGTCCTCTTCTTCAACATCCAGGGATCCACCAGCGGCGCGGGCACCACCTTCGGAGCGACCTACGCGATATGGGGCCCGTGGGAGCGCGGGGCGCTGTGATCCGCGGCCGCGCGCCGAATCCCACGATCCCGACGACAGAGACCCCCTTCAAGGAGAGAACGATGAAACGTGCCGTACTCGCGTCCCTGATGGCGCTATCGCTCGCGGTCGGGTCCGCGGGGCAGGCTCAGGAGACCTTCTTTGGGCAGGACCTGGCGGGGGAGGGGCAGCCGCCGCTCGCCACCTACCCGAACGCCGCCGGAGCCCGCGATCAGTTCCTCAGCCGGCTCCGGAGCCACGGGACGGAGAGCTTCGAGGGCTTCGCCACCGGCTTCTACTTCGTCGACGAGGAGCCGCTCACCCTCGACTTCGGGAGCGAGGGGACGGGGAGGTTGACGGGGCCGGAGTTCAGCACCGGAAGCATCCAGACCGTCACCGCGCCGCCCAACGCTCCGCCTCCGACCAGGTACCCGATCTCGGGCGCCAACTACTTCGAGCCGTTCTTCTTCGACGCCCTGGTGCCCGAGTTCCGCATCGACTTCGCCAGCAATCCGATGGGAGCCTTCGGGTTCTTCGGGATCGATCTCGGCAACGTCGGGGGGCAGCTCTTCCTGAACCTGATCCGGAGCACGGGCACGTCCAGGCTCGCGATCCCGAGCGCGACCGGGCCCGAGGCCGCGGGCTCCGTGTTCTTCTTCGGGTTGGTGGACGTCCGAAACCCGATCCGGGCCGTCGAGTTCGCGACCACCAACCCGGCGGACGCGGTGGCGCTCGACCACCTGATCGCCGCGGCGCCGACCTCGGTGGTTCCGGAGCCGGTGAGCATGGTCCTGCTCGGGACGGGGCTCGCGGGCGTGGCGGCGCTGCGTCGCCGGCGCCGCTGCGCCGCCGGGGCCGCCTGACCACCCGGCGGCGTACCGAGAGGCACTCGCCGCGGGGCGACGCATCGCGCCGCCCCGCGGCTCATTCCTCCCCGCCGTCCCCCAGGAGGTGGCGCCGCGCGCGGTCCAGGGCGATCTGCGCCGTCATCCGCTTGATCCATTCCCGCTCGCGCTCCCCGAGCTGGTAGCGCTTCGACCAGGCGCCCCTGTCCCAGGCGAGCCCCACGCAGACCGTCCCCACCGGCTTCTCGGGAGAGCCTCCGCCGGGACCCGCGATGCCGGTGGTCGCCAGCCCCAGGTCCGCTCCCGCCTGGACGCGGACCCCCTCCGCCATCTCCTCCGCCGTCTCAGGGCTCACCGCGCCGAAGCGGGCGAGGGTGTCGGAGCTCACCCCCAGCAGACGTTTCTTCGCCGCATTGGAGTAGGCGACGATGCCCAGGAGGAAGTACGCCGAGCTCCCCACCACGTCGGTGATCCGGCTCCCGATCAGCCCCCCGGTGCACGACTCCGCCACCGCGAGGGTAAGCCCCCGCTCCCGCAGCAGGCGGCTGAGCGTCTCCTCCATCCCCTCGTCGCCCACGGCGTAGAGGTGGTGCCCGAGCCGCTCGCGGACCCGCTCCTCCAGCAGGTCGAGCCGCGCTTCGAGGTCGTCGCCGGGATCGCCGGCGACGGCGAGGCGCGCCTGAAGGCGCGGGAAGGCGGCGCGGAAGGCGAGGCGCGCCTCCTCCGGCGCGATGGCGCCGGCGAGCCGCTCATCCAGCCCCGACTCGGTGAGGCCGAAGGTGCTGAAGACGCGCGAGGCGAAGCGCCGCCCCGGCTGGCGTGCCCGGATCCAGGGGACGAGCCCCTCCGCCGCCATGCGGCGCATCTCGCGGGGGACGCCGGGGAGGCAGGCGACGAAGCGGGTGGTCCCGCCGCGCTCCACCGGGCAGACGAACCCGGGCGCGGTGCCCAGTGGGTTGGGGAGGAGCGTGCTCCCTTCCGGGAGGAGGGCCTGCTTGCGGTTGTTGGCAGGCATCTCGAGGCCGCGCGACCGGAAGCGCTCCTCGATGAGCCGGAGCGACCCCTCGTCGAGCCGCAGCTCGCGGCCGGCCAGGCGCGCGACGCAGGCGGTGGTGAGGTCGTCGGCGGTGGGGCCGAGGCCGCCGGTGGCCGCCGCCAGCTCCGCGTCCTCCAGCGCGCGCTCGAGGGCGCGGACGATCGCCTCCTCGTCGTCCGGCACGGAGAGGCCCCCCACCACCTCCACCCCGACCGCCCGCAGCGCCTCGGAGAGGAAGGCCGAGTTGGTGTCGATCGTGAGCCCCGAGACGATCTCGTCGCCGATGGAGAGGAGGGAGGCCCGCATCCTCGCGCCGCTCACTTCTCGCGCATCTTCCGGATGGCGGCCTTCACCTGCTCGCGGGGAAGGCGGGTGAAGCGGTTGAACTCGCCCCCCGCGGAGAGCCACTCGCCGCCGTCGATGGTGACGCACTCGCCGTTGATGAAGGGGGCGGCGTCGGAGACGAGGAAGGCGGCGAGGTTGGCGAGCTCGTCGTGCTCGCCGAAGCGGCCGAGGGGGATCTGGTCGCGGGCGGCGGCCTCCATCTCCGGGGTGGGCATGAGGGCCTGCCAGGCACCCTCGGTGGGGAAGGGGCCGGGGGCGATGGCGTTCACCCGGATCCCGTAGGCGGCCCACTCCACCGCCAGGGAGCGGGTCATCGCCAGCACGCCCGCCTTACCCGCCGCGGAAGGGACCACGAAGGCGGAGCCGGTCCAGGCGTAGGTGGTGGAGATGTTGAGGATGCTCCCGCCCTCCCCGCGCTCGATCATGCGTCGGCCGGCGGCGAGGGTGGCGTGGAAGGTCCCGTAGAGGACCGTCCGCACCACCGCGTCGAAGGCGCGGGGCGAGAGGTCCTCCGTGGGGGCCAGGAAGTTCCCCGCGGCGTTGTTCACCAGCACGTGGAGCGGTCCGAGGGCGCGCTCCGCGGCCTCGATCGTGGCCTCGACCTGGTCGAACTCGCGGACGTCGGCGGGGTGGGTGAAGACCCGCTCTCCCGTGGCGTCGATCTCCCGCGCGGCGGCGGCGAGGCGCTCCTCGCTGCGGCCGGTGATCGCCACGCGCGCCCCCAGCTCCACGAACCGGCGGGTCATCGAGAGCCCGAGTCCCGATCCGCCGCCCGTCACCAGCACCGTGCGGTCCCGCAGCAGGTCCTCCCGGAACACATTGCCGTCCACCATTGCCGCCTCCTGAGGATGATGCGGAGTGCCGAGCCTCATGGATCTATTCCTCGTCCCACAGGGCGGGGAGGGGGTGAGGCTCCTCCTCGCCCGGGGCGGAGCGCTGCTCCATGAGCTCCTCCGGCCTCATGAGCGCGGCGCGGAGGAGCCGGGCCCAGAATTCCCCTTCGTCGGGGGGGGACGGGGGGCGGAGGCCGTTCCGCTCCTGGCGGACCGAGCGGAAGACCTCGTCGGCCGCGGCCAGCTCGCCCAGGTCGAGCAGGTGTTCGGCGATCAGCTCGCGGAGGGGGGCGCCGAGCGGGGCCTCGGCCATCATGCGCAGCTGCCTGCCGGCGAGCTCCTCGGCGCCGGCCTTGCGGGCGGCGCGCAGGTAATCGGTCAGCTCCAAGTGGACGCCGCCGCGGTCCCCCTTTCCGATCGCCAGCCAGGCGAGGGTGCAGCGCGCCCGCACCGCATCGGGGGAGATGCGCAGCACCTTCCGGCACAGGACCTCGGCGGCGGTGAAGCGGCCCGACTCCAGATAAACGTCGATCGCCCGGCCGAAGTACCCGAGGGCGCGCGACGGCTGCCCGGCCTCGACGCAGAGGTTCCCGGCGCGGTTGAGGAACTGTGTCTCGTAGCCGGGGGAGGCCGCACGGACCTGTTCCTCCAGGGCTCCGAGCTCCTGCTCGATGCGCCGGGAGGGAGCGGGGTCGGAGCGGCCGCCAAAGAGCCTAGCCATTCACCGGATCGGGGCCATCTGAGGGTCCATCGGAAGCAGGGTTCGCCGGAAGACATTCGCACATCCTCGCCTCTCCCGCCAGGGTCGGGAACGACGCGCGGCCCGGCAGCCCGGATTTCCGGGCTTCGGAGATTATCGGCCCCGACACACGCCTTCGTGCGCCCCCCGGAGCGGACCTGTGTGCCGCCCGCCCGCCCGCGAGCGGCGCTACCCTCCGGTCCGCCCGGTGGCGGGCGTCCCCGTAGCACGAAAACCGTTCCGCGCGATGCCGCCGCGGCCGCAATCCGTTGTGGCGTGGCGATCTGCGGCACCTCTAAAGATTCCCTCGCTCGGGGCCGATACTCTGACCCGGGAGGTCACAGGCCGGCGCGGAGGCGCCGCCCTTCCCACCGGTACTCTTCACCAAGGAGGAGCAGGATGAAACGCAACTGGATGAGACTGGGCGCGATGCCGCTGCTGGCGGCGGCGCTCTGGCTCACGGGCTGCTCGGACCAGGGCACACCGCTCGCGCCGGCCGATCCGCCGGCGGTGCGGGGCCCCAGCGAGTCCCTCTCGCTGACGAGCGATGTCGGCACGATTCTCACCGGCGCCTCGCCCGACCTGGCGCAACGGGTGAACGAGGTGGTGATCGGGCCGCGGGGCGGCTCCGTCTACGTCAGCCTGCACTACCTCTACGTTCCGGTGGGCGCGGTCTCGCAGCCGACCGTGTTCCGCGTGGAGCTGCCCGGGGACGGCACCATCGGCGCAGCCCTCACCGCGACGAGCGTGGGCTCCTCACGGGAGAACGACGTGGGCGAGGCGGGCTTCCGGCGTCCGGTGTTCCTGACCTTCAGCTACGCCTACGCGACCAATCCGCCCGCCGACCCGTTCCAGCTCCGGGTCCTCTGGGCCCGTCCCGACGGCACTTTCCAGGCGCAGCCGACGTTGGTGAATCCGTTCCTCAAGCTCGCGACCGCCCGGCTGACGCACTTCTCGGACTACATCCTGGCGATCCCGTAACGCCGTCTCCGCATCCGATCACCTGAGCCCGAGGCGATGCCCCGGGCGGAACGAAGACCCATGGTTCAGAACCTGATCGAATCGGGGAGAGAGGCACATCGGACGGGGGCGTGGGACGAGGCGCTGGCGCACTACGACGCCGCCCTCCAGCTCCTCCCGGAGGAGGAGAACGCTTCCCGGGCGGAGTTGCACAAGGCAGTGGCGCTGGTCTTCCAGGCCCGCGGCGACCTGGATCGCGCGGAGAGCTCCTTCGAGGAGAGCCGGGCCGTCGCCGAAGCGGCGGGGCTGCGCCAGCAGGTGGCGGCCGCCTGCATCGGCAAGGCCACGGTGGAGCTGCTGCGAGGCAATCTGGAGCGGGCCGGGGACCTGTTCCTCGAGGCCCGCGAGGCGGCCGAGGCGCTGGGGGAGGACCGGATCGTGGCGGCGGTGGACCACAACCTGGGGGTGATCGCGAACATCCAGGGAAACGTGGCTCTGGCGCTGCTCAGCTACCGCTCCGCGCTGGAGCGCTACCGACGGGCGGGGGACCAGTTCCACGCCTCGGCGGCGCTGAACAACATGGGCATGGCCCATGTGGATCTGGCCGAGTGGGGCGCGGCGGAGACCTGCTTCGAGCAGGCTTCGGAGGTGGCGACGCAGCTCGGCAACACCATGCTCGTGGGGCGGGTGGAGCTGAACCGGGCGGAGCTGCACCTGAAGCGGCGCCGCTACGACGCGGCGCAGGAGAGCGTCGACCGCAGCCTGCAGGTCTTCCACCGGCTGCGGCTGAAGCCGTCGATCGCGGAGGCCTATAAGTTCTACGGGATCCTCTACCGCGAGACCTCCCGTCCCGAGCAGTCGGACACCCACTTCGCCCTCTCGCTGGGAATCGCCGAGGCGTGCCAGAACCGGCTGCTGCAGGCGGAGACGCAGCTGGAGTGGGCGCTGCTGCACCTGGAGGAGGAGCGCAAGCAGGAAGGGGTGCTGTACCTGAACCGGGCGCTGCGGCTCTTCCAGCAGCTGAAGGCGGCGCGCGAGGTGCTGGACGTCGAGCGGCGGCTGACGCGGTTGAAGGAGCTGTACCTGCCTGCAGTGAAGGGGTGGGGCGCATCGGCATCCGAAGCCAAGGATCCGCACCAGCTGGGACACTCGCAGCGGGTGGCGGACTACGCCACGAAGCTGGCGAAGGAGGTGGGGGTCGAGGGCTGGGACCTGACCTACCTGCGCATCGGGGCCTTCATCCACGACCTCGGGAACATGGCGGTTCCCGCCGAGGTGCTGACGAAGAGCGACGAGCTGAACTCGCAGGAGCGGGAGCTGATGCAGGTGCACACGGTGATGGGCGACTCCATGGCCGAGCAGCTCAGCTTCCCGGACGAGGTGCGGCCGATCGTGCGGAGCCACCACGAGCAGTGGGCGGGCACGGGCTACCCGGATAAGCTGGCGGGGGAGAAGATCCCCTTCGGAGCCCGGATCGTCTCGATCGCGGACGTCTTCGACGCCCTGACGAGCCCGCGGAGTTTCCGTCCGGCGTACAGCCGGGAGGAGGCGAAGGGGCTGATGGACCGGGACGCGGAGCGGATGTTCGACCCGAAGCTGTACTCCGTCTTCAGCGACATGCTCAAGCGCGGCAACCTCGATTCCTGAGACCCGGCCGCCTCTTTCTTCTCTGAGCCGCCGCGCCCCTCCGGGCGCGGCGGCTTCGCTTCGCGCGGGCCCCGCTCCCGCTCAGCGGACGGCGGTCTCCGGCGAGCGGAACACCTCTCCACCCTTCATCACGAACCGCACCCGCCGCAGCGCGCCGAGGTCGGCGGTGGGGTCCCCCTGGACGGCGACGAGATCGGCGAGGAGGCCGGCGCGAACCTCGCCGCGGTCCTCCAGCCCGAGGATTCGGGCGTTCCCCGAGGTGGCGGCCTTCACCGCCGCCGGAGGCGTCATCCCGTACTCCACCATCAGCTCCAGCTCGCGCACGTTCTCGCCGTGCTCGAAGACCCCGACGTCGCCGCCGAAGCAGATCGCCACGTCGGAGCGGAGCGCCGCCCCGAAGCTCTCCCGCTTCGCGCGGATCCGCGCCGGCTCCGGATCGACACCCTTCCTCCATCCGCCGTACTGCGAGATGGCGTCGCCGGCGGCCACCGTGGGGCAGAAGCCGACCTCCTTCTCCGCCATCAGGGCGAAGATCTCGGGGGTGCCTCCGTCGCCGTGCTCGATCGTGCGCACCCCGGCGAGGGCGGCGCGCCGCATCCCCTCGGGAGTGCCGGCGTGCGCCACGACGTAGCGGCCGGAGCTCCCCGCCACCTCCACCACCGTCCGCAGCTCGTCGAGCGTGAAGGTCGGCCGCGCCTCGCCGTCGGGGCCCCACCGGTAGTCGGCGTACACCTTGATCCAGTCGGCCCCTTTTCCGATCTGGTCGCGCACCACGCGGATCAGGTCGTCGTACCCGTCGGCCTCCTCGGCGCCCAGCGGCATGTCCCACTCCGGCGCGAATCCCGAGGGGCCGTAGCTCCCGGTGGCCACGATGGCGCGCGTGGCGATCTCCATCCGCGGGCCCTCGATCACCCCCTGCTCGATCGCCTGCTTGAGGCCTACGTCCGCGTACCCCGCGCCCTCGGTCCCCAGGTCGCGGACGGTGGTGACGCCGGCCTGCAGGGTGGCCCGGGCGTGGTTGGTGGCGCGCGCCACGCGCAGCGCCTCCGGCTCCTTCAGCACTTGGTCGTTCCAGGCGGCGCGGTCGTAGGGGTAGAGAAGGAGGTGCGAGTGTCCCTCGATGAGCCCCGGGAGGAGGGTAAGCCCCGGCAGCGCGATCTCCCGCGTCCCGGCCGGCGCCCGGACCTGGCCGGCGGGGCCCGCCTCGGCGATCCTCTCCCCGCGCACCAGCACCACCCATCCCGCGTGCGGCCGGTCGGCCACCCCGTCGTAGACGGCGTCGGGGCGCAGCAGCACCGCCTCCTGCGCGGCGAGCGGGAGCGGAAGGAGGAGCAGAGAGAGGACGACGGGCCAGACTCGCATGACGCCTCCGCGGCGGTGAGGGGGTCGGCTTTCGTCGGGAACTTACGGGGAACGGGGGAGAGGGACCAGAGAAACGCTCCATCCCCGGTTTCCCGGAGCCCGCGCGGGAGGTAACTTTGCGCGGGCCTCCGTGTATAGGGGGCGCTCCGCGCCCCTTCCACCCGAGATCGCGGGATTCGCTTGTCATTCCAGCTTCGCCCCCGGCTCCACGCCGCGCTGTTCCTCGCCGGGCTGACCGCGGCTCGCGCGGCTCCCGCGGCCGCCCAGGCCCCGCTCCCCGCCCCGGAGCCCGGCTCCGAGCTGACGGTCTACCTCATGACCTTCGGGCCCGGCGACCTCTCGTGGGAGCGCTTCGGCCACAACGCCCTCTGGATCCACGACGGGGCCGCCGGCACCGACCTCGCCTACAACTACGGCCTCTTCGACTTCGAGCAGGAGAACTTCTTTCTCCGCTTCGCGCAGGGGCGGATGCTCTACTCCATGGGGGGCTTCGATGCCGCCGCGTACGCCGAGTTCTACCGCGAGCAGAACCGCTCGGTGTGGGTGCAGGAGCTCGACCTCACCCCCGCCGAGCGGCTGGAGCTGCAGCGCTTCCTCCAGTGGAACGACACGCCCGGCAACCGGGAGTACCGGTACGACTACTATCGCGACAACTGCTCCACCCGGGTGCGCGACGCTATCGACCGGATCCTCGGCGGCCGCCTGCGCGAGCGGACGGAGGGTGTGCCCACCGGCGCCACCTACCGCTCGCACACCCGCCGCCTGACCGCCGAGGACCCCGTGCTCTACACCGGGCTCCTGCTCGGCCTGGGCGAGCCGGTGGACCGCCCCATCACCGCCTGGGAGGAGATGTTCCTCCCGCTCCGGATGCGCGAGCACCTGCGCTCGATCACCATCCGCGACGCCGCGGGGCGCGAGGTGCCGCTCGTGAAGTCGGAGCGAACCCTCTTCGAGGCCGCCCGCCCGCCGCTCCCCGACTCTCCGCCGAGCTGGATCCCCGGCTACCTCGCCGCCGGAGCGGCGCTGGGCGGGCTCCTGGCGCTGCTCGGCTCGCTCGCCGCGGGGAGTGCGGCCGCGCGCTTCGGCTTCGCGGCCCTCGGCGCCCTCTGGTCCCTCTTCGCGGGGACGGGCGGGCTGATCCTCGCCGGGCTCTGGGCGCTCACCGACCACGCGGCCGCCTACCGGAACGAGAACCTCTTCCAGCTCGAGCCGCTCTCGCTGGCGCTGGTGGTGCTGCTGCCGGCGCTCGCCTACGGCGCCCACTGGGCCGCCCGCCCGGCGCGGGCCGTCGCGCTCGCGGTGGCCGGAATCGCGGCACTCGGCCTGGTGGCGCAGCTCCTGCCGGGCTTCGACCAGGTCAACGGCGAGGTGATCGCGCTGACCCTCCCCGTCCACCTCGGGCTGGCCGCCGGCGTCCACCTGCGGCGCCGGCGGGCGCGCGCCGCCGTGGGCCGGACGCCGGGCGCGCCCGCGGCTCCCCGCTTCCCCCCGTCCCCAGACCGCCTGAGCGATGGAAGTGCAGATCGTTTCCGGGCCCGGGCACGCAAGGCGGCGGCTCCGGTAGCTGGTTCCCGTTCCCCCTGTCGAAGTTCACGGTAACCTCTCCAGGTGTCCACTCGAATCGGGGGGTGCCGCGGTTTCGCTGAGCTCGGGCAGGGCGCAGCCGGGGATCGGCATCCCAGGCCCTGTGCTGGTAGTCGGTGGACGGAGCGATCGGCAGAACGGCGCAGCTACGCTCTCGCTCGCGCCCAAGCGCCACTCCTCACGAGCCTCGCCCTCGCGGACCAGCCGCGCCGCGATCTGCACGCGCTGTACGAGGGGTGGCGCGGCTGCGCGACGGCGCTTGCCGCTGCACGCATCACGAGTCATTTTGCGGTTCCCGCCTCGCCGGAGCAGTCTGCCGCCCGCCGCGCTGGAGGAGCACGAGCGGACCCGCCGCGACCTCGTCCGGCTGCGCACGCGAGCCACCAGGGAAACGCAGCTCAACCGCCGGGTCGAGCTCAAACCCGAGATCCGGCGCCTGGAAGGGCGCATCCGACAACGACAGCGAGCTATGAGCAGCACGATCGCCGGGATGGAGAAGCTGACCGCGGCCGATCCGGAGACGAAGAGCGCCGACGTCGTCGCGCAGAATGTCGAGGCGCTGCGCGCGCTCTTTCCCGAGATCTTCACCGAGGGCGACATCGACGTCGACGTGCTCCGGCAACTGGTCGGCGGCCGGGTGGCCGAGGACGAGGAGAAGTACGGGCTCAACTGGCACGGGAAGCGCCGCGCCCGTCAGCTCGCGCTCACCCCCTCGACCGGCACGCTGCGGCCGGCGCCGGAGGAAAGTGTGGACTGGGAGACCACGCAGAACCTGGTGATCGAGGGCGACAACCTCGAAGTCCTCAAGCTGCTGCAGAAGAGCTACGCGGGGAAGGTCAAGCTCATCTACATCGACCCGCCGTACAACACCGGAAAGGATTTCGTCTACCCCGACGACTTCCGTGACAGCATCCGTAACTACCAGGGAATTACCGGCCAGGTGGGCGAAGGCGGGCGCAAGCTCTCATCGAATACGGAGGCGTCCGGGCGGTTCCACACGGACTGGCTGAACATGATGTACCCACGGCTACGGCTCGCGAGGAATTTGTTGCGGGAAGATGGCGTAATATTCGTTAGCATCGACGATAACGAAGTGCAAAACCTGCGTGCATTGCTGAACGAGATATTTGGCGAGGAGAACTTCGTTGCGCAGGTAGAATGGCAGAAGCGATACACCCGCAGTAATAACACGGATGATTTTACCTCCGTGATAGATCATATCTGCATCTACCAAAAATCGGATTCTTTCAAGGTCAATCTCTTGGCTCGTGACGAGGCAGCAAATGCTCGTTTCACGAACCCGGATAATGATCCCCGAGGGTCGTGGAAGGCTACGCCCTTCCTCAACCAAGTCGCGCCGGAACGCCGTCCCAATCTCTGTTACCCAATTCGTAACCCGAATACAGGCAAAATCAGCAATCCGGACAAGAAGGCATGGCGCTACGAGCGCACCGTCTTCGAGAGACTACTCGCAGAGGACCGGCTCTACTGGGGCAAGGATGGTACGAGGGATGTGCCGGACATCAAGACCTTCCTATCCGAAGTTCGTGCGGGGATGACACCGATCAATTTCTGGTCCCATCAGTATGCAGGACATACGGACCAAGCAAACCGGGAGATCAAAGATCGCTTCGGTGATAAAGTCTTCGATACTCCTAAACCAGTGCTTCTCGTCCAACGCATGCTGGAACATGGAACGGAGGGTGAGGATCTTGTCGTCGACTTCTTTGCGGGGAGTGGGACAACAGGCGATGCGGTAATGGTACAGAATGCTAGCGATGGGCGTGGTAGCGTACCATTGATTGTGTAAAAGTGAACAGGCCCATGGCCTTACCGGTAGCAGGGGTTGCGAAGCCAACCTACTGACCGGAGAAGAACATGAGCCTGTCCGACATGCAATCTAACGGGATCGAGGTGTGCACCGAAGGGCCGGGGCCGCATCTGTTTGGAGCCGCCGACTACCGGAGCTGGATCGAGGACGAGATCCGGAGCGCCGTGAAGGCGGTGCTGGAGGAGATCCTCGAGGCGGAGATCGCCGCCCACCTCGGCGCCGCGCCCGGCGAACGGACCGAGGCCCGGCAGGGCTATCGCAACGGCAGCTACACGCGGGGGCTGAAGACCCGGGTCGGAGCATTGGACATCACCGTGCCGCGGGATCGCGACGGTAGCTTCCGCCCCGGTGTCTTCGAGCGGTATCGGCGCATGGAGTCGCCTCTGGAGGAGGCGCTGCTTCGCGCCTACCTGGAGGGGATCAGCACGCGCCGGGTGGGCGATATTGCCGAGGCGCTGGGCCGGGGAGGGCCTGAGTGCCTCGACGGTGAGCCGGCTGAATGGCCGCCTTTCGGAGCGGCTCCAGGAGTGGCGGGAGCGGCCGCTCTCGAGTGCGTACCCGTACCTCTACCTGGACGGCATCAGCCTCACGGTGCGCTGGGGCGGCGCCAGCGAGCGGGTAAGCGTGCTGGTGGCGATCGGGGTCAACGAGGAGGGATTCCGCGAAGTGCTGGCCTGCGGGGCCGGCTTCCGCGAATCGGAGGAGAGCTGGCGAGGGCTGCTCCGGGGCCTGGCGCAGCGTGGACTTCAGGGCGTGCGGCTCGTGATCAGCGATGCCGGAGCGGGGGCTGAAGGCGGCGATGGCGGACTTCCTGCCCCGCGCGAGCTGGCAGCGGTGCACGGTGCACGTGATGCGCAACGTCCTCGACAAGGTCCCGCAGACGAGGCGCTCGGAAGTGGCGGCGGCGCTGAAGACGATCTGGCATCAGGAGAACGCGGACGAGGCGCGGCACAAGGCGCAACGCGTCATCGAGCAGTACCGGAAGAGCCTGCCGGCGGCCATGCGCACCCTGGAGGGGGCACTCGAAGACAGCCTCACGTTCTACCGCTTCCCGCGGGAGCACTGGAAGATGCTCCGGACCAACAACCCGCTGGAGCGGCTCATGAAGGAGATCCGTCGGCGGACCAAGGTGGCCGAGCAGTTCCCGCATGAGGAGAGTGCACTGCTGCTGGTGACGGCGAGGCTGAAGCGGATCCACGAGGGCTGGGCGGAGCGGCGCTACCTAGACCATGGCCCCGCTCCACGAACTGGAGCAGTCCCGAACGACTCAGGCGGCGGTCGCCTGAGCAGAGTGCAACCCCACTACCGGATAGCTTTTACACATAACCCGTTGCGCTTCCCCGGGCGTGGTAGACGGTTCATTCTAGTGCAGCTCCCCGAGCCTCTGGACTCGAACGATCGTGGACACAAGGGCGCGGTGAATTTCTGCGATAAAATTGGGGTTTCGCATACCATCGCCGAGCTTACCAAGGAGCGCCTCCGCCGTGCCGGTGGGAAAATCCGCGCCGAGAACCCGGAGTTTCAGGGCGACCTCGGCTTCCGGGTCTTTAAGCTCGACAGCAGCAACATCCGCCCGTGGGAGCCCGACCGCGACGACCTGGAGGGGACGCTGCTCGAGCACGCCGAGCACCTCGTTCCCGGCCGCACCGAGCAGGACGTCCTATACGAGCTGCTGCTCAAGCTCGGCCTCGACCTCTGCGTGCCGATCGAGCGGAAGGTGATCGCCGGCAAGACGGTTCACAGCATCGGCGGCGGCGTGCTGCTGGCCTGCCTGGCCGAGCAGATCGGGCGCGAGGAGGCGGAGCCGCTGGCCGAGGGCATCGCTTCCTGGCATCAGGAGCTGGCGCCGGTGGGGGACAGCACCTGCGTCTTCCGCGACAGCGCCTTCGAGGACGATGTAGCCAAGAGCAACCTCGCCGCGATCCTGCAGCAGCACGGCATCGAGAACGTGCGGAGCCTGTGAGCGGGATGCACGACGAGGAGCCGGAGATTCCGCGCGGCGAGCTGATCCTCTACGAGACCGAGGACGGCCGCACGAGGGTGGAGTGCCGCTTCGCCGACGAGACGCTCTGGCTCAGCCAGGCGTTGATGGCGGAGCTGTTCCAGGTGAAGGTGCCGACCATCAACGAGCACCTGAAGAGTATTTTCGCCGAGGGAGAGGTCGATGCGGGGTCAACTATTAGGAGTTTCCGAATAGTTCGCCAGGAGGGTGAGCGGCAGGTTACCCGCTCCATCGAGCATTACAACCTGGACGCCATCCTCGCGGTCGGCTACCGCGTGCGGTCCGCGCGGGGCACGCAGTTCAGGCGATGGGCCACGGAGCGACTGCGCGAGTACTTGGTGAAGGGCTTCACCCTGGACGACGAGCGGCTGCGCAACCCGCCCATCGAGGGCTCCGGCGTGCCGGACTACTTCGACGAGCTGCTCGAGCGCATTCGCGACATCCGCGCCAGCGAGCGCCGGATGTACCTGCGCGTCAAGGAGATCTTCGCCCTCGCGGCCGACTACCAGCCCTCGGACCCGCAGACCCCGCACTTCTTCCGCGTGATGCAGAACAAGCTACACTTCGCCGCCACCGGACAGACCGCCGCCGAGCTGATCGCGGCGCGCGCGGACCACAGCTAGCCGAACATGGGGCTGACCACCTGGATGGGTGGGGTCGTGCGCAAGGCGGATGTGACCGTCGCCAAGAACTACCTGGCGCAGGACGAGATCGGGGAGCTGAACCGCATCGTCGTCATGTGGCTGGACTACGCCGAGGACCAGGCCCGACGCCGCCGGCAGGTGTTCCTGGCCGACTGGGAAACCAGGCTCGACGCCTTCCTGCGCTTCAACGAGCGCGGCGTGCTCACCCACGGCGGCTCGCTGAGCAGGGCCGCGGCCGACACGCGCGCCCACGAGGAGTACGAGAAGTTCGTCGCCCGCCGCCGCGCACTCTTGGAGGCGGAAGGCGAGCGCGCCAACCTGGAAGCGCTTGAGGCAACGCTGCGACGCCTGCCGCCCGGCCCATCCGACTCCTGACGTCTATCCTTGACCTCCGCTCTTCGTACGCATGAAGCTTCACTTCGAGCCCGACCTAGACTACCAACTCCAGGCTATCGAGGCTGTTTGCGATCTCTTCCGCGGCCAGGAGATCTGCCGCACCGAGTTCACCGTCACCCGCGAGGCCCTGGGCGCTCAGCAGACACTCGCGTTCGATGAAGACGGCCTCGGCGTCGGCAACCGCCTGACCCTGCTCGACGACGAGCTGCACGCGAATCTGACCGACGTACAGATCCGCGGAAGCCTGCCGCCCTCGCCGTCGCTCGCCTCGGGCGACTTCACGGTCGAGATGGAGACCGGCACCGGGAAGACGTACGTCTACCTGCGTACCGTCTTCGAGCTGAACAAGCGCTACGGCTTCACCAAGTTCGTCATCGTGGTGCCGAGCGTGGCCATCAAGGAGGGCGTGTACAAGTCGCTGCAGGTCATGGAGGACCACTTCAAAGGGCTCTACGCGGGCGTGCCCTTCGAGTACTTCCTCTACGACTCGTCGAAGCTCGGGCAGGTGCGCAACTTCGCCACCAGCCCGCAAATCCAGATCATGGTCGCCACGGTCGGCGCGATCAACAAGAAGGACGTCAACAACCTGTACAAGGACAGCGAGAAGACGGGCGGCGAGAAGCCGATCGACCTGATCCGCGCGACGCGGCCGATCCTGATCGTGGACGAGCCGCAGAGCGTGGACGGCGGCCTCAGCGGGGCCGGCAAGACCGCGCTCGACGCCATGAATCCGCTCTGCACGCTGCGCTACAGCGCGACGCACGTGGACAAGCACCACATGGTGTACCGCTTGGACGCGATCGATGCGTACGAGCGCAAGCTCGTCAAGCAGATCGCGGTCGCGGCGGCGACCGTCGTGGATGCGCACAACCGGCCCTACGTGCGGCTGCTCTCGGTCCGGAGCCAGCGCGGAGTGATCAGCGCCCGCGTAGAGTTGGACGTGCGGTCGGGCAGCGGCGCACGCCGCAAGCAGGTGACGGTTCAGGACGGCGACGACCTCGAGCAGACCACCGGTCGGGAGATCTACCGCGACTGTCGCATCGGCGAGATCCGCGTGGAGAAGGGCCGCGAATTCATGGAGCTGCGCGTGCCCGGCGGCGAGCACTTCCTTCGGCTTGGCGAGGCGTGGGGCGATGTGGACGCGCTGGCCGTTCAGCGCGCGATGATCCGCCGCACCATCCAAGAGCACCTGAATAAGGAGAAGCAGCTGCGGCCGCAGGGCATCAAGGTGCTCTCGCTCTTCTTCATCGACGCCGTCGAGAAGTACCGCCGCTACGACGAGGAGGGCGCCGCGATCAAGGGCGACTACGCCCTGATCTTCGAGGAAGAGTATCGGCGGCTGGCCAAACACCCCGATTACCACACGCTGTTCGAAGAGGTCGATCTGAGCCGTGCCGCCGAGGAGGTGCACAACGGCTACTTCTCGATCGACCGGAAGGGCGGCTGGACGGACACGGCCGAGAGCAACCGGGCCGGCCGTGAAGGCGCCGAGCGCGCGTACAACCTGATCATGAAGGAGAAAGAGAAGCTGCTCGGCTTCCAGACACCGCTCAAGTTCATCTTCTCTCACTCCGCGCTGCGCGAGGGCTGGGACAATCCGAACGTCTTCCAGATCTGCACGCTGCGCGACATCCAGACCGAGCGCGAGCGCCGGCAGACGATCGGCCGGGGGCTGCGTCTCTGCGTCGACCAGCAGGGCGAGCGCGTGCGCGGCTTCGACGTCAACACCCTCACCGTGGTCGCGACCGAGAGCTACGAGCAGTTCGCCGAGCAGCTGCAGAAGGAGATCGAGCAGGACACGGGGATCCGCTTCGGCGTCGTGGAGAAGCACCAGTTCGCGGCGATCCCGGTGCAGACCGGGAAGGGCCAGACGGTGCCGCTGGGCGTGGAGCGATCGAGGGCACTATGGGAGCACCTCGAGGCCGAGGGCCTGATCGACGCGAGGGGCAAGGTGCAGGACGAGCTCCGGAAGGCGCTCGAGGCGGGCACGCTCCCCGTGCCCGAGGGATTCATGGCTCAGCTGCCGCAGATCATGGAGGTGCTGCGCAAGCTCGCCGGCCGGCTCGACATCAAGAACGCCGATGAACGCCGCCCGGTCCGCGCGCGGCGGGCGGTGTTGCACAGCGCGGAGTTCAAGGCGCTCTGGGAGCGCATCAGGCACAAGACCACCTACCGGGTACACTTCGACAACGAGAAGCTGATCGAGGATTCGATCCGGGCGCTCCAGGACGCGCCTCCGATCGCGCGGACGCGCCTGCAGTGGCGTAAGGCGGACCTCGCGATCGGTAGAGCGGGCGTGGACGCCACCGAGCGCGAGGGGGCCGTAGCGGTCGTGCTGGACGAGACCGACATTGAGCTGCCGGACCTACTCACCGAGCTGCAGGACCGTACCCAGCTCACGCGCCGCTCGCTGGTGCGGATCCTGACCGCGAGTGGCCGGCTCGGAGACTTCAAGCGCAACCCGCAGCAGTTCATCGAGATCGCCGCCGAGGTGGTGAACCGTCGCAAGCGCCTCGCGCTGGTGGACGGCATTAGGTACCAGCGGCTGGGCGACGAGCACTACTACGCTCAGGAGCTGTTCGAGGAGCAGGAGCTGAGCGGCTATCTGAAGAACATGCTCGAAGACACCCGCAAGTCCGTGTACGAGCACGTCGTCTACGACTCCGGCACCGAACGGGCCTTCGCCGACCAGCTGGAGAAGAATACCGCCGTCCGGGTCTACGCCAAGCTGCCGGGCTGGTTCACGATCCCCACCCCGCTGGGCGGCTACAATCCCGATTGGGCCGTGCTGGTGGAGCAGGATGGCGCTGAGCAGCTGTACTTCGTGGTGGAAACCAAAGGCAGCCTCTTCGCTGGCGACCTGCGGAGCAAGGAGGGTGCGAAGATCGAGTGCGGCAAGGTGCACTTCCGGGCGATCGCCGTGCACGAAAAGCCTGCGAAGTACATCAGTGCGACCGGGATCGACGACCTCGTGGCGCACCTTTGAACGTGACGGTGGGGCCGGGGGCGCCACGATCTCCTGACGCTCTACCGGCCTCGCGGCACTTCCGGTGCGCGGCCGAGGAATTCAGCCACGCGCATGACGGGGATGCCCTGGTACTGGCCGAGGCCCCGCAGGTGCTTGTCTCCGGATACGATCGAGCGAAGGAGTTGTGTTGTCAGGTACCCTGACCGTGCAGATCTTCGGGACGAAGAAGTGCAAGGACACCCAGAAGGCCCTCCGCTTCTTCAAGGAGCGCCGCGTCAGGGTCCACTTCGTGGACCTGAACGAGCGGGCCGCCTCGCCCGGCGAGCTGCGGCGCTTTGAGCAGAAGTTCGGCGCCGACGCGCTCATCGATCGCGAGGGGAAGCGCTACCGCGACCGCGGGCTTCACGTGGCGCACGTCACCGGCCCGCGGATCGCGCCGATGCTGGCCGACGACCCGCTCCTGCTCGTCACCCCGCTGGTGCGCTCGGGGAACCTCCTCAGCGTCGGCCTCGCCGAGGCGGAGTGGAAGGAATGGACGAAGTAGGGAACAGGGGATGGGAAATCGGGAACCGTAGCGGACCGGTGGGTCCTGTTCCCGGCTGGGGGCGAGGCCGCGAAGCGCGACGATGAGGATCGTCGGGGGGAGGTGGGCGGGGCGCGACCTGGTCTCGCCGCCGGACCGGCGGGTGCGGCCGACGGCGGAGGCGGTGCGCGGGGCCTGGCTCGACGCGCTGGGGGCGGAGCTGAACGGCGCGCGGGTGCTCGACCTCTTCGCCGGGACGGGCGCGCTGGGGCTGGAGGCCCTCTCCCGCGGCGCCGCCTCGGCCGATTTCGTGGAGACGAGGCCGGCCAGCCTGCACGCCCTGAAGGCGAACGTCGCCGCGCTGCGCGTGCGCGGGCGGACGCGCATCTTCAAAAAGGACGCGCTCGCCTTCGCGGCCGGCCTGGGACCGGAGAGCTACGCCGCCGCCTTCGCGGACCCGCCCTACGGCTCCCGCATGCTCGACCGGCTGATCGGGATTTGGCGCGAGAAGAGGTTCGCGGAGCTCCTCTCCGTGGAGCACGCCTCCGACCACGACCTCCCGCCGGGCGGGAGGCGCATCCTCCAGCGGGAGAGCACCGCGGTGACGCTCTACCGGCTCCCCCACGCGCGGGGACCGCGAGCTCCCGCGGGCACGACGGCCACTCCCGGGAATCCGGGACCGACGACGGACGACCGATGAACGACGACCTCCGGATCCGCCGCGCCTCGCGCGAGGACGCCCCCGCCTTCCTCGACCTGGTGGACGCCCTCGCCGACTACGAGAAGCTCGCCCGCCCCACGACGGAGGCGCGCGAGCGGCTGCTGCGCGACGGGTTCGGCGAGCGCCCGCACTTCCAGCCCTACCTCGCCGAGCTCGGCGGCCGGCCGGTGGCCTACGCCATCACCTTCTCGACCTACTCCTCCTTCCTCGCCCTCCCGACCCTCTACCTCGAGGACATCTTCGTCCTCCCCGAGGCGCGCGGGCACGGGGTAGGGAAGACCTTCTTCCGCCTCCTGGCCGCGGAGGCGGTGGAGCGCGGGTGCGGCAGGATGGAGTGGGTGGTGCTCGACTGGAACCGGCTCGCGATCGACTTCTACGAGCGGCTGGGCGCGAAGCGGCTGAGCGAGTGGTACACCTACCGCCTCACCCGCGAGGAGCTGGAGCGCCTGGCCGAGACGGGGTCCACGCGATGAGCCTGCGGTCGTCCCGCCAGGTCATCCCGCCGGAGGCGGTCGCGCACCTGCGGGAGAACGACCCCGTGCTCGCGGCGGTGATCGACCGCGTCGGGGAGTTCGAGCCCTCCTTCGAGCCCGACCTCTGGTGGTCGCTGGTGGACGCCATCGTGAGCCAGCAGCTCTCGGTGAAGGCCGCGGCGACGATCGCCGGGCGCGTGCGGGCGCTGGGAGCGGAAGGGGAGCGGCCCGGTCCGGACGAGATCCTGGCGGCGCCGGACGAAGCGCTGCGCGGCTGCGGCCTGTCGCGCGCGAAAGCGACCTACCTCCGCGACCTGGCGCGGCGGGTGGCGGGACGGCTCCCTCGATCCCGCCCATATCGCCGCGCTCGACGACGAGGCGGTGGTGGAGGCGCTGACGCGGGTGAAGGGCGTCGGGCGCTGGACGGCGGAAATGATCCTGATCTTCACGCTCGGCCGCCCCGACGTGCTGCCGGTGGACGACGTGGGGCTCCACATCGCCGCGCAGGACGCCTACGGACTCGCCGAGCGCCCCGGAAAGGCCGATCTGGCGCGCCTCGGCGAGCCGTGGCGGCCGTACCGCACCGCGGCCTCACTCTACCTCTGGCGGAGCCGGCGCGCCTGAGCGGCACGGGGAGAATCCGCGGATGGGTATGTCAACGGCTGCCCGTTGGATCTACGCCGTACGTCCGGTTCGGGCTCCTGGCATGGGCTTTGATGTTAGAATACAGCTCGAAAGCAACTTGCGCGCGGCGCTCTTCCGGCCCGTCCTCCTCGCGCAAGACGACTCCCGCCAGGAGGCTCCCATGCGCCGAATCCACGCCCTGCTCCCAGCTCTGTTGATCGCCGTCTCCGCGAGTGCCTGCGCCGCCAACACCGGCGCCGCGAGCGGGCCGCTCCCGCCGATGCAGGAGACCGCCAGCGTGCACGTGACCAACAGCAATTGGGCCGATATGAACGTCTACGCCTACCGCGGCGGGACGCGCGTCCGGCTCGGAACCGTCACCACCATGGCGACGCGCGTCTTCAGCATCCCTCGAGCCCTCATGAACGGCGACGGCGACGTCCGCCTGGTGGCCGACCCGATCGGCTCGCGCCAGTCGCACGTCGCTCCGCCGGTGCAGGTGTGGCCCGGCCAGACCGTCGTCTTCCGCATCGAGAACCAGGTGGCGATCTCGAGCGTCTCGGTCCGGTAGGTCGTCGGTCGTCGGTCGGCGGTCTTTAGTCGACCGCTCGCCGGCTGCGGAGCATCGCCACGGGCTCTCCCTCCTCCCGGATGGAGAGCCTCGCGGTTTTCCGGCTCCTGCCTCCTTGTCGGCCATCCCTGGGCGGTCTACCTTCCCCGCGACGACCGACGACCGACGACCGACGACCGACGACCGACGACCGACGACCGACGACCGACGACCGACGACCGACGACCGACGACCGACGACCGACGACCGACGACCGACGACCGACGACCGACGACCGACGACCGACGACCGACGACCGACGACCGACGACCGACGACCGACGACCGACGACCTCTTGCTCTCGCTCGATTCGATTCTCGTGTCGCTCCCGGACCATCCGGACGCGCGGACGCTCCTGGGAGAGTTCGTCCCGCCGGCGCGCTTCGCGGAGAAGAGCTTCGAGAGCTACCGGCCGCGGCGGCCCTCGCAGAGCGCCGCCCGCGACCGGCTTAGGGATCTGGCGGCCACCCTCCGCGAGGAGGCTGATACCGGGGTGATCCGGCGCCTCCGCTCGATCGTGCAGGGGACGCCGCGCGGGCGCGGCGTCTACCTCGATGGCGGCTTCGGGGTGGGGAAGACTCACCTTCTGGCGGCGCTCTGGCATGCGGCGCCCTTCCCGAAGGCGTACCTTTCCTTTGACGAGCTGGTCTTCTTCCTCGGCCTGCTGGGCGTCGAGCGGGCGCGCGCCGTCTTCGCGGGCCAACGCCTCGCCGCCGTCGACGAGTGGGAGCTCGACGACCCGGGGAACCTGAAGCTCGCCCTCGCCTTCCTGCGCGGCGCGCTCGCGGACGGGGTATGCGTGGCCGCCACCTCCAACACCCTCCCCCTCCAGCTCGGCGAAGGGCGCTTCTCGCAGAAGGACTTTCGCGCCGAGGTGGAGGAGCTGGCCGGCGCCTTCGAGGTCGTCAACATGGAGGGCGAGGACTACCGGCACCGCCGCTACGCGGCGGATCCGGGCCGCGAGTGCTTCCTCGCCCCCGAGGCGCTGGAGCGCCGGGCGCGGGAGTCGGGGGAGCGGTCGCTGCTCGCCGGCTTCACGCCGCTCCTCGTGGCGCTGCGGCGAGTGCACCCGATCCGCTTCGCCGGGCTGCTCCACCCCGCGGCCGCCGTTTTCGTGGACGGGTTGCGGCCGGTGGAGGACCTCCCGGACGCGTTGCGCTGGGTGCACTTCGTCGATACCCTGTACGACGGCGCGCTCCCCTTCGCCGCCAGCTCCTCCGTGGCGCTCGGCGAGCTCTTCCCCGCCTCCTTCGTCTCGGGTCCGTACGGGAAGAAGGTGTCGCGCTGCCTCTCGCGCATGGAGGAGCTGCTGTCGGAGTAGGCGGACTCCCTCACCCCCACGCGGCGGTACACCATGCTCACCCGGATTCGCCGGCTCCTTCCCCTCTTCCCGCTCCTCCTCATGGCGCACCCGACTGCGGCCCAGGAGCCGCGTCCCACGACGCTCGCGGGCCGATCGGCCGTGTACTCGCCGCGGGCCGCCATCGCGACCAGCCAGCCGCTCGCCACCGCGGCCGGGCTCGCCGTGCTCGAGCGCGGCGGCAACGCGGTGGACGCCGCAGTCACCGCCGCGGCGGTGCTGAGCGTGGTCGAGCCGCACATGACGGGGATCGGGGGCGACATGTTCGCCCTCCTCTGGTCGGCCGGCGAGCAGCGCTTGGTGGGGCTGGACGCCGCCGGCCGCGCGGGGGCCGGGATGACCCGCGAGGAGCTGGCCCGCCGGGGACACGAGGAGGTCCCGTACCGCGGGCCCGAGTCGGTGACGGTCCCGGGCGCGCTCTCCGGGTGGACGGCCCTTCTGGACCGCTACGGCACGATTTCGCTGGCGGAGGCGCTCCAGCCGGCGATCCGGCTGGCCGAGGAGGGCTTCCCGGTCTCTTCGATCATCGCCGCGCAGTGGACGGACCGGACGGAGATCCTGAGCCGCGACCCGGGCGCGGCCGCGACCTATCTGCCCGACGGCGGAAAGGCTCCCGCCGAGGGGGAGTGGTTCGCCAACCCCGACTACGCGCGCTCCCTGCGCCTGATCGCCGAGGAGGGTCCCGCCGCGCTGTACGGCGGCGAGCTCGGACGCCGTCTCGTCGAGGGGCTGCACGGGCTCGGCGGATACCTCACGCTCGACGACCTGCGCGCCCACCGCCCGAGCTGGGTGGAGCCGATCTCGGCCGACTTCCGCGGCCACCGCGTCTGGCAGCTCCCGCCGAGCGCGCAGGGGATCGCCACGCTGGAGATGCTCCGCATCCTCGAGCCCTTCGACCTCGCGTCGATGGGACACAACTCCGCCGCCTACCTCCACCACCTGGTGGAGGCCAAGAAGCTCGCCTTCGCGGATCTGGGGCGCTACGTCGCGGATCCCTCTCATATGGAGGTGGAGCCGGCGGACCTGCTCTCGGACGAGTTCATCCGGGGGCGCCGCGCCCTCCTCGACCCCGAGCACGCCGCCGAGCGCGTGGACCCGGGGCCGAAGCCCACCGCGAGCGAGACGGTCTATCTGAGCACGGCGGACGAGGAGGGGAACATGGTCTCCTTCATCAACAGCATCTTCGAGTACTTCGGCTCGGGGGTGGTGATCCCGGGGACGGGGTTCGCGCTCCAGAACCGGGGTGCCGGCTTCACGATGGAGGCAGGCCATCCGAATACCGTCGCTCCGGGGAAGCTTCCCTTCCACACCCTCATCCCCGGCTTCGTCACCCGCCCGCGGATCGAGGGGGGCGTGGAGCGGCAGGAGCCCTGGCTGAGCTTCGGGGTGATGGGGGGCTCGATGCAGCCGCAGGGGCAGGTGCAGCTCCTGCTCAACCTGCTGGCCTTCGACATGGGGTTGCAGGAGGCGATCGACGCCCCGCGCTTCCGCCACATGGGCGGGATGCGGCTGGCGCTGGAGGCTCCCATCCCCGACGCGGTGCGCGCCCGCCTAGAGGCGATGGGCCACCGGATCGTGGACGAGCAGGAGGTCGCCTTCGGCGGCGCGCAGGCGGTGATGCGCCTCCCCCGGGGATGGGTCGCCGGCTCGGACCCGCGCAAGGACGGTCAGGCGGCGGGGAGGTGACCGGGCCGTCCGGGCGCGGCTGCGGGGTGGCTTCGCCCGCTCCCGCGCCAGCCGGCGGAAGACCAGCGCGTGCCTGGAAGGCCCCCTCGCCCAGTTCGATCTACGTCACGGAGAGGAACCTCGGACGCCACACCCCCCGCTGCGTCACATGCGCAGGAGGTAGCTGAGCTTCAGGAAGAGCCCGTCGGCCAGCGGCTCCAGGTGGCGGTAGCGGTAGGTATCGGGGCCGTCCATCTGCCGGGTGTAGCCGAGGTAGATCACCCGCCCCGGCGACGGCTCGAAGGTGCCGAGGAGCTGCAGGCCCAGGTCGCCCGCCGACCTCCCCCCGTCGCGGACGCCCGACACCCAGAGCGGGTCTCCGGTGCCGGGGTCGATCAGCGGCTGGCGGTCCTGCAGGTTGTACTGCGCCAGGCCGCGGATGGAGAGCGCCTTGCTGAACTGGTACTTGGCCTTGAGGCGCGAGATGTTCGCGACCGAGTACAGCTCCCCCTGGCGCGTCCGGCGGATGCGCGAATGGGTCTGCGCGACCTCCACGTTCAGCCGCGGGGTCGCCTGCATCTTGAGCTCGGGCGCGACGAGGAACTCGAAGCCGCGGTTCGCCTCGTTGTAGATCGGCAGCTCGCGGAGGAACATCCGGCCGTTCAGGGTCATCCACGGACGGAGCTGCAGGTTCGGGAAGAGGGCGAAGGCGAGCATGCCGCGGAGCGCCTCCGGCGTCTCGAAGGGGCGCCGTACCCCCGGCGCCACCTCCGTCTCGTAGGAGGCGTAGTCCTCCGCCTGGAAGTCGAAGAAGCCGTAGCGCACCATCGCGTTCAGGCTGTTCTTCCCGCGGAGAGAGGTGTTCCACTGGAACTCGACCTCGCCCTCCTCCGGGCGCTCTCCGCGCCAGAGCCCGGCGTGGTCGAAGTAGCTGTCGAAGCGGATCTCCGGACCCCAGCGCTCGAGCAGCGCCCCCGGCTTCCCGTAGAACTGGTAGCGCGCACGGGCGTAGAGCTGCGCGTCTCCCCAGCGGTTGATGAAGCCGTTCTGCGCGCGGAACTCCGGAGCGACGTCGTAGAGCTTCGTCTCCCAGCTGAAGTCGCTCCCGGAGCGCTCCAGCTGGAGGAAGAGGAGGGGTGAGGGCGACAGCGCCTCCGCGGCGCCCGGATCGCGCGTCCAGCTCCCGGCGAGCTGCGCCGTGAGCGCATACCGCTTCGCGATCAGCAGCCGGCTGTCGAGCCCCAGCACGCGGTTGTAGGCGCCGCCCGTCAAAGAGCGGTCGGTGAGCAGCATCCCCACCGTCGAGCCCGCCCCTACGTCCCGGCGCAGGCGCACCAGGTTCACCGCCGCGCGATCGTCCGGCCCCGCCGCGATCGGGCTCTCGTCCACCGCTCCGAGGTACCCCACATTGAACGAGCCGAGCTTCCCCGTGACCTTCGTCCCGCCGATGGGGTCCACGATCCGCCTCGTGTAGACCAGCCGCTGCGGCGTCTGGAAGATCTCCATCCCGTCGAGGAAGAACGGCCGCTTCTCGGAGACGAAGACGTCGAAGCGCTCGTTCACCACGATCTGCCCCTCGTCCGCCTCCAGCTGTGAGAAGTCGGGGTTGACGGTGGCGTCGAGGACCAGGTTCGGCGTGACGCCGTAGCGGGCGTTGACCCCCACGCCGGGCTCGAATCCCTCGCGCTCGAAGGCGCCGGTCGCGGTCCGTCCGCCGATGACCTTCCCGGTGGCGACCGGGTTCACCTCCACCAGGCGGCGCGGCCGCAGCCCTCGCAGCCCCGTGAGCCGGCCGCTCTGCTCCAGCTGGCTCGCGCGGTTGCTGGTGATGGGGGCCCAGGCGTCCTTGAAGCCGCTCCGCTTGACCTCGCGGGCGAAGTTGACGCCCCAGGTTTGCGTGTCGCTCTCCCGGAAGCGCAGGCTGACATAGGGGATCCTCACCTCCACGGACCAGCCGTCGGCGGTGAGGCGGCCATCGGAGTCCCAGATGAAGTCGGGGTTGAAGTCCACGGGGATGCCGCCCCGGTTCTTGTCCATCCCCTCGATCCAGAGGCCGTCCTGCTGTACGCCCCACGGGTTGACGTAGAAGACGTACGCCTGGCGGTTGTCGTTGTAGGTGTCGAGTACGATGCGCGCCCAGTCGTCGGTGAAGGCGGGCGTGTCGCGCTCTGCGAGGGTGACGCGGATCCCCTCGGAATCGTCGTCGAAGGCGTGGATGCCGAAGTAGATGGCCTCGGCGGTGTAGAAGACCCTCACCTCGGTTCGCTGCGAGGCGGGGACTCCCTCCGCCGGCTCGTAGCGGGTGAAGCCGGTCATCACCGCGGCGCGTTCCCACACCGCCTCGTCCAGGCTCCCGTCGAGGCGGACCTCCGCCGTCTCCACGTACGGCGGGACGACCTCGAGCTGTCCGAGGTCTCCGCGGTGCACGGCGGTGGAGTCTCCGGAGAGGGTCCCCAGAGAGAGGAGGAGCGGCAGAAGCATCGTAGGGAGTTCTCGGGTCGAGGGAAGGGTCGGCAACCCACCAAGATAACTTGAGCCCCGCCCGGAGTCTACGGTGAAGCGTATGGAGCACGGGATACGGGGATCACCCCCGTATCCCGTGCTCCATACCCCCGGCTCTCTCCGGGCCTATCGCCCGTTCGCGCCCTCGGTGGCCAGCGGCCGGCGCTCGACCGGCGGGAGACCGGCGCCGCGCAGCGTCTGGTTGAACTGCGCCAGGTCCTGGTCCAGCACCTGGTCCAGCTGCGCCAGCTGCTCGCCGAGCTGCCGGGAGAGCTCCTGAAACACGGTGAAGGTCTGCGCCGTCGGCGCGGCTTCCGCGCTCTCCACGACCCCCATCAGCGCGGCGATCTTGTTGTTGAGCATGATCGGGAAATTGAGCGGGTCCTGACTGCTCTGGTTGCGGACCTGGTAGATCCGCTCCTCCACCGCGTTGAGCCGCTGCTCCAGGCGCTCCGCGGCCTGCTCGACCTCGGCGTTGTCCGTGCGGTCCTGGATGGAGTCGATCTGCTGCTCGATCCCGCGGATGAGCAGGACCGCGTCGTTCGCCCGCGACACCTCGTCGCGGATCTGGAGGGCGAAGTCGAAGCGGCGCTGGAGGTCGGCCACCGCTACCCCCGTGAGCCTCGGGTCCATGCGGATCTCGAAGGGCTGCGTCTGCGAACGGTCGTCCACCGTGAGGCGAACCTGGTAGTTGCCCGGCACCGCCACCGGCCCGACATTGCGGGCTGCCCAGAAGATCATCCCCGGGAAGTCGGCGAAGCCCGGGTAGCGCATGTTCCAGGTGAAGCGGTTCAGCCCGGCCTTCACCGTGGGATGCTGTGGCTGGGGCGGCCCGAAGAACCCGCCGCCGCCCCCGCGGGCGGCGCTGTCGGCCGGCGTGCCCGTGAAGCTCTGCACCACCTCCCCGCGCGGGTCCACGATCTCGATGCGCACGCTCTCCGCGGCGCGCGGCAGGAAGTAATCCACCATCACGCCCCGGTCGACCCCGCGCACCGCCGGCGCCGGCTGGAAGAGCTGCACCGTCTGCGTGGTGCCGCCCTGCCGCCCGATCTGCCGCAGCACGTCTATGTTGTCCATGATGTAGAAGGAGCGCCCGTGCGTGGCGATCACCAGGTCGTGGTCCTCCACGGCCAGGTCGGAGACCTGCGTGACCGGCAGGTTGCGCTGCAGCTTCTGCCACGTCATCCCGTCGTCGAACGAGATCCAGACGCCGCGCTCCGTCCCCAGGTAGAGCAAGCCGGGGCGGACGACGTCCTCGCGGATGCTGCGCGTGATCTCGTCGTCCGGAAGCCCGCCGGAGATCCGCGTCCAGCTGCTGCCGTAGTCGGTCGTCTGGAAGACGTAGGGCGAGAAGTCGCCGAGCAGGAAGCGGTTCCCGGTGAGGAAGGCGGTCCCCGGGCGGTGCGGGGAGTCCTCCACCGTGGTCCACTTCACGAAGTCCGGCACGCCCGCGGGGGTGACGTTCTGCCAGGTGCCGCCGTCGTCTCGCGTCACGTGCACCAGGCCGTCGTCGGAGGAGGCCCAGATCACGTCGTCCTCCAGCCGGGAGGGCGCAAGCGAGAAGACCGTGGCGTACGTCTCCACGCCCGTCTGGTCGAGGGTGATGGGACCGCCGGACGCCGTCAGCGTCTCCGGCGCGTGGCGGGTGAGGTCGGGGCTGATCCGCTGCCAGCTCTGCCCCTCGTCGGTGCTCCGGAAGACGTGCTGCGACGCCACGTACAGCGAGCTCGGGTCCTGCGGGTCGAAGACGATCGGGTAGGTCCACTGGAAGCGCTCGGTGATGTCGCTCGAGGAGTAGCCCATCGGGTTGTCCGGCCAGACGTTCACCGCGCGCGACTGGCCCGTCGAGTAGTCGAAGCGGTCGAGCGTGCCGCCGTAGCTCCCGGCGTAGTAGATGTCGTGGTTCCGGGGATCGTTCGCCACGTACCCGCTCTCGCCGCCCGCGACGGCGAAGCCGTACTGGTCGCCGAGGATGCTCATGTGGTCCCAGCCCTTGCTCGGCATGCAGATGGTGCTGTTGTCCTGCTGCCCGCCGCACACCAGGTAGGGAAAGTGGTTCGTGGTGGAGACGCGGTAGATCTGGGCGGTGGGGAAGTCCTGCTCCGTCCAGGTATCGCCTGCGTTGAAGGAGACGTTCCCGCCGCCGTCGTTGGCCTGGATCATCCGCGAGTTGTCGTTCGAGGCGATCCAGAGGTCGTGGTTGTCGCCGTGCGGCACGTCGATGTCGGTGGGGAAGGTCTTCCCGCCGTCATCGGAGCGCCAGAACTGCACGTTCAGCACGTAAACTCGGTCCTTGAGCTGCGGGTCGGCGACGATGCGGGTGTAGTAGAACGCCCGCTGCCGGAGCTTGCGCTCGTCGTTGGTCCGCGTCCAGGTCGCGCCGGCGTCGTCGGAGACGAAGACGCCGCCCTCCGCCGCCTCGACGATCGCGTACACCCGGCTCCCATCCACCGGCGAGACGCTGACGCCGATCTTGCCGAGCGGCCCCGCGGGCATTCCCGGGTTCCGGGAGAGCTCCGTCCACGTCTCGCCGGCGTCGGTGCTCTTGAAGAGGCCGCTCCCCGGGCCGCCGCTCGACATCGCCCACGGCTTGCGCCACGCCTCCCAGAGGGCGGCGTAGACTACGTTGGGGTTGTTCGGGTCGATGGAGAGGTCCACCGTGCCGGTGCTGTCGTTGCGGAAGAGCACCTTGCGCCAGTTCTCGCCCCCGTCAGTGCTCTTGAAGACCCCGCGCTCGGCGTTGGGCACGCCGTAGTGGCCGAAGGCGCCCGCGTAGACCGTGTTGCAGTCCGTCGGGTGCACGCGGATGCGCGAGAAGTTCCGCGCCTCGCGCAATCCGATGTGGCGCCAGGTCTCGCCGGCGTCCGTGCTCTTGTACACGCCGTCGCCGGGCATGATGTTGCCGCGGAACTGCGTCTCCCCGGTGCTGATGTAGACGACGTCGGGGTTCGCTTCGCACACCGCGACGCCGCCCACGGAGGAGGAGGTGATCTGGCCGTCCGTGACCGGCCTCCAGGTGGTCCCCGCGTCCTCGGTCTTCCAGAGGCCGCCGCCGACGGCGCCGAAGTAGTACTCCATCGGGCGGGTGACGCTGCCGGCCGCGGCGATCGAGCGGCCACCGCGATTCGGGCCGATGTTGCGCCAGGAAAGCCCCGTGAGGTAGGCGGTGTCCACCTCCATCGGGCCGGTCGGGAGATTGCGCTCCACCTGCGCTCCCGCTGGCGCGGCCAGCGCCGCCAGCAGCGTCCCCGCGGTGGCGATCGTACAGACGTTCGTTTTCATACGGGACCTCGCTTTCATGCTATTCTCACGGGCGGGATGTCGGAGACGGGACGACGCCCGCCCCTCGGGTGCTCCCCGGGCGCCTCGCGGAGCCGCGGGCGGAGGCGGGCGCGCCCCTTCTCCGCGTGGCGTTCCGCGACGGCCGGATCGAAATCTATAACTTCGGAGGGCCTCCGTCGTCAAATCGGAGGCCCTCCCCTCCCCTCCCCAGCCCGGACCGCGCATCGCTCGGGACCGGGGCCGACCTCCCCGTCGACGCCGGCCGTCTCCGTGCGCCGAGGCCGCCGGCTGCCGGCCCCACATCGGGATCTTCCCCGCCCACCTCTCCGGGCACGTAGATCGAGGCGATCCTGGTCCGCAACCAGGTGGGCCGGACCGGGTGTCCCGGATGTGAGCTAGGTCACAGATCTCTGGCTCCTCCCGCAGTACCGTGTAGATGGAGAACGTTCCCAGGACCTGGAGACTCCGACGGACCACCCGGGGTGGCGAGGCCGGCTCCCTCTACCGCTCGCATCCGCCGGTGGTGCGGAGGGTTCGATCCCGAAGAGGCCGGTCACGCTCCCGTACCGGGCGGCGGGCGCGCGGCGGCCTCCCAGAGCTCGGCGAGCGAGGCTTTGCCCGCGGCCAGCGCGGTCGCGTGCTCCGCCGCCGCCTCGGCCAGCACCCGGAGCAGCTCTCCCCAGTCCGGAGAGCGGGCGCCCGGAAGGAGATCGAAGGAGTGCGAGAAGGCGGCGTGCCGGAGCTCGCGCCAACGGCGGCCGTCGTGATGGAAGATGGAGAGGTCCCCCCGGGCCGAGCGCGCTCCGTTCCAGCTCCACTCGTGGGGGCGGAGGGTGAGCCAGCAGGGCTCGCCCACGGCGTGGAGAAGCGGTCCCCGGTCGCGCACCGGGAGATCGGTCCAGAAGACCGGTGCCGCGCCGAAGACGGGGTGGGGTGGCGCTCCCTCGAACAGGGGGCGGGGCCAGGCGTGCGAGGCCAGTCCGGGGACTCCCTCGAAGACCGCCCCGTGGGAGTTCATTCGCAGGCGCTGGGGGAAGAGCCTGCGGCGCTCCCGCGCGGGCGGAGGATCGCCGTCCGCCCAGGACATCGGGGAGTCCGCGGTGGCGCCGCGCGTCGCCTCGTTCCACCGCACCCAGGCGCGGAACTGCCGGTGGAGGAGCCGCTTCGCCTCCTCTCGCCCGCCCACCTCCACGGGGCGCGCGAGGGGTTTGTCCTGGTCCTGGCGCTCGAGCCAGGCTTCCACGCATCGCCCGTCCTCCCGGCGCTCCATCATCCAGACGATCAGGTCGTCGGTCTTCCGCAGGCCCGCGCTCAGGCCGCCATCGGTCCGGTAGAGGTGGACGATGCGCCAGGCCAGGCGGTGGATGCCGTTCCGCTGGTGCTCCCGGTAGCCCTGGTAGAGCGCTTCGTGGCGCGGGCAGCGCCAGACCGCCGGGTGGAGCGCGCTGTCGCCCCGAACGGGTAGCGGCGTCTCCCGGCTCCACGCCACCCCTCCATCCGGGGTGACGCGTTCCGCGCCGACCTCGATCCATGGGAGTCCGAGAGAGCGATACTTGCGGGCCTTGTCGGCGTCCACCGCGTGGCTGGCGCAGACCTCCAGGGCGAGAACGGGGTCGCCCGACCGCAGCAGGAGGACGTCGGCGCGCAGCGATGGAAGCGTCTGCTCGACCCGGATCTCGTCCCATACGACGGGCCACTCCTCGACCGGCGGCGCCGGGCAACGCTCCCGGCTGCGTTCCTCGGGAACACGGTGGCAGAGGCGCGCGAGCGCGAGCCGCGCGCCGCCGGAGCGGAGCTCGTGGGCGAGCCGCAGCTTGGCGGCGAGGTGCAGCGCCCCCTCGGCCGTCGCCGCGCGACACGCCGACTCCGGGGCGTGGGCGTAGTGATGGCGGCGCCTGCGGCCGAGCTTGAGGGTGACCGGCTCCAGGCACACCGGGCAGAGGCTGGGCGGGCGCGAGCGCGGCTTCAGGTGCGCCCAGGCGCTGACGGGAGAGAGCCGGTACGGCTCCGCCGCCGCCTCGCCCGCCGGGAGCACCCGCGTCGAACCCGGTCCCATGTCGGGAAGCGCGACCCCCTCGGCCGCCGCGCGCGCCTCGCTGACGTACGCCCAGGCGAGCCTCGGCTCGGGGGGAGGTGGAGACTGCCGCATAAGTGGGAATACCCGTACCTCCTCGCCGCGGATCCGGGCGCCCGCCGGCGCCGGGCGCTTAGGGCCGGCTCCGCGGCGGGATCGGTCCCGCATCCTCGGCCAGCGCGCGGACCATGCGGTCGTCGCCCGTGAGCTCCCAGTGGATGAGCGAAACGGGGATCATTCCCGCGGCGTTCACCTCGTCGAAGAACCGCTTCAGGGAGAAGGCGTCGCCGAGCTGGCGCGCGCGCTCGGCCAGCGTCTCGTCGAGCAGTCTTCCGCCGGTGACGTACGACGCGCCGTAGCCCGGCTGCCGCAGGTAGAGGTGCTGCTCGAAGCCGAGCAGGGCATCGGGGCGCATCCAGCCGCGCGGCGTCCACTGAACGTGGATCTCCCCCGCCGCCTCCATGTCGAGGACGTCGGCGTGCGCGTACAGGTTGCCGAGGCCCCGAGCGGCGCGCGTGATGAGCATGATCCAGACGATCTCGCGCGAGCGGGGGCTGTCGTCGTACAGCCCGGCGTGCATCATCCACTCCTCCATCACGGTGGCCATCCCCTCGGCGCGGCTCATCCAGACGTTGTAGAGGAGGGGTGTGCGGCGGATCGGGCTCGGGTGCGGATCGAAGCGGAACCGCGCGTTGTCCCACCAGTGGTAGAGGTGCGTCCAGAGCGGGACGGGGTCTCTTTGCGTGGCCTGCATGAAGAAGTTGCGCGACTCGGCCGGCGCGAAGCCGGGCATGCGCTCGCGGAGGGCGCGCTCCATCCAGGGCTGCATCGTGAGGAGATCGCGCTCCTCGACGAAACGCATCCACCTGGGGATCGCCCGCGCCTGCAGCGCCGCGTACTCCTCCGGGGTGTCCGCCACCGGGAGCTCGGGAAGATCCCGGTTGCGTGCTTCCTCCAGGCGCAGAGAGGCGTGCGCCCGCGCGAGCTCGCGCTGCGTGATCGTCACCTCGTCGCGCCACGACAGGGGGACGAGGAGGACGTTGCGGAGGAACCAGCTGTACTCCGCGACGCCGATCCCGGAGGGGCCGGTCTTCCCGGACGCTTCGTCGCGGAGCCACTGCGCGAACGCATCGGTGGCGGTCCGAGCGTCGCCGATGGCGGCGGTGAGCGCGCGGTCCCCGCGGCCGACCCGCTCCTGGAGCAGCACGAGGTCCCCGGCCTGTTCGTCGAAGGCGCGCACGCCGCCGATCCATAGGTCGCGGGCATTGCTCGCGGCGAGGTTCACGCGAGCCTGCTCCAGCAGCGGCGGTACGGTGCGGAGCGCGGCCGCGAGCCGGCCGGCCTCGTCCGACGAGAGCGGGACGACGCTGTCGAGCGCCGTGCGCGGCCAGACCGAGTACTGCCAGAGCCGCACCGCGCCGTGGACGGTGGGCCCCTCCTCGGCGGGCGTGTCGCTCTCGGCGGCGCGGACCGAGGCGTAGTAGGCGGGATCGCGGGCGAACGGCCGCAGCACCGAAAGGTGGAACCACATCCCGCTCATCTCCGCCCGTACGAGATGGTAGTCCACCTGCTCCGGGACCGACCATCCCGTGGTGTCGATCGCCGCGAGGCGTCCCTGCCAGTCGGCGAGCTCCGTCAGACGCCGGGCGGAGGTGGCCGCGCCGTAGTCGGGGGTGTACTCCGGGGCGCCGGCGAGCTGCGGCGGCCGCTCGAACTCGCGCCACTCGCGGAACAGCGTCGCGAGGTCCGCATATGTACGACTCTGCGCGGCGAGCGGCTGCCAGGCGCACGGCGCGAGCATCAGGGCGACCAGGAGAGGGCACAGGCGCATCGGCACGGACGGGAAGGAGTTCATGGTGGGTTTCCCTGCGCTGGTGGAAGGGGGGATCGCCTGAAGCTAACGGTGGCCGAGGCCGCTCGCCACTCGGTCGAAGTGCCCCCGGGGACCGTTCGGGCGTGCCTCGGGATGCTCGTAGCGTAGCGAGCGGCCCGCCTCTCCCGCAGTCGCCGATCGCCACGGCCGAGGAGAGACCCCGGCCCGGCTCCGCGGCCGCGGGCTGGTAGCCGAGGCGCGGGGCGTGGCGGCGCATGCCTTGCTGGTCTCTGTACTGGAAGCGGATCCGGCGGATGCCCGCCAGGGGTCGGGCACACCGCTCGGCTCCGTCGCGCAAGCCCGGGGATCAGGCGTTCGACCGGGAGCCGGGAGAGGAGGAGCGGATGAATGGACGGAGGAGGTGGGCCGCGGGGCTGGTGGGGATCGTCGTCGCCGCCGGCCCCGCTGCCGCGCAGGAGGCGCGGGAGGGATCGGGGCCGCTCTTCCTGCTGCCCCTGGACGTCGCGCAGGGAGCGGTCGTCAGCGGAAAAGGCGTTACGCCCTACGTGGCGGGCGTCAAGCTGCAGGCGGCGCTCGGGCTGGGCGCGGGTGGGCCGCTGCGGATCGGACCGGTGGCGGCGGTGCGGTACGCCAACCCGGACTGGACGCTGGCGGGAGGCGCCCGGGCGCAGTGGCTCCCGCTGCGCTTCGGCCCCGGCGGCCGCCGCTGGGGCGTGGGGGTCACCGCCGAGCAACTCTGGGACACCGGCGAGCACCGGCCGGCGTCGGTCGGGCTCGTCGGCGATGTGGAGCTCGTCCGGCTCGGCGCCTGGCTGGTACACGACTGGGGCGAGGAGCGGACCGGCTTCGAGCTCGGCGTGGGTACGGATCTCCGCAGCCTCTGGTCGGTCCTCTTTCCGTCGAGAGACCCGCCTCCCTTCCAGGACGTCCGCTGAACGGAGGGAACGCCGATGCCCAGAGCTCTGATCGTGAGCGGCGGAGGCTCCAAGGGAGCTTTCGCGGTGGGGGCGGTCCGGTACCTGATCGAAGAGCAGAGCCTGTCGTTCGAGATCCTGGCGGGCACCAGCACGGGCGCGCTGATCGCGGCCCTGGTCGCCGCGGATGGCGCCGCCGCGCTCCCGATCCTGGAGGCGGAGTACACGAGCGCCGGCCCCGGCACCATCGTCGAGGAGCGCGATCCGCCAGCCTCCATCCTGGTGGCATCCTCGCTCTACACGGCGCGCGGGCTGCAGAGCCGGATCCGGGAGTGGATCACCGAGGAGCGCTATCGGCGCCTGCTCGACTCGGGACGGACGCTGCTGCTCGCCACGGTCCAGCTCGAGAGCGGCCGCCTCGTCTACTGGTACACGGGATCGAGCGAGGTGCATCCGGCCGACGGCGAATCGCGCAGGATCACCACGCGGGGCACGCTGATGCGGGCGCTGCTGGCGTCGGCCTCCATCCCGGTGCTGATGCCTCCCGTGGTGATCGACGGCCGCACCTACATGGATGGCGGGATCCGGGAGTACGCGCCCATCGAGGCGGCCGCGGATGCCGGCGCGACGGAGATCCACGCGGTTCTCCTCTCGCCGGAGGCGGACGCGAAGCCCGCCGCGGTGCCGCCGTTCGACCGGATCCTGGAGATCGGGAAGCGCTCGCTCGACCTGCTGATGGAGGAGTCGGGAGAGATGGACCTGCGGGCGGCGCGAGCGTACACGGACGCCAGGCGCTACCTTGACGATCTCGCCGCGGCGCTGGTCCGCGACCACGGCTGGACCCCCGCACGGGTCGTTGAGCTCTTCGCCTCCGTGGGCACTCCGCTGCTCGGGCGCCGGGCGGCCACGCTCCGGGTGATCCGCCCGGCCCGCCTCCTGCCGGGCGATACGCTCGCCTTCGACCCCCGGATCATGCGCGCGAACCTGGAGTTGGGCTTCGAACGGGCAAAGGAGGTGTGGAACCGTCCCCCGCTGTACACGGCCGCGAGACGATAATCCTCGACGCCCCGCCGAGAGCGACGTCTCCGGCCCTCCCGCCGCACCGCGATCCGGAGCGTCTCCCGCGACACCGCCCCTCTCGAGACCGCCGCCGGTTACCGGGGGGCGCGGGTGGGTAGGCGGAGCGAGGCCCCGGAGTTGCGGAGGTCGGTCGAGCACCAACATGGAAGGTTGATCGGCGCCGGACCGCCCGCCGGCCGGGACTTCCCCTCCCGACGACAGCCATGCCCCCGCTTCGCCTCTCGCCTCCGCCCGTGAACCGATCCGCCGTCCTCTCGCTGCTGGCGACGGTGGTCCTCGCGGCGTGCGCGAGCCTGCCGCCCGGCGGGAGCGGAGAGGACGCGATCCTCTCGGGGACCGTCACCTACCTTCCCCGGATCGCCCTCCCCCCCGACGCCGTCGTGCAGGTGCGGCTCGAGGACGTGAGCCTCGCCGACGCCCCGGCGGTGACCCTGGCCGAGCAGACCATCCCCACGGGAGGGCGCCAGGTGCCGCTCCCCTTCGAGCTGCGCTACGACCCCGCCCGCGTCGAGCCACGCCACCGCTACTCGCTCCGCGCCGAGATCCGCGACGGAGGCGGGATCCTCCTCTGGACGACCGACACCTCGCACCCCGTCCTCTCGCCGGGGATGCCCTCGGACGGCGTCGAGATCCGCGTGGTGCAGGTCCATGGCGTCGGCGCGGGCGCGCTCATCGGCCCGGCGTGGCGGCTCGTCCGGATCGAACCGGCGAGCGGCGGCTCCCTCACGCCCGGGGCCGACGAGCCGTACTCGATCTCCTTCGAGAGCGACGGCCGCTACGACGGGCGGGCGGATTGCAACCGCTTCGGCGGGGAGTACGAGGCGAAGTCCGGCGGAGGCATCGAGCTCGCCCCGGGGCCGATGACGCTGGCCGCGTGCGCGCCGCCCTCGTCGTCGGACGCCTTCTTCGGCGTGCTGCTGGAGGTCGATCGCTACCGGATCACCGCGGACAGTCTCCGGCTCGACGCCGGGGACGCCGGCGCGCTGGTGCTCGAGCGCGGAAACCGGCCCGACGTCGGCGCGATGGCCCCGCGGAGGATCGGCGAGACGTTCGTCTGGGCGTGCGCCGGCCCGGGCGGCGACGGCTTTCGCTTCACTACCCGGACGGGCCCGGGCGAACTCGCGGTCTGGCTCCCCCGGCGCTTCGGCCGCCCCTACCTCGTGCTCGGCCAGGTACGTGCCGCCAGCGGGGCGAAGTACGCGGGCGACGGCATCGTGGTCTGGAACAAGGGCGTCGAGGCGCTCCTCGAGGTGGACGGGGAGACCTTCACCGGCTGCGCGCTCGACCCCGCGGCGGCGGTGTAGGAGGAGGCGAAGCTCGGTGGCTGGAACTTCCGCCTCCCACCGCGTCGACCTCGCGGGAAACGATCTCCAACAGCTCGCGGATCCGGTCCCCGTGTGTGCGGAAGGAGAGAATCGCGATCCGGAGGTAGAACCGCCCCTGGAGCCGGGTGCTCGAGAGGAAAACGCGCCGGGTCGCGTTGATGCGGTCGAGCAGCCGGCGCTGCGCCGCGTCGTCCCCGCCGGCCAGCCGGAAGGCGACCACGCTCAGGTCGGGCGCCCAGGGCACCTCGAAGCGTTCGTCCGCGGCCAGTGCCTCGTACGCCCCCCGTGCGATGTCTCCCATTTCTCTTCCTCCTGTCGAGGTTCAAGCTAACCTCTCCAGGTGTCCACTCCAATCGGGGGGCGCCGCAAGAAGGCGAGCGCATCCTCACCGCGCAGCGCCAGCCCCTCGAAGTTCCGGGCCAGGTGAGCCCAGCAGAGCTGCCGGCGCGAGTAGATCTGGTAGGCGCTCCAGCGATCGCTGGTCACGATGCCGCCGTAGTCTCGGCCCAGGAGCCGGGTGAGGTCCCGGGCCGAGCGACTTCGACCCAGATGGAAGAGCGTGGCCCGCTCCGTGGCCGAGGTCCACAGCCAGCGGGACTGGCCCCGCAGTCTCCAGCCGGTCTCGTCGACTCGGGCACTCGAGCTCTTGCACCGCCCGCCGGACCTCGCGGTAACTCGGCAGCAGGGCAGCACTGGCCTCGGTGGCGAAGCGCTCGGTCGTACCCAGCGCGGGGGCGGGCACGTCCAGGATGTCGCCGAAGAAGACGACCAGGTCGCGCCGGGAGAGCCGAAAGCGCGACACCAGCAGGGCGGCCAGTGCGCTCAGGCGCGGCCCGAACTGCTTGGGACTGACCTCCGCGGGCAGGGCAGCGCGGGTGCGTCGGCCGCAGGCGGGACACGCCAGGGTGAGGAGCCGGTGCTCCGTGACGCGCGCCCGGATCGGCGGCAGCTCGATGATTTGATGGCGCCCCGGGGCACCCACCTCCGCCGCGTGCTGCAGGGAGCCGCCACAGCGGCGGCAGTGCGCGGGGCGATGCTCGAGGACCTCATCGATGCGCTCGGGGGGGCAGCAGCGAACGGAACGCTCCGGGGTGCCCCTTCTGACCGCCGCGCTTCTTGCCCGTGGGCTTCTTCCCGTGACGCAGCACGCCGGGCGGATCGGAGGAGGGCAGTTTCGAGGAGTTGGTAGAATCGAGTCCGAGTCGAGCCTCCAGCTCGCGCCCGCGCGTCTCCTAGCGGCACCGCGTACTGCTCCAGCGTGGCGATGGCGGTGCGGACCGCCGGGGAGAGGTGCTCTCCCGAGGTCTCGAGATGCTCCAGAATCCTCATGCGGGGCTTTGCCGCATATTCAGCGCCCGACGGTCACACCACCTGAAGGTTACCAGTATCCAACTTGGCAGAGAGGGGTAGCGCTCCACTTCATGTACTACAACGTATTCCGGTTGCACTCCACGCTCGCTAAGGCGCGAGGCAGAATGCATACGACCCCGACGATGGCGGCGGGACTGACTGATCGGGTGTGGACGGTGGACGACCTGCTCGACCTGCTCGACGGCCGCTGAAAACCGATACAAACGACCTGACCCACGATCAATTCGCGACAAAACTTGACAACGCGCCTTTCGGGCTACATCGTGTGATCACCCACCGGTGTGCCCTGCCCGGGCACCCATCGCCTCGTTTCCCGTCCTAGGAGGTCACAATGGAACGCGTTTCTCGACTCAAGAGGTTCGCTGTCTACGGTGCCGTTTTCGGGCTCGTTACCGCGTGTGGCGACACCGTCGAGCCCACTGCGCCGAGGTTGACCCCAGGCCAGCCGAGTTTAGCCATTTCTCGGGATTATGAGAACGGAAGCCAGGGCTTTATGACGTACACGTATTGGAATGGATGGGAAACGGGTACCGGCAAAGTACGTGCACTCGCGGGCTCGCAGGGTGGTACCAATGTATACCAGCACCTTAGTGGAGGAAATGCGTCATTCTACACTACCTGCACTGGTGGAAGCTACATTACTGGGACGCAGATCTCTACAGTCGGGGGGTATGGAACAGCGTCCATTGAATCGAAAGGGAGCTGGGTGAATGACGCTCTACCAACAGGTGTGAGCGTCACCAGCACCCACACCTTTATCCCGGGAGATGATCTAGGAGGGCTGGCGGGCAGTGTTGATGAAACCCTCATTAACAGTTTCTGCGCTTCATAATCCATCTCGGCAAGGCTCTCGTGCTAATCGGCGTGGCGGTCGCCCCGGGCGACCGCCACGCGTTCTGGTGGTGGTTCATTCGCGGTTGATGCTCCTCTGCGCCACCGATCCGAAATCGGCTGGATGCGGCGACCTCTCCGTTCTCACCTGCCGGATCTGCGAAGCGTATATTATGCAACCCGGGAGAATATATTCGCCGCCTCACTTGCTACTTGGTTCACGGCGGTGCAACGTCGTGCTTGTCTTCGAGACGATCACCATTTTCCTGCTCGTGGGCTGCAGTGTAGAGCCTCGTCCAAAAGTGTTAAACGCGGTCGAAAGCAATTGGACTGATCCACAGGCACTGCGAATAAGATGGAGCCAGTCAGTTCCTGGGTCAAGTCGAATCACCTCGCTACACGTCGACTATGCGGGTCGTCTCCACGCTCTGCTTGAGTACCAAGATGCGACAGGAAATCCACCAGGTAACATCACCAACAAGTTCTACTATCTGACATCTGACGATCAGGTCAACCTGCTTCATCACGCGTTTTCGGAGGGAAATGGGTCTATAGATTCTCCCGGGCTAGCAGTGGACAATCAGGGTTGGGCACACGTTCTCTGGTACGCCCATTCTGACATCGGTTCTGGCGATGCCACGGCCACAGATCTGCTTTACCGAGTTTTCAAAAGTGGAGCTTGGGGCTCAACAGCAACTATTTACCGGGGGAGTGGCGGAGACGTTCAACAACGTGTGCTTGTGCCTAGTTTCGATCGGCTGAATCAACTGCACATTTTTCACGCTGCCGATGAAGAAGAAGTGCGATATCTCAGGGTTTCCGGCACAGGCAACTACATCTCCGTGAATGTGGGTCAGCGAGTCATATACCCGTCTTGGGCAAATCCCCTGCCTCTACGGTCGCCAGAGATTGTCTATGTGAGCACGACACTCCCTGAAACCTCAACGCAAATGACGAGTGATCTATTCCATAGCCATATTCAGCTTTCGGACTCTGTGGCGAGAGTTGCGGTGTACGTAAACCCACGCTCCTACTCCTTCTCTCCCCAATTGGCATTGGATTCAGATGGTACTCGCCACTTGGTATGGCTCGAGAGTGGAACAGATGACAGATCTCCTCGCCGACTTCTCTACACAAACTCGCGGAGCGGGAGTACCTGGAGCACACCCCAGGATATAACTCCCACTGAAACGAACCTGCGTGTACTTCATGCACCACAATTGTATGTCGATAGGAAGAGCAGACTCCACCTGACATTTAGCGCTCTCGGCAGACTCCATAGTGACCGTCCCACATACTATTACATGCGTCGCTCCAACGGTTACTGGTCAACGACGGGCAAGCTATTTGCATCCACGGATCCGATTAGTGCCGGATTGAAGACCGCCTACGACTCGGAATCGCGCCTCTATGCTATCTGGCAAGTGAGCGATGGAACGTTCTACTTGTCTACGCTAGACATCTAGTCCTACAGTTGCACTCTCGCAGCGTGGTGGTGTACTCCTATCCTGTTGCAGTCACAGGATTAGGGCCTGTTCACACAACGGCGTGATGGTTATTATGATGCATGACCATCACCGAAGAGCAGTTTCGCCGTATCGAGGACTGCTTCCCCAAGCAGCGGGGAAACGTCGCGGTCTCCAACCTCGATGTCCTGAACGCGATCCTCTACGTAGCGGAGCACGGGTGCAAGTGGCGTGGTCTACCCACGCGGTTTGGCCGGTGGCACACCATCTACACCCGGATGAACCGCTGGGCCAAGGCCGGCGTCCTCGACCGTGTGTTCGCAGCGCTCCAGGAAGAGCAGATCATCCGGATCAAGATTGAGGCGCTCTCCCTCGACAGCACGATCGTCAAGGTGCATCCAGACGGGACCGGGGCAGAAAAAAAAACGGACCGCAGGCCATCGGACGCTCTCGCGGTGGATGGACCACCAAAATTCATAGGGTTGCCGCGGATGCCCGAACCGCGGTGACGTTCTCACTTTCACCCGGCCAGCACGGGGACGGGCCTTGTGGCCGCGAGTTGCTGCGCACGCTGCCCTGCCCAGAAACCCCAGTCGCGCTCATTAGGGACCGCGCTTACGAAGGGGATGCAACCCGGCAGCTTGCCCTCGAGCTCGGCTTTACTCCCGTCGTGCCTCCCAAGAGCAACCGGATCAACCCGTGGAGCTACGACCTGGCCCTGTACCGGCGCCGCAACGAGATTGAGCGGCTGTTCCGCCGGCTCAAGGGCTTCCGCCGCATCTTTTCGCGGTTCGAGAAGCTTGACGTGATGTTCACGGCCTTCATCCACTTCGCGCTGATCACTGAGGCGCTGCGACCGGAACCTCTCATTTAGCGTGAACAGGCCCTAGGGCAATAATATACTTGACGCACCGAGCGGGAGGGGCGTATGATGCCTCCTGCGAACGGTTGTCCGCATGTGTATATCCGCGTGGCGGGAGCAACCGAGGACGGAAAACCTTGCTGGCTCTGGAGGCGTCGTTTGGCGCGAATCAACGAAGCGTGGCTTGACTGCTGTTTCTTCCTGTACAGGTCGGAAGAAGACGCGATAACCGAGTCCAGCATCGGCGGTACGGGCTTCGCCGTCTCAGTGGATCATGATCCGCCTCAAGGCCCGCAATGGGGAGCGATGTATGCGGTGACCGCCGCCCATGTTGTCGCACAGGGATGCAAATTCGCGCGGATTAATACGAGGGACGGCACGTTCCGAGTGGTTGAACTTGGCCCGTGGCATAATGCTCCACCGGACGAGAATGGCGTGCTGGCGGATGTCTCAGTGGCAATACTTCGCACCGGATACCGAGCAAACGTCACGGCCATACCCATAGGCGTCGGACTGTGGAGGGAGCGGTTCAAAGAGGAGGATTATGGAATCGGTGATCCGGTTTTCATGGTGGGGCGCCTTCTCAACTATGAGGGAAAGGAGATGAATACCCCCAGTGTTCGTTTCGGAAACATCTCTCTGGTGCCGAGAGAGGCGGTGAACGTCAAGGACGTTGGCGACTGCGAGTCCATTTTCGTAGAGATGAGATCGCAGTCGGGATATAGCGGCTCTCCGGTGTTCGTGTACAAGGACGAGCCCCTTGGACCGACAATGCGGATCTTGGGAGTTGATTGGGGGCACCTGCGCGGGATTGGTTTTTCCGGGAAGTCCGTGGAACACGCCGGCATTGTGGGCGTAACGCCCTTCTGGCGTGTGATCGATCTTCTCCTAGGGGACGAGGGCGTCTTGGCGGAACGGCGCGAACTGGAGAAGACGTTGCCCCCGCCTAATGAGCCATTCGCCGTGCCTGACTCTGAAGACTCCTAACCACCCCGTGCCGGAGCGGATCGTTCCGGCGGATTGGTGTCAGATCTAAGTGGTTCTCCCGCCAAGTATTCGGAATTATATTCCTGCATCTGATCGAGGTGTAACCAGTTGCAGGAGCAGGGCCGTGGCGAAGAAGCTGGAGATCCGGTCGGTGACGGCAGATGAGGAGCGGGAGCTGCGCAAGCTCGCCGCCTCGCGCACGGCGCCGGCGCGTCTGGTTGAGCGCGCGAAGATCCTCGTGACGATGCTGGACGAGCCCGAGATCGGCGCGATGGAGGCCGGCCGGCGTGCGGGCCTGAGTGGACAGACCGGCTGCGCCTGGGTGAAGCGCTTCAACGTGGGTGGTCTGGAGGTGCTGGACGACGAGCCGCGCGGAGGTCGTCCGCCCACGCACCCGCCCGAGGTCCGGAGTGCGCTGGTGAGCCTGGCCACACAGAAGCCGCGCTCTCTGGGCCTGCCCTTTGAGCTGTGGACGTTGGAGCGTCTCCAGCGGGAGTTCAAGGAGCGAGAGGGCGTGCATCTCTCGGATTCCACGATCTGGACGTGGCTCCGAGACGAAGGGCTCCACTGGAAGCGCCAGCAGACCTGGTTCCACGACGCCGAGCGACACGACCCGGAGTTCGTGGAAAAAAGACAAGCTAAGCGGGGTCAAGCTCCCGACGCGTTCAGTTGTGGCTCGATGACGCCGAGCCGGTACTCGGAGGGCAGCTCGTAGGGCCGCCCGTTCTTGAGCACGCTGTAGATGACATGCACCATCTTCCGGGCGACGTGGCTCACGGCCACGTTGTAGTGTTTCCCTCGGGCGAGCTGCCGGTGCAGCATGGAGCGAAACTGCGGATCGGTACGCGAGGCGGTTCGCGCTGCCAGCAGGATGGCCCGGCGCAGATGCCGATTGCCTCGCTTGCTCATCTTCACCTTGCCCGCAGACTGGCCCGACTCTCTGGGCTGGGCGTCGATGCCGACCACCGCCACCAGCTTCTGGGCGCCGTCCTTGCCCTGGAACTGCTCGATCGGAAGGGCCTCGGCGAGCCAGGTGCGCGCCGTCTCGGCTCCGATTCCGGGGATACTGCGCAGCAGAGCTTCCAGGGCGGCGTCCGGCTCCAAGAGGGCGTCCAGCCGCTCGCCCAGAGCCTCGATCTGCTCCTCCAGATGACCGACATGCGCCACCAGGGCCTGGATGGCTGCGGCCGAGGCATCGAGCGGATCGTCCACGCCCACCGACTCCGCAGCCTGGCGCAACAGCTCCCGCGCCACTTCCGGGCTGACTCTGCGGCCCCGAGCCTGCTGGAGCACCTCGGTGATCTCCGCGGCGGAGGTGCGGCCCAGGAGGCGCGGCGTGGGCCAGCGAGCCAGGACCGCCTGTGCGCTCTTGGTGCTCAGCGAGGAGAAGATCTGCCGGAACTCGGGGAAGATCCGCTCCAGGACCGAATCCAGCTTGATGAGCTGCTCCGCCCGCAGCCGGATCATCTCGGCTCGCACGCGGCTGAGCTCTCGGGCGGCCGCACGTCGCTCCTCGGGCACGACATGCGTGGAGAGGGTCCGGCCCGCCCAGCGGATCAGACGCGCGATGGAAACCGCATCGATGCGGTCCGTCTTGCTCCCGCGCAAGTTGGCGTTGCGGAAGGCGCGAGTCTGCAACGGGTTGAGGACGAGCACCTCTCGAATGCCGTGGCCGAGCAGCCACCGATGGAGCGTGATCCAGTAGACGCCCGTCGCCTCCAGACCGACCCTGAGATCCGCCGCATCGACGGTGCCCAGGCGTTCGGCCAGACTCTCCAGTCCGGAGCGGTTGGAGCGGAAGCGCAGCCGCCAGAGGATCTCATCCGCCTCGTTCAGCAGCGCGGCTTCGTGCCACTTCTTGCCGACGTCAATGCCGAGATAGTACATCGCGCACTCCCGCGTGAGAGGTCTCGCGTCGGGAGTCTGACCCCGCCAGCTCCGGTGCACCCTGGTCGTAGATCAGCGGACATCTGCCGCATCAAGCTGAATAGCACAGAGGAGCTGGACTCGCAGTCTTTTTCAGAGGAGATGCCCTCATGGGGGCTCAGCGAAGTCCCGACGCTCCTCTATTCTACTCCTCACAGGTGCCTCCTCCAACATACCAGGGGGCCATTGTCCGGGCGTATACGGCGCCACCTGCGGGTTGTCGAGTGATCTGCATCGACGAACTCGGACCGCTTTCGGCCAAGACCTACCCGGGCGAGGAGTACGTGCCGGGGCAGCGGCGGGCCACCTTCGAGCCCGATTACGGTCGTCGGGGCAAGCTGTGGGTGCATGGCGCCTTCGAGCCCGCCACGGGCGAGGCCACGCTGGTCTTCTCCGGACGTCGCGATGGGGCCAGTCACATCCAGCTCTTGGAGCAGATGATCGAGCGGTTTCCGGCCGAACGCTGGCTGGTGATCGAGGACAATCTCTCGACGCATCACGGCCGCGACGTGAAGACGGCGCTCTTGTCCTGGCCCGAGATCCAGATCCAGTTCCTCCCGAAATACGCTTCGTGGATGAACCTGATCGAGCCCTGGTGGAAGCAGCTCAAGAGCCTCGCCCTCAAGGGCCGACGCTTCGAGAGCGCCGGGGAGATCCAGCACGCCCTCGAAGGCGCCCTCGCGTACTGGAATCAGCACCGGCGTCCCTACCGCTGGAGAAAGGTGCCCGACGTGCTCCCAACGCCTCCGCTCAGCGGGGGGAAGTCCACTACGTCGCCTGCTTCGTGCACCCAGGGAGTGGGCGCACCAGCTGGTGGCTGCTCTAGGGGGTGGATGCGCCCGTTTTCGACCTGCTGCTTCGGGCCTTCGCCGAGGAGCAGGGGGTGGGCAAGCGAAAACGTATTCTGCTGGTGCTGGACCAGGCAGGCTGGCACGGCAGCCACCAGGTGCAGCCGCCCGAGGGGCTCGGCCTCGTGCCGCTGCCGCCTTACTCGCCTGAACTGCAGCCGGTGGAGCGCGTCTGGTCGCTGCTGGACGAGCCGCTGGCGAACCGGACGTGGAGCCAGTTGTCGGATGTGGAGCAGGTACTCGAGCAGCGCTGCGTGCGGCTCAGCGAGCAACCAGACCTGATCCGCGGCTACACCCTGTTCCACTGGTGGCCGCAAAACTCACCATGAAGAACGGATCATTCGCATCTCGTATTAGGTCGACCCGGGCACGACCTGCACGAGCTTTCTGCCGCGCCTGCACCTGGACCTGGGTAGCGGCTGAAGCGCCGACGGAGGCGTTCGCCGCGCGGGGGACGCCGAAGGAGAGGGGGTTGGGAGGGGAAAAGCCGCGAGCCCGGCCCTCGTGAAGAGGGCCGGGCTCGGACTTGGTGACGGCGCGGGAGCTACCCGGGGGTCAGCACCCGACGCCGTTGATGAAGCAGTTCGCGTTGACCTCGTCCTTTCCGATCGGGAAGAAGGTCCCCGGCTTGGTGGCGGCGTCCGAGGTGGAGAGCCACTCCGGCGCCGGCTCGTCGAAGCGGTACTGGTCCGCGAGGCGGCGGCCCATCAGCAGAAGCTGCGTGCGCCGCATGTACTTGAGGACGTCGAGCGCCTGCGCCGCGCTCGCCGTCGAGCTGAGCGGGGTCATACCGTCGGCGGAGCGGATCGCGTTGAGGGCGGTCGCCGCCTCGGCGACGTTCCCCTGCGCGAGCGCCGACTCCGCGAGGAGCAGCTGCAGCTCGCGGGCGGAGATGACCGTCAGCGCCCAGAACTGCTGCTGCGCGTAGAAGTCCTTCATGATCTGCGTCGCCCGCGGAGACGCCACCTGGTCGATCGGGTCCAGGATCTTGATCGCCGTGGTCCTCTTCGCGTTCGCCGGGTCGATGACCGCGATGGTCTCGCTGAGCCGGATCTCGAAGCGCTGGGTCAGCCACTGCCCCACGTCGTTCTCGAGCGTGGTGGGGGTGAACTGGTACTGGTAGGCCCAGTCGATGCTCGGGGCGAGCGCCAGGGCCGCCTTCGCGTCGGTGACCGCGTCGGCGCTCGCGACCAGCGGCGAGGCAGTGTTGACGGTCGGGTTGAGCTTGGCCCAGAGCCCCTTGCTGTAGTGGGCCCGCGCGCGCATCGCCAGCAGCTGGAGCTCGAGGGTCTTGTTGCCGGTGGCGCGGGCGATGGTGAGGCCCTTGGTGAAGTAATCGATGGCGGTGTCGAACGTCCGGATCATGTTCGCGGGACCGATGGGCGCCGCCGCCTCGCGCCGGTCGGAGATCACGAAGTCGTCGAAGAGCTCGCCGATGTAGGTGTAGATGATCCCGCCCTGCAGGTAGGCCGCGGCGAGGTTGTTCCGGTTGGCCAGGTCGCCGTCCGCCTCGAACTCCTCGAGGAGGCGGATCGCTTCGTCAGCCAGCCAGCGGCCCTCCGAGACCTGGTTGAAGGTGGAGTTGTTGTACTCGTTGACGGGATCGCCGACCATCCCCTGGTCGTGCTCCTGCGCGGCGTTCTGGGACCCGATCCAGCGGGTCTCGTCGCTGATCGTGACCTCGGAGCGGAGCAGCGTGACCACCGCGTCCGCCACCTCCGCCGTGGCCCCGGTGACCAGCGCAGGGGCGGAGACCGGGTTCTCGAGGGCCTCCTGTGTCACGTTGTTCGGGTTCTTGACGTCGAGTAGGCTTTCGCACCCCGCGAGGCCAACCGCGCAGAGCGCCAGCGGGACCCCCTGCCGGAAATTTAGATTTAAACGCATTGGCTATATCTCCACTGAGTCGTTGACTGGGAACCTCCCCCGCGCCCCCGCCCGGAGGCGGGGGCGCGGGGGCCGCGGAATCCGCGTTAGAAGCCCACCCGCAGCGCCAGGCTGAAGCGGCGCGGGAGGGGCAGGTTCCACGCGTCGACGCCGTTGACGAAGTTGTTGGACTGGGTGGAGCTCGGATCGCGCACGGAGTCTCCCTCGCCGCCGGCGCCGGAGACGTTCACCTCCGGGTCCACGCCCGGGTACTGGGTCCACAGCGCGATGTTACGCCCCGCCAGGGTCAGCGCGACGTTGTCGACCCCGAAGCCGACGCGGGAGACGACGTTCGACGGGATGGTATAGGTCAGGCTGAGCTCGCGGAAGCGGATGAAGTCGGCGTCGTGCACCTCGTTCAGCCCCGCGGGAGAGGTCCCCTTCAGCTCGCGCGCCCAGAGCTGGGCCGCCTCGAGCCGCTGCTCGGGCGTGCTGGCCGGGTTCTGGAGCGTCGCCTCCATCTGCGCGGTGCGCGGGGTGTTGCGCCCAAGGGCGGCGTGCGCCTCGCGGAAGGCTCCGATCAGGTTCTGCACCTGGAGCCCCTGCTTGTACTCGAAGAGGGCGTTCAGCTGGAAGTTGCCCAGCAGGGTGGCCTCGCCGCCGAAGGCCCCGGACCAGTCCGGGGTCGACTTCCCGAGGTAGAAGCCGGTCAGCTCCTCCTCCGGGGTGGTGTACGGCTCGGTCAGCACCGGGATCGCGTCCGGGCTGCGCGGCCGCGAGAGCCAGGCGAGGATCTGCTCGCGGCTGTCGGGCTGCCCGTCGGCGTTGGTGTCGAACGGGTACTCGGCGTCGAAGGTCTTCGGGCCGAAGAAGGCGCCCGGAGCGTAGCCCTCGACAATCCAGGTGCGGTACCGGTAGTACTCGACCTTGATCGGCGGCGCGCCGCCCAGCGAGGTGACCTCCTCCCGGATGTACGAGCCGTTCGCGAAGAGGTTGAGCGAGAAGCGGGGGGTGTTGACCAGGAAGCCGCGGGCTCCCATCTCTACGCCCTGCGCCTGCATCTGGCCCACGTTGTCGAGCTGGGCCCGCAGGAACCCGCCGGAAGGCACGAAGTTGCGCGCCACCAGCAGGTCGTTCACGGTGCGGTTCCAGTAGGTGAACTCGAGCGCCAGGCGGTTGTCGAGCAGGCCGACCTCGGCGCCGCCCTCCCACTCCGTGGAGACCTCGGGCTTCAGCTCGTCGTTGCCGAGGTTCAGCGGCGAGACGCCCGGAGCGTCGAGGTACCCCTGCGACTGGAAGGTGGTGAACTTATCGAATGCGCCCGGCTGCAGCCCCGAGGTGCCGATGGCGCCGCGGACGCGGAAGGTGTTGATCCCGAGCGGTTCGCTCCAGCCCGGCATGTCGCTGAGCACCAGCGAGCCGCTGACCTTCGGGTAGATCGCTCCGCCCGTGGCCTCGCCGAAGGCGCTGTGCTTGTCGTAGCGGGCGCCCACGGTCAGGAAGGCGTAGTTGTTGAAGCCGATCTGCTCCTGCCCGTACACCCCGGCCGAAACCTGCTCCAGCGAGCTCTCATAGACCTCCTGCAGCGCGCCCGCCTCGATCACCTCGAGGCCCGGCGCGGCGAACTGCGCGCCGCGTCCGCCCTTGATGCGCGTGCGCGAGACGATCCCCTGCCCGCCGATCACCAGCGCGCTCGACCAGGTGTCGTTCAGGTCGTGGGCCCAGGACGCCTTGGTGTCGAGGGTGATCTGGCGGAAGTTACGGTCGGTGGCGGTCCGGTTGCCCTGCGGATCGGTGCCCGAGACGCCGTCCACGTTCCAGCCGAAGGGGCGGAAGTTGAAGGCCTCCTGGTTCACCAGGTCCAGCCCGAGAGTGGCCTCGGTGGTGACCGCCTCGAGCGGATTGTACGAGGCGGTGATGCCGCCGGCGAAGCGCTGCACGTCGCTCCACGTCTCGATCTGCTGCGTCTCGCGGGCGGTGGTGAAGGCCGCCATCCCGGTCGGGTTCCCCGGGTTGGCCAGCTCCGGCTTGCTCATGTACACCATCGGGATCGTCCCGTTGGTGTTGTTCCCCGTCGAGGGAATCTCGTAGTGCGACTCCGTGTACATCGAGTTCACGCGGAGCTGCAGGTTCTCCAACGGGTACGCCGCGAGCGTGGCGTTCGCCTGCTTCTTGTTGTTTATGTCCTGCGTCGGGCCCCACTGCGGGGCGCCGAAGGGGCCGTCGTCGTCCTGCAGGCGCCCCGAGATGAAGTAGGTGATGTTGTCGCTCCCGCCGTTGACGGCGAGCGAATAGTTCTGGTGTTGGCCTGTCTCAAACATCTTGCCGACGAGGTCGACCGAGAAGGGCTCATACGGCTGCAGATTGGGGATTCCCCAGTACTCGCTGAGCGCCGCGGTGCCCAGGTCCCGGTGGCCGTTGACCGTGCTCGGCGCCACGGCATTGGCGAACCCGGCGTGCTGCTCGAAGCGGTCGTGCGGGAAGCGCGACAGGCCGTACTCGGCGCGCAGGTCCCAGCGCGGCGCACCGGCGGAGCCCTTCTTGGTGAAGATCTGGATCACGCCGTTGGAGGCCTCGGTCCCGTAGAGGGTCGCCGCCGCGGCGCCCTTGAGGATCTCGATGCGCTCGATGGCGTCGGGGTTGATGTCGTCCAGGCGCGACGGCGTGCCGCTGCCGCCCGAGCCGACGTTGGGGCCGAAGCCCTGGTAGGTGTCCACCCGGACGCCGTCGACGTAGACGATCGGCTCGTTGGACTGCGTGAGGCTCGAGGAGCCGCGGATGCGGATCTTGGAGCCCTGGCCCACGAGGCCGCCGCCGGGGAGGCCGGTGACGCCCGGCTCGCGCGCCTGCAGCACCTCGGAGACGCTGTTCACCGGGGCGGTGGCCAGGACGTCGTCGGTGTCGATGGTGGCGACGGTGTTGCCGAGCTTCTTGGCCTGCGTGGCCTGCCCGGCGCCGGTGACCACCACCTCGTCGATCGCGATGGCCGAGGGCTGGAGGCTGAAGTTCACTTCCGCGGTTTGCCCGGCGGCGACCGTCGCCGTCTGGTTCCCCGTCGCGTAGCCGACGCCCTGCGCCTGAAGCTGCACCGTCCCCGCGGGGACGTTCACCAGCAGGAAGCGCCCGGCCGAGTTCGTCAGCGTGCCGCGGCCCACCGAGGGCACGAAGACCTGGATGTTGGCGAGCGGGCGCAGCGAACCCGTCTCCTGGACCACTCCCTGGATGGTGCCCGTGGCCTGGGCGTGCAGCGCCGGCGGACTGAAGCCGAGCGCCGTGAAGAGTGCCGCCGCGATCAACGCGGCTGTCGAACGGATAGGAGTACTCATCTCTCCCCTCGCATTACATGGATCGAATGGACGGCGGTCCCCTGTTCGTGGGGGCACCGCGCGACGATGACCGGGAAGACCGGCGGGAAGTCACATAGGCGTCGCTCCTGATTTAAATGTGAGACGGCTCGGACGAGCGTTCGATCACCCGCTCCCGAGAAAGCGGTCTCGTATGCGGAACACCCCATCCCGAGCCGCCGCTTTCGCGTCGGCCGCAGACGGCTGCAGCGCGGGAATCGGACTCGGTTCGGGATGAATACGCGTCTCGGAACTCCGAAGCCTCGGCGTGCGCGACGGCGGCAGAGCTAGACGTGCGCACGGGGTGCTCTGGAGCAAAAGCGTGTTCGACGCGTGTAGGGATGACCCCTACAGTCTTACCACCTAGAAAATCCTTTGTCAAGGAGCGGCGGCATTTCGAAACGGGACGTTTCGTATCGCGGGTGGACATGATACAAGTGTAAGTCTAGTAAGGTTCCGCACCGGAAGTTGTCAAGAAGTGGAGGGGCTCGGCGTTCTCTCGCGGAGGGGGTGCCATTGAGCCCCGGGAGCGCACCCTCTATCTTGAAGAGCATCCGCAGATCGACCCCCTGTGCATCGGAGACCGATGAACCGCATCGCCTGGTTCGTGAGCGTGCTGGTGATCGCCGCCGGGACGCATGCCTCCCTCCTCGGGGCCCAGTCCTTCTCGGGCGCGGGGCAGGAGGCGACTGATCTCTTCTCCCTCGACGCCGGCCTCACCGTCTTCCAGATGGAGCACCAGGGCCCGGGCGACTTCACCGTGCGCCTCCTCGACGAACAGGGCGGTCTGGTGGAGGAGCTGGCCCGCGCCACCGGCCCCTTCCGCGGCTCCAAGGCGGTCGGGGTGCCCCGGTCGGGGCGCTACCTCCTCGACGTGAACGCCACCGGCCGCTGGTCGATGCACCTGCGGGAGGAGGTGGTGGCCGTCTCGATGGCGCCCGCCGGCGAGGCCCTCCCCGATACGGCGTCGCCCGTCTACAAGGCGGCCGCCTCCGCCGCGCGCGAGGTCCGCACCCGCTCCTGGCTCGCCCGCGGCTTCGTCGGCGGCGTGCTGGGAGGCCCCATCGGAGCGGCCGTAGTCGTGGGGTTCGCCGACCGCTCGGGCGTTCCCTCCGCCTCCACGATCGTGGACGGCGGCCCGGAGACCGACCCCGGCTTCGATGCGGCCTTTACGAGGCTCGTGCGCGACTCGCGGAAGCAGAAGGCCTTCATCGGCGGGATGCTGGGCTCGGCCGTCTTCCTCGGCGGCCTGGTCTGGGCGATCCAGATCGCGGGTGGCGGCGACGGCGCAGCGGGCGTGCCGGACCCGGGCAGCGGCGAGTTCGTGATCATCCCCCGTTAGAGCGGAAGTGCCGTGGGTCGGGAGCCCTGCTAACACGGGCGCGTCTCACGCGAGGAAGCGCCGGCCCGGCGGGCCGTCCCGGGCTACTCGTCCGGCCGGACCGGTCCGCGCAGGCGCTTCACCTCCGAGCGGCGCTTCTTCGCCCGCCGCCGCCGCTCGCGCGAGGCGCGCGAGGGACGGGTCTTCCTGCGGGGCCTGGGCACGTGCAGCGCCTCCTTCAGCAGCGACACCAGCCGCTCCGTCACCTCCTCCTTGTTCTGGTGCTGGCTGCGGCTCCCCCCCTCCGCCAGCTGCAGCACCCCCTCGCTGCTGATCCGGTTCCCCAGCCGGTCGAGGATGCGCTCGCGCTGCGCCCCGGTGAGGGTGGGCGAGCCGGCGACGTCCCACACCAGCTCCACCCGCGTGGAGCTGGTGTTCGCGTGCTGCCCGCCCGGGCCGCCGGAGCGGGAGGCGCGGTAGCCCAGCTCCGTCCGCGGAAGGAAGAGGTCGTCGGCGATGCGCAGGAAGGATGAATCGTCCATCGTTCCGCTCACTGCGGAGCGTGACCCAGGAGCTCCACGTCGAAGACGAGCGTGGCGTCGCCGGGGATCACGACCACGCCGGCGGCGTTCATCAAGCCCGAGGACCCGTATCCCAGCTCCGGCGGGACGATCAGCCGGCGGGTGCCGCCCACCTGCATCCCGATCAGCCCCTGCTCGAAGCCGGTGACGAGGCCGCCGTAGCCCAGGAACGGGTCGATCGGCCTTGGACCGGGGTCGAAGACCTCGCCGTCCGGGAAGCTCCCGACGTACCGCACGAGGACGGCGTCGCAGTACGCGACGGTGGTACCGGTGCCCACGGAGCCCTCGATGTAGCGGAGGCCGGTGTTGAGCACGACCGTGTCGCCGCGGGTGGCGGCGGTGCTGAGGGGCACCGGTTCGCACTGCGGTCCGGTCGCCTCGGATTCGCAGGCCGCCGTGAGCAGCGTCAACGCTCCGAGGCCGAGAAGCAGACGGGTCATCGATCTTCGAGAAGTGGAGGGGAGCCGCGGTTGCCGCCGGGGTGCGGGTCGTGCAGTATACCCTCTGGAAAGCCAGCGTGAACACCGATCCGGGGCGAGCATGCCACAGACCAGCGGTACCGGCGCCGGGGAGCCCCGGCACTACCACCTCATCGGCATCGGCGGAACGGCCATGGCCTCGCTCGCGGGGCTGCTCCGGGCGGGCGGCCATACGGTGACCGGGTCCGACCAGAACGTGTACCCCCCGATGTCCGACCAGCTGCGGGAGCTCGGGATCCGGTACGCGGAGGGGTACTCTCCGGCAAACCTCGAGCCAGCCCCCGGGACGGTCGTGGTGGGGAACGCGATCTCTCGCGGCAACCCGGAGCTGGAAGCGGTGCTCGACCGGCGGATCCGCTACACCTCCGCCGCCGCGACGATCAAGGAGGAGTTCCTGCGGGGTCGGCACGTGCTCGCCGTGGCGGGGACCCACGGGAAGACCACCACCACCTCCATCCTCGCCTGGCTCCTCGAGTCGGCGGGGATGAACCCGTCCTTTTTGGTGGGAGGAATCGTCGAGAACTTCGGCTCCTCCTTCCGCCTCACCGACTCTCCCTACTTCGTCATCGAGGCCGACGAGTACGATACGGCGTACTTCGACAAGGGCCCGAAGATGTGGCACTACCTCCCGCAGACCGCGATCCTCAACAACGTCGAGTTCGACCACGCGGACATCTACCGGGACGAGGAAGCATATGTCTTCGCCTTCGCGCGCTTCGTCAACCTGGTGCCTCGCGGCGGGACGCTCGTCGCGGGGTGGGACTCTCCGCTGGTTCGCGAGCTGGCGCCGGGCTCGTGGGCGCCGGTGCAGGGATTCTCCTCCGGCGGCGAGGACGAAGGCGAGGAGGCGAGCGCTCCGGAGCGCCCCCGCCCACCGGAGGTGACGGGGGTGAGCTCCACTCTACGGCGGCCGCCGCTGGGGCGACAGCCGCGCTGGCGGGCGGTGGATGTCGAGTTCGGCGCCGAGGCGACGCGCTTCCGCGTCCTCTTTGACGGCGAGGAGTGGGGGCGGGTGGAGACGCCGCTCGCCGGGGCCTTCAACGTGCGCAACTGCCTGGCGGCCATCGCGGCGTGCGAGGCGGTGGGGGCGGACCGGGAGGGGGTGCGCGAGGGGCTGCGGACCTTCCGCAGCGTGCGGCGCCGCATGGAGGTGCGCGGCGAGGCGAAGGGGGTCACGGTGATCGACGACTTTGCCCACCATCCCACCGCGGTGCGCGAGACCCTCGAGGCCGCGCGGCAGCGCTACGCGGGCCGGCCCCTGGTGGCGGTCTTCGAGCCGCGCAGCTATACCGCCCAGCGGAAGGAATTCCAGGACGCCTACCTGCGCTCGTTCGAAGGCGCCCGGAGCGTCGTCCTCGCCGGGCTCTTCCACCCCGAGCGGTACACGGCGGAGAGCGCCATGGACCCCCACGCCATGATCGCCTCTTTGCGCGACGGCGGGAAGGAGGCCGCCTACATCCCCGAGGTGGACGACATCGTGTCGTATCTGGTGGAGCGCCTCCGCGGCGGGGAGGTGGTGCTGGTGATGTCGAACGGCGGCTTCGGCGGGATCCATGGGAGGCTGCTGGAGGCGCTCGGCGCCGCGGAGGAGCGGTGAGCAACCGCGCGCCCGACTGGTTCGCCCAGGCCGAGCGGGACCTCGAGCAGGCGCGGGACTCCCTCGCCGCCGAGCGCCACGAGTGGGCGTGCTTCGCCGCGCACCAGGCGGCGGAGAAAGCGATCAAAGCTCTGCACCTGCGCCTCGGCCAGGAAGCTTGGGGGCACGTCGCCGCGACGCTCCTCCGGGAGCTGCCCGCTTCCGCTCCCGTTCCCTCCGAGCTGATCGACCAGGCTCGCGTGCTGGACAACTACTATATTCCGACCCGTTACCCGAATGGCCACCCAGCCGGGGCGCCGTTCGAGCACTACGGTCCCTTGCAGGGTGAAACGGCGGTAAACTATGCCCGTGAGATCATTGAATGGATCCGTGTTCAGGTGGCCTGACGCGGCGGCCGTGCACCAGGCGGTCCGCGCATGGGCAGGCGAGCTCGCGAGTTTCCACGCGGAGGTTCGGCGCGTCGGTTACATCGGGTCCTACGCCCGCGGAGACTGGGGAGTCGGCAGCGACGTCGACCTTGTGGTCGTCGTGGACCGGTGCGACGAGCCGCTGGAGCGGAGGGGGCTGCGATGGGATCGGTCGCGTCTCCCGGTTCCCGCGGATCTCCTGATCTACACCGAGCGCGAGTGGAGCGAGCTGACCCGGTCCGCCGGGCGCTTCGCGCGCGCGCTGCGAAAGGAGGCCGTCTGGGTCCATCCTGCAGAGAGGTAGCCGGTCACCCGCCCCTCTCCTGGACCTGCTCGGGGTGCGAGAGCAGTCACGCGCGGCGCGGACCGGCCTGGATGGCGACTAGATCGCCATGACCGCGCGCCAGTCGTGAGAACAAGGCGAGCGAGTTCCGCCGAAGGGCGGACTCCTGCGGAAAGGATGGCGAGGCGGGGAATCGAGAGGTGAAATGAAACCCATCGCGTCTCCCTTCCGCGGGGCTACGGGCCGCGCCCCGGGCGCTCCCAGGCGTCCAGGTGCCCGATCAGGTAATCGATGGGGAAGGTGTGGCGCGTGCCCGTATCGTCGCGGCGGAAGACGACCTCGGCCCAGCCGCGCATCCCCACGGGGGTGTAGCGCCGGCCGTGGATACGCAGCCGCTGCCCCCGGATCGCCCGGATCAGCACCCGCTCGTAGCGCGAGCGGGAGAGGAATCGCTCGGGGAAGAGGTTGTCCCAGGTGCAGAGCCGCCCCACGTCCTCGTACTCCGGCGGGCGCTCCGGGAGGTCGAGCAGCGACGGGGCGCGGCCTCGGATCACCGACTCGATCAGCCGGAAGGTGAAGGGGTCCGAGACCCGGCGGATCGGCCTCCGGAAGCCCTGGACGATCCGCCCGGCGATGTCGCGCAGGCTCAGCAGGTCGCCGTCGCGAGTCTCCCATGCCGGGAGGTCGACGTCCGCCTCGAAGGGGTTGCGCGGAAAGGTCGAGTAGCGCGCCAGCCACCCCTTCCGCGAGGTGTGCGGGACGGGGGCGTAGCCGTCGATCACCGGGATGCCGCGCTCCCCCAGCATCTCCAGCTCGAACGAGGGCCAGCCCATGACCTCCCGCACCACCCCCGCGATCAGGGTGGCGGTGGCGATCATCAGCGAGGCGCTGGGGGTGAAGTCGGCGGTGATCTCGATCCGGTCGCCGCGCGGCCGGACCCCGATTCCGGTCGAGCGGCGGTTCGCCGCGAGGATCATCACCGGGACCGGGAGGACGTAGGCGAGGAGGAGCGCCAGCTTCTCCACGGTCCGGCTGCGGCCCTGCCGGTGGCGCGGCAGCTCGAAGGAGACGTTGTAGTGGGTGCTGAAGCCCACCAGGCGCGCGTCGTGGCCGGTGCGGCGCTCCCACCCGTCGAGGGCGCTCCGGATCTCCAGGATCCCCTCCCAGAGCGAGCGCCCCGCGCGGGCCGCGCACCCCCGCTCGATCTCGATCACCGGCGTGGCGACCTCGATCACCCCCGTGTCGAAGTAGACCGCGCCCCCGTTCCTCAGATGGTACGAGGTGCCCACGCGGTGCATCAGGTCGTCGCCCAGGAAGGCGCGGGGGTCACCGAAAACGTCCTCCGGCTTCGCGGGGAGGCCGTCCACCCGCAAGGCGAACTCCGCCTCCATCCCTACCGCGGCCAGCTGCAGCCGGCCGCCGGAGGCGCTCTCCGTCTCGTCGCCCGCGCCCTTCCTGCGCGCCGCCGCCTCCTCCTCCGCGGAGAGCCCCGTCTCGGGCTCGCCGGATGGCGCGCCGCCGCCGGGCTCCCGGGCCCTTCCCGTTCGCGTCACGGTGCCTCCCCGTCCTCTTCCCCGGGTGCGTCGTGGGGGACCACGGTGGCGAAGCCGAGGTCCAGGTGCACGTGGTCGTACGCGAAGCCCTCCCCGGCGCCGAACGGGCGCGCCCAGATCCCCGGGAGGAGCCTGCGGGCGAGCTCGTTGCACCGCTCGATCCGGTCCCGCTCGTCCATGAGCTCGTCGCCGATGCGGTAGACGTTCGCCGCCGTCCCCCAGCAGTGCGGAGTGGCGGCGCGGGAGAGCCGGTGCTCCGGCGAGCGGTACCCGCCGTTGGCGGCGATCCTCACCACCGTCCCCACCGCCTGGCGGAGCACCTCCAGGTGGGTGGCGAGGAGCACGAGGGCGCAGGGGACGTAGCGAGGGAAGGTCCGCATGGCGTAGACCTCGCGCACGTCCACGTCGATGAGCTCCCAGAGCCCGAAGTGAGGAGTGAGCTGCGTCTCCAGCGCCGTCTCCCACGAGGGGATCTCGTAGAAGTAGCGAGGCAGCCGCCGGGCCCTTCCCTGGCGGTCGCGCATCGTCCCGCCGGGGCGCAGCGCCACGCGGTACGGCTCGGGGAGCGACCGGCCGTCCACCAGGCGCAGCGAGAGGGAAGGCTGCCGGATCATCGGACCTCTGCGCCCGCCAGGTGCTCGTGGACGGCGCGGGAAATCCTGGCCAGGACGTCGCGCCGGCCGGAGGTCTGCGTCGGGTCCCACTCGCTGAGGATCGCCAGCGCGTATGGCTTGCGGTTCCCCGGGAGGTAGACGAGTCCCGTGTCGTGCGCCACGGTCGAGATCTCCCCCGTCTTGTTGGCGACCCGCGCGTCGTCGGGGAGGCCGGCCGGGATCCCGCTGCGGAACTCCTGCTGATGGAGGATCTCGAGCATCCGGTCGGAGGCCTCCTTCGAGATCGCCTTCTCCTCACCCACGAGCCGCAGCACCTGCACCAGCCCGCTGGCGGTGACCTCGTTGTTGATCCCCTCCTCGAAGGCCCGCTCGTCCTCCACCCCGCGCCGCAGCCGCACCCCCTCCACCCCCATCCGCTCCAGGACGGCCTGCAGCCGCTCCAGCCCGACGACGTCCACCAGCAGGTTGGTCGCCAGGTTGCTGCTGGTGACGATCATGTGGTGCGCCAGGTCGCGCACCTTCATCGTCTTTCCGATGAAGGAGTGGACGGTGGAGTTCGCGTCGCGCCCCGGCTGGATGCGGTAGGGGGCGGCATCCACGGCGCTGAAGAATCGGTTGCGGACGTGGATGCGGGAGTCGAGCTCCGGGTCGCCGTCGGCGATGGCGGCGAAGACGCCTACCAGCACGGGGAGCTTGATGGTGCTGGCGGCGTGGAACCAGTCGTCGCCGCGATGGCGGAAGCCGGTCTCGGTCTCGTAGTCGTAGCAGGCCACGGCTACCTTCCCGGCCCCGGCCTCCCCGGCGATTCGCTCGATCTCGTCGCGGAGCGGACCGTCCTGCTCGTTCCCCGAACCCATGTGATCCCTCGAGCGTAAAGAAAGCGGATCGTCGGGCGGCGGAGCCCGGACGGCGCGGCGGCCGATCCCTGCACGATCGGCGCCAGCCGCGCACCTCCGGGAACCGGCTCGCGTCCCGGGAGATTGGCGTAAGGAAAGGAGGGATCCGTCACCGCAACCCGCAGCGAGACATGAGCCATCCGCGATCGGTGCAGAATCTGCTGCTTCCGGGTATCGCCGCCCTGCTCCTCGGCGGATGTGGGGCGGACGATCCGGCGGGTCCCTCCGGGGAAGGAGGCCGCGGCTCCACCCCGCTCTCCTGTAGCATTCCCACCTCCGAGATCTTCGACGGCGGCCCCGGCAAGGATGGAATCCCGGCGCTCAGCGATCCTCCTCTCGTGGGCGCGTTCGACGCGGGAACGGAGTACCTGCTCGACGCGGATCGGGTGATCGGCCTGGTCGTCGAGGGTCAGGCACTCGCCATTCCGCACAACATCGGCTGGTGGCATGAGATCGTGAACCTGAGCCTCGGTACCCGCCAGCTGGCCGTGACCTACTGTCCGCTCACCGGCTCCTCCCTGGCCTTCGACCGAGGGGTGATCGGCGGCGCGGAGCTGGGCGTCTCGGGGCTGCTCTTCCGGAACAACCTGATCATGTACGACCGGAGCACCTCCGAGTCCCTCTGGCCGCAGATGCTGCGCGGCGCCCGCTGCGGACCCCGGGAGGGGACCGAGCTTCCGATGGTGCCGGTGGCGGAGATGACCTGGTCGGGATGGCGCTCGCTGCATCCCGATACGCGAGTGGTCTCCGGCGACCTCCGCTCCGGTCGCAACTACCGCGTCTACCCGTACGGCGACTACGAGAGGACGAGCAACGCCCGTACGCTCTTCCCCGTCGCGATCGACGGCCGCCGCGCTCCCAAGGAGAGGGTGCTCGGGATCCCGGACGGCGAGGGGGGGATCGCCTTCCCGTTCGGCGAGCTGGGAAAGGAGGGGATCGTTGCCGTCGCCCACCGGTCCGTGGCGGGACGCCCGCTCGTGGTCTTCTGGGACGCCACTCGTCGAGCGGCGGTGGCGCACGAGCCGCGCATCGGAGACCGCGCCCTCACCTTCGCCGTCGAGGACGGGGAGATCGTGGACGCGGAGACGGACAGCCGCTGGAGGGTCGATGGATACGCCACCGCGGGCCCGCTGCGGGGTAGCCGTCTGGAGCCAGTGCCCCAAGCCTACGTCGCGTTCTGGTTCGCATGGGCGGCGTTCCAACCCGCCGCCGAGATCTGGACGAGCGGGGGATGAGACCACTCACGGGAGGAATCGTGGAGAGATCGCGCGCGACCAGACGAGCCCCCGTGGCCCCGGCGGTTCGGGTGCTGGCGGGCCTGACGCTCGCGCTCATGGCGCTGCCGGCTTCGAGCCTGGCTCAGGCGGTCTGCAGCGGGCCGCACGCCGGGCCCTCGAAGCCCACCGCGGGCAGCATCGGTACCGAGAGCCCCGGGAGCGGCTGGGCGCAGATTGCCGTCTTCCACCACGACACCCGCGAAACCTTCGGCCCAGGGGGGAGCCTGCGCACCTTCCTGACCGACGGGCGGGCGGTGACGAGCTCCGTCTACCTCACCGGCGCCGTCGGGGTGCTGCCGGGCCTGGACGCGATGTTGCAGCTGCCGGTACACCGCCTCTCCTTCGAGGACGCCGCCGGAGAGCGGGAGGAGACGGGTTTCGGGGATCCGCGCGTCTACCTGCGGATCAGCCCGCAGCTCTTCGGCGTCGAAGGAATCCCGCTGGCGCTCCGGGGAGGCGTCAAGCTCCCGGGCTCCGACTTCCCCGTGGATGCCGAGATCCTGCCGCTCACCGAGGGGCAGCGCGACTGGGAGGTGATGCTCGAGTCCGGCCATTCGTTCGCCGCCCTTCCGCTCTATGTTCGCGGCTGGGCGGGCTACCGTTGGCGGGAGGAGAACCGCGACATCCGCCGCCTACCGGGCGACGAGCGCTTCGGCTACCTGGCGGTGGGCGGGCCGCTGCGGCGCCTCGGCTGGGAGCTGGCGGTGGAGGGGATGTCGGGGCTGACGCCGACACAGCAGGGGCTCGCCCTGCGCAACTCCCGCCGGGAGCTGCTCCAGGTCTACCCGAGCCTCTCGGCCGCGCTGGGCCCGGGCCAGGTGGAGCTGGGTGGACGCTTTCCGGTGGACGGGCGCAACTATCCGGGAGGGCCGGCGGTGAGCTTCGGCTACTCCTTCCGCTGGGGGACGTAGACGACCATGGAAGCGGCACCGACCGGGCTGGCGTTCGGCGCCGGAAGGGTCTCCTTCCTCCTCCCCATGCGTGCTCCCGATCGTCCCGGGCTACGGGAGCCGTGCTGCTGGTCATGAGTCCCGCTGGTCTCCGACCGTTTCAACCTGATCGCCGGCTCACCGGGCGTTTCGGTGCGCTCCTCGAGCTGGAGGTGTGATATGCCGCGGCTCCGCGTTCGTGCTCTTCAGGTCCTCGCCGCCGTCCTGCTGCCGTTCGGGGCGTCGGCGATTCTCTCGGCCCAAGACGACCTCGCCTCCCTCGGCTACGCGCGTGGCAGCGACACCGCGCCGGTGACGGTCGTGGAGTTCGGGGACTTCGGCTGCTCGGCCTGCCGCCAGTTCGCGATGGAGGGGTATCCCGCGATCCAGGAGGAGTTCGTCTCCAGCGGTCGGGTGCGCTGGGTGTACGTCCCATTCGTGTTGGGCGTGTTTCCGAACGCCCGTGAAGCGGTACGGGCGGCGGAGTGCGCGGCGGAGCAGGATGCCTTCTGGGGGATGCACGAACTGCTGTTCGAGCGTCAGGAGGAGTGGAAGCGCCCGCGGAACCCGGCCGCCCTGCTCAGGGTTTACGCGGACGGGTTGGGGCTCGATGCGGGCCGCTTCGCTGCCTGCTATAAGGAAGACCTCGGCCGGGCACGTACCCGCGCGAACAACCGCGCCGCCCGGCGCAGCGGGGTGCGGGCCACCCCCACCTTCTTCGTCAATGGCAGGCGCATCGAGGGCGCTCCTCCTCCGGAGCAGTTCCGTCAGCTCCTGCGGATGAGCGGAGCCCGCTGACGCACAGCCGCCCATCCGTGCAGGAGAGCGCGAGGAGATCTCGACCGACGAGGTAGGTGGAAAGCACCGTCAGCATGGAGGTGCTCCGGACGTTCGACCCCTGAGGAGAGAAACACCGTCCCGTTTCCGCCGGAGGCCATGAGATTCTTCAAGCGCGGGCGCGAACCGCACCGACCGGAACCGGGCGGGGCGGGCAAACCGGGGTTCTCGGATGAGGCGCTCCCGCACATGGACGCGGTGTACCGCTTCGCGCTGCGCCTCTGCCAGGGCCGGGAGAGCGACGCGGACGATCTGGTGCAGGAGACCTTCCTGCGCGCCTTTCGCTCCTGGCACACCTACCAGCCCGGGACCGAGTGTCTCTCCTGGCTCTTCACCATCTGCCGCAACCAGTTCCTGAAGAGCGTGAATCGCCGTGGCTGGAAGCACGAGATTCCCGCGAGCCAGGTGGAGGCGGACGTGGAGTCGCTCGCGGCGACCGCCGTGTTCAGTGCCATCGAGAAAGCCGATCCGGAGAAGGAGTTCTTCGACTCGTTCGTGGATGAGGAGGTGATGGTCCAGATCGACCGGCTCCCCGACCCCTTCCGGGAGGCGGTGGTGCTGAGCGATCTGGAGGGGATGGCGTACACGCGAGTGTCCGAAGTCCTGGGTGTCCCCGTGGGCACGGTCAAGAGCCGCATCTTCCGCGGGCGCCGTCTGCTGCAGGAGGCTCTCTACGAGTACGCGTTGGAGATGGGGTACGTCCAACCCAGGGAGCAGGCATGAACGACGAGACGATGATTCCGTGCGATCACGTGATCGCGCAGCTCTGGGAATACCTGGACGGAGACCTCGACGAGCTCCGCTCCGAGCAGGTGCGCCGGCACCTGGACGTCTGCGCCCGCTGCTTCCCCGAGTACGATTTCCGGCGGGCCTACCTGGAGTTCATGCGGCGCTGCTCGACCCACCAGGTGCCGGCGGAGCTGCGGCGGCGGGTGTTCGCGACGATCCTCGGGGAGGAGCGCAGGGTGGAGCTCGCCGCCTCCGGGTCGATGGGCCCCGGCGTTCTGCGGCGAGCCCGGCATACCCTGCGTCGCTTCCTCGGAAGAGGATGACCGCTTCCGAGGAGAGGCCGGCAACCGTTCCGTGCGGAGGCGGCTCGGCGCTAGCGGGAGGCCGGTTCGTTTACCGCCTGGCTGTTGAGGGTCCAGTCGTAGTCCGTGTACTCGATGCGTACGTCCCCACGCCGAAGGCGCTCCCGCGCTGGGCCGGCAGGAAAGAAACCGCCGATGTAGCCGAGCAGTTCCGTGTCGCCCGCGCCGAAATCTTCGCCGTACCAGTCGAAGATCGGACTCAGGTACGCGACGCCGAGGGCGGCGTCCACCCGGTTCTTCGTGGGGCTGCGCAATAGGAAGGTGCGTGCCTGGTCGTCCAGCTGCTCGTCCAGGCGGGCCGCCGTATATGCTTCCCGCCGTAGCGGCGGACACCCCATCGCGGCGCAGACCAGGGCGAAGTGGATCCGCGGCTCCCGGAAGCGCTTCCGTATGATCTCGTGCTCGAGCTGGTCGAGGGTGTAGGTCCTTCCCGCGACGCGGGCGATGGGCTCGGACCAGGGACCTTTGCCTTTGATGAAGCCGAGCGTTCGGTTGATGTTGCGGATGGACCGCCGCTCCCCGTGCCGGTTGACGAGTTCGATCGTATAGGCGTTGTACGCGTTGATCCAGAGGGCGAGCCGCGCCTCCGCCGGGAGGCGGTCGGCGTCCACGCGCTCCAAAGCCTCCAGGTAGCCGCGAAACTCCGGCGAACGGGCGAAGGCGTCATAATCGACCAATCCGCGGGCGGTGACATGCGCGCGGAGCAGGCGATCGAACGCGGAATGGTCGATGGACTGGGCCGCGGCGCCCTCCGGGGCCGACAGGATGGAGAGCGCCAGCAGGCCCGGCCCGAGCATCCGGCGGGGAACGTGTAACATGGCGTTTCGGATCACGGTTCTCACGGCTCGCGCCTAGACCTCTCGCCCGGCGGAGGGGATCCGAAGATCTCCGCCACCTCCACCGCGAACCCCGGCAGCGCCGCCGAAGTGACCACGCCCGCCCCGGCGGCGCGCGAGAAGCGGTCGTATCCATTCCCGCCCAGCTTCAGCACCTCGACGGAGAGGTCGGCGGGGTCCACGATCCAGTACTCCGCCACTCCCGCCCGTCGGTAGAGCGCCCGCTTCTCGTGCCGGTCCCGGTAGACGGAGGACGGCGAGAGGATCTCTACGACGAGGTCCGGAGCTCCGATCACCGCCTGTTCGCCCACGATCTCCAGCCGCTCCCGCCGGACCACCAGGATGTCCGGCTGCACCACCTGGTCCTTCGCCAGCACCACGTCGGTTGGAGCAAACAGCACTTTCCCGGACCCGCGTCGCACCACGTGCTCCGTGATGCGGAAGCTCAGGTCCCGGAGGATGTCCTGGTGTCGGATGTCGGGCGCGGGGACCATGATCAGCGCTCCGTCGAGGATCTCGTACCGCTTCTCGTCGTCCAGCTCGAGGTAGCGGCCGTAGGTCCATCCGCCGGGGACCGGGGCCTGCGATGCCATGGCGTCCTCCTCGGGTGCGGGCTACACCTCCACCGCCTCCGGCGCCTCCCGCGGAGGGTAGCGCGAGGCGACGTACTCCTCCAATATGCGCTGGAACTCCTCGGCGATGCGCTCGCCGCGCAGGGTCGTGAAGTGCTCGCCGTCCACGTACACCGGGGCCTTGGGCTCCTCGAAGGTGCCCGGAAGCGAGATTCCCAGGTTGGCGTGCTTCGACTCCCCGGGGCCGTTCACCACGCATCCCATCACCGCCACCTTCAGCTCCTCCACCCCGGGCCGGCTGCCGCGCCAGACGGGCATCTGCTCGCGGATGTACCCCTGGACGTCCTCGGCGAGCTTCTGGAAGTAGGTGCTGGTGGTGCGGCCGCACCCGGGGCACGAGGTCACCTGGGGCGCGAAGGAGCGGATCTCCATCGACTGAAGGATCTGCTGCGCCACGTGCACCTCCTCCGCGCGGTCGCCGCCCGGCTTCGGGGTGAGGCTCACGCGGATGGTGTCCCCGATCCCCTCCTGCAGGAGGATCGAGAGCCCCGCGGCGGAGGCCACCACCCCCTTGGTCCCCATCCCCGCCTCGGTGAGGCCCAGGTGGAGGGGATAGTCGCAGAGCGCCGCGAGCCTCCGATAGACCGCCACGAGGTCCTGCACCCCGCTCACCTTGGCGGAGAGGAGGATGCGGTCGTGGGGGAGGCCGATCTCCTCGGCGAGGGCGGCGGAGCGGAGCGCGCTCTCGATCATCGCCCCACGGAGCACCTCCTGCGCATCCTCCCGCGCCTCCTCCGGGAGAGCCGCGTTGGCGTTCATCATCCCGGTGAGCAGCGACTGGTCGAGCGAGCCCCAGTTGACGCCGATGCGCACCGGCTTCCCGAAGCGGATCGCCTGCTCCACGATGGTGGTGAAGTTGGCGTCGCGGTGCTTCGTCCCGACGTTCCCCGGGTTGATGCGGAACTTGGCGAGCGCCTCCGCGCACTGGGGGTACCGGGTGAGGAGAAGGTGCCCGTTGTAGTGGAAGTCGCCCACGATGGGAACGTGCACCCCCCGCCGCGCGAGCCCCTCCACGATGCGCGGGACCGCCTTCGCCGCTTCGTCGTGGTTGACGGTCACGCGCACGAGCTCGCTCCCGGCGCGCCAGAGCGCCGCCACCTGCCGGATCGTGCCCTCGACGTCCGCGGTGTCGGTGTTGGTCATGGACTGCACGGCCACCGGGTGGGCGCCGCCGATCTTCACGCCGCCGACGTCCACGGTGGCGGTCCGCCTTCGCTGGATGGCTGTCATGGGTTTGGATCGTTGCCCGTCTCTGCCGTCGATCACGCCGCAACTTAACGGATCGCCATCGCCCCGGGAAAGTGCGAGGCCGCACGCCGGCATGGCAGAAACTTCCCTCTTCGAGCATTGTTACGGCAGTGACGGAGAGCCGATACCCCTGGATGAGGAAAACATATGCGCCGCTCGATCCGCCTTCTGTCGCTTCTATTGGTTCTCTGCGCCGGGCGGGCGGGCGCGCAGGAGGTGCAGGTGCCGCTCGACGAGGCGGGCCGCGTCCAGGTCGTAGACCGGCGGCTCGCGCAGCGCCTGGCGCTCTGGGTGGACGAGTACCCCGGCTTTCAGGAGGCCCGCCTTTTCCAGGCGTCCGACTCCGCCTTCTCGCTCGAGGTCTCCTACCTCCGCGACGGGAGGCTCACTCGCGAGAGGCTCCCGCGCTCCGCCGCGGAGGTTTCGGATCTCCGCTCGCGCGTGGCGGCGCTGCTGGAGTCGCGCGCCGGCCTCGACGAGAGCGGCGGCGTCGACCAGGCGGGCCGCTATCTCCTCCTCGGCCAATCCACCCTCGCCGGAATCGCTTTCTATGGCTGGGCACTCCCCCTGGCGCTCGGCGTCGACGACGCGAGCAGCGCCTCCGGCCTCTACCTCCTCACCTCGGGAGCCAGCTTCTTCCTCCCCTTCGCTCTCACCGCGAACCGGCCGGTTACCTTCGGGATGGCCAACCTGAGTCGCTACGGCCTGACGCGGGGGATCTTCCACGGCGTGCTCCTCCACAATCTGATCCGGGGCGAGGAGGAACACGAGTTCCGGTGCTTGCAGGACGACCCCTGCTTTTACGAGGACAACGACGACTTCGAGCGGGGACGCCTCGGCGGCGCGCTGCTGATGAGCGTGGCGGAGGGGGTGGGCGGCTACCTCTGGGCCCGCAACGAGCGGATGAGCGCCGGCACGGCCAACACCCTGGTGGCCGGTGGCGACCTGGGTCTCTTCTGGGGCCTCGGGGCCGCGGTGGTCGCGGGGACCGACCATATCAACGAGCGGTCGTCCGCCGCCATCGCTCTTCCGGTCGCCGCCGGCGCAATCCTCGGCGCCCACCGGCTGGCGCAGCGGCGCGACTACACCTGGGGCGACGCGGACGTGCTCTACACCGGAGGTGCGGTGGGCGCCCTCGCCGGCGTGGCGGTGGCCGACCTGATCGGCGACGTGGACGACGAGAAGCTCGGGTGGGGCGTCGCGGTGCTCGGCAGCGCCGCGGGGGCGTACCTGGCCGACGGCCTCGTGAGCCGGACCGACTTCTCCGTCGGCCAGGCGACGCTGAACCGGCTCGGGGCGTTGGCCGGCGGGCTGGCCGGAGCCAGCCTGGGTGCGCTGGCCGACGACGAGACGGTGGCGCTGACCGGCGCGGCTCTGGGCGCGGCGGCGGGGTATATCCTCACGTACGCCTCGCTCGCGCCCGACGCGCCGGTGGGGCGGGGCGAGCGGATGTCCGCGGCCGCGTGGGAGGTGAGCCTGCAGCCGCAGGGGCTCCTCGCGGCACGGTGGGTCGGGGCGCCGGCGCCCCTGCTGAGCGTCCGCTACCGCTTCTGATCGAAGGGAGGCGGCCGGAGGCGGAGGATGCGCACGCGGCTGGGCGGCTCCTTCCTCACCGCCACCTCCTCGATCCCCCATCCCCGCTCCCGCATCTCCCGCTCGAAGGCCGGAGCGTGCGCGCGCCCGGGGTCCGCGATCAGGACGCTCCCGCCGGGGGCGATCACCCGCGGGAGGAAGCCGGCGAGCGCCTCGCCGTTGCGGCTCTCGTAGAGCACGTCCGCCGCCACCGCCAGCGGGAAGCGTCCGAGGCCCGGCGGCGGATCGCGCCAGTCGAGCAAAATCGTCCGTGGGGCGGGGATCGCGTTGCGCTCCGCGTTGGCGCGGGCGAAGTCGAGGGCCTCGGGGTAGTAGTCCGTGGCGAGCGCCTCGACGCCCCGCGCCCTCAGCGCCAGGGAGGGGAGGGCGACCCCGCACCCCAGCTCGATCGCCGGGCCTCCCGGCGGCGGAGAGTCCAGCAGGAAGCGCGTCAGCGCACGCGCCGAGGGCCACAGCTCCGCCCAGTACGGGAGGCGCTCGTCCGCATCGAATTCCGACTCGTCGATCAACGCGTCCGCCGACGCGGGGAGGAGGAGGTCCACGGCGAAGGCACCGTGGGAGAACCCCTCGTCGCGGACGGCGAAGCGGCGGCGGAGACCGGATTCCAGGTCGGACATGGAAGCAGCGGGTTGCGAGTACCAGGGTCGGGGGCCAGGGGCATCATCGGGACCCTCGCCCCCGGCACTGGGTACTTTCGTCGGGGGTCCGTACCTTTCCCCGGAGGTCGGTGGTGCGGCCGGCATCTCACACGGAAGGCTCATGCCCCGACGCGGATCCTTCGAGCGTCGCCTGTTGCTGGCGCTGGTGCTCTTCTCTCTGATCCCATCCCTGCTGCTGATCGGCGCGGGGACCTACCTGCTGTCCGAGACGGTGGCGCTCCACACTTCGGCGGCGGCGTGGGAGGGGGTGGCGCAGAGCGGCCGTGAGCTGCTGGAGGCGGTGGAGCGCGAGGGCGACCCGCGGCTCCTCGCGGCGGCGGCCCACCACCGAGAGGAGCTCTCCGCCTCGCTCCTCCAGTCGGGGCGCTTCGAGTACCTGAACCGGCGGGCGGTGCGCGTCATCCAGGTAGTCAGCCTCGTGCTGGCCGGGCTGCTCGGCTGGCTGGCGGTGCGCTCGGCCCGCGGGATCGCCCGGGAGCTCTCCCGCCCGATCCGCGAGCTGGTGGGTTGGTCGGGCCGGGTCGCGCGCGAGGAGCCGCTCCCGGAGCCCTCCCCCGGCGACTCCCGGGAGAGCGGGGAGTTCGCCGCGCTGCGGCAGGCCTTCCGAGACATGGCCGGCCAGCTGGCGGTCTCGCGCGAGCGGGCGCTGGAGGCGGAGCGCGCCCGCACCTGGGTGACCGTCGCCCGCAGCGTCGCCCACGAGCTGAAGAACGCTCTCACCCCGGTACAGCTGGCGCTCCGCGTTCTCGAGCGGCAGACGGCCTCCGTCCCCGCCGCGCGCGAGCCCCTGGAGGTGGTGGGGGAGGCGTCGGCGCAGCTGGAGGAGCTCGCCCTCGCCTTCTCGCAGTTCGGGCGCCTTCCCGAGGGACGGGCCAGCGAGATCGACCTGCGGGAGCAGTTCGAATACCTCCTCCGGACAAACCTCCCGCCGGGGATCGCGCACCGGCTCGCCGCCCCGTCCGATCTCCCCCGCGTGGTGGGCCACCACGACGCGCTGGGGCGCGCCTTCGCCAACCTCCTGCTCAACGCGGCGGACGCCATGGGGGAGGAGGGCGGGACGGTGGCGGTGGAGCTGGCCAGGGTGGGCGAGCTGATCGAGGTGCGCGTGCTCGACGAAGGTTCCGGCGTCCCGGCGGAGAACCTGGAGCGCATCTGGGAGCCGGACTTCACCACCAAGCCGCGCGGGACAGGCCTGGGGCTGGCGATCGTGAAGCAGACGGTGCACGCCCACGGCGGCCGCGTCGGCGCGCGCAACCGACCGGAGGGAGGCGCCGAGTTCCGGGTGCAGCTTCCGATCGGCAACGGGTCGTCCGTCGTCGGTCGTCAGTCGTCGGTCCCGGATGGCCGGCCGGAACCTGGTGCGGAACCCGCAACCGTCCCCGAAGATCCGGCCGACGCGTTGCGCACGAACCGCTTGTCCGACCGATGACCGACGATTGAAGACCGCGGACCGAGGATCATTTCATGCCCTCCATCCTCATCGTCGACGACGAGCCGAACATCCGGCGGATGCTCGCCAGCCTCCTGCGCGCCGAGGGCTACCAGGTGCGCGAGGCGGACTCCGCGCAGGCGGGGCTGATGGCGGTGCGCGCCGGGGAGCCGGACGCGATGCTCATGGACCTCGTCATGCCGCCCTCCAGCGGGCTCGACGTGCTCCCCGGGGTGCGCGAGGCGGCGCCGGAGCTCCCGGTGGTGATGATGAGCGGCCGCGCCACCCTGTCCGACGCCGTGCGCGCGACAAAGCTGGGCGCCTTCCACTTCCTGGAGAAGCCGCTCTCCCCCGAGGCGGTGCTCCTGGTGCTCCGCTCGGCGCTGGAACTGCGGCAGGCGCGAGAGGTGAACCGGGCGCTGCGCGAGGAGCTGGGCGAGGGCGACCGGATGATCGGCGACAGCGAGCCGATGCGGCGGGTGCGCGAGCTGATCGGCCGCGTGGCGCCCACGGAGGCGCGGGTGCTCGTCACCGGCGAGTCGGGGACGGGAAAGGAGCTGGCCGCGGCGGCGATCCACCGGCTCAGCCCTCGCGCCGCGGGGCCGCTCATCCGCGTGAACTGCGCGGCCATCCCGCGCGACCTGGTGGAGTCGGAGCTGTTCGGCCACGAGAAGGGGGCCTTCACCGGCGCCACGGAGCGCCGCCGCGGCCGCTTCGAGCTCGCGCACGGCGGGACGCTCCTGCTCGACGAGGTGGGCGACTTGGGAGCGGAGGCCCAGGCCAAGCTGCTGCGGGTGCTCGAAGCGGGCGAGATCGAGCGGGTCGGCGGGAGCGAGCCCATCCCCGTGGACGTGCGGATCCTCTCGGCCACCAACCGCGACCTGCACGCCGACGTGGCGGCCGGCCGCTTCCGCGAGGATCTCTTCTTCCGCCTGCACGTGATTCCGCTGCACCTCCCCCCGCTCCGCGAGCGGAGAGAGGACGTCGCCGCGCTGGTGCGCCACTTCCTGGCGCGCAACCGCGGCCGGATCGCGCTGCGCCCGCCGCGCCTCTCGCCCTCCGCCGCGGAGGCGCTGGCGGGACACACCTGGCCGGGGAACGTGCGCGAGCTCGCCAACATCGTCGAGCGGCTCCTCATCCTGTACCCGGATGCCGAGGTCGGCGCGCCCGAGGTGCGGACGGTGCTGGCGGGCTCCCCCGCCGCGCTCCCCGCCCGCCCGCGCGACGGCGGGTATCGCGACGACGACGAGCGCTCCCTCTCCGACCGGCTCGACGACTACGAGCGTGCCCTCCTCGCGGGAGCGCTCGAGGCGGCCTCCGGCAGCGTCGCCGAAGCCGCCCGCCGCCTGCGGACAGATCGCGCCAACCTCTACCGGCGGATGCGCCGGCTGGAGATCGGCCGGTGAGCGTCCCCTTCTCGCGTGTCGCTTCGACGCACCTGGAGCTGGACGGCGGGGCGGGAATTCTGGTAAGATTATGTGGTGCAACGTGATGCGATTGCGGTTCCGCTGGGCACGGCGTATGCTTCGTCTCGGGGGCGGAACCCCGTTCGCGGACCTGCCCTTCTCGCCGGGAGGCTTCATGCTGGGAATTCTGGGCCTGCTCGGCCCGCTCCTCTTCCTGTCCGTCTCGCTCGCCGCCGCGCAGGACCCCCCGGCGCCGGGGGAGCGCGCCGTCCGAGCCGACTCGGTGCGCGCCCTCGACCTCCCCGACGACGTGGCGGAGGCGGTGATCGACTTCCTCAACGACCCGCGCCGAACGCACTTCTCCGGCGAGACCCGCGTTGCGGCGGGATCCACGCTGCGCTCGGACGTCGCGGTGCTCGAGGGGCCGCTGGTGCTGGAGGGTCGGGTCGAGGGGAGCGTGCTCCTGGTGAACGGCGACGCGGAGCTGCGTCCCGGCGCCGCCATCACGGGCGACCTGCTGGTGGTGGGGGGCGAGGTGAGCGGGGTGGAGCAGGCGTCCGTCGGCGGGGAGGTGCTTGCCTATCCCGGGCGTCTCCGCTACCGCCGCGAGGGGGAGCGGATCCTCCGCGCGCCCCCCGCCGCGCCCCGCCGCGCCGGGATCGGCGCCGGGGGCCCGCAGTGGGGGCGCAGCGACTTCCTCATCACCACCGGGACGAGCTACAACCGGGTGGAGGGGCTGCCGATCACCTTCGGCCCGCGAATCGAGACGGAGGGCTCCAACCCGCTGCGGGTGCACGCGCTGGCGATCTACCGCACCGAGTCGGGTCTCACGCTCGACACCGAGAAGATGGGCTACTACGTCCGCGCGGAGCAGTTCCTGGGCGGGCACCGGACGATGCGCCTGGGGGTTTCCGCGCACTCCCTGGTCGAGCCGATTGAGGAGTGGCACCTCTCGGACCTCGAGAACGGGCTGGCGACCTTCCTCTTCCACCGCGACTTCCGGGACCACTACGAGCGTGAGGGGGTGACGGCATTCGCCGGTTGGGAGCCCCGGCAGACGCCTCTCTCGCTGCAGCTGGAGGCGCGCTGGGAGCGGCACCTCTCGCGGGCGCCCGGAAGTCCCTGGACGCTCTTCGACAACGCGGACCCGTGGCGTCCGCAGCCGCTGGTGGCGGAGGGCGACATCGCCAGCGCCGCTCTGCAGGCCACCTTCGACTCGCGCAGCCTCGCCTTCGATCCCTCCACCGGCTGGCTGCTCAGCGGTCGGGTGGAGCACGGCTTCGACGTGGATCTGACGCGCCCGGCGGGGTTCGCCGAGTCGGGGACGATCCTGGACCCGGAGACGCGGTTCGCGATTGATCCACGGTCCTACGGCCGCTTCACCACCGGCCTGCTCGACCTGCGGCGCTACAACCGGGTCGATCCGCGCTCGCGGCTGAACTTCCGCCTCGTCGTTGCGGGCTCGCTGGACGGCTCGTCGCTTCCGCCGCAGCGGCAGCATGCTCTCGGCGGCGAGGGATCGCTGCCGGGGTACGAGTTCTTCCAGCTCGACTGCGGCGCGCGCTCCCGCTTCGTCCACCGCTCCCTCGCCTCCGCAGCGGGGTCGGGGACTCGGGAGGTTTTCTTTCCCGCCTACGGGTGCGACGCCTTCACCCTGCTGCAGGCGGAGTACCGCGGGAAGCTCTCCTTCCGCCTGCGCTGGGACGACGCGCCGTGGGACGACGACCGCGGGGAGGACGTCCGAGAGGAGGGCGACCGCGACCGCCATCCGGGTTGGGATGTCTCGCCCGACTGGGCGTTCTTCGTGGACGCGGGGCGCGGTTGGGCCTTCGACTCGCGTCCAGACGAGGAGCTGGCGGTGGACGTGGGCGTGGGGCTGCTGGTGGACCGCCTGGGGATCTACCTGGCGAAGCCGCTCACGGGGAGCCGGGGTCTGAACGTCTTCCTGAGGCTCGGTCCGAGGTTTTGAGACTCCGTCGTGCGGGGCTCTGGCTGGGCGTGGTCCTGGCGCTGCCGTGCGGAGACGGGGCCGCCGCCGCGCAGTCGGCGCCGGACTTTTCGGTGCGCGCGAGCGCCACGGAGGAGGGGGGGCGGCCGGTGGTGGAGCTGCGGGGAGTCCTGGAGGACGACGCCCTCCGCGACGCGCTCGAGTCCGGGCTCCCGCTGCGCTTCCGGCTGCGGGTAGAGCTCTGGAGGAAGGGGCTCTTCGACCGGCTGGTGGGCGCGCAGGAGATCTACCTCGCCCTCCTGCAGGACCCGCTCGACCGCCTCTACCGGCTGGAGACGGGGCGGAGCGAGCGGCGGTACGCCTCTCTCGGCGAAGCCCAGCGGGCGATCGAGTCGCTCCTGCGCGCCACGCTGAGCCCGCGCGGCTCCGGCCGCTACTACTACCTGGCGACGCTCGACATCGAGACGCTCTCGCTCTCGGATCTGGAGGAGCTGCGGCGGTGGCTGCGCGGCGACCTCCAGCCCGCCATCGAAGGGCGCGCCTCGCCGGGGCGGGCGGTGGAGCGCGGGCTGCGGCGCGTGCTGGTGCGCGCCATCGGTCTTCCCACCCGCCGCTACGAGTCGCGCAGCGGAACCTTCGTGCTGCGCTGACGCCGCTGGCACCCCTCTCGCAGCCCCCGGCCGCATGATCCAGTCTCCGACCCCTCCCGGGGTCCCGGATTCGCTCGAGGTCCCGATCCCCGCCGCCCTCGAGCGGTGGCGGGACCTCTACCTCCACGACATCGGCCAGAAGATCCTCGTCTTCCTCGCGCTGGCGGCCGTCCTCTACGCGCTGACCCGCCTCGCGCATCGGCAGCTCAACGTCCACATCGAGGACGTCAACCGGCGGCACACCCTCCGGAAGTGGATCGCCTACGCCTACGCGATCCTGCTGGCGCTCATCGCCGTGGCGCTCTTCGCCGAGTCGCTCACCGGCCTCGGCGCGGTGCTGGCGCTGCTGGCCGCGGGCGTCGCGGTCGCGCTGCAGGACATCCTGAAGTCCACCGTGGGATGGATCTACATCTCCAGCCGCTCCGGCATCGAGGTGGGGAGCCGGATCGAGGTGGACGGGGTGACCGGGGACGTGATCGACATCGGGGTGCTGAAGACGACGGTGCTGGAGGTGGGCGGGCCGCTGGTGTATGGCCGGCAGTCCACCGGCCGGCTGGTGACCGTCCCGAACTACCGCCTGCTCTCCGACACGGTGCTGATCTCCGCGGCGGAGAACCCCTTCATCTGGCAGGAGAACCGGGTGGTGGTGACGTACGAGAGCGACTGGCGGCGGGCGGAGCAGATCCTGCGCGAGGTGGCCGACGAGATCCATGCCGAGATCGCCCCGGAGCTGAAGGCGGGATTCCGGCGCCTGGAGCGGCGCTTCGCCTTCAAGTACGGCGCCCTCACGCCGATCGTGTACGTGAGCCTCGGCGACTCGGGGGTGGAGCTGACGCTCCGCTACCTGATCCACGTGCGGCGGCGGCGCGGGAGCGTGGACCGCATCAGCCGGCGCCTGCTCGCCGCATTCGCCGCGGAGCCCGACGTCGACCTGGCCTATCCCACCTACCGCACCTATCGCCTCGGCGAGCCCCTCCCGCAGCCCCCGCGCGCGCCCTTGCCCGGCGAGGAGGTCCGCCGGGAGGGCGAGGAGGGCGCGCCCCCGCCGGACATGCTCACCGGATAGGATTCCACACTATCGCGCCGCCATCTCCTCGATCTCGGCATAGGCGTCCGGCGGGAGGCAGGCGCACACCAGGTTGCGGTCGCCGTACGCGCTCTCGACGCGGGAGACCGAGGGCCAGAACTTGTTCGCCCGCACCCAGGGGGCGGGGAATGCCGCCCGCTGCCGCGGGAAGGGGTGGGGCCACGCATCGGCGGTCACCGCATCGGCGGTGAACGGCGCGCCCTTCAGCAGGTTGTCCCGCCGGTCCGCCTCCCCCCGCTCGATCTCGCGGATCTCCTCGCGGATCGAGATCATCGCGTCGCAGAAGCGGTCCAGCTCCGCCTTCGCCTCGCTCTCGGTGGGCTCGATCATCAGCGTCCCGGCCACCGGGAAGGAGACGGTGGGAGCGTGGAAGCCGTAGTCCATCAGCCGCTTGGCGACGTCCTCCACCTCGATCCCCGCCTCGCCCCTCAGGAAGCGGGTGTCGATGATGCATTCGTGGGCCACGGTCCCGTTGCGGCCGGCGTAGAGCACGGGGTAATGCTCCGCGAGGCGCTTCGAGATGTAGTTGGCGCTGAGAATCGCGACCTGGCTCGCCGCCTTGAGCCCCTCCGCGCCCATCATCCGGATGTAGATCCAGGAGATCGGGAGGATGCTGGCGCTCCCCCACGGCGCGGCGGAGACCGCGTGGCTGTCGCGCCCGTCCACCGGCACCACCGGGTGCCCCGGGAGGAAGGGAACGAGGTGCTCCGCCACGCCGATGGGCCCCATCCCGGGGCCGCCGCCGCCGTGCGGGATGCAGAAGGTCTTGTGGAGGTTCAGGTGGCAGACGTCGGCGCCGAAGTCGCCAGGCCGGCAGAGGCCGACCTGCGCGTTCATGTTCGCGCCATCCATGTAGACCTGCCCGCCGCCGGCGTGCACCACCTCGCACACTTCGCGGATCTCGGGCTCGAACACCCCGTGCGTGGACGGGTAGGTGACCATCAGCGCGGCCAGCCGCTCGCCCGCCTGCGCGGCCTTCGCCCGCAGGTCCGCCAGGTCGATGTTCCCGTTCTCGTCGGTCCTCACCACCAGCACCTGCATCCCCGCCATCACGGCGCTGGCGGGGTTGGTGCCGTGCGCCGATTGGGGAATGAGGCAGACGTCGCGGGCATGGTCGCCGCGGCTGTCGTGGTAGCGGCGGATCGCCAGCAGCCCCGCGTACTCGCCCTGCGAGCCGGCGTTGGGCTGCAGCGCGACCGCCGCGAAGCCCGTGATCTCGGCGAGCTGCGCCTCCAGCTGCTCGAAGAGGATCCGGTATCCCTCCGCCTGCTCCCGCGGGGCGAAGGGGTGGAGCTTCGCGAACTCCGGCCAGGTGACCGGGATCATCTCGGCGGTCGCGTTCAGCTTCATCGTGCACGAGCCCAGCGGGATCATCCCGTGCACCAGCGAGAAGTCCTTCGCGTCGAGACCGCGCACGTAGCGCAGCATCTCCGTCTCCGAGTGGTGAGAGTTGAAGACGGGATGGGTGAGATACTCGCTGGAGCGCGCCAGCCCGGCGGGGAAGGAGACCGCCGGCTCCTCGGACGGGTGGGCGGCCGGGGCGCCGCCGCCGAACACCTCCAGCAGCTCCTGCACGTCTCCCGGCCCGACCGTCTCGTCGAGCGAGATCCCCACCGCGCCGTCATCGAGGCGCCGGAGGTTGATGCCGCGCGCGAGGGCCCGCTCGATCGCCGCGTCGGCCCCACCCGCCGTCTCCACCCGCAGGGTGTCGAAGAAGGTCTCGTGCACCACCCGGTGGCCGGCGCGGCGCAGCCCCGCGGCGAGCTCCGCCGCGTGGCCGTGGATCCGTTCCGCGGTGCGGCGGATTCCGGTAGGGCCGTGGTAGACCGCGTACATGCTCGCCATCACCGCGAGCAGCACCTGCGCCGTGCAGATGTTGCTGGTGGCCTTCTCGCGGCGGATGTGCTGCTCGCGCGTCTGCAGCGCCATGCGCAGCGCCGGCTTCCCCGCGGCGTCCCGCGAGACGCCGATGATGCGGCCAGGAATCTGGCGCTTGAATTCGTCGCGACATGCGAAGAAAGCGGCGTGCGGGCCGCCGTACCCCATCGGCACTCCGAAGCGCTGCGCGCTCCCCACCGCGATGTCGGCGCCCCACTCCCCCGGCGGCGTCAGCAGGGCCAGCGCCAGCAGGTCGGTGGCGACGGCGACGAGCGCCCCCGCCTCGTGCGCCCGCTCCACCCGCTCGCGGAGATCCTCCACCGCGCCGTCGGTCGCCGGGTACTGCAGGAGCACGCCGAAGACGGAGTCGTCGAGCGGCGCGCCGGCGTCGCCGATCCGGATCTCGAAGCCACGGGCCGCGGCGCGGGTGCGGACCACGTCGATCGTCTGCGGGTGGCAAGCCTCCGAGACGAGGAAGACGTTGCGCGCCTCGCTCCCCTTCGCCTGGTAGCAGAGCGCCATGGCCTCGGCAGCGGCGGTCCCCTCGTCCAGCAGCGAGGCGTTCGCGATGGGGAGCCCCGTGAGGTCGATCACCATCGTCTGGAAGTTGAGCAGCGCCTCGAGCCGCCCCTGCGAGATCTCCGCCTGATAGGGGGTGTAGGCGGTGTACCACGCCGGGTTCTCGAGCACGTTCCGCTGGATGACGGGCGGGGTGACGCAGTCGTGATACCCCATCCCCAGGTAGGAGCGGAAGATCCGGTTGCGGGAGGCGATCCCGCGGATCTCGGCCAGCACCTCGGTCTCCGTGCGCGCCTCGCCCAGGCGCAGCGGACGGCCCCGCCGGATGCCGGAGGGAACGGTGACGTCGATCAGCTCGTCCAGCGACGCGTAGCCGAGCGTCGCGAGCATCTCCCGCACCTCGTCCGGGTTCGGGCCGATGTGCCGGGGAACGAAGGTGTCGCTCTGCAGGAGTTCCGTATTTTTCACGGTGGATCGCGCCGTTGGGGGTCTCGCCGGGAGCGCGCGGAATGTATTGGTCCCCCGATCCTTCCGCTACCCCGCGAGGGGGCGGTCGGTCGTCGGTCGTCGGTTGTCAGCGATCAGCGATCAGCGATCGGCGATCGGTCTCCGGACCCGAGGGGTTTCCGGGCTCTCCATCCGCTGCGGAGGTGATCACTCTTCTGTTCCCGGTCCGTACTGCCGGACCGCTCGCAGCTGCCCGTTACCCTTACTGATGACCGATAACTGACGACGGACGACCGATCACCGTTCGCTCTACAACACCGGGCTCAGGAGGCGCACGGTGTGCTCCAGGACCTGGCGGGGCTCGGGGCGGGCGCGCCACTCCTCCGGATCGATCTCGCGGCAGTCGTCCAGGTAGGCGAGCAGGCGGTCGCGGACGCGCACGGTGAACTCGCGGTGGAAGATCAGCAGCATCAGCTCGTAGTTGAGGAAGAGGGAGCGGCGGTCGAAGTTGGCGGTGCCGATCAGGCAGAAGGCGTCGTCCACGGCGATCGCCTTCGTGTGGAGCAATCCGCTGGTGTGGCGGTGGATGCGAACCCCCATGTCCAGGAGCCCCTGGTAGCAGGCGTGGCCGGCGAGGTCGGTGAGCCGCTCGTCGCTCTCCTCGGGGACGATCAGGTCCACCCGCACCCCGCGCAGGGCGGCGAGGCGCAGCGCCAGCGTCGTCGGCTCGTCCGGCACGAAATAGGGGGTGACGACCACGACCCGCTCCTGCGCCTCCGCCAGCACCTGCACGTAGACGTGCTGCAGGAGGTTCTCGTCGTAGCTCGGGCCGCCGGGCACCGTCTGGACGGTCACGTCGCCGGCGGCGGCGGGCTCCGGGAAGATCGTCCGTCCGTCGAGCAGCTCGTCCGTCGCGAAGTACCAGTCCTCCACGAAGAGCATCTGCAGCTGCAGCACCGCCGGACCCTCGATACGCACCGAGAGCTGGTGCCACACTCCCTCCTCGAGTTCGTAGCCGGGATCGTGGATGTTGTCCGACCCGGTCATCGCCACGCGCGCGTCTAGGACGGCGATCTTGCGGTGGTTCCGCACGTCGAGGCGCTGCAGTGGGCGGTGGAGCAGGCTGACCGGGAGCACGGGGCAGACCCGCACTCCGCGCTCCTCCAGCCAGGGGCGCAGCTCGTCGTCCATATCGCTCGACATCCAATCGTCGATCATCAGGCGGCAGGTCACCCCGCGCGCGGCCGCGCGGGCCAACGCGTCCGCCACCCGGCGCCCCGTTCGGTCCACCGCGAAGTGGTAGAAGAGGAGGTGAGCCGTCTCGCGCGCCGCGTCGATCTCCCCGATCAGCCGGTCGATGGCCTCGCCAGGCTCGCTCAGCAGGTCGAGCCGGTTTCCGTCGAGGATGGGGAAGCCGCCGAGACGGCGCGTGGAGAGGCGGGAGGCCAGCCGGACCAGGTCTTCCTGCTCCGGCGGCACGTCGTCGGAGGCGAATCGGTCCTGCTCCCGCAGCCGGTCGTCCGTCTCGACGCGGCGACGGACCGCGCGGTGCCGCTCCGCGCCGCGCTGCAGCCCGTACCGGCTGAGCCAGAAGTAGAGGACGGTGCCCACGACCGGGAAGAGGAAGATGGGGGCCAGCCAGGAGAGCGCCACGAAGGGGCGGTGGCGCCGCGCCACCACGGGAATCATGACGAGCCGGAAGACCCAGCCGCCGACGAGATACAGGGAGGCGAGCATCGCGCGCGAATTTTGGATGAAAGAGGATGTCGGCCAACGGGCCTGGAAGGATCGCGCCATGCCGCGGGGGGCGCTTGACGCCCGCCGGGGCCGGGGCCTATTCTGCACGTTTCCGGCAGTCGAACGGCCGTCCCCCGGCACCGCACCCGCAGAGGATCCATGGCGAACATCCCGCAGGACCTGATGTACACGGAAGAGCACGAGTACGTGCGCCGCTCCGGCGAGGACGGCGTGGTGGTGATCGGGATCACCGACTACGCGCAGGGAGAGCTCGGCGACGTCGTCTTCGTCGAGCTCCCGAAGGTCGGCGACTCGTTCGAGCGGATGCAGGTCTTCGGGACGATCGAGGCGGTGAAGGCGGTCTCGGAGCTCTTCTCCCCCGTCGCCGGCGAGGTGGTGGAGGTGAACGGCGCCCTCGACGCCAATCCCGCCCTGGTGAACAACGATCCGTACGGCGACGGGTGGATGGTCAAGCTGCGCGTCTCCGACGACGCCGCGCTCGAGCCCCTGCTGGACGCCGCGGCATACGAGCGGCACATCGGGTAGGACGGTCCCTCAATCCGACCGAAGGGAGGACACATGGCGAAGCTCACCTGGCACGGACACTCCTGCTTCTCGCTGGTGACGGACGATGGGACGCGGATCCTCTTCGATCCCTTCCTGAGCGACAACCCGGTGGCGGACGTCGGCCTCGAGGACTTCGATGAGTTGGACTACGTCCTCGTCTCGCACGGGCACTTCGACCACTTCACGGACTGCATCCCGCTGGCGAAGCGCACCGGGGCCACGGTGATCTCCACCTTCGAGCTCGTCGCCTTCTGCCAGAAGGAGGGGGTGGAGAAGGGGCACGGGATGAACGTCGGGGGAGCGCACCGCTTCCCCTTCGGCAAGGTGAAGCTCACCCCGGCGCTCCACACCGGCTCCGTCGCCGGCGACGACGAGGGGGCGTTCACCACCGACTGCTGCGGCTTCCTGCTGACGCTCGACGGGGGCAAGCGCCTCTACCACGCGGGGGACACGGCGCTGATCACGGACATGCAGCTCCTGCAGGGGTACGTCGACGTCGCTCTCCTCCCGATCGGCGACAACTTCACCATGGGCCCCGAGGACGCGGCGCGCGCCGTGGCCTTTATCCAGCCCGAGGTGGTGATCCCCATGCACTACGACACCTGGGAGCTGATCGCCCAGGATCCGGAGGAGTTCCGCCGATTGGTGGCCGACCGCGCCCGCGTCGAGGTGCTCGAGCCGGGAGGGAGCTACGAGGTCTAGGGAACAGGGAACGGGGGACGGGGAAGAGGGAACAGGGAAGAGGGAGAGTGGCTGGCGGACTGCCGACTCCCTGGAAGGGCCGGGGCGAGTTGGAAGGGATTCCCTCTTCCCGAAGGAGTGGCGGTGGCTGGACACCGCGCCGGCGCCCGGACCCTGGAACATGGCGCTGGACGAGGCGCTGATGGAAGCGGTGCGCGCGGGAGCGGCCCCGGCGCTCCGCTTCTACCGTTGGGCCCCCCGCTGCCTCTCGCTGGGGCGGAACCAGCCGGCGGCCGGCCGCTACGACGAGGCGCGGCTGCGCGCCCGCGGCATCGGCGTCGTCCGGCGGCTCACGGGCGGCCGGGCGGTGCTCCACGACCGCGAGCTGACCTACTCCGCGGTCTTCGCGGACGGCGCGCTGGGAACTCCGCGCGCGGCCTATTCGGCCGTCAACCGGGCGCTGGTCGCGGGGGTGCGCCGCCTCGGCGTCCCCGCCGAGCTCCAGCCGCGGCCGCGCTCCCGCGCCCCGATCCCCTCGCTCGCGCCGTGCTTCCGCGAGCCCGCCGAGGGCGAGGTGGTGGTCGCCGGCCGCAAGCTGGTGGGGAGCGCGCAGTACCGCGAGGCCGGCGTCGTCGTCCAGCACGGCTCCCTCCTCTTCGCCGACGACCAGGCGGAGATCGCCGCATGCCTCCGCGAGCCTGATCCCGCGCCCGACGACCACCCGGCCGTGCTGGAGGACCACTGCCGTCCCCTCCCGGCCTGGGCGGAGCTCACCCGCGCGCTCGCCGCCGGCTGGGCGGCGCAGATCCCCGGCGGCCTGCGGCCCGACGAGCCTTCGGCACGGGAGCGCGAGAGGGCGGGCGAGCTGGCCCGGCGCTACTCCGACCTGGCATGGACCTGGCGTCGATGAGCACCGCGCAACCCCCACGAACGGCGCCGGCGGAGCTCGCGGTCCGAGACCGAGGCGGCCTCAGTCCGATCGAGGAAACCATGCAGAGATCCAAGCGCTTCCGCCTTCTCCCCCCCCTCCTCGCCCTCGCGCTCGCCGCGTGCGGCGGCGGGGACTCCGGCGGGCCCGAGGCCACGGGCGACCCGACCCCCGGCGGCACCGCCGTGGTCGGGCACCTCACCGACTTCCAGGCGTTCAACCCGGTCACCAACACGGGGATCCTGACGGACGAGGTGATCAAGCAGATGCTCTTCACCCCGCTCGTCCGCTACGACGGGGAGCTGGACGTCGAGCCCTACCTCGCCGAGTCGTGGGAGCTCTCCGATTCGAGCGTGACCTTCCGTCTGCGCGGCGACGTCGCCTGGCACGACGGCCGGCCGGTGACCGCGGAGGACGTGAAGTTCACCTTCGACCTCGCCAAGAACCCGGAAACGGCCTCGCTGCTGGCCTCGGCCTATATGGACCTGGTCGATTCGGCGACGGTGATCGACCCGCGGACGATCCGCTTCGACTTCACCGCCCCGCACGCGCAGGCGCTGGAGGACTTCTGGTGGGCGCCCCTCCCCGAGCACCTGCTGCGGGACGTGGCGCCGGCGCAGCTCTCTCAGGCGGCCTTCAACCAGGACCCGGTCGGGAGCGGCCCCTTCCGCTTCGTCTCCTGGGAGCGCGGCCAGCAGCTCGTCCTGGAGCGGAACCCCGATTTCCCGGAGGCGCTCGGGGGGAGCCCGTACGTGGAACGAGTCGTCTTCCGGCTCATCCCCGAGCCAACCACCATGCTCACCGAGCTGCTCAGCGGGAGCATCGACGTCGCCGGGTGGACGCTCCTCCCCGATCAGGCGCGGCAGATCGGAGGGCAGGACGGGGTGGAGCTGAACGACTTCCCTTCGCGCGAGTTCACCTACGTCGGCTGGAACAACGAGCGGCCGCTCTTCGAGGACGCCACGGTGCGGCGGGCGCTCGCCATGGCGGTCAACCGTCCGCAGATCATCCAGGGGCTCCTGCACGGGCTGGCCTCGCCCGCGGTGGGGATGATCCCGCCCTGGAGCCCGCTGTACGGCGAGGTGGCCCCGCTCCCCCACGACCCGGAAGCGGCGCGGCAGCTCCTGGCGCAGGCCGGGTGGCGCGACACCGACGGAGACGGGATCCTCGACCGCGGCGGGCAGCCGCTTCGCTTCGACCTGCTGGTGAACGCGGCCAACCGGATGCATCAGGACATCGCCACGGTGATGCAGCAGCAGCTCCGCGAGGTCGGGGTGGACGTGCGGATCCGGCAGGTGGAGTTCGGCGCGCTGCTGCAGCAGCACCGCGCCCGCGACTACGACGCCGTGATCTCCAACTGGACGCTCGACACCTTCAAGGTGGACCCGACGCCCCTCTTCTCCTGCGCCCAGGCGCGAACCGCCCAGTCAGCCAACCGCGCGGGCTTCTGCGATCCCGCCATCGACGAGCTGATCGCGCGCGGGCTGCAGGCCACGGATGCCGGGGACGCGCGGCGGATCTGGACGGAGTTCACTCGCCAGCTGCAGCAGCTCCAGCCCGTCACCTTCCTCTTTTGGGCCGAGGACCTCGCGGGCGTCGGACCTCGCCTGCAGGACGTGGAGATGGACGTCCGCAGCAAGCTGGTGAGCGCCCCCGACTGGTGGATCCCCCCCTCGATGCGGCGGTAAGGAGTAGGGGACAGGGAACAGGAATCGCTCCGCCCTGTCGGCTGGTTCATGCGTACCCCATATTTCACGACGCATATTGGCGAGGCGGAACCGGGGCGGCGCGCGCTCAACCCCCGCCCCCCGCCTCCCGAGACTTTTTGGAGATCCGGCGACGTGCGAACCTCCCCTCGATCCAGCGACTCCCATGAAGCGAATCCATGCTTTCGGGGCCGGGCTCGGCCTGGCCGGCCTCCTCTCGCTCTCCGCCTGCGGCGACCGCGACGCGCGGGACGGGGCGGAGCCGGATAGCGCCACCCCGCAGCGCGGTGGCACGGCGATCGTCGTCGAGAGCTCGGACATCAACACCCCGCTCGGCGTGATCGCCGCGTCGGTGCTGGACGGCAACCTGTCGTCCGACGTGATGAACATGGAGCTGGTGCGAGGACAGTGGCGCGACGGGCGGCTCGTCTTCGTCACCGCCGAAGAGAGCCCGATGGCCATCGCGCGAAGCTACGAGTACGTGGGTCCGGATTCGGCGTCGCTCCGCTTCCACATGCGCTCCGACCTCGTCTGGTCCGACGGGGAGCCGATCACCGCCGACGACGTGGTCTTCACCTACGACCTCCTCCGGAAGCCCGAGCTGGGCTCGCCGCAGGAGGCGTCCGTGGAGCACCTGGAGTCGGTGGAGGCGGAGAACGACTCCACGGTCGTCTTCCGCTTCGAGCGCCGGTATCCGGAGATGCTGATGCACTCCGCGATCGCGCTGGTGCCGCAGCACGTCTTCGCGGGCACCCCGGCGGCCGAGCTGCGCTCGCACCCGAGCCTGATCGATCCGGCCGGCGGGAAGCTGGTGGTGAGCGGCCCCTGGATGATCGGCGCTTGGCAGAAGGGGGAGCGGGTGGAGCTGGTGCCGAACCCGCGCTTCCAGCCGCAGCCCCTCCTCGACCGGATCGTCTACCGCATCATCCCGGAGGCGGCGACGCGGCTGGTGGAGCTGCAGACGGGGAACGTGGACATGGTATACAGCGTAACCTTCGACCAGATCCCGGGCCTGCGGGCGCAGATGCCGGGGGTGCGCTTCGAGAGCGAGAGGCGGCGGGGATACGACTACATCGCCTACAATCCCCAGGCGCACCCGGCCTTCGCGGACCCCGAGGTCCGGCGCGCGCTCGGGCTGGCGCTCGACCTCCCCGCGATGCTGCGGGCCCTGCAGATGGAGGAGTTCGCGGAGCCGGCGGCGGGGCCATACGCGCCGATCTTTACCGGCCTCTACGATCCGAAGCTCACCCCGCCGCTGGGGCACGACCCGGAGCGGGCGCGGCAGATCCTGGAGTCGAAGGGGTGGCGCGACACCGACGGCGACGGAATCCTCGACAAGGAAGGACGTCCCTTTCGCTTCACCCTGGTGACGAACGCCGGGAGCCCGCGGCGGGCCGACGTCTCGCAGATCGCACAGCAGCAGTGGCGGCAGATCGGGGTGGACGTCCAGCTCCGGCAGCTGGAGTTCAACACCTTCATGCAGAACCTGATGGCGAAGGAGTACGAGGCCGCGCTCGGCGGCTGGAGCGTGGGTCTGAGCGCCGACCTGGCGTCGCTCTGGGGGCCGGATTCGCCCTTCAACATCACCGGCTTCTCGACCCCCGAGGCGAGCGCCCTTCTGGAGCGGGCGCTCGAGCAGCCCACGCCGGAGAGGGCGGCGCCGCTGTGGAAGGATTTCGCCTCCGAGGTAGTCGAGGCGCAGCCGTACACCTGGTTGTACTTCTACGACATCGTGGACGCCGTGGGGCCGCGGCTGCGCGGGATGAAGGTGGATACCTACGGCAGCTATCAGAACACTTGGGAGTGGTGGATCCCGCGCTCGCTGCAGCGCGGCCGGCCGGCGACGCCCACCTCGTAGCGCGCCGGCGGCGGCGGCGGAGATCCCGGACTGGACCTGGCGGTCCCGTTCGGGATCCCTCCGTTTCCGCGGGGCGCCCCGGTCCGATTTCTGCGGATGGGGAGGGCTCCGGCGGGCGCCGCGGGGCGCGGTCCCGCACCGAGGCGTGGTCCAGATCCGGAGGGGTGGGCGTGCAGAAACGGAAACGGTTCGGGGCGGCGTAGATGTTCTCCTACCTCCTGCGCCGGCTGCTGGGGTCGATCCCCCTCCTGTTGGGGATCCTGACGCTCATCTTCTTCATCGTCCACCTCGCCCCCGGCGACCCCACCGCGCGCTTTCTGAACCCGAACGTCCCCCCCGAGGTCGTGGAGCAGATGCGCCGCAACCTCGGGCTCGACCAGCCCCTGCACATCCAGTACTTCAAGTGGCTCGCCTCCTTCCTGCAGGGGGACTTCGGCTTCTCGTTCGGACAGATGAGGCCGATCTCCGACATCCTCCCCGAGTACCTCTGGAACACCGTGCAGCTCATGCTGCTCGCCATCGTGGTGATCTTCGGGGTGGGGATGCTGATCGGGATCCTGCAGGCGGTGCGGCAGTACTCCGTCGCCGACAACGTGCTGACCTTCCTGGCGCTCTTCTTCTACTCGATGCCCTCCTTCTGGTTCGCGCTGATGCTGATCCTGGTGTTCAGCCTCAAGTCGAGCCAGTGGGGGCTCCCGGAGATCTTCCAGTTCCCGCCCTCCGGGATGACGCAGGTGGGGTACGAGTTCCTCCCCTTCGGCGCGAAGGTGCTCGACCGGCTGGAGCATCTCTGGCTCCCGGTGATCGCGCTGGGGATCGGGAACGCGGCCGGCGTCGCGCGCTACATGCGCGGCTCGATGCTGGAGGTGATCCACCAGGACTACATCCGCACCGCGCGCGCCAAGGGGCTCGCCGAGCGCACCGTCGTCTTCCGGCACGCGCTCCGGAACGCCCTCATCCCGATCGTCACCCTGCTGGGGCTGTACCTCCCGCTCCTCCTCTCCGGCTCGGTGCTCATCGAGACCATCTTCGCGTGGCCCGGAATGGGGCGGCTGATCGTGGACGCGATCTTCCAGCGCGACTACCCGCTCGTCATGGCGACCAGCTTCGTCGCCGCCACCATGGTGGTCGTCGGGAACCTGCTCGCCGACGTGCTCTACGCCGTGGTGGACCCGCGGATCCGGGTGGAGTGAAAGGATGGTCGGTCTTCAGGCTTCGGTTCCCTTTCCCTGCGGTCGGGGCGCACTACCCTCCGACTGACGACTGACGAGCCCCATGGTACGCACCCCCGCAGACCTCGAGTTCAACCCGCCGGAGCCCGTCTCGGACGGGCCCGTGGAAGCGAGAGGCGCGCTGGCGGCGGAGGCCGGGCGCGGGCCCGCCACCGCGGGGCAGCTCGCCCTCTCCGCCGTCCTTCCCGGCGGCGGGCACCTGTTGCGCGGCGAGTGGGTGCGGGGGATGGCTCTCCTCCTTCCCTGGGGCTTCCTCCTCGGGCTCGCCTTCCTCGCGCTGGAGCGGATCCGCGGCGTCTTCGCGGCGCAGCGGGTGCCGGCGGACGGCGTGGCCGCCCTCGCCACCCTGGTGCTGCTCCTGCTCGGGGTATGGGGATGGGGGCTCTACGATCTGTCGGTCCGCGCCCGGCGGCCGGTGCGGCGCTACGGCGACTCGCAGTGGGCCATCGCGGCGCGCCACTTCCGGCGCAACCGTCTCGCGATGGCGGGGCTCGTCGTGATGCTGCTCCTCTACGTGGTCACGCTGCTCACCCCGCTGATCGCGCCCTACGACCCGACCGCGCAGGGCGACATCGTGCTCACCCGCTACCTCGCGCCCTCGTGGGAGCACCCGATGGGGACCGACAAGTTCGGGCGCGACATCCTCTCCCGCGTACTGTACGGCGCCCGCATCTCTCTCACCATCGGCTTCGTGGCGGTGGGCCTGAGCGTCACCCTCGGGACCGCCGTCGGGGCGCTCGCCGGCTACTTCGGCCGCTGGACGGACTCGGTGCTGATGCGCTTCACCGACCTGATGCTCTCCTTCCCGCGACTGGTGCTGCTGATCGTGGTGATCGCCCTCTTCACCCCTTCCATCTGGCTGGTGGTGGTGGTGCTCGGCCTCACCGGGTGGATGAGCGTCGCCCGCATCGTGCGCGGCGAGGTGCTCAGCCTCCGCGAGCGAGAGTTCGTGCAGGCTGCCCGCATCCTCGGGATGAGCGACGGGAGGATCATCCTCCGTCACATCATCCCCAACACGCTGGCGCCGGTGATCGTCTACACCACCCTCGGGATCGGAAACACCATCCTGGTGGAGGCGGCCCTCTCCTTCCTCGGCCTGGGCGTGCAGCCGCCGACTCCGAGCTGGGGGAACATGATCTCCGACGGCCGCGACGCCCTGATCAACGCCTGGTGGATCGCCACCTTCCCCGGGCTCGCGATCGTGGTCACCGTGACCGCCTTCAATCTCCTCGGCGACGGCCTGCGCGACGCGCTCGACCCGAGGCTGCGGACGTGAAGCTGTGCGTCGTGCCTGGATTGTTGATGTCATCCCGAGCGCAGCGAGGGATCTCTTGCCCGGAGATTCCTCGGTCGCTTGGGCTCCCTCGGAATGACAGACAGGTTGCTAGATGAGCTCCGTCGAACCGATCCTCGAAGTCCAGAACCTCCGCACCTACTTCCGAACCGATGCCGGGCTCGCCCGCGCGGTGGACGGGGTGTCGTTCCACGTCGACCCGGGGGAGACGCTCGGGATCGTCGGCGAGTCGGGGAGCGGTAAGTCGGTGACCTCCCTCTCGGTGATGCGGCTCATCCCGCGGCCCCCCGGAAGCATCGAGCCGGGCTCGCGCATCCTCTTCCGCTCGGACGGGCGGGCGGAGGACCTGGCGGCGGCGACCGAGGACCGGATGAGGCAGATCCGCGGCAACGAGATCGCCATGATCTTCCAGGAGCCGATGACCTCCCTCAACCCGGTCTTCCGGGTCGGGGAGCAGATCGTCGAGACGCTCCGGCTCCACCAGGGGCTCGACAAGCGCGACGCGCGGGACCGCGCGATCGAGATGCTGCGGCTCGTGGGGATCCCGATCCCCGAGCAGCGGGTGGACGAGTACCCGCACCAGCTCTCCGGCGGGATGCGGCAGCGGGTGATGATCGCGATGGCGCTCGCCTGCGACCCCAAGCTCCTCATCGCCGACGAGCCGACGACCGCGCTGGACGTCACCATCCAGGCGCAGATCCTCGAGCTCCTGAACCGGCTGCAGGAGGAGATGGGGATGTCCATCGTCCTCATCACGCACGACCTGGGGGTGGTGGCGGAGACGTGCGACCGGGTCATCGTGATGTACGCCGGGCAGGTCTTCGAGGAGGGTCCGGTGGACGACGTCTTCCACGACCCGCAGAACCCGTACACCGAAGGGCTCCTCCGCTCGATCCCGCGTCTGGGCACCCGGTCGGAACGGCTGGCGGTGATCCCGGGCGTGGTGCCGCCCCCGACCGCCTGGCCGAAGGGGTGCCGCTTCCACGCCCGCTGCCCGTATGGGTGGGAGAAGACGGAGCGCGAGGAGCCGCCGCTCTTCGAGATCGGGCCGGGGCGGAAGAACAAATGCTGGCTCGTCGAGAACCCGGAGCGCCGGGCGGAGATCCGGCGCGCCACGGGCGGCTTCACCTCGATGGGGGCGCTCACCGGCACCGGCGCCCATACGCCGCCCGCGGGAGACCCGGACGACATCGTCCCCGAGGCCGACGGGGAGGTGGCCTGATGGCTTCCACCCCGGGGCGGCGAACCCGGCGCGGCGGCGCGTCGCCCGGCGACGGCGACCTCGCCGGCATCGACCGCCTCCCCGAGTCCGCCGCCCGCCGCGAGCTGCCGCCGGCGAAGGGCGACAGCGACCTCCGCGGCCTCACTCCCGAAGACCTCGAGCCGCCCGCCGATGCGCTGCTCGTCGTGCGGCGCCTGAAGAAGTACTTCCCGATCCGGAAGGGATTCTTCCAGAGCCACGTAGGCGACGTGAAGGCGGTGAACGATGTCTCTTTCTTCCTGCACCGGGGCGAGACGCTCGGGCTGGTGGGCGAGTCGGGGTGCGGGAAGACGACCACCGGCCGCACGATCCTGCGGATGGAGGCCGCCACCGCGGGGGACGCCCTCTTCGACGGGAGGAGCATCTTCGGGATGGGAAAGGACGAGCTGCGGCGCTTCCGCAGGCGCGCGCAGTACGTCTTTCAGGACCCCTTCTCCTCGCTCAACCCGCGCATGACGATCTCCGAGACGTTGCGCGAGGTGCTGGGGATCCACGGGCTGGCGAAGGGTCCCGCGGCGGACCGGCGCATCGGCGAGCTGCTGGACGTGGTGGGGCTGCGGCCGGAGCACGCGGTGCGCTACCCGCACGAGTTCTCGGGCGGGCAGCGGCAGCGCATCGGGATCGCCCGGGCGCTCGCGGTGGAGCCGGACCTCGTGATCTGCGACGAGCCGGTCTCGGCGCTCGACGTATCGGTGCAGGCGCAGGTCATCAACCTGCTGCAGGACCTGCAGAACGAGTTCGGGCTCACCTACCTCTTCATCGCGCACGACCTCTCGGTGGTGGAGCACATCAGCGACCGGGTGGCGGTGATGTACCTGGGGCGCATCGTGGAGCTCGCCGACTCCGAAGAGCTCTACCGCAACCCGCTCATGCCGTACACGCAAGCGCTGCTCTCCGCGGTGCCGATCGCCGACCCGCGCCGCAAGCAGGAGCGGATCGTGCTTCAGGGCGACGTCCCCTCTCCCGCCGACCCGCCCAGCGGGTGCCCTTTCCATCCCCGCTGCCAGCATCCCCTGAAGGACGCCGACTGCGCGAAGATCGTCCCCCCGCTCGCGGACAAGGGCGGCGGCCACTACGCCGCCTGCATCAAGGTCCCCCTCGGCGCGGGCGACCCTCCGACGCGCTCTTGACATCTCCTGCTCCGGCTGTCATGTTGCTAGCGAATCGTGGACAACCTCTTCTCTCCGCCGTGCGGCCGTCCCGCCGCACCCACTCCCGTTTCTCTGGAGGCCAACCTTGAGCTCGATCCTTACCCTCGCCCTGCTGCAGCTGCCCGGCGTCGAGTCGCCCGACATGACCTTCATGGATGTCTGGGAGGGCGGAGGCTTCATGATGTGGCCCCTGGCTTTCTTCCTCCTCCTGGGGCTGGCGGTGATCGTCTGGAAGCTGATCGACCTCACCGCCAAGGCCGCCCGCACCAAGCGGACCCTCCGCATGGTGGACGGCCTGGTGTCCGAGGGGCGGATCGCCGAGGCGGTCGAGGCGGCGGACTCCTCGAATACGCCCGCGGGCCGCATCCTCGGCGAGGGCCTGCGCCGCGCCGACGAGGGC
>CBDCDN010000043.1:0-14196 GCA_965215255.1 Longimicrobiaceae bacterium | reverse complement strand
CGGAGAGCGGCGCCGGCGAGAGGATCAACGTCGCGTCCGAGTCGCGCACGTTCCACGCGGTGCGCTGCGCCGGGTCGGCGGAGGGCGTCTCGCGCAGCGGATAGCGCCCGTCGATCAGTCCGTCCTCGGCGACTCTGCCGGCGGGGCACCAGCCGCCGCAGCGCACCCCCCGCTCCAGGGCCGCATCGAGCGCCGCCCGGTCCACCCCCGCCTGTCCGCCCGAAACGATCTCCACCTAGAGGCGGAACGAATGGACCAGCCGCTTCTCCTCTCCTCCCACGACGTCCGCCTCCAGCTCGATGTACGCCTCCAGTCCGCTCCCTCGCAGCTTCCCGCGGAAGAGCTGGTCGAGCTGGAACACCCCGGCCGAGTTCGAGAGCTCGATCCTCACGCGGACCGGGCGCGTGTCGCCGGTCTCGAGGTGCACCGCCTCGATCGCCGCCGCCGACACCGAGTGGATGCTCATCGACCCCGCGGTGAAGGGGATCCGCGAGCGCCCCTTCGCCATGTCGAGCGCGTCGGCGACGCGCACGATTCCGGCTTCGAGCGTCATCGGCGCTCCGCCGGAGCGGTGCGCGATGATCGCGTGGAGGATCTCGGAGCGGAGGATCGTGGCGGTCGCCACGTCGTAGAGCCCCCTCCAAGAGCTGCGACACCTTCCGCTGCGCGATGAACAGCGAGAATCCCTCGTGGTCGGCGCGGTGGATCGACATCCCGACGTCGTGGAGGAGCGCGGCGAGGCAGACGACCACCTCCGCGTCCTCTCGCCGCATCCGGTAGTGGGTCACCAGCCCGGGCTCGATCCCCTGATCGGTGAGGAGGCGGAAGAGCTTGTCCGCGATGTTCATCACGATCTTCACGTGCACCGGACCATGGTCCGTCATCCCCAGCCGCTCGACGGCGTTCACGTTCGCCGCCGTCCAGAGCGCGTACAGCTCGTCGTCGGCATTGATCCGCTCGATCAGGCGCCGGAGCTTCTCGTTCCCTCCATACCCGGGAACGTTCATCAGGACGCGGCCCGCCAGGCGGTCCGCCACGGTGCGTCCGAACTCCGCACCTTCGTCTCGATCGGACATCTCTCCTCCCCTGGGTGAGGGCCCTCGCCGCGGCGCGGATGGGCCGAGGCCCCGCACCCTCAAGAGTCTTGCCAGAGCCTTCCCCTCCCCGGCGGTCCGCTCCTCACGCCTCCGCGAGCCGCACGTCGCGCTCGGCCTCGCGGGCGGCGCGGCGGCCCTCCTCCACGTCCACCCGCCCGAGGAGATAACCGCCCACGACGAAGAAGACGATCACCGCCAGCACGGCGTTGCGCGTGGCGCCGGTGAGCTCGATGGCGAGGAAGAAGGTCAGCGGACCCAGGACCCCGGCGAAGCGCTCGAAGACGCTGAAGAACCCAAAGAACTCTCCGGATTTGTGCGGGGGAACCATGCTGGCGAAGAGGGAGCGGCTGAGCGCCTGCGTTCCCCCCTGTACCATCCCCACCAGCCCGGCGAGGAGGAAGAAGTCGCGCGCGCTCGACATGAAGTATCCTAGCACGCTGATCAGCACGTACGCCGCCAGCCCCACGTAGATGGCGGGGCGCGTCCCCACGCGGTCCGCGAGCATCCCGAAGAGGAAGGCGAAGGGAACGCCGATGAACTGGACCAGCAGGATCGCCAGGATCAGCGAGCTCTGCCCGATTCCGAGCTCGGTGCCGTAGGCGGTCGCCATCTTGATGATGGTCTGCAGCCCCTCGTTGTAGATCAGGAAGGCGAGCAGCATCAGGAAGGTCTGCCGGTAGCCGCGCAGCTCCCGGAGCGTCTCCCACAGCCGGGATACGGCCGCGCGCGCGACGTTCCCGGCGCGGGGCTCGTCGGCCTCCACCCGGCGCGGCGGCTCGGGGACCTTCCGGAAGAGCGGGATCGAGAAGAGCACCCACCAGACCGCCACCGACGCCAGCGCCAGGCGCGTCGGGAGGGTTTGCTGGCCGGCCGTGAGCCCCTCGCCGGCGGGGAGGCCGAAGAGGCCGGGGCTCAGGATCCACGCAAGGTTCAGGGCGAGCAGCAGTCCGCCGCCGAGGTAGCCCAACGCGTACCCCGCCGTGGAGACACGGTCCACCTCGTCCTCGCGCGCCACGTGCGGGAGGAGGGCCTCGTAGAAGACCTGGCTCCCGGCCGCACCCGCCAGCGAGAGCACGAAGAGCGTGTACGCCAGCACCACGTCACCGCGGCCGATGAAGAACATCCCGCCCGTGCCGAGGACGCCCACGGCCATGAAGACCGCCAGGAGCCGCTTCCGCACCGCCGCGTAGTCGGCCACCGCGCCCAAGATGGGGGAGACCACGATCACCAGCGCCCACGCCACGCTGTTCGCCGTGGCGATGTGCTGCGTGGCCTCGCTCCCCGGCAGGTCGGCGGCGACCACCCGAATGAAGTAGATCGGGAAAACGGCGACCATGATGGTCGTCTGCACCGCGGAGAGCGCCCAGTCGTACAGCGCCCAGGCGCGCAGCTCGGGGCGGTTCAGCCCCAGCCGGTCGAGCACGGAGGAACGGGATGGCATGGCGGAAGGGACAGGAGGAAAGCCGCGTCGCGTTCGCGCGACCAATATGGACGCGCGTCGGCCGCCAGACCAGCGTCGGCCCGCCACGGTTGCGCGACGGTGGGCCGAGGGAGTATGGTCCCGCCCGTCCGAGTCCCGCCGGCACCCGATCCGGCGTCTCGCTTTCACCCGCCGATCTCCGAACCATGACCGCTCTCTTCTACGCCCATTCGGGGCTGCGCTACCTCGTTCTCCTGGCGGCCTTCGTGGCGGTGGGGTATCTCGCCTACTCCGCGGCCACCGGCCGGGGAGCGGAGCGGACGGCGCGCGTCGTCACCGCCGTCTTCGTCGGCCTCCTCGACCTGCAGATCGTCCTGGGGCTCCTTCTCATGGTGATGGGGACGTACTATCCCGCGATCGTCGGGCACCTCTTCATGATGCTCCTCGCGGCCGCGGCGGCTCACGGGGCTTCGGTCGCCGCACGCCGTTCGGGGAATGCGGGACGCGCCACGAAGATCCGCCTGGCGGGCGTCGCGGTGGCGCTTCTGCTGATCGTCGGGGGAATCATGTCGATCGGCCGCTCGGTGTTCGGGAGCGGCGCGCCGTCGATCGTGAGCTGAGGAAAGGCGCCTACGCCCAGCCGAACGCTCGCCGGGTGGGACGCCGCGCCATGTACAGGAGGCAGACCCCCTCGACGGCGATCTCGCCGAGAGGGGAGAGCACGACGTCCGGGGAGCCGACGGCGCGGACGACGGAGGAGGCGAGCAGGAGGCCCAGGAGCGCGATCATCGCGAGCCAGGACCAGGAGGTGAGGAGGAGGAGGTGAACCGCCAGGTAGAGCGCCGTGGGCCCGATCGCCAGCGCCAGCACCCACGCCATCCATCCCGTGTCGCCGCGGGCCATCGCCAGGAAGAAGCCGCCGAGCACGAAGCCGGCGCCCAGGAAGAAGAGGAGCGCGCAGAGGATCAGCACGCCCAGCGGCGCGCTCCGGATCAGCTCCGCCCATCCCGCCCGACCCGGAGAGCCCTCCGACTCCTCCGTCCTCATCCGGTCCCGCTCCCCTGGGGCGCCGCCGCGGAAGCGGAGAAGGCCTCGCACAGCGCGTGGATCTCTCCGTCGGTGAAGGTGTGGTCGCTCCGCTTCGCCGCGGCGAAGACATGCTCGCAGAGCCCCTCGTCCACCTTGTCGTACCCGTGCTTCACCAGCCAGTAGCGGACGTTGGAGAGCCCGCTCATGGGCGAGACCTCGATGCGCTGCGCCAGCCCGAACATCCCCGCCGGGACGCCGGAGTAGATGCGGTCGGCGAGCCAGGCGTCGCCCTTCCGCTCGGCCTTGATGATCGCCGCGGCGTGCACCCCCGTGCCGGTGCGGAAGGCGTCGTCGCCGAACACGGGCCAATTGTAAGGGATGGGCACCTCGCAGGCGGAGGCGGCGAGGCGGACGTACTCCGGGAGCATCGCGAGGTCCCGGTCGAGGAGGCCGAGGAGCTTGAAGTTGACGAGGAGGAGGTCCATTTCGGTGTTGCCGCAGCGCTCCCCGATGCCGAGCGCGGTGCCGTGGATCCGGTGGGCGCCCTCCTGCACGGCGGCGAGGGCGTTCGGGATGGCGAGACCGCGGTCGCGGTGGCCGTGCCAATCGATCTTCACCTCCTCGCCGCTGGGCTCCACGATCTCGGTCCGGACGAACCGGACCAGCCGGCGCACCCCATCGGGCGTCGCGTGGCCCACGGTGTCGGCGAGGCAGATGCGGCGGGCGCCGCAGCCGATCGCCGCGCCGTAGAGCGCCTTGAGGGTCTGCGGCGAAGCGCGCGTGGTGTCCTCGGTGACGTACATCACCGGGAGCCCCTCGCCGACCGCGAAGGAGACGGCCTCCTCGGTGGAGCGCAGCATCCGCTCCAGCGTCCATCCTTCGGCGAACTGCCGGATGGGCGAGGAGCCGATGAAGGTCGCGGCTTCGATCGCGATCCCCACCCGCTGCGACACCTCGACGATCGGCTGAACGTCCGCACGGACGGTGCGCGCGGCGCAGTTGGGCGAGATGGGGAGGCGCGAGGAGGCGATCTCCCTCGCCAGCGCCTCCACGTCCGCCACCGCCCGGGGCCCCGCGCCCGGCAGGCCGATGTCGAGCGACGCGATCCCCATCTCCGACATCAGGTGCAGCAGGCGAATCTTGTCCTCGATGCGGGGATCCTTCACCGAGGGCGACTGCAGCCCATCGCGCAGCGTCTCGTCGTTGAGCTCGACCCGCCCCCGAAGCGCCGACCAGTCGAACGCGCCGGGTCCCCGGTTCCAGTCGAAGATCAGTTCGTGCTCTTGCATGGTCGAGCGCCTCCTGCTCCTTTGCGATGATGAAGGGACCCGGAACCGGCCGAGGAAGCAGCGGAACGCGCCGCGCGGCCGTCGCGCCTCGCGGGAGAACCAGCGAGTGCCTCGGAAAACTAACAGGTCGAATGGGGCACCGAAACCATGCCCGGCCCGCGGACCCTCCCCACCACCCCCGTCTCATGGATCCAGCAGAGATCGCCTCCCGCCCCGCCGTTCGGCGCGCGCGGTCGCTCCTCCACGTGTACGACGCCGAGACGCTCCGGGAACAGATGGAGATCGCCGCCATCCCCGCGCCGTCGGGCGAGGAGGCCGAGCGGGGCCGCTACGTTGCCGCGCGCTTCCGCGCCCTCGGTCTCGCCGGAGTAAGGGCGGACGAGGTGGGGAACGTGCTGGGGCGCCTTCCCGGCGCGGCAACGCGGGGGGAGCCCGCGATCGTCTCCGCTCATCTCGACACCGTCTTCCCGGCCGGCACCGAGATCGCGCCGCGCCGGTGCGGGGACCGCGTCTGGGCGCCGGGGATCACCGACAACGCGCGGGGGCTGGCGGGGCTCCTCGCACTGGCGCGCGTAGCGGTCGAGACGGGGATCCGGACCCGCCGGCCTCTCTGGTTCGCCGCCACCGTCGGCGAGGAGGGAATCGGCGACCTCCGGGGCGCGAAGCACCTCTTCCGCTCCGGCTCCCCCTTCGCCGCGGCGGCGGCCTTCGTGTCGCTCGACGGGTCCGGGTCGCGGCGGGTCGTGAACCGCGGGATCGGCTCCCGCCGCATTCGCGCTCGGGTGCGGGGGCCGGGAGGGCACTCCTGGTCGGACTTCGGGCTCCCCAACCCCGTCCACGCCCTCGGCGTGGCGATCGCCCGGATCCGCCGGATCGAGCTCACCACCTCCCCTCCTTCCACCCTCACCGTGGCGCGCATCGGTGGCGGGACCAGCGTCAACTCGATCCCCGCGGAGGCGTGGCTGGAGCTCGACATCCGGAGCGGGAGCGGCCCGGTTCTGAAGCGCCTCGAGGCGGAGGCGAGGGAGGGGCTCGCCCGGGCGGTGCGGGAGGAAGAGCGGCAATGCGCCGGGTCGAAGGCGTCGGGGCTGTCCCTGGAGATCGAGGTGATCGGCGACCGTCCCTCAGGAGCGGTGGCCCCCCTCGGCCCCGCTGGTGAAGGCGGCGCAGGCGGCTACCCGCCTCGTCGGCTCGAAGCCGGAGCTGGTCGCCTCCTCCACCGACGCGAACGTGCCGATCTCGCTGGGGATCCCGGCCGTCACCATCGGCGCCGGCGGGGAGTGCGGAGGCGTCCACACCACGGGCGAATGGTTCGACAACCAGGAAGGTCCGCGCGGCCTCGAGCGCGCCCTCCTCCTCGTCCTCTCGGCCGCCGGCCTCGCCTGAACGGAGTATCCGGACGACGCTCCCCGTTGCGCGCCCTTTACTATCCGGCCTGCGCGCGGCTGTGATCCCCCAGGTCCAGCTGCCCATGCATGCCGCGCACGACGGCTTCGCTCCCCACGAGGGAATCGTGGAGGTCGCTCCCTTCGATGCTCGCGTTCTCCCCGACGATCGTGTTCCGAAGTCGCGAGCCCTTCACGGAGGCGCCGCGGGAGAGGGTCACGTTGGGGCCGATCTCCGCATCCTCGAGCGTCACGCCCTCGGCCACGTGCACCGGCTCGTGGATCGTCACGCCCGGGGCGTCGGCGGGCCGGCGGCCGCGGCCGGTGCGCAGCACGTGCTCGTTGGTCTCCAGGAGGGTCTCCGGCTTCCCGGCGTCGTACCATCCCTCGATCGGGATCACCTGGATCTTCGCCCCTTGCTCCACCATATACTGGAAGGCGTCGGTGAGGTAGTACTCGCCCGAGGGTCCCGGCCGCCCCTTCATCACCGACGAGATCCCTTCGAAGAGGAGCTTCCAGTCGCGGATGTAGTAGAGCCCGATATTGGCGAGCTTCGAAATGGGCTCCTTCGGCTTCTCGACGATCTTCTTCATGTTGCCCTTCTCGTCCGTCACGATCACGCCGAAGCGCTGGTAGTCCTCCACCTCCTTTGCCCAGACCACCCCCGCCACGTCGTCGGGGAGGCGCTTCACCACCGAGAGGTCGGCGTCGAAGAGGGTATCCACGAAGATGATGAGGATGTCCTCCCGCACGAACGGCTCGGCCAGCGCGATGGCGTCCGCGGTGCCCCGCTGCTCGATCTGCTCCACGTACTCGGCCTGGAAGTCCGGATACTCGTCGGCCATGTACCGCTCCACCTTCTCCTTCAAGTGGCCGGTGATGAACACCGCCTCGTGCACCCCGAGATCGCGCAGATCGTCGAGGATGTAGCTCATGACCGGCTTGTCCCCAACCCTGAGCAGGGGCTTCGGGGTGACGTGGGTGTGCGGACGCAGCCGCGTGCCCTTGCCCGCGAGGGGAATGACGACTTTCACGCTGACTCCTAGTCGGTGGAGGATGGAGGTTCGGTTCCCGGACGAACCGGGCGAGGCCGCGGCAGCTTCCGTGCGGACGGGAGCCTCAGAGATGGATCAGCTTCAGGTCGCAGAAGTCCACCGCCTGCCGGCGGAGGGGGTCGGGAGCCGTAAGGGCCGTGATCTCCATGGCGACCGATACCACGGCCTCGAAGATGTGCCCCGCCAGCGTGGAGAAGTCGCGCCGGCCGAACACCCCGTGGACGTGAGGGAACGGCCCCCCGTCCACCACGGCCAGCGTCCCGAGGAGTGAGGCGACCTCCAGCTCTTCCGTCCAGCTCCCGCGCTCGTACTTCCGGGCGGCGAAATCGTAGTACCCCAGCGTGATGTGCTCCACAGCCCCGATTCCCTGGAAGGAAGCCGCCCGTACCCCCGTCTCGGTGGCGAACCGGGTCAGTTCCTCCATCACCTCCTCTCCCCGATCGAGGACGACGAAGTAGCCGGATGGCATCTCGCGGTACTGCATCCCTTCCTCCTCGGAAGACGTGGCACGGCGGCCAGGAAAATAGGGAGCTCCTGGAGGAGAGTCAAACCGCCCGGGAGGACCGGTCGCTTGCGGGTGGGGTGGTCGCCGCAGAGGGCGGGGCCGACGCGCGCCGCATCGCTCGCGGTCGGGATGGGCGGGACAGGGTGCCGGACCGCCCCCGAAGACCGCCGCCCTCTCTCTGCCGGCGGATTGCATCTTGCGGGAGGATTTGGGCTTGCGAAGCCGCCGGCGGATCCGGCGGGCATCCCTCCGCGACCGGCGGGCCTCGAACGGGAACATGCCGAGGAAGAGAAGAATCCCGAAGGAGATCCTGGAGTCCGAGCTTCGGGCCCTGCCCGAACGCGTGCCGGTGATGCCGGTGAAGAGCACGGTGATCTTCCCCACCGGGGCCACCGGGCTGCAGGTGAGCTTTCCCCCCAACGTGGAGGTTCTCTCGCTCGAACCCGGGAAGAGCCTCGTGGTGGCGATCGTCGCCACCGAGGACGAGGACACCCCGATCGCCCCCGAGTCGCTGGAGAAGGTGGCGGTGGCAGCGCGGGTACTGAACCGGCTGAACCTCCCCGGCGGCACCATCCAGGCGACCGTCCAGGGGCTCCTGCGGGTGAAGCTCGAGAACGCCCGGTTCGAGAACGGCTGCTACACCGCCTTCCCCCGCCTGATCGAAGAGGTGCCGCCCTCCGCCGGGGAGGCCGAGCAGCTGGTGGAGAAGATCCTCGCCACTCTCAACGGCATCGGCGCGAAGGTGGAGCGGCTGGCGGAAGTCCCCCGCATCCTGCGCCGCAACACCGGCGACCCGGGCCGCTTCGCCGACCTGGTGGCGACCCTCGCCCACTTCAGCGTGCGGGAGAAGGACGACGTCTTACAGCGCCTGGACATCGCGGAGCGGCTGCGCTTCGTGCTCGAGCGCCTGGAAGGGGAGTGGGATCGGATCCGCGCTCGGGAGGGGGAGGAGCCGCGCGCCGCATCCGCGGCCGAGAGGGGTGGGGTCGCGCTCGAGCCCGACCGAACAACGCGGCTCCGCAGACAGATCGCCGCCCTGCAGACGGAGCTCGGGGAGCTGGATCCGGCGGAGAAGGAGGCGGTCAACATGCTGCGCCGCATCGACCAGGCGCAGCTTCCGGCGCGCGCGGCCTCGCTCGCCCGGCGCGAGGCGGAGCGGCTGCGCACCACCTCCCCCGCCTCCTCCGAGGCGACGGAGATCCGCAATTACCTCGACATCGTGCTCGCCATCCCGTGGGACCGTGCCACCGAGGACGACGGGATCGACCTCGCGGCGGTGAAGGCGGCCCTCGACGAGAAGCACCTGGGGCTCGGAGAGGCGAAGCGGCGCATCCTGGAGATCCTCTCCGTGGCGCGGCTGCGCGGGAACGTCTCCGGACTGGTGCCCTGCATCGTCGGTCCCCCGGGGGTCGGGAAGCGCTCCCTCGCCGCCGCGGTGGCGAGGGGGATCGACCGGCCGCTGGTGCGTGTGGAGCTGGGAGGACGCGGCGAAGCGCAGCTCGTGGGCTACCGCCGCCCCCGCGGCGGTGCGCTTCCGGGGAAGTTGATCACCGCCTTCCGCGACGCCGGCGTCTGCGATCCCGTGCTGCTCCTCGAGGAGATCGACCAGATCGGCCTGGGGCACGTCGAGGGAGATCCCGTCGAGGCGCTGGAGGAGTTCCTCGATCCGGGGAACCGCCAGGCATTCGTGGACCGCTTCGTGGATATCCCCTTCGACCTCTCGGAAACGATCCTGATCGCCACGGCGAACGAGTTCTCCCGCATTCCGAGAGGCCTGCGCGACCACCTGATCGAGATCCGCATCGCCGGGTACACGCCCGAGGAGAAGGTGCAGATCGCGAGCGAGCAGATGCTCCCCCGGCTGGTGCGAGAGCACGGGCTGCCGGAAGAGCTCGTGGAGATGGAGGAGGAGACGCTGCTCTTCCTGACGCGCGGCTACGCCCGCGACGCCGGGCTGGGGAGCCTGCGCCGGGCCCTCTCGGCGATCCTGCGGTACGTGGCGCACGAGAAGGCCACGCGCGACGGGAGCCGCTACGAGATCGACCGCGCCCTGATCGAGGAGATCCTCGGGATCCCGCGCTACCCCACTACCGAGGCGGAGAGCTCTCCGGAGATCGGGGTGGTGACCGGCCTGGCGTGGACCGCCTCGGGCGGGGAGCTGATGTTCATCGAGGCGCTCAAGATGCCGGGAACCGGGCGCCTGATCATCACCGGCCTGCTCGGCGAGGTGATGCGGGAATCGGTGAATGCGGCCTACTCCTACGTCCGGTCGCGCGCGGAGCCGCTGGGGATTCCCGCCGCGGCCTTCCCGGAGCACGACCTCCACATCCACTTTCCCGTGGGGGCGACCCCGAAGGACGGACCGTCGGCCGGGGCAGCGGTGACGCTCGCCATCGCTTCGTCGCTGGCGGAGCGGCCCGTGCGGCACGACGTCGCGATGACCGGCGAGGTCACCCTGCGAGGGAAGATCCTGGACATCGGCGGGGTGAAGGAGAAGATTCTCGCCGCCTACCGCGCCGGGATCCGGGACGTCATCCTGCCCCGCGGAAACGAGCGCGACCTGCGCGACGTTCCCGAGGACGTGCGCGACGGGATGAGCTTCCACCTGGTGGAGCACATTGACGAGGTGTTCGACCTGGCCCTGCTCGACAAGGGAAGCTTCCGCTCCCGGCGCCGCGTCCGCGGAGGCCCCGCGCGCGGCCGGGGGCGCCGCGCCGCCGCCAAGCGTGGAGCCGGCGGAAAGAGAGGTGGATCGGAGGGGGCGGAAGGCTGAGCGCGGCCGGCGCTCAGCGCACCGTGCGGATCTCCACATCGGCGCGCGGCGGACGCACGAAGGCTGAGACCAGGCTCTCGTTCCCCGCGGGTCCCACGGCCGCGACGCCGAAAACGTAGTCGTCGATCGAGACGTCGGGCAGCACATGCTCCGAGACGTCGCCGACCACCAGCTCGTGCCGCCAGTCGGGCGTCCACGCCTCGCGCCAGACGATGCGGTAGGCGACCGCTCCCGGAGAGCGGCGCCAGCTCAGGTGCGCGTCGTAGCCGCTCTCGCCACGGCCGAGGGTCGGATTTCCGTCGGCGTCCGTCACCTCCGGCGCCTGCGGCGCGAGCGCGAGCGAGGCCAGCGCCGCGGCGTTCACCCGCGCGTTCTTCGCCAGGTACGGCGCGTCGACCCCGTCCGGGGTGTCGTCCACCGTGTGCTGGCGGGCGTAGTTCTCCTTCGACTCGCTGACGCGGACGCCGGCGTAGCCGAGCTGGTTGAACGCGGTGTGGTCGCCTCCCCGGCCGAAGCGGTCCTCCCGCGCGATCAGCCTGACCTCGTGGCCCGGGACGTACCGCTCCGCCTGCCGCCGGACGTAGCGCGCGAGCTGCCGCGACGGCGAATCCATGGGATCCTCCGAGAATACTCGTACGCTCCCGCCGTCGACGACCCCGTTCCCGCCGTAGACGTTTCCGACGATATCGTTGTTGAGAACCGCGTCGATGCGCGTCCCCTCGGCTCGCGCCTTCTGCGCGTGCAGGCGCGCGCCGACCAGCCCCTCCTCCTCCCCCACGAGAGCGAGGAAGACGAGAGTCGGCTCGAATTCGATCCCGCTCTGCGCGATCACCCTCGCCAGCTCCATCGTCAGCGCGGTGCCGCTGCCGTCGTCGTTCGCGCCGGGGGCGGAGCGGTCCAGGTTCTGGTCCCACGCGAAGCTCCCGGTGGCGTCGCGGGCCACGGTGTCGTAGTGGCCGCTCACGTACAGCCTCCTCGCGGAGCGTCCCGGGAGGACGGCCATCACGTTGCGCAGCTCCGCCTCGCGGGTGATCCGTCCCTGGGCCGGGATCCGATAGGTGTCGAAGCTCACCTGCAACCGGGGGCTGTAGCCCTGCATCTCCTGCCGGATCCACTCCCGCGCCGCTCCGACGCCCTTCTCCGGGGTGTCGGGGGAGGAGAGGGTGTGGCGGGTCCCGAACGCCGCCAGCCGCTCCACGTTGGCGCGGAGCCGCTCGGCCGAGATCTCGTCCAGGATCCGCGCCACCCGGGCATCGTGGTCCGGCGACTGCGCCGCCAGGGGAGACGGCGGCGCGAGGCCGGCGGCGGCGACGCAGGCCAGCGCGATCCCGTAGGCCGACCTCATCGGCGGGGGGCCTCCCCCGTCTCCACAGGGCGGGCGTGGGGGACGGGCGCGATCGCGACGTCGTGGTCCACCGGGTGGGGCATCAGCGTCTCCCCCTCCGAGCGAGCCACGAAGGCCGCCGCCGAGAGGTCCCCCACCACGTTCACCGAGGTCCGCAGCATGTCGAGGATCCGGTCCACGCCGAGGATGAGCGCAATCCCGGCCGCGGCCTGGCTCGCCAACCCCACCGACTGGAGCACCAGGATCAGGGTGATGATCCCAGCGCTCGGCACCCCCGCGGCTCCGATCGACGCCAGGGTCGCCGTCAGCACGATGGTGAGGAGCTGGTTGAATCCAAGGTCGACGCTGTACACCTGGGCGATGAACACCGTCGCCACGCCCTGGTAGAGGGCGGTGCCGTCCATGTTGATCGTCGCGCCCAGCGGGAGGACGAAGGACGCGACGCCGTTCGAGATCCCCAGCTCCTCCTCGGCGGTCTCCATCGTCACCGGGAGCGTGGCGTTGGACGAGGAGGTTGAGAAGGCGATGAGCGGCACCTCCTTGACGCGCCGGAAGAACTCCAGCGGGTTGAGCCGCCCCAAAAAGGTTACGAGCGTGCCGTAGGTGCCGAAGGCATGGAGGAGCAGCCCCACCACCACCACGCCGGAGTAGATGGCGAGGCTCTGCAGGACGTCGAGGCCGAACCGGCTGATCACGGCGGCGATCAGCGCGAACACCGCGTACGGGGCGAGCTTCATGATCCAGTCGATGATGATCATCGACGCGTCGTTGACGCCCCCGAAGAAGTGGAGGATCGCATCGCGCCGCTCCGGGATGAGGAGCGAGGTCGCGGCCCCGAAGATCAGCACGAAAATGATCAGCGGGAGGAGGTTCCCCTCTGCGGCGGCGCCCACCGGGTTGTTGGGGATCATGTTGAGGAGGGTATCCCACACCGAGGGCTTCTCCGCCGCCAGCGCGATGCGCCCCGCCGCCTCACCCATGAACTCCTGCCCCAGCGCGTCGCGCGATGCGGGGCTGATCCGGCTCCCGGGCCGGACGATCAGCGCCAGGGTGAGCCCGATGGTGATCGCCACCGCGGTGGTCAGAAGGTAGTACGCGACCGTCTTCCCGCCGATCCGCCCGAGCTTGCGGATATCGCCGAGGGAGGCGACCCCGAGCATCAGCGAGGCGACCACCAGCGGGATCACGATCATGGTGATCAGCCGGATGAAGGCGCCGCCGACGAAGTTCAGGGCGGGCAGCACCCCGCCGATCCAGAGGTCGGAGTCGCCGAAACCGGTGACGTTGACCAGCGCCCCCACCGCGGCGCCGAGCACGAGCCCGATCGTGATCTTGGTGTAGAGTTGCATACGGGGGTGCGGAAGGGGGTTGGGGAAAGTGCGAACATAGGCCGCGGCGGCCCGGCGCCGCAAGAGAGGGGGTGGAGCCCGGGCGGGCGCGGCGCTATGTTGCGCCCATGGCGACGACGATCCGTTCCGCCGCGCTGCTGCTGGCACTGGGCGCCGCGGCGTGCGACCGGGGCGCCTCCCCGGAGGCGGGAGGCGAGGGAGCGGCCGCGGCGGAGGCGGCCTCTCGACCGCGCTACGTACGCGAGTACGTCTTTCTCGGGCAGCGCGAGGGCGAGCCCCTCCTGGTCCCGTTCGCCTTCCGCGCGACCGACTCCGCCGAGGGGATCGCGCGGGTGGCGCGCGCTTGGCTCGCGCACGGCCCCACCTGGGAGGGCTTCGTGTTGGAGGACTGGCTCTCCCCCCGCTCGTCCGGCGTATGGCGGGTGCTGCCGCGGGGCGACCTGCGCATCTCCGCGGCCGGCCCTGGCGAGCTGGAGTCCCTCTGGTACGAGAAGGGCGCGCGGCGGCTCCGCGTTCAGGTCGGTAGCCCCGTCTCCGGCTGGGTGCAGGGAGACGACGCCCGCTTCCGCGTGCGGCAGGGCCGCCTCTTCCTGGGCGAGGAGACGGTGCCCGGAGCCGTGCTCCAGCTCCTGGAGGTGCGCCGCCCGGGCGCGGCCGCCGGTGAGCCGACGGACTGGCTCTTCCTGAGCGGCGGGGATTCGCTGCGGCTGGTGCTCGCCCGCGTGGCCGGAGCGCAGGACCGCTTCGGGAGCAGCCTTGCCTGGACGGCGCGGCCGGAGGGGGAGAGGGCGTGGGACGCGGCGGAGATCGACTGGCGGGAGCTTCGCCCGCTCGAGGAGGCGCGGCGCGACATCCCGCTCGGATGGCGCTTCCGGATCCCGGCGGCGGGGATCGAGGGCGAAATCGAGGCGATCGGCTACGAGACGACGATCGGCGAGGAGCGCGCCGG
>CBDCDN010000042.1:0-7850 GCA_965215255.1 Longimicrobiaceae bacterium | reverse complement strand
TTGGTCGAGCCGCGCCACGACCTCCGGCCCCACCGCCCGCTCCAGATGCTGCCCGAGCCCCACCCGCAGCCGCTCCTTGTCCTCCGCGTCCATCTCGTGGTGCCACCCCCAGTCCCGCAGCTCCACCACCAGCTCGGCCAGCGCCTCGCGCGAGCGCGCCACCTCCGCCTCGCGCTCGGCCTCGCGCCGCCGCTCCTCCTCGCGCTCCCGCTCCCGAGCCCGCGCCGCCTCCTGGGCCTCCCACGCCTCCAGCCGTCGCCCCACCACCCCCGCCCACCGGGCCGCCAGCTCCGAGCCCGTCCGCGCGTGCCGCCCCTCCAGATGCGCCCGCGTCACCGCGAGCTGGTCCCCCTCGTCGGGCAACGCCCCCGCCAGCGCCCGGTGGTCGCCCAGGCTCAGCCGCGCCAGCCCCGCCTCGCCCACCACCCGCCGCAGCGTCGGCTCCAAGCCCGCCGCCACCACCGACGCCTCGTGCGGGCTCAGCTCGCGTCCGGCTCGCACCGCCGCCGCCAGCCCCTCCAGCGACACCGACCGCGCCAGGCGCTCCTGCTCGGCCACCCGCTCCGCCGCAAGCCGCGCCACCTCCGCGTCCCGCTCGGGCCGCAGCCCCTCGTCCAAGCTCGCCGCCCGCGCCTCGATCGCGTCCCGCAGGACCGCCCTGTCCTCCCCGAACCGGATCGCCGCGTGCTCCAGCCGGGTGGCGATCCGCTCTCGCTCGCGGCCCTGCTCGCCCTCCCTCGGCCCCGGCACCGCCTCGCCCGTCCGCGCCGCCTCCCGCTCCGCCGCCCACAGCGCCGCGTCCCACGCCCGCGCGTTGGCCTCCACGAACGCCCCCCGCGCCTCGCGCCGCACCAAGGCCTCGATCTCGGGCTCCCAGCCCCGCCCGGCCTCGCGCTCCCGGCGCAGCTCGTCGGCCCGCTCCGCCACCGCCTCCGCGAGCGCGCCCCGCTCCAGCCCCAGCCGCTCCTCCGCCGCCCCAAGACGCCGCCCCAGCTCCGCCTCGGCCGCGCGCAGGGGCGCCAGCACGTCCGCGGCCGGCGCCAGCCCCGCCAGCGCGTCCGCCATCGTCAGCCCGATCTCGTAGAGCCGCGCCCCGTCCTCCACCGTCTCCACTCGCGCCGCCTCGCGCTCCTTCTCGCGCTCGCGCGCCTCCGCCTGCGCCCGCTCCCGCTCCGCCCGCCTCTCCAGCGCCCGCCGCTTGCCCTCGGCCGCCCGCCGCACCCGCTCGACGCTCTCCTGCTCCTCCCGCCGTGCCTGGGCCCGCTCCTCCGCCCGCTCGCGCTCGCGCTCCAGCCGCTCCTGAGCCAGACGCTCGACCGCCTCCGAGCGCTCCACCACCGCCAGCAGCGCCCGCGGCTCCGCCCCGAGCCCCGGCGCCGCCTCCGCCACGTCGCGGATCACCGGCCTCCGCCCCGCCTCGCGGATCTCGGGGTCGGGGTGCGCGCTCGCCGCGATCCACTCCACCGCCCGGCGCTCCACGAACGCCTCGCGCGCCTCGGACGCCGGCAGCTCGCGCCACCGCGCCAGGAGCGCGCTCCGCTCGGCCGGCTCCGGCACCACTAGGGGCTCGGCCTCCGCCACCCGCGGCTCCCCAAGCGGCTGCGGCTCGAGTCGCGCAGGCTCCGTCTCGGCCGCGGCCATGGTCAGGTCCCGCTCCCCGGGCTCCACCGCCGCCTCGGCGCCGCGCCCTCGGTCCCCCTCGGCCTCCCGGTCCTCCCGCCCCCACAGCCGCGCCGCCGCGCCCCGCAGCGCCGACCACCCCGACGCCCACGCCCCCAGGCCCGCCGCGGACGCGGCCTCCAGCGCCCCCACCCCAAGCTCCAGCGCCCGCTCCCGCGCCGCCTCCAGCCCCGCCCGCATCTCCGCAAACAGCGCCCGCGCGCGCCGCGCCTCGTGCACCTGCGCGCCCCGATCCGTGACGGGCTGGTACTCGACGCCCTCCGCTTCGGCCTCCCGCGCGGCCCGCCGCTCCACCCCGCTCACCACGGGCCCCAGCTTCACCTCCGGCGCCCGGTCCAGCTCCTCGGCCCGCAGCGCGTCGCCTCGCTCCAGCGCCGCCTCCCGCTGCGCCGCCAGTGTGCGCGGGTCCACCCGGTCGAGCGCCCCCGCCTCCAGACCCCGCTCCCGCTCGGCCAGCTCCAGCGCCGCGTTCTGCAGCCCGCACCACAGCGCCCGCACCGCCGTCACCTCGCCCCGCGCCGTGCTCGCCACGTCGAGCGCCCGCGTCTTGGCCTCCAGGCCTTCCGCCCCGAGGCTCCGCGTCGTCGTCAGCACGTGCGCGTGGTGGTTGCGCTGGTCCCCCTGCGGGTGCGGCGCGTGGATCGCCACGTCCGCCGCCACCCCGAACCGCTCCACCAAGGCCCGCGCGAAGTCGCGTGCCAGTTCGCGGCGCCTCTCCGGGTCCAGCTCGCACGGCAAGGCCAGCTCCCACTCCCGCGCCACGATCGAGTTCTTGCGGTTCTCGGCCGCCTCGGCCGCGTTCCACAGCCGCTCGCGGTCCTGCGCCCATTCGGGGGCCTCGGGGGGAGCCAGGATGAACGCTGCCTCCACGCCCCGCTTGCGCCCGTAGTCATGCGCCCGGCCCTCGCGCTCGCACTCCAGGCGGCACCCCGCCCGGTACGCCGCCGCCGCCACCGCCGAGCGGCCCTCCGAGCGCTTCACGCTCTTCACGGCCATGTGGAGGCTCGCCACGGCTCAGCGCCCTCCCGCAGCGGTCACGGGATCACCACGCCGGCTGCGGACCTTCGCCTCGCCCCCGACCGCGCCCGCAAGAGGCTGGTGGTCGGGGGCGAGGCGGCGAGCCGCAGGCTTGCTCCCCGGCCGGCCGCCTGGGCAGGAGCCTGCGTGCGACGAGCGCCGCGGTGGTCCGAGGACAGGCGGACGGCCGGGGCCGCAGGCGCGACCCCAGGGCGGGGGCTCGGTCGCGGACGAGCGATCCAGCGGCCCGCTGGTCCGGGGAGGGTCCGGGAGGGGCGGAACGCCCTTCCCGGGGTGCGCAGCACCAGGGGGACGCCGTCGGCGGGGGGCGCTGCCCCTGGGGAGACCGCGCGGGGCAATCCGCAGGATTGCTATAGTGCGCCATTCGTCTTCCCTTTGGTCAGCCTCATGGTGGACCCTCGGGGCGGGCCGTGTCTAGGCTCGGGTGAGGCGCGCGCTCGGGGCGGCAGGGGAGCGTGTCGGGCTGAGAAAGGATGGAGGAGGATCGGCCATGCCGAATGAGGCGAAGAGCGGTCAGGCATCCGCCGGGGCCGAGGACGCCCTGGCCCGCGCCGAGCGTCAGTACGAGCAAGCCCGCGCCAGGCTCCAGGCCCTGCGCGCCCGGCAGGCTACCCGAGAAAGGAAGCTCGACACGCGAAGGAAGGTCATCCTCGGCGGGGCGCTGATCGAGCTCGCCGCCAGGGACCAAGGCGCCAGGGCGATGCTCGACCGCCTCGTGGACAGGCTGCCCAGGGAGCACGACCGCAAGGCGTTCCAGGGGTGGGACCGGCCCGGGGGCTCGGGGGCCTAGCGCGCGGCCTTCCTGGTCGTTTTCCCGGCCGGTCCTCTCGCGCTCCCGCCTGCGGCTCTCTTTCCCTGTTCTCAGCGGATCCCGGTCCCTGCTACAGGCTCCCCGGTTGCCCTTCCGGGCTCTCCGGTGTCCTCTTTCTTCTGGGATATGTGGATACGCTGGTGCATTTTGGGCCTAGCGCGCTGATCCTGTTGCCGAAGTGCATGATTGACAGTTGGCCACCAGCCAACTTTAGTTGGCCACCAGCCAACTGTGGGGTCCGTGATGAGCCGCCTGTCGATCCGCGAGCTGCGCCGCCTGGGGATAACTCAGGAGGACATCAACCTGGCCCGCGCCACCCAGGAGGCCCAGCGCCGCGTCGGCGCCCCCGTCCAGTCCATCGGCGTCATCGTCGGCGCCGTGGATCCGCGCCCTCGCGGCCCCATCCGCGCGTCCGATCAACCCATCAGCCTCACCGAGCGTGCCCTGCGCCGCCGAGGGAGCTATGATCAGGCCGCGCTCCTGCTCGACCAGAAGGCCCTGGAGGAGCGAGACCCCGAGCGGGCGCTGAGGGCCCGTGAACTCGCCAAGGGCGCCAAGGAGCTCGGCGCCGCGGGCCAGATCGAGTTCGACTTCTTCGGAGGAGGCAACGTGTCGGTCGCACACCAATACCAGGATGCCGTGACCGAGCGTCTGAGTGCCGCCGCTCCGACCCCGGCCGCTCGCGATCGTGCTCTTGCGACCCTCTGGCAGATCGTTCGCAACCTTGGCTGGCAGTCCTACGAATGCAGCAAGACCGCCGCTGACCTCGCGGAGGTGCTAGGCTACGACAAGGGTGACATGGCCCGCACCCTCAAGCTCCTCGAGGACGTGGGCGCCATCCGCCGCGTGAAGCGCGGGCGCACCAAGGTCATCACCGTCACCCCCGAGGGCGCCTTCCGCGGCAACGTCAACGAGCACGGCAAGACCGTGGAGCGCTACCGCCTCGACGTCATCGAGGGCGGCCGCGGCGGCGGCGAGGACGACCCCGAGGGCTGAGACGCCTGCCGCGCCGTCCGGGACGGGGCGCGGAACGCCCCAGAGAGGCCGTAGGGCGCCGTTCCTGGCCCGGGACGCCCCTCCGGCGCCCAACTGAGCGTAACGGCCCTCCCGACGCCTCCCAGGCGCTCCAAGGGCGCCCTCCTAGCCTCAGGCGGAGGCCGGCGCCGCCCCACGCCGCAGGAACCCCCATAGTCCCTGACGCGGCGTCTGGGCGGCCTTCTCGCGCTGGTCGGGTCAGCAGCGCCTGGAGCTGATCCTCCTTGCGCTCCGCCCGCTCGGCCCGGTCGCGCAGGTCCTCGATGTGGCGGCGGAGCTGGTCGTGCTCCTGGGCGTGGACCTCGTTCAGGGTCTCGGCGCGGACGAGCCGCTCCCGCAACTCCTGGATCTCCTGCCGTAGGTCGGGCTCCTCGGCCGTTCTGGGGGGCGTCCCAGGGGGGGTACTGTTTTGTTCGGAACGGGGTACTTGGACCCCGTCCTGGCCCGTTCTGGGGTAGACACGGAAAAGCTCGGCCGGGTCGATCCGATAACTACCGCCTTCGTCCCGCCCAGCACTCAATCGCCCTTGCTTGATGGCGTTCGAGAGGACCGACTTCGACTTGCCCGCCTCCTTCGCGGCGGCGCTCAGGCTCAGGTAAGGTCGTTCTGCCATGCCGTTCTGCCCGGGGTACTGTTTCGTTCTAGAACGGGGTCCAGAACGCCGTTCTGCCCGTTCTGTAGAACCCTACCTCGCGGAGGCAGCCGGACGAACGCGGTGGGGATGGTTCCCGCAGAACTGTTGCCCGCCCCGCACTCGCCAGGGCGTTCGGTCAGGTCGTTCTGCTCGGTCTGGGCGTTTCCGCAATGGCCCCGCATCCTGGGTGGCGCGAGCCGCGTCGGGCTACTCCCCGACGCGGACAGCGACCTGGGCGGGGGCGTCCCGCTCGTCCTCCTCGAAGCCCAGGAACACCCGCTGAATCGGCGCGTCCTCGGGCAAATCGGCGTTCAGATGCGCCCGCAGGTCGTCGTGCTCGCCCGGCTCGATCGCGCCCCATTCGAGCAGCGAGCCCACATAGCCGCTCCACGTCATGGCGATCTCCCGGCGCTCAGCCGGGGAGCCCGCACGCTCCAGATGCTCGACGATGCGGGCCGCAATCACGCCGACGCTCGGCTTGATGATCTCCACCTTCATCCTCGCCTCCTCGGATAGGTCTTGTCGAAGCCAGGGCCGATGAAGCGGACGCTCTCGATCCCGCCGCGGACATCGGCGCCGTAGGCCCTTCTCATGGCCTGCTCGGCGATCCGGGGGGAGGCGCCGCGCTGGCCTCGCAAGTCTACCACGATGTGGGGCGCCTGGCCGCGAGCGTCCATGATCCTGCTCGCGGCGGCGCCGGACAGCTTGTCCACCAGATCCTCCTCGGCCAGGCCCTCCACCGCGACGCCGGCCACGGTCTTCAGCTCCACCGGCACGCCGTCCACGCGGAAGTCCGGCGTGCGCCGGCCCGGCACGGCGCTGACGGGCACCGCCTCCACGACGCGGTTGCCCCGCGGGTTCGCGTCCGACAGCAGGTAGCGCACGGCAGCGTGCTCGGCCGCGTTGAGCCGCCCCCAGTCGCCGCGGAAGCCCGCCGGCGGTGGCCCCTCGTCGTCCGCCGCCGTCACGACGCGGGCGCCTGGTCCTCCGAGGCGGAGGCGGCATCGCCCCCTTGCAGCGCCCGCCACACCGTCGTGCGCCCCACCTTGAGGCGCTGCGCGATCTCGGAGGGACGCACCCCCTCGGCGTGGAGCGCGCGGACGCGGGCCGGGTCCACCGCGGGCTTGCGGCCCTTGTAAACGCCCCGAGCCTTGGCGCGCGCGATACCCTCCATCTGCCGCTCGCGCCGCAGCGCCGTCTCGAACTCCGCGAAGACGCCGAGCATGTCCAGGAACGCCTTGCCGGCGGCCGAGGAGGTGTCCACCGGCTGCTCGGTGCACCGCAGGGACGCCCCCTTGGCCCTGAGCTCCCTCACCACGTCCTGTAGGTCAGCGACCGAGCGCGCCAGCCGGTCCACGCGCGTGACCACCAGCTCGTCGCTCGGCCCAAGGAAGTCGAGCACCGTGCGCAGCTCGCCGCGCTCGGCCATGCTACTCCCCGACGCCGTCTCCTCGCGGATCACGGCGCAGCCCGCCCGCGCCAGCGCCTCGCGCTGCCCTGCGAGGTCCTGGTCGGTCGTGCTGACCCGGGCGTAGCCGTAAGAGGCCATGGGGCTGTTCCACTAAAGCCTAGACCCCGCTCCGGTAGCGTTCCACAAACCTGGGAGCAACCCGTGTGGCACGCCCGAACCGTTCCACCCCTCCGTTCCTCTGGGGTGCACCCAAAGCGATCATCTGCTCAGAGCAACATTGGCGATCAGATCAGGTCCAAAATCTTCGATGCTCAGCGTTGCAACCAGCGTCCAGCAACGAACATACCCGGATGGTTGGCAGCAAAAGCTAGACAGCTTGGAAGGGCTACATGACAAGGCGATTAGTATGGGAACGAGGACCATTCACCACATGCCCTAGATGCATGAGAGAAACTTTTGGGATCCAATATGCCGGTGGAAAAGCACTGAACAAGCGCTGTACCAATTGCCGTCACACGGGCACTACGTACTTACCCGATCTAGATAAAAAGGTGATCTACTTAGACCAGAATATCTTATCTATCATTTTCAGCGTTAAGTCAGGAAGCAATCTACCCAAGGGCCACGAGGATTTTTCTAAAGAGATGTTTGAGCGCCTAAGGCGCCTGGTCCTTCTGCAGCAAATTACACTACCGCTCTCTGATATCCATAGCAGAGAGACGATTACTTTCCATAGCGGCAATGAGTTACGTCGAGCAGTCGAACATTTTGGCGGAGGCGTTTCCTTCTGGGACACTGACAAAATCGCACTAATGCAAATGATCCAGTTTGCGCACGCGTACATTGAGAAGCGTACACCAGAGGTGAACTGCCAAGTTGACGAAGCATTGCAAGGCAAACGAAACCGCTGGCTAGATGACATGCATATTTCTGTGAACACAGACTACAGTCAATTCGCGCAAGAGATTCGAAGGGTAAGAGACAAAACGCACGAAGAGATGCAGACCTTATTCAATACCTGGGCAGCTAACAAGCCCAGCTTCGAGGATGTTTTGAAGCATGAGCTCGCTTCACTATGCACAACTCGATTGGAGGCAATCCATGATTTCACCGTTGGTTATGAGGCAGCACTGAATGATCCTGATCCCCTGAAGATTCTTGATTTAACTGGGCATCCAGTTATACGTGAGTACGACGAGTTAGCGCACCTGTTCATTGATTCTGGCGTAGCACCGGATGAT
>CBDCDN010000041.1:0-228134 GCA_965215255.1 Longimicrobiaceae bacterium | reverse complement strand
ATTGAGACCGCCCGGAGCGCTTCGGGCGTGGTGACCCGGAGGCCGTCGCGCCACTCGGGCTCGGCGCCGAGCGTGCGCTGCAGCTCGGTCACCTCCTTGCCGCCCCCGTGGACGAGGACCAAGCGGCCGGGCTCGCCCGCGATCGCCCGCGCGAGCCGGGCCGTCCACGCGCGGTCGTCCACCTCGTTGCCGCCGACCTTCACGACGGTGGCGCCGCTCACCACGGCAGCCCCTGCGTCTCCTCGAGGCCGAACATGAGGTTGAGGTTCTGCACGGCCTGCCCGGCGGCGCCCTTCAAGAGGTTGTCGATCGCGGCGACCACCACCAGCAGCGGCGAGCCGACCCCGGCCACGGGGGCCACGCCGATGGAGACGCGGTTCGTCCCCACCACGTCGGCCAGAGCGGGCGTGCGGTCGTGGAGCACCTCGACGAACGGCTCGCTGCGGTAGTCCTCGGCCCAGAGGCCGGGGGGCGTCGCCGGGGGCCAGCTCCTCGGAGACCGGGACGTAGATCGTCTCCAGGATCCCGCGCGCCACCGGAAGGAGGTGCGGGGTGAAGACCAGCTCCGGCGGGTCCCGCGGGGGCGAGGCCGCCCACCTGGTCCCGCATCTCGGCCAGGTGGCGGTGCACGTTGCCGACGGCGTAGGCGCGGAAGTCTTCGGCCACCTCGGCGAAGAGGAGCTCGCGCTTCGGAGAGCGCCCGGCCCCGCTGACTCCGGAGGGCCGCATCGACGATCACGGGCCCCGCGCCGATCAACCCGCGGCGCACCAGCGGGGCCAGCGCCAGCAGGGCGGCGGTAGGATAACAGCCGGGGTTCGCCACCAGCTCGGCGCCGCGCAGCCGCTCGCGGTGCAGCTCCGGCAGACCGTAGACGGCGCCGCGCGCCCATGCGGGCGTCCGGGGCCCGGGGACGCGCAGATCGTCGGAGAGGTCGATCGCGCGGGCGCCGGCGGCGCGCGCACGCTCCACCCAGCGTTGCGACTCGCCGTGCGGCAGGCAGGAGAAGACGGCGTCGCAGTCGGCGAGCGGAGCGTCCTCCGCGCGCGCGAGCGCGAGGTCGGGCGCGCGGCGCTCGAGGCGGCGCAGCGGGATTCCCGCCTCGCTCTCGGAGGTGGCGAAGACGATGCGCGCGCAGGGATGCCGGGTCAGGAGCCCTATCAGCTCCCGGCCCGTGTACCCCGTCGCGCCGAGGACGCCGATCCGAATGGCGGTTTCATTCATGGGGGATGAAAGATATTCATCCCCGCTCACCGGTCAAGGGCTCGGGCTACGCGCCGGCCAGCTCTTCGAGGCGGCGGGCGATGGTCTCCAGAGACTGCGCCTCGCGCAGCACGATCAGGATGGTGTCGTCACCGGCCACCGTCCCGACCACCTCGGGCCACTCCTCCCAGTCGAGCGCGACCGCGACCGGCTGGGGCGCCGCCGGTGAGCGTCTTCATGACCAGCAGGTTTCCCACGCCGTCCGAGCCCAGGTAGAGCGCCGGCAGGAGCCGGGAGAGCGTCGGCGTGGGATCGACGACGTGCGCCGGGACGGTGTACACCGATCCCCCCTCCTCGTCAGGGACCTTTACCAGCCCCAGCTCCCGGATGTCGCGCGAGAGGGTCGCCTGGGCGACCTCAAATCCCCGCCCGGCGAGCTTCTCGCGGAGGACTTCCTGAGATGGGATCCGCTCCGCCCGGACCAGGTCCAGAATGGCGGAGTGGCGTTGGGGCTTCACGGGGATGGCGAGAGAGCGAGGGTGAACCGGGAGGAGTTCTCAGGGCCGCGATCGAACCCCACATTAGGCCGGACGGGAGGATTCAGCAAGGCGGGCCGGAGAGGAGCCCCCCGCAGCCGACCGCGGGACCGCCGCCCCGCTCGCGAGGGGCGAGGAGGGGGCGCGCTAGTTCCGGCCGCGCTCCCGGGCCTCCTCCGCCGCGGGCTCCTCCGTCAGGTAGTCGTCGCCGACGGCGCTCAGAGAGAGCAGGAGCACGCTGTCCTCCTGCGCCCGGATGTCGTGCGCGTCCCCGGGGCCGAAGAAGAGGAGATGGCCCTCCCGGAGGTCGTGCTCTTCGCCGCCCGCGCGGAAGCGGATGTGCCCGCGCAGCACGTGGACCGTCATCGGGCTGTCGGCCTGGTGCGTGCCGATGGAGACCCCCGTGGTCATCGCGGTGAGCACGATGCGCAGACGGCCGGACTTCGCCAGCGTGCGGCCCGCGCGCCCGCTGCGCCGATACGCCTCGTCCTGCCGGAGCTCCTGAAGCTGTCCCTCCAGATCGAAGGCGAGCATCGGACCGGTCAGGGGACGGTTGATCGAAGACATGGTACCCTCCGCTCGAGCTGGGTGGGTGGGGTTCGGTCCTGTCCCACAGGGATGCAAGGACTTCGCCAGGGACGCTATCGGCGATCGGTCCCCGGTTCCGAAGAACCGGGGCGCTCCCGCGGTCGCACTCGGAGGGCCGTGGCTTCGTGCTGTCCGGCTCTCGTCCCCTCGACCGACGACCGAGGACCGACAGTCGGTAGCTTCAGTACCACGTCGTCAGTCCGATGTACCAGCGGCCGTCCCGCCCGGCGGCGCCCCGCGCCCACCGGCTCGAGGTACTCGATGGTGAAGGCGTCCTCGAGAAAGCTGATCCCCAGCCCCACGGCGCTCCGCCAGCCGCCGGTGGGAACGGCGGCCAGACGACGGAGCTCGCCCCGCAGACCGGCGTCCACGCCGGCCCGGCCCGCTCTCCCCCACCAGCACCAGCGAGGGGCGCAGCGGAGGGAGGAGGAGGAAGCCGACGCGTGCGAGCGGCTCCGAGGAGCGGGGGGGGAGGCCCAGGAGCAGGCGTCCGCGGGCGAGCACCGCGGTCGACCCGCCGAACTCGTTCGGATCGTAGCCGCGCAGCCCCTCCAGCGAGCCGAAGCGGAAGAGCTTCTGCGGCGGGGCCGCGCCCCAGACGCGGCCTCCGTCCGCTCGCGCCGCGAGGGTGAAGGGGCCCAGCACCGAGCGGAAGCTCACCAGCCCCAGCGCGCGCCGGAAGCGGAAGTCGCCGATCCCCGCCTCCAGGCTCGCCCGCGCGATGAGGCTGTTCCCCACCCCGAAGGCCCCCGGCCCGAGCGAGTATCCGCCATCCGCCTCGAGCGCGGCGTGCGTCCCGGGCCGGGCGGCGGCCACCGGCCCGAAGTCTTCCGCCTCGCCGAAGAGGAAGCGACTCGTGTTGACCTCCACCGAGTCCTGCTCTTCCCACGCGCCCGCCCAGGCGTGCGGTCCAGCGCCCTCGCCTCGCGGTGGCGAAGAGCTCCACGCCGGCCGCGTCGTAGTAGTCGCGCAGGTCGGACCCCCAGAAGAGGGCGGGGAGGGTGTGGATCCACTCCCACGAATAGGTGGGGCGAAAGGCCTGGATGTCGTTCAGCCGCCGGTAGGCGGTGGCCTCGAGCCCCCGGTCGGTGGGCGCTTCGGCGGCGGGAGCCGGGGGACGCGGCCATCCCCCAGCGGGCGCTCAGCTCTCCGCGCGCCGTGGACTCCGCGAACGCCCACCCCACCGTCCCATAGACCGACCAGCGGTCGCGCCGCGGCTCCGGCGGGACGAGGAGGCCCGCGATCCCCAGGTACGGCCCCTCCACCCGGTCCGTAGCGGAAGAGATGGCTCCCCTGCGCGTAGTGGAGCCGTACGCGGTACGAGTCGCCGCCGCGGGCCTGCATGGCGGTCGCCAGCCGCAGGTCCGCGAAATCGGAGAACGAGTACTCCGCCGCCTCCTCCCCCACCTCCCCCTCCCAGCCGGCGAAGGCCGAGTCGTCGGCGGACCAGGTCAGCTGCACCCGCCGGCCGGAGGGGGACCAGTCGGTGTTCAGGTCGAGGTCCACGAAGCGGTTCACCACCCGCGCCACCACCGATCCGCCCAGCGCCTTCGAGTTGAAGACGATCTCGCGGCGCTGCCGGAAGGGAAGCCAGAAGCGGCCCTCCCAGAGGGCGTTCTCCAGCTCCAGGAAGGTCTCCACCCGTCCGAGCACGCGCGGGAAACCGCCGTCCGTCCCCGCGAAGCCGAAGCGGGCGCGCGCCACCGCCGCGCGGTCCGCGTCGAGGTAGAAGGTGCCGAGCACGAGCCTCGCCTCCTCGCCCCGCGGGTCCACGCGCGGACTCACCTCTACCGGGATCAGCGTGATCAACTCCCCCTGGACCCGCAGGCGCACGGGATCGCCGGCGGAGTAGCGGTAATGCCTCGGGCCCTCGCGCGGCGAACGGGCTCAGCGCCCGGGGTCCGGTGAGAGGGGAGTAGATCGAGCTCCCGTACAGGTGGGGGACGATCCAGGGCTGCTCCAGCAGCGAAGCCAGAGTATAGGGCAGTGGGATGAGGAGCCGCGCGCGGTGGCCGAGGACCGTCTGGTGGAGGAAGCTCTGCTCGTTCCATCTCACCTCCGACACCAGCTCGTCCACGCTCGCCGGAAGATCCCCCGCGGCGGCGGAGTCCGGCGCGAGGGTGATGAACATCGAGGTCTCCACCCGCGGCCCGGTAGTCGTCGAGATCGGCGGGGAGGGCGCCGGAGGCGGCGATCGCGCGCTCCACCAGCTCCCGCGTCTCCGGCGTGTCGAAGGCATCGGGAGCGGGGACGGTGTCCGGAAGCTGGAGCGCCAGCGCCGCCACGAGAGCCGTGAACATAGGGACCAGGGAACAGGGGACAGGGAACAGGGGACCGAAGGCCGTTGAAGAACTCCGCATCGATCCTGCTGCGCACGAAACGACAAACTCGCCGGGAAGCGCCCTCGCCCCCCGGCCCCCACCTTTCCCGCGGGCGCGGAAGAGGTGGGGAGCAAGCCCGAGCAAGCGCGGGTGAGGACCGCGAGAGCGGTGGCTCGCATGACTCCCGAACTTCTTCAGCGGCCCTATGGGAGAATAGGGAACCTAGCAGAAAGGACTTGGGAGAACGGCTTGCCTCGGGAAAAACAGGCAACAGTCGTTCCCGCCGCTCCGGACGCTTCTGTCCTGTCCCCTATGACTTGTTCCCTGTTTCCTGTCCCCTGTTCCCTATGCTGGGCCGGTTGGTGATCACGGCCGCGATGCCCGAGTGGAGCAGCTCGCGGGCGAGCGCCGGGTCGTCCACGGTCCAGACGATGACGGCGTACCCTTCGCCGCGGAGGATGTCGAGGGCGCGGGGACCGGCGGCGTCCACGCGCAGGCAGATCCCGTGGACCGCGGCGCCGGCGGCCTCTTCCCGCATCCCCTCGTTCCAGGCGTCCGCGAGGAGGAAGCGCCGCACGTCCGGCGCCAGCCGAGCGAGGCGGCGCATCGTCCCGGCGTCGAACGACGAGAGGAAGGTCCGCTCCAGCACGCGCGCCCGCCCCAGGACCTCCAGCACGGCCTCCTCCACTCCCTCCGCCTTCAGCTCCACGTTCAGCCAGGCCCCCGTCCCGGCGGCCCAGCCGGCGGCCTGCTCCAGCGAGGGGAGCGGCTCGCCTCCGCCGGAGAGCCGGGAGAGCTCCTCCCAGGAGCGGGCGGCGACCAGCCCTGCGCCGTGGCCGGTCCGGTCGAGGGTGTCGGTCGTGAATCACCACCGGGACGCCATCGGCGGAGCGCTGCACGTCCAGCTCCACTCCGTCCGCGCCCTCCTCCAGCGCCAGCGCGAAGGAGCGCAGCGAGTTCTCCGGCGCCCGCAGGGGCGACCCGCGGTGGCCGAGAATCAGAGGACGGGGGAAGAGGGAGGCCATGGGGAGATCGAGCGTGAGAGGCGGATGGAACGGCGATCGCGCGTGACGCTGCGCGCTGTCGGAGAGGTCCCGAGCCCGGTCTCGATGCGACGGCGACGGAATCCCCGACGCGGACGAGACGAGGGGGGTCGGCCGCCAGGAGCGTGAGTCGTCCGGCACGGTAGTTGCCCTCCGACAGCAACGTCGCTCCGGTCGGAGCACGTGCTCCGATCCGACCCTTCCACAGATCGAGGATGACCAACATGCCCGGGAAAGCACTGCTCCGATTGATCCCCGCGCTCGCTCTGATCTTCGCGCTGGGCGGCGCCTGCACGGCCGACGTCGACCCGGGCGAGATGCCCGACGTGGACGTCCAGGGCGGCGAGATGCCGGACGTCGACGTGGACGCCGCGGACATCGATATAACGACCGACACGCAGATGGTGGTCGTGCCGGACGTGGACGTCACCATGCCGCCGGACACCGCCCAGTAGGACTCAGGTCCGGCTGATTCCCGGTGCAGGCTCACCTCCCGACCCCCTCTCCCGAACTTGGGAGAGGGGGCGGTGGCGAACCAGGGGTGAGGGCTTCCGATCCCGCCTGTTTCAGCCGGATCTCGTTCCCGCCTGCCGCAGGACGTCGATCAGGATGGGCCGTGCTCCGTCGACGATGAACTGTACCGCGATCACCGTCACCAGCAGTCCCATGATGCGGGTCATTACGTTCAGGCCCGTCTGACCGAAGAAGCGCAGCAGCCGCGGCGAGGCCGCCAGCACGACCCAGGCGATGGCGAGCACCACCACCACCGCCCCGAAGACCACCGCCACGCGCGCGACCGTCGGCGCCTGCGTCATCAGCACCATGACGGTGGTGATCGCCCCGGGACCCGTGATCATCGGGATCCCGAGCGGGGTGATCCCCACCTCCTCCTTCCGCAGCCCCTCCTCCTCCTCCTCTTCCGTCGTCTTTCCGCGGGCTCGCTTCGCCTGCAGCATGTCCATCCCGATCCCGAAGAAGGATGATCCCGCCCGCGATGCGGAAGGCGTCGATCGTGATCCCGAAGAGCTGGAAGATGGTGCCGCCCAGCAGCGCGAACACCACCAGCACGAGGAAGGCGGTGAGGATGGCGCCGCGGAGGGTGCTCCGCCCGGTGCTGGGGAGTGTAGCCGTCCGTGAGCGCCAGGTACATGGGCGCGGCGCTCAGCGGATTGATGATCGCCAGCAGCGAAGAGAAGCAGAGAAGCCCGAAGGCGAAGAGATCGTCGGACATGAAGCCGATGAATGAGCGGAGACCGGTCTGGGACGCCCTACGCTATCGCCGCCGCCCTCCGGCGTCAAACCGCTGAGGGACGAAATTTCGCAACCCGTTTTCCTGTAAGCACCTGCCTCAACCCGGCTCGGCCCGCGCGCCGCGCCGTCCTTGACGCATCCAGGGAGAAGGACTACCATATATCTGCCTTGGATGAGAATGATTCTCAGTACCAATAATCGTTCTTCGTTCCGTCCCCTGCTCGCTTCGGGTTTTGATGCCCCAGAGGCTTTCCATGGATCGTCTGCTTCGCTCCGTCGTCCCGCGCCTTCGCGCGGCGCTCGTCCTTCCCCTCGCCCTCGCCGCGTGCGACGGCGCGGACCCTACCGAGCCCGCGCCTCCCCGCGTCGGCGAGCTCACCGTCGACGCCTCTGCCGCCTGGGCCTTCACCGGCCTCGGCGAGACGGCGCGGATCGTCTCCGTCTCCGACCCCGCCGCCTCCGACGTCTGGGATGTCGCGTTCTTCGCCACCGGCGTGATGCTCAATGGCGGCGCGGCCGGTCCGGGCGGGGTGGAGGGGTACTGCGTCTGTCAGAACGGCGACCCGACCGACGCCCAGGTGCTGACCATGACCCCGGAGACGGAGCTCGCCGACTTCCTCGCCGTCGACATGTCCTCCCTCCCCGCCGACTCCCTTTGGAAGAGCGACGCGCTCGCCGCCGCCATCCGCGACTGGTTCGCTTACGACCCCCGGACCCACACCGTGTCCGCCGACACATCGCGCGTCTGGCTGGTGCGCACCGCCGGGAGCTCACCCTCCTTCGCCAAGCTCCGGGTGCGGCGCATCGAGAACGCCGCGCGCGAGCACGCCGGCACGGTGACGCTCGAGTACGCGCTGCAGCCCGCCGCCGGCGCTCCCGTGGGCGAGACGCGCTCGCTCGCGGTGGACCTCTCCTCCGGCGGCCGCGTCCATGTCGACCTGGAAAGCGGGCAGGTCGTCGCCGCGAGCTCCGACTGGGACCTCGCGCTGGAGGGGTACGCCATCCGCGTGAACGGAGGGGTGAGCGGAAGCGGCCAGGCGGGCGCGGTGCTCGCCGGCGAGCCCTTCGCCACGATCGGAGACGCCGGCTCGGCACCGGTCTCCGTCTACGCGGGCGATGCGTTCGGCGGAGTGTTCGACGCGCACCGCTGGTACCGCTACGACCTCCGAGGCGAGCACCAGATCTGGCCCACCTACCAGGTCTACCTGATTCGCCGCCGCGGCGAAGTATACAAGGTCCAGCTGACCGGCTATTACGGGGCCGGCCGGCGAGACGCGGCGGATCACGATCCGCTACGCGCCCCTGGGCGGCTGAGGAGGAGAGCATGGCTCCCGCACGATTCGGCGGCGCCGTCGCGGCCTTCCTCGCGCTCCTCGCGGGGACGGGGCGGCTGGACGCCCAGGACGGCGGCGCGTTGCGCGGCCGGGTGGTGGAAGCGGGCGCGGGGACCCCGATCGCGGGCGCCGTGATCCGGGTGGAGGGGCCGCGGCTCGCCTCCGCGCTCAGCGGGCCGGATGGGCGCTGGAGCATCGCCGACCTCCCCGCCGGAGCCTACCGGCTGACGGCGACGCGCGTCGGCTTCGCGCGGCGGGAGGTGGAGGTCCGCGCCGTCCCGGCGGCCGGCGAGCTGCGGGTCCCCCTCACCCCCGAGGCGCTCCCGCTCGACGCGCTCGTGGTCACCGCCTCGCGCCGCCTTCAGCGCCTCGCCGACGCCCCGGTCGCCACCGAGCTGATCTCGCGCCGCGAGATCGAGGCGGCGCGCGTCTCCGACCTCTCCACCCTCCTCGGCGAGCGGCTGGGGATCCAGCTGGAGGGTGGCCACCCCGCGGGTGAGGGGGTGATGCTGCAGGGGCTGGGCGCGGAGCGGGTGCTGATCCTGATGGATGGCGAGCCGCTGGTGGGGCGGCTCGGCGGAACGCTCGACGTCTCCCGCATCCCCGCCTCCATGATCGAGCGGATCGAGGTGGTGAAGGGTCCGCAGTCTGCGCTCTACGGCTCCGACGCGATGGGCGGGGTGGTGAACCTCGTCACCCGCTCGCCGGGGCGCGAGCGCTGGCGCGGCGGCCTCGACCTCACCGCCGGAACGCAGGGGCGCCTGGACGGCGCGGCGACGGTGGGCGGCGCCCTCGGCGGGGTGAGCGCGCTCGCCGACGTGGGCCGCCGGAGCACCGGGCTCACCCCCGGCCAGGGGGACGTCCCCGGCGCTCTCGCCGAGCGCTGGGACGCGCTGCTGAAGCTCGGATGGGCCCCGGCGGCGGCGGTCAGGGTGGAGGCGAGCGCGGTGCTCCTCGACGAGCGGCAGCGCTGGCGCGGCGGGCAGCTCTACCAGTTCGCCGACAACCGTCAGCTGAACGCGCGGCTCGGCGCCGTCTGGAGCGTGGGCGCGCAGCGGCTCTCCCCCTCGATCTCGCTGAGCGAGTTCCGCCACCTCCCGCGCAGCGCCACCTCGCCCGCGCCGCGCGCGGGAACCGGCGAGGAGGAGGTGCAGCGCCTCCTGGAGGGCGAGCTGCTCTACAATCTCGCCGCGGGGGACCACGCTCTCGACGCCGGGGTCGAGACGCGGCGGGAAGAGATCGTCTCGGGGCGGGTGGTGAATGGAGAGCGCGCGCTGCACTCGGTGGAGCCGTTCGCGCAGGCCACCCTCGCACTCGGGCGCCTGCGGATCGTGCCGGGGGCGCGTCTCACCTGGAGCGAGCAGTGGGGCATGCACCTCACGCCGCGGCTGGCGACGCTGCTGAGGCCCCTTCCCTCGCTCGCGCTGCGGGCGTCGGTGGGGCGCGGTTATCGCGCGCCGGCCTTCAAGGAGCTGTCGATGGAGTTCCTCAACGTCGGCCCCGGCTTCGCCTACACGGTACGTGGCAACCCGGAGCTGCGCCCCGAGGAATCCACCAACCTCTCGCTCGGCGCCGAGTGGGCGCGCGGAACCGTCTACCTGCGCGCGCAGGGCTTCCACAACCGCTTCGGCGACTTCATCGAGACGGAGCTGGCGGGCGACTCGAGCGGCGTGGACGTCTACACCTACGGCAACGTCGACCACGGCTCCACGCGCGGTGTGGAGCTGGAGGGCGGGCTCACCCGGGGAGCGCTGCGGCTGGAGGGAGGCTACGCCTTCCTGCGGGCCGAGCACGCCGGCACGGGCCAGCCGCTCCTGGGGCGACCGGCGCATTCCGGCCGCGTCTCGCTGGAGCACCCCCTCCCGCTGGGGGTGCGAGCCGCGCTGTCGGGGACGTACACCGGCGACGCGCCGGTGCAGCGCACCGACGACGGAGCAGCGCTCGAGCGCGGCGGCTTCCTGCGCTTCGACCTGCGGCTCGCCCGCGGGCTGCCGGGCGGACTCGAGCTCTCGCTGGGCGCCCGCAACCTACTCGACGCCCACCCCGAGCTCTGGCCGGGGTACGCCGGGCGGCACCTCTACCTCGGGATCGGCTGGCAGGCCTCCGGCCGGCCCGTCCCCACCCCTCGAACCGACCACGGAACCGATCCATGAAGACGCCTTTTCGCAGCCTCCTCCCCAGCGCCGCCGCCGCGGCGCTCCTCCTCCCCCTCTCTCTCGCCGCGCAGGAGAAGCCGGTGGGGACGATCCTGCTGGCCCACGGCGGCGGCCCCGACTGGAATGCCCAGGTGGAGACCATCGCCGGGCTGGCGAGAACCGGCGGACCCGTGGAGGTGAGCTTCCTGATGGGTTCCGGCGCCGCCGCGAGCCGCTTCCAGGACGTGGCCGAGCGGCTGGTGGAGCAGGGGGTGGGGGAGATCGTCGTCGTCCCGCTCCTCGTCTCCAGCCACAGCGGGCACTACGACCAGATCCGCTACCTCGCCGGAGAGGCCGTGGAGCCGGACGAGCAGATGATGCACCACCTTCACATGTCGGGGATCGAGAAGGCGGAGGTACCGGTGCCGATCCGCCTCGCCCGCGCGATCGACGACTCGCCGGAGGTGGCCGACGTGCTGGTGGAGCGCGCGCTGGCGCTCACCGAGACTCCGAGCGAGCAGGCGCTCTTCCTGATGGGCCACGGCCCCAACTCGGCCGAGGACCACGCCGAGTGGATGCGCAACCTGCGCCCCGTCGTGGAGCGCGTGAGGGAACGCACCGGATTCCGCGACGTGAAGCTCGGCCTGGTGCGCGACGACGCTCCGCCGGCGGTGCGCGCGGAGGCGGTGAAGAGCATCCGCGAGACGATCGAGCTGCAGCACCTCGCCACCGGAAAGCCGGTGGTGGGTGGTGCCGATCCTGATCGCGACCGGGCAGGTGAGCCGGGAGAAGTTCCCGGCCGACCTCACGGGGCTCCCGGTGATCTACAGGGGCGACGCGCTCCTGCCGCACCCCGGCCTCGCGCGCTGGGTCGAGGCGCGGGTGCGGGAGCGGGGATCGGAGAAGTAGTCCGTCCTCCCTCTCGTCTCAGCAGGTCGTCACGGCGGGGTTCGCCTGGCATTCCTGCGTCGGGATGGGAAAGAACTCGAAGACCGGCTGCGTGCTCACGTAGGGCTGCAGCGTCCGCGCGTCCTCCCAGCGCAGGCCCTGCAGGTAGAGCTCGTAGCGGCGGTTGTAGGCGATCTCGCGGAGCAGCTCGTCCGCGGTGTCGAGCGCCTCCACCGGAAGGGCGGGAAGGCCGGCCACCGGCTCTTCCACCGCGGCACTGGTCTGCGTCCTCACCTCGTTCACCAGGGCGCGCGCCTGCGCCAGGTCGCCCAGGCGGGTCAGCGCCTCGGCGCGGATCAGCTTGATCTCGTCGGGGAGGAAGACCGGGTAGTTTCCCGTGGGCTGGTCGTACTTCGCCAGCGGGAGGAGGAGCGAGTCCGGGACGCCGGTGAACGGCGCCGCGGTGGTCTGCACCCAGTACGCGGGCCGGCGGTCGCCCGGACGCGCCTCGGTGACGAAGCTGCGCAGCGGGAAAACGTACTGCGCCACCACCGACAGGTTGTAGATCTGGTCCACGTTCGTCGTCTCGTACGTGACGGCCGAGAGAGTGTTGGCCGGCACGCGCCCCGCCGCGTCCAGCGCCTGCTGGTAGAGCGGCTGACTCTGGCGCTCGCGCGCGGCGAAGAGCGAGTAGCGCGCGATCATCGCGTCGACCGTTGCGGGCAGGTTGAACGCCGCCGCCGGGATCGCCCGCGAGCGCAGGATGGCGAGCTCCGCCGGAGACAGGCCGGATAGGTCCTGCCGCGCCGACTGCAGGAGGCTCAGGACGGTGTCGAACACCACCTGGCGCTCCGCCAGCGGCGAGCCCTGCCCCGGGTCGCCGATGTCGATCGGCACCCGCTCGTACTGCTGGATGATCGTCCCCAGCGACATAGCCTTGAAGGTCCTGGCGAGCGCGGCGAGGCCGGTCTTGAGACCGCTCGGCAGCGTGCTCGCCCCCACGTTGTCCAGGATTCCGTTCGCCGCCAGCACCACCTGAAAGGCGTCGGCCCAGGGATCCTCCACCACGCCGTAGCCGGCGTCGAAGTTGTTTCCCGTGAGCAGCGATTGGTAGGCGATGAGGGAGCGGGTGCCGGTCCCCCACTCGTCGGTGACGAGCGCGGGCCCCACCACGAAGCCCTCGATCCCCTCGGCGTACTCCCCCTGCATCCCGATGGCGAGCGCGACGAGCCCCTCGTCGTCGGTGAGGATCTCCTCCTCCGTGGGAGCGTTGGGGTTCTGGAGGTCGAGGTCGCACGCGGCGGCGCCCAATGCCACCGCGGAGATCGTCAGAAGCGTTCGAATGCGCATGAGATGGCTCCGGGTCCGGAGGCGGAACGGGATCCGATCATGGTGCACCGCCGGTCAGAAGAAGAAGTCGATGCCGACGACCAGCGTCCGAGGGATCGGCGTGGTGCCGAAGTCGACCCCCCGCGCCACCGTGTTCGCGGAGAAGAGGTTCACCTCCGGATCGAGGCCCGTGTAGTCGGTCCAGGTGTAGAGGTTCCGCCCCGCCACGCGCAGGTTCATCCCGCCAACGCCGAAGCGTCGCGCGATATTCTCGCCGATGCGGTACTGCAGCGCGACCTCGCGCAGCTTCACGAAGCTGCCGTCCTCGATGTAGGCCTCGTAGAGGAGGCTCCGCCCCGCCGGGTTCAGAGAGAAGGTGCGGAAGACGGTGTCGCCCGAGATCTCCCGCTCGACCACCTTCGCCGCGCCGAAGAGCTCCAGGATGCGCCGCGAGCCGTTCCAGATGTCGTTCCCGAAGCGTCCGTCGAGGAGGAAGCTTAGCTCCAGACTCCGCCCCACCGTGAAGGTGTTGCCGAGCGACGCCACCCAGTCGGGGTTCGGGTCGCCGAGGATCTTCTGGAGCGGAGTGCCGTTCGCGCCCGTGGCCACCGTCGGCAGCAGGAGGGTCTCCGTCTTCCCGAAGGTGGTCACCGTGCGCGGCGTGTAGACGATGTTCCCGGCGTCGTCGCGGACGTAGTAGCGGCCGTAGAAGACGCCCACCGGCTGGCCCTCGACCACCACGTTGAGGTAGCGCGTGGCGATGGTGTCGGCGCTGGTGGCCAGCTCCTCGACCCGGTTGCGGTTGGCCGAGAAGGTGAGCCGCGAGCTCCAGCCGAAGTTCGGACGGGCGACGTTCACCGTGTTCAGGGCGCCCTCGATGCCGCGGTTGCGGATGACGCCGATGTTCTGGAACTGGCTCTGCGCCCCCGTGGTGATCGAGACCGGGACCGAGAGCACCAGGTCGGAGGTGCGCTGGTCGTAGTAGGTCAGCTCCAGAGAGAGGCGGTCGCCGAGCAAGCCGGCCTCGAGGCCCGCCTCGTACTCGCGCTGCCGCTCGGGCTTCAGGTCGGGGTTCCCGAGGCGCGCCTCGGCGCGGAAGCCCGGGCGGCCGGCGTAGTTCACGTCGAGGTAGTTCTGGAAGCGGCCGTAGGCGTCGGGCGGCTGGCCCCCGGTCTCGCCGTATGCGGCCCGCAGCCGCAGGGTGCTGATCAGGTCGGCGAAGGGGAGGTCCCGCCAGGCCGGCTCGTCGCTCAACAGCCAGGAGAGGCCGAGGCGCGGGAAGAGCTGCCAGTGTTAGTCCACTCCGAAGGCCGAGGAGGCCTCGACGTTGGGGCCTCCCGTGAGGAAGACCCGGTCGCCCAGCGACACGCGCTCCTGCATAAAGCCGCTCACGGTGTTGCGAGGCTGCAAGATGGGGGCTAGGCGCCAGGCCCAGCCCCGAAGGTGCGCGAGCGGCCGGAACCGGATTGCCTCCGGCCGGGCGCTACCCCTGCAGCGGCCGCGCCACCAGGATTCCCGTGGCGCGGCGGATGGCGGCCACGTACTCCGGAAGCGTCGAATCCGTGATCTCCACCTCGCCGCCCGAGAGAGGCGCGTGCAGCACCCGCAGCACGCCGTCGCCGCCGCGGTAGGCGAAGGCGGCGTGGGTGACGTCGAGCCCCTCGATGGCGGTGGCGAAGGCGAGCACGTCGCCCGTCTCGATCCGGTCGGAAACCTCGGCGATCCGCTCCTTCGGGACCACCCAGCGAGTCGTCCCGTCGAGGCCGCGCTCCAGCTCCCGCAGCCGCCGGTAGACCGCGTCGCTGGCGAGCGCGGGGTAGGCGTCGCGGTGCTCGCTCATGAAGCGCAGCGGACGGGTGTCGGCGACGCCGTCCAGCTCCTTCCCCAGCACCCGCACCAGCCCGCGCCGTTCGTTGTCGTCCAGCCACTCGCTGAAGTAGTGGAGGCGGCTGAGGTACCCCTCCCGCTCGCCGCCGCGGTAGCGCATGCGCTCCATCTGCCCCGCGAAGCCCTCCCAGGTCGCCGGGGCCTCGGCGCGGGCGACGCGGGCGATCGCCAGGCACGCCTCCACCAGGCTCACGCAGTCGAACTTCGTGAGCGAGAGGGTGAGCGGCTCGGTGCGCATCGGGTCGCCGCCCGCCCGGAGGTACTCCTCGAGGGTGTAGGCGACGTACGGCGTGCCGATGGCGAGCTCCCCCGCCGCCGCGGCCGTCCGCCCGAAGGGCGCCCTGGCGGCGGCCGCCCCGTCGGCGCGCAGCGAGCGGACCCACTCGTGGAGGCGCAGCCGGTCCGGGTCCCCCGGCGGCAGGGTGGTCCCGGCCGCCGCCGGAGCCTCGGAGAGCTCCGCCTCCCCGGACGCATCGGCGCACGCGCGCAGCGGAACCGGGAGCGCCAGCGCGGCCGCGGCCGAGAGGGCGGACTTCAGGAGGTCGCGGCGCTTCATCGGCGGCCTCACCCGGCTTCCTCCAGCGCGTCCTCCAGCAGGACGTTGATCTTGTCGAGGCGCTGGATCTCGCTGCGGGCCTCGAGGAGCTCCTGCTTCCAGTGCGGGTCGATCTGGATCCAGCGGGCCATCTGGAAGGAGACGGGAGCGCCGGGCTCCGCCGGCGGGAGGGAGCCGACGTCCAGCTTGCGCATCACGTAGGCGAAGCGCTCCCAGACCTCCTTCTGCCGGCGCGCGATCTCCGCGGCGTCCTCGGCCTGGTCGCGGTAGTCGTCCACCAGGCCCTGGTAGTAGAGGGTGTCGGACTCGATGCCGTCCTCGATGCGGAAGCGCTCGAGCCCCTGCGCCTCCACCAGCGAGCGGCCGTCGGCGAGGGGTTGGAACTCGCGGATCTCGGCCACGCAGCCGATCCGGCCGGGCTCCATCCCGAAGGGGCCGGAGCGGTCGGGGTCGTGATAGATCAGCCCGAAGCGCCGGTCGGTCTCCAGGCAGTACGCGACCATCTGGCGGTACCGCGGCTCGAAGACGTGGAGCGGCAGCGGCGTTCCCGGGAGGAGCACCAGCGGCAGCGGGAAGAGCGGCAGACGGTATCGCATGGGAGTCGGCGGCGGAGGGCGGAGGGCCAAATGCGAGGTGGCGTGCGCTCCGCACCCCTCACCTCGCACTCCGCACGAAATCGGATCGTCAGCATCGGCCGGCGGCGGAAGCGGGCGGTGGCGCGAAGCCGCGCCGCCGCCCGATACCCACTCTTCCCTCAAGAAGCTTGCCGCGGCCGGACCCCGAAGCCCTCCCGGCGGCGGATGCTCCCCGGGCGTCAGTCCGCGGCCGCCGCCTCGCGGGGCGCCTCGCGCGCCGCCGAGGCCCGGAGCGCGCTCCACACCCGCGGCGGCGAGAAGGGAAGGGCGTCCATCCGCACCCCCACGGCGTCGTGGATCGCGTTCGCGATCGCCGGGATCGAGGGGTGCAGCGGCCCCTCCCCCGCCTCCTTCGCCCCGTACGGACCCTCGGGGTCGATCGACTCCACGATCAGCGAGTGCAGCTCCGGGGTGTCGAGCGAGGTGGGGATCCGGTAGTCGAGCAGCGAGGGCGCGTTGTGGAGCCCGGCGCGGCCGTGGTCGGCGTCCTTGAAGACGTGCTCCTCCATCAGCGCCTCGGCGAAGCCCATGTACGCCGAGCCCTCCATCTGCCCCTCGACGATGGTGGGGTTCAGCGCGCGCCCGCAGTCGTGCGCCACCCAGATCGTCTTCACCTCCACGAATCCGGTCTCCGGGTCGACCTCCACCTCGGCCACATGCGCGGTGAAGGAGTACGCGGGCGAGGCGCCGATGGTCCCGCCGCGGTAGGAGCCGTGCACGTCCTTGGGGGTGTTGTACCACCCCATGGAGCCGAGCGCGCCGAAGCGGGCCTCGGTCAGGTTGAAGGCCTCGGCGATCGGGATGCCGCGGCCGGTGTCCTCGGCGTCCATCGCCCGGCCCGCCGCCAGGACCACCCGCCCCGCCGGGATCCCCCACTCGCCCCCGACCGCCTCCTGCACCTGCTCGCGGATCTTCCGCGCCGCGTCGATGCAGGCGTTCCCGAGCATGAAGGTCACGCGCGACGAGTAGGCCCCCAGGTCCACCGGCGTCAGATCGGTGTCCGAGGCCATCACCCGCACGTACTCCAACGGCACCCCCAGCTCTTCGCAGACGATGTAGGCCACCATCGAGTCGGACCCCTGCCCGATGTCGGAGGCACCGGAGAAGACCGTCACCCGTCCGCTGCGGTCCACCTGCAGCTGGATGGCGCTCTGCGGCATGTCGTTCGGGTAGATCGGGTAGTTCGTCCCCGAGATGTAGCAGGACCCCGCCACCCCGATCCCCCGCCCGAAGGGCATGCGGCGGTGCTTCTCCTTCCAGCCGCTGGCCCGCTCCACCGAGTCGAGGCACTGCGGGAAGCCGCTGGAGGTGATGCGCAGCTCGTTCACCGAGCGCCGCATCTCGCCCATGAAGTTGCGGCGCCGCAGCTCGATCGGATCGATCCCCAGCCGGTCCGCCAGCTTGTCGAGGGTGACCTCGAAGGCGAAGCGGGGCTGGACGCTGCCGTGCCCGCGCTTGGGGCCGCACGCCGGCTTGTTGGTGAAGACCCGCGTGGAGTGGAAGCGGTACGCGGGGATGGCGTACGGGGGCGGGAGGAGCTGCCCCGAGTAGTAGGTGGTCACCAGCCCGAAGGAGGAGTAGGCGCCGCCGTCCAGCAGCGTGCGCGCGTCCACCGCGCGGAGCTTCCCGTCGGAGGTCGCGCCGACGCGGTACTTCATCAGGAAGGGGTGCCGCCCGCGGTGGGCGTAGAAGACCTCCTCGCGGGTGTAGAGGATCTTCACCGGGCGCCCCGTCTTCATCGCCAGCCGGGCGACGCAGAACTCGAGGTCGAAGGGCTCGCTCTTCCCGCCGAAGCCGCCGCCCACGGGGGGCTGAATGACGCGGACCTTGGCCGGGTCCAGCTCCAGCACCTTCGCCAGCTCGCGGTGCAGGTAGTGCGGCACCTGGGTGGACGACCAGACGGTGAGCCGCCCGTCCGGCGCGCCGCCCTCCTCCCACATCCCGATCGCGCAGTGCGGCTCGATCGGCGCGTGGGTGGTCCCCTCGAAGAAGTACTCCCCCTCGATCACCACGTCGGAACCGTCCAGCTCCCGCTCCACCTCGCCGAACTCGAGCTCGACGATCTTCGAGATGTTGCCGTTCCTCGCCGGCTTCGCCGGTTCGTTCCCTCCGCCGCCGCGCGGCTCCGAAGCGCGCCCCGCTTTGCCGTCCCTGGCGTCGTGGATCTGCACGTCGGTGCGGCGGGCGGCCTCCTCGGGGTCGAGGATCGCCTCCAGCGGCTCGTACTCGACGCGGATCAGCTCCAGCGCGCGGTTCGCGGTGTCCTCGTCCGCGGCGGCCACGGCGGCCACGGCGTCGCCGACGTAGCGCACCTTCTCCAGGGCGAGGGCGTGCTCGTCGGGAGTCCAGACGATGATCCCGTAGGGCGTCGGCATCTCGGCGCCGGTGACCACCCCGTACACGCCGGGGAGCGCCTCGGCCGCCGAGGTGTCGACGGAGAGGATGCGGGCGTGCGGGTGGGGCGAGCGCAGGATCTTCCCGTGAAGCATCCCGGGGAAGGAGAGGTCGTCCGTGTAGCGGGCGCGGCCGGTGCTCTTGGCGAGCCCGTCGACCTTGCGCATCCGCCGTCCCAGCGTGCGGAGCTCGCGCGGCTGGTCCTCGCGGCGGCCGTGCAGAGGGATCGGCTCCCCCTGGTGCGAGCGGTCGTGCTCCGAGACGGGGACGTGCGGCGCGGCCACCTCCGGCTGGTCCGGCGGCACTCCGCCGCGGGCGCTCTCCATCCCCTCCTGGCCGGCGGGCGGCGCGAGCGGGTCGCGCGGCTCCGGCGTCGTGCGGTCGCGGCGTCTCATCGGGCCACCTCCCGCGTCTCTTCCTCGATCTCCCGCTCGCCGCGCAGACTTCCGGCCGCCCGCTCCACCGCGTCGAGGATCTTCGTGTAGCCGGTGCAGCGGCAGAGATTGCCGGAGAGGGCTTCCTGGATCTCCCGCCGCGAAGGGGCCGGGTTCTCCTCCAGCAGGGCCGCCGCGCTCATCAGGATCCCCGGGGTGCAGAAGCCGCACTGCGCCGCGCCGCACACGTCGAAGGCATCCTGGAGCGGGTGTGGGACGCCCGGCGGGGTGCGAAGTCCGGCGAGCCCCTCCACCGTGCGCACTTCGCGCCCCAGCGCCTCGTACACCGGGGTGATGCAGGAGAGGGTGGGAACCCCGTCCAGCCAGACCGTGCAGGCGCCGCAGTCGCCCTTGTCGCACCCCTGCTTCGAGCCCGTCAGCCCCACGGAGTAGCGGAGCGTCTCCAGCAGGGTGTGGTGCGAGGGGACGGCGACCTCGTACGGGTCTCCGTTGATGCGCAGGGAGAGAAGGTCCTTCATGGTCGCGGATCCTGCGAGGGGGACGGTGACGAACTCCCTGATGCTAGCGGAGGACGGCGGGCGGTGTCAACGCGAGGGAGGGTCGTCGGTCGGAGGGTAACGCATTCCGGCCCGAGGGAAAGGGGACCGAAGGCCGAAGACTGATGACCCCTCCTACCGACTGTCTCCGTCCAACAGATCCCCCAGCGCTCCGAGGACGCTTCCCTCGCCGCGCTTCTCGCCGAGGGGGCCGCCGGCGGCGAGGGTGACGATCACGGCCTGCATGTCGTCGCCGATGGTGCGGAAGTCGATCGCGTCTGCGGTCATGGGCGGCTCCACTGGGGCCGGGGTCGGGTGCGGGTCCTCCGACGCTTCGAGCCGCGTCCTTCGGGGGCCTGGGCGCCCGACGTGAGGGGCGTCAGCGCGGGTCCTGGAGGTCCGCGTAGCACTGCGAGGCCTGCGCCGCCAGGTTGGTCGCCGTCGCCAGGTCGAGCGACTGGATCGCCTGGGCCGCGTAGCTGTCGCACTGCGCGCGGGTGAGCTGCGGGACCGGGGCCGACTCCGGGTCCGATCCACCGAAGCACCCGCTCAGCAGGACGCAGAGCGACGACGCAGCGAGGGTCTTGCGCATATCTTCCTTTCCTGGATTCGATGGCGAGCGGCGCGGAGCCGGTCGGGCGCCGCGAACCGTGGACCACCGGTGCAAGGCATGTTCCAGGGAGGAGGGGGAGGGTCGCGGCCGCACGCCGAGCGCGCGGGATGCGGGCATGCCGCGCGAGGAGCGACCCACATCGGGCGGAGTTCCTGCTGGGGATCCTGTTTCAATCCACGCTCCCGCGCGGGGAGCGACGTCGCCGGGACGACCTGCGCGACGAGCGCGACGTTTCAATCCACGCTCCCGCGCGGGGAGCGACGGCTGTGGGGCAAACCCACTGCCGGTACTGCACCTACGTAACGGCTTGCGCGAACCTCCTTTCCCGTGTCCGTTCCTGTCTCGCCTCCAGCAGGGTAGCGACTCGCAAAGAGCGATCAACCAGCGACTTGCCCGCTCCGCGAACCCATGGGGTCAGGCGCGACCGCTTCCGGTTCGCGCACCCTACACGATCAGCGGTCCCTCCGGGTCGATGCTCGGCTTGGCGCCGTGGTGCTCCACCCGGTTGCGCCAGTTGCTGCCGAGGAAGTAGAAACGCAGGCTGTCCTCCACCGGATCGTACTCTTCCAGCAGCCGAAACCGCAACTGCGTCCACTTCTCCGGATCTACCACGCACTCGAACACCGAGTTCTGCACCCGCTGCCCGTAGTCCAGGCAGGCCCTCGCCACGCGCTGCAGGCGGCGCCGGCCGGTTTTGGTGGTGGTCGCGACATCGTAGGTGACCAGGACGAACATGGAATCCGGAAGGAACGATGTAAGGTCCAGAGCGGCAGGACGACCACGACGGCGCCGGATGCGCAGCGCCGTGAGTGCTCCGGCCCTGATTCACTGACTCCGCTCTACGTAGTCGTCGGCACCATACTGCCCAAGCCTCAGACCGCTTCCCTCCGTGCGGGTTACACGTATGCTCCCGGTAAGCCGAGGGCGGCTGATCGGCCGGCTACTTCCACAGGAACGGCGGATAGCCGTCCAGGTCCCCGCGCAGAGGGCGGGCGAGCAGGCGCGCTTGCAGGTGCGGCAGCAACCCGCCAGGCCGGCCGCCTCGCATGCGGAACGCGCATCGTGCGCCAGAAGGGCGTACAGAAACGACAGCAGCGCGTTGAGGTTGTCCAGCGGGGGACGCCGGCTGCGCTCCCGGAACGCGAACTCCGCCTTCTGCGCGGTGACCAGGTGGTCGAACGCGCCGAAGTACGCCCGCGCCGCGTCTCCCTCCACCCCGCGCAGAGTGTCCAGACCCGGCGCCGCCTGTGCCTGGCCGAGGCATCGGTCCAGGTGGACGGCGGCGCGCTGTAGCGCGCCCGGGTCGCTCCGCTCCGCATGGTCCCGCGCCGCGCGCAGCAGAACGACGCGCGAATTGGCGATCTTGGCGAGTAGCACCGCGCGGGCGACGTCCGCTGCTCCGGCGGGATCGTCGGCCCGCCGGTACTGCTCCCTCCGCAGCAGCACGTTGCCGGAGGTGAAGCCGTGCACGCGCGCCAGGAACTTCCCCTGCTCGGTCAGGAAGGAGATCGCCACCCCACGCTCGCCGCACAGACCCATCAGGAACGAACTGCAGGCCACGTTGCCGAAGCAGACGATCCCGCCCAGCGTATGCAGCGGCACCCGCAGCCGCGTCTCCTTCTCCACCCGCACCACCACCGCCTCTCCCTCCTTGGACAGGTAGGCGCCCTGGGTGGTGACGAACAGCGTATTGAGGTGGTGCTTCACGAGAGACGACCCGCGCGTTGACGTAGATTCGTGACCATATTAACTTGACCATGAAAGGAGGAGAGATGAACGAAGTGGACATCTCCAGGACTCGCACGGTTGCCGCCGGCGAGTTCAAGGCGCACTGCCTGCGCATGATGGACGAGGTGCGGGACCGGCGGACGGAGCTGATCATCACCAAGCGCGGCAAGCCGGTGGCCCGGCTGGTGCCCGTGGACGACGACATGCCCGACGCCTTCGGCGCCCTGCGGGGAAGCGTTCGGTACCTCGACGACATCGTGGCCCCCGATCATGCGGCGTGGGAAGAGCCGGCGAACGATTGACCTCTGGCGACCGAACGATCGCGGCGACTTTGCCGGGCCGGCGCTGATCGACACCCACGTCTGGATCTGGTACCTGGACGGCGCGGCCGACCGGTTTCCGCCGGGAGCGCTCCCGTTTCTCCGGCGCTGTCTGCGGGGCGAGGGACTCGTGGTCTCGGATATCTCCGTCTGGGAGGTCGGCACCAAGGCGGCGAAGGGAAAGCTCACCCTCCTGCCGAGCGTCCCGGTCTGGGTGGAACGGGCCGGGCGGGTTCCCGGCTTCGCCTTCCTTCCGCTGGACCGCGACACCCTGCTGCGCAGCACGCAGCTTCCCGGGACCCTGCACGGGGATCCGGCGGATCGGATGCTGATCGCCACCGCGACGCTCACCGGCCTTCCCCTGGTCACGGCGGACGCCTCGATCCTCGAATACGCGGAAGGCGAGGGCGGCTTCTCGGCCTGTGACCTGCGTTCCTGAAGCCCCACCGTTCAGCGTCCGGCGGGGCGAGAGAGCGCTCGAGGTAGCGCACGGCGGAGCGGCCGGGGGCGAGAGCATCCGGCAGGCAGAGGTGGAGCAGAGAGCAGCTCTCGCACTTTGGCTCGCGCCTCGCTCGGGGGGTGATGCCGCCGCGGACGATCTCGTGCAGGCGCGCCGCGGCGCGCGCTGTCTCCGCCCGCAGTGCGGCGTCGAAGGCCACCTCCGTGCGGCGGCGCGTCTGGCCGTAGAAGATTTCCCCCGCGGGAATCTCCAGGTCGAGCATCTCCTCGAGGCAGAGCGCCTGCGCGCACAGCTGGACCTCATCCGAGCGGTCGCGCTTCGGGCGGCCGCGCTTGTACTCCAGCGGCACCGGCCGCCAGATATCCCGGCCGGGCTCCGCGCCCGGCCGCTGGGGTTCCTCCGCGCCGGGTTCCGAACAGCGACGGAACTCGACCACGTCCGCCTTGCCGACCAGCCCCAGGCGCAGCGAGCGCAGGGGCATCGCGCGGGTGATCCGCACGTCCCCGCGCGATTCGTCCGGGCCTTCGTGGGCCTTCCTGTGGAGGTGTCCCCCCTCGACGGTCAGCCGGTTCTCCGCCCAGAGCCCCTCCACGTGGATCAACGCGCACTGCCGCTCGCAGAAGAGCAGGTGCTGCAGCGCGGAGAGGGGGAGCAGGTCGTCTTCGGAAAACGCTGCGGCGGGCAATTCGGCTATGCCGGTCTCGCTCATGCAGCGGGGTGGTACGTGCCCCACGAACTAGGGCCTGTTCACGCTAAATGAGAGCTTCCGGTCGCAGCGCCTCAGTGATCAGCGCGAAGTGGATGAAGGCCGTGAACATCACGTCGAGCTTCTCGAACCGCGAAAAGATGCGGCGGAAGCCCTTGAGCCGGCGGAACAGCCGCTCAATCTCGTTGCGGCGCCGGTACAGGGCCAGGTCGTAGCTCCACGGGTTGATCCGGTTGCTCTTGGGAGGCACGACGGGAGTAAAGCCGAGCTCGAGGGCAAGCTGCCGGGTTGCATCCCCTTCGTAAGCGCGGTCCCTAATGAGCGCGACTGGGGTTTCTGGGCAGGGCAGCGTGCGCAGCAACTCGCGGCCACAAGGCCCGTCCCCGTGCTGGCCGGGTGAAAGTGAGAACGTCACCGCGGTTCGGGCATCCGCGGCAACCCTATGAATTTTGGTGGTCCATCCACCGCGAGAGCGTCCGATGGCCTGCGGTCCGTTTTTTTTTCTGCCCCGGTCCCGTCTGGATGCACCTTGACGATCGTGCTGTCGAGGGAGAGCGCCTCAATCTTGATCCGGATGATCTGCTCTTCCTGGAGCGCTGCGAACACACGGTCGAGGACGCCGGCCTTGGCCCAGCGGTTCATCCGGGTGTAGATGGTGTGCCACCGGCCAAACCGCGTGGGTAGACCACGCCACTTGCACCCGTGCTCCGCTACGTAGAGGATCGCGTTCAGGACATCGAGGTTGGAGACCGCGACGTTTCCCCGCTGCTTGGGGAAGCAGTCCTCGATACGGCGAAACTGCTCTTCGGTGATGGTCATGCATCATAATAACCATCACGCCGTTGTGTGAACAGGCCCTAGCTAGATTATTAGTCAACTCGGGACCCGGAGAAGGAAAGATGAGCATAGTCAACGTTCATGCGGCCAAGACGCACCTATCGCGGCTGATCGAAAAGGCATGTTCAGGCGAGGAGGTAGTCATCGCTCGCAACAACCAGCCGCTGGTGAAGCTGGTGCCGATCCGTTCCCCGCAGCCGAAGCGGCAGCGTGGGTCATTGGAGGGGCAGGTCGTCATCCCCCAGTCGTTCTTCGATCCGCTCCCTGATGCCGAACTGGACGCCTGGGACCAGTAGAGGTTATGCGCCTGCTCCTGGACACGCATGCGCTTCTGTGGTGGGTGGCGGGCGACGAACGGCTTCCGCTGGGGCTCCGATTCATGATCGCGGACGAAGACGCAGACGTGCTGGTCAGCGCCGCCTCCGCCTGGGAAGTCGCCATCAAGGTGCGCTCCGGCAAGCTGGACGCGGGTCCGCTGGGCCAAGGCTTCGCCGTCGAGGTCGAGCGGCAGGGGTTTCTGCCCCTGCCCATCACCTTGGAGCACGCGGAGCGGGCCGGAGCGCTTCCTCTAATGCGTGCTGACCCGTTCCACCGGATGCTGATTGCGCAGGCGCAGGCGGAGAATCTGCGCCTGGCTTCCAACGAGCCGATATTCGACCGCTACGGCGTGGGGCGGGTGTGGTGAGGCGAGCACGTAAACCCTCAGGGAACGGGCCGCCACATTCGCTGATGCAATTGCACGCCGTCAGACAGAATATGGACCGATTCGGATTACCCCCGCCTGCGCGGGAATCACATCCGTCCCGCCGAGATATCACCGAGATCCGCCGGTCTACCCCCGCCTGCGCGGGGATCACCGGACACCAAGACACGGGGTAGCCGCCGGAAGAGGTCTACCCCCGCCTGCGCGGGGATCACCCGATGATCACCGAATCCGCGATTCAGAAGGCCGGTCTACCCCCGCCTGCGCGGGGATCACTCCCTAAGGGGCTCGCGGATAAGCTGACTACGCGGTCTACCCCCGCCTGCGCGGGGATCACGTATTATGCCGCATGACGTACCTCCCAGCAGAGGGTCTACCCCCGCCTGCGCGGGGATCACGATTTCCGCCGTCTCCGTGCCCGCATGGACGAGGGTCTACCCCCGCCTGCGCGGGGATCACTGTCGCTTGCTGCTGCCCTACTCCTGGGGATCGGGTCTACCCCCGCCTGCGCGGGGATCACCCGATGAGCGATAGCCGGTCAAACGGCGCTCGCGGTCTACCCCCGCCTGCGCGGGGATCACAGGTTGGCCCTGGAGAATTCGGCACCGGAGAGGGGTCTACCCCCGCCTGCGCGGGGATCACCCCGGGAGAGACATGAGGACTCTGCGTGCCTGGGGTCTACCCCCGCCTGCGCGGGGATCACGGGCTGAGACGCACTAATCCCGCCTCATACCCTGGTCTACCCCCGCCTGCGCGGGGATCACAGCGCGCGGTGATGGAGAAGCTGCACCCGGAGCGGTCTACCCCCGCCTGCGCGGGGATCACCGCGACCGCAGTCGAGGGGCGAGATAAACCCCCGGTCTACCCCCGCCTGCGCGGGGATCACTCGGTCGATTTCTGGTCGGAGTGATCGTAGCTCGGTCTACCCCCGCCTGCGCGGGGATCACTTTCGAGAGCGCGAGATACGCCTCAATCACGTCGGTCTACCCCCGCCTGCGCGGGGATCACCAGTTCGTCCCCATAGGCGAGGTATCGAGGGTCGGTCTACCCCCGCCTGCGCGGGGATCACGGAAGCGGGCACTGATCTTTGCCATTAGGTCAAGGTCTACCCCCGCCTGCGCGGGGATCACGGGCAGCCCCACGTCCGTCAGCAGCGCGTGCAGGGTCTACCCCCGCCTGCGCGGGGATCACAGCACGCGGACGCGCTGCGGCATGTCTACGAAGGGTCTACCCCCGCCTGCGCGGGGATCACTCCAAGCCAGCCCCCCACGCAAGCGTGACCACAGGTCTACCCCCGCCTGCGCGGGGATCACTCGTCTCGCCTGGGCGTTCATCTCGCCCCTGGAGGTCTACCCCCGCCTGCGCGGGGATCACTCCAAATCCTTCGTAGCCATGAATCGCCCAGTAGGTCTACCCCCGCCTGCGCGGGGATCACTAGATAAGTCCGGATTTCTCGCCCGGATAACCAGGTCTACCCCCGCCTGCGCGGGGATCACGCCTACCGGGATCCGGACGAGTGGTCGGCTAGCGGTCTACCCCCGCCTGCGCGGGGATCACGACTGGCCGCCGCTCGCAGGGTGGCCGAACTGAGGTCTACCCCCGCCTGCGCGGGGATCACCAGACAAAGGAGTCCAGCGCATGACCACACCGCGGTCTACCCCCGCCTGCGCGGGGATCACAGCGAATACCTGCGCCACGCGGCGGGGAAGAAAGGTCTACCCCCGCCTGCGCGGGGATCACTCCATCCCGTAGTCCGCGATCCCCGTCCCCAACGGTCTACCCCCGCCTGCGCGGGGATCACAAACGTGAAGACATGACGGAAGCACGCACCGCGGGTCTACCCCCGCCTGCGCGGGGATCACTGCATATCGCGACCGGGGAAAGCGTGGCTGCGCGGTCTACCCCCGCCTGCGCGGGGATCACGCATCCCCCATCGCAGTCGAACCGCGTCCTCCAGGTCTACCCCCGCCTGCGCGGGGATCACTCTACCCGAGCCTCACCAGAAGCGGGGGGACTCGGTCTACCCCCGCCTGCGCGGGGATCACTCCATCCCGACGAAGTGCTCCTGGAGTGGGAGAGGTCTACCCCCGCCTGCGCGGGGATCACCCGAAACTGACGGAAGCTCCTTCGCCGACGCGCGGTCTACCCCCGCCTGCGCGGGGATCACCTTCTCTCTACCTAACTACATGGCAACGGGTTACGGAAAACGGAAAACACCTACGGCCTCTGTTCGGGTTCATCTCCCTCCTCTACTTCCCTCGGGATCCATGTAGAGACGAGTAGACCTTCGTAGTCCACGATCCGGCGCCGGGGCTCGCCGATCCGCAGCGATTCTAGGCCCTGCTCGTTGGCCGGTGAAGACCAGAGCATGACAGCGCGCGTCTCGGAATTGGACCATTCCACTACCTGCTCCCAGATCTCCTCGCGTGTCTTGGCAGGCAGATTGGCTACGTATACGCCGGTAGCCACCTGCAGTGCCCAGGAGGAGCAGAAACCGTAGAGCTTCGGCGGCGCGCGCTCAAGTACCAAGACCAGCATCGACCAAGCTCGTCATCTCGTTCACGATCCGATCCAGCAGCTTGGACGTACGGAAGTAATCACGGCAGGCACGTCGCAGATCCATCTCCAGGGTGGGCCAGGGCTTCGCGCCGTCAGCCTTCTGCGCGACCAGCCGGAAGGCGAGGGGCACCATGTGCTCCATCTTGTAGAGATCGGCGACGTCGAGCACGAATGAGAGGCGGTCGCCCTTGTGGATGAAGCCGAGACCGGTGCTCATCCCGGTTGCCAGCACGGCGGTTTCCACCAGCCCGTACAGGCAGGTGTTCACCACATTGAGCGCGAGGTTGGGCGCGTCGGTCTCGCCGAACGGATTGCCCGGGATATATTTGCGCCCCTTCCACGGGATGCGGAATTCCTGCGCCTTCAGCTTGTACATCTCGCGAACCCGGGCGCCCTCGATCCCGCGGAGCTGCTCCAAGCTGCGCCGTTCCATGCGAACGCCGAAACGGCGGTAGAACATCTCGCGCGCCACCTTGAGCGAGAGATGCGGATCGCTGTAGCATTTCACCTGCTTGTCGAGCCACTCGATGTTGTCGCCCCAGGGGCGGCCCGCGCTGTAGCAGCGCACGCCGTGCTCGCCGACCCATACGACGAGCACGCCATAGGCGGCGGCGAGTCGGATCGCTTCGGTGGTCACGGCCGTGCCGGGCCCCACCATAATGCAGGTCGTGGCTCGTGCGGGCACTTCGTACTGCGTGCGGTCCTCGCTGTCCGTGAGCACCAGACAGCCGTCGATCACCGTCAGCGACCCGCGCTGCACGTAGAAGAAAGAGAGACGGTCCTTGAGCTGGAGCATCAGTAGAGCTCCTGGACAGCCTCGGGATGGCTACGCGCCAGCACCGTGCCGGGCGCCGAAAGGCAGAGCAGTCCGCAGCCGAACGCCTTCTCGCGTCCGATGCCGCCGGCAACGATCTCCAGAAACCGTGCGGGCTCCGTGACCCTCAGGGTGCCGATCAGGTTGGCGGCCACAAAGCGAATGGGCTCTCGCCGATCTCCACGGCGGACTCGCACCTCACCGCGTTCGGTGACGCGGGCGCTCTTTACCTCGGCGGCACCCTCCAGCTTCCGCATCAGGTATTCGCCGTATACCGCGTGCGGCGTGTTCGCGAAGTTCTCCTTGTCCGCCCGCCAGACCGCTTCCCAGACGTCGGTGCGGTGCTTCCTCCCGCTCGCCGGGTCGGTCACCACCCGGGTGGCGTTGAGCCGGATCTCGAAGTCGAGCGGCTGTCCGGCCTCCAGCACCGGCGCGAACGGCTTGCTCTGCACGTCCAGCGTGGCTCCCCAGTCGCGTACGGGCAGGCGCTCGGCCGGCAGCGGCGCGCGGGCGGAGAGCACCAGCGCCTCCACCCCCCCTGGCCGTTCTCGAATGACGCGGAACAGGTAGCCACGGTCGTCGCGATCGCCGAAGAGGTCGGCCACGAGCTGGTGTGTGATGTATTCGGCCGTCCACCCGCGTGCGGGCTTCAGGCGCAGGAGAGCGCGGCTCAGCGTGGGCGCGCTCAACGGGCACCCGCCCGTGCGGCCGGCTCCGGCAGGGCGGAGACCGGGATGCTCCCCTCCACGATGCGGCGTGCGCCGACGAAGCGGTTAGCGGCGAAGTCGCGCCGGTCCCAGACCTCCTGCAGCTGCGCCGGCTGCGGGTCCGGGCCGTCGCCGGGCGAGTACCAGCAGCGCAGCCGGTCCGGACCAGCCTCGGAAGGTCGCCAACCCCGCCTCGCTGTGCTGCACAGGCGCTCGGGCAGCGGGACAGCGGCCAGCGCGGCATGGGAGGTATCTGCCCTCCTCCGCCAGCTTGGGCGCTCCAGCAGCGGAAGCGCGGGCGGGCAGCCCTTGCGCCCCAGGAAGAGCGGTCGCGCGGGGCTGCGCAGGGCAGCCTCCAGCTCGTCCAGCGTGACGGGCGCCTGCTCGGTGACGGTGAGCGCGACCAGAAACGAGCCGTCGGCCAGGTACTGCTTCCACAGGAGCTGCGTGCCCTCGGCGGCGCTGCCGCCACGCTCCTCGATGCCCCAGCGCGTCCACCCGGACTTCCCGATTCGGCCGAGATCGGCGGTCTGGTAATCGGTGATCCGTCGTGGTGCGCGATCCTCACGCACCGCGTAGCGAAGCGAATCCTGCAGCGCGGTGATGCGCTCGCCGTCCCGGTGCTGCCAGCCGAGCGCGTTGGCCAGCAGCCCGGTAAGCGCCGAGCGGGAGGGGAAGTCGCGCGTGGGGCGGCGCGGGTCCAGCGCCACGTCGCCCCACGCCTGCAGCGGCCCCTCCAGGCGGAGAAGAAGGAAGTCGGCCACAGCTCAGGCCTCCACGCGGAAGATCTGCGCCAGCGCCTGTCGCAGCGGCAGGATCTCCACACCGTTGCCGTTGAGCGCGGCGCGGTGGATGGTGGAGATCGTCTGCTCGCCCTCGAACGGCTCGTACATCCCCTCCATCTCCGCACGGTAGCCGATCAGCGCCTGCACGCTGGCGGGCATCAGGCCGGCGCCGTTGGCCTGGACCGGCTGCAGGAAAGCGTTGGCGAGCGTGCGCGGCTGCTGCGGTCCGCGCTCCAGCAGCACGAACTCCGCGTAGGCAAAGGGAGCCGTGCTGCCGCGCTTGGCGCCAGGGCTCACCGTCGCCATCGCCCGCACTAGCTGGCTCGCCAGCCGCTCGGCCTTGTCGGCCTCCGCACCCAGGTTGCCGCGGAGCTGCTCCATGTCCAGCACGGCATAGGTGTAGAAGACGCCGGTGGTCAGCTCTGTATCGTTGATCAGTCCCGCGCCCGCATCGTCCTCGGCGGTCTTGAGCGTGTCGACGGCCGTGAAGTAGTCCGTCTCGGCGGCTTCCGCGTGCGTGGTGAAGGCGTGTGCCACGCTGACTGCCGCGTCCACCCGGGCGAAGAGGTCGCTGGTCACCATGCGGCCGAAGAGCGCGGTGTCCACCGAGGCGGCGAGTGTCTTGAGCTGTTTCTCCAGCTCCTTCTTGGCGGCCTTGTCGAGCGAAAAGACTTTCGCCAGCTCCTTGGCATCGGCCGCGCTGGCGCCGGCCTCACGCACGCGCGTCAGGATGTCGACCGCCTTTTCGGCCAGAAAGCGGGTCTCGGCACGGGACAGCACGAGCAGCTGTCCGCTGCGCGCGGTCTCGTTTCCGTCATCGCCCTTGACCGGCTTGGTATCCACCGTGTTCGCCATCAGGTACTGCGCGATAACCAGCGCTTCGGCCTCGCTCGCGCCGTGGTCGCGGATCAGAGGCTCCACGATGCGCCGCTCGTAGATACGCGTGCTCCGCTCCGCCAGTTCGCCCAGATCGGAGACCTCCGGCGTCTCTCGCCAGTGCTTCTTCAGGCACTGCGACGAGACGCGCGTGCGCACCGCGCCACCGAAGGGGATGCGCTTGGCCAGTCCCGCATCGTCGCGGTTGAGCAGCGCGGCGGGGTAGGCGGTCAGCAGGTGGACCTGCACCATGTCTCCGGTCGGCATCAGTCGACTCCGTCGGTGTGGGTGTGCTCGCGGCGCTCGCGCGCCAGGAAGAAATCGCGGGCCAGTCCGTAGCGATCCTCGTCGTTCCAGCGGTGGAGCGCATGGCCGAGGACGACCCAGTCCAGCCCCTGGTCCTTCAGCTTGGAAAGCAGGCGCGCGGCTTCGCGGCGGGCGCCCTCGCGGTCCAGCCGCAGCCAGCGCTCGAAGCGCGCCTTGCTGACGCCCGCCGCCTCCAGCGCGCGGCCGGGTCGGGCGCCGCGCTGGTGCGGGTGGCGCACCATCAGCGGCAGCACCGAAAGCCAGAAATCCTCTTCGCCGGGCGCGATGTCGAATCGCTGAACCAGCGCCCAGAACGTCTCGCCCGGAAGCTCGCTTGGCCGCGCCGCGTCGGTGCCATTCCGGATAACCTGAAGTCGCCGCAGCTCGGCCAGCGGGCCACGCTGCCGGCCGGCGCGCAGCCGGTCCAGGTGGCCGGCCACGCCCGCGAGGCGCGTGGCGAGCGAGCGGTCGGGCGTCGGCGGGGGATCGGACGGCGCAACGTCCGCTGCGGGGCCGGCGGCCTCGGTGATGTTCATGCGAAGGTCTCTTGGGGCTGGGGTGAGGTAAGGGTCGCTTCCGGATCACCGGCATCGGCGCGGATACGGCGCAGCCGCCGCTCCAGCCAGCTCAGCGCGCGCACCGTCCGCTCGTAGCGGCGCGTGGTGGCGGTCGGTACGGCGTCGCTCGTCTCCCGGAAGCTGGCGAGCGCCAGGCGCTCCACGTGGCGCGCCCATTCGCCATGCCACGCATCGTCATCACGGGCGTGGCGCTCGGCCGCGCTCAGCAGCCAGTCGAGGTAATCGTGGTCCACCCTGGCGTCGAAGTGGTTGGCAGGCAACGCCACCTTGCCGGTGTCTCCATCGCGCGGCTTGGGCTCGCCCGAGAGCAGGATGCGGGCGGCACCATTGAGCGCGGACTTCACGTCCCTCACGACCTGCATCATTACGCTGTGCACTTCGAGGATGGGAACTGGGTTGGAAAACAGTTCGGCCGCGGACGGCGGCAGCAGCGCCTCGCGTCGGTAGAAGCCGACCGTCTTGCCCTGCTCGAAAGCCGTGCCCTCGAAAAGCACGCGCACGTCTGGCCGACCGTCATGCAGCGCGCTGCGTGCGGCGCCGACGCTTGGCGACCGGGTGCCGGGTCGCCTGGCGTCGGTGCCGAAGAGCAGGTTGGCGACCTCGGCGTAGCCGTAACCGCCTTCCAGTGTGCCGCGCACCTTGAGCTGCTCGGGATTCCTGAGGTCCGGAACGAGCGGGGTAAACGGGTCACCCAAGTTGCCGCCGCCGCTCAGGTCGTCCACCCGCGCCTTGGTGGTGGCGCGGAACCAGACTCCGACGAACTCACCTTCGCTCGTCGGCGGGCTCAGCCGGATCAGCCGCGCGAGGGGGATGAAGGCCGGGTCCAGACGCTGCGAGGGCAGCGAGCTCTCCCCGTCCCAAGTCTCGGTCCACAGCGCCCACACCTCGCCGCGCAGGCCGTGCTCGTCGCGGATTCGATCCCAGGAGGAACGCAGCACGCCCACGTCATGGCGGAAGGTTTCGTTCTCGCCTGTACCCAGCCGGACTCCCATGAAGGGGCTGCCCGACCCGGCGCCGGAGGCAGAGCCCATGATCTGCGAGCCGTAGTTGCCTCGCCCGCCGAAGATGGCCCCGAGCTGGAACTCGACCAGCCCGTACACGGTCTGCTCCGCGTCCAGCATGCGGGCGCTGTCCACCTTGCGTTCATGGTTCTTGGAGCCGATCGCGCTGGTCAGCAGGCTCAAAGTGTTGAGCGCGTACTTTGCTCGATCCGGAGCCTTGCCGTTCGGTGTGGATGGCTGCAGAAAGCCTGGCCGTGCCGGGTCGGACTGATACAGCCCCCATACGCCGCGGCTGCCGTCCGGGTCTCCCGCGGCGCCTCGCAATGCGTCCCGGAGCGTTGTCGCTAGCTCGGTAGTCGGGGTGCGGGTAGCCTGCTCCACGCTCCAGCCGCGCGCGTGCAGCGCCTTGGCGGCACAACGCACAAGAAAGCGCCACCAGTGGCCCCGCTGCTCGGCGGCGAGCCGGGGGAAGCCAGCGATTTCGGCACCGGAAAGCAACTGGGCGAGCAGACCGGTGAGCGGCAGTCGCTCGGTCGCGCCGTGCGCGCCCTCCACGGTGAATAGGGCGTCCGTCAGAATGTCAGGACCAGCGGTTCCAGTGGACATGATCGATCGTCGAGGGAGCGACGCAACAAGTGAGAAGGATGCTGCAGTTATCCTCCGAAAGCGGAGGCGAGGGCGGGTGTGGGTTGGAACCACACCTTGTCCACTCTCGCGAGGAGTGTCAGCCCTGTCTCCGGGTTCCCCCGCTTGCGCGGGGATCCATTGCTGTCTAGATGGCTGTCCAGCACACCATCTGGTCTACCTCCACCTGGGTGGAGAAGGAAAGCACGGATACGCCTGGACCCTGGTAACGCACCGAGCGCAAGGAAAGTTCGTCCTGTCTAGCACTCCATCCTTGATGGAGTGCTTCCCCAAGATGGTGCCGACACGCGGATGTGTCAAGTTCCGCGTGTTCCTCTCCGCCCTGGGTATGTAGGTGCAACAGGCGTTGGAGGTGAGAAGCTCGACCGCGGTCTCCGACAGATGCGACCATCACACGTCATGTCCCGCCTCGCGCAGCCGGTGGACCAGGCGGCGCGGCAGCTGGGCATCGACCAGGAAGTTCACGCGGCAGGCTCGATCCGTTTCACCTGGCTGAGCCTGGCTGCATAGGCGAGCACGGCGAGGATGTCCTCCCGCTCCAGGTCCTCGTAGTCGGCGAGGATGTCGTCCGTGCCCATCCCGGAGCTGAGGAGCTCAAGAATGAAGTCAACCGGATAGCGCAGCCCGCGAACACAGGGCTTGCCGTGGCACACCTGCGGATCGATGGTGATGCGATCTCTGGTCATGGTTCCACTCGGCGAGGAAAAGCCCCCAGACAACGAGGAGAATGTAACATGCCACAGTCCGCGTCAACCAGCACGGCGAACGTCGCCGTGGCCGCCGTGCCGGAAGGCCGTTTCTGGGCCAAGCTCCACCCGCGCGAGAACCCCACGACCTATCATCCGCTGCTCGCCCACTCGGCCGACGTGGCCGCCGTGCTGCGGCGCTTGCTCCAGCGGGACTCGGTGCTCGCGGCTCGGCTGGCGCGCAGCGCCGGCCTGGATGAACTGCCAGCCGGGATGATGGCGCGCCTTACCTACGTCGCCGCGCTGCACGATCTGGGCAAGGTCAACCACAGCTTCCAGGACCAGTGGAAGCCGCACGCGGGGCCGTCGAAGGGTCACGTGCGGGTCTTGCTCGAATCGCTGAGTTACAAGCGGCTCCGGCAGACTCTCCGAGAATTGCTTGTTCCGCTCATGCTGCCCTCGGAGCACGCCTCCGAGCTGCTGCGCACGGCGATCTGCCACCACGGGCGGCCGTGGGATCCCCCCTCGCACCCGATCGAGCCGATCTGGCGGGCCGATTCACGCACCGGCCGCGACCCGCTGGCCGAGATCCGCCGGCTCGCCGAAATGGCACGTGTCTGGAGCGGGCTCGACGAGGATGAAGCGCGTGAAGCGCCGCCCACCCTCACCCCTCACTTCCTCCACCTCTTCGCCGGTGCCCTCACGCTGGCGGACTGGATCGGCTCCACCCAAAGCGCGTTTCCGCTCAACCCGGCGGCCGGGGAGGATCCGCACGGCTACTGGCAGGAAGCTCGGCAGCGAGCCGACCGCGCCTGCGCCGCCATCGGTCTCACGCCGAAGACCGTGGTTGCCTCGCTCACGGGGCTGCCGCTGCTGGAGCGGATTTTTCCGAAGGTCTTTGGCGCGCAGCGGCCCGACCACCTGTTGGACGCGAAGCCTACCCCCCTTCAGGAGCACGTGGCCGGGATGGAGCTGCCCGCCTCCGGAAGCCGGGTGTTGGTGGAGTCCGAGACGGGGAGCGGAAAGACGGAGGCTGCGCTCGCGCTCTACGCCCGTCTCCGCTCCGCCGGACGCGTGGGCGGTCTGGTCTTCGCGCTGCCCACGCGGTCCACGGCCACCGCCATGCACGCGCGGGTCGCGGCTGCCGTCGAGGCGATGTACGAGCCGGGCGTACGGCCTACCCTGGCACTCGCGATGGGCGGTGATCAGGCGCATGCCGAGGTGACCGGCGGCAGGGCGGAGGCACGCGATCTGGTCGCGGAGGAGCCGGACACCTACCCGGACGCCGCCGAGCGCGAGCTGACGCACTGGTCCAGCGGCAGCGCCAAGAAGTTCTTCGCCGCGGAGATCGTGGTGGGCACGCTCGACCAGCTGCTGCTTGGCGGACTGGCCGTGAAGCACGCACACCTCCGCCTGGCCGCCTTCAACCGGCACCTGCTGGTGGTGGACGAGCTGCACTCCTACGACCGCTACATGGCGGAGGTACTGCAGCGCGTGCTGGACGTGAACAGCGCGACCGGCGGCGTCGCATTGCTCATGTCGGCCACCCTCTCCGATCGCGAGCGTCTGCGCTTCGGCGGGCTGGTGCAGAGCGACGACGACGAGCAGACGCCGTTCGGTGCCGCGGCCGAGCGGCCCTACCCGGTGGTCTCTGTCTGCGCGCGCCCCGGAGAGCCGTGGACTGACACGGAGCTGGAGCCGGCGAGCGGCCCGTCCAAGCCACCGCTGGGCTGGAGGTTGTGCGATGCGGCCGCCGGGCTGGAAAGTGCGGTCCACGCCGCCCGCGCCGGCGCTCGCGTCTGCGTGCTCCGCAACACGGTGAAGGAGGCACGCGGTACCATTCAGAAGCTGCTGGAGGAACACGGAGCACGCGAGCTGCTCTGGCGACCGGAAGGCTCCGCTCACACGCCGGCGTACCACTCGCGCTACACGCTACCGGACCGCAAGGCGCTCGATACCAGCGTGCTGAATGCCTACGGCCGCGGCTGCACCGCCGGCGCGGGGCGCATCCTGGTGGCCACGCAGGTGGCCGAGCAGAGCCTGGACGTGGACTTCGACCTGATGGTCACCGACCTCTGCCCTATCGACGTGCTGCTGCAGCGCCTCGGCCGGGTATGGCGCCACCGAGAGCGCGACACGGCACGCCCGGTGGCGTGCTGCGAGACACAGGCCTGGATCATCGAGCCGGAGGGTGGGCTGGAACCGCTATTGGCGCGAGAGTTCGGCGGCGAGAACGGTTGGGGTACCGTCTATAAGCACCTTGGCTTCCTGGAGCTGACGCGCCGAACGATCCAGGACCACCGCACCGTGGAAGTTCCGAAGGATAATCGAGCCCTGGTCGAAGCTGTCTACCATGCCGATCGGTTGGACCTACTGCGTCACAGCAGTGAAGCCTGGCAGGCACATTTCGACGCGCAGGAAGGCAGGACGTGCAGTCATGAGGTGACCGCGAAGGGCGTCGTCGTCCGCTTCGATGATACTTACCTCGCCAACGCAGACCGCTTCAACCGGGATATCACCGGCTCGGTGCGCACCCGCCTCGGCGACGACCGCGTACGCGTCAAGTTGCCGCATTCGCTGGCCGCCTTCTACGATCCTGCGGGCCGCGCGGATTCCGTGGACCTACCCCTGGACCTGCTGCAGCGCGCCGATGTCGATCTGCAGGATCCTCGGGCGACCGGCGGTTCGGCGGTCGCCGGCATCATACAGTATGCTCTGCAGAACCTGACCTTCCGCTACGGGCCCCAAGGGTGGGAATGGTAGAGCGTCGAGAGGTGTGGCGCCTCGTCGAAAGAGCGAGAACCCCTCCGGCCGCCGGTCCGTGACCTCGGCGTCGGGGATTCGCCGCGTGCCACGGGACCCGACTGATCGCTCCGGTGCGGGCGCTCCCCCGAGCCGGCGCCCTTGGGCGAACTCCATCCCCAGCTTACCTTTCGGGAGAGCGGCTCCTTCCCTCCACCCGATACCCCCATGGACCACCCGAGACCTCCGGAGGAATTCGCCGATCCGCGCCTCGCCGAGATCGTGCGCCGGCTGGTCGACGCCTACCGGCCGGAGCGGATCTACCTCTTCGGCTCCCACGCGCGCGGGGAGGCGGGCCCGGACAGTGATTACGATCTCCTGGTCGTGGTCCCCGACGATGCACCCTTGGAGCGCCGCCGCAGCCGGCTGGCTTACGAGGTTCTCTGGGGCACCGGGACCGCCGCGGACGTGCTCGTGAACTCCCGGGACTACTTCGAGAGCCGGCTCCATCTGCGCGCTTCCCTTCCGGCTACGGTGCGGGATGAAGGGCGATTGCTCTATGGCGCTTGATCCCGTTCGGGTCGCGGAGACCCGCGCCTGGTTCGTCAAGGCGACGAACGATCTCCGGGCGGTCCGCGTCGATCTGGTGGCCGAGCCCCCACTCCTGGAGGATTCGGCGTTCCACTGCCAGCAGGCCACTCCCCTCGCCGCCTACGCCTGGCGCTACCGCTACCCCGGCGAAGTAAGAGGAGCCCACCCGCGCGGAGGCCGAGGAGGCCCTCGCCGTCGCACGCGAGGTGTTCGAGCGCGTTCTGGAGCGCCTTCCGCGGGAGGTCCATCCCTGATGGTCCGCCTACGGACCGCAGCCGCCGGCGAGAGGTCCGACGCCTTCTCGAGCGGCGGGTCGTGGGCACCGGCGCGGGCGAGGGTCAGCCGTGGACGATGATGGAGGAGCGGCCGAGGTGGAACAAGTCGGCGCCAGCGAGCGCGCGGACGATCGCCGTCGGGTTGGCGAGCAAAAGCCGGTCGTCCGCCTCGGCCCGGGCGCAGATCTTCCGGTCAGTGGTGCGGTTGCGCTCCGGGAGATCCAGTGCGTGAATCGCGCCGCGCCCCGCCTCTCGCAGCCGGTGAACCAGGCGGCGCGGCAACCGCATCGACGAGGAAGTTCACGCGGCAGGCTCGATCCGCTTCACCCGGCTGAGGCGGGCCGCGTAGGCGAGAACAGCTCTCTCGCCGCCAACTCGGTCTACGGCTTCCTCAGGACGGCCAGGATCTCGCCCACGCGGCTTGACAACTATCGGAGTATCACCGCCCCCTGATGCTCGTTCAGGAGAGGACCGGCGCCTGCCGGCCCGAACCGAGCAGCCCGATGACTCACTCCCGACCCCATTCGGCCTCGACGCGACTCTCGGCACCCCGAGGATCCCGCGCCCCGACCTCAGCCGCCGTGCCCGAGCTCGGACGCCTTCTCCGGCGCGGGGAGCGAGGCGTGGAAGTCCTCGAGGAAGCGGCGCGAGTAGCGATCCGTCAGCTCCTCCACCCGCTCCGCCAAGGGCGACGCCACGATCAGCCCCGCGTGGTGGTGCTTGCTCAGCCGCCAGACGATCTCCGGGTCGTCGTAGCTCGAGGTGTCGGGCCACTCCTGCCGAGCCAGCGAGACCACGATCCCCGCGTACTCCTCGCGGGCGCGGGGGGCGCGGTACGCCTCGCCTCGCGCGTCGGCGACCTCCAGCCGGGCCCACTCCCTCCACAGGTTCACCCCGGTCGCCGCCTCGACCGTCTCCACGATGTGGGCGCCGCCCACGCGCGCGGCCGTCTCGAGGAAGTAGAGCGTTCCGTCCTCGCCGCGGATGAACTCGGTGTGAAGCGCCCCGCGCACCAGCCCCAGCGCCTCCACGATGCGCGCGTTCGTCTCCCGCATCTCCTCCGCCTCGGCCGAGCCGCGGCGCACCGTGCGGGTGCAGAACATCCCTCCGCCGTGATAGACGTCGAACGGGGGGCGCGCGTAGCGGTGCGCCTCGGCGAACCTCACCTCCCGGTCGTAGACCACCGAGTCCACGTGCAGCACTTCGCCGGGGACGAAGCTCTCGAGCAGGTGGAACGACTGCTCGTCGCCCAGCTCGTCGAGCGTGCGCCAGAGCTTCTCCGGCTCGGAGATCTTGCGGATCCCGATGGCGGAGGCCGAGGTGCGCGGCTTGAGCACCCAGGGAGGAGGGACGCGGTGCATGAACTCGCGCAGCTCGTCGTAGTTCAGGACCCCCACGAAGTCAGGCTCGCGGATCCCTTCCTCGCGCGCCTTCTGGCGCATGGCGAGCTTGTCGCGGAAATAGCGGACCGTGGTCTCCCCCATCCCCGGCACGCGCAGGTGCTCGCGCAGCGACGAGGCCATCTCGAGGTCGAACTCGTCCAGCGGGACGATGCGGTCGATGCGCTCCGAGCGGGCGAGATAGCTGATCCCGTGGATCACGTCCTCCCGGGCGTAGAGGTCGGGCATGTAGAAGACCTCGTCGATGCTCTCCCGGGGCCAGGGCTCGTCAGCGAGCGCCTCCACCGTCACCAAGAGGACGCGGCAGCCGAGGCGCTTGCACTCGCGCGGGAACTCCTCCCCCTTGAAGAAGCTGGACAGGCAGAGGATGGTGGTCGGCGGCGATGCGCTCATCGGCGTCTCCGGGTCGCGGGGGCGGTGGGAGAGAGACGGTTCCAGGATCGTGCCAGGGCGGCGCGGACGTCACCGGGGTCGGGCGCGCAGTTGACGAGCGTCCCCGCCCATGCCATAATCAGGGAAGTGGGCGCCTCTTCCGGCGCCCGCAACCACGCCGGGTCCCCGCGCGCTCGGAGCGCTCCTCGCCGCCAGCCGGCGGGGGAGCGCTCCGATCTTGCTGGCGCGAGGGTCCGCTCACGTACCGTCCCGTCCCCATGTATCGTCTGATGGGAGTCGAGAGCCGGGAAGACATCTTCCCGGAGCTCCGGGAGACCCCGATCGGGAGGCTGCTGGAGTATCACAACCTCGATCGGCCGTTCGAGCCGTACACCCAGGCGGAGCTGCTGATCGGGATGTGCATGGACAACCGGAAGCACCTGCACATCCCCGACAACTTCGCCTACATCCTGCGCGCCGGGGGCGCGAACCTGCGCCCCTCGGAGTTCAAGGTCTCCTACGCCGTGGCCGTCGGCGGCGTGCAGGCGATCGCGTTGATCGGGCACACGCAGTGCGGCATGGTCAACCTGATGGCGCGCAAGCAGGCCTTCGTCCAGGGGCTGGTCGAGAACGCCGGCTGGGAGCGCGACGCCGCGGAGGACCACTTCCTCCACTTCGCGCCGATCTTCGAGATCGGGAGCGAGATCGACTTCGTGTCCAGCGAGGCGAAGCGGCTCCGGCTCCGGTACCCGAAGGTCCAGGTCGCCCCCATGCTCTACCGCGTGGAGGACAACCGGCTCTACCTGGTCCGGGAGTAGAAGCCCGCCGGGCTTCGCCCGCCCGGGTCGGAGAGAGAGATGCCCCAGCGACGCGGTCCGTGGCCGGGAGGCGGGCGCGCCGCGAAGCCACGTACGGTCCCGGGTCGCACGCCGCGGTCCGACACGGTTCCACCAGGATGGACGAGCATGACCTCAGCACACCCGCCCCTGACCCCCGACCAGATCGAGCAGCTCCGCGAGGAGCTCCAGCGCACGCTCACCCGGCTGGAGCGCAGCATGGCCGCCAAGGGGAAGCGCCCGGGCGAGATCGACCAGTCCGCGGTCGGGCGCCTCTCGCGCATCGAGGCGCTGCAGAACGCGGGGCTGACTCAGAACCTCGCCGAGCGCGAGCGCGCCCAGCTGGAGGCGGTCGTGGAGGCGCTGCGCCGCCTGGAGCAGGGGAGCTACGGCCTGTGTACCCTCTGCCAGGCCTCGATCCAGTTCGAGCGGCTGCTGGTCTTCCCCGAGACCCGCACCTGCGCCCACTGCGGAAGCGGGGGCTGAGTTAGGCCCGACATGCGGCACCTGGCCTCTCTATGGATCTGGATCTCCACCTCCGTGGTCGCGATTCTCTGGCTGCCCTGGCTCTCGCTGGTCTACCTGGCGACGGTCCCCTTCGATCCGGGACGCTACGCCGTGGGGCGGTGGTTCCGCCGGGCCGCCGTCACTTCGGTCGCGCTCAACCCGCTCTGGCGATTCCGCACCTCGGGAGTCACCGTCCGCGACCCGCGCCGCCCCTACGTGGCGGTCTCCAACCATGAGTCGCTCGCCGACATCTTTCTCATCAGCCATCTCCCCTGGGAGATGAAATGGCTCTCCAAGGAGGCGATCTTCCGCATTCCGGTGATGGGGTGGATGATGCGCATGGCGGGGGACATCGCGGTGCGGCGCTCGGAACGCGCCAGCCGCGCCGAGGCGCTGGAGCAGTGCCGCGACCGCCTTCGCAAGCGCGTCTCCGTCATGGTCTTCCCCGAAGGGACCCGGTCGCGGACGAGCGAGCTGCTCCCCTTCAAGGACGGCGCCTTCCGCCTGGCGGTCGAGTTCGGCGTTCCGATCCTCCCGCTGGTGGTGGCCGGCACCCGCGGCGCGCTCGCGAAGGGATCGGGGGTCTTCGGCCGCGCCCGCGCCGAGGTCCGCGTGCTGGAGCCGATCCCCACCGAGGGACTCACCCTCTCCGACGTCCCCGCGCTGCGCGACCGCGTGCGCGCCCTCATCGTGGCCGAGCGCGAGCGGCTGCTGGCGGAGCTGAACGGCTGAAAGCGAAGTGCAGAGTGCTAAGCCACCCTCCCATGTCCCAGAAGATCACGCAGGTGGACGCCTTCACCGACCGGCCCTTCTCCGGCAACCCGGCGGCGGTCTGCATCCTCGACGGGATGGTCGAGGAGTGGTGGATGCAGGACGTGGCGCGGGAGATGAACCTCTCGGAGACCGCCTTCCTCCTCCCGCACGAGGACGGGTTCGACCTCCGCTGGTTCACCCCCGCAACGGAGGTCGAGCTGTGCGGACACGCCACCCTGGCGAGCGCGCACGTGCTGTGGGAGGAGGGGCACCTGGCGAGCGACGAGGAGGCGAGGTTCCACACCCGCAGCGGGCCGCTCCGGGCCCGGCGCGTGGAGGACTGGATCGAGCTGGACTTCCCGGCCGAGCCGGCCGAGGAGGCCGCCGCCCCTTCGCGGCTCGCGGCTGCCCTGGGGGTGGAGCCGCGCTGGGTGGGGCGGAACCGCTTCGATCTGCTGGTCGAGCTCGGCGAGGAGAAGGAGGTGCGCACCCTGAAGCCGGACCTCTCGCTGCTGCGCGAGATCCCGGCGCGCGGCGTGATCGTCACCAGCCCGGCCGTCTCCGAGCGCTTCGATTTCGTCTCCCGCTTCTTCGGCCCCCGCGTGGGGGTGGACGAGGACCCGGTGACCGGATCGGCGCACTGCGCCCTCGCCCCCTTCTGGAGCGTGCGTCTGGGGCGGAACGAGCTGGTCGGCTACCAGGTGTCGTCGCGCGGCGGCGTGGTGCGGACGCGCTGGGAGGGAGATCGCGTGGCGCTCGGCGGCCAGGCGGTCACGGTCCTGCGGGGGGAGCTGGTGTAGGGAACCGGACTGCCGGCTACCAGGCCACGGGGTTCTTCAACGGCCTTCTCTCGGCTATCCCGTACCGAGCGCCGTCAGCGGAGCTCCGATCGCCGGCGGACGTTCCATCATCCGCCGCACCTCGGAGAGGAGGAGGCTGGGGGTGCAGGGCTTGAGGAGGTGGCGGTCGCAGGCGGCGAGCCCCGGAACGTCCACGACGGTGGCGGGGAGCGCGGTCAGCCCGATCACCGGGGTGCGGGCCGTCCGCCCGTCCCGCTTGAGGAGCACGGCCAGGGGCTCCCCCCCGAAAAGGGGAAAGAAGAGCTCCGCCACGATCACGTCTGGCTGCTCCGCGCACGCCAGGAGCCGGGCGGTGGCGGCGTCGCGCGCCTGCAGCACCCGGAAGCCGTGATGCTCCAGTATCGTGGCGTAGACGGTCCGGCTGTCGGGGTCTGCGTCGGCGAGGAGGACGGTCGGCGGCATCGTGCGGCACCGGGGAAAGCGTGGCAGGAAGCGCTTCCGGGAAGAACGACCAGGAGCCAAGGAGTGTGACAGGTGGGTGAAATTCAAGGTAGTGGCCCCAGGGTGAGCGGGCAAGGACGTTCTCGCGGGCTCGCGCTCCTCCTCGCGCTGGCGATGAGCGCGGGCTGCGCGGCGGGGCGCGCCGGCGGACCCGGCGCCTCTCCCGCGGCGGCCTCTCCCGCGGCGGCCTCTCCCGCGGCGGCCTCCGCGGAGATCGTCCGCGAGCTGGAGCTCTCCGCCGAGCGCTGGAACCGCGGCGACCTGGAGGGTTTCCTGCTCCCCTATCTGGACGCCCCGACCACCACCTTCGTCGGGAGCGCCGGGCTGCTGCGAGGAAAGCGGGAGATCGAGGCGCAGTACCGCCGCAGCTACTTCGACGCCGGAGCCCCGCGCCAGACCCTGCGCTTCGCGGAGCTCGAGGTCCGCGTGCTGGGCAACGAGCACGCCCTGGCGCTCGGCCGCTACCGCCTCTTCGACGCGGCCGGCGCCCAGGTGGCGGAGGGCCCCTTCTCCCTCGTCTTCGCCCGCACCTCCGACGGCTGGAGGATCATCCACGATCACTCCAGCTGAAAGTCCGCGCCCTCGGCGGCGACGAGTCCACATTCAACGCCTCGCCCCCGAAGGTCGTGGTCCACGTGCCAGCTTTCCACGTACGGCGTCGCTCTCGAGCAGCTGATTGCGTCGTTGCGAACCGAGAGCTCCAGAAAGCCGCCGAGCCCGCCTCCTTCCTCGTGAAGAGCTACCGAGAGCACATAGCATCCACACTCCGAGAATGGCGGCGAGAGCGGCGGTGATGACGATCAGAGCGTGAGTGGCGGAGGGCGTACGCCCCGGGCTCGATGTCGGGCGGAAGTATGGCGCGCCCTCTGCCCACTCGATGCCCGTGGCGGACACACATGGGACCCGCTACCGCCGGCCCGGGTGGAGTTTTCGCCAGTCCTCGTCCGTGAACCACCCCGGCGACGGATACCCCTCTTCATGGTCGGGGATGCCGTCCACGCGCGGCTCGGGATCGAACCGGCGGTTCTTCTTCTTGCGCAACCGCTTGCGAGCGGGAGGAGGCACATCGATCGGCACTTCATCCGATGCGGCGCCGTCCGGCCGGACTGATGCGGCGGAGGCTCGGCCGGAGGCCGGAGGTGGTAATGGCGGTGTCCAAGTCGAACGCCCGCCGCCATCGGATTCTTCCAGCAGACCGCGTTCCTGGGCCCTCAGGAGGACGAACTTGATGAAGGCGGTCTCGTAGGGCGTAGTGGGGCGCACTTCTCCGTGAGCAGCTCGGACGAAGTGCGCTTGTGCCGGCGTCCGGGGCTCTCGCTCACCGGAGTACAACTGGCGGAGTGGTTCTCCCCATTTCTCGAGGATAGTCCGCTCGCGGTCGGTCAGCGGAGCCAGCTTTCGAGATCTTCGCTGTGTCATCGAGACCTCCGTATTGCTCCCGCGGGACGGAAAGGCGCCTCACCCAGGCCTGCCCTGAGAGGTGAACCGCGCCGGCGATGTGCCGCAGCGCCAGCTCCAGACGGGGGGGCGATCACTGCAAAGCCGGTGTGCCCTCCCTGCGCTCCAGCCCCATTTCGCCGATCGGATCGCTCGCGCGACATCGACGTCGATCACCTGCCCCTGCTGTATCAGCGACTCCGAGGCGGGAGGAGTGCGTGTACGCCTACTTAGTGTTCATCCGAGAAGCCGGTGATCCGTCTCCGTCGATGAGGAAACCGGCGTGCCAAGCCGCCGCGCCGGAGGCGTTCGGTGGCCCTTTCGAGGGAGCTCAGCGGGTCATCCGCGGTCAATGCGGTCCCTACGTCGCTGAAGGCGCCGCCGGCCCCGCGCCGGAGGACGAGCTCCGGCCTTGCAAGAGCATTCCCGGCCGAGCTGAGACTCAGTTCAGAAGATGCCGGGCCAGCGTCAGCAGGTTCGCCGAGACCACGGAAGCCCGCACGTAGCTGCCGAAGGAGAGATGCCCCTTCCAGGTGCAACGGTCCAGACCGAAGGCTCGCTTCAGATAGGAGATCATCCCCTCCACACCGGCGCGGAAGTCCCGCAGCCGCCGGTACACCCAAGCGCTCTTGGCCATCTCCGCGATCTTCAGCCCCCGCTTCTTCGAGAAGCAGACGTCCTTCACCCCCAGCGCCTGGGCCGCCGCCAGGTTCGCTCGGGAGGCGTATCCGCCGTCGAAGCTCGCCTGCCGGGGCACCTGACCATAGATCTCGCTCTGCCGCTCCAGCATGGATACGACCCGCGTGCTGTCGGCCGGGTTCCCGCTCTCGACGACCACGTCCAGGATCAGCCCCGCGGCGCCGCCGGCAAGGGTGATCTTGTGCCCGTACCGCGTTTCTCTGCGGTCCTTGACGATGATGTCCGTGTGCGGTTCGAAGAAGGAGACCCCCCTCTCCTCCGCCGGAACCGTCTCCCCCCGCAGCACGCGCCGTTCGGTCTGATCGATCCCCGCGCGCAGCCAGAGCACCGCCTCCTCCATCTTCGCCCGCAGCTTCGCCCCCGCATCGCCGGCAGAGGCCAGCGCCCCCAGAGCGCCTTCCCCGCAGCCGAGCGTCCGGCGCGCCACCTTCAGCAGGTCGCGGTAGGCCTCAGCCGCTTCGTAGCCGTCCCTGCGTTCTGCACCGCCAGCATCCGCCGCTTCGTGTGGTCGCTCCAGAGCGCATACCCGCCCGCTCCTTTGCTTCCCCGAGCAGCCGGGCGATCAGTGCGACCCCGTCGTAGAGCAGCGAAGAATCGGTGGGGGGATGGAGGTTCGTCTCGACCACCGTCGCATCGATACGAACCTTCCGCCCCTTCTCGACGCCCGCCGACTTCGCCTGCCCGAGCAGCTCTCGGTTGAGCTGCTCGAGCGTCTCCGCGCGGACCTTCTTGACGTTCTCCGCCAGCGTGCTGCGCCCCGGCACCTCCTCCATCACTCCGAAGCGGCAGAAGGTCCGGTAGGTCGCGGAATCCATCCGGTGGAAGTGCAGCTCCTCGTAGCTGAAGCCCTTCATCTGCTTGACAATCAGCACCCGCAGCACCTGATCTCCGTTCATCCCGCGGGCGCCGTTCTCCGGATTCTTCACCCCGCGATCCAGGGCTGATTCAAGGAGAACTGATCGTGTCGGCGCATGCGGATCCGGATTGGACAGCAGGCTCGGCAGCAGTGGTTTCGACCGCAACAACTTACATGACCTGCGGGAAGAACACCATGCCGAAATCCGCCGATTCTCCCGCTCTCAAGCCGCTGTTCTCGTTTCCGGATGGGAACTACTTAAGAGATAGTTAGGCCGTTCTCACCGGCACCCTTGCGTGCAGCCACCTCCGTAGGCACTTTGAGTTCATGCCTACCGTCTTCCGCAGCGGTCCGTACCGGTTCTTCTTCTTCGCTGGTGATCGAGCCGAGCCGCCGCACGTCCATGTGGAGCGGGAGCGCAACCGCGCCAAGTTCTGGCTCGACCCGGTGCGGCTGCAGGAGAGCGGCGGCTTTGCCCGCAGCGAGATCAACCGAATCGCGGCGCTGGTGGAGTTGAACTGCGAGACTTTGTTGGAGGCATGGGATGAGTTCTTCCACGACTGAAGTGCGGGTTGCTGAGGCCCAGCACGTCCACATCGACGATGAGGCACTGACGGTAGATCTCACCGACGGCCGCACTGTATCGGTGCCGCTGGCGTGGTACCCGCGGCTGCTGCACGGCAGCTCGGAGGAGCGGAGCCACTGGCGGCTGATCGGACGCGGGGAAGGCATTCACTGGCCGGACTTGGATGAGGACCTAAGTATGGAGGGACTGCTTGCCGGGCGAGCTTCGGCAGAGAGTCAGCGCTCGTTCAAGCGCTGGTTGGAAGCTCGTCGCCAGGCCTAACATTCGGATCAAGGGGACGAAGGGCGCGCCATGATTTCAGCCCGCTTGTCGGCTCTGGCGTGCGCGCCCTTCGCCCCTTATCCTTGGCGTTAGGCTTCCCTGACCTTTCTGCTCGGAGGAGTTTCACTAATGGCGGAGGAATCGTCGCGCCCGACACCCTACACTGAGTACCACAAGGATGGATCCGTATGGGCGCGTGGCCAGAAGCTGGACGACGTCCCCGTAGGCAACTGGGAGTGGTTTCGGGTCGATGGCACCAAGCTACGTTCCGGGACGTTCGAGAATGGAGCGCAGGTGGGGGAATGGACTACCTATGATAAGCAGGGGGACGTCTACAAAGTGACCGCTATCAAGGCGAAGCGTTCGTAACCCCCGTATCTCCTCACGCGGCCCACTACTGTCCCGTTCGCGCGAGCTGACGGTTCTGTAATCTGCGCACCGGCAGAGGGTTACAACGCTGCCGTGGCCGCACGGATCTGAACGCCGCGCCTGCCGGCTGCATCCTGTCGCAACCTCAGCGACAGGAGCCGATGATGAACGCCGGAAGCACCGTCTTTGCCCAACTGATGGCCCACGCCTCTCGCTTTGCTTTGGATCGGTGCATCCGCCGCTACGACGGCAACCGAGGCGTGCGTCGCTTCTCCTGCCGGGACCAGTTCCTGGGGATAGCCTTCGCCCAGCTCACCTACCGCGAGAGCCGGCGCGACATCGAGGCCTGTTTGGGCGCCATCCCGGAGCGGCTGTACCACATGGGCTTGCAGGCCCCGCCAGCCCGCAACACCCTGGCGGTGGCCAACGAGAAGCGAGACTGGCGCATCTACGCCGATTTCGCACAGGTCCTCATCCACGAGGCGCGGCGTCTGTACGCGAGCGAGCCGCTGGGTCTGGAGTTGGAGCAGACGGTCTATGCGCTCGACTCCACCACGATCGACCGGGGATACCTCGATTTCGAGCGGCTCTACCGCCTCCAGCAAGCCCGAGCGGTCTTCGTGACCCGAGCCAAGAAGAACCTCGCCTGCCGCCGGCTCTACTCCCGGGCGGTGGATCGCACCCCCGGTCTCTTCTGCGATCAGACCGTGGTGCTCACGGTGGATGCCTCGCGCCAGAGCTACCCTGAGAAGCTGCGCCGGGTGCGCTTCCGAGATCCGGACACGGAGAAGGCGTACACCTTCCTCACCCACGGCTTCGTGCTCCCGGCGCTCACCGTAGCCGGCCTGTACAAGTCCCGCTGGCAGGTGGAGCTGTTCTTCAAGTGGATCAAGCAGCACCTGCGGATCAAGGCCTTCTACGGGCGCAGCGCGAACGCGGTGAAGACCCAACTCTGGATCGCCATCTCGGTCTACGTCCGGGTGGCGATCGTGAAGAAGCGGCTCGGGCTGGAGAGAGATCTCTACACTCTGCTACAGATCCTGAGCCTCTGCCTCTTCGAGAAAGTACCGTTGCAGCAAGTACTTGCGGGACCGGCTTACACTCTCGAAAGTGGCGATATTCCTAACCAGGTGCCGCTCTTCGAGTTATAACGGGACAGCACTGGGGCGTCCCTTGAGGACCATGCAATGTGTGGCGGCCCGGCCCAGCGAATCATCCATGATGGCCCGGAGCAGATCGAGCTCCACGAACAGAGGCCGGATACACGACTGCAGCGGCACCCCTCACGCCGAACTACCATCAACCCTCTTGATCTACAGGAGGGAGGAGTCCATACACGCCTGGTTAGGCCGGCGGACTAGCGGACCGGTGGCAACTCGCGGACCTCGTGAATGACGGCAAGGACTGCGATTTCGTCGGGCAGGATTTCGTAGATGATCCGATAGGGGCTTTCAAGGAGTTCGCGGATCTGCGGGTCCTCATACTCCGCTGCCACGCGCCCAGAGCGCGGAAACTGCGCGATCTGTTTCGAGCGCGCCGTGAGGCGATCTACAAGCACACGGGCGTAGATGGGAGCATCCTGGGCGATATGGTCGTGAATCGCGGTGAGGTGACCGAGCGCAGTGTCGGTCCAGACCACCTTCACGGCTCAAGGCCGAATCGCTTGCGAACCTCCTCCACCGGGGTCGTACGTCCAGCGCGGCTGTCAGCACGTCCCGCTTCCACAGCCTGACGCACGTAGATCTCGTGCATGAGATCGTCCCAGGTCGCGTTCTCAGGAAGGCGCTCCAGCAAGCGCCGCGCCTCCTCCTTGATGTTCACCATGCAACGGCTCCAGGGCCAGGTCGTGGATGATGCCTTGATGAAATATGCCGGATGCGAGTTCGGGGAACAAGGCGCCAGACGCAAGTACGGGGCCTAACGGACCTGGCGTTCACTGGCGAGGGGCCAAGCGCTGCAGCCGCAGACCACACGAAATCATGCCCGGCCCCTCGTCCACGCGCAATGACGGGATGGACTCCTCCCGTGCCGAGACCAACTTTGGGGAGAGTTGACGCCAATCAGCTTCCCCATAGCACGAAAGGAGTCCACGATGAAGAGCAGAGTAACCGTCGCGGTGGATCTCGCCAAGACTGTTTTCCAGGTGGTTGTAGCCGACGAGCGAGGCAAGATCACCGAGCGGCGCCGACTCACTCGTGCGCAGTTCGAGCGATTCTGGGAGAACCGCGCGTCGTGCAGGGTGCTGATGGAGGCGTGCGGCAGCGCCCACCACTGGGGCCGGTGGCTGATGGCTCGAGGTTTCGACGTCACTCTGCTGCCGGCGCACAGCGTCACGCCCTACGTGCAGCGCAATAAGACGGATGAACGAGACGCCGAGGGTCTGCTCGAGGCGGTGAGGTCCCCGCGCGTGCATCCGGTGGCGGTCAAGAGCCGAGATCAGCAGCAGATCCAGGCCCTGCACCGGATCCGCGAGCAGTGGAAGCGTACGCGCACGCAGAGGATCAATGGCATGCGCGGGCTGCTGCGGGAGTTCGGCCTCATCTGCTCGGTCGGCGCCGAGAGGCTCATGAAGTCGCTCCCGGTCCTACTGCACGAGCACGCCGAGGAGGTGCCTCCGCGGGTCAGAACGCTGCTCTGGCGAATGCACCACGAGGTGCGCGACCTGGAGGAGCGGATCGAGGAGATGGAGCAGGCGCTGGAGGAGATCGCACGCGAGAACCAGGTCATCCAGGGACTGCGGGAGATTCCCGGCGTGGGACTGCTGACCGCGACGGCGCTCTACGCTGCGGTGGCCGACATCCAGAGCTTCCCGAGCGCGAGGCACCTGGCGAGCTGGCTCGGGCTCACGCCCAGGGAGAGATCCAGCGGCACCCGCAGAAGACTCGGCCGGATCAGCAAACAGGGCGACGTCTACCTGCGGATGCTCCTGATCCACGGCGCCCGCTCCGCGCTCCTCGCCGCCCAGCAGAGGCAGAGGAGCGAGCAGCCGCTCACCCAGTTGCAGGCGTGGGCGCTGAAGAGAGCCACAGCCACACACGCGAACCAGGCGGCGGTCGCCCTGGCGAACAAGTTGGCGCGGGTGATCTGGGCGGTGTGGAAGCGGCAGACCCGCTTCGACGGCAACTACCTGCCGCAGGCCGCATAGGAGAACAACGAGATCAACCGCGTGAGCTGGGAGGAGGTGCCTACCGACGAAGTGCAGCAGGGAAAGAGGAGATCATGGCGAGAGCGGTCCGCCCGCGGCCGGGCAGAAGCCGATAACAACGGTGTCCATGAAGGACCATGCAATGTGTGGCAGCCCGGCCCAGCGAATCATCCATGATGGCCCGGAGCCGACGAGCTCCACTTCAGAGGCCGGATACACGACTGCAGCGGCACCCCTCGCCCAAGTCACGATGAACCTCTTGACCGACAGGAGGGAGGAGTCCATACACGGCTTGTTAGGCCCGGATGCGTCGGACCTCGCCTGGCTTTATGCCAGTGAGTGCTTCAAGCACAGCCGGCGTAAGGGGTCGCAATTCTTGGATGCGGTTGCGCCGGGTCTGGACGACCACAATACCAAGTCCAGCTTGAGCAAGATTCTGCTGATGCTCGATGTTCCGGTCGGCAGTGATGAGTGCCTGGAAACCTGCTGCGACGGCGCGCCGAATCAGTTCTCCGTTCTTCACCCCCTGCCAGCCCAAATCGGCAACATGCACGACGTCGTGATCCGGAATCTCCCGCTTCCAAGGGCGAGGCACGGACTCGTCAAACAGCACGCGCACCGGACAAGATCTCGCTGGCGAGTTCGAGGGCTGCAACCGCTTGGTCATGGGAAACGGTTGGAAATGCCTCCAGGAAAACGTCCAGACTGTCGCCCGCAGCCAAGTAGTCGAAGAGATTCTGTACGGGCACGCGTGTGCCTACGAACACGGGCGTGCCCCCGAGGATCTCAGGGTCGCTATGCACGATGCGGCTGGTTTCAATATGTGTCACAAGTCACCTCCACGTGGAGAGCGAAGCATCACTGCAAGCTAGTTCTCAGTCACTGCGTTCCTGACGGGTAGAAGCGATGCAGCTTCGTTCGAGCATCCGCGGTGGTGAATCGCCAGTGAATCATGGCGCCCGAATGGTTGCGGTCCGATTCCCAGGCGCCGACCTCTCGGGCGACCTCGTCCTGGGTGGCCAGGCATCGGCCCAGGCACTGCCGCTTTAGCACGCTGAACTCAATCTCGGCCATGTTCAACCAACTCGCATGCTTGGGCGTGTAGTGGAACTCGAGCCTGCGAGCGATCCGCCAGGCCTCTGCGGGAGCGAACGCCTGGTAGAGCGAGGCCGCGCTGTGCGTGTTCAGGTTTTCCAGCACCACCCGAATGGTCCCCGCCTCGGGATAGCCTTCGTCGACGAGCCACTTCATCTGGTGCGCGAAGTCCACCGCCGTTCGGCTCTCGGTCACTTCCAATCGGCGCCAGGCCCGGTGCGGGTCCAGCAGGAGGAAGAGGTTACAGGTGCCTTCCCGCTTGTCCTCGTAGTCGATGCGCCTCGGCTGCCCCGGCGCGACCGGCAGCGGATCCCGCGCGTGGCTCAGGAGCTGGTACGGCTTCTCATCGAAGCAGACCCACGGCCGGCGCGGATCGAAGGCTTCGGCGTAGACATCGAGCACGTCCTCCATCTTCCAGACGAAGTCGGCCCCGATGGTGACCATGCACCAGTGCTTCCGCTGCCACGGCTTCAGCCGGTCTTTTTTAGAGTGCAGCGCACCGTCTCGTACGAGAGTTCCTCCACGTGGCCCAGCTCCACCATGCGATCGGCCAGCATTCGCAGCGCCCAGCGCTCCTTGCCTTCGGGCGGATCACTACAGGCGAGCGCGATCAGGTGCGCTTCCTGTTTGGGGCTGAGCTTCTTCTCTCCGCCCGGACGCGCTCGCTCCGAGAGCGCCGCTTCCAAGCCTTCCCGGGTGAAGCGCTTCCGGGTGCGCGCCACCGTCGCGGAGCCCATGTGCAGCGCGGCGGCGATCTCTACGTCCGTCTTTCCCTCGTCGGCCAGGAGCAGCGTCCGTGCGCGGCGCAGCCGTCGTGCCCCCGACTTGCCCGAGCCGACCCGGAGCAGGAGCTCTGTCCGCTCCACCTCCGTCAGCTCCACCGTGTACAGCTTCTTCATGCACTGCCATCCTGCTGAAATACAACAGGTTAACCGGATTGCATGAACGAATCAACTCCCCGGTGACTGAGAACTAGTGCCGCGGGGTGGTAGTGCCAACGGCGGAGACTGCGCCGAGATCGGGTGCGCCGCCTAACGACCCTGGCGTTCACTGGCGAAGGGCCGTGCGCCGGAATCGGCGGAGTGCGTGAAATCATGCCCGGCCCCTCCTCCACGTGCAATGATGGGATGGGCTCCTCCTGTGCAGGATGGAGGATCATCCGCGGCCTCGAGGGCCAAAACTCAGGGTCTGGTGCACAGAAGGAGCCCACATGCACAGCGTAACGATCGCCGTCGACCTTGCCAAGCACGTCTTCGAGGTCGCCGTCTCGCCCCAGCCGGGCAGGATCTCCGAGCGGCGCCGCAGGTCGCGGCCCCAGTTCGAGCGCTTCTGGTCGACCCGCGCGCCCTGCCGCGTGGTCATGGAGGCCTGTGCCGGCTCCCACTACGGGGGACGTCGCCTGCTCGGGCTGGGATGCGAGGTCACGCTGCTGCCGCCCCACTACGTCCGAGCGTACGTCCGGCGCAACAAGACGGACGGAGCCTGTCAAGCCGGGTGAGACAGTCGCGATTCACTATTACCGAGCAGCCGACTCCTTCTTCGGCGGGTTGATCCAAGCCGCCGTGGGCAGCGCCGGTGGCCGGGGCAGGCCGCGCAGGAAGCGCTCGGGTCGCGCCTCGTAGGCCGCGGTCAGCACCCGGGAGCGTGCGTCGTGCAGCGCCTCCGCGCGACCCGAATGCACGGCCTCGGGCGGCATGCGCCCGATCCCCGAGTGGCGGTGCTCCTGGTTGTACCACGGGAAGAACTCCCGGCAGAACCGACGCGCCTCGAGGAGGGAGCGGAAGCGATCCGGGAAGCCGGGCCGGTACTTCAATGTCTTGAACTGGGCCTCCGAGTACGGGTTGTCCGTCGAGGTGTAGGGGCGCGAGTGCGTCTTGGTGACGCCCAAGTCCGCCAGCAGAAAGGCCACCGGCTTCGACGTCATCGCGCTGCCCCGATCCGCGTGGATCGTCAACTGGTTGCGCTCGATCCCCTGCTGAGCAACCGCCTGTGCGATCAGCTGCTCCGCGACCGCCGCCGACTCCCGGTACTGTACCGTCCAGCCCACCACGTAGCGGCTGAAGACGTCCAGGATCACGTAGAGATAGTAGTAGCTCCACTTCTCGGGGCCCAGCAGCTTGGTGATGTCCCAGCTCCACAGCTCGTTGGGCCGTTCGGCCAGCAGCTCGGGCCGGGTGTAGCTCGGGTGCCGGAGCTGGTCGCGCCGCTCGCGCACCTCGCCTCTCTCGGCCAGCAGGCGGTACATCGTGCGCTCGGAGCACAGATAGCGCCCCTCATCCAGCAGCGTCGCCCAGACCTGCGCCGGCGAGCGGTCCATGAAGCGCTCCGAATGTAGCTCCGTCAGTACCGCCTCGCGCTCGCTCTGCGAAAGGGCGTTCAGCGGTTCAGTCCGGGGAGGGCACGGTCGCGCCGGCGCAGGACGCCGCCGTCGGTAGAGGGTGGCGGGGGCCACGCCCAGGGCCTGGCACGCGGGGCGTATCCCCACCGTGTCGCTCAGCTCCAGGGCGGCCTGCTCCCTCACGCGTCGCTGCTCTCGTTCGGCTTCGCGCCCCTGGGCTCGAGCAGCTCCCCCAGCAGCGCGGAGACTTTTCCCTGCACTTCGATGACCTTCTGCGCCTTCGCCAGCTCCGCTTCGGCCCGCGCCAGCTTCCGACGCAGCATCTCCACCTCGGCGGCGAGCGGGTTCGGCTTGGCACGGCCCCGGGGGCGGCTCAGCGCCTCCAAGCTGCCCTGCTCCCTCTGGCGTCGCCAATCCGAGAGGAGGGAGCTGTAGAGCCCTTCGCGGCGCAGAAGCGCACCGATGGCCCCCGGCTCGCTGCAGGCGTCGGCCTCGCGCAGGATGCGCAGCTTGTACTCCGCCGTGAAGCGTCGCCGCTGCGGCCGCTCCACCAGCTCCGGGTCCGGCAGGGTGCAGCCCGGCGAGTCGCCGGCGGCCGCTGCACTGCGCTCGCCTACGGCTCGCTCCATTCCGCGGCCGCCGGCTCCGTTCCTCTGAATCTCAATCATCTCCTGGGTCCAATCTCGCCCTCGTCGTGAATCAGTCATTCCTTCAAGGTAACTGTCTCACCTCAACCTGGCAGAGAGGGGGACCGCACCGACTGCGAAGCGCTCCTGGAGGCGGACCGCTGCGGCGGGATCACACCCGTCTCGCTGAAGAGCGAGGATCAGCAGGCGATCGCCGCTCTGCACTCCGCGCGCTCCCAGTGGATGAGCACGCGCACCGCCCGGATCCACGCGTTGCGAGCTCTGCTGCACGAGTACGGCATCCCCACGCCCGCGGGTGCGGCCCGACTCCTCCAGAAGCTGCCCGAGATCCTGGAGCCGCAGCACACGGTCCTCCCTTCCCACGTGCGCTTGGTCCTGCGTGGCTACGCCGAGGAGATCGCTCACCTGGAGCAGCGCATCGACGCTCTGGAGAGGGAGCTCGAGCAGGGGGCCCGCGAGACCTCGGTGATCGCCGCGCTGCGGCAGATTCCGGGCGTCGGACTGCTGAGCGCAACGGCACTTTACGCGGCTGTCGGCAACATCCCCACCTTCCGCAGTGGGCGGCATCTGGCGAGTTGGATGGGGATCACACCGCGCGAGCACTCCAGCGGCGGCAAACGGCGCCTGGGGCGCATAAGCAAGCAGGGGAATCCCTACCTGCGCACGCTGCTCATCCACGGAGCCCGCTCGGCCCTGCTGGCGGCGCAGCGAAAGCGGAAGACCGGCAGGACGCTCTCGTACCTGGAGCAGCCGGGGCAGGACTCGCTCGTTCCGCTTGACAGACAAGCAGGAGGAGCCCATACACGCCTTGTTAGGCCGGGCCTCTGCGGCCAAGCCAGAAATCCGGATGACGCCGCTGGTGACCGACTGCGAGCACCAGAACGCGCTCCGAGTCAATGCGGTAGATGAGCAAGTAGGGGAACCGCCGGACGAGTAACTTGCGGGCGCCGCTGCGAAGTGGTGCGCCAATCTCTGGATTCTCGGACAGCCGCACGAGGGAGCGCTCCACTTCTGCGATGAGGTCGCCTCCCAGACCTGGCGCTTCCTCCTCGTAAAACCGCGCCGCCCGGCGGATATCGGCCTGAGTGGCTCGGAGCAGGACAACGGGAGTCACTGCGACAACTCGGAACGCAGTTGGGTCAACGCTTCGGCGGCTGAGACTGTTGTCTCCTCGCCCGCCAAGTATCGCTGGTACCGCTGTTCGGCTGCGTCCTCCCACGCCTGCTCAATCTCAGAGTCCTCATCGAGGCTGGAAATCAGAGCCTCCGCAAGACGCGCACGGACGTGGCGCGGGAACTTGAGGGCCTCGGCTTCGAGTTGCTCAATTGTCATGTGCTCCGCTCCAGGTGGGGGTCTACCCCAAAGTATAACACCCCACGTGCCAAACCGCGCGGTCGCCGCATCGAGGCCTAACGACCCCGGCGTTCACTGGCGAGGGGCCGTGGGCTGGAATCTGCGGAGTACACGAAAGGATGCCCGGCCCCTCGTCCACGCGCAACGGCTTGTTAAGCCCGCGGACCACCATGTACGGCATTGCCAACGCCGAGGATGCTGACGCCAGTGGGCACAGGCGAGAATGCCGATCTCTTCGTCAGTGACGGCGTAGATGAGACTGTACGGGAAGCGGCGCAGCAGAGCACGCCGCATCCTCGATTGGACCTCTGGATACTGCTCGGGATTCCGCTCGACGGCGGCATCGAAGGCGCGCAAGAATTCTGCAGCGAGGCCGGCGCCGCGGACATTGTACCACTCGGCTACCTCACCAATCTCCTGTTCGGCCTCCGGTCGGTAGACGACCCTACGGATCACGCGCCGAAGCGCGCCTGAAGTCGGGCGCGAACCTCATCGTGTGGAACGGCAGAGGAGGGATCCTGCTCGTGGGCGGCCAAGCGTCGCTCCAGTTCCCGCCGCTGCTCCTCCGTCAACGGCAGTGCATCGGAATCCTCGGGGATGCTATCCCAGAGGTCCTGCGCCAATTGGATGCGCTCGGCAGGGCTAAGCTTTAGGAGCTCGGAGAGCGAGGTCGTGTCCATGCTCGCAAGTTACGGAGGCACCCAAACCGGCACAAGTTGGCTGAGCGGGCCTAACGCCCGACGCTCAGAAGTGCGGGGTCGCGCGCCAACCTCCGGGGAATGCGGGGAAATCATGTGCGGCCCCGCATCCTCTGCAGCGCGATGTTAGGCCGCCGCGCGGAAAGTCAAGTATTATTTCGCGGGCTGCCACGGTCCACAAAAGTGAGACCGGATTCGGGGAGACGCGAGATTAAGCAGGAACGTAGGCCAACCTGATTACATCCTCGCCAATCCGATCATTCGTCATAAGGCGAAGAGGCGGCCGAGGGCCGGCGAAATATGGTTTGCCGTGACCAAGCACGACGGGGTGCAGGTAGATTCGATATTCGTCGATCAGGCCAAGTTCGGTGAGGCTGTGCGCTAAGTTCGGGCCAGCAACTTCGATGTCCCCGTCGCGCTCGGCCTTCAGCTCGCGGATCACGCTCTCAAAATCATCCGCAACAAGCCTGGCGTTGGGGCCGACCGACTTCAACGAGCGCGAAACAACCCATTTCGGTTGGTTGCGCCACGCCGCCGCGAAGGCGTGTTGCTCTGCATCCCATTCAGGATGATCGTCATCCCAGTAACGCATGACCTCGTACATCTGACGACCGTAGACACTGCCCGCCTGCCCCTGAGCCTCCTCGATGAAATGGCGGAAGAGCGTGGGGCTTGGAGCAAACGCCATATGGTCGACGTAGCCATCCAGGGACTGGTTCATTCCGAACACGAGCTTGGCCATACCACTTCCTTTCTTCACGCGGCCGACTGCGGCGATGTTAGTCCAGCGGCCTAACGACCCTGGCGTTCACTGGCGAGGGGCCGCTGCGCCAGGATCGGCGGAGTACACGAAAGCATGCCCGGCCCCTCATCGATGTGTAACGCCTTGTTAAGCACGACACCGGGTCACCCAACCCCAAGTGGCAGCGAACCACGAAGGGCATCGAGGGAAGGACGGAGCTGAGGATCTATGATTTGGATGCGAACAAGTGCTGGCGGATAGTACGCTCGCGACATGCAGGTCAGAATAAAGAACTGCCAATGGATACAGAAATAGACGATCGTTTCGAAATCATCAGGTGCATGGGGAACCCGAACGGCTACGCTTCCCGGCTCGACATCAGTATCGTGGCGTAACCCGCGTACATGGGCAAATCCCGAAAACGCCTCATACAGCAACTCATAATCGCGTAACCACCCGAAGGCCTCGGCGAGTCGCCTCACGTTCGTGATTTTTTCCCTGCGTTCTCCGCGAAATCCGAAGGTGTACCACGCAAACAAGTCGAAGTGCTTTGGTCGCCTATTCGGCCGTGGGAAGCACAGCAACGGACCAAACCGCCGGTGCTGCACAGGAAAACGGCGGACAAGGTGGCTCAGGCGATCTTGGATTTCAGCCCCGATAGCAGCCTTTTGGGATCGGCTCAGCCCGCGAGAGCCGAAGCGGTCGTCAATCGCTGCTTGCCTTCGATAGATTTCGCGTCGGATCTCCTCGGTACGGTAGTACCTTGCTCTCACCTCACGGCCTCGCGCAGTGGTCGGCGTTAGCCCGGATACAAAGCGTCGTCCGCCGTACGCCAAGTACCGCGCTGCCAGTAGCGTTTCGAACAGAGCGCGAGCAACGAGGGACCCCTGCTGAACGGCCGAGTGCTCGCAAAGGTACCGGACGCCCGCAAATTGTGCCACGGCTCGGCGAAGAAGGGCGAAGCCGACAGTTGTCTCCCAGGGGAGGCCGCTGTAGTGCGCCATAGCCCCTTCCAAGATAGAATGGCCGAGTTGATCCTGCGCGGCCATCCCTGCAAACACACCCGGATACCGCTCGAAGAGGTACCTAGAGTTGCTGACGCAGTCGTTTGAATACCATCGATTCGATTTGGCTGCTTCCATAATGCTTGTAGGCGATCGTGGCTTGGACTTCGCGCCTAACATTCATTGGAACGCGCCAGCGCACGATAACTCTCGGGTGCGGCGGCATCAACCCGCAGGCTCCCGCCACGGCGCGCGCCGCGGTCCAGGCGGAAGGCTGCGTCGACGCGGGGTTGCAGACCGCTCGGGAGGGCACCCGAAGCGACGATCCCGATCCGTCGTCGCCGCTTCCCACATCGACTGCCGGGGGCGATCCGGCACCTTACGTGTCGTGAGAGACAGAGAATCCCCTGGTGCACGGGGTTCTCCGGGCGCACCTTCTCCGCGGAGTCACCGTCCCGCCGCCCGGACAACCCGCTCACGCGATCCGCCGATGTCGAAGCTCCTCGACGAACTCCGCGCCGCCGTGCGGCTGCGCCACTACAGCCGCCGCACGGAGGAGGCGTACGTGCGCTGGGCCCTCCGCTTCGTCCGCTTCCACGGCACCCGACACCCGGCGGAGATGGGTCCGGCCGAGGTGCGCGCCTTCCTCTCCCACCTCGCCTCTCACGACGACGTCGCCGCCTCCACGCAGAACCAGGCGCTCGCCGCCCTCCTCTTTCTCTACCGCCATGTCCTCCGGCGGGAGCTCGGCGACCTGGGGGAAATCGTCCGCGAAAAGCGCCCGGCCTGGCTCCCGACGGTCCTCTCCCGCGACGAGGTGCGTCGCCTCCTCGCGCAGCTGCACGGACCCTCCTCGATGGTCGCACGTCTCCTCTACGGCTCCGGCCTCCGGCTCCTGGAGGCGCTCCGCCTGCGGGTGAAGGACCTCGACTTCGAGCGATTCCAGCTCACTGTCCGCGACGGCAAGGGCGCGAAGGTCGGAGTCGGCGGTGCAGCGACCCGTCGCCGCGGCGGTCCGCCGCGCGGGCATCGCCAGGCGCGCCTCCTGCCATACCCTCCGCCACTCCTTCGCCACTCCTTCGCCACCCACCTCCTGGAAGCCGGCTACGACATCCGCACGGTGCAGGAGCTCCTCGGCCACCGCGACCTGAAGACCACCATGATCTATACCCACGTGCTGAACCTCGGCGGGCTCGCCGTACACAGTCCGCTCGACCTCTCCTGACGCCGGCCTTCCGCACGGCACCGGAGGGCCCCGGCCGAAGCCGGGGACTCTCGCTGTACCCCACCGGGGTCGTCAGTCGGAGGGTAACGCACCCCGCCGGGGGAAAGGGGACCGAAGACTGATGACCCTTTGACTGAAGACCGACGATCCTCACCCGCACTCGCTGTAGCCGCAGACGTGGCACTTCATGCATCCCTCGGCGAACTCGAGCTGGCTGGAGCAGTCGGGGCAGGTGCCGATGAAGTGCTCGCCCGGGTCGTAGCCGTGGAGCGCCAGCTGCAGCGGCGGCGCCAGCTGCGGCTCCCCGGCCTTCGCCGGCGGGGCGGCCAGCTCGGGGAGCAGCTCCTGTTGGATCCCTAGCTTCTCCTGCTCCCGCAGCTCGATCGCCTGCGCGATCGCGTCGGGGACGGAGAGCACCTTGTTCTGCCCGAACCCGATCGCGCGGTCCGAGGAGATGCCGCGCAGCTGCGCGTGCACGTCGGCCACCGGCACACCGAAGCGCAGCGCCAGCGAGATCAGGCGTCCGATCGCCTCCGTATCCGCCATGGCGATCGAGCCCGCCTTCCCCAGCGTGGCGAAGACCTCGAAGGGTGAGCCCTTCTCGTCCTCGTTGATGGTCACGAAGACGTCGCCCAGAGGAGAGCTCATCTTCCGCGTGCTCCCCTTGAGGAGCGAGGGGCGGCTCCGCTTCTGGCGGCGCACCGACTGCGCCTGGTGCTCCAGGTGCGCCGCGCGCTCCTGTGCCCGCTTCAGATCGGCCTGCAGTTTCTCCAGCTTCCGCTGCGCCTCGTCCAGCTTCTCCGACTCGACGGCCTGCTGCGCCGGCGTCCGGGTGGCGCCGGTGGAGAGCACCTGGTTGTCGCGCGAGCCGTCGCGGTACACCGTGACCCCCTTGCACCCCAGCTCGAAGGCGAGCTCGTAGATCTTCCGCACGTCCTCCCGCGTGGCGCCGTGCGAAAAATTCGTGGTCTTGGAAATCGCGGAATCCGTGTGCTCCTGGAAGGCCGCCTGCATCCGCACGTGCCACTCCGGGGTGATGTCGTGCGCCGTCACGAAGACCCGCTGCACCTCCTCCGGCACCTCAGGGAAGTGGATGTGCCCCTGCTCCGCGATGCGCTTCATCAGCTCCTCGGAGTAGAAGCCGCGCCGCTTCGCGATCTCCACGAAGTCCTCGTTGACGTCCGGCATGAGGACGCCCGCCTGGTTGCGCATGAAGGCCACCGCGAAGAGCGGCTCGATCCCCGAGGAGCACCCGGCGATGATCGAGATGGTGCCGGTGGGCGCCACCGTGGTGATGTTGCAGTTCCGCAGCCTCCGCATCGGGCGGATGCGCTCGCCGTTGGGGGCGCGGGCGCAGCTCCCGTCGGGTCCCCAGATGGAGTGCTCCCACTCCGGGAAGGTGCCGCGCCGCTCGGCGAGCCGCTCGCTCTCCTTCCGGGCCTCCTCGTCCATGAACTCCATAATGCGGCGCCCCACCTCGACCCCCTCCTCCGAGTCGTAGGGGACGCCGAGGCGCACCATCAGGTCCGCGAAGCCCATCACCCCGAGGCCGATGCGGCGGATCCGCTGGGCCAGGTCGTGGATCTCCGGGAGCGGGTACTGGTTGGCGTCGATGACGTTGTCGAGGAAGTGCGTCGCCAGCCGCACCACGCGACGGTACTCCTTCCAGTCGATCTTCTCGTACCAGGGGGCGCCCGCCTCCACGTCGGCGCGCGCGAAGGCGCCGACGTTCACCGAGCCCAGGTTACAGACATCGTAGGAGAGGAGCGGCTGCTCACCACACTGGACTACCACGAGTCCATTAACGACAATGGAATGCGTCTCCGGTTCCGTTGTGCAGAACACATCCTCCATTCCGGCGGCCTCGATTCCCTCCACGGTCGTCACGAAGCTCTCCATATGGGTCATCCGCGTCTTGCTCGCAATCCACTCTTCGAGCCGGGTCTGTTTTCCGGGGATGAGGAAGCCGATCTCACGGGCGAACCGGGTCGCGATTCGACTTGTCGAGAATCAGCTCGAACTGAGCGGCGGTGGAGTACTCCTTCGGCTCACGCCGGGAGTCGGGCATGAGGCGAACCTGGGCGGGACGACGCCGGTAGAGCCGCGCCACAATGCCCTCGTTCAGCAGGAGCTGCTGCACATCCAGGAGCAATCCCGCGCGAGCTGCTCGCCAGACGAACGGAGCAGGAGCGATGCTCGTTCGGGGAGACGTTGACCGTCCCGGCCGCCGTGAACAGCGCCCGCAGGAATCCGAGCACCGCGTCGCGGGGGGCGGAGAAGACGCTTTCGGGGACCCGCTTCTCCGGTCGCATGCGCCGCCGTAACGCCCAGCGACTCAAGGAAGCAGAAAAGCGCCGACTTGTAGTAGAGCGTTGCCGTGCCGTTGCGCTCCGTGAGGTTCCCCTCCATCCCGGTCCACTCGCGAATCGACGCCCGGAACCGCGGCAGGAGGGTCCTCTTCTCCTCATCTCCGAAAATCATCCCTACGGTATAGTTCGGCACGCGCCGCCCCTCAGGCGTTTCCGACGAGACCCAGCCGTCGCCGACGACCCAGCCCAGCACCTCGCCCAGCTCCGGCCGACCACTCGCACGGCAGCTTCGCCTCGCCACGCTTGGCGCGGGCCTGCGAGCTTATCGGCGGGGAGAAAGGTGGGGAGCGACCGATCCCGGCTCCAGACCCCGGCCCCCGACTGGAGGAGGATCTCGTCGCCCGGTGCGAGGTCCTTTAGGGCCTTGAGACCTGTAGGGGTGAAGAAGCGGTGGTCCGGCGTGGCTACGACCTCGAATCCGTGCTTCGTGATCAGTCGGAGCACCTCGGTATTGCTCCGCGTCTTGAAGACCGGGATAGCCCTCCGCACGGTGACGCCCCTCTCGGTGCGGACCGCCACGCCGCCACCCTCGTCGATCGCCCGAATGCCAGGGACCCGGTTGTCGGTTGCAACGGCGATCTCCATGACCTCGCGCTCGAGCTCCGCGAAGGTGCGTAGGCCGCGATCGGTTGCCAGCCTCATGGACCCGACGAAGCAAGGATTGGTTGCCTCGTAGGCCCCCAGGTGCGGCACCGGCATTGTAGAGAGTTCGCCCGGTCGATGAAGTAGACGCCCGGTTCGCCGGTGGCCCAGGCGTTCCGGACGATCTTGTCGAACACGGTGCGCGCGTCGAGCCGCCCGACCACGCGCGCCGCTGCGCGGCGCTGAACAGGTCGTACTCCTCCCCCTTCTCGACCGCCGCCATGAAGGCGTCGGTGACGGCCACGGAGATGTTGAAGTTGGTGACCTGGGTGAGGTCCTGCTTGCAGTCGACGAACTCGAGGATGTCGGGGTGGTCCACCCGCAGGATCCCCATGTTGGCGCCGCGCCGCGTGCCGCCCTGCTTCACCACCTCGGTGGAGGCGTCGTACAGCTTCATGAAGGAGACCCGGACCGGAGGCGACCCCGGTGGTGCTCTTGACGATGTCGCCGGCTGGGGCGCAGTCGCGAGAAGCTGAACCCGGTGCCGCCGCCCGACTGGTGGACGAGGGCCAGTGGAGCGCAGGGTATCGTAGATCCCCGAACGTCCGTTCGAGAGCGAGTCCTCCACCGGGAGCACGAAGCAGGCGGAGAGCTGCGCCCAGCGGCCGCCCGGCGTTCATGAGCGTCGGCGAGTTCGGCTCGAAGAGCCGCCGGGTCATGAGCAGGTAGAACTCGCGGGCCAGCGCCCCGACCTCCTCCTCCGAGGCGCCGAACTTCGCGTCCTCCGAGGCGATCACCGAGGCGACGCGCCAGAACATCTCCTCCGGATCCTCCACGGGATTCCCGCTCTCGTCCTTCTTGAGGTAGCGCTTCGCCAACACGATGCGCGCGTTCTGCGAGAGCTCGGCGGAAGGGAGATCGAGGCGGGCGCTCGGATCCACCCCGGAGGGCACGGACACTGGGGGAATTCATGCGGACTCCTTCGCTGACGAAGGATTCGAGCCGAGAAGGGCGTCTCCGCCCGCTATACTACATCTTGGGGTGGGAAATACTAGTGGCACCAGATGTAGAGGTCAAGCGTCTTGCGCGGTCCGCAATTCACGTTCCCGACGGCCCCGTCCGGGGCGCTTTCGGAGCTTTTCTCGGTAGGTTGCGGAAGCGTGGCGATTCCCCATTCGCGTGCCTCACCGAGGTTTGGTGGGCCGGGGAGGACCGCCCGTAATTTCCATCACGAGCAAAGCCGGGATCCCGGAGGCTCCGGATCCCGGCTTCCGAACGCCCCCGAAGAGGCGGATCAGCCGTCTCGCGTCGAGGGCGACCAATCCTTGTCCTCGCCGGGCCGCCGATCGTAGGCGCTCGCGGGATCGATCGGCTGCGCGCTCTCCGCGGTCGAGACCTCCTCGCGTCCCGAGGCGTTTGAGGGAAGACCCTCCACGTCAGTGGGGCTGGGGACCTCTCCCTGCACCGGGGCGTCCTCGAAGTTCTCCGTCACGTGCGGCGGGTGGAGGCGGTTGCCGGCTTCGCCGCCCCGGGGCTCGCGCCCCTTGGGCCCGGACGCGCCCGCCTCCTCGCCCGCACCGGTCGGCTTCGCGGGGGCTCATGCGAGGGGGTTCTCCTTCCCGGTCTCCACCTCCGTCCCGGAGCTCGCCTCCTCGTCCAGCTTCCGCCCCTGCCGCGCGGTCGGCGCTGGGCGCCGGCACGTCTGGCGGGAAGGGCTGCCCGCTCCGCCCGCTGCTGCCCGCGCGCCAGCCCGCTGTCGGTCCAGAGCCGCCGTGTCGTCGCGGCTCGAGTTCCCCTTCCCCACCTGGGGCATCGTCTTGTGGTCCGTGGCCGCTCCCTCCGAAGGGTCGATCGCGTACTGGTCGGGTCGCTTGCCTCCCATATGCTTCCTCCTCCTGGAATCCTCTACCGTGAAACGACTTGTCGGACTCCATCCTCCTTCACGATCCATGCCGGGAATTCAGCCGGCCTTCAGAACGACCGGCCGATCCGCAGGTGGAGCCCGGGCCGGCCGACGCCGGGGTCGCGCAGCGGAAGGGCGACGCCGAAACGCAGGGGGAGGCCCACGAAGAAGCCGAAGGTGGTCTCCACGTTCAGCTCCGCGCCGACCGAGGCCAGCGGGCGCGGCTCCGAGGGGGCTGCGCGGAAGCCCCGCTCGCACGAGCCCGGGCACCAGGCCGCCCCCGCGTCCAGAAAGAGGTCCCCCCAGACTCGGTCGAGATAGACGGGGAGCAGCCGGAATCCCCGCTCCACCCGCAGCAGGGGGAAACGGTACTCGGCGCTCGCCGACACCGCGCGGTTCCCCACCTGCACCCCCTCGGCGTAGCCCCGGACCGGGAAGGCGAGGCCGCCCCCGAGCACCTCTAGGTCCACCGCTACGGGCGCGCTCCCTCCGCTCGCGCCGCCGATGCCGAAGCCGGGGCTCACCGATCCGCTCTCCACGCCCACCTCCAGGCGCAGCGCCGCCACGTGCCGCGCGAATCCCGGGAACGGGAGATCTCGAAAGGCCCGGCCCCGCCCCGTCGCCCGGAGGTAGCCGCGCGCCTCCCGCTCCCCCTCGAACGGCTCCGCGTAGCGGTGTCCCTCCAGCGTCCCCGACACCCGCACCCCCTCCTGCGGCCCCAGCGAGAAGGCCGTCCCCCGTGTGGAGGCGTAGCCGGCCTCCAGCACCGTCCCCAGGTCGGGCGGGAAGCGGGTGAGCGAGAGGCCTCCGGACGCCTCGGAATCGTCCCAGGCGCGCTCCAGGTCCAGGAGCTCCGCGCCCACCCTTACCCAGGAGGAGGAGCGCCAGCGGCTGCGCAGCCAGGAAAGCGAGGCGGCCGCCTCTCGCTCCCGGCTCAGGATGGCCGTCGCCAACGGGTCGGGCCGCCCGCTTACGCGCCCTCCCGCTTTCCGGTAGACGGACCAGTCCTGCGAGAGCGAGAGGTCCAGCACCGGGTTGCCCCAGCCGCGGTAACGGTAGGCGGCGCCCCCCTCCAGACGGCCGCCGTCGGGGTACACCACCGCCGCCACCCCCCACAGGTGCCGCTCCACCAGGTCCACCCCGGACGCGGCGGCACCCACGCCGGGCCCCAGCTCCGTCCCCGCGTCGAAGGCCGGAGACCAGGCGGCCGGGGCGAGCGAGCGCCAGGGAGAGTACGGACGCGCCTCCCCCCCCGCCGTCGCGGCGAAGTCGGGGAGAGCGGCTTCCCCCGCCACCGCCGCGCGGACGGGCGGGGCGGGCCACCAGCGCTCCGGCGCGTACGGTATGCGCGCGACGTGGTAGCCGTCGGCGCGGTAGTAGGCGAACGCGATCCAGCGGCCGTCGGGCGAGACGCTCGGCTGGAAGGCGCCGGTCAGCACGCGCGTGACCCGCAGAAGCCGCGCTTCCCGCGTGTCGAAGGCGTAGAGGTCGGGGATCCCGGTGCGGTCGGAGGAGAAGAGCACGAAGCGGCCGTCGGGCGACCAGCTGGGCGCGAGGTCCACCGCCCGGTCCGCCGTCGCCTCCTGCAGCACGCGCCCCTCCGCGTCCAGGACCACCACGTCGTACTCGCCCCCCGCGCGCCAGCGGCTCACGGCGATCCGCTCGCCGTCGGGCGACCAGCGCGGCAGCGACCAGGCGGTCCCCAGCGACGCCTCGGCCAGGGTGCGCCGCTCCCCGCTCTCCAGGTCGCGGACCTCCAGCGCATTGGTGCCCCTCGCGTCCGTCACCCCCACCACCCGGCGGCCGTCGGGATGCAGGTCGACCTCCCAGAAGCGCGCCCCGCGGGTCAGCCGCTCCTCGCTGCCGCCGGCCGGGTCGGCGCGGTACAGATCCGCGTAGATGCGGTATGGGTCGAGGTACTCGAGCTGCGAGAAGAGGAGGCGCTGGCCGTCGGGGCTCCAGGTGGCGGGGCCGAGGGTGGTACGCTCCACCACCTCCCGCTCGGAGCCGTCCGGGAGGATGAGGCGCAGCGAGGGCACCTCGCGCCCGTTGGAGGCGGAGTAGGCGAGGGCGCTCCCGTCCGGCGCGTATCGCGGGTGCAGGGCGATCCGCCCGGCCGTGGTGAGCACCTCGGGCTCGGTGACCCCCTCCGCCCGCAGCGAGTCGGCGAGCGGAAGGTAGCCCGCTCGAAGGCTGTCCTCCCACTCGCTCCAGGCGCGGGTGAAGGACGTCCCGAACGCTCCCTTCGCCGCGGCGTCGAGCCGGTAGGGGACGAGCCGCCGCCCCACCGACTCCACGAAACGCGACACGCTCTCGGGACCGTGGCGCCTCGCCAGGAAATCGATGAAGAGCGAGCCGTAGATGTAGGGCGTCGAGCCCCCGGGCCAGGTGGTGGGCCCGCCGGTCGCGCGGTCCACGGGGAAAGAAGGACCCCTCCAGCACCGCGGCGCGCAGCGCCATGTCGTGATATGTCCCCCGTACCCGGCCGCCGCGCGTCAGCGCCGACTCATAGTAAGTCGCCAGCCCCTCGACCACCCACGCCGGCGCGTACACCTCGGGGAAGAGGGCGGGGCTCCGCCCGAACACCGAGCGCAGCGGCCGCCAGATCCCCCCGGCATGGTCGAGGTGGAAGATGTGCACCAGCTCGTGCAGCACCACCAGCTCGATCCAGTCATCGTTGAAGGCGAGCGTGGGCTCGTCCACCGGCGGGTGGGCGTAGACGACGATCCGGTTCGTGGGGAAGGGGGTGGCATAACCGTTGGCGAGGTCCACGTTGTCGGCGACCACCAGATCGATCCGGCCGCGGGGCGGGCGGACCAGCTCGCGCGAGAGGAGGGAATAGGCGCTCTCCGCGCGCTCCCCCACCCGCCGCGCGACCGGCTCAAGCCCCTCCACGAAGGTGACGCGGAAGTGCTCCGTCGCGAAGGAGCGCCAGTCGGCGTCCGGGGGGACCTGCGCGGCGAGGGGAGCGGCCCCGAGGGCCACGGCGAGGGCGAGGACGATCGGATGGATGCGCACGGGGACCGGGTAGGGGGAGAGAAAACCGTCGAGAGCGTTGACATTCGGGCGTCGCGGAACCGTCGGCAAGGGGAACCGCTACCGCGGCGGTTCCCTCTCGCGCGCCGCGGCCGCCGCCCGGCTCCGCAGGAAGTCCTCGATTCCCTGCAGGTGCGCACGGGCGATCCGCTCCTGGATCTCGGGGTCGCGGAGCGCCGCCTCCTGCTCCGGGATCATGAGGAAGGTGCTCTCCGTGAGCACCGAAGGCATCCAGGTGGGGCGCACCAGCGCGAGGTCGCGGCGCGAGACGCCCAGGTCCCGCAGCCCCAGCGCCGCCAGCAGCTCCGCCTGGATCTCGCGCGCCAGGTCCAGCGACTGCGCCTGGTTGTAGAAGACGTGGGTGCCGTTGTTCTCGAAGGGATCGATCCCGTCCGGGAAGGCGTCGTTGTGGAGCGACACCAGCAGGTGCACGCTCGAGTCGGTGGCGATCAGCGGGCGCGCGCCCAGATCCACCGCAGCGGTGTCGGGACGGATCTCGAGCACCTTCGCTCCCCGCTCGCGCAGCATCGGGACCAGCCGCCGGGCGACGGAGAGGTTGGCCTCGGCCTCCGTGAGCCTGGTCGGGCCGATCGCGCCGCCCGGCGGGTGCCCCGCGTCCACGCCGATGTACAGCCCCCGCAGCGGGTTCCCGGGATCGATCGGCGGGGTCCGGCGCACCCGCACCACCAGGTTCCCCGCCTCGTCCCAGAAGGGGAGGAAACCCCAGAGCGGCTCGTTCAGCTCCACCCGAAGGCGGTACTCGTCGTCGGCCGGCTGCTCCCACTCCATCCGCCGGACCAGCGGATCCGTGGCACCGTAGAGCATCACGTTGGTGCGAGTCTCGGCGCCGTAGACGGTGACGACGAGTCCCCGCTCCTCGCCGTCCACGCGGAAGGGGAGGCGCCGCGAAGTGCTCAGCCGCAGGTCCACGTACTCCTCGCGCGGGATCGCCGCCACGGTGCCGACGGAACCGTCCGGCGCCGGCGTCCCCTGCGGGAGGAGCCGCACCTCGCCCGAGTCCACCCACACCGAGAGACGGCCGGTGAGCGCCACCCGGTACTGCCCCTGCCGCTCTCCGGTGACCGCCAGCAGCGTACCGTCGGGGAAGAACCAGTGGTAGGGGGTGCCCGAGCCCGGCACCGCGGTGCCGACCACCGTGCGGTCGGGGCGCTCGCTCGCGGCGACGGCCACGCGCGGCGCGAAGGCGGGGATGGGCGTCGGCCTTGCTCCCGGTCGTGCGGTGTCCGGCGCCGGCGGCGCCACGAAGGCCGGGGCGGGAGCCGGCGCGGCGGGGACACGCACCCGCCGCGTCAGCCGGGCCGTCTCCCCCCGGGCGGTGGCGACCAGCTCGTACTCGCCGTCCGGCGGGATGGGGAGGAAGGCGAGGAAGGCGCCGTTCGGCTCGACCTCCACCGGCGCGCCGTTGACGGAGAGCGTCGCCCCGCCCGTGCCGACGTTCCCGAAGACGAAGGTGCTGTCGCGCGCGCCGAGCGCCGCCCCCTCGCCCGGGTAGACGAGGTCGACGGCGAGGGGCCCCGCACGCGCGGGGATGGGGGGGAGGGTGCCGGCGCGCGGCTCCGGCGCGCCGGAGGGGGGCGCGCAGGCCGCGAGCGCGAAGCCCAGGGCGCAGGCGCCGGAAAGCAGGCGGGAGCGCATCTCCTTCGGGGTTCTCATGGACGTCAGCTCCGGTCGCGCTCGTCCACGGCGGGCCCGTGGATGTCGCCGTCGGGATCGCGCACCACCCCGGAGTGCTCCGCGGCGCCGCGCGGGTGCTCCGCGTTCCAGGGCGTGAGCACCGGGAGGAGGAGGAGCGCCGGGATTCCGGTCGCGAGCGTGAGCAGGAAGAAGGTCGGCCAGCCGGTCGCCTCCGCGATCTCCCCCGCCGGGGCCACGATGACGTCCCGCGCCGCCGACATCAGGCTGGTGAGGAGCGCGAACTGGGTCGCCGAGAAGCGCCGCGAGCAGAGGCTCATCAGGTAGGCCACGAAGACCGCGGTGACGAGGCCGCCGCTGAGGTTCTCCACGACGATCGCCACCACCAGCGCTCCGCTGTTCGGGCCCACCCGGGCGATCCAGTAGTAGGCGAGGTTACTGAGGATTTGCAGCGCGGCGAAGATCCAGATCGAGCGGTTGATCCCCAGGCGCGCGATGACCGCTCCCCCCAAGAGCACCCCGACAATGGTCGACCCCAGGCCGATCCCCCCCTGGATGGCGCCGATCTCCGTTTGCGAGAAGCCGATTTCGATCAGGAAGGGGGTGGCCATGTTCTGGCCGAAGCGGTCGGGGAGCTGGTAGAAGATGATGAAGAGGAGGATGGCGATCCCCCACCCCGGCCCGGTGCGCCGGAAGAAGTCGAGGAAGGGCTGCACCACCGACTCGCGCAGCGTCTGCGGCGGCGCGGCGTCGAGCACCGGCTCGGGAGCCCAGAAAGCCGCCGCCACCCCGGCTAGCATGAGCAGCGAGATCAGCACGTAGACGGTGGGCCACGGCATCCGGTCGGCGAGGATGAAGGCGAGCGAACCCGTGAGGATCAGCGCGACCCGGTAGCCCAGCACCCCGATGGCCGCGCCCGCGCCCATCTCGCGCTCGTCCAGGACGTCCACTTGGTAGGCGTTGAAGACGATGTCCTGGCTGGCACTGAAGAAGGCGAGGAGGACTGCGTTGAGGGCCAGGAGCTGAAGCGAGCGCTGCGGGTCGTGCAGCGACATCGCCGCGATCGTCAGCAGCAGCGCCACCTGGGTGATGACCAGCCACCCCCGCCGCCGTCCGAGGAAGGGGGGGACGAAGCGGTCCATGACCGGAGCCCAGAGGAACTTGAGCGAATAGGGGAGGGTGACCAGGCTGAACAGCCCGATGGTCCCGAGGTCCACCCCCTCGAGCGTCATCCAGGCCTGGAGGGTCCGGTTGGTGAGGAAGAAGGGGAGCCCCGAGGAGAAGCCGAGGAAGAGGATCGCCGCCATCTTGCGCTGCGTGAATACCCGCAGCAGCGACGGAGATCGCGGCGCTTCCGTCTCTGTGGTAGCCATGTCCGGCCGTGGCGAGGTCAGCGTTGCGCGCCGTCCGGAGAAGGGCGGCTGGGGGCACGTCCCTTGCTCAACGTTCTGACGCATGGGCGGGCACGACGCCCCCCGCGCACCCGGACGGGAAAGGACGTTCCATGGATCGATGGTTCGAGCGGATCGGCTTCGCGGCGCAGTGGGCGGTGGAGACCGCGCGCTCGGCGGCGGGCGCCGCCGCCGAGCGCGCGGGAGGCCTCGTCGGGAGCTTCGCCGAGGAGGTGGAGGAGGCGGCGGAGAGCGGCGCGGACGCTCTCTCCTTCGATCTCTCCCCCGGCCTCCTGGCGGGGACCGCCACCGCCTGGCTGGCGGGGAGATTCCTCCGTCCCTCGGAGGTGAGCTGGACTCGCGCGGTGCTCGCCGGGATCGTCGGGACCCTCCTGTACGACGCGGAGATGCTGCTGGATCAGCGGCTGTCCGGACGCAAGTTCGACACCATAGGCCCCCTGGGGGAGGCGCTGACCGACGACCCCCAGCTGCGACCCTGGGCGGGGTGGGCGGCCCACTACGCGGCGGGGATCGGATTGGCGGCGCTGTATGCGCGCTACCTGAACGACCGGCTCCCCGGTCCTCCCGTGGTCCGCGGCGCCCTCTTCGGGGCGCTGGACGCCGCCACGCTCTCCCGGGGCGGGCTCCTCCCGCTGCTGAGCCGGGCCGTCCCCGGAGTGACGATCCCGCCGGGATACGCCGGCCTCGCCTACGCCCCCGTCCCGAACGCGCAGAGCCTCCTGCGGCATACGGCGTACGGGATCGGCGTGGGACTCGTGTACCGGCCGGCCCCTCGATTCGAATCGGTGCTACCGCACTGAAACGCACCCTTCCGAGCCAGGCGAGGAGCCTCCCGGGCGGGAGGCCCCTCGCTCCGCGGAGGCGCCGGGCGAGGACGGACGAAGCTAGCGCGCCGCCAGCCTCTCCGCGAGCGTCTGCCGCCGCGGGTCCGTCGTGACGCCGTGCTTCTTGTTGAGGTAATAGTCGATCACCTTGGCGGCGATGGGAGCCGCCGTGCCGGAGCCGCTCTCGCCGAACTCCACGATCACCGCCACCGCGATCTCCGGCTCGCCGTCGGCCGGGCCGGCGAAGCCGGTGAACCAGGCGTGCGGCTTCTTCGGGTCCTGGCTGTTCTGACCGGTGCCCGTCTTGCCGTACATCTTCCAGCCCCGCAGCGAGGCCATGTGCGCGGTCCCGCCCGGCTCCATCACCCGCGCCATCCCCTCGCGCACCGCGGCGAGCGTCTGCGGCTTGAGCTTCAGGTCGGTCTCGGGAGCCACCCTCCCCTCCCGCGTCCGCAGCGCGGGAGGCGGGGCGGTCCCGTCTCCCGCCAGGGCCGCGATGAACTGCGCCATCCGCAGCGGCGTCTGCGCGTTCGGCCCCTGGCCGATGGCGAGGCTCATCACCTCGCTCGGCGTAGGGCTCCAGCCGAAGCGACGCTTATACCATTCTGTCCCCGCGGGGAAGGTCCCGCCCGACTCATGGGGAAGGTCGATCCCCGTGGCGCGCGAGAAGCCGAGGCGGGTCCCCTCGCGGGCGAGTTGGTTGAGGCCCAGCCAGATGCCTAGCTGGTAGAAGTAGACGTTGCAGGAGTTCTGGATCGCCCCCGCGAGGTTCACGTTTCCGTGCCCTTCCTTCTTCCAGCAGCGCGAGTAGCGTCCGGCGTAGCTCATCCCTCCGGTGCACGGGATCGGCATCCGGGTCTCCGGGGTGATGATGCCCTTCTCCAGACCCACGATGGCCGTGGCCAGCTTCCAGGTGGAGGCGGGAGGGTAGATCCCACCGGTGGCGCGGTCGAGCAGGGGCCGACGGGAGTCGGTGCTGAGCCGCCCCCACAGCTCCTGGCTGATCCCACCCACCAGCTCGTTCGGGTCGTACGTGGGGTGCGAGTACAGGGCCAGCACCTCGCCGGTGGAGGGCACCATCGCCACGATCGCGCCGTTCATCTTCGTCGGCCAGATCTCGTGGGCGAAGCTCTGCAGGTCGAGGTCGATGGAGAGGCGGATGTCGCGCCCGGGCTCGGGGGGGTCGATCTCCTCGGGGGCCAGGGCGCCCACGCTGCGGCCGCGGGCGTCCACCTCGACGTAGCGCTCCCCCGGATGGCCGCCGAGCTCCCGCTCGTACTGCCTCTCGACCCCCGCCTTTCCCACTGCCTGTCCCATTCGGTAGCCAGGCCAGACGGAGTCCCGAAGCTCCTCCTCGCTGATCTCCGCCACGTAACCGACCAGGTGCGCCACCGCGGGACCCGCCGGGTAGCGGCGGATCGGGTGCGGCTCCAGCACCAGCCCCGCCAGGTCGGCACGGTGCTCCTCCAGCCAGGAGACCTGCTCGAAGTCGAGGTTGTCCTTGACCGTCGCCGGCTGGCGCGGCTGCCTCTCGATCTGCCCGAGGACCTCGGCGACGCCGGAGTCGGTCAGCGCCAGCACGGGCCGCAGCGCCTCCAGCACCGCGCGCGCGGTGTCGCCCCCGCGCGGCTCGAGGGAGAGCGTGTAGCTGGTCACCGTTTCGGCGATCAGCTTCCCGTCGCGGTCATAGATCGCCCCGCGCGGCGCGGGGATCGGGATGACCCGCAGGCGGTTGTCGTTGGAGCGGAGGGTGTAGTCCGTGTTCTTGACCACCTGGGTGCGGAAGTACGCCGCACCCAGGGTGCTCACCAGGATCAGGATGAAGAGCGTCGCCTGCGCAGCCCGGCGACGCTTCGCGTGCGGGTGGAACGGATTCTGTGGACCCACGGAGCGCGGATTTCGAAAGGAGAGTCGTGAAACGGCCGATACGAGCGGCTGGAAAATAGGGCTCCGTCCCGGCTTACGCCAGTGGCCCCCGCTCCCGGGCGCGCGCGAGCGGCCAGATCGATCTTGCGCGATCCGATGCGGAGGCTATCTTGGTCAGGCACCTGGACCGTCCGCCTTCGTCCTGCCGTCCCGCACCCTGCGCGCGCCTCCCTCTCCCAAGCGTTGCGGCACACAATTTGACGACCCGGACGTTTCGTGGGGCCCCCTCCCCAGGAACCCCCGTATTCCGGCTGCTCCCACGCCACAGTGATCGTTCCCGGCTCCATAAATCTTGAGAACCGCATGAGTGCACCCGCTCCGTCCCGCGCCGGCGCCGATACGGACGCCGTGCTCGTCGCCTCCACGCAGGGCGTTCTGGAGGTCCTCCCGAGCGGGAGCGGGTTCCTCCGCTCCTCGGCGTACGGGTTCCTGGCCTCCCCGGACGACGTCTTCGTCTCGCAGACCCTGATCCGCCGCTTCGGCCTCCGCACGGGCGACCTGGTGGCCGGCTCGGCCGGGTCGCCGCCCGGGAAGGGGAAGAGCCCCCCGCTCGAGCGGATTCACACCGTGAATGGCAAGGAGCCCGAGGCGGCGCTGCGCCGCCCCGACTTCGGCTCGCTCCCCGCCTCGTACCCCGACGATCAGCTGGTCCTGGAGTGCGGGCTCGAACGCGGCCGCGGGCGCGACTTCACCAACCGCATCGTGGACCTGATCGCCCCGCTGGGGAAGGGGCAGCGCGCCCTGATCGTCGCCCCCTCGCGCGCCGGCAAGACGATGCTCCTGCAGGCGATCCTCCAGGGCGTCTCGACCAACTACCCGGAGGCCGTGCTGCTGGTCCTCCTGGTGGACGAGCGGCCCGAGGAGGTCACCGAGATGCAGATCCTCGGGATGGGGGAGGTCATCGCCTCCTCCTTCGACTGCCCCGCCGAGCGGCACGTGGCGGTGGCCGAGATGACGCTGGAGTACGCGCGGCGGCAGGTGGAGAGCGGGCGGGACGTTGTGCTGGTGCTCGACTCCCTCACCCGTCTTGCCCGCGCCTACAACGCGAGCGAGCGGGGAACGGGCCGCACCCTCTCCGGCGGGATCGACAGCGGGGCGCTGGAGAAGCCGAAGCGCTTCTTCGGCTCGGCGCGCAACGTGGGGCGCACCCGCGGAGGCGGGAGCCTCACCATCATCGCCACCGCCCTCACCGAGACGGGGAGCCGCGGCGACGACGTGATCTTCGAGGAATTCAAGGGGACCGGCAACGCCGAGATCGTGCTCGACCGCGAGATCGCCGAGCGGCGGATCTTCCCGGCGATCAACATCGAGAAGAGCGCCACGCGCCGCGAGGAGCTCCTCTTCCCCCCGGAGACGCTCGAGAAGGTGCACCAGCTCCGCCGCGCCCTCCACTCCCTCCCTCCGGTCGACGCCATCCAGCTCATCCTCAAGCAGATGTCGGACACCGAGACCAACGCCGAGCTCCTGGCGCGGATGAGATAGGGGACAGGAAGTAGGGCACGGGGAACTTCCTACCCAGCCCCAAACTTCTCGGCCTTCATCCCTTAGTTCCTATCCCCTGTTCCCTCCCCATCAGCTCCGCGATCTCGCGCAGGAGCCGCTGCGTGTCCACCGGCTTGACGAAGCAGCCGGCGCAGCCCGCTTCGCGGCAAGCGGCGAGGTCGGCCTCGAGGGCCCGGCCGGTGAGCGCCACCACCACGATGTCGCGGGTCTCCTCGCCGCGCTTCAGGTGGCGCGCGACCTCCAGTCCGTGCACGTCGGGAAGTCCCAGGTCAAGGAGCACCAGGTCGGGCCGCTCCCGCGTCACCGCCGCGAGCGCCTCGCCGCCGGTGGCCGCCGTGAGGACCCGGTAGCCGCTCTCCTCCAGGAGGAAGGCGAAGGCGCGACGGATGGTCTCGTTGTCCTCCACCAACAGCACCTGCGCCACGCGCGCCGCCGCCTGAGTCGCCTCTGTCACGCTGCCCCGACCCTGGGGTGCACGTCCACCGAGGGGAGGGTGAAGAGGAAGCGGCTCCCCCTGCCCAGCTCGCTCTCCACCCAGATCTCGCCGCCGTGGAGTTGAATGAAGTTCCGCGCGATGGCGAGGCCCAGGCCGGTGCCGTGGTGCCTACGCGCGGGCGAGCTGTCCACCTGCGCGAACTCGCGGAAGATCATCTCGTGGTACTTCGGATCGATCCCGATCCCGGTGTCCTCCACCGCGACCTCCATCCAGCCGGGATCCCGCCGCAGCCGCCTCGCCTCCACCCGGATCACCCCCCCCGCCGGCGTGAACTCGATGGCGTTGCCGATCAGGTTCCCCAGCACGTGCAGAACCTTGTCCCGGTCGGCGCGCGCCTGGGGAAGGTCGTCGCTGAGGGCGGTCTCGAAGTTCAGCCGCTTCTTGCGGACGAGAGAGGCGCTCATCTGGTGGACGTCCTCGATCACCTCGCCGATCTCGAAGCGGGTCGGCGCGATCTCGATGGCGCGCGCGTTGGTGCGCGCGTAGGTGAGGATCTCCTCGATCATCGAGAGGAGCTGCCGGCTCGAACCGATGACCGACTGGACCGCCTCCCGCTGGCGCTCGCTGATCTCTCCCAGGAGCCCGTCCCGCAGGACCTCGCCGTAGGTGACGATGGCCGTGAGAGGGGTACGCAGCTCGTGCGACACGTTCGCCAGGAACTGCGACTTGGCGACGTCCAGGTTGCGAAGCTCCCGCACCTGCACCTCCAGCTCCTCCACGCGGCGCGCCGAATCGGGGCCCGCTCCGTCCTCGGACACCGACGCGCTCCCCGGGGCAGGGCGCGCGTCCCGATCCTCCTCGATCCGGAATCCCTCCCGGGCGAGCAGAGCGCGCAACCGGTCCGCCTCGCCCCGGTCGCCGTGGAGCAGAATATGAAGTTCGGTCATTCGGACGTAGAGGAGGGACGTCTGGGCGAGCCTGCAATTTAGATCTACCCCTCGGCAGGGGCAAGGATGACCTCGCCCTCGAGGTCGTCGCTCAGAAGCTGGCGGTGCTGCAGCGCCGCATAGGTTCCGCCGCGCCGCACCAGCTCCGCATGGGTTCCGCTCTCCACCACCGAGCCGTCCTCCAGCACGAGGATGCGGTCCGCGCCCATCACGGCCGAGACCCGATGACTGACCACCACGCTCGTGCGCTGGCGCAGCACCTCGCGGAGTCCCGACAGGATCTCCGCCTCCGTGTGGGTGTCGACCGCGGAGAGGGCGTCGTCGAGGATGAGGAGCCGCGGGTCGCGGGCCAGGGCGCGGGCCAGGGTGGCGCGCTGCTTCTGTCCGCCGGAGAGGTTCACCCCCCGCTCCCCGAGCAGGGTGTCGTACCCGGCCGGGAAGTCGACGATGGTGGAGTCGATCTGCGCCACCCGCGCCGCCTCGCGGATCCGCGCCTCCCCGCGCGCCGGGTCGTCCTCCTCCACCCCCACCCCCAGGTTCTCGCGGATCGTCTCGGAGAAGAGGAAGGACTCCTGCGGCACGAAGCCGATCGCCTCCCTCAGTCGCTGCAGGGGGATGCGCCGCAACGGGACGCCGTCGAGCAGCACCTCGCCCTCCGTGGGGTCGAAGAGGCGCACCATCAGGCTCACCAGGGTGGATTTTCCGGAGCCGGTCCCCCCGACCACCGCCAGCAGGGAGCCCGCCGGGACGCGGAAGGAGACGTCGCGCAGCACCATCCGCCGCGAGCCGGGGTAGCGGAAGGAGACGCCGCGGAACTCCAGCTCGCCGCGGATCTCGAACGGCTCCACCGGATCCGCGGGCTCGTCCACCGCCGGCGTCGCGGTGAGGACGTGGTTGATCCGTCCCATGGAAGCGGCGCCGCGCTGGAAGAGGTTCACCACCCACCCCAGCGCGATCATCGGCCACGAGAGGCGGGCGAGATACAGGTTGAAGGCGACGAAGTCGCCGACGGTGATATCGGCGCGCATCACGGCGCGCGCACCGAGGAGCAGGGCCAGCACCACCGAGAGCCCCGCGAGCAGGGTCAGGAGCGGGTAGAAGACCCCGGAGACGCGCGCCAGGGCGAGGTTGCGCTCGAGATAGTCCTCCGAGAGCTCCCGGAAGCGGCCGACCTGCTGCGCCTCTCGTCCGTACGCCTTCACGATCCGCACCCCCGCGAGGTTCTCCTGCACCATGGTGGAGAGGGTTCCGAGCTGCTCCTGGATGCGTTCGAAGCGGGCGTGGATCAGCTTCCCGAAGCCCACCGTGACGGGGGCGAGCGCCAGCATCGGAAGAAGGGCGACGAGGGTGAGCCGGGGATCGATCCACACCATCAGCGCGATGGAGAGGATCCCCGTGACCACCGTGTCCACCAGGTACATGTAGGCGGGGCCGGCCGTCTGCCGCACCGCCGAGATGTCGTTGGTGGCGCGGCTCATGATGTCGCCCGTCTGGGTGGCGCCGTAGAAGGTGGCGTCCAGGCGGAGGAGGTGGTGGAAGAAGTCGTTGCGCAGGTCGTACTCCACCCAGCGGCTGACGCTGTTCAGCACCTGCCGCATCCCGAAGCGCGCCACCCCGCCGAAGAGGGCGGTGAGCACCACCAGCCCCGCGAAGCGCAGGATCACGCCGCGGGTGACGTCCGGCCGACCGAGGGCGTCGATCCCCTGCTTGATGAAGAAGGGGGCCGCCAGCGTCAGCGCGTTGGACACCAGCACGAGAAGGAGCCCCCAGCCGATCCGGGCCCGGTAGCTCCGCAGGTAGGGGAGGAGCGCCCTCAGCTCGTTCATCCGGCCCCTGGCATGGCGGTTGCCTTTCGATAGCGGTCGGAGACGGTGCCCCGGGCGCACGGAAGGTAAGACTCTCGAGCCCGGGAATTCAAGCCACCAAGCGAATCTGGAGCGGATCGATGTACCGATACGGCAAGGTCGCGGCCCTGTTGCTGGCCCTCCCGGTGTCCACTATCCTGGTCGCCTGCGGCGGGGACGAGGACACCGACCGCCGGGGCGCTCTGGAGCGGGAGGCGCTGGAGCGGGAGCTGGAGCTGGCGCTGCAGCCGGATACCACGGTCGAGCCCGAGCTGGCGGACGTGGCGGTCGAGCCGCCGCCGCCGGCGGCGGCCGCGCCGGCTCCGCAGCCCGCGCCGCAACCGGCGCCGCGGCGCACTCCACCTCCGGCGCGGCGCGAGGAGCCGCGCCCCAGCGCCCCGGCCCCGGCGCCGCGGCCGGCCCCCGAGCCGAGCCGCCCGCGCTTCGTCTCGATGCCCGTCCCGTCGGGCACCACGCTCTCGCTGCGCATCAACGAGACGCTGAGCACCCGGAGCGCCTCGAGCGGCTCGACCTTCACCGCGACCCTGACGGAGCCGGTGGTGGCGGCGGACGGCACCACCCTGATCCCCGCCGGCGCCACGGTACGCGGGCAGGTCACCGAAGCGCGCGAGTCGGGGCGGGCCGGGCAGCAGGCCTACCTGAAGGTGGACTTCACCTCCATCGCCTTCGACGGGGAGAGCTACCCGATCCGCGCCACCACGGTGGACGCCGAGGTGAAGCTGGTGAACCGCGACAGCAACGCGGAGAAGGCGGCCAAGATCGGCGGGGGCGCCGCGGTGGGCGCGGCGCTCGGGCAGATACTGGGGAAGAACACCAAGTCCACCGTCGCCGGGGCGGCGATCGGGGCGGCGGCGGGCACCGCCGTGGCCATGGGCACCGCCGAGGTCGACGCCGTCATCCCCTCCGGCGGCCGGGTCACGATCCGCCTGGACAACCCGATCTCGGTGACGAAGGAAGTGAGCTAGCTACGATATTCCTACTGCACCACCTGGATCACCTCCCGCACCGCGACGGCCGCGCCGCCGCGGCGCGGGTCGGAGACGCCGGCGAGGGTGCCGTCGCGGAGCACGACGATGGTCTGCGTGTCTCCCTGGTAGCCGCCCCGCTCCTCCACCTGGTGGCCGAGAGCGCGCAGCGCCGCCACGACCTCGGGGCTGAGGCCGTTCTTCTCGAAGCGCAGCAGGTCCGGGAGGTGCTGGTGGTGCAGGCGCGGCGCCGCGGTCGCCGCGGCGGCGTCCATCTCCCAGTCCACCACGTTCGAGACCACCTGCGCGACGGTGGTGATGATGGTCGAGCCGCCCGGCGTCCCGGTCACCAGCTTCACCTTCCCGCTCGGGTCGAGCACGATGGTCGGCGTCATCGCGGAGAGCATCCGCTTCCCGGGCTGGATCGCGTTTGCCTCCCCCTGCACCAGGCCGAACTGGTTGGCGGTCCCCGGCTTCGCCGCGAAGTCGTCCATCTCGTTGTTGAGCAGGAACCCCGCGCCGGCCACCGTCACCAGGTTCCCGTAGAGGGAGTTGATGGTGGTCGTCACGGCCACCGCGTTGCCCCGCGCGTCGACGATCGAGTAGTGGGTGGTGTGCTCCCCCTCCTGCAGCGTCGGCGCGCCCATCCCCGGGGCCACCTCGGAGGAGGGCGTCGCCCGGTCGAGGCGGATGCCGGCCCGGCGCTCGGCGGCGTACGCGTCGGAGGTCATCTCCGGCGTCGGCTGCGTCACGAAGTCCGGATCCGCGAGGTAGGTGTTGCGGTCGGCGTAGGCGCGCTTCACCGCCTCGGTCCAGAGATGCACATGCCGCGGCGAGTGGTACCCCGCGGCGCGCAGGTCATACCCCTCCAGGATGTTCAGGATCTCGGCCAGCGTGGCCCCGCCCGAGGAGGGGGAGGGCATCGCGATCACCCGGTGGCCGCGGTACTCGAAGATCACGGGGTCGCGCCACTTCGCCTCGTACCGGGCGAGGTCCTCGCGAGAGATGATTCCCCCGCCGCGCTTCATCTCCGCCTCCACCAGCTCGGCCGTGCGGCCGCGGTAGAAGCCGTCCTGCCCCTCGCTCGCCACGCGGCGCAGCGTCTCCGCCAGGTCGCGCTGCACCCACCGCTCCCCCACGCGGGGCGCCTTCCCGCCCGGCGCGAAGATCTCGGCGGTCGCCGGGTAGCGGCGCAGCCGCTCCTGGTAGTCGTCCAGCGAGGCGGCGAGGCGCTCGTGCACCACCAGCCCCTCGGCCAGGGCGATGGCCGGCTGCACGAGCTCCGCCCAGGGGAGGGTGCCGAAGCGGCGGTGCGCCTCCCACATCCCCGCCACCGAGCCGGGAACCCCGGCGGCGAGGTGGCCCTCGACGGAGCGGTCCGTCAGGTTCCCCTGCGCGTCGAGGTACATGTCGCGGGTGGCTCGCAGCGGCGCCGCCTCCCGGAAGTCGAGCGCCGCGGTGGTGCCGTCCGCCATGCGTGCCACCAGGAAGCCGCCGCCGCCGATGTTCCCGGCCTCCGGGTTGACCACGGCGAGCGCGAAGTGCGTGGCCACCGCCGCGTCGACCGCGTTGCCGCCGCGCCGGAGGATCTCCGCCCCCACCTCGCTCGCCACCCGGTCGGTGGTCGAGACGATGCCGTGGGTGGCGAGCGTCGGAGCGACCGAGCGGGGCGGGATCGCCCACGCCGCCGGGAACCGCGCCGCGGGAAGAGTGTCCGCCACGACGGCGGAAAAGGCGGCGCCCTGGAGCGGCGGCGAGCAGGCCGCCGCGAGGGGCAGCGACAGCGCGCCGATGAACAGGAGCAGTCTTCGGATCGGAGGTATCCTGGGCATCGTGCACCTTTTCGCGGAATCTCGGGTACGTTACCTTTGCACCATTGTAGCGTCTCCGGTCCGGATCCAGCAAATCGGCCTGCATGGCAAGCGAGAAGCCGCTCGACCCTCGGCTTACGGAGCAGCGAAACCCGCGGACGGCGGAGATCGACCGGCTCTCTCCCCTCGAGATCGTCGACCTGATCAACGCCGAGGATCGGAACGTCGCCCCGGCGGTCGGGGAGGAGCGGGAGAGCATCGCGCGGGCCGTCGAGTTCGCGGAGGAGGCCTTCCGCGGCGGGGGCCGCCTGATCTACGTGGGCGCGGGCACCTCGGGTCGCCTCGGCGTCCTCGACGCGTCGGAGATGCCGCCCACCTTCAGCACCGACCCCGAGCTGGTGCAGGGGGTGATCGCCGGCGGCCGGGAGGCGCTCACGCGCGCCATCGAGGGCGCGGAGGACTTCCCGGAGGCGGGCGCGGCGGCGATCGAGGAGAAGGCGGTGGGGCCGCGGGACTTCGTCCTGGGGATCGCCACCTCGGGGAGCACCCCGTTCGTGCACGGCGCTCTCCGCCGCGCGGGCGAGCGCGGGGCGCGCACCGGGCTCCTGCTCTGCACCCCGCCCTCCCCCGAGACGATCGAGGCGTATGACGTGGTGATCGCGCCGCTCGTCGGCCCCGAGGTGGTGACGGGCTCGACCCGGATGAAGGCGGGGACCGCCACGAAGCTGGTGCTCAACACCATCACCACCGGCGCGATGATCCGGCTGGGAAAGGTGTTCGGCAACCTCATGGTGGACCTGCGGGCGACGAACGAGAAGCTGCGCGACCGCAGCGAGCGGATCCTCATGGAGATGTGCGAGCTGGAGCGGGAGACCGCCCGCGAGCTCCTGCGCCGCGCGGATGGCAGCGTGAAGACGGCGATCGCCATGTGCTGGACGGGGCTGGAACCGGGGCCCGCTCGGGAGATGCTGCGCGAGGTAGGAGGGCGCCTCGGCGGGATCGTAGGAGAGGGAAGCGGCCATGCGCTCTAGCGCTCCGGCCACCCTTCCCGGGATCCCGCCCTCGGTGGCGGAGTGGGAGGACCTCCTGCTGCGCATGGAGATCATGCAGCGGGTCCTCCGCAACACCCTCGAGGCGGTCCCCGCCGGCGACGCCGGAGCCGCGGAGGAGGTGCGGGCGCTGGTCGAGCGGGAGTCGGAGGTGGGAGGTTGGCTCGAGGCGGTCTCCGGCGGCATCGGGAGCGCCGTGGCCGGCCGGGCCGCCGACGCGGCGGCCGGTCACTCCGAGAGCGGCGACTTCGGCGTCCTCGCCGAACAGTTCGTGAGTCTCCGCGCGAGAAACTTCGCGATGCTGCAGCGCCGGGGGCTGGAGGTCTGGCGCTGGACGGCGGAGCTCTCCGGGCACGGCGAGGTCAGCGCTTTCCAGGTCGTCTCCTGGCTGGTGGCGAACGACGTCCGCTCGCTGGCGGCGCTGCGCGAGCGGAGCGGGACGGGCACGGGCGCGTGCTGATCGTCGGCCTGATGTCCGGGACCTCCCTCGACGGCGTGGACGCCGCGCTGGTCCAGATCGAGGGGGATTCGGTGGAGACGGTGAGCTGGAGGATGGTGCACTGGGCCACCCTTCCCTATGCAGAAGAGCGGCGCGAGGCGATCCACCGCGCCGTCGTAGCCGGCTCGGCGGAGGCCCTCTGCCGGCTGCACGCGCGGATCGGGGAGTGGCTCGCGGAGGCGGTCCTGCGGGTGTGCGGGGAGGCGGAGGTGCCGCTGGCGGAGGTGGACGCGGTCGGCTCGCACGGGCAGACGATCTGGCACGACCCGCCGATCGCGGAGCGGCGCGGCTCCACCCTACAGCTCGGCGACCCCGCGACGATCGCGGAGCGGATCGGACGGCCGGTGATCGCCGACTTCCGCGCGCGCGACGTGGCGGCGGGTGGGCACGGGGCGCCGCTGGTACCCTGGGTGGACCAGGTGCTCTTCGCCCTCCCCGACCGGGCACGCGCGCTGCAGAACATCGGCGGGATCGGGAACGTGACCTGGGTCCCGCCGCGCGGCTCGGCGGAGCGGGTGCTCGCCTTCGACACCGGCCCCGGCGCGGCGCTGATCGACGCGGCGGTGGAGCTGGCGACCGACGGCCGCCTCACCTTCGACCGCGACGGGCGGCTGGCGGCGCAGGGGAAGGTGGACGCCGCCCTGCTGGAGGAGCTGCTGCGGCACCCCTTCTTCGGGGAGGAGCCGCCGAAGTCCACGGGGCGGGAGGCGTTCGGGCGGCCCTTCGTGCACCGGCTGGTGGAGGCCGCCCGGCCCGAGGGGGACCGCGACTGGCTGGACCTGGTCGCGACGCTGACGGAGCTGACGGCGCGCACCATCGCCGACGCGTACGGCCGCTGGGTGCTCCCCCGCGGCGTGGCGGAGGCGGTGCTGACCGGTGGAGGCGCCCGCAATCCGAGCCTGGCGCGGCGCATCCGCGAGCTGCTGGACCCGCTCCCCGTCCTGGAGGGAGCGGCGCTGGGGGTGGATGCGGAGGCGAAGGAAGCGCTGGCTTTCGCGGTGCTCGCGTGGGCTCACGTGCATCGCATCCCTGCGAACGTCCCTTCGGCTACGGGCGCGGCGGGTCCCCGGGTGCTCGGATCGTACACCCCGGGAGCGTCCGAGCGGAAAGGGTAGGTGACACCATGTGGCGAACTCTCCAGACCCCGCTCCGGGGCCGGCGGACCTCTCTCGCGGCGCTGATAGCGGCGGCGGCGCTGGTGGGGACCTCGGGCTGTGCCCTGCGGGCTCACTCCGACCTCCCCGCTCCGCTGGCCTTCACCGCCGAGGTCCACCGGATCCTCTCGACCGACCTCCTCTCGCCGGGCTACTACGACGCGCTCAACCGGCTGGAGGGGATGGGGCCGGAAGTGGACGCCGTGCTGGTGGCGCTGGCCCACAGTCCCGAGGCGCGGACCACCGCCCGCGCCAACGCGCTCATCCTGCTCGCCGACCGCCGCTCCCCGGCCGCCATCGGAGCGCTCCGGCAGGCGCTGCTGACCTCGAACATCGAGATGCTGCGCTCGGCGGCGGTGCTGGGACTGCAGCGCCTCGCCCCGACCTCCGACACGGCCGCGAACCTGATCCGCAGCGCCGTCGGCGACCGGGCCCGCACGGTGCGCCTCAGTGCACTGCAAGCCCTGGACATCCGCGACGTCGGGATGATTCGGCGGGTCCTGGCGATGGAGAAGGATCCGGAGGTCCGGCAGGTCGCCATGCAGCTGATCGCGCTGGCGGAGAGCCGCGGCGCGCCGCTCGGCGCGGACGAGCAGGGGGTGCTGCGCACCACCGGTTTCGGCACGGACCCGCGGCTCGCCTTCCGAACCTCGCGCGCGGCCCCGGCGAGCGGCCACGCCGTCGGCGACCTGCGGGTGGAGATCTCCCAGGCCCGCGACGTCCCGCTGGGATTCGGGATCGAGGTGGTGGGGAACGTAGTGCCCGCCTTCTTCTCGCCCGACCGCTCCAAGGTGGTCTACGAGATCGACCGCGAGATCCAGGTGCTCGACCTGGTCAGCCGCGCGGTGAGCTCGCTGGGGCCGGGGATCGCCCCGCGCCTCATCCCCTTCACCTACCAGTTCGTCTTCCTGCGGGAGCGGCCGGAGACGCGCCGCGCCATCCCCGACGGGACGGAGATCCGCTACGCCGTCTACCGCGCCTCCTTCCTCGACGGCGAGGTGACGCAGATCGGGGAGCTGATGGCCGTGGCCCGCCCGGACCTGCACGCCAACTACTCCCCGGTGCGCTGGATGGTGGTGGGCGAGAGCCCGGAGGGCTTCGCCCTGCGCGGCGAGGGCATCGTCCCCTTCCTCCTCCCCACCCCGGTCTGGAGCCCCGCGCCGGTGCGGGACGAGCGGTTCATGAGATAAGGCCCGGACCCCCGCTGCGGCTTCCCGTCACGATACGCAGCAGTGGGTCTGGATCGCCTTGGACGCCGAGAACCGCCGGGTGGTCGGACGGGCCGTCGGCGCCCGTGACGAGAGCGGCGTCCGGGCGCCGTGGCACTTCCTCTCGGCGAACCTGCTGACGCTGGCGCGGCATCTTCTGAACTGAGACTCCCGAAGGGACCCGAAGGCCGCGGCGCCGGATCAGCCACATTTCGGATGACCTCTAGTTCGTCCTGTCCCTCGGAAGCCGCATCTCCCGCGGGATGTACCAGTACGGGATGTCCTCCCAGAGCTCGATCCCGCGGAAGTCGACGTTGCGGATCCGCTGGTGGATGGCGTAGAGCTCGGGATCGAGGTAGAGAGGGGCGTAGACGGCGTCGGTGACGAGCTGCTGCTCGAGCTCCGCCCAGATCCGGCGCGACCGGGCGGTGTCGCGGGTGACGAGCGCGGCGTCGATCAGCGCGTCCACGCGCGGGTTGCGGTACCCGGCGAAGTTCACCCCGCCCGGCGGCACCGAGCGCGAGTGGAACACCATCTCCGCGTTCGGGCCGACCACCCCCGGCCCCCAGCCCCACCCCCAGAGCGAGCCCTGGAACTCGCGGTTCCGCAGCCGGTCCACCCAGGCGGTCCGCTCGAAGGGCTGCGGCGCGAGGTCCACGCCGATCTGCCGGAGCATGCTCTGGATGGCGACCAGCACGTCCTGCCGCACCTGCTCGGTCGCGATGTAGTCCACCTGCAGCCGCAGCGGCCGTCCGCCCTTCTCGCGGATCCCGTCGCCGTTCGCGTCCCGCCACCCCGCCTCGTCGAGCAGCCGCCGCGCGGCGTCGGGGTCGTGGGCGAGCGGGCGCACCCCTTCCTCGTCGTGCTCCCGGATGCTCGGCGGGAGCGGGGAGAGCGCCGCCTCCCCCTCCTCGCCGAAGAGTCCCGCCGCGAGCCGCTCGCGGTCGATCCCCATCAGGACCGCGCGACGCACGCGCGGGTCGTCCACGGGCGGCCGGTCGGCGTTCCAGACGATCCAGGCCGGGCGGACCCGCGGAGCGTCGTAGAGCTCCACGCCCTCCGCGGCGCGCACCCGGTCCTTCTGGTCGGGAGGGAGCTTGAGGACGTCCGCCTCTCCCGCCAGGAGCTCGGTGAGGGCGGTGCTCATGTCCGGCACGAAGCGCATCACCACCCGGTCGAGCGCCGGCCGCCCCTCCGGAACCTCCGGGTTCGCCTCCAGGACCAGGCTCTGCCCCGCCTCCCAGCGGACGAAGCGGAAGAAGCCGTTCCCCACCGGGTTGCGGCCGAAGGGCGCCAGCCGCGTCTCCGCGGGCGGGGTGCCCTCGAGGAGGTGCTTCGGCACCGGGACCACCTCGAGCAGCGAGTTCACCGTATACGGCCCCGTCTGCGACAGCTTCACCTCGACCGTGAAGCGGTCGGCGGCGGTCGCCTCCTCCACGGCCGCCACGTCCGCCTGCCGGGGTGAAGCCGTCGCCCTCTCCCGCTGTCGCCGGATGGTGAAGACCACGTCCTCCGCGGTGACCGGGACCCCGTCGTGCCACCTGACGTCGTCGCGAAGGCGGACGACCAGCGTGGAGTCGGGGCGCAGCTCCCACGAGCTCGCCAGGTCGGGCCGGTAGCCGCTGAGGGTGGAGTCGCGCACCGCCAGGGCGCGGAACATCAGGTGGATCGCCTGGTAAGCCGGATCGCTGGCGTAGGTGAGCGGGTTGAGGTTGTCGGGCTCGCCGTTGAAGAGCGCCACCACGGTGCCGCCGGGGGGACCGCCGCCCAGGGTGTCGAATCCCCCCGGAGGAGCCTCCGCCCGCGGCGGCGCCGGGTCGTCGCCTCCACACGCGGCGAAGGCGAGGAGGGAGAGGAGGGTCGCTACGGTGGTCGAATGTCGCATTCGCCTGTCTCGTTTTCCGCGGGAGCCGGAGCGGACGGGGGATCCCGCGAGATCCGGCCGAATCCCGAGGGCGTGCCCCGGAAATCGGCCGGATCCGGGATCATCGTTCAGAACCGGTCGAAGGTCCAGGGCTCCGGCAGATGCAACGCGCGGTCCAGCTCGGGAAGCCGCTGCGGGCGGTCGGCCTCCAGGAGCCCCGCGTCGAGGGCGGCGGAGGGCGGAAGGGCGGCGACGAAGAGGCGGGAGAGCGTGCCGACGTCGAGGCGGAGCGAGAGGTCGGCCGGCCCGCCGCCGCGCTCCGGCTCGACCCGTCCCTCCTCGAGCCGCAGGCGCCAACGGCCGGCGTTCTCCGGCAGCGTCGGGTCCTCCACCTCGATCCCCACGGTGAGCGAAGCGTCCGGGGCCACGCCGCGGAGGCGCCACGCGGCCGCCGCGTCCACCAGGCGGAACATCGGCCCCGTGAGCAGGGCGGCGGAGGCGGACCAGAGGCCCCACCCGGGCGCGCTTCCCGGGGGAAGCCGCGGCTCGGCGATGAGCGAGCCGAGCCGGTGCGAGGGGAGCACCCGGAGGAGGATCTGGCGCCACTGGTCGCCGAGCGAGCCGAGCCACGCCAGCAGCCCGCGCCTGGCGTCGCGGGTCAGCCAGACCATCTCCTCCACCTCCAGGTAACGCTCCTGAAGCGGAAGGTCCACGCGGTAGACCGCCAGCGCGTATCCCTCCACCCGCCCGTCTCCGGCGCGGTAGGCCACCAGCACGCTGCCTTCGGGGGCGAGCAGCTGCTGCCAGACGCGGTCGGGACGCAGCAGCTGCCCCGTCTGCGAGCGCGCCCACTCGGCGTACGCCGCGCGGATCTCGGCGCGCTCGGCATCGGAGTCGGCCAGCCGCACCCGGACCCGCTCCGGCGCGTCGGGGAGGCAGTCGGGCGGGATGCGGTACTGCAGCGCCTCGCCGGCGAGCCCGTAGCCGAGCCGGGCATAGAAGGAGATGCGGAAGGGGTAGAGGGCGGAGGCCTGATCTCCGCGCTCGCGGGCGGCGCGCAGCCCCGAGGCGACGAGCCTCCCCGCGAGGCCGCGGCGGCGGTCGGTGGGGGAGATCGCCACCGTCCCCAGCCCCATGACGTCGAGCGCGCTCCCGCCCACCCACTGGCGCAGGGGATGGAGCTGGCAGGCCGCGGCGATGCGTCCGTCCTGCTCGCCCACCCAGAGGGTCCCGGCGCCGCCCCCGTAGACCGGGTCGCGGAGCCGGTCGAGCCACCACTCCGCGGTGCGGGCGGGGCCGGGAAAACTGTGCGCGGCGAGCTCGCCTACCTCGGGAAGCTCCTCGGGCTCGGCGAAGCGGAAGGTCGCGCTCACGCGCTCCCTTCCCGACGCCGACGCCATCGGACGTGGACGGGCACGATCCTTCCTCCAGCGATCGGGTACCGATGTGGCGAGACCTCTCTCGACCGGACCCCAAGATAGACGCCGACATGATACCGCGCCATTCGCCCCGGATGCTCCTCCTTCTCGGCCTGCTGGCCGCCGGCGGCCCCCCCGCCTGCAGCGCGGGCGTCCCGCCTGCCGAGGCGGGGCGCGATACCGCCCGCGAGCGGCCGGCCACCCCCGCGGCCACCTCTCGGGAGGTGCCGGTCGTCCCGGGCCTGGAGGTCCTCCTCCGCGACTCCGCGCACCTGGTGCGCGGGAAGCGGGTGGGGTTCCTCACCAACCAGACCGCCGTCACCTCCGGGGGCGAGAGCGGGATCGACCTGCTGCACGCCGCGCCGGAGGTGAACCTGGTGGCGCTCTACGGCCCGGAGCACGGGCTGCGCGGCGGGGTGGAGGGGGGCACGAAGATCGAGAGCGCGCGGGACGCCCGCACCGGCCTCCCCGTCTTCTCGCTCTACGGCAGCACGCAGCGTCCCACTCCGGAGATGCTGGAGGGGGTGGACGTCCTCCTCTTCGACATGCAGGACATCGGCGCGCGCCCCTACACCTTCGTCTGGACGATGGCGATGGCGATGGAAGCGGCGGCCGCGAAGGGGATTCCCTTCGTGGTGCTCGACCGGCCCAATCCGATCACCGCCGCCGTCGAGGGGCCGCTGATGCAGATGGAGATGCGGAACGTGGGCCAGGCGATCACCGGCTACTTCCCGGTGCCGCTGCGGCACGGGATGACGGTCGGGGAGGTGGCGCGCTACGTCAACGAGGAGTACGACGTCGGCGCCGCTCTGACGGTCGTCCCGGCGGAGGGCTGGGAGGGGCACGAGTGGTTCGACGAGACGGATCTCCCCTGGATCGATCCGTCGCCCAACATCCGCTCTCTCGAGGCGGCGCTCAACTACCCCGGACTGGTGCTCTTCGAGGCGACGAACCTCTCCGTGGGGCGCGGCACGGCGGCTCCGTTCTCCTACGTGGGGGCTCCGTGGCTCGACGCGGGGAAGGTGCTGGCGGGGATCCGCACCGTGCACCTCCCGGGGGTCGAGCTCGACACCACGAGCTTCGTCCCCGAGGGGGAGGGATACGTCCCCTTCCGCGGCGAACGGGTCCGGGCGATCCGCCTCACCGTAGACGACCGCGACGCGTACAGTCCCGTGTGGACGGCGCTGGTGCTGCTCTCCGAGATCCGGAAGCAGCACCCGGCGGAGTTCCGCGTCACGAACGATGGCTTCACGCAGATGCTCGGCTCGCGCTGGGCGCGCGAAGCGTTCGACCGTGGCGAGCGCCCGGACGTCATCTGGGGCCGCTGGGAGGAGGAGCTGGAGGCGTGGGACACCGTGCGGGAGGAGTACCGGCTGTACCCGAGGTGATCGAGGAGCGACGGCCGCGGGCAGGGGCACGGAAGCGGGGCGTCAGGTCGCTGCCGTCCTGCAGGAGTCGCTCGGGTGTGCTCCTGCTCCGCTCGAGAACCGCGCGGGACTGGGCGATGTCCGCTGGAAAGGTGGATGCGGGAGAGCGCCGAGGACGCGGAGGGGCTCCCGTCATTTCCCTTCGCGGGGCGCGTCCGCGCCCCGCCGGTTGCCTCCGGCGCCCCTCTGCGCGTAGCTTCCCCATCCGAACGCCCGAACCCCGCCCCGGGGAGACGACCGCCACCGCCCCGTTCTTCATGTCGAAGATCCCTCGCCGCGCGCTTCGTTCCTGGCGCGCGTCCTGTATTCTCCTGCTGGCCGGCTGGCCGGCTCTCCTTCCGGCGCAGACGGACGTGCCGGAGTCGCGGCCGGCGGTCGAGGCGGTCCGGATCCCGGACGGATCCCGGATCCGGATCGACGGGATGCTGGACGAGGAGGTCTGGAGCCTCGCGTCCGTCATCACCGACTTCCGCCAGCAGGAGCCGGTGGAGGGCGGCGTCCCCTCCGAGCCCTCGGAGATCCGGATCCTCTACGACCGGGAGGCCCTCTACATCGGCGCCTTCCACTACGATTCGGAGCCCGGCGGCATCCTGGCGCACCAGCTCCAGCGCGACCGGGGCCTGGGGACGGACGACCGCTTCATGTGGATCCTGGACACATTCCAGGACGGCAGGACGGGCTACTTCTTCGAGACCAACCCCGCGGGACTCATGGGGGAAGGGTTGATCGAGGGAGGCGGGGACATCAACAAGTCGTGGGATGGCATCTGGGAGATCCGCACCCGGATCCTCGACGCCGGGTGGTCGGTGGAGCTCCGGATCCCCTTCTCCACCCTCAACTTCGACCCCGACCGGGATGCCTGGGGGATCAACTTCCAGCGAACCATCCGCCGGAAGAGCGAGGAGATCCTGTGGAGCGGGTGGCGACGCAACGAAGGCCTCTTCCGCCCCGTCCACGCCGGTCGGATGACCGGCCTGCGGGATCTCTCGCAGGGGTTCGGGATCGAGGTGAAGCCCTACTTCGCCACGTCGGGCGGGCAGGCCGTGGCCGCCGGTACGCCGTGGGAGGGGGATGCGAAGGTCGGCGCGGACGTGACCTACTCCATCACCCCGTCGCTGCGGGCCGCCCTCACGGTGAACACCGATTTCGCCGAGGTGGAGGTGGACGAGCGGCGGGTGAACCTCACCCGCTTCCCGCTGCGCTTCCCCGAGCAGCGGGACTTCTTCCTGGAGGGCTCGGGCGTCTTCTCCTTCAACTGGGCCGATCCCTTCTTCAGCCGGCGGATCGGGCTGGTGGAGGGGCAGGAGGTGCCCATCCGCTACGGGGCGCGGCTCGGCGGCCAGGTGGGGCGCTACGAGGTGGGATTCTACCAGGTGCGGACCGGCGCGGCGGATCTGCTCCTCGCGGGGGCGGAGCGGCTGCTCCCCTCCGAAGACTTCACCGTGGCGCGGGTGCGCCGGAGCCTCTTCCGGCAGTCGCACGTCGGGGCGGTCTACACGCGCAGGACGACCGGGAGCGATCCCGCGGGGTGGTCGCCCCCCGAGGGGCACACGGCGGGCGTGGACGCCGATTTCTACACCTCCCGGGCGCTGGGACGCTACAACGCCCAGATCGAGGGGTTCCTGGTCTACCATACCGATCCGCTCGACGGGGGAAACCTCTTCTCCGCCGACCGCCGGTCGCGGGGGGTGCGGGTCAACTTTCCGAACGACGTGATCCGCTTCCACCACTCCTTCCGGGACTTCGGCACCGGGTGGGATCCGGCGGTGGGGTTCGTCGACCGGCGCGGCTTCCGCCGGAACCAACCCACCCTCACCTTCGCCCCCCGTCCCCAGGGGTGGAACCTGGTCCGGCAGATGGAGTGGCAGCTCCACGTGGAGTACCTGACGGACCTCGAGAACCGGCTCCTGACGCGCAACGTCGACTTCACCCTCCTCCAGCTCAACTTCGAGAGCGGAGACCGCTTCAGCCTTCGCGGGGGGCGCGGCTTCGAGCGCCTGAACCTTCCCTTCGTCATCTACGGGAGCGGGGACGACGCCATCCGGGTCACTCCGGGAGCCTACGATGCGTGGAAGTGGTCGACGGGGATCCAGACGGCGGGACGCCGCATGCTCTCCGGGAGCGTGGACGTGGAGAGGTCCGACTTCTGGTCCGGCGACCGGGCCGAGCTCCGCACGAGCGGGACGATCCGGCCCTGGCGCGGGACGAACCTCTCCGTCGACTACGAGCGCAACGAGATCCGCCTCGTCGAGGGGGACTTCGACACGAACCTCACCCGCCTCTCGGGGGACTGGAACCTGAACCCCCTCACCTCCTTCAACGGCAGCGTCCAGTACGACGACGTGAGCCGGGTGGTGGGCCTCTTCGCGAGGGCGCGGTGGACGGTTCGCCCCGGAAGCGACCTCTTCCTCGTCTGGACCCACAACTGGCGGAGCGAGCAGGAGCGCCTGCTGAGCCGGGACTTCGTCACCCTCTCGCGCGGCGCGGCGATGAAGGTGAACTACAGCTACCGGTTCTGAGGCGCGCCCCCGGGCGGAGCTCCTCGCCGCGCTCCGGAGGCCGGCCCCTTCACCCGGGTCCCGCATCGGCCGCCGTCCTCGAGATCCGTACCGCCGGCACGGCTCGTGGCATCGGCGGGCGGGCTTGACGAATCAATCAACGTTGATGTATACTCCTTCCATGAGCACGACGGCGATCTCCGACCGGCAGCGCCTCGCGCGCGCTTTCCAGGCTCTCTCGGACGAGACGCGGCTCCAGATCGTGGAGATGCTCTCCACGGGCGAGCACTGCGTCTGCGATCTCCAGGACGCCCTCGGCGCGTACCAGTCCCGGCTCTCCTTCCACCTGAGGAAGCTGAAGGACGCCGGCCTGGTGCGGGACCGCAGGGAGGGCCGCTGGGTCCACTACTCCCTGGACCCCCAGACGCTGGACGAGTTGGCCGCCCACCTGGAGGCGGTGCGTCCTGCCGGGGACGCTCCGCCGTACGGAGGCTGTTGCAGTTGAGGGGCTCTTTTTTCGCTCCAATCCATCAACCATTCTTGTTGAATGAGGGCCTCATGGAGAACGACCTGAAGGACGTCGTGCGCGAGAAGTACGGTCAGGCGGCGCTCCGCGTGGCGGCGGGGCAGGGCAGCTCGTGCTGCGGCGGGGCGGAGTTCGACGGGAGCTGCGACCCCATCACCTCGGACCTCTACGCCGAGGGGGAGAGGGCGCTCCTCCCCGAGCAGGCGGTGCTCGCCTCGCTGGGCTGCGGCAATCCAGCCGCCCTCGCGGAGCTGAAGCCGGGCGAGGTGGTGCTCGACCTCGGCAGCGGCGGCGGCATCGACGTGCTCCTCTCCGCGCAGCGGGTCGGGCCCACAGGCCGTGCGTACGGAGTCGACATGACGGATGAGATGCTCGAGCTCGCCCGCGAGAACGCCCGCCGGGTGGGCGCTGAGAACGTGGAGTTCCTCAAGGGCGACATCGAGCACCTCCCCCTGCCGGATGCGTCGGTGGACGTGATCATCTCCAACTGCGTGATCAACCTCTCTGCCGACAAGCGCCAGGTGCTGCGGGAGGCGTTCCGCGTCCTGAAGCCGGGCGGCCGCTTCGCGGTGAGCGACGTGGTGGTGCGCGGCGAGGTGCCGGCGGAGGCGAAGCGCAGCATGGAGCTCTGGGTGGGCTGCGTGGCGGGGGCGTTGGAGGAGGGCGAGTTCGGGGCGCTGCTCCGGGAGGTCGGCTTCGAGGATCCGTCGCTGGAGCCCACCCGGGTCTACCGCTACGAGGACGCGCGGATCTTCCTGGAGGGCGCGGGCCTGGACGCGGATACGCTCGCCCCGGAGATCGACGGCCGCTTCGTGAGCGCCTTCGTGCGCGCCACCAAGCCGGCCGCGGTCGCCGCACCGGCGGCTCGGGAGGGCGACTGCTGCGCCCCGGGTTGCTGTGGCTGAGCCGGTCTCCCGTCCGCCGCGGAGCCGAAGGCGGGGTCCATTCCGCCCCTGACCGCCGGGCGTACCCGTCGAAGATTCGCTTCCACGCGGGGGAACGCACGAGGCCCGCGGGATCCTCTCCTCGCGGGCCTCGCTGTCGGCGGGAGCCATAACCTCCTGCTCGCCACTCCCAATCTATAGCGCACCGGGGGACTTGCGGCAAGACCGTGTTCGTTCCGCATGATTGCCGGCATGGGCTCGCGCCGTGGCGGAGCCACATCGAGCGCATCCTCGGCGACCGGGTCGGCGAGCTGGCAGTGCCGATCGATCGCGGACGCGAGGCGGCGGGTTTCGCGCAGGACGACACCGGTGTCGACGCGGAGCTGTCCGGGCGGATCATCTCGTCGGATGCGGAGGATGGGGGTCCGGCGAGACGCTGCGATATTCCCTGGAGAACGAACGAGGGAGGGAGCGGATGGGCTGCTACGTACTGGGTTTCCGGGAGATCGACCGGACGCAGGTCGCGGACGTCGGCGGCAAGGGCGCGCACCTGGGGGAGCTTTCGCGGGTCGAAGGTCTCCGCGTGCCGGCCGGCTTCTGCGTGACGACCGACGCCTTCCGGCGAATCCTGGCGGAGGCGCCGTCGCTCGACGACGGGCTCGATCAGCTGTCGCGCCTGGAGCCGGACGACCGCGAGGCGATCCGCGCGCTCGGCGCGGAGATCCGCCGAACCCTCGAAGCGACCGCCATCCCCGATGACCTGGCGGAGGCGATCACCCATGCGCTCGCCCGCCTCGGCGATCAGGCCGCCTGCGCCGTCCGGTCCAGCGCGACGGCGGAGGACCTGCCCGCGGCCTCTTTCGCGGGCCAGCAGGACACCTACCTGAACGTCGTGGGACCGGAAGCGGTCCTCGAGCACGTCCGCCGGTGCTGGGGCTCGCTCTTCACCGAGCGGGCCGTGACCTACCGTCTGCGCAACGGCTTCGACCACCGCCAGGTCCACATGGCCGTGGTCGTGCAGCGGATGGTCTTCCCGCAGGCGTCCGGCGTGCTGTTCACCGCCGACCCCGTCACCGGCAACCGGAAGGTCGCCTCCGTGGAGGCTGTCTTCGGGCTCGGCGAAGCTCTGGTCTCCGGCCGGGTGAACGCGGACGTCTACAAGGTGCGGGACGAGGAGGTCGTCGAGAGGGCGATCGCTACGAAGCGGCTCGCCCTCCGCGCCTCCCCGACGGGCGGGACGCGGGAACGGGCAATCGAGCCGGACCGGCAGGCGCAGCCGGCGTTGCCGGACGCCCAGGTCGTGCGGCTCGCGCGGCTGGGCCGGCGGATCGAGGCGCACTTCGGCCGCCCGCAGGACATCGAATGGTGCCTGGCCGACGACGACTTCCACATCGTCCAGAGTCGGCCGATCACCGCGCTGTTCCCCATCCCCGCCGCCGAAGACGGGGAGAACCACGTCTACCTCTCCGTCGGTCATCAGCAGATGATGACGGACCCGATGAAGCCCCTGGGACTCTCCTTCTGGCAGATGACGACCCCGCGGCCCATGGCCGAGGCAGGCGGGAGGCTGTTCGTCGACGTCACCCCGGCCCTGGCCTCGCCGGCGAGGCGCGCGGGCCTCCTGGAGCTCATGGGGAGATCCGATCCGCTGATTCGCGACGCGGTGCAGACCATCCTCGACCGCGGCGACTTCGTCCCCTCGCTCCCGGACGAGGGTCCCGCCGGGAAGCCGGCCGGCGGCGCGCCCGCCCCGATCGAGACCGATCCGGCCATCGTCGCCGAGCTGATCGGGCAAAGCCAGGCCTCCATCGCCGCGCTGAAGCGCGAGATCCGGACGAAGTCAGGGCCGGCGCTGCTCGACTTCATCCTGGAGGACATCCAGGAGCTGAAGCGGATCCTGTTCGATCCGCGAAGTCATCAGGTGCTCATGTCGGCGATGGAGGCCACCTGGTGGCTCAACGAGAAGCTGGAGGCGTGGCTGGGCGAGAAGAACGCCGCCGACACGCTCGCGCAGTCCGTCCCGAACAACGTCACCTCGGAGATGGGGCTGGCGCTCCTGGGCGTCGCCGACGCGATCCGCCCGCATCCGGAGGTGGTGGCGTTTCTGGAGCACGTCGAGGACGAGGGTTTCCTGGACGAGCTGCCCGAGCTCGCGGGCGGGCGGGAGGCGCGAGCCGCCATCCAGGCCTGGCTCGATATGTACGGCATGCGCGGCGCCGGCGAGATCGACATCACGAGGCCGCGCTGGAGCGAACGCCCCACCACGCTCGTGCCCTTGATTCTCGGCCACATCAGGAACTTCGAGCCGGGCGCCGGCAAGCGGCGCTTCGAGCGGGGGGGGCAGGAGGCCCGGGAGAAGGAGCGGGAGCTGCTGGAGCGGTTGCGGGCGCTGCCGGACGGGGAGCGGAAGGCCGAGGAGGCCAAGCGGATGATCGACCGGGTCCGGACCTTCATCGGGTACCGCGAATATTCGAAGTATGGCATGGTTGGCCGCTACTTCGTCTACAAGCAGGCCCTGATGGAAGAAGCCGCACGCCTCGTGCAGGCCCGCGTGCTTCGTGATAAGGAAGACATCTTCTATCTCGCGTTCCAGGAGCTCCACGACGTCGCGCGCACGAACCAGGTGGACGACCCGCTCATCCGCCAGCGACGGGACGCGTTCAGAGCGCATCAGGCGCTCACGCCGCCGCGCGTGATCACGTCGGACGGCGAAGTCGTCGCCGGGGCGTACCGACGCGACGACCTACCGGCCGGAGCGCTGGTCGGCCTGGCGGTCTCCGCCGGGACTGTCGAGGGGCGCGCCCGCGTCGTCCTGGACATGGGGAAGGCCGATCTCGAAGCGGGCGACATCCTGGTCACCGCCTTCACGGATCCCAGCTGGACGCCCCTGTTCGTCGCGGTCCAGGGACTGGTGACGGAGGTGGGTGGGCTGATGACCCATGGCGCGGTGATCGCACGGGAGTACGGCTTGCCGGCCGTGGTGGGGGTGGAGCATGCCACCCGGCGGATCCGCGATGGGCAGCGGATCCGCGTGCACGGAACGGACGGGTACGTCGAGATCCTGCCCTGACCGGGCGAGCCCGACAGGTAACCGGGCGGCACGTGATCGGTCGGCCGGACGCCGTTGGCAATCTGGTAGAAAGCATGGCCGGCCGCGAACATGGCCGCGGTGTCCAAGACGCAACCTACACCTGCCCGAGCCATGACCACGACGCGTATCCGTCGCCACATCAATGCTCCGTGCGCGGCGGTCTACCGCGCTCTCCTCGACCCCGAGGCGGTCGCGAAATGGAGGGTACCCACCGGCATGAGCAGCCGGGTGCACGAGTTCGACGCGCGGGAGGGAGGCTTCTTTCGAGTCTCTCTCACCTATGACGGGCCGACGGGGAGTGGCAAGACGACGGCGCAAACCGATACGTACCACGGCCGCTTCGCGAAGCTCGTCGAGAACGAGCTGATCGTCGAGGTCGTCGAGTTCGAGACCACGAACCCGGCGCTGCAGGGGGAGATGACCATCACCACCTCGCTCACCGAGACGGACGGCGGCACGCGACTCGTCGGGGTGCACGAGGGGTTGCCGCCGGGCGTGCGGCCAGTCGACAACGAGCTGGGGTGGAGAATCTCGCTGGACCGGCTCGCTGAGCTGGTCGAGTCGGCACCCCGGGAGGAAGCCGTCGTCGCGCGGAATGAATCGACTCCGTCCGGGCAGGTAGGGGTACGCGCAGTCGTGACACCAGGGGCAACAGGCTCCGCTCACCCACGGGGAGAGCGGTAGAACGGCCACTGCGACTCACGCACGAACGCCGGTTTGCGCCGCCCGCGCCCGGGGGCGCTCCAGGGCAGCCGTCGCGAGAAGCTGAAGCTCCTCTCCCGGATCGTCGTTCCGAACGCAGCGACGGATCTCGCGCTGCAGACCCTTCACCGCGGTCGGACCGGTGGAGGGGACGCTTCGGCCTTCCTCCGTAGACCTGGTAACTCGGGGCTTCAGCTCAGAACCTCCACTCCACCCCCACCACGGGAACGATCGGCAGCGCGCCGAGGGCGCGGGGGCTCTCGTCGAGGTCGCGCTCGAAGCGGTAGAACAGGGCGTCGCGGCGGCCGAGCGAGTTGAGCAGCTTGAGGTAGGAGGCGAGCCGCACGCGCGAGCCGAACAGGTCGGCCGACCAGCTCCGGGACGCCGACAGGTCCACCCGCAGATAGGGCTGGTCGGGAGTGGGGAGGAGGGGCGCGGCCTCCGCGTCCGCATCGACGCTCCCGGAGCTCTCGCCGGCGAGCACGGTGGGCGCGTCGGCGGCGCCGGGGACGAGCGGGATCGCCGAGTAGGGCAGCCCCGCGCCATAGGCGACGCGCACGTCGAGGCGGTTGCGCTCCCCGAGGGGCGCGGAGAGGCCCGAGCTCAGCAGGTGCCGGCCGGCGAAGCGATTGATCCCTCCGGCGTCGGGAGCCGACCAGCTCCAGGCGAGCGAGTACCCCGCCCACCCCGTCCACTCGCCCACGCTGCGGCGCGTCCAGACGTCGAAGCCGGAGGCGCTGGTCTCCGTCCCGTCCGGCCCGGGAACCCCCCGGTAGCTCTTGAAGAAGCCCTCCACCCCCAACCTCACTCCCTCGCCCAGCTCCTGGTCGAGGGAGAGGGACAGGTGCGACGCGGCGCCCACGGTGAGCGGCGCCACGCCGGGTGCCCCCGGCGAAACCGCGGCACTCTGCAGGAGCGTGTTCTCGGGGGCGCGCAGGTACTGGTGGTAGCGCCCTCCCGCGAGCGTCAGCGCTGCGCGGTCGGTGACCAGCCAGGTGGCCGCCAGCCGCGGAGCCAGCACGGCCTCGGAGCCGAACGAGAAGTAGTCGGCCCGCACCCCTCCGCGCACCCGCACCCGCTCACCCATCGGCCAGGCCAGGTCGGCGTACGCACCGAGGGCGTCGCCCACCGCGTCGACGTCCGTGACGCGGGAGGCGTCGTCCGCCTCCGTCCAGCGGGCGCCGTAGCGCTGCGCGAGGCGATCGAAGGAGGCGCCATAGCGGAGCAGCCCCGGTCCGAAGCGGTGCGAGAGATCGGCCGAGACGCGGGCCCGACGGGAGCTCCCCTCCGCGAGTACCGGCCGCGACGCCCGCAGCGGAAGCCGCGCGTCGAAATCGCCCAGCGCGAGGGTGACCTCCGCGTCCTCGCCCGCCAGCGCGCCGCGGTAGCGAACGGAGAGGGCGGAGTTCCCCCACCGGATGGTGCTGTCGGCGGCGCCGGAGGCGTCGAGCCAGACCTCCTCCTCGTTCCGGAAGCCGGTGATGCTGAGCGTCCCCAGCTCTCCGAGGCGCGCGTCGGCGCGCAGCATCCCTTCCCGGTACCCGTAGGGGAGCGGCGAAGGGGTGCCCAGGCCGTGGATCGCCCGCCCGGCTGCCAGCACGCCCGCGCCGGACCCGATCGGCGCCTCCAGCATCGCCCGCGCCGAGAGCAGGTCCACGGCCCCGGAGGAGTGGGCGGCGTCGGACCGCACCCCCCGCGTCCGCAGATCGAGGATGTAGGAGAGGCCGCCGTCGTAGCGCGCAGGGGCGCCCCCGAGGTAGACGTCCGCCGCGCCGAGCAGGCCGGGGGTAAACGCCTCGAGGAGGCCGCCGAGCGGGAAGGGAGCGTAGACGGGGGCGCCGTCGAGGTAGACCAGCTTGAGATCGGCCGCGGCGCCGCGCACGAAGAGGATGTCCGAGGGGTCCGCGGGCTCCTGGCCGGGCATGCCCTGCGCCGCCTCGGCGAGCCCCAGCTCGGTGAGGCCGGGGGTGATCTCCAGTGTCCGCGCTCCGACCAGGCCCAGCTCGGGGGCAGGGGCGGCGAGGGTGTCGAGCCCGTTCCGCACTCCCCCCGCCTCCACCTGCACCGGGTCCAGCGGCACCGGCCGGAGGCGGAGCGAGACGTCGAGCTCGACCTCCCGTCCGGCGGGCACGAGAACCTCCAGCTCTAGCGGGGCGTGCCCCAGGTGACTGACGCGGAGGAGCTGCCGCCCGGCGGGGACCCCGCGGAGGAGATAGCCGCCCGAGCGGTCGGTGGCGGCGGCCCGCGGCCGCCCGGCGTCGCGGAGCTCCACCACGGCCGCCGCCAGCGGCTCGCCGGTGGTCTCGCTGTAGACCCGGCCGCGCACCGCTCCCTCCGACTGCGCTTGCAGCGGCGCCGCGCACAGAACGACGAGGAGGGCGAGGAGGAGCGGCATCGGGAGGTTCGATCGGTTCAGGGTTGCTTGACCCGGAAGGTCACCTCGGCGCCCATGCTGTCCTGCGCGGGCACCGAGAGCCGCATCTGGTCGCCCCGCTTGGTGAGATAGGGTGTGCCGTTCACCACCACCGACGCGTGGTACGCCGCGCGCGGCAACTCGATTCGCAGCTCGCCCGGCCCGGCGCCCTCCACCTCGATGCGGCCGGCTCCGGTGCCGAAGCGGGCGGAGGCGGCGTCGCCGCGGGCGAAGACCCCGGCGCGCGGCCGGTCCACCAGCACCGCCCTCACCACCAGCTCGGGAGAGGCGCGGCGAAGCACGATCCTCACCTCGCCACCGGCGGGGAGGACGGAGATGCCCGCCTCCTCGTCCGGAGCCTCCTTCGCGGCGGCGGCGATACGCGTCTCCGGGGCCGGCCCGGGGCCGGCCGGCTCGGAAAGCGCCACCGTCTCCCTCTCGGGGGCGAGGATCCCGCCGAGCCACCCTCGCACCGGCGATCCCGGGATCGTGGCCGAGGCGGCGGCGGCGAAGCCGAGGACCAGCACCGCCGCGCGCGCCAGGCTCCGCCCCCTGCGCCACGCCCGCGGATGGGGCCGCGCGCGGGGCTGCGCGGGGACGGAGCCGCGCGCGCGGGGCGTCCGGCGGTCGAGCAGCGAGAGCGCGCCGGCCAGCTCCCCGGACGCCGAGCGGAGGGCGTTCAGCTCGGCGCGGCAGGCGGCGCAGCCCTCGAGGTGCCGGTCCGCGCCGTACCGCTCCTCCGCGGAGAGTTCCCCGTCGAGGAGCGCCTGGAGCGCGCCTTCATCCACGTGAATCATCGTCTTCCTCATCGGGTCGGTAAACCTCCACGAACCGCTTCAGGGCCCGTGCGACCAGCGTCCCCACCGATCCCGCGCCACCTCCACCGCGGCCGCGATCTCCGCGTACCTGAACCCCTCCTCACGCATCAGGAGCATCTGGCGGTCGCGCTCGGGAAGCCGCTCCAGCGCCTCTCGGACCCCCCGCACCCGCTCCGCCCGTTCCAGTGCCTCGTCGGGGAGCGGCCCGCTCGAGGGCGAAACCGGCAGCGCGGAGAGGAGCCGCCGCCGCCGCGCCATCATCCGTCCCCGATCGCGAACCAGGTTGGTGCCGACCGTGAAGAGCCAGAGCCGGGCGGCATCCTCGCCGAGGTCCGGGCGGCTCAGGAGACGGACGAACGCCTCCTGGACCGCGTCCTCCGCGGCATCCGGATCGGCCGTGAGGCGATTCAGGTAGCGGAACAGGGAGGGCTGGACCCGCCGGTAGAGCGTGTCGAAGTCCGCCGTGGATGCCGGATCGGGTCCTATCACCCTGAGAACGTCCGTGCGGGTTTCGTCGTGACACCGGAGCGCCGCCGGACCCGCGACCAGCGCGGATCCGCGATCTGCCCGGGGAAGAGCACGGTGCCCCTCCGGAAGGAAGATGCACATGCGGCCCCGCCCCTCGCCACAACGCGGGCGCCACGGCGACGAAACCGTCGCCGCGACGGAGGGGGGCACTCCCATGGCGGGGCATTCCGGAAGGCAGCCTCATCCCGCCCGCGGCGGCGGCGGCCATCGAGAGCACGAAGGCGCCGCTGGCCGGCGAGAGGACGACGTCCTCGCGACCGGGAGGTCGCGGGAAAAGCGGGCGAGCCCTCGGTGGAGAACGAGCAGATCCGAACGATCGTGACACTCTCGGAGCTCGATGGTCGGAATCGGCGTGCATGGTACGGAGCGTGCTTCTGGGAGCGGGCGGATCGTCCCGACACGTGCAGACACACCGAGAGGGAGGGATATGGGAATCCTGCGTCAGATCGTGCTGGGGGCCGCGGCGGGGCGCCGTCGCCGGGGTGGTGCAGCCCGCGGTCGGAAAGCTCGAGGAGGAGCTCTTCTTCCCGCCCGGAGAGGACACGGACATCCCCAAGCACTTCGTGCGGGCGGCGACGTCGCGGCTGGGGGTGGAGGCCACCGAGGGACAGGAGGCCGCCGCGGGGACGGTCTTCCATGTGGGCTATGCCCTCTTCTGGGGCGCCGCCTACGCGGTGGCGCGAGAGGAAGCCGCGCTGCCGCCGCTCGTCGGGGGGCTGGGGATGGGAGCGCTGCTCTACTTCCTCGCCTTCTCGCGTGTCGGCGCGGGGGACGCGGGCGGGGAGCGAGCCCCACCCCGACCGCCGCCCGGGGCGGCACTGGCTGCTCACCACCAGCATGCCGGTGGTCTACGGCCTCGCGACGGCTGCGGTCTACGAAGAGATGCGCCGGTGGTAGAGCGCTACGACGCGGTGGTGGTCGGCGCGGGGCCGAACGGGCTCTCGGCGGCCATCGAGATGGCCCGCGCGGGGCGTTCGGTGCTGGTACTGGAGGCGAACCCCACGGTGGGCGGCGCGGCGCGCAGCGCGGAGCTCACCCTCCCGGGCTTCCTCCACGATCCCTTCTCGGCGGTATATCCGCTCGGCGTCGGCTCCCCCTTCTTCGGCTCGCTCCCGCTGGAGGAGCACGGGCTCGAGTGGATCCATCCTCCCGCTCCTTTCGCCCACCCTTTCGACGACGGACCTCCGGCGATGCTGGAGCGCTCCTTCGGGGCGACCGCCGCGACGCTCGGCGCGGGAGGGACGGCGTACCGCGCCTTCCTGCAGCCGTTCGCCGAGGCGTGGGAGGTGCTGTCCCGGGACGTGCTCGCGCCGCTGCGCGTCCCGCGGCACCCGCTGCTGCTGGCGCGGTTCGGGATGCGCGCGGTGCTCTCGGTGGACCAGGCGACGGAGTGGATCCTGGGCCGAGGGCGGGCCGGGGCGCTCTTCGCCGGGAGCGCCGCGCACGCCGGACTTCCCCTGGACCGCGCGGCGACCGCGGCCTTCGGGATGGTGCTCAACGCCGCCGGCCACGCGGTCGGGTGGCCCGTGCCCCGTGGCGGAGCCGGGGCGATCACCCGCGCCCTCGCCTCCCACCTGGAGTCGCTCGGGGGAGAGATCCGCACCGGCGTCCGGGTCGGCTCGCTCGACGAGCTTCCCCCCTCGCGCGCGACTTTCCTGAATCTCACCGCGCGGCAGGTGCTGCGGGTCGCCGGAGACCGGCTCCCGGGGGGATACCGGGCGAGCCTGCGGCGCTTCCGCTACGGGGCGGGGGTCTTCAAGGTGGACTGGGCGCTCTCGGGGCCGGTGCCGTGGAAGGCGCCGGAGTGCGCGCGGGCGGGGACGGTGCACCTGGTGGGGTCGCTGGACGAGCTGCGCCGCTCGGAATGGTGCCCCCTGCACGGAGAGATCGCCGACCGCCCTTTCGTCCTCTTCTCGCAGCCCAGCCTCTTCGACCCCTCCCGGGCGCCGGAGGGGAAGCATACGGCGTGGGGATACTGCCATGTGCCGAACGGATCGCGGGTGGACGTGACGGAGCGCATCGAGGCGCAGGTGGAGCGCTTCGCCCCCGGCTTCCGCGACCTGATCCTCGCGCGCAGCGTCCTGGGGCCGAACGACCTGGAGCTGCTGGACGAGAACCTGGTGGGGGGCGACGTGAACGGAGGCGCCCCGCTGCTGGGCCAGCTCCTCCTGAGGCCGACGCTGGGGCTGCGCCCCTACTCCACCCCCATCCCCGGCCTCTATCTCTGCTCCGCCTCCACTCCGCCCGGCGGCGCCGTCCACGGGATGTGCGGGTACCATGCCGCCCGGGCTGCCCTCGGGGACGGGTACTAGCGGAAGCCGCTCGCGTTCAGAGGCCCTCGCGTCCGGCGCCGCGCGGCACCCCTTCCGGTATCGGGGAGGGAGAGGGCCGCTCGGAGATCCGACGCTCGCTTCAACCTACGGAAGCTCCAGGTGCTTCCAGGCCTCCTCGGCCTCGGGGAGGACCAGCGGGAGGACCGCGAAGGTGGCGGCGCTGGCGACGAGGCAGTACGAGCAGAAGGTCCGGTGCTTCGTCCACTGGTCCACCGTCAGCTTCGCGGCCTGCGCCGCGTCGAAGAGCGCCTTCCCGGCGAGCGCCAGCGGGATCCAGGGCCGATCGCGGGCGCGATCGGCCCCGCCCATGGCGGTGAGCGCCAGCGTGGTGGCATAGCTTCGGAGCCCGATCACCGCGTCCGGAGTGTGGAGCTTCGCGTACGCCTCCTCCGAGGCATCGACCTCGTCCGCGTCGAGCCCCGGGATCGGGGGCTCGGGGAGGTGGGGGATCACGCCCATCTGGTAGAGGGCGATCACCCCCATCGCGCCGATCGAGACCAGCGAGAGCGCCGTCACCCTCCGCCGCTCTTTCAGGAAGCCGCCCGAATCGAGCCGCAGCTCCCGGCTCAGCTCAGCGGCGTCGGAGTCCCCGCTCCATTCGTTCAATCTCTGCATCCAGGCCACGATCGTCCTCCCTCCATGGTGAGCGGAGGCGCGGGCGCGCCTCCGGGTCCGCGGTCCCGTTCGCCCTCGCGTCCTTTGCCGCGGACGCGAGGGAAGCGCCCATGAGCAGCGCGCCGCCGGCCAACAGCAGGTGCTTGTGCTTCGTCGCCCAGAGCTGCGACGTCTGCTCCTTGGCGCGCGCGTCGAACACCCCATGCGCGCCGTGGTCCCGCTCGTCGTCCACCGGCTCCCAGAGATTGTCACGACGGCCAGGGTCGTCGGGCTCGTCCGTCTGCTGCGACCGGAAGCCGCTCTCCGCCAGCTTCCGGTCCGCGTACCATGGAACGATCCGGTTGCCCACGATCGCCTTCACCGTCGGCCACCCCAGCCACACCTCGCGGCGGCCGCTCTCGATGGCGAAGAGGATCGCCTCCGCGGCCAGCTCGGGCTGGTGGATCGGTGGAACCGGCTGCGCCTTGCGCGGGAGCCGGCTCTTGACCCAGCGGAACTGCGGGGTGTTGAGCGCCGGCATCTGCACCATGCTGAGACGGACACCGCTCCCGTCGTGCAGCAGCTCGGTGCGCAGCGAGTCGAAGAAGCCCTGGATGGCGTGCTTCGCGCCGCAGTAAGCGGACTGCAGCGGGATGCCGCGGTAGGCGAGAGCGGAGCCCACGAAGATGATCGTTCCGCGGTCGCGCGGGAGCATCCGCTTGAGGGCGGAGAGGGTGCCGTAGACGTAGCCCAGGTAGGTGACGTCGGTGACCCGCCTGAACTCCTCGGCCTTCATCTCCTTCACCGGGGAGAAAACGGAGGTCATGGCGTTGTTGATCCAGATGTCGATCGGGCCGAGCTCGCTCTCGATCGCCTCCGCGGCGGCCTCCACGGCGTCCGCGTCGGCGACGTCCGAGGGGATGGCGAGGGCCCGGCCTCCCAGGGCCTCGACCTCGCGCTGCGCGGCCTCCAGCCCCGCGCGGCCGCGGGCGATCAGCCCGATGCTCGCGCCGCGCCGGGCGAACGCCTGCGCGGTCGCCCGCCCGACCCCCGCGGACGCGCCGGTGATCACCACCACCTGCGGTCTTCCGGTCTCGCTCATTGCTTCCTGCTCCTTGTCCGGGTCGCGCGCCGTCACCCGCCGGTCGTCCGGCCCTCGGAGAGGCCGATCTGCTCGGCGTGCTCCCGCGAGGGCGCGGGGCGGCCGCCGAACTCGTTGTTCTCTCGAGCCGCCCGGTTCATCATCGCCGTCAGCGGCGACGGGGAGACGGCGGTGGCAAGCTCCATTCCCCGCGCCGTCCCGCTGGCCGCGCTCCCGTCGGGGAGAACCCGGTTCACCAGCCCCAGGAGGTCGGTGGTCGCCCCGGGAAAGAGGTCGTGCGCGAGGCGGAGCAGCTTCGCCTGCCAGCCCAGCGTGACCTCCGCCTCCCCGCGGCGGGTGGCCTCGACGATCCGCCGGGCGGCGCGGCGCGCGTCCATCGACGTCACCGGAGTGGCGTCGCCCACGCTGAACCAGGTAAACTCCTTCGCCTGGTCTCCTTTGAACTGCGCGTTGACCGGCGAGCCGGTGCGCATCAGCCCGGGCACGACCGTGGTGACGGTGACGCCGTCCTTCGCCAGCTCGGCGCGGATCCCCTCGGAGAAGCCCACCATGGCGAACTTCGCGCAGTCGTACGGGAGGAGGTGGGGCACGGCGACCTTCCCGCCGATCGAGGTGACGTTCACGATCCGCCCGGCGCCGCGCTCGCGCATCCCCGGGATGACGGCCAGCGAGGCGTAGACCCCGCCCCAAAAGTTCACGGCGAGCGCCTGCTCGAAATCCTCGACGGTCATCGCCTCCAGCGGACCGACCTGGATGACGCCGGCGTTGTTGACTAGCACGTCGAGGCTTCCGTGCTCGCGCCGCACGTCGGCGATCCAGCGCTCGACCTCCTCCTGCCGGGAGACGTCGCACGTCGAGGCGAGCACTCGCGCCCCCTGCGCCTCCAGCCGTTCGGCGGCGCGGCGCAGCTCCTCCTCGTCCCGCGCGCAGATGGCGACGGGGCACCCCTCGCGCGCGAACTCCTGCGCCAGCAGGAAACCCAGCCCCCGCGAGCCCCCGGTGATCGCCACCACCTGCCCCCGCAGGTCGATCGCGTTCGCCTGCCGGACGAGCCGCCAGCCGAGGTAGGCGGCGGCTCCCACCGCCAGCAGGTCCAGCCCCCTGGATCGATCTCGAGTGCCCATGCGGTGCTCCTTCGTGCGGATGCCTCGGCCTCGGGGGGCACCGCCCCCCGCTCCCCCTTCCGTCCCTGCACGGCGCGGACCAGCGAGAGCCCGGGACCGGGCGCGAGGGCCCCGGCCGCCGCGGTCGCGGAGAGCGCATCTCCGCCGCCGGCCGCCCCGTGCGGGGCGGCTACGCCCCTGGGCGACGAGCGCTCCCTCGGACCGCCTCACCCCTTCCCCCTCGAGTGGCTGGAGCGCCTCGGGCACGTGCGGTAGCGGGGCGCCCCCGGCCTGCCCCGCGCCGTTGGCGGGGAGACCGGTGGCGAGGTGACGGGCCGCGGAGTCCGGACATCGCTCCGTCGCGCGGGCCTCCGCCGCACGGGGCACCAGGCGTTCAAGTATTCAGCGATCCGCGCCCTTCCACTCCCGGCGCCGCACCAGCCCCTCCGCCCATGCTTCGACGCTCTCCGCGGCCTCGCCGTCGAGCACCTCCGTCTCCGCCTCGATCCCGTCTCCGGCCTCGCCGCCGCTGCGCGCCACCACCTCGCGCACCAGCGACCGCCACGCCGCATCCTTGAGGGGCTCGCCCACGGTGCTCATCGCCACCAGGTCCAGCACGCCGGAGGCCCGGGTGAAAGTTCTCACCTCGAAGCGGAGCCGCTCCCCCTCCTCCTCGGCCAGGAAGCGCACGATCCCGGAGAGCGGATGGCCCTCCAGGGTGATGGCGCTCACCGAGGTGGGGGTGACCTCCTCCACCCGCACCTGGATGGTTCCGCGCAGCGGGATCGCCAGCGTCAGCGCCTCCCCCTCGTCGAGCACGTCGCCCGAGCCGGGCTCCACCCCCACCCGCATGAGCTCCGGGTCGGGAAGCGAGCGGAAATCCTCGCGGACGATCCGGATCAGGTCCGCGGCCGAGAGGCGGCTCCCGCGGATGTCGGCCCAGAAGCGATGGCGCCGCAGCGGCCCCAGCCCGTCGGCGGGTAGGCGTTCGGGGAGCGAGTCCGCCAGCCGCGCCAGGCCGTCGTCGAGCGGGAGCGGGTCGATCCCGAAGACCTCCGCCAGGGCGTTCGCCCGGCCGTCGGGGACGACGTTCTCCTCCGCGAGCATCTCGAGCTGGTCGGACTTCACGGGGAGCTCCACCCCCAGCATCTCGGCCAGCTCGGCTCCGGTATGCGCCAGCAACGAGGGGATCGAGAAGCGGCGGGGGCGCTTCCCCGTCGTCGCTTCGAGCCGGTCGAGGAGCCCGTTGACGCTCACGGGCTCGGCGCCCGCCAGGTCGAGGGAGAGGCGCGAGAGGTCGTGGCGCTCCACGGCGAGGGCCAGTGCACGTCCGACATCCTCCGCCCAGACCGGCTGGAAGCGCTGCTCGCCGTCGCCCGGCAACGGGATGACGGGGAGAGTCCGCACCATTTTGAGAAGGAGCGAGATGACCTCGTCCCCGGGACCGTAGACGTTCCCCGGCCTCACCACCAGCCACTCGCCCGGGAAGGCTTCGACCTCCCGCTCCGCCGCGCGCTTCGAGCGGTGGTAGTCGGACTCCCCGCGATCGGCGCCGAGGGAGGAGACGAGGACGAAGCGGCGCACTCCGGCGCGCGCCGCCTCGGCGAGGAGGTGGCGCGTCCCTCCCACGTTGATCGCCTCGAAGGTGGCCTCGGGCGGATGCTCCGCCACCACCCCGGCGATGTGGAGCACGGCGTCGCACCCCTGCGCCGCGCCGCGGACGGCGGCCTCGTCCGCGACCGAGGCGGGGTGCGGCTCCACGCCGCGCGGCCAGCGGGCCGCGTCACGCTCCGCGTGGCGCGAGAGGAGCCGCACCGTATGGCCTCGCGCCAGGAGCCCGTCCACCGCCGGCCTTCCCAAGACTCCGGTGCCGCCCGTGACCAGTACGTGCATGAGTGTCTCCCGCTGAGGTTCGCCACCCGATGTGCACCCTTCGTGCCATTCTGTTCAGTCTTTGTCTAACCTTTTTCAGCCGGGGCTGCGACAAGCCCTCCGGCGGCGGTCCGGAGCTTGCCTGTAGTGGGAGGAGCGGCCATTGCCTGAGCCCGGCTCAGGGATAAGTTGGCTCCAGGGCGCGATTCCCCGCCCGAGAGCCGGACCGATTCAGGTTCATCAGTTCCCGACGCGAAGGAGAGGCAGATGAGCGAAGAAACCCGCCCGAGCGGGATGAGCGAAGAGCACTCCCGCGAGGTGGCCGAGGCCGCCCGCGAGACCGAGTGGACCAATCCGAGCTTCGTGCGCGAACTGTTCCTGGGCCGCTTCCGTCTGGACCTGATCCATCCCTACCCGCAGCAGTCGCCGGAGGACAAGCGTAAGACGGACGCGTTCGTCGCGAAGCTCGAGCGCTTCATGCGCGAGGAGGTGGACTCCGACGAGATCGACCGCACCGGAGAGCTTCCGGAGCACGTCGTCGACGGGTTGCGGGAGCTGGGAGCGTTCGGGATGAAGATTCCGGAGGAGTACGGCGGGCTGGGGCTCTCGCAGCTCGGCTACGTGCGCGCCATCCAGAAGGTGACCAGCTTCGACGGGAACGTGACGGCGCTGCTCTCCGCCCACCAGTCGATCGGGGTGCCGCAGCCGCTGAAGATGTTCGGGACGCCGGAGCAGAAGCGGAAGTACCTCCCGCAGCTCGCGGCGGGACGCATCTCCGCCTTCGCCCTCACCGAAGACCAGGCCGGCTCCGACCCGGCGGCGATGACCACCACGGCGACTCCCACGGAAGACGGCGACGCATTCATCCTCAACGGAGAGAAGCTCTGGTGCACCAACGGCACCATCGCCGAGCTCCTGGTGGTGATGGCCCGTACTCCGCCGAAGATCAGGAACGGGAAGGAGATCCCGCAGATCACGGCCTTCATCGTGGAGGCGGGCACGCCGGGCGTGGAGGTGACGCACCGCTGCCACTTCATGGGGCTGAAGGCGCTGCAGAACGCGGTGATCCGCTTCGACGACGTCCGGGTCCCGCGGGAGAACATCCTCTGGGGCGAGGGGAAGGGGCTGAAGCTCGCGCTGATGACGCTCAACACCGGCCGCCTCACGCTGCCGATGAGCGCCGCGGCGGGCGCCCGTGCCGCGGTCGAGATCTCGCGGAAGTGGGCGGCGGAGCGCGTACAGTGGGGCGCACCGATCGGGAAGCACGACGCGGTCGCCCAGATGCTGGGCAAGATGACGGCCGGCGCCTTCGCCATCGAATCGATGGCCGAGCTCTCCTCGCTGCTCGCCGACCAGGCGCAGAACGACATCCGCCTGGAGGCCGCCATCGCCAAGCTGTGGACCACGGAGGAGGGCTGGAAGATCCTCGACGACTGCCTGCAGATCCGCGGCGGGCGCGGCTATGAGACCGCCGACTCGCTGCGGGCCCGCGGCGAGGTCCCGATCCCGGTGGAGCGCATGATGCGCGACTTCCGCATCAACCGGATCTTCGAGGGCTCCTCGGAGATCATGCGCCTCTTCATCGCGCGTGAGGCGGTGGACACCCACCTTCAGGTCGCGGGCGACCTGATCGATCCCCGGGCGAGCGCGGGGAAGAAAGCGGGCGCCTTCGCCAAGGCGGGCGCCTTCTACGCCACCTGGCTCCCGAAGCAGTACGTGGGGATGAGCCGCCTCAAGTACGGCGAGTTCGGCGAGCTGGCGACCCACCTGCAGTTCATCGACCGCACCAGCCGCAAGCTGGCGCGCAGCATGTTCTACGCGATGTCGCTCTACCAGGCGAAGCTGGAGCGGAAGCAGTCGGTCCTCTTCCGCTTCGTGGACGTCGGCGCCGAGCTCTACGCCATGGCGGCGAGCTGCGTGCGGGCACAGGCGATGCGCCGCGGCGCGGAGGGGACGAAGGCCGTTCACCTGGCCGACGTCTTCTGCCGGAACGCGCGCCTGCGGATCGAGGCCCTCTTCGACAGCCTCTTCGACAACGAGGACGAAGCCAACTACGAGCTGGCGCAGGAGGTACTCCGCGGCGAGCACGCCTGGCTCGAGATGGACCTGGTGGACGGCCTGGCCGCCGACGCGGGCGTGGTCCCGCCCGCCGCCCGGGAGGGGATCGCCGGGCCGGGCCGGCGCGAGGTCTCCGGCACTCGCGAGGCCACGCAGGTCGGCGCGGGGGGGTGACGGGTTGAGGCGGGGACCGAGCCGTGCCGGGCCAGGCGGTTGAAACCGCCGCGACGATCACGGGAAGCCCTCCCGCTCCAGGGCGCCCGAAGGTTCGGGGCCGGCATCGCGAACGGATGCCGGCCCGCTGTCACCCTGCCACTTCCTCGCGCCGCCCCTCCCTTGCCCTACCCCCTCGTCCGGCGCCATATTCAAACCCTGGCGCGAAAATCATTTGCCCCCTTTCCGGGCTTCCCGCCCGGTCACCAAATTCATACCCGGCGGCGGGATCCATATCCCTCCCGAGGTCGGTTTTCCGGATTCGGAGGTCGATGTCGTTCGTTCACCTGCACTGCCACTCGGAGTACTCCCTCCTCGACGGCGCGAACCGCGTCGGCGACCTCGTCCGGCGCGCGAAGGAGTTCGAGCAGCCGGCGCTGGCGCTGACGGACCACGGCGTGATGTTCGGCGCCTGGATCTTCCAGGAGCAGGCGAAGAAGGCCGGCATCAAGCCGATCATCGGCATGGAGGCGTACGTCGCCCCCGGGAGCCGCCATGAGAAGAGCAAGACGAAGGGAGAGAAGGGATACTTCCACCTCGTCCTCCTCGCCCGCGACTTCCAGGGGTACAAGAACCTGGCGAAGCTCTCCTCCATCGGCTTCTCGGAGGGCTTCTACTTCAAGCCGCGCATCGACCGCGAGGTGCTGGCGCGTCACAGCGAGGGGCTGATCGTCAGCAGCGCCTGCCTCGCCGGCGAGGTCGCGCAGCACCTGATGGAGGATCGCTGGGACGAGGCCCGCGAGGCCGCCTCCTGGTACGCCGAGCTCTTCCGGGACCGCTACTACCTCGAGGTGCAGGCCCACGACTCCGAGGGTCAGGACGAGCTGAACCGCCGCATCTTCCGGCTCTCCGACGACCTGGGGCTCCCGGTGGTCGCCACCAACGACGCGCACTTCCTGAAGTCCGACGATCACGCCGCGCACGACGTGCTCCTCTGCATCGGGCTGGGCAAGGACCACGGCGACCCCAACCGGATGAAGTACGACCAGGGGCTCTACTTCAAGAACCACGTGGAGATGGCCGAGCGTTTCCCCGGCCGCCCGGACGTCCTGGAGAACACCCTCCGCATCGCCGACGAGGCCGACTTCTCCTACCCGAAGGGGTACCACGTCCCGGCTTTCCCGGTGGCCGAGAAGGGCTTCTCCACCGAGTCGGAGATGTTGCGCGACTGGGTGTGGAGGGGTGCGGTCGAGCGCTACGCGGAGGGCGCTGCGGCGGACGCGGACCCGCATTCGGTTCTGCCGGCCCACATCATCGAGCGGGTGGAGTACGAGCTGAGCGTGATCGCGAACCCGAAGCTCGATTATTCGGGCTATTTCCTGATCACCGCCGACTTCATCAAGTGGGCGCGGGACAACGGGATCCCGGTGGGGCCCGGACGAGGCTCCGCGGCCGGGTCGATCGTCGCGTACTGCACCGGGATCACCGACATCTGCCCGATCGAGTTCGACCTCCTCTTCGAGCGCTTCCTCAATCCCGAGCGCGTCTCGATGCCCGACATCGACGTGGACTTCTGCTTCGAGCGGCGCGGCGAGGTCATCGAGTACGTGCGCGGGAAGTACGGGCGGGACGCGGTGGGGCAGATCATCACCTTCGGGACCATGAAGTCCCGCGCCGTGGTGAAGGACGTGGGGCGCACCCTCGGCTTCCTTCCGGCCGAGACCGACCGGCTCGCCAAGCTGATCCCGAACGGCCCCGCCCACTCCCTCACGGTGGAGGAGGCGGTCCGGCAGATCTCCGACGTGCGGGATCTCTACCAGAAGGAGGACCGCTACCGAAAGCTCCTCGACTACTCGAAGACGCTCGAGGGGCTCTCGCGGCACTCCAGCGTGCACGCGGCGGGCGTGGTGATCGCCCCCGGGCCGCTCGACGAGTACGTGCCGATCTGCACGCAGAGCACGAAAGGCTCCGGCGGCGGGGACGGCGAGAACGTGCTGGTCACGCAGTACGACATGACCTGCCTGGAGAAGGCGGGCATGCTGAAGATGGACTTCCTGGGGCTGAAGACCCTCACCGTGATCCATGACGCGGTGTCCACGATCCGCGCGCGCCACGGAGCGCTGAAACACCCGCGGACGGGCGTCGAGTACGCCCGCCCCGAGGAGGTGCCCCTGGACGACCCGCACGTCTACAAGATGCTCGCGCGCGGCGGCACCGCGGGCGTCTTCCAGTTCGAATCCTCGCTGGCGACGGAGAAGCTCCGCGCGATGAAGGCCGACCGATTCGACGACCTGATCGCCGCCAACGCGCTGGTGCGCCCGGGGCCCCTCGACATGGGGATGGACCTGGTCTATATCCGGCGCAAGCTGGGGCAGGAGACCGTGACGTACCCGCACCCCGATCTGGCGGAGGTGCTGGAGCCCACCTACGGCGTGATCGTGTACCAGGAGCAGGTGATGCGCATCGCGCAGATCCTCGCCGGGTTCTCGCTCGCCGAGGCGGACGTGCTCCGGAAGGCGGTGGGGAAGAAGGACGCCGAGCTCATCAAGAAGGAGCTGGGGGGCTTCGTGGAGCGCGCCGTGAATGCGGGCCACGACCGGCGCCTCATCCAGGACCTCGCGGACCAGATCGAGGCGTTCGGCCGTTACGGTTTCAACAAGTCGCATTCCGCCGCGTACGGACTCCTGGCCTATCAGACGGGATGGCTGAAGGCCCACTATCCGGCCGAGTTCATGGCCGCGCTCCTCAGCTCGGTGCTCGACAAGGCGGAGGACGTGGTGGGGTACATCGCCGCCTGCCGCGAGCTGGGGAAGGCGCTCCCGGAGCGGTGCCCCGGGGGATTGGAGGTGCTCCCCCCGCATGTGAACGAATCGAACCTCAAGTTCACCGTGGTGGGCGAGGGGGTGGGGCAGGTTCGCTTCGGGCTGGCCGCCATTCGCGGGGTGGGCGAGGGCGCGGTGCGCTCCATCCTCGCCGCGCGCGAGGCGGAGGGCCCCTTCGAGTCGCTCTTCGACTTTCTCTGCCGGGTGGACCTGCGGCTCTGCAACAAGCGGGTAGTCGAGGCGCTGATCTGCGCGGGCGCGATGGACGGCTTCGCCCTCCGGGGACGGGCGCAGCTCCTGGCGGCGCTGGAGACCACCTTCGCCGCCGCGCAGCACGCCCAGAAGGAGCGGGAGAGCATTCAGGAGAACATCTTCGGTGACCTGCTGGGAGAGAGCGCCTCCGCCACCGCGGGGGTGAAGGAGCCGCAGCTCCCCGAGGTCGAGACCTGGCCGGAGGGGGAGCGCCTCAAGCGCGAGAAGGAGATCCTCGGCTTCTTCATCTCGGGCCATCCCCTGGACAAGTACCGGGAGGAGATGGCACTCTTCGATCGGGTGAACACCGCGAACCTCAAGGAGCACCGGGACCAGAAGGTGGAGCTGGCCTGCGTGGTCACCGACGTGGCGCGGCAGATCTCGAAGCGCGACGGCTCGGAGTGGGGGCGCATCACGGTGGAGGACTTCTTCGGCACCGGCACTTTGCTGGCCTTCGGCGACTCGTGGGAGCGCAACAAGGAGAACCTTCAGAAGGACGCGCCCGTGCTGGTCTCCGGAAGCGTCTCCGGCCGCGACCGAGACGAGGAGGACCCGCCGCTCTTCCTCGACCGCGTGTCGCCGCTGACGTCGCTCCGCGACGACGGAGCGGTCGGTCTCTGCATCGAGCTGGGCTCCCACGGCTGCCCGCCGGAGAGCCTGAAGCGCGCGAAAGGCCTCTTCGCCGGCCATCCGGGCCGCGCTCCGGTGACGGTGCTCTGGAGGAACGGAGGCGGTGTGGAGGAAGAGGACGCGCCGCTCCTCCGCTCCCGCTCCCTGCGCGTCACCGCGCGCGCGGAGCTGGTCGCCGAGCTGCGCGACCTTCTGGGCGAGGAGAGCGTGCGGCTGGTGAGGGCGTGACGAGCTATCGGCTGACGGCCCCTGAGGAGTCGCGGGCGTCGGGGCGGTTGGCTCGATCGCCATCGGATCGACCCGACCGCTCGTTCCCAGAGGCTGATAGCTGATAGCCGATAGCATCAACGACGCGAGGATCGATTGGCTACCGTTGCCCATCTGGACTTCGAGAAGGCGATCGCCGAGGTCGAGGAGCAGATCGACCGGCTGCAGGAGTTGGCGCGCGAGCGGGGGCTCGACGTGTCGGCGGAGCTGCGCTCGCTGGAGAGGAAGCTCCATACCCTCAAGCGCGACGTCTACCGCAACCTGAACCCGATCGAGCGGGTGCAGGTTGCGCGGCACCCGCGCCGGCCGTACACGCTCGACTATCTGGAGCTGGTCTTCGCGGACTTCGTGGAGCTGCACGGCGACCGCGCCTTCCGCGACGACGCCTCCATCGTCGGCGGCTGGGCCCGCCTCGAGGGGCAGACGGTGATGGTGATCGGGCATCAGAAGGGCCGCGACATGAAGGAGAACCTGTTGCGCAACTTCGGGATGCCGCACCCCGAGGGATACCGGAAGGCGCTCCGTCTCATGAAGCTCGCCGAGAAGTTCGGCCGGCCGGTCGTCACCCTCATCGACACCCCCGGGGCCTATCCCGGTCTCGGCGCGGAGGAGCGGGGGCAGGCGGAGGCGATCGCCCGCAACCTGCGCGAGATGGCGTCGCTGCAGGTCCCCACCCTGGCGCTCGTGATCGGGGAGGGCGGCTCGGGCGGGGCTCTGGCGATCGGCGTCACCGACCGCATCCTCATGCTCGAGAACAGCGTCTACTCGGTCATCTCGCCGGAGGGGTGCGCGGCCATCCTCTGGAAGTCGGGCACGGAGCGCGAGAAGGCCGCGACGGCGATGAAGCTCACGGCCGAGGACCTGATCGGCCTGGGGGTGGTGGACCAGGTGATCGAGGAGCCCACCGGGGGCGCGCACTCCGACTGGGAACATACCGCCGCCGCGGTGCGGGAAGCGCTCCTCTCCAACCTCGCCGAGCTGAACGCGCTCCCCCGGGAAGGCCTCCTCCGCCAGCGCTGGGACAAGTATCTCGCCATGGGGGAGTGGCGCACCAGCTAGATCGGATCCCCCACCTTCTTCCTACCGCGGTCCGGCCTCCTCGCGGCGCCGGACCGATAGCCATACACCTGGACATGAGCTCTCTTCCTCTCCCCATCATCCAGTCCTCGCCCGCCTCCGGGGCGGCACAGATCGTGGAGGTTTCCTTCAAGGGGAACCGCTGCGACTACTTCACCTCGGAGGACGAAACGCTCCGCCCGGGCGCCTACGTCGTCGTCGAGGCGGAGCGCGGCTCCGACCTCGGGCGCGTGAAGAGCGTGGGCGGAGTCGCCGCGCGGAAGTGCTCCGGCTGCGGCTCGCAGAGCAAGGGCGGCACCGCCGCCGCCGACCCGACTCAGCGCGTGGTGCGCCGCGCCGAGCCCGACGAAGTCCAGCGCCTCATGATCCTGCGCTCCGACGAGGAGCGCGTCCGGCGCCAGGCGCGCGAGATGGTGGAACGGCACGGACTCAGGATGAAGGTCACCGAGGCCGAGTGGCAGTGGGACCGCAACAAGCTCACGCTCTACTTCACCGCCGAGCGGCGCGTCGACTTCCGCCAACTGGTGCGCGACCTGGCGCGCACCTTCCGGACTCGCATCGAGCTGCGGCAGATCGGAGTGCGCGACGAGGCGGCCCTGCTGGGCGGCGTCGGGCGCTGCGGCCGGGAGCTCTGCTGCTCCACCTGGCTGCGCGAGATCAAGCCGATCTCCCTGCAGCTGGCCAAGGACCAGAACCTCTCGCTCAACCCGGCACAGATCTCGGGGACGTGCGGGCGGCTCATGTGCTGCCTCACCTACGAGCACGACGCCTACCTCACCGCGCGCAAGCGCTTCCCCCGCGAGGGGAAGACGATCCAAACCGCGCGCGGCACCGAGAAGGTGATCGGCGTGGACATCTGGCACGACCAGGTCACCCTGCTGGACGAGAGCCGGCAGCGCCGGCTGCTGTCGCTCACGGACCTGAAGCGCGAAACCGCCGAGGCCACTCGCCGGACGGACTCCGAGGCGCCCTCCGCCGCTCCCGCCACCGGGGCCGCCGCGGAAGCGGACTCCGCCGAGGCGCAGGCCTCGTCCGGAGGGTCCGGAAAGCGGCGGCGGCGGCGGCGCTCCTCCCGGAGGTCCGAGGGGTGACGGGGTGAGGGGGGACGGAATCGCGAACCGCGGCGGCGAGCGTCGCTCGTGCACGACCGCACACCCTCCAGGAAGAGCCAGAACGTGAGTCAGAAGCCCTTCTACATCACGACCGCGATCGACTACGCCAACGGCGACCCGCACCTGGGTCATGCCTTCGAGAAGATCGGCGCCGACGCCATCGCCCGCTACCGCCGGCTGGTCGGCGACCGCGTGCACTTCCTCATGGGGATGGACGAGCACGGCCAGAAGGTCGCGCAGACCGCCGCCTCTCGCGGGATCTCGCCGCAGCAGCTGAGCGACGAGGTCGCCGTGGCCTTCCGGGCGATGTGGGCCCGTCTCGGGATCTCCAACGACCAGTTCATCCGCACCACCGCCGAGCACCACAGGCGGGGGGTGCGCGCCCTCATCGAGCGCATCTTCGAGGTCAACCCAGACGACTTCTACGAGAAGAGCTACGAGGGGTGGTACTGCGTCGGGTGCGAGCTCTTCAAGCGCGAGACCGAGATCGTGGAGGGGCGCTGCGTGCTGCACCCCACGCGCGAGCTGGAGTGGGCGGAGGAGCGGAACTGGTTCTTCCGCCTCACGCGCCACGAAGAGTTCCTGCGCGACCTCTTCGCGCGGCGGCCCACCTTCCTCCTCCCCGAAAGCCGGCGCAACGAGATCCTCTCGCTGCTCGAGGACGGGCTGGAAGACATCTCGGTGACGCGAGCGGGACTCTCCTGGGCGATCCCCTTCCCGCGCCCCACCAGCGACGGCGAGACTCAGGGGACGTGGGTCTGGTTCGACGCCCTTCCCAACTATCTCACCGCGACGGGTTACCCGAACCCCTCCTTCGAAGAACGCTGGCCGGCGCAGCTGCACGTGATCGGGAAGGACATTACGCGCTTGCACTGCGTGATCTGGCCGGCGATGCTGCACTCGGCGGGGCTGGCGCTGCCGGAGCAGGTGTGGGGGCACGGCTTCGTGACGCTCGGCGGGGAGCGCTTCAGCAAGTCGGCTGGGGTGCGGCTCGACTTGGGAGAGGCGGTCGACCGGTTCGGTCCCGACGCCTTCCGCTACTTCCTGCTGCGCGAGATCCCCTGGAACGAGGACGGGAGCTTCAGCTACGAGCGCTTCGACGAGCGCTACACCTCGGAGCTGGCGAACGACCTGGGAAACCTGGCGAGCCGCTCGCTCTCGATGGTGGCCAAGTACCGCGACGGAGTCGTGCCCACCGGCGCCGCGACCGCCCTGGACGTGAAGTCCGCCGCGGCGGTCGCACGCTACCGCGACCGGATGGACCGCTGCCTGCTCCACGAGGGCGCCGCGGCCGCGCTCTCCCTCGTCGCCGAAGCCAACGCCTTCGTGGGCGAGCAGGCCCCGTGGAAGCTGGCGAAGGACCCGGAGCGGGCGGCGGACTTGGACGCGGCGCTGGCCGCTCTGGTGCGCGCGCTGGGAGCGGCGGCGGTCCTGCTTTCCCCCTTCATGCCCACCAAGATGGCCGACCTGTGGGAGCGGCTGGGGAGCAACCGCGAACTCCCCTCTCTCGCCGCGGTCGAGGGAATGGAGGTGGGGGGATGGCGGATCCAGCAGCGCGAAGTCCTTTTCCCGCGCCCCGAGCTGGCCGCTTCGTGACGCATCGCAGGTTTCCGAGCTCGGGAGCACTGCGCAGGGGCGAGAGGCCGGCGACCGGTCCTTCCCAACGCTCGCATATTGTTTCAGGGTATATACTTGACGGACCTATAACCCATCTCGACCGAGGCTCGCGCGGGGTTCTCGCGCGCGTGTCCTCCCGGGGGCGAGGCTGCCTCATCGCTTGACAGGGCGAAGCCGGGGCCGTTATCCTACGCGGTCCCAAGAACGAGAAATTCAACGTGTTCGGGCCCGTTACCCGGGCGTATTCCACCCATTCTTCCATCCGGTATTCGACGGTCATGGCAAGATCCAAGTGGACGCTGATGCTCATTCCGCACGACGATGAGCGGGTGAGGTCTGTTCAGGTCTCCTCCGCGGGCGTTCGAATCCTCCTCTCCGCCATGCTCCTCGTCGTTCTCCTCGGCGGGACCTTCAGCGCCGGCTTCTTCCTCAAGCAGAGCCATCAGCTCCGGGCCCAGCGCCTGGAACGGGAGAACCTGCTCCTGGCGGCCGAAGTGGATGAGATGCGTGGGGCGATGGAGACGCTCTCGGCCTCTATCGACGACCTCTCCGCCAAGGACGAGAAGTACCGCACCATGGCGGGCCTCCCCTCCATCGACGGCGACGTGCGGAGAGTGGGGATCGGCGGACCCGGCACGGAGACGCTCGAATCGGCCGCGGTGTACCGGCTCAACCCCGAGGTAGGGGAGAAGCTCTTCGCCGCCTCGTACGACGTCGAGATGCTGACGCGCCGCGCCAACCTGCTGCGCGCCAGCATGGACGAGGCGATCCAAACCCTCGCGGAGAACACCGAGCGCCTCGAGGCGACCCCTTCCATCTCCCCTTCCGACGGGCATCTGACCAGCCTCTTCTCGCGGAACCGGCGGCACCCGGTCCTCCGCATCTCCCGTCCCCACAACGGGATCGATATCGTCGCCCCGGTGGGTGAGCCGATTCTTGCCCCCGCCAAGGGTAAGGTGGTCTTCGTGGGCGTGCGCCCCGGCGGCTACGGGAAGGTGGTGGAGATCGACCACGGCTTCGGCTACGTGACCCGCTTCGCCCACTGCTCGCGCCTCGTCGTGCGCGAGGGGCAGACGGTCGAGCGCGGCGACGTCATCGCCGAGGTTGGCGCCACCGGGCTGGTCAGCGGTCCGCACCTCCACTACGAAGTCGAGGTGGACGGAAAGCAGGTCGATCCACTGAACTTCATCATCGCGGACGCGATACCGGACTGAAAAGCGATCAGCTATCGGCTGAAGGCCCGTCGGGGCGGAGGCGCGGGCGGCGGGACAGGGTGGATCGATCGGAATTCCGGTGTCGAGGGGAACGGTTCCGCTCGGCACCGGTATCTCTTTGGCGGCCGCATTCCGTGCCCCGAGCCGCAACGCGCTCTCGACCGACCCACGACTGGTCGACGAAAATCGATCGCCGATGGCTGATCGCCATAGCTGATGGCCGATAGCCGATAGCCGATCCAACGTGACCTCCTTGCTCCTCCCGCTGCTCGCCGCCCTCTCGGCGGGCGATTCCATTCCGGTCTCCACCGCCCGCCCGGGGCCGGGGAGCGCCTCCGCGCAGGGGGCGGCGGTGGTGGTGGTGCACCGCCAGCCCGCTGTCCCGCTGGTGGCGCTCCGGATGGCGATCGTGGCCGACGATCCGCCGGGATACGCGGGCGCGGGGCACCTGGTGCAGCACCTCCTGCTCCCCGCGCTGCGCGAGCAGGTCGCGCGGGTCGGAGGGCAGGTTCAGCTCCAGCGCACTTCGGATGCGGTGGTGTTCACGGTGACCGGCCCCGCCTCGGAGCTGGAGTACCTGGCGGGCGTTCTGCGCGCGGCTCTGCGCCTCCCGAGGGTGGGCGAGGGAGAGCTTCTACGCGCCAGCCGGGAGCTGGCGGAGGAGCGCCTCGCCGAATGGGAGACCGCCGACCGGCACGTGCGCTCCGCGCTGCGCGCCCGACTCTTTCCCGACGACCTCTCGGCCGCCGGTACGGAGAGCGGCGCGAGCCGCCTCGTGGAGGGCGACGCCCTGCGCACCGCCTGGGACGAGCTCTACCGCCCGGAGCGAGTCGCCGTGACCGCGGTCGGAGATGTGCGGCTGGGCGAGGTGGAGCGCGCCTTCGCGGAGCTCCCGGCCGCCCCGCAGGGCCGTTGGGGGGAGAGCTTCCGCGACACTCTGGACCTCACGCCCCTCGCCCCGGCCGAGGCGACGCGCGCCTGGTTCGGACTCGGCTATCCCGGCGCCGGCCTGGAGCCGGCGGCGCTGAGCGTCGCCGCCCGCGTGGTGGCCGACCGGCTCCGGGACCGCCTCCCCGCGGCCACGGTCGAGGCGGAGCATTGGTGGTCGCACCACGGCCAGGCGCTCGCCCTCTTCGTCTCGTCCCCGGGCGCCGACCTGCCGGCGACCCGGGCCGCTCTCGGCGCCGCGCTGGAGCGCGCCGAGGCCTCGCTCTCGCCCGGCGCGGTGTACGGGGCCGCCCGAGCCATCCGACGCGACATGCTCTTCTACGCCCGCACCCCCGACCGCATGGCGGAGGTGCTGGGACAGTTCACGGACCGCGGGGGTGAGGCCGAAGCGGCGCAGCGCTTCTACGGCTCCCTGGAGCGGGTGCGCGAGGACGAGGTGAGGGAGGTGCTGGAGACGCTGCTGGAGCGATCCTCGGTTTGGGTGGAGATCCCGCCCCAGAAGCTGATCCGCCGATGACGGGTGCGCCCCTCCTCGCGGCGGCGCTCGCGGCGCTCCTTCCCGCCTGGGGAGCCTCCGCGCAGGAGCGGATCGCGATCTTCTCCGAGCTGGGAACGCCGGTGATCGCCACGGAGGTGCTGCTCGCCACCGGGCCGGCCGACGAGGACAGCGCGCAGGCGGGGCTCGCCTACCTGGCCGCTCGGGCGGTGACGGAGCCCTTGCGCCCGCTGCTGGATTCGCTCGATGCGCATCTGGCCGTGAGCGCACAAAAGGATGCCCTCTCCTTCTCGCTGACCGCCGCGCCCGATGCCTGGGAGGAGGTCTCCCGGGCGCTTCTGGTGGCGCTCTTCCGCGACCCGGTCGACAGTCTGGCGGTGGTGCGGGAGAGGCGCGCCGTCGCGGAAGAGCTCCTGGGGCGCGAGGCGAACCCCACGGACGCCGTGGCGCGCGAGGCGGACGCGGCCTTCTTCGGCCGCGGGCACCCCTGGGCACGCGCGACGGTGGGGAGCGCGGCCTCGGTGCAGGGGCTCTCGCTCTCCGAGGTGAACCGTTTCCTCCGCGCGCACTTCACCCCCGAGAGGGCGGTGGTCGTGGTGGTGGGGCCGATCGAGCCGGAGCGGGCGCGCGCGCACCTGGGCGGCCACCTCACGGTGCAGGGGCCGATCCCCTTCGAGCGCGTCCCGGCGCGTCCCGAGCGCTCTCCGGTTCGCCGCGACTACAACACGATCACCACCTGGGTCTCCACCAGCTTTCCGGTCCCCGAGGGGACGGATGAGGAGGCGCTGCGGCTCGCGGCCTACCTCACGCGGCGGGAGCTGGCTCTGGGGCCCGGGCGGCACCGGGTCTACGATGTGCGCAGCGAGGTGATCCCGAGGCGGGGCGGCGGGGAGGTCCGCTTCCAGGTGGCGATCCCGCCGCAGGAGGCGGGCCGGTGGGCAGACCGTATCGAGGAGACGGTCCGCGGCCTCTCCGAAGCGCCGATGCCGAAGACGGAGTGGGACGCGCGGCTGCGCCGCTACCGCGGCGAGCGACTGCTGGAGCTGAGCGCGCCGGAGAGCCGCGCGCACGAGGCGGCCCGCCGGCTGCTGGTCACCGGCCGCGCGGAGCGACCGATCCCCGAGCTCGACGAGCTGTCGCCCGCGCGCGTGCGCGCCCGCGGTGCTGGCGCTGGGCACGCCTTCCGTGGTCTACCTGGGACCGTTTCTCGACGACGAGAGCTAGACAAAAGGAGGGGCGGATGGTGCTGCTGCTGCTCTACTACGTGCTGGAGGCCCTCAAGTGGCTGATCATCGTCCGGGCGCTGATGTCATGGTTCGTGGCGCCAGGAGCGGGGAATGCGGTCGTGGACCTGATCCGGCGGATCACCGACCCGATCCTGCGCCCCTTCTCGGAGATGATCCCGAGCTTCGGCGGGGTTGACGTCTCCCCGCTGCTCGCCTTCTTCGCGATCTACCTGCTGCAGGCCCTGCTGCTCCGGATGGCTTGAACACGTGCTAGGCTGAGCGCTACGTGCGTCGGGTGCCCCAGCCGCGTCGCCGTCCTGGGACTTCTCCAGAGGACCCGCGGCGGGGGGCACGTCGACGAAATACCCGGACCCCGCGCCGACACCACATAGCACTCGGCACGTAGCACTTAGCACCACCCTCTACCTACGGCCGGCTGAAATCGACCGTCGGCGTCTCCTCCGCGCCGGCGGGCGCCTCGAAGGGTTCCTTGCGGTCGGCGCCGGTGACGCGGGCGGTGACGGCCTGCGGGAACTGGCGGATGTAGGTGTTATACTCGCGGACCGCCGCGTTGTAGTCGCGCCGCGCGACGCTGATACGGTTCTCGCTCTCCGCCAGCTGGTCCTGCAGCGCGGAGAAGTTCGCCGTGGCGCGCAGCTGCGGGTAGGCCTCCACCGCCAGGTTGATGAAGGTGCCGATCTGCCGCGTCAGCGCGGCGTCGGCCGCCGAGAGGTCCTCCACGTCCCCTCCCTCCACGGCCCGGTCCACCTGCTGCTGGGCCTGCTCCAGCCCGGCGCGCGCCCGAGCGACCTCCGTGAAGGTCCCCCGCTCGAACTCCGCCGCGCCCTGCACCGTCGCCACCAGGTTCGGAATGAGCTGGTTCCGATTGGTCAGCTCCACCCCGATGTTCGACTTCAACTCGTCGGTCCGCTCGTCCAGCGCCTGGATTCGGTTGTACCCGCAGCCGGAGAGCGTGGTGCTTCCCAGCAGGACCAGCATCGGAAGACGCAGCCGCATCGAATCCCTCCTCGACTCAGAAGTGCGAAGTGCGGGGTGCGAGGCGCGGAAGGACTTCCGCGCCCGCGCCCCGCACCATAATAACTTCGCGCTCCGGACTCCGCACCTCGCACGTGAGCACGGAACGGACGGGACGGGCGCTACGCCGGGATCCGGAGCACCTGTCCGGGATGCAGCACCGCGCGCGAGCCGAGGCCGTTGGCCCGGCGCAGAGCGGTCACGCTCACCCCGTGCCGGCGGGCGATCCCCCGGAGCGACTCCCCGAGGGAGACTCGATGGCTCCGCGGGTCCGACGTCGGCCGGGCGGACCGAGCCGCCGCCGGATCGCGGACCGGCTTCCGGACGGCCTGCGCCGGAAGGAAGTTGGCCGCGAAGAGACGCGTACGCCCCTCGGGGATGCTGACCAGGTAGCGGTCCTCCGCCGGCGGCGTCATGCCACGCACGAGGTGGGGGTTGAGGCCGCGCAGACCCTCCTCCGAGATCCGGACCGCCTTCGCCACCGCCTCCAGGTCGGTCCCACCCGGCACCGCCACCGTATCGGTGGGGAGCGGGAGCCAGCGCTCCACGTTCTCCAGCCCATACTTTTGCGGCTCCTTCCCGATGAGAGCCATCGCGAACATCAGCGGCACGTACTCCCGGGTGTCGCGCGGCAGCCGGTCGCGGATGCGCCAGAAGTCGGCTTCCTGCCCCTTCACCGCGCCCGTCTCCTCGCGCATGATGCGGGCGACGCGGCTGCCGCCGGTGTTGTAGGCCGCCGCCGCCAGGTTCCAGGCGCCGAACTCGCCGTAGAGGTCCTGGAGGTAGCGAAGCGCGGCGTCGGTGGACTTCTCGGGGTCGCGCCGCTCGTCCACGTAGCTGTCCACGCGCAGGCCGTAGTCGCGCGCGGTGGGCGCCATGAACTGCCAGAGCCCCACCGCCTGCGCCCGCGACCGAGCGTCGGGATTGAAGCCCGATTCGATCATCGAGAGGTACACCAGGTCCTCCGGCATGCCGCGTGCGCGCAACTTGGTCCGGATCATCCCCTCGTAGCGGCCGGAGCGCTTCAGATAGAGCGCCATCCGGTCGGTCTGCTCGGTCTCGAACAGGTTCACGAACTTGGCGACGGATTCATTCCACACCACGGGAAGGTCCCAGCGGACCATCTCCTGGGCGGGCTCGATGAGGGAGACGATGTCGGAAGAGGTCTCGCCGGGGCCGGTCGATCGCGAGCCCGCGTCGGTTAGGACCGCACCCAGGATACAGCCGAGTGCGACCGCGATCGGTAGCGCGGTTCGAAGCTCCATGCGTGGCTGCGTGGAAGGATCGGCGCGACGCGCGGGCCCGGTTCACCGGTACGCCACGCGAGGGGGTGGAGGTCAGGCTGCTACACCCCCGCGGCGGGAAGGTTTCCAGCGCAAGGCCATATGATTACTGGGGATAGCGGTGGAGCGGAGGTTCAGTCTTCGCTGCCGGGCTCGCGCTCGGAGAACGCGCGGTAGAGGCTCCCGATACCCAGCCAGAAGAGGAGGAAGGCAAGGGGCCAGGCGAGCACCCGGGGGGCGACGAAGCCGATTCCCGCGACGCCGATGAGCCCGGCGGCGATGACGGCGATCCACCCGCCGTCCTCGCGCCCCACGAGGCGGTGGCCGACCAGGGCGCGCCCGAGCACCGAGCCCGCCCGGGCGATGCGGCCGAGGAACCGCCCGATCCGGCTCCCGCGGGGGGCCCGCTGGCGCGCGGCGCGCGCGGCCTCCACGGCGTTGCCGTCCTGCTGGTCGGGTTGGTCGGGCCGGTGGAGCACGGAGGCGCGATGGAGGGTGCGCCGCCCGCGATCCGGCGTGCCGGAGTGGAGGGTTACCTCCACGGAGGAGTTCAAGTCGCGCAGGAAGATCTCCTCCATCTCCCGCGCCACCTGCCGGTCGACGATCGCTACGTCCAGCTCCCAGTTCCCCAGGAGGCTGGCGAGATTGAGATTGCTCGACCCCACGCGCGACCAGATCCCGTCCGCGACCGCCGTCTTGGCGTGGATCATGGGTCCCTCCCATTCGAACAGCCGCACCCCCGCTTCCAGCAGCGGCCGGTACCCCGCGCGCGAGAACCCCCCGACGATCGGCCAGTTGTTGAAGGCGGGGACGAGGATGCGGACGTCCACGCCGTCGCGCGCCGCCGCCGCCAGCGCCTCGGTCATCGCCGGCGGGGTGACGAAATACGGGTCGGTGATCCAGAGCCGTCGCTCCACGCCGACCGCCACGAACTGCGAGAGGCGGTAGATGCGCGAGCGGCCGGGCTCCCCCTCGACCACCCGCACCGAGACGTCGCCGGAGCGCTCGACCGCCGCCGGATCGGGGATCTCGTCGGCAGGGAGCTCCGGACCTGCCGCGTCCCAGGTGCGCGCGAAGGCGCGGTCGATCACCGCGGCCACGGGTCCCCGGATCTCGACCCCCGTATCGCGCCAGGGAGGGATGCCCGCCGCGGGGTCGCCCGCCCACTCGTCGCCGATGCACATCCCCGCGACCGAGGCGTATACCCCGTCCACCGCCACAACTTTGCGGTGGTCGCGCCGCAGCCAGTTGAGCGGGTCGCGCAACGTCGGCGGGGAGAAGGCGCGCACCTCGGCCCCCGCCTCGCGGAGGGGGCGCCAGAAGCGTGCGGGAGTGGCCCAGCAGCCGATCCAATCGTAGATGACCCGCACGCGGATCCCGGCCCGCGCCTTCTCCGCGAGCGCGTCGCGGAAGAGCCGTCCGGTGCGGTCGTCGCGGATGATGTAGTTCTCCAGGTGGATCCAGCGCTCGGCGGCCGCGATGGCGCCGAGCCAGGAGGCGAACGCCTCGGGGCCGTCCACCAGCAAATGGGCGCTATTGCCGCGCACCTGCGCGGAATCGGAGGCGCGGAGCATGGCCCGCTCGGCCTGGCGGACCAGGACGCGCGCCAGGGTCAGCGAGGGCGCCGCCGCCGCGCGCGCCGTCTCCGGTGCGATCGTGCCGGAGAGCCGGCCATCGGTTCCTCTTGCTTCGGCCACGGACGGAGATACGGGTGGTCGTTGGGTCCGCGCCGGGGCGCGGGAGCGGGTCACGCGGCGCCGAGCACACGCCGCAGCGCCGAGGCGGTCCGGGAAACGTAGCCTCCACCGAAGAGATTGACGTGCACCAGTAGGTAGTAGAGCTGGTAGACGTCCCTCCTCCCCTCCTCGTACCCCGGGAGCAGGGGCCGGGATTCCCGGTAGGCGGCGTGGAACCCGGGAGCGAAGCCGCCGAACAGCTCCGCCATGGCGAGGTCTACCTCGCGGTGGCCCCGGTACGCGGCGGGGTCCACCAGCGCCGGCTCGCCCTTTCCTACCGCAAGCACGTTGCCGCTCCAGAGATCTCCGTGCAGCAGCGAGGCCCCGTCCGCCTCCGCGGAACCGTCGAGGAGGGCCGGGAGGGCGGCGAACAGCCGCTCCCACTCCGCCTCTCCGCCGGGCCGGATCCCCGCCCGCCGCGCGAGCTCCAGCTGGGGACGGAGGCGGCGGTCGCGCCAGAATTCGGCCCAGCGGCGGGTCGGCTCGTTCGCCTGGGGGAGCGAGCCGATGAAGCCGTCGCGCTCCCACCCCCACCTTCCGCCGTCCGTGCCGTGCAGCGCGGCGAGGCCCGCGCCGAGCCGCTCGCCGTACCCCGCCGCGGCGCCGGACGGCTCCAGCCACTCCAGGGCCAGCCAGACGAAGCCGCCCTCCTCCGCCTCCCCCAGCGCGAGCACCTCGGGGATTCGCAGCCCCGATCCCGCGGCTCGCAGCGCGTCGAGCCCCCCGGCCTCGACGGCGAAGAGTTCGGAGGGCGCGCCGGAGTGGTACTTCAGGAAGACGGGGCCGCCGGCGAGCTCGAGCCGCGCGGAGGGACTGATGCACCCGCCTCCCACCGGACGGTCTCCGCGGACCGAGCCCAGGACCGCCTCGACGCTCCGCCGCACGGGCTCCGGGAGCATCAGGCGCGGCCCCTCTCCTCCAGCAGGTGGTCGAGGAGCGCCGCGCAGGAGCGCTCCACGAGGTCGTGGACCGTCTCGAAACCTCGGGCGCCGCCGTAATACGGGTCCGGGACGTCGAGCGAGTCGGGCCGGGGATCCCATTCGCGCAGCCGGTGGACGCGCGCGGTACCGCCCGCGCGATCGCGGAGCGCCTCGATCTCCTCGAGGTTCTCCGCGTCCATCGCGACGACGTAGTCGAAGCCGCGCAGGTCGGAGGCGGCAAGGGGGCGGGAGCGGCCAGTCACCTCGATCCCGCGACCGCGGGCCGTGGCGGCGCTGCGCCCGTCGGGCGGGCTCCCGGCGTGGTACCCCGAGGTGCCGGCCGAGTCCACGACGAACTCCTCCTCGACGCCGCGCGCGCGCGCGAGGTGGCGGAAGACCGACTCCGCCAGCGGCGAGCGGCAGATGTTGCCCAGACAGACGAAGAGGATCCTGGTCGGCTCGGAATTCATCATGTTTCCTTGCGTTGCGAACCCGCCTCAGGCAGCTGTGCGAATTCGTGCGCCAGTTCAGCGCCCGGAGACGTACTTCTGCCTCCGGCTCTCCAGCGCCGAGCGCATCGTGTCGTCGTCCGGATACTGATGATAGAAGACCATCTCCACCGACTCCCACTGCATCAGCAACGCCACGTCCTTCGGCGAGAGGTTCAGGTCGGTGGCCGCCCTGCGGCGAGCGGAGTGCCGCCACGTGGCTACGTTCGGCCGGCGGTGCCCCGTCCACAGGATGCGGCGCAGCGTGTGCTCGGCCAGGATCTCGTTGCGCGGCCCCTTGCCGGGGAGCAAGGTGGCCTCCATCCATAGTACGGGTGGAGAGGCATCCCGGCAGGCCGCCACTCCCGTCTCTCGCCTCCGGGTCGGGCAGGAACGCTTCCGACCCTCGGGCCCACTTCCGCGCCTCGTACCGGTGACTCCATGAACCGTCGAGATTTCGTCTTCTCCGCCGTGCTGAGCGCGATCGGCGTCCGCGGCTCGCAGACTCCGCTCGCCGCCTCCGTTCACGATTCTCGCCCGATCGGCGAGGGCCGGAAGATCCTCATCGCGGGCGGGGGCTTCGGCACGGCTTTCCTTCGCTACATGGCCCAGCTCACGGGCAAGGAGCGTCCGCGACTCTGCTACCTCCCGACGGCCTCCGCCGACAGCCCTTCCGGGATCATCCGCTGGTATCAGAACTGCGCGGAACTCGACGTGGTCCCCTTCGTCCAGGAGAGCTTCATCAGCAGCTACAGGATGAAGTCGAGCTTCGCGGACGTGCTGCTCTCCATGGACGGCATCGTGGCGTCGGGGGGGAACACCCTCAATCAGCAGGCGATCTGGAAGGCGCAAGGGATCGACGACGTGCTGCGTGAGGCATGGGACCGCGGGATCGTGCTCGGCGGTGCGAGTGCCGGCTCCCTCTGCTGGTTCGAGGAGGGCAGCACCGACTCCCGGCCGCAGCAGCTCAGCAAGGTGGAGTGCCTCGGGCTGCTGCGCGGGAGCCACGCGCCCCACTACGATGCGGAGCCACAGCGCCGGCCGAGCTACCATCAGCTGATCCTGTCGGGCGAGATGAAGCCGGGATACGCGTGCGACAACGACGCCGGGGTCTACTTCGAGGACAACGAGGTGCGGCGAGTCGTGGCGACGCGCCCGGACGCGCGGGTCTATTTCGTTCGCAGCGTCGGAGGACGGATCGAGGAGCGCGAGATGGTGCCGGAGCTGATCGCGTAGCTCCCCGCCCGGCGGCGGGCCACCCATCGCGAGGTACGCTCCGGAACGCCGCTTCTCGCGGCGAACCCCGGGTCAACCCCCCGCGTCTTCGGGAAGGCTCCGTCATGTGTCCGCGCGGTGCGGGAGTCGACCCCCCCAGAACGGATGGGTGCCTCGCCTCGGACGAACAGCTGCTGCTGGCGCGAGTGCCACCGAACGTCTGGATCAGCCCCGCGTTGGCGAGGAACGACCGACCCGACCGGCCGAAGCGGACGGAGCTCATCGCTCGGCAGGGGCCGTGAAGCTCTCCATGATGTCCTTGGCCGACTGCTTGACCATGTCCCACCTCTCGGGATCCCCCTTCACGATCGACTTCACGTAGTTGATCGCCTGCTGCACCGAGATGTGGGGCGGAAGGGGGGGGACCTCGGGGTCGGTGTGGGCGTCCACCACCACCACCGGCCGCCGCGCGGCCAGCGCCGCCTCCCAACCCGGAACGATGTCCTCCTCCGACCTCATCGTGACACCCTCCAGCCCGAGGCTCTGCGCGTACCCCGCGTAGTCGAAGGCGGGCACCGCCTGCGACCCCACGAACTTGGGATCCCCCGCCATGACCCGCTGCTCCCAGGTGACCTGGTTGAGATCCCGATTCTGGAGGACCAGGACGATCAGACGCGGGTCGGTCCACTCCTTCCAGTACTTGGCGATGGTGATCAGGCCGTTGATCCCGTTCATCTGCATCGCGCCGTCTCCCACGCAGGCGACGACCGGCCGGTCGGGATGGGTGAACTTGGCGGCGATCGCGTACGGAACGCCGGGTCCCATGGTGGCGAGGTTCCCGGAGAGCGAGGCCATCATCCCTTCCCGGATCTTCAGGTCGCGCGCCCACCAGTTGGCGGAGGAGCCCGAGTCCGAGGTGAGGATCGCGCGGTCGGGGAGCCGCGGGCTGAGCTCCCAGAACACGCGCTGCGGGTTGATGGGATCGGCGCCGTTCATCGCGCGGGCCTCGAGCACGCGCCACCAGTCGCGCACGTTCTGCTCGATGCGTTCCCGCCAGGCGCGGTCGGTTTTGCGCTCGAGCAGCGGGATCAGCGCCCGCAGCGTCTCCCGCGCGTCCCCCTGGAGCGGCACGTCCATCGGGAAGCGGAGGCTCAGGTTGCGCGCGCGGAGGTCGATCTGAACGCCCCGCGCCTGCCCCTCCCTTGGCAGCCACTCCGCGTAGGGAAAGCTGCTCCCGATCATGAGGAAGGTGTCGCACTCCTTCATCATCGCGTCGCTCGGCCGGGTCCCAAGCAGCCCGATCGCGCCGGTGACGAAGGGTAGGTCGTCGGGGAGCACCGCCTTGCCGAGGAGCGCCTTCGCCACCCCCGCGCCCAGCAGCTCGGCCACCTCCGCGAGCTCGGCGGACGCGCCCAGAGCACCGGAGCCGGCGAGGATCGCCACGCGCTCTCCGCGGTTCAGGATCTCCGCGGCGTCGCGCAGGTCCCGCTCCTCGGGGAGGACGCGGGGCGCGCGATAGCCCACGCCGGAGAAAGTGGCGCCGTGCTTCCGCGGCGGTTCCGGCACCGCTTTCATCTCCTGCACGTCGGTGGGGAAGATCACGCAGGTGACCTTCTGCTCCGCCTGGGCGATGCGCATCGCGCGGTCGATCTGGTGGCGCGCCTGCTCGGGGACGGCGCAGGTCTGGACGTAGGCACCCGCGACGTCCTTGAAGAGCACCCCCAAGTCGACCTCCTGCTGGTAGCTGGCGCCGAGCCCGATGATCGCCTGCTGGCCCACGATGGCGACCACCCCACGGTGGTCCATCTGCGCGTCGTAGAGGCCGTTGAGCAGGTGGATGGCGCCGGGGCCGGAGGTGGCCATGCAGACGCCCACCTGGCCCGTGAACTTCGAATGGGCGCAGGCCATGAAGGCGGCCAGCTCCTCGTGGCGGGCCTGCACGAAGCCGACCTTGTCGGCGTGCCGCTGCAGGGCGCCGAAGATCCCGTTGATCCCGTCTCCCGGATAGCCGTAGACGCGGTTCACCCCCCATTCGTGGAGGCGCTTGACGACGAAGTCACCGACGAGATCTGCCATGGAGGCTCCTTCCGTAGTCGCCGTGGCGGCGAATCGCCCACGTTCGGTCCAGCCGGCGCGCCAATGCCGGGGAACGAATCCCACCGCACGTCATGTTCCTGCTACGGTTCGCGCGCCTCGCTCCCGGGAGGAGCCGCGGGAGCGGAGCAGATACATCGCGGCACCGCCGCGGGCGGGCGGGAGAGGCCGGACCGCACCGGTCCAGCCGGCCCGGCCTCCCCGCAGGCGACCGACCAGTGGGATCCCCCGGAACGGCCGGAACTCCGATCCCGGCGCAACCCACCCCGGATCCCCGGGGCGAACGGCCCGTATGACCTGCCGTCCGCCCCGGCGCAGCTCTCACCGCTGCACGGCCGCGACGCGGGGCGCCCGATTCCGATCGAGCGCCCCGCGCTTCGCCGCCTCCTGCCCCGATCCGGAGGAACCGGGGCGCGCCGCTCAGCGCGTCCCCGCTTCCGGTGGAGTGAACCGCTGCACCCGCCGCCCATCCGCTGCCTCGGTGGTGTAGATGTTCCCGCGCGAGTCGACCGCCAGGTTGTGCACCCGGGTGAACTGCCCCACCTGCCGCCCCCCCCGCCCGAAGGTCCCCACCTGCTGCAGGTCGCTCCGCCGGAGGATGCGCACCTTGTTGTTGGTTCCGTCCGCGACGTAGAGGTACCGCTGCTCCGCGTCGGGAGAGAGCGCGATGTCGAACGCGGCGCCGGAGCCCAGCGTCCCCGGCGCGATGTTGCGCTCCATGACGAACTCCCCGTTCTTCCGGAAGACCTGGATGCGGCTGTTGGAGCGGTCGGCGACGTACAGGAGACCGTCGCGCGAGCCCATCAGGCCATGCGGCGTCGCGAACTGCTCCGACGGGGGAGCGTCCGCGGCGCGCGATCCGGGCCGGTACTCGTCGTCGGGGCGCTTCCCGTAGGCTCCCCAGTGGCGCTTGTAGGCGCCCGTCTCGGCGTCGTACACCACGATCCGCCGGTTCCGGTAGCCGTCGGCGATGAAGACTTCGTTCGAGGCGGGGTCCACCCAGATGTCCGCCGGACCGCCGAGGCGCGCGGGGTCGTTGCTCCCGCCCGTCGACTCCGGGTCGCCGATGGTGAGGACGTGCCTCCCGTCGCGCGTGAACTTCACCACGTGGTACTGGCTGTGGGTGGCGATCCACACGAAGTCGTTGTGGTCCACGAAGATGCCGTGGACGCCGCCGATCGGGTTCGACTCCGACCAGGTCGGCCACTCGTACCCCTCGCCCGGCCCGCCCCACGACTGCACGAGGTTGCCCTCGACGTCGAAGACCAGCACCGGAGGCGCCGGAGCGCAGCACTCCGCGATCGGCGGGTCCTGGACCTTCCCCAGCTCGGCGGGGGAGAGAGCTCCGGCGTTCTGCACCACCCAGATCCGATCTCCCGAATCGACGTAGATGCCGAGCGGGAGACCCATGATCCAGTCGTTCGGGAGCGGCTTCGGCCAGGTAGGATCCACCTCGAATGCGGGCGCCGCCTGGGCCGTCGCTTCGGGCGCCGGGAGACAGGAGGTAACGGCCAGGACTGCGGCCAGCAGCGCCGCGCGGAGTCCGGACTTACAGGGGGAGCGAGGCATCGGCGATCTCCTTTGCCGGAGGGCGGAAGGAAGGAAGCCCCGCGGGGTGAGCCGAGGACGGAGTCGGCTCGGCGAGGGCGGACGACGACGAGGGGACGCGGGTCGCGCGCGGCCGGTGCTCGGAACAGCCCGGGAACCGGAAGGCTGGACGGGTGGAGCGCGGGAGGATTCGACGCGGAACGTGCCCGACGGCCCCGGCGGATTCGTGAGCGAACGATAACTCCCGCTCCTACGCTGTCAATAGCCCAACCTGTGGCGTCGGGAGCCCGGCCCGGCTGCCGAGCGCCCCGGGGCGCTCGGCTCAGCGGGATCCGGCCGGCTCCCTCCGCGGGGCGCGGCGGCTCCCGCGTTCGGCGTCTCCCCCGCGGGATCGCCACCTGGAGAAGCGCCGCCAGGTCAGCGCGATCCCCGTCCAGACGAGCACGACCGCACCGAGCGAGGCCAGCCCCGCGACGGTCTGACCTATCAGCCCGGCAACCTCGCCGGTATGGGCGAAGCGGAGAATGCTCCGCAGTCGGCGCCCCGGCGTGCCGGTCGCGAACGGCTCCCAGCGCACCACTTCGCCGGTGGCGCGGTCGAGGACGAGCTGCGCGCGCTTCTGGGGCTGCCCGCCGCTCCCGGCATCGATGCTGAAGCTGACCTCCTCCCCCGGAGTCTCGGGAAGCTGGAGCGAGATGCTGCGCCACCCCTCCACCTGCCGCTCGGCACGCGCCTCCAGCGTCGCCGTGCTCGCGAACGGCCCCGCCGTCGCGGGAGCGGCGGCCTGTCCGCCGCGACCCGCCCCTCCCGGTCCCCCGCCGCGCGGACCCGGACCACCCGCCGGACCTGCGCCGACCGAACGTCCCCCGGACGAGGGGGGCGCGTCCCCCGCGATCCGGTAGACGAGATCGGACGCCCAGGGGTAGGAGATCACCGCCCCCGAAGCCACCACCACCGCGAGCGGAACCGCCGACCAGAAGCCGATCACATTGTGCCAGTTGAAGTCCCGGGCCTTTCCCGAGAGGCCGCGGCGGAAGAGGATCACGTTCCGCACGGCCCTCCGGCTGAGGTTGCGGGGCCACCAGAGATAGAAGCCGCTCAGCACCAGGAAGAGGAAGCCCAGGTTGCTGGCTCCCGTGACCGCCCGGCCGACGTCCCTTCCGTCGTCGGAGCGGCCGAGCCAGCGGTGCCAGTCGGTGACCTGTCGGAAGAACGACCGCACCGCGGTCGACCCCTCGCCGAGGACGGCGCCCGTGTAGGCGTTCACGTACACCGTGCGGCCGCGGGCGAAGACGACAGCCGTGGGGGCCTCCGGATCGGAGCGCCAGGTCACCGCCGTGGGGGTGCCCTCGACCTGTGCCGCGACACCCCGCAGGATCGTGCCGGTGTCGAGCCGCCTCGCGCCGGATGCCGCGGGGGCGCTGCTGTCGAGGCCGCGGGTGTCGGCCCACCACTGCATCTGTCGCTGATAGGTCAGCAGGACGCCGGTGACGGACATGACGAGCACCACGATTCCCACGCCGAGGGCGGTAACCAGGTGCGCCCAGAAGATGATCTGACGGAATGCCTTCATACCGGAGAGCGGGAGAGTTCGAGCGAGAGACGGGCGCACCGAGTGCGGATGGTTCCCATTCTCAACCGGTGCAAATGGTACCGGTTCTCGATGCCGTTGTCAACGCTCACCCTCCGATCCGTTCCCGGGGTTCGGATCGGTCCTCTCCGGAGACGAACAGGAGAGGAGCGCGCCGCTCGAGGCGCTGGTTGAGCAGCTGAAGGAGGTACTCGGGGCCGACCTGCTCGCGGCGATCGGGGCGCGGAGGCGGCTCCCGGAGGTCGAGCCGGCCGCGGTGTCGGCGGCGGCCAGACGGGTGAGCTGCCCCGGCCGTCGGGGGGGCGTGCAGGTGCCGGACCCGGGCCCCGGCGGCCGACTCAGGGCGAGACGGGTTCCGGATCCGCGAAGAGGACGGTGCTGAGATAGCGGGCGCCCGAATCGGGCGAGATCGTCGCGACCCGCTTCCCGGGGCCGAGCTCGCGCGCCACCTGCAGCGCCACCCACGCCATCGCCCCGCTGCTCATCCCCACGAAGAGGCCCTCCTCTCGCGCGAGCCGCCGCGCCAGCGGAAAGGCATCCTCCTCCCAGGCCTTCCGCACCTCGTCGATCACCCCGTGGTCGAGGTTGGGGGGTACGAACCCCGGGCCCATCCCCTGGAACTGGTGCTGCCCCCGCGGCTCGCCGTGCAGCACCGCCGAACGGCCGGGCTCCACCGCCACCACCCGCACCTCCGGGTTCCGCTCCTTCAAGTATCGGCCCGCGCCGGAGATGGTGCCGCCGGTGCCGGAACCGTACACGAAGGCGTCGATCCTCCCCTCCATCCCCTCCCAGAGCTCCGGGCCGGTGGTCGAGTAGTGGATCCGCGGGTTGGCGGGGTTCGAGAACTGGTTGGGAAGGAAGGCGCCGATCTCGTCGCGGATGCGCTCCGCCTCCTCGATGGCGGCGAGCATCCGCCGCTCGGGGTCGGTGAGCACCAGCTCGGCGCCGTAGGCGCGCAGGGTGCGCTTGCGCTCCTCGCTCATCGAAGCGGGGAGGCAGAGGATCAGGCGGTACCCGCGCGCCGACGCCACCTGCGCCAGGCCGATCCCGGTGTTCCCCGAGGTCGGCTCCACCAGGGTGCCCCCCGCCGGGAGGACTCCCCGCCGCTCCGCATCGGTGATCATCGCCAGCGCCGTCCGATCCTTGATCGAGCCGCCGGGGTTCATCCCCTCGACCTTCACCCAGACCTCGGCCATTCCCGGCTCCACGATCCGCTCGAGACGGAGGAGGGGGGTGTGTCCGATGAAGCGATCGATCAACCCGCCACCTCCGCCGCCTCGAGCTCCACCTCCCAGGAGAGCCGGGTGTCCGGCGCGAGCGAGCTGGCCACCGAGCAGTACTTCTCGAAAGAGAGGGCGACCGCCCTCTCCACGTGCTCCCGCCCCGAGGCGGTGGCGACGGTGAAGACGAGGCGCGCGTCGGTGAGCCGGCGCGGCGGGTGGGCGGCGCGCGAGAACTCGACGCGCACCGAGAGCGACGAGGCGGGCGTGCGGCGCTTGGCGAGGATCTCCACCACGTCGATGGCGGAGCAGGAGCCGAGCGCGACCAGCAGCGCGTCTACGGGGCTGGGCGCCGCCTGGCGCTCGCCGTCGACGAGCAGCGACGGTGCCCCCGGCGGGCCGCCGCGGTAGCGCTTCCCCCCCTCCCACACCACCTGGATCGGGTACTCCGACGGTACTCCTTCGGACATGACTCCCCCTGAGGGCGCAGTGCCCCACCGCCGCCGGCGAGGGGCACCGCTGGTGGTTCCGGACGATCCGCCGCCTCAGTACGGCGGCTGGGGATCGCGCGGCTTCGTGTGGCTCGTGGCGGCCATGATGCCGATCCCGATGAGCACGATCACCCCCACCGCGATCCAGAGCGCGGGCACCGACAGCAGGTACGCCGCCAGCGCCAGCCCGATGATGAGAACCACGAAGCCCAGCAGATACGTCTGAAAGGACGACATCCTCTCCTCCTGTCGAAGTACTCGGCCTCCTTCGGGGGTTCCCCACCCCGTCATGCAGGAGGGATGCCGGAGGGCGCAGGGCGCAGGGCGCAGGGCGCAGGGCGCAGGGCGCAGGGCGCAGGGCGCAGGGCGCAGGGCGCAGGGCGCAGGGCGCAGGGCGCAGGGCGCAGGGCGCAGGGCGCAGGGCGCAGGGCGCAGGGCGCAGGGCGCAGGGCGCAGGGCGCAGGGCGCAGGGCGCAGGGCGCAGGGCGCAGGGCGCAGGGCGCAGGGCGCAGGGCGCAGGGCGCAGGGCGCAGGGCGCAGGGCGCAGGGCGCAGGGCGCAGGGCGCAGGGCGCAGGGCGCAGGGCGCAGGGCGCAGGGCGCAGGGCGCAGGGCAAGGTAGCTGTCATTCCGAGCGTCAGCGAGGAATCTGAAGCCGGCTTTCCGCTCCGTCGGCGGCTCGGAGATTCCTCACTTCGTTCGGAATGACACCGAAGCGTTCGGAATGACACCGAAGGGAGGCGCCCGGACCCCTGCGAGATGTCTGCGCACGTAGCACGTTCTCACAACGAGTAACGCCGAACCATCCCCTCGAGCCAGCGGTGGAGCGCACCGTTGGAGGCGAGGATGCGGCCGGAGAGGAGGGGCGGCGCGTCGTCGCCGGGCCAGCCGGTGACGGTCCCTCCCGCCTCGGCGACGAGCAGGATCCCCGCGGCGACGTCCCAGGGGGCGGTGCCCAGCTCGAAGTACGCTTCTATCCGGCCCGCGGCCACGAAGGCGAGGTCGAGGGCGGCCGCGCCGTCCCGCCGCACGCCGTGGCCGGAGAGCAGGATCGCCTGCACCAGCCGGAAGTACTCCGCGGAACTCCCCTTCCCGGGCTTGAAGGGGAAGCCGGTGGCGAAGAGCGCCCCCGAAGAGTCGGCCACCCCGCTCACCCGGATCGCGCGGCCGTTCAGGAAGGCGCCGCCCCCGCGGGTGGCGTGGTATACCTCGCCCAGGAAGGGCGCATGGATGACGCCGGCGGCGGGACCCTCGTCGTCCGCGAAGCCGATGCTGACGCAGGCGAAAGGGTGCCCGTGCACGTAGTTGACCGTGCCGTCGAGCGGGTCGACGATCCAGCGCCGCCCTTCCGCCGGCGCGGCGGAGAACTCCTCCGCGACGATCGCGTCGCCGGGAAAGGCGGCGCGGATGTGCTCCACGATGGCGCGCTCCGAGGCCTCGTCCGCCGCGGTCACCAGATCGGCGCGCCCCTTCTCGCGCACCCGCTCGGCGCCGGCGCGGGAGGCGAGGATCTCCGCGGCCGCGGCGGCCGCGCCCCGGGCGACCGCCAGCTCGCGGGCGAAGGGAGGGTCCGTCTCAGGCATCGCTCGAGAGCTCGAGGGGGATCTCGGCGGCGCTCTCCTCGGCGACGCGCGGGCGGCGGGCCGGGCCCTCGCGCGTGCGAGCCAGGGCGAGGGTGCTGGCGAGGATCACCAGCGCCCCGGCCACCGTCCAGCGGTCAGGGAGCTCCGCGAAGAAGAAGGCGCCCCAGAGGGCTGCGAAGACGATCTGCAGGTAGCCCACCGCCGTGGCGCGGCCGGCCGGCTCCAGTTGCAGGCCGCGGGTGAGGTACACCTGCCCCCCCTGCGCCGCCAGCCCCGTGCCGAGCAGGATCACCCACTCCCACGGCGTCGGCCAGACCAACCCCGCCAGCGCCCCCGGAATCGAAGCCGGGACCGTCACCAGCGTGAAGTAGAAGACGATCACCAGCGGGTGCTCGGTGCGGCCAAGCTTCCGGACCGTCACGTAGGCGCAGGCGCTGAAGAGCGAGCCGAGCAGCGCCACCGCCACCGCGAGCATGTCGAGCCGCGCGGGACCCTCCCCGAACAGAAAGGAGGGGCGGGTGACCAGCACCACCCCCGCCATGCTCAGCAGCACGAGCGCCGCCTCGCGCTTCCGCATCCGCTCGCCGAGCAGCCACACGGCCAGCAGCGCGGTCCACACCGGGTTCATGTACTGCAGCACGGTGGCGTCCGCGAGCGGGAGGCGGATGAGGGCGAAGTAGAAGCAGCTCAGCGCCCCGAAGCCGAGCATCCCGCGCAGCATCAGGACAACGGGACGCTGCCCCCACGGCCGCACCCGCGCCCGCCGCAGCAGGGCCCAGCTGAAGACCACGTTCGACACCCCCCGCACCAGCACGATCTCCTGGCTCGGGATGCGCTGCCCCGCCATCTTCACCCCGAGGCTCATCAGGCTGAAGAAGAAGGCCCCCGCGATCATGTACCTCATGCCGGGGGAGAGGGCCGCCGTCCCCGATGCGTCGCTGGTCTCCAGCTCGTCCTCCCTGTCTCGCGCCCCTGTTCGTGTCGACCGGCGTGCGACAAAGTGCGTCCCGCCGGGCGCCGAGGAAAGGCCCGGCCGCCGCCAACCTGTTCGCCTGCGGCGGGAGAAGGTAGATTCGAGCGTTCCCAGATCTCGACCCGGAGAGACGATCCCCATGGCCAAAGACCGCTCCAGCGAGTTCGCGTCCGTCTCCGCCGCGGCGGTAGCGGCCCCGCACGGGCCCACGGGGCCGGGCGACGCCGGCTTCTTCGGACATCCGCGCGGGCTCTCCACCCTCTTCTTCACGGAGATGTGGGAGCGCTTCTCGTACTACGGTCTGCGCGCGGTCCTCATCCTCTTCATGACCGCCTCGGTGGCGGACGGGGGGCTCGGCTTCGGGGTCGCCAAGGCGGCCGCGATCGTCGGCATCTACACCGCGGCCGTCTATCTGATGGCGCTCCCCGGCGGATGGGTCGCGGACCGGGTGGTGGGGCAGCGGCGCGCGGTGCTGGTGGGAGGGATCGTGATCGCGGCGGGGCACTTCAGCATGGCCGTCCCGGGGCTCGCGACCTTCTATCTCGGGCTCCTCCTCATCGTGCTGGGGACCGGCCTGCTGAAACCCAACATCAGCGCGATGGTGGGCGAGCTCTACCCGCCCGAGGCGAGCGCCCGGCGCGACGCCGGCTTCTCGATCTTCTACATGGGGATCAACCTGGGCGCCTTCTTCGCCCCGCTCGTCGTGGGCTATCTGGGCGAGAAGGTCGACTGGCACGCGGGCTTCGCGGCGGCCGGCTTCGGGATGCTCCTGGGGCTCGCGCAGTACGTGATCGGCGGGAAGCACCTCGGGGAGGCGGGGCTGCACCCCGATGCCACCGAGGAGCAGCGCGCGAGTAACATGCGCAAGCTCCTGGTGGGGCTCGCCGCGCTGGGGCTGCTCATCTTCGCCCTGATCTTCTTCGGGGTCTCCGTGGAGTCGGTGGCCAGCGCGGGGACCGCGGTGATCGTGGGCTCCACGGTGCTCTACTTCGCCTACATCTTCGTCGCCGGCGGGCTGACGCGCGAGGAGAAGGGGCGGGTGGGGGCGATCGCGGTCTTCTTCATGGCCGCGGCCATCTTCTGGGCCGGCTTCGAGCAGGCGTCCACCTCGCTCAACCTGGTGGCCGAGCGCCTGACGGACATGTCGCTGGGCGGCTGGGAGATCCCCGCGAGCTGGTTCCAGTCGATCAATCCCTTCTTCATCATCACCCTGGCCGGCGTCTTCGCCTGGCTCTGGGTGTGGCTCGCGAAACGCAACGCCGAGCCGTCGAGCCCGCGGAAGTTCTCCGTCGGGCTGATCCTCCTCGGCGCCGGGTTCGTGGTGGTGATGCTCGGCACCATGCGCGTCGCGTCGGGCGCGGTGGCGGCGATGAGCCCCATGTGGCTCATCCTGACCTACTTTCTGCACACCACCGGCGAGCTGGCGCTGAGCCCGGTGGGGTTGAGCACCGTCACCAAGCTCTCGCCGCACCGGATGGTGGGGCAGATGATGGGAATCTGGTTCATGGCCTCCTCGCTCGGCAACCTCATCGCCGGCCTGCTGGCCGCGCAGATCGGCGCCGAGGCGGCCGAGGCCGCGGGCGCCATCAGCCCCGACCAGGCGGTGAGCGTCTTCCTCATGGTCGCCGTCGTGAGCGTCGGAGCCGGCCTGATCCTCCTCCTCTTCGGGGGCGTGGTGAAGCGGATGATGCACGGCGTGAAGTAGCGACCGGTCAGCCGTCGACCGCTCCCCGCGGCCGATCGCCGACGCCCTATTCGTCCCGCCCGTGCGCGCGCGCGGGCGGGGAGGTCGCCTCGACGGCGGTGAAGGGCTCCAGGATCACGTAGCGGTGGCGTGCGCCCCGGGGAACGGCCCACGAATCGCCGGGTTCGAGGGTTACGGTCTGACCCTCCAGGTGGAGCTCGGCGCGGCCCTCCAGCACGTACCCGACCACCTCGTAGTCGTGGGCGTGCTCCGGCTTGTCGCGGCTCGGCGCCTCCTTCTCCCACATCCGCATCGCCACCCCGATCCCCGACGCCAGGTACTTCTGCCCCTGGTCGCCGCGGGGGGAGTTCTTCGACTGCACCTTCTTGACGCTGCTGTCGCCCATGGTGGCCCTCGCTCTCCGGTTCGTGGGGTCGGCGCGAGCGGCCCTCGCCCGCGAGGCGCACCTTCGGGCGCAAGACCCACGCCGCGGCGGATCAGCGGTAGAGCCAGTTGTGGACGAACTTCAGGTACTCCTCGACGTAGAGGATGAGCCCCTTCTCGCTTCTCCACCAGTTGGTGGGCTTCATCTCCGGGTCCTCCGCGCCCGACATGACGAGCTCGGTGGAAGTGCCCTTCAGAGCGCGGCGCAGGTTCCAGCGGGTGCGCGCGGTGTGGTAGTCGCTGGTGACGACGATCACCCGCTCCGTCGGGTGCTCCCGAAGGTAGCGGCCCAGCTCCATCGCCTCGTCCGTCGTGCTCGTCACCCCGCCCGGCCGGCGCAGCACCACCAGGGCGCTATCGGGGACGCCGTAGCGCCGCAGCACCGCCAGGGTGACGTCGGTCTGGTTCGGGTAGAGGCCCAGCTCGACCGCGTGCGGGTCCTCGGTGCGGGCGAGCACGATCCGCGGCGCCAGTCCCCGCCGGAAGAGCGCGACCGCGTGGCGCGCGCGAACCGATTCCATCGCACCGCCGTTCAGCAGGAAGATCATCCCGGCGGGACGCAGAGGGTCCTCCACGATCACCAGCCGCGCGACCCCCACCAGCAGCGGGACCCGCAGCAGGTAGAGGGCGAGCAGCACCCCCGCCGCGAGCAGCGGGGGGAGCCAGCGCCGGCGGACCCGCCGGCGGCGCGTCTCTCCGCTCATCCCGCCGTCAGGCGCCGTACGGCACCCAGATGTTCTTAACCTGCGTGGCCTGACGCAGGAACTCCTCGCCCTCCCCCTGTTCCGCCGAAGTCCAGTCGCGGGCGCGGCCGCAGCTCACCCAGGCGCGCTTCATGTTTCCCGCGGAGAGCCGCTCCACCACTCCGCTTCCCTCCGCGGAGCCGAAGTACCAGATCCCGTCCACGTCGTCGTGCGCGGCGAGCACCCCCGCCAGCTCGTCTTGTCTCCCCGTGAGGATGTTGACCACTCCGCCGGGCACGTCCGAGGTGTCGAGGACCTGGTAGAGGTCGGTCGCCGCCAGGGGCGCGCCCTCCGAGGGGACGGCCACCACCACATTGCCCACCGCGACGGGCGGGAAGACGGTCGAGACGAAACCGAGGAGTGGCGCCTCCGTCGGACAGATCACCCCCATGACGCCGATCGGCTCGGGCATGGCGAGGGTGACGTTGCGGAAAGGGGTGTGATGCACCGCGCCATCCCACTTGTCGGCCCACGCCGCGTAGGTGAAGAGGCGCTCCACCGAGAGCTCCACCTCGCGCGCGGCATCGGCCGAGCCGAGATCGCGCAGGCGCGCCTCGAACTCGGCCGAGCGGGCCTCCAGGTTCTCCGCCAGGAAGTAGAGCACCTGCGCGCGGTGATGGGCGGTCGCGCCGGCCCATGCCGACGCCGCGCGATGCGCCGCCTCCACCGCGTTGCGCACGTCCTTCCGGTTCCCCAGCCCCACCTCGCCCAGCCGCCGCCCACCCGCGCCCTCCACCGACATCGAGTACCCCGAGTCCGGCCGCGCCTGCGCCCCGCCGATGTACAGCTTGGGCGTGCGGTCGAGGGGAGGAAACAGGGGATGATCCTCCCTTTCCCCCTTCCGCCCTTCCCGGGAAGAGGGAACGGTCACCCCGCGATCCGCAGTTTCATCCTCCCTGTCCCCTGTCCCCTCCCAACGGGGCTTCAGGTACTCCCAGAGCCCCTCGCGTCCGCCCTCCCGTCCGAAGCCGCTCTCGCGGTAGCCGCCGAAACCGGAGGCGGCGTCGAAGAGGTTGGTGCAGTTCACCCAGACGGTTCCCGCCTTGATCTTCGGGGCCGCGTCGAGCGCGAGGTTCACGTTCTCCGTCCAGAGGCTGGCGGCGAGGCCGTAGCGGGTATTGTTGGCCAGCTCCACCGCCTCGGCGGGGGTGCGGAAGGTGATCAGCACCACCACGGGGCCGAAGATCTCCTCCTGCGCGATGGTGGCCGCGGGCGCCACGTCGGTGAAGAGCGTCGGCGGAAAGAAGCACCCCTCCTCGGGGAAGCTCCCGGAAGATTTTCCCCGCTCCGCGCGGAGTGCCCGAGAAGGTTCTCCTCCCTCCGCCCGGAGTGCCCAAGAAGGTTCTCCTCGCTCCGCTTGGAGTGCCCAAGAAGGTTGCCACATCGTCGCCCCCTCCTCCTCGCCCAGCGCCACCAGCTCCCGGATCCGCTCCAGCTGCACCGGGGCGACGATGGCCCCGATGTCCACCGCCTTGTCGAGCGGGTCTCCGACGCGGAGGGTCTCCATGCGGGCGCGCAGTTTCTCCACCAGCCGCCCGGCGATCCCCTCCTGCGCCAGGATGCGCGAGCCGGCGCAGCACACCTGCCCCTGATTGAACCAGATCGCGTCCACCACCCCCTCCACCACCCCATCCAGGTCGGCGTCCTCGAAGACGATGAAGGGCGACTTCCCGCCCAGCTCCAGCGAGAGCTTCTTTCCGCTCCCCGCCGTGGCGGTGCGGATGATCCGTCCCACCTCGGTGGAGCCGGTGAAGGCGATCTTGTCCACGTCCGGATGGTTCACGATCGCCCCGCCGACGCGGCCGTCGCCGGTGACGACGTTCACCACCCCCGCCGGGAGCCCCGCCTCACGGCACACCTCCGCGAAGAGGAGGGCGGTGAGCGAGGTGTACTCCGCCGGCTTCAGCACCACCGTGTTCCCCATCGCCAGCGCCGGCGCCACCTTCCACGCCAGCATCAGGAGCGGGAAGTTCCAGGGGATGATCTGCCCCACCACCCCGAGCGGCGCCTGGCCCGGGAACTCGCGGTCGCGCAACTGGGCCCAGCCGGCGTGGTGGTAGAAGTGCCGCGCCACCAGCGGGATGTCGACGTCGCGCGACTCGCGGATCGGCTTCCCGTTGTCGAGCGTCTCGAGCACGGCGAAGAGGCGCGAGTGCTTCTGGACCCGCCGCGCCAGCGCGTAGAGATAGCGCGCGCGTGCGTGGCCGCTCAGGGCGCTCCAGGCGGGGAACGCCTCGCGGGCGGCGCGCACGGCGGCCTCCACGTCCTCCTCCCCCGCCTGCGCGATCCGGGCGAGCGGCCGGCCGTCGGCGGGGTTGGTGGTCTCGAAGCGCTCGCCCGACCTCGGCTCCACCCACTCGCCGCCGATGAAGAGCCCGAAGGAGCGATCGTGCTCCTCCAGCCACTGGACCGCCGGGGCGGCGCCCTCGGGTGCGGGGCCGTACTCCATGGTCTCGAAGATCTCTGCGATAGTGCTCATGGGCTATCAATTCAGCGATTCCAAATGCTCTCTCAGAGCTTCGCACAGCCTCCTGGCGGTCTCCAGAACGGCGGAGGCATCGTCCCGTGAGATCTCCGGCGCCAAGGGGCCCACGCGCGGATACCGACCAGCGACGGCGAAGGGCGTGAGCCGATCCGCGTCCGCGAGCCTCCTCGCCAGCTCCGGCTCCACCGTCTTGAGGATCTCCCGCAGTTCCTGGAGATCGTGGATCTTCGGGAAGTGGAGCTGATGTCGAACGCAAGCCGCCTTCAGGAACTTCTCGACCGCCTGCTGAGCATGGAAGGTGATGATCCAGTAATCCGAGAAATCGGAGGCAAAGAGGTACTCGGCGGCTGCCAAGTCTCCGCTCGCCTTCTCAACCCACTTCGCGACGGCTGCTCCCACCATCCGTTCTGGCTCGCTCATAGATCACGATCCCGTCGTAGCAGGCGAAGTAGGATAGCCAGCCCACAACCTCCCGGGTCATCTGGAACGACGCCTCGGACACCGTCCAGAGTTCCGGAATCCTCCCCCCCCCGGGACGGGCCGCGCCGCGAAGCCGGTCCTCCTCCTCCCGACTCATCTGAGCTTCGGTCACGACGAGCAGGTCGTAGTCGCTGTCAGGGCGTGCGTCGCCTCGGGCGCGCGACCCGTAGAGGATGATCCGCTCCACCCGCTCTCCGGCCGCGCCGACGATCCGTCGCGCCATCTCGCGGGCGACCGCCAGGTCCTCCTCTCGCGCGGGGGTGCGCATCGATCCCTCCTTCAGGCGATCGGGTGGCGATAGCCCGCCGAGTAGCGTCCGGTCACGAAGTGCTCGAGCTGCCGCTCGATGTCGCCGAGGAGCGAGCTGGCGCCGAAGCGGAAGAGATCGGGGCGCAGCCAGCGTGTCCCGAGCTCCTCCTTCATCATCGTCATCCACTCCAGCGACTGCCTGGCCGTGCGGATCCCGCCCGCGGGCTTGAAGCCGACCGCGTGGCCGGTGCGCTCGTGGTACCCGCGCACGGCGCGGGCCATCACCAGCCCCACCGGCAGGGTGGCGTTCACCGGCTCCTTTCCGGTGGAGGTCTTGATGAAGTCCGCGCCCGCCATCATGCACACCCACGAGGCCCGCGCGACGTTGGTGAGGGTCGCCAGCTCGCCGGTGGCGACGATGGTCTTGACGCGCGCGTCGCCGCTCGCCTCGCGGAAGGCGCTCACCTCGTCGTAGAGCGCTTCCCAGGCGCCGGTGAGGACGTGCGCGCGCGTGATCACCACGTCGATCTCGCGGGCGCCGGCGTCCACCGAGGCGCGGATCTCGTCCAGGCGCTGCCGGAAGGGCGACAGCCCCGCCGGAAAGCCGGTGGATACGGCGGCCACCGGGATCCCCGTCCCGCGGAGCGCTTCGACGGCGGTGGGGACGAGGGCGTGGTAGACGCACACCGCGGCGGTGCGGATCGGCAGCTCCGCCGCGCCGAGGGCCTCGAGCAGGTCGGACCGTACGGGCCGGCGCGCCTTGGCGCAGAGCCGCCGCACGTATCCCGGCGTGTCGTCGCCGGCGAGCGTGGTGAGGTCCATGAGGGTAACCGCCCGGAGGAGCCAGGCGGCCTGCCACTCCTTCTTCACCGTGCGCCGCGTGCCGAGGGTGGCGGCGCGGCGCTCGGCGGCGCTGCGATTGACGCGCTGCTCCAGAACCCGGTCGAGCTCCAGCCGGGTTCCGGGGTTGCGGTCCGGCTCGCGCCGCCCCGGAGCGGGGGCGGGAGCGGGCGCGATCTCCGGCCCGGAATCCGGCTGCAGGGCTTCGTCGATCCCGGCTTTCACGGTCGCCATCGGACGGTCGCTGCGAAGTGCGGAAAGGCCTCCGGGCACCCTCGCCCGGTGGCCTTAACAATACGTGGATCCCGACGGAATCGCCACGGCGCCCGCGGCTGGCATCCGGCGGCGGCGATGCGCTCGAGCCAGCGGGCGAGGCGGGGCGCCTCGGATCGCTCCGGCGCCGCGCGCGGACGGGCGGAGAGGGAGACCGAAGGTGCGCCAGCGCCGCATCCCCACCCGGTCGTCCAGATCGCGCGAGACGGTATGGAGGCGACTCCCGGCGTGGTCGCGCTGGAAGGCCTCGCCCACCGCGAGTGCCAGCAGGAGCGCCTCGCGCGCTCTTCCAGCCCCACCGCCGCGGCTTCGGCGTCGGCGGCGCGGAGTGCTGGCTGACTCTCGTACGCCATTGACGTATACGTGAATAGCGTATAGATTCACCCCCTGAACTTCCGCCGCTGAGTTGGAGATTCCATGGTCATCGTAGAGACGCCCATCTTCACTCGACGGGTGCAGAAGGGGATGTCAGACGATGAGTATCGAGAGCTCCAAGTTGCACTGAGGCAGAACCCGGAGCTGGGTACTTCCCTGGGCGGGGGCCTGTACAAAGTCCGCTGGGGTACCGAGGGCAGGGGCAAGCGCGGAGGGGTTCGGGTGATCTACTACTGGGCCCGTCCCCACGAGCGCCTCCTGATGCTCTTCCTCTTCCTGAAGAACGAGCAGGACAACCTCACGGCTGTGCAGGAGCGCGCGCTACGAGAGCTGGTCCGTGCTGAGTACCCGTAAGCACCAACACGGTTGGACCTAGAACTGGAGGAAGTGGGCCATGAAGGACGACCTATTCAACGAGCTGCTGGAGAGCGTGCGCCAAGGCGGTGAGATTCTCCGTGGTGAGACGGAGCCCTCCCGGAATTTCGACCTTTCTCGGGATGACACTCCGGATGTCGTGGCTGTGCGAGCGCAGCTGGGGCTGAGCCAGCCCAAGATGGCGGCGCTGATGGGGATCAGCGTGGGAACGCTCCGGAATTGGGAGCAGGGGCGGCGGCGCCCTGAAGGCCCGGCTCGCGCGCTTCTCCGTGTTGCGGCGATGCACCCCGAGGCGGTTCTGGATTCTGTACGGTCCGGGGCGTGAGAACGCAGGCTACGAGGATCGACCCGGCTTACACTCCGGAGGTGCCGGCGCATCGGGCCTTGAGTCCATCCGCTGCCAGGTCGCTTTCTGCACGGCGCATCAGGGACCTGCCCAACTGACTCGGTGGCCGTGTACCCACTCACCGCCGTATTCGACATCGAATTGCCTCAACCGCCGCTCGTCTTTTTCCAGGCGGCGGACGAGTCGACCGAGTGGCCGACGGAGCGTCTGAAGGACTACGAGCTCTCGCTTTGCCTTGAGGAGGCAGAGGTTCGTCTCCGACTACGTGCGAGCACCAACCACGCCAGCCGACCTGCGGAGGGCGGCCGGGTAGCCCGTGCCTCCATCCTCGAGGTCCGCGTGACCCGCCAGGAGCAGGAATCTCCGCCCGGGGGAAGAACCATCCCGAGCCAAGCGGAGGAGTTCCGGGCCCGTTGCGCGTATTTTGACCAGCGCGCGCCCTCGTATATCGCCGTGGCGAGGGCGGTGGCCGAGCGTCTCCTGGGCTTCCTCCGCTTCCAGAATGGTCAGGTCGGACTCGGCACCGCATACGACCTTTCCCATCGGAGCTTCCAGAACCCCGTGTGGCTAGACTCGGAGGGCCAGGAGGTGCACTCCAGAACCATCACATTCGAGATGATCTTCGACCGGGGTGCGCACGAGGAGGTATGGTGGATCCGCGCGCTGGAACCATCGGACCGCGAGGCCCTCAAGAGTTATCTCCAACGGCCGTCCGAGCTTCCCTCCTACCGGCAAATTCTTGCAGCTGCGAAGGAGGCCGCTCTGACCGGCGAGCTCAGCCGGGCGGTGGTGGAGACAGCGATGGCCGCGGAGATCGCCCTCAAGCGTATCCTCTTCACGCCATCTACGCCCGCGGCCGGGGCGATAGAGCATCTTGAGCAGCACGGGAAGTTCAAACCATCGATGGAGGATCTCCTCAAGGCCACAGGAGGGGCGTTCGGGACCCGCTTTCACGATGCTCATGGCCAGGAGTATCAGGACATCCTGCAGCTGTACAAGGGCCGGGGCCGGATTGTGCATCATGGCGTGCTGGAGTATCCCACGCCTGGGGCAAGCCGTCCGTAGTCGACTCCGCCACGGTGCAGCAATGGTGGAGAGCGACCGCCACGCTGATCCAGTGGCTCGAAGAACAGGCCGCCGCCCATCGGCGACCGCTAAGCGGGTGAGCAGAACGACTCGGACGTGAGCACGAGAGATGCAGCGAGCGGAGCATCCCGGCTTGGAGGCTCTCATGGCCCGATCCGTCGCTCCAGGAGCGTCCGCCCTCGGGCCGCCCGCCCGCGCAGCGGCAGGCCGCCCACGAGGCCGTCGCTCGCTTGCTGGAGCAGTCACCGACGGTGCATGGCTGCCGAACCACCGCCTGGACGGTGCCGCTGCTCCAGCGCCACCTGCGCGAGAGGGAGGGAAAGAGGGTAAGCGCGAGCACCCTGCGCCGAGCGCTGCACGGACTCGGCTACCGATGGAAGCGGCCCCGCTTCGTGCTCGCCCGGAGAGATCCCGAGCGAGAGGGGAAAAAGAAGGCGCTCCGTGAGCGCCTTCGCCAGCTCCCTGCGGACACGGTCGTACTCGTCGAAGACGAGACGATCCTGCGAGAACTGCCGCCGCTGCGGGCGTGCTGGGCCAAGCGCGGCACGAGAGGCGAGGTGCCGATTACGGGCAACAACGCCCGGCGCTGCGTCTTCGGCGCGTTGAATCCCCGCACGGGCAAGCGCCTGTTCTGCGTACGATACCGGAACCGGGCCGAGGACTTCCGGCACGTCCTGCGTGCGGTGCGTGCGCGCTCAGCGCTGGAGGATCTTCCTGGTCCTGGATCAAGCCAGTAGCCACACGGCCAAGGTCACGCAGGCGCTGGCCGAGGCGCTCCGAATCGAGTTCGCATGGCTGCCCACCGCCTGCCCCGAGCTGAATCCGACAGAGCGGCTCTGGCAGAGAGGCAAACAGGACGTGTGCGCCAACCGCACCTACCCGGATGTAGATCAGCAGGCATCTGCCTTCGTCAACTACCTCCTGAGCCTCTCACCCGAGGAGACGCGCTGCTGCGCCGGCGCTCGGTCCCTCAACTTCTGGCTACCGGCTTAGGGGCGGGTCTTCGGCTTGTGCGGGTTGTAGGTGCCGAAGACGGCGCCATTCCCACTCATCTCCACGCGGATCTCGCCCGCGTGACGCTCGCGGTTCTCGTTGCGCGAGCAGTCGGTGGCGGAGCAGGAGGCCAGGCGGTAAGATGCATAAATCCCCCGTTGATAACGCCTTGCGAACGATTCTCGCCCCCGGGCCCGTCGTTCACGGCTCGTCCTCGAAGAGGGCCAGGTGTCGGATCAGCGCCCGGCTCTCCAGTCCGCCGGCGAGCGCGCCGGTCAGCACGCCGTTGGTGCTGATGAAGGCGGCCAGCAGGAACTTGTCCCGCAACGTCACCTCCGGGTCCCGCAGCGTCGGCCAGGAGGAGATCAGCCCCGCCGGAAAGATGTACGTCTCGATGAAGAGCATCAGCAGCGCAACCATCAGGAAGAGCCCCATCATCGCCAGCAGCATCGTCAGCAGGATCGTGACGTTCAGCGCCGCCAGGTGCTCGGTGAGCACCCGCTTCTCCTTCTGCGGGAAGAAGAGGTTCTGTACCTGGATGAGGTAGATCGTCGCCGCCAGGATGCTGCCGACGGCGAAGGTCCAGGCCACGTAGGGCGGCATGTTGAGCCCCACGTCCCAGATCTCGGCGGTGAACACGAGGATGAAGGTGGGGGCCACCGCGGCCGTCGCGAGGCTGGGGAGGTTGAGCGGCAGGAGCACCGCGCGGTTTCGCCAGAGCGGCCGCAGCACCTTGCCCGGGTTGCGCAGCGCACTCGAGAGGTGGAAGGCGAGGGAGGAGAGGGTCCCCGTGGTGGCGGCGGTGCGCTCCGGGATCCCGGCCGCCCGCTCCCGCAGGCGCTCGCGCACCACCGGGTCGAAGGCCGGCGTCCGCCGCCGCTCCTCGTCGAAGCGGAAGGGCGCCATCGCGTCCTCGGGGTCGCTCCCGTGGTCGAGGCCCAGGACGTGCCCCAGCAGGTGCAGCGCGAGCGCCGCGGCGTTCGCTCTCACCGGCGCCTCCTCCAGCCTCCGCGCCGGCCGCCCCCGCGCGGTGGTCAGCAGCTCCCGGGTGGAGAGCACCGCGACGCGGCTGATCTCCGAGGCGAGCCCCGCGACCACGCGCTGCTTCCGGGAGACGACCCCCGCGTCCGTGACCACCAGCACCAGGTCGTACGGCCCCCGCACCATCAGCAGGCTGGCCTCGTCGAGGAAGTCGGCCGGACTCCGGGGGGCGTCGCTCGCGAGCCGCACCGGGTCCGGTACGTCGAAGCACCAGCGGCGCCCGGTGGCCTCCTCCAGCTCGGGGCGGATGTCGTCCGCCACGCTCCGAGCGAAGGCGGAGAGCCGCTCCGGCGCCGCCGACGGGGTCGCCGCGAGGAGCACCCCCACGTTCACCTCCGCGTCCCTCTCTCGATCTCCGGCTTGCATGGCGTTCTCCTGAAGGGGGAACCGATCCGGCGGCACAAAGCGCCAGAGCGGCGCAACTGGCGTTCCGCCGGCCCCGGCTCCCACGCCGGAGGACCCGGCATTGCACGCGGCTGCCGCTCCACCTACTCTGTCTGGCACCTCCGCAACCATCCCCGCCGGCCCGCCTTCCTCGCGGCGGCGCGCGGAGGCCTCCCGCAATCCCCGTCACGGAGCTCTCGCATGCGTCTGAAGTGGACCGCGGCCGCCCGTCGCCGGGCTCTCCCCTTCCTCCTCCTGCTCGCCGCGCCGAGCCACCTCGCCGGACAGGCGGAGGATGCGTGGGACCCCACCCTCGCCCGTGGGCGCACGAAGACGATCGACTTCACCACTGACCAGGGCACCTGGATGTCGGCCGACGTCTCCACCGACGGGCGGTGGGTCGTCTTCGACCTGCTGGGGCACGTCTACCGCGTCCCGGCCGCGGGGGGCGACGCCGAGCCTCTCACGCAGGCGAGCGGGGTCGCGGTGAACTACCACCCGCGCTTCTCCCCCGACGGAAGCCGCATCGCCTTCGTCTCCGACCGCGCCGGGCAGAGCAACCTCTGGGTGATGGACGCCGACGGCTCGAACCCGCGCGCGGTCTTCACCGATCCCGCGGTACGCGTGGTGGAGCCCGCCTGGGCACCCGATGGACGCAGCGTGGTGGTGCGGCGTCAGGCGCTGCGCGGCGCGCGCGGGGGAAGCGGGATCTGGTTGTACGACTTGGAGAGCGGCGAGGGGAGGGAGTTGCTCGGCGCCTCGCAGCGGGGCGCCGCCTGGCCCTCCCTCTCGCGCGACGGGGCGTACCTCTACTACCACTTCCCCTCCCCCTCGGGGCTGCGCGACCTGGTGAAGGGAGGGTACCAGCTGCGGCGGCTGGAGCTGGCGACGGGGCGCATCTCGGAGATCACCTCGGGCGAGGACCAGGCGCAGTACCGCGGCTCGAGCGGGAGCGCCATCGCCCCTGAGGTCTCGCCGGACGGCCGCTGGCTGGCCTTCGCGCGGCGCATCCCCGACGGCACGATCTCCTTCAAGGGGCACCGGATCGGTCCGCGCACGGCTCTCTTCCTCCGCGACCTGCAGACGGGCGCGGAGCGGATGGCGATGGACCCGATCGAGCTCGACATGGCCGAGGGGATCAAGACGCTTCGCGTCCTCCCCGGCTACTCGTGGACCTCCGACGGCCGCTCGATCGTGATCGCGCAGGGGGGCCGGCTGCGGCGCCTAGACGTGGAGACCGGCCGGGTGGAGACGATCCCCTTCTCCGCCCCCGTGCGGCGCACCGTCTCCGAGCAGGCGGTGGGCACGGTGCGGCTCTCCGACGGACCCGTCGAGGTGCGCTTCGCCCGCTGGCCGACCGCCTCGCCCGACGGCCGGCGGCTCGTCTTCCAGGCGGTGGGCCGGCTCTGGGTGATGGACCTCCCGGACGGCACCCCCCGGCGGCTCACCCCCGACTCCTTCGACCCCCTCGAGTACTCCCCCGCCTGGTCGCCGGACGGCCGGTGGATCGCCTTCACGAGCTGGGACGACGAGGAGCGGGGTCACCTCTGGAAGATCCCCGCGGCGGGCGGCGAGCCGGTGCGCCTGAGCGCCGAGGCGGGGGAGTACGTGAACCCCGTCTGGTCTCCCGACGGGGCGACGCTGGTGGTCACCCGCGGCTCCGGGGCCACCGCGCGCGGCCGGACCATGGCGAACAACCCGTGGTACGAGCTGGCCGCTCTCCCCGCGGCCGGCGGGCCGATGCGGGCGATCGCGCGGGCCAGCACCCGGCACGACGCGGGAGCGCAGGCGGGCGGGCGGCGGCAGATCGTGCGCGCCTCCTTCGGCCCCGGCGGGCGCGTCTTCTACCCGGAGGAGGCTCCGCCCGACTCGCAGCCGCGCGGCGTGGCGCTCGTCTCCGTGCGGCCGGACGGGGCCGACCGGCGGGTGCACGCCCTGCTCCCCTTCGCCGACGAGATCGTCCCCTCCCCCGACGGCCGATGGGTCGCCTTCTCGGAGTCGTTCAACGTCTACGTGGCGCCGATGCCCGAGGCCGGCGCCGGCGAGCCGCCCCGCCTCGAGAAGCGGGAGGGCCGGCCGGCGGTTCGGCGGGTCTCGCTGGAGGGAGGGCTCTATCCGCGCTGGCGCGGTCCGGGCGAGCTGGAGTTCGGGAGCGGGGCGCGCTACTACCGCTACTCGCCCGGGAGCGACCGCACCGACACGGCGCGCATCCGTCTCCGCGTCCCCCGCGCCATCCCCACCGGAACCATCGCGCTCACCGGCGCGCGCATCCTCCCGATGGATGGCCGGGGAGTGATCGAATCGGGCACCGTGGTGGTGCGGGATGGGCGCCTCGCCTGCATCGGCGAGTGCGACGCGAGCGGCGCCGACCGGGTGGTCGACGTGCCGGGGAGCACCCTCATGCCCGGCATCGTGGATCCGCACGCCCACCACCACCGCGAGCACTCGGGGATCCTCCCGCGAAAGAACTTCGAGGCGGCGGCCTACCTGGCCTACGGCGTGACCACGACGATGGACCCGATCGGCTGGTCGCCGGCGGTCTTCCCGGAGGCGGAGATGATCGAGGCGGGGGTGACGGTGGGGCCGCGAGTCTTCAGCACGGGCGAGAACCTCTCTCCCGGCGACGGGCCGCGCTCCAACGAGATCGCCACCTACGCCGACGCCGAGCACGAGGTGGCGCGGCTGGCCGACTACGGCGCGATCGCCGTCAAGCAGTACGGGCAGCCGCGCCGCGAGCAGCGGCAGTGGCTGACGGACATCGCCCGCAAGCGCGGGCTGATGATCACGGGCGAGGGGAGCGACCTCCCCTTCAACGTGGGCACGGCGATGGACGGGCAGACGGGTTTCGAGCACCCGATGAGCTACGCTCCGCTCTACGGCGACGTGGCGAAGTTCTTCGGCGCCACGGAGACGGTCTACTCGCCGACGCTGGTGGTGGGAGGCGCGGGGGCGTGGAGCGAGGAGTACTTCTGGCAGGAGTCGGACCTTTGGAGGGACGAGAAGCAGCAGCGGTGGCTTCCCTGGAGACATCTCGTCCCGCACACGCGGCGCCGCACGCTGCGCCCGGTGACGGACTACACCTTTCCGATCATCGCGCAGGGGATGGCGGACGTGATCGCCGAGGGCGGTTGGGGGGCGATCGGCTCGCACGGCCAGCACCACGGGATCGGCTCGCACTGGGAGATCTGGATGGCCGCGACCGCGATGGAGCCGATGGAGGCGCTGCGAGTCGCCACCGTGCACGGCGCCCGCTACCTCGGCCTGCTGGACGACCTCGGGACGCTGGAGGCGGGGAAGATCGCAGACCTGGTGGTGCTCGGCTCGAACCCGCTGGACGACATCCGCAACTCGGCGGACGTGCGCCTGGTGATGAAGGCGGGCACTCTCTACGAGGCCGACACTCTCGACGAAGTGTGGCCGACGGCCCGCCCCTACGGCGGCTATCCCTGGGTGGACGAGGAGATGCTGCGCTCCGACGACCGCGCGACGGACTACTGGGATCGGAGGAGGTGAGGGGATGACGGGGTGACCCCGTCACCCCCCGCTCCCCTGCTCCGCGCGCCATCGGTCGAAGCGCATCCGGAGCGTCCGGACCGGGTTGTCGTCCTCGTCGGGACGGATGTTCTGGTCGGTCACGTCGATGTACATCGTGTACTCGCCATCGTTGTACGAGGCGCCGCTCGGGTCGCCGCGGTCGGCAAGGAGGATGTAGGCGACGTGGGCGGTCTTGAGGGTGCAGGCCCGGGTCGCGGCCGGCTGCGGGTCGCTGGCGCAGGTGCAGCGCCGGTCGCCGCCCTCGCGGTCGGCCACCTCCATCGCCCTCATCATGCGCTCCAGCATGTCTCCTTCCCCCTCTCGGAAGGCGCGCGCTGCCTGGTAGACCACGTCGTCGCTCGCCAGCGAGTTCCCCTGCACCGAGAAGACGATGTCGGTGCCGGGGACGCGGTCGGACATGTTCAGCGAGACGGCGCCGTTCCCCGAGCCCGAGTGGCCGGCGGCGCGGCCCTGCATGTCCACGATCCCGAACTGTCGGCGCTCGATCAGGGTGTCGGCATGGAGCATCCGGACGATCTGCTCCGGCGGCGTCCCCTTCTTCAGCTCCTCGAAGATGAGCCGCTGGTTCTGGCGGGTATTGTCGGCGGAGGCCTGCGCGGCCGCCACTCCCACGCCGGGGACCACGATCGCCTGGATGTCCATCAGCCCCTTCCGCACCGGCGGGACGAAGCGGCTCTGCGGGACGCAGGTGGCGGAGGAGATCGCCACCTGCCCCGTGCGCATGTCCACCGCGACGATCGACCAGGTGGCCGACGCCGTCCCGGGCGCGAGGGCCAGCGACGTCGCGAGGAGGAGCGCGGACGCGAGAGAGCGGGGGATCGGAGGTCTCATCTGCGGTCTCCGTCGGAGAGGGGATCCGGCCGGGCGGGCCCGGCGCGGGAGGAGGAGGCCCGGAGCCCCCGCGGGGAGCAGGATGCGGAACGACGCGGAGCCCTGTCAATACCCCGCGCGGCCGGATGCCGCTCTCCCCGTCCCGCGCCGCGTACCGCCCGCCGCCGGGAGGGCGCGGTTCCGGGCTTCCCTTCACGCGCGGGCCGGGGCGCGTTATGCTGTCGGGATCGCCTCCATCCGCCGAAGCGCGGCCTCCCCTCCCGCGATGCGCCTCTCCACCGCAATGGACACGGCCCACCCTTCCCTCCCCCGCGGCGGCTGGCGGATCCTGGCGCTGCTCTCCGCCGCGGAGTTCTTCGGTATGTCCCTGTGGTTCACCGCCTCGGCGGTGGCGCCGGAGCTCCAGGCGCTCTGGGGACTGAACGCCCAGCAGACCGGCTGGCTGACGGGCGTGGTTCAGCTCGGCTTCGTCGCCGGCACGGCCGTGGCGGCGCTGCTGAACCTCGCCGACGTGCTGCCGTCGCGCCCCTACTTCGCGGTCTCGGCGCTGCTCGGCGCGGGAGCGAACGCGCTGCTGGTGGTCGCGCCGGGATACGCGGCGGCGCTGGGGCTCCGCTTCCTGACCGGCTTCTTCCTCGCCGGCGTGTATCCGCCGGCGATGAAGATGGTCGCCACCTGGTTCCGCTCGGCCCGCGGCCTGGCGATCGGCACGGTCGTCGGGGCGCTGACGCTGGGGAAGGCGACCCCGTACCTGACCCGGGCGCTGGAGGGGGCGGAGCTGAGCGCGGTGGTGCTGGCCGCCTCCGGGGGGGCGGTGGTGGCGGCGCTGCTGGTGGGGCTCGGCTACCGCGAGGGACCCTTCCCCTTCGCGCGGCGGCCATTCTCCTGGCGCCTGATCGGCACCGTCGTCCGCCACCGCCCCACCCGGCTGGCGACCGCCGGCTACCTCGGACACATGTGGGAGCTGTACGCGATGTGGACCTTCGCGACGGTCTTCTTCTTCGATCTCTTCTCGCTGCGCGGCTACGCCGAGGCGCTCGCGCTTCGCTGGTCCGGGATGGTGGGATTCGCGGTGATCGGGACGGGCGCGCTGGGCTGCGTGGTGGCGGGAGCGTGGGCCGATCGGCTCGGGCGCGAGCGCGTCGCCATCTGGGCGATGGCGGCGAGCGGCGCCTGTGCCCTGGCCATCGGCTGGATGCTCCAGGCGCCCTTCGCGCTGGTGCTCACGGTCGCCCTGATCTGGGGATTCGCCGTCGTCGCGGACTCGGCGCAGTTCAGCGCGGTGATCACCGAGGTCGCTCCCTCGCACGCGGTGGGCACCGCGCTCACCCTCCAGACCTCCCTCGGCTTCCTGCTCACCACCGTGACCATCCAGGGGGTGCCGGCCCTGCGGGAGGCCGCGGGGTGGCCGCTCGCCTTCGGCGTGCTGGCCCTGGGACCGGCCGCCGGGATCCTCGCCATGCGCCGGCTCGGTGCGCTCCGGCGTCCGTATCCCTCGACTTCCCCGATCGCCGGTCCGTCGCAGGATCGGTAGCGAAATACCGCAATCCGTGGCTGCTGACGTCCGCGAGGTTCCGAGCCGCGTGCCTCGAAGCGGTGTCGGTGAGCCCGACGCGTAGCTTGGTCTTCCTACATTGCGCCAAAACTGCCTCGTTCCCAGATTGCCGACCCCTGGGCAGATGAACGCCTCGCCCCACCTCTCTGGCTTCGCTGACGGAGTCCCACGGATGGAGGCCGCTTCCGCCAACTTCTCCTTCCTGGCGCGGCACGATACTCTCCTGGTCCGCCTGGCCGGCCTGGCGGAGCTTTACTCCGCGTCCGATCCGAACGCCGCCCTCGTCAAGCTGCGGCAGTTCGGAGAGGCGCTCCTGCAGCACGTGGCCGTACGCGCTGGAAGCATCCCACCCGACGACGGATCGCAGCTGTCTCTCGTCCGAGAGATGTCCGGCCAGGGCATCCTGCCGCGCGAGGTGGCGGACCTCTTCCATGTGCTTCGGCAGACCGGAAACGAAGCGGTGCATGGCTTCGGAGGTACGACGGGGGAGGTGATCCACCAGCTCAAGGTGGCGCGCGAGCTCGGGATCTGGTATCACAGGACCTTCGCGGATCCCGCGTTCGCGCCGGGTGCGTTCGTTCGGCCGCAGCCACCCGTCGATCCTGCCGCCGAACTACGGGTCCAGCTGGAGGCGCTCCGCGCCGAGCGCGATCAGCAGCGCCAGCGGCTCGAGGAGGCGGACCTGCAGGCGGCGCTCGAGGAGGAGCTGCGCCGCGAGGCCGAGCGGCGGGCCCGACTCGCCGCGGAGGACCGTGAGGCGGCACTCGAGCTCACCGGGGAGATGGAGGACCTCCTCGCCGCCGAGCGGGCTCGCCTCCAGGCGGAACTCTCGAGCATCCGCGAGCGCCGCCCCGAAGCCGAGGACGCGGGAATGGCCTCCCTTCGTCAGCGTGCCCGTGCCGCTGCCGAGCTCATGGAGCTGGACGAGCACAGCACCCGCGAGTTGATCGACCGGCAATTGCGGGAGGCCGGGTGGGAGGCGGATACGCAGCTGCTCCGGTACGCGAACGGCACGCGCCCGGAGGTGGGGCGGAACCTCGCGATCGCGGAGTGGCCCACCGATACCGGCCCTGCCGACTACGTCCTCTTCGTCGGGCTCACCCCTGTGGCCGTCGTCGAGGCCAAGCGCGCCGCCATCAACGTGGCGGGCGCGCTGGAGCAGGCGCGCCGATACAGCCGCGGCTATGTGGTGGCCGGGGAGGAAACACTTCCGGGCGGCCTCTGGGGAGACTACCGGATGCCGTTCCTCTTCTCCACCAACGGCCGTCCCTACCTGCAGCAGGTGGCGGAGCGAAGCGGCATTTGGTTCCTGGATGCCCGCCGCCCCACGAACTACCCGCGGGCCCTCCAGGGATGGCACAGCCCGGACGGCCTGAAGGAGCTGCTGGACCAGGACCAGGCAGCGGCGGAGCAGGCTCTTCAGGAGATGCCCCGCGGCGAGCTCCCGCTACGCGACTACCAGCGCGAAGCCGTGGCAGCGGTAGAGAGCGCTCTGCTGGAGGGGCGCCGTGCCGCGCTGGTCGCGATGGCGACCGGCACGGGGAAGACGCGCACTGCCGTGGGGCTGCTCTACCGGCTGCTCAAGGCCGGCCTCTTCCGCCGGGTCCTCTTCCTGGTGGACCGGACCGCGCTCGGTGAGCAGGCGCTCGGCAGCTTCTCATCGATCCGGATGGAGGGCACCTACACCTTCGACGACGCGTACGAGGTAGCTCCGGTGGATTCCGCCGCCGACGAGGACACGGTGCTCGACATCGCCACCGTGCAGGGGATGGTGAAGCGGGTGCTGTACGCGAATGGCGGCGAGGCCCCGCCGGTGGACGCGTACGACCTCATCCTGGTCGACGAGTGCCACCGTGGATACGCGCTGGACAGGGAGATGAGCGACGCTGAGCTCACCTTCCGCAGCGAGGCGGACTACGTCTCCAAGTACCGCCGGCTGATCGAGTACTTCGACGCCGTGAAGATCGGGCTCACCGCGACGCCGGCACAGCACACCACGGACATCTTCGGCCGTCCGATCTTCGAGTACTCGTACCGTCAGGCGGTGATCGACGGCTGGCTCGTCGATCACGAGCCCCCCTCGCGGATCGTCACCGCCCTCGCGGAGGACGGGATCACCTGGAAGGCGGGCTCACAGGTGATGGCGCTCGACGTCCAGAGGGCGCAGATCGACGTCTTCGAGGCACCCGACGAGATCCACGTGGAGGTGGAGGAGTTCAACCGCCGCGTGGTGACGGAGGACTTCAACCGCGTCGTGTGCGCGGAGCTGGCGAGGCACATCGACCCCGAGGCTGCCGGCAAGACGCTCGTCTTCTGCGTCAACGACGCCCACGCGGACCTGGTCGTGCGGCTGCTCAAGGAAGCCTTCGAGGAGCGCTACGGCGAGCTGAACGACGACGCGGTGAAGAAGATCACCGGTGCAGCGGACCGACCGGGCGAGCTGATCCGCCGCTACAGGAACGAGCGGCTCCCCTCCGTGGCCGTGACGGTGGACCTGCTCACGACGGGAATCGACGTCCCGGAGATCGTCAACCTCGTCTTCCTGCGACGGGTGAAGAGCCGCATCCTCTACGAGCAGATGCTGGGTCGCGCCACCCGCCTGCGTCCCGAACTGTACGGCCCCAGCCAGGACAAGGGCGTCTTCCGCATCTTCGACGCGGTGGACCTCTATGAGGACCTGCAGCCCTACACGGAGATGAAGCCGGTGGTGGTGAACCCCGGCATCACCTTCTCCCGATTGGTCGCCGAGCTGCTGGAGCTGCGGGATGCGGAGGCCCGGCGCGAGGTCCAGGAACAGCTGGTGGCCAAGCTGAGGCGGTCGAAGTCGCGCCTGCAGCGCACACGAGGCGAGGATGTCGAGCGACTGACCGGGATGGACGTCGCGCGCCTCGCCGACCACCTGGCGGAGCTTGACGCGAGCGAAACCTCGGAGTACTTCGCGGCGCGGCCGGGCCTCGCCCCGCTCCTGGACGAGCTGAGGAGCGGGGGCCCACAGCGGCTGCTGATCTCGGAGCACAAGGACGAGGTCCGCCGCGTAGAGCACGGCTACGGGAACGGCCAGCGGCCGGCGGACTACCTGGAGGGCTTCCGCGAGTACCTGGAGTCGCACCTCAACGAGATCCCTGCCCTGCAGGTCGTCCTCACCCGCCCGCGCGAGCTGACCCGGAAGCAGCTCCGGGAGCTCGCCCTGGCGCTCGACGAGGGCGGCTACACGGAGCAGACCCTGCGCACCGCCTGGCGGGACGCGACCAATCAGGACATCGCCGCCACCATCGTGGGCCACATCCGGCAGGCCGCCCTCGGAGAGCCGCTGGTGCCCTACGAGGAGCGGGTGTGGCGGGCCGTGAAGCGGATCCTCTCTTCCCGCGCCTGGACGCAGCCGCAGCGGCAGTGGCTGGAGCGCATCGGTCAACAGATGATCCGCGAGACGCTGGTGGACCGCGACGCGCTGGACGCGGGACAGTTCCGTACGGCCGCCGGAGGCTTCAGGCGCCTCGACCGGATCTTCGACGACCGGCTCGAACAGGTCCTGGGCGAGCTCCACGACGAGGTCTGGCGCGATGCCGGTTGAGCATGGCCCGCCGACGGGGGTCCCGATTAGATTCCGCGCATGACCTACGATCTGAGCGAGCTCGGCAAACGAGTCGTCCCCGCCCTGCGGCGCCACGGCGTGGTGCGCGCCGGGATCTTCGGCTCGACGGCGCGCGGAGAGAGGCGCGAGGGTAGCGATCTCGACGTGCTGGTCGAGTTCGAGGGGGGACGCACGCTCTTCGACCTCGTGGATCTCCGCGACGAGCTCACCCGCCTCCTGGGCCGCGACGCCGACGTCGTGACCTACCAGTCGCTCCACCCGGTTCTCCGGGAACAGGTGCTCCGCGAGCAGGTGCCGATCCTGTGAGCCGGGACCCGCGGCTGTACCTCCAGGACATCCTCGACTCCATCGAGCGGATCAAGCGCTACGCCGCGGATGCGGAGTCCTTCCGCAGCGACCCGATGGTGCAGGACGCCGTCGTGCGCCGCCTGGAGATCATCGGCGAGGCGGCGAAGCACATCCCCGCTCCCCTCCGCGCCGCGCACCCGGAGGTGGCGTGGCGGCAGGCCGCGGGGATGCGCGACGTGCTGATCCACGGCTACTTCGGCGTGGACCTCGAGCTCACCTGGGGCGTCGTGGAGCGGGAGCTTCCGCGCCTCAAGACCCAGGTCGCCGCCATCCTGAAACAGCTCGACTGAGACCCCGTGTACGCAGCGCGTCCCCTAACCGGGGATGCGTCTCTTCCTCGCTTCGCGTACCGCCCCGGATGACCGACACCCGAGACATCGTCCAGAAGCTCTGGAGCCTCTGCCACGTCCTGCGCGACGACGGCATCACCTACCATCAGTACGTCACCGAGCTCACGTACCTCCTCTTCCTCAAGATGGCGAGGGAGACGGAGCGGGAGGAGCAGCTCCCCGAGGGCTTCCGCTGGAGCGACCTAGAAGGTCGCAAGGGGGTCGACCAGCTCCAGTTCTACCGCGAGCTGCTGGTCCACCTGGGCGCTCACGGCACGGAGCGGGTGAAGGCCATCTACGCCAACGCCTCCACCGCGCTGCGCCAGCCGCGAAACCTGGCCAAGCTGGTGGACAGCATCGACGAGCTGGACTGGTACAGCGCGCGCCAGGAGGGACTGGGCGACCTCTACGAGGGGCTGCTGGAGAGGAACGCCACCGAGCAGAAGAGCGGCGCGGGACAGTACTTCACGCCGCGCCCGCTCATCGAGACGATGGTCGCCTGCGTGAAGCCGCAGCCCGGTGAGGTGATCCAGGATCCCGCGGCCGGGACCGGCGGGTTCCTCATCGTGGCCGACCGCTGGATCAAGGAGCGCACGGACGATCTCTTCAAGCTCTCCGAGAGGGAGCAGCGGTTCCAGCGCGAGGAGGCGTTCCAGGCGATGGAGCTGGTACCCGACGCGCAGCGCCTCCTGCTCATGAACGCCCTGCTGCACGACATCGAGGGGCACCTCCTGCTCGGCGACACCCTCTCCGAGCAGGGGAAGGCGCTGCCGCCCGCGAACGTGATCCTGACCAACCCGCCCTTCGGGACCAAGAAGGGTGGCGGCGGCCCCACGAGAGACGATTTCACCTTCCCCACCAGCAATAAGCAGCTCGCCTTCCTGCAGCACATCTACCGCGCGCTGAAGCCGGGCGGCCGCGCGGCGGTGGTGCTCCCGGACAACGTGCTCTTCGAGGAGGGCGTGGGGACGCGCATCCGTGCGGACCTGATGGAGAAGGTGAACCTCCACACCATCCTGCGGCTCCCCACGGGGATCTTCTACGCGCAGGGGGTGAAGACCAACGTCCTCTTCTTCACGCGCGGGGAGAAGGACACCGGCAACACGAAAGAGGTGTGGGTCTACGACCTTCGCACCAACATACCCTCGTTCGGCAAGCGCACCCCGCTCGGACGGCAGCACTTCGCCGAGTTCGAGGCCGCCTTCGGGGAGGGCCCATACGGCCGCGCCCCGCGCGAGGACCGGGGCGAGGAGGGGCGGTTCCGTCGCTTCACCCGCGAGCAGATCCACAAGCGTGGCGACAACCTCGACCTCTCCTGGCTGCGCGACGAGAGCGCGGGCCGACACGAGGACCTGGCGGAACCGGAGGCGATCGCAGCGGAGATCATATCGCGGCTACAGGAGGCGCTTGCCGAGATGGAGGAGTTGACGGCGCTGCTGGTGGCGGAGGCGGCGGTCGCGTGAGTCATGGGAATGGCAGCTTGCCGGAAGGATGGATGCAGGTGGCTCTGGGCCTGATAGTTAGTCCTTCGACCGGCAAGATCGAGCCGCAGGAATCCTCGGATGCCGCATACATCAGCTTGGAGCACATCGGAGCCGGAGAACGACGCCTCGTTGGGTGTGGCACGGCCTCGGAGGTTGCCAGCACCAAGTCCGTATTCCAGGCAGGCGACGTTCTGTACGGCCGCCTTCGCCCGTACCTTAACCTCGGTTATTCACGTAGCTGAACGAGAATGGCGATTCCGCTTTTTCCCGCGTGATCGCCGGCCGAAGGGCGGATTTCGGGGACAGGCCCCTTCCCCCCCAGAGTCAATCTGGAGGAGGCTTCGCCTTCCCGATTCCCCGCCCGAGGGTGCTACGCTGGAGTGGGCAGGGCCGGGGGCTCCGGCGAGCCCCGCGCCGGGTAGAGCCGGTTGAGCTCGCTCACGAAGCGGCTCCAGAGTCGGGCTCGGGACGCCTCGACCACAACCGTGATCCGGCGCCCGCTGAGCACGACGCGGGCGGCGCTCTTCAGGACGAGCTGCCGGAAGCGCTCGCGGTTCATGCGCCTCGTGCTCTCCCGCTCCAGGAGCGCCGCACCCGCATGCATCAGGTTGGCCGCCAGAAGGCTCAGCAGCAGCCGTGCTTCGTTCGCCGCGAAGCTGTCTGGCTCGGTGAACGCCTCCTGCAGCACCCGGCCGCGGTAGTGCGTCTTCGTCCGCGGCGTGGAAGAAAGCGACAGGGCCAGCGCCTGGTTCCAGTCGCCGAAGTCCTTCTCCGCCTCCCCGCGCCGCCGGTAGTGCGCCAGCAGCGCGGGGCCGTCCACCGCCTCGGCAGGTGCATTGCTCAGCAGGAAGAAGTGGTCCGGGAAGAGCCCTTCCTGCACTGGGCGGTGGTTCGGGATGACCAGCACCCCCCGGCGCGCCCTGCTCCAGGAGTCCGCGCGGTAGAGGAGCTCGAACGTCTGCTCTCCGTCTGCGCTGGCGTAGCGTTCCAGCGGCTCCCGTGCCAGGCGCTCCAGCGCCGCATTGCTCTTCAGTCGCGCCACATACAGAAAGCCCTCCGCCTCCAACGGATCCAGCAGCTCCGGGCTCGGGTAGCCGGCGTCGATCCGCAGCCACACCCGCTCGGCCCCGCGCGAGATCTGACGAAGGATCGGCAGCACGAACTCACACCCGCCCTCCGCCGTATGCACGTTGCCCGCGCGCAGCTTCGCACCCAGGAAGTCGCCCTGCTCCGAGCGCACCAGGAGCGGATGGTAGCAGCGCTCGCGGTAGTGCCCGTTCCAGGCGCTTCCCGGCTGCTGCCCGAAGACCTCCAGGGGGAGCGAGTCCAGATCGAGCGTGATCTCCGGCAGGCGCCGGCCCAGGTTCATCCGACGCTCGGCACTCTCCCGGAGCATCGCGCCCAGGCCGGCCCGGTTCTCCTCCCGGCTCAGCGCGGCCAGGAGGCGCGAGAGCGTGGGCTGCGAGCAGAGTCCGTCCGCCTCCCGGCCCACCGCCGCTCGAAGCGGCCGCTGGCCGCGCCTCGAGGAGACCGCCAGGCGCAGCGCCGGATCCTCGCGCAGCAGATGCACGTCCGAATGGGCGCTCCACCCCTGGGCGAGCAGCAGGAGCGCCGTGCGCAGCAGTTCCCCGTGCTCGTGCCTCACCCGCGCCCCGTCGCGCGGATCGCGCAGATGCTTCCGGAACAGCGCCGGATAGCCGAGCCGATCCATCAACTCCCGAAGCAGCAGGGCTCCCGCGTCGGCGCTCAGCCGCTCGCTGCGCGCCTCCACCTGGATGCTACGATTGAAATCCGGCTGAAACAGACTACATTGGAACTCACCCATAGCGTGTTTTCCGTCGGGGTCCGCAGAGATGGTGGGTCGCACTTCCATCCTACGGCGCCGGCAGGAGATGCGCTATGGGTTTTTTCTGCCTGTCCGATCCCCAGCCGCGCGCTGGTGAATAACCGAGGCTTAATAAGGTCGCTATCCCCGACTTCGACGGGATCTGTTCGACCGACATTCTCGTGTTTCCGCAGGGATCGGCAGTCAATAACCGCTTCCTCCTCCATTGGCTGTCCCAGCCTGCTGTCGCTGAGTACGCAACACAGAACGCCAGCGGTATCAATCTCCCTCGGATTTCCTACCAGAAGCTCGCAGAGCTTGAGGTCAAGCTCCCGCCCCTTCCCGAGCAGCGCCGCATCGTTGCCCGCATCGAGGAGCTGCAGAGTCGTACCCGCCGCGCCCGGGAGGCGCTGGAGGGCGTGCCGGTGCTGCTGGAGCAGCTCCGCCAGTCGGTGCTGGCGAGCGCCTTCCGTGGGAATCTGACCGCCGACTGGCGCGAGAGCCACCCCGACGTGGAGCCCGCCTCAGTGCTGCTGGAGCGCATCCGCGCGGAGCGGCGGCGGCAGTGGGAGGCGGCGGAAGTAGAAAAGATGCGGGCGAAAGGGAAGGAGCCGAAGGACGGCCGGTGGAAGCAGAAGTATAAGGAGCCGGAGCCGGTGGACTCGAGTGAGCTGCCGGAGTTGCCGGAGGGGTGGGAGTGGACAACCCTGGAGCTGATAACGGCGTCCGGTCCGCAGAATGGGCTCTACCTGCCGAAAACAGCGTACGGTGCCGGCACGCCCATCATACGGATCGAGGACTATCAGAGCAGCTGGAGTAGATCCGCGCGGGAGCTCAAGCGCGTCGAGGCAGAAGAATCGCTTCTGAGCAACTATCGCTTGATCGCTGATGATGTGCTGATCAACCGTGTCAACAGCCCGTCCCATCTCGGTAAGTGCATGGTCGTTGAAGAGCGAAATCTGCCTGCGGTGTTCGAGTCCAATATTATGCGGCTTCACCTCGCAGCTGGTGTCAATCCGCGCTTCGTGACTCGGTGGCTTGAGTCCCCGATCGGCCGAACGCTGCTCACAGAGAAGGCGAAGTGGGCCGTGAACCAGGCCAGCATCAACCAGCAGGATGTACAGGCGGCTCCAATACCGGTAGCTCCCACCTGCGAACAAGCGCGGGTCGCCAGCCTCGTGAGCTCAGCCTTAGCCCTATTGTCCCGTCAGGAGGAGCGGCTAACGGAGCTCCGAAGACGGTCGGACAGCCTCGACCAAGCTGTTCTCTCCCTTGCCTTCCGCGGCGAATTAGTGTCGCAGGACCCGAGCGACGAGCCCGCGAGCGTGCTGCTGGAGCGGCTCCGCGAGGAGCGGGATCAGCAGCGGAAGCGCGGTAGGAAGTCGTAGAATGGCCGAAGCCGAGTATGTCGACCCTGTCACGGGGTGGCGGGTGCACGAGGCCACCCGGGAAACCGACGTCGGGACCCCCTTCCGCGAGATCAGCATCACGCACCCGCAGACCGGGGCCGTTTACCGTCGGAGCCATCTCATCGCCGCCGGCTCCACCCCCGAGCGGATCTCCGAGTGGGTGCGGAGGATCCTGGCCGCCGAGGAAGAGGCGAAGGAGGCTGAGAAGTCGTCACCCTCGGGAAAGCGCCACCCGGACCCTACGATCCGTCGCTGCCAGCGCGTGCTGCTGATGGTGCACGAGCTTCACAAGCTGGGATACCAGCGGCTCCCCAAAGTGCGGCTGGCAGACCCGCTACACCGATCCCACGGAGAGCTGAGCAGGCGCTACTGCGGTCGGTTGCAAGACCGATACGCCGGGTCTATTCTCTCTGGCAGCGAGTCGCGCCTCCACGGGCCCTTTTTCCGGCAACCACCTCGTCGTGCCTGTGTCCACGCCCGAGCTGAACGATCCTGATATTCGAGGCGCGCTGAAAAGGCGAGTCCTCCGCAGCCACGAGCGCTCAGAGGCGCTCGTGCTCGAAGAGTTCGGCCTGCACCACGGAATAAGCCGCGTTGACATCGCGGTCGTAAACGGGCTGCTGCTCGGCTACGAGATCAAGAGCGATCGCGATACGCTGGCGCGACTCCCAGACCAGATTCGGATCTACGGGGCGGTTCTCGACAAGGTGACGCTCGTGGTCGGATGGAGACACGTCGTTGCCGCGATGCGGCTGGTGCCCGCGTGGTGGGGCGTATCACTCGTCGAGCGGGGAACGCGTGGGGGCATCCGCTTCAGCCCGCTGCGAATGCCTGAGCAGAATCCGGCACCCGACCCACAGGTGCTCGTCAGCTTGCTCTGGCGAAACGAGGCGCTCGCGTTACTGGAGGAACTCGGCTGCGCGGCTGGAGTTCGCTCGAAAACGAAGTCCGCGATATACTCGCGGCTGACTGCCAGCGTGAGCGACTACGGCACGCTTCGGACGTACGTCTGCACAGCTCTCAAGAGCCGCTCAAACTGGCGATCTGCCGCGCAACCACTGTCAGGTGGTGATTGATCCCGGCGTAGAGCCACTTTTCCGGGTTGCCTGACTTCTCGTGGGTGCGGCTCCTCTCGTGCACGTACGCATCTCCCGCGCTGTACTCCGCGCCATAGAAGTCGTCGCTATCGCAGAGCAGCATCGCCCAAGCGTTCCATTGAGCCGTGCCGGGGCCGTTGGGCTTGCCGACCCATTCCCCGCGCAGGATGAGCCAGTCGTTCTCCAGCGTGTACCTGACACTCGCGCTGTAGTTCGGGCTGCTTACCGGCGGTGTATAGACGCCGTACTGGATCGTGTAGTCCCCAAACGCCGGGACCCGCGGTAGCGCTCCATTCCGTACCGCTGCCAGCCAAGCTCCCCAGTCCCGTCTCCGTCGGTGGTGATCTCCCGGAGAGTATTCGGAGAGATCCCGTGGAAAATCCCCGCTGATCAGCGTGAACGACCGCCAATCCGAGAGGTGGGGGACTGCCTCGCACATCCTCTCGTAACTGGCGTCGCCATCGCAGAAGCACTCGAAATCGAACACGAGGTCCACCTCGGCTGGGCTAACGCCCGTGAACCGCAGAACCTCTTCGATACTCTGCTCAAGCCCACCATACGCCAGGTCAATGGGCTTGAGGCGAAGGCACAGACCGCATCCCGGAGCTTCCGCGATCTCCTTTACAAGTGCATTGGAGTACGGCTTCCGCGGAACCCGAACAACGGGGACTGCTTCGATGCTCGCTGCCGCAAGCTCAGGCGCAAACAAGGACCAGAGGTCCTCCTGGTCGAGTTTCGCGTGTTCGCTGACCACGTTCATGTCGACCAGCGCCCTCCGCCTCCGGGTCGAGGTGACGAAGTCCCGAGCGAACTCGCGGGCGACTACATCCTTCGCTTTCGGGGGGTGCACTTTCCCCCGGTACCCCCTCGGCTGAAACAGCATCGGGGGCACTTCGATGAGTGGAACCGTCCGCGGCCAGACATCGTCATGGAGGTCACGAAGCGCGTGTCGTTCGGCTCGTCGCCAACGAAGTACCGGCACATAGGTGTGCTGATCGATCATCGAATGGCCCTCACGATTTCGTCCATTCCACTTCGGGGAACAGGGCGCGCACGTGCCCATGGCCGACCAGATGGGAGAGAACTCCGTAGTCGTCGTACTCGTGGCGGATCCGCCCTGCTACGATTGCCGGATGGATGCGCAGCTTGTTCGCAAGGTGCTTCGCGGCCATCTCGTTCCGCAGCATGCTCGCGGGGCTCCGTCTCCACTCCTCCTGCGGAATCAGAGCCTCCCCTGCCAGCGTGTCCGCCTCCTGTTCGAGAGGGTCCTTTGCGGCAGCATCGAGATCATCGAAGAATTGGGTCGGTCCTTCCTCGGTGCCCGGCTCAAGATGAAGAGCAACGTGCGCCAGCTCATGCAGAAGGCAGAACCAGAAGTTGTCGAGTCGGTCGTGTCGGAGAGTGAGACCGATCACTGGCCGCTCAAGGTTGAACAGCACCGCTGCTCCATCGAGGTGTGTCCGCGGTAGATGGGGTTCAACGACAACCTTGATGCCGTGCTTATCGAGAAACTCGACCGCGAGTCTGGGTCCCTGTTCTGACCAACTCAGCCGCGCTACCTCGCGGAGGAACTCGTCTGTCACACTCCCGTGAACGTATGGCGCAGCAGGTGGGTTTTCTTTGGCCTTCCGCAGCACCTGGGCGATCCACGCCACGAGCGCGTAGTGGTCCTGTGACTGCGCACCGCGGATATGCCGGGTTCGGCGGAACAGGACAGGGACAGCTTGGAGGCCGCCGATCGGTCGAAGAAACTGGCCGACGAGCTGTTCTGCTTGGTTCCGAAGCTCGGTTGCTCTCTCACCGCCAGCGATCCAGCCGCGACGAGCCATTTCGGCGAGAGGGAAGAGGCCGAAGTCCACGTCAGACGCTTCGGCCTTCTCGGCGATGGCTCTGCTCTGCTCCTCCTCACGCTCATGGAGCAGGACGTGGGCGGGAATCCCGAGTCCCTCGTGAAGTGCTCTGATCATGGTAAGCGTGAGGGGACGCTTTCCTGAGAGCACCTCCGAAACCTTGCTCGCACTGCCAAAGAAGGGAACCAGATCCTTTTGCAGCAGATCCTCCTGATCCATGCGGAAACGGATTGCCGCGATTGGGTCAGGAAGGTCCATCGGAGCCGTCTTGCTCTCGAAATCCTCAATGAGAACTGTGAGAAGTTCGAGCTGATCGGCTTCCCGCGTACCGGGAATTGGATCCGCCTCGATGAGAGCCTCTACAGCGGAGAGAGCGGCCTCGTACTCTGCTTCTGTCTTGATGACTTTGAACATAGACCACTCCGTTCTCAGCTGAGGTCCCAACGATCGTACTCCGCGTGAGTACCCACGTGGGTGATGACGATGGTTTGGCTCTGGTACGTGACCGTCACGGCGAGCCGATAGCGATTCCCTCGCAGGTTGAAGACAACCTTGCCGTTGCCGATGATGCTGGCCTTCGGGTATCGCTGCTTGATGTCATGCGGTGTCCTCCACTCAGCCGATTCCGCTTCCGCCAACCACGCCAGTGCATCCTGCTTCGCGTCGGCGTGTCGCTCATAAAAGGTGCGGAGTCGCGGTTTACCCAGCACTCTCATACACCCGCCCAATCTATCGGTTTCCCTGGATGGGAACTAAACGGCGATTCCCAAGGAGGGAAATAGAGTAAAGCTGCGGGGGATCCTGCGCAAGGGCTCGACGCAGGATCCCCAACGGCGAAATCGTCGGGTAAGCCGCCGACGATTGATGGCGGGAGCCGATTACCGGCCCCCGGGGGGACGGAACACCCGGCTCAGCGTGGCGCGGACTCGATGGTGTGTTTGGGAGAGAGCGGAACTGCGGGGGACCCGCCGTGCGGGTGCAGTCCTAAGCCTCAGGATCTGCTACGGAACCGGCGGATGGCGATGATACCAGAGTGCGGGACCCAACAAGAGGACTGGGAAAGCCCATGTCCAACTCGCCCGATCGGCAATGGCAGGAACGAGCTGAATCGTGACCATGGTGAGCAGAAATCCGAGCGAGGTTTGAACCTGGATCCTGCAAGGGAGGTACAGTCCGGCTGATTCTGGGGCCTTCGAGCTGCGCAGGAGCCGCGCTCGGGGCGGAGGAGCGGCCCGGCGCCGCCCCGAGCGCCCGGTGTTCGCCGCTTCGGCGGCCAATTTCGGGTTTCCGAGCATAGGAGCACCACCACCGGGCTGATTCGCTCCGGTCCTGTTCGCCCCGTGGGCCTCTCGCCGGCGACCTTCAGGCCGGCAGGGGCGGCCCGGTACCGATGCGGCACAGTGCCCGGAGCAGCTCTCGGCGCAGTGGCTCGGTGCGCTGGAGCTGCACGTACTGCTTGCGAGCATGGCTGGTCAGCTTCGCCGGCAATCGGAAGAGCCAGGTCCGCAGCCGCTTCGGCTGCGCTCGGCGCCAGGAGCCGGAGAGCGCCGTCGTGCGGACCCAGTGCAGCATCTCGTAGGCGAGTGCCCCCAAGGCCCACAGCAGATGATTGCCGCCCAGGTCGTCCACCGCCGTCTGTCCGACCGAGAGCTGCCCCAGCTCCTCGATCCGCTGTTCCACGAGCGCGCCCTGGTTCTTCGCCTGCGGCTCAGCGGGGACGTTGTACAAACGCCACGCCGTGACGGCGGGGATCCCCGCCACGTTCGTCAGCACGTGCGCTGTGTTCTCCACTTCATAGCTCTCGAACGCCAGCTCGTCCGGGCCGGCGATCTCGCGCCGCTGCTGGGTCGTGAGCAGCCGCGCTCTGTAGAGCCTACCCGAGGTCGTCCAGAGCGCGGGGTCCGTCGTCGAGCGGCGATACGGCGACAGCCGGCTCCGCACCCACGCGTGGTCGGGGACCTTGAGCGCGTAGGAGACCCCGAGCGCCTCCAGGGCCTCGACCCTCTCCCGAGAGAAAAATCCCTTCCATGAGAAGGCCCCTTCTGTCAAGGCCACCGTGGTGGCGCTGCGCGCTCTGGCGCGCAGCGCCGCATCGCGAAGGCTGCTCCGCTCGCCTCCCTTCCATACGCACTCTTCGTCGGCCTTGGTGGCCGGGTGCATGCTGGGGTCCGACCTCGCCCGCCGCGCTGCCCACTTGTCGTCGACCTGGAAGCGGTCCGGGATTCTTCCGCAGTCGCGACCGACGAGGCGTGTACGAGCAGCTCCGCTATGGAATCGCCAGTCCGGTACGCGGTTTCAGGCGGCAGTCGCCGCAGTCACACGCTCTGCCTGCCGGAGTGGCTCGTATCGTTCGTCACTTACCCACAACCTGTGTAGCAGGACGGCCAGCTTGCGTGCCACGGCCACCACGGCGCGCTTCTTCGCGCCCTTGCCGCCGCCACTCGCCCGCGCCAGGCCCCAGCGCCGCAGGTCGGTGTCGGGGCCAAAGGGACCCAGGACGTAGTGCGCACTCCCGACCAGAAGGCGTCGCAGCAGGCGGTCGCCCGTCTTTGAGATCGCCAGCTCGTCACTCCGCGCCCCCGACTGCCGGAGCCGGGGGACCAGCCCCAAGTAGGCGCCTACGGAGCGACTCTGGGTGAAACGTTCCGGGTCCTGCAATACCAGCACGTAGGTTAGCGCGGTCAGCGGCCCCACGCCGACCACCTGCTGCAGGCGCTGCGTCTCGGGATAGCGCTCCTCCACCCACTGCTCGATCTGGCGGTCGAAGCCACGGATCTGCTGACTGACGCGCTCGATCAGGTCCAGGATAGGCAGGAGCGCGGGCTGGAGAGACTCGGGAATCGCCTCGCGCGCATCCCGAGCAAAGCACCTGGTCGAGCAGCCCCGCAGCCGTGCTCCGATGGACTTGACGCTGCCCCGCACATGGTTGATCAGTGCCGTCCGGGTGCGGACCAGGGCATCGCGCGAGCGAATCAGCGTGAGATCCGCCTGCGCTGCCTCACCACGGTGCCGGATGGGAGAGAGCAGCCGCGGATCGATCCGTCCCCAGCGGGCGAGTGCCTCCGCGTCGATGTGGTCGCTCTTCCGGCGCCCCCTGCGCCGCAGCGCCGCCGGGTTGGCGACTACGACCGAATGTCCGAGCCGCTTCACGAGTCGGCTTACCCACGGGGAGTGAGTCCCCGCCTCCATAACGACGCGTGCGGGAGGCAGCGCCGTGAAGTAGCGCTCCAGGGCGGCCTCGGTGGTCGAGAGGCTCGGCCGCTCGGTCACCTCGCCCGCGGCATCCAGACAGCAGAGAACGCTCGTGCGGTCGCCCAGGTCCACGCCCACGGTGATCTCGGGAGCTTGCGTCTGCATGGTCGCCTCCGATGCTGGAGTTGAAAGAGCCGTTGGAGTCATCACACGCGCAGCTCGGACTGCGAGCACTGCGCCGCGTGGGCGGCCTTCTCATCCCAACTTGTCCAGCCGCAGCGTGATCTGCTCGACCCCGGCCGCAAGGAGCTGTCCCACGAGCCCCTGAATCCAGGGAATCGACCCGGCTGCGGTGTTCGCCTTCCCGGGCCGCCACCGCACGCCCAGGCAGTCGGCGGTCTCGGCCAGGAAGGCCACCAGCGGATGATGCCGGAAGCCGCGCGCCCCTGATCTGCCCGAAGATCGGTCCGGCAGACATCCTTTGCTTGTCGTACCCGGCTCGTCCCGCCTTGGTGCGCAGCCGATACGCCATGTGCTCCTCGACGACGAGCTTTGCCGATGCCTCCGCGAGGGGCGCTCGCCGCCTTCTTCTTCGCGATGGTGGGCGCCCTCCTTCCCTGCCTCTGACCCCCGCACCGCCCGCTCGATCGACCGGCGCGCCTGGCGACGCTCCGAGCCTCCGGGAGAAGGGCCCCGAACCGCCACGGCGAAGCGGCTGGCGCGGCTCACGCGCGGACGGGGTTGACATGCATTGAGCCGGAATGCATAGTGCTGTTGGGTATCGATCCTCCTCGCGACGAGCGCACGAGCATGGACATCGGCAAGGACCTGGTCGCCGCCTCCTCCACTCCGCTCATCCTGGCCCTCCTGGCCGAGGCCGACTCGTACGGCTACGCGATCCTCAAGCGGGTCGGCGAGCTGTCCGAAGGCCGGCTGCAGTGGACGGACGGGATGCTCTACCCCGTGCTGCACCGGCTGGAGAGGCAGGGCCACATCGAAGGCAGGTGGGGCGCCTCGGAGAGCGGCCGCCGGCGCAAGTACTATCGCATCACGGAGCAGGGGCTCGCGGAGCTGACGGAGCAGCGGAAGCAGTGGCAGGCGGTGGACGCCGCGCTGCGCAACGTCTGGCTCGCGGCGTCGCTCCCGGGCGGGTGGACGCCCACTCCGACCCCCTCACGAGGCTGAGGCGATGACGACGTCCGACACGGCCAACCCGCTCGAGGAGCATATCGAACAGTGGCGGAACTACCTGGGCCGCCGCCGCGCGATCCATCCCGTCGACGTGGAGGAGCTGGAAGACCACCTGCGCGACCAGATCTCCACCCTGGTGGAGGGCGGTCTCTCGCCGGACGAGGCGTTCCTGGTGGCGGTCAAGAGAATGGGCGCGCAGGACGCGATCGCGAACGAGTTCGCGCGCGAGCACTCGGAGCGCCTCTGGAAGCAGCTGATCGTCGCGCCGGACTCCGCGGACGCAGCCGGCGGCGAGGCGCGCCGCGAGATGCTCGTGGTGTTCGCGCTGGCGGCGGCCGCGGCGCTGGCGATCAAGGTGCCGGAGCTGTTCGGCCTCGAGCTGACGGGGAGCGGAGCCGAGTTCTACGTCCGCAATCTCAGCTTCTTCGTCCTCCCGCTCCTGACCGGCTACTTCGCCTGGAAGCGCCGGCTCGGCCCCGGCACGTGGGGGTGGCTGGCGCTCGCCTTCGCCCTGGCCGCCGTGGTCGTCAACATTTTTCCCTTCCGCGCGGCGGGCGAATTCCAGGGACTCCTCGACACCGCCGGCAGCGACACCGAGGCGCTCCTGGCGCTGCACCTGCCGATCGCGCTCTGGCTGATCGTGGGCGTCGCCTACGCGGGGGGGCACTGGCGCGACGGCGCCGCGCGCATGGACTTCGTCCGCTTCTCGGGCGAGTGGTTCATCTACTACGTGCTGATCGCGCTCGGCGGCGGAGTGCTCACGGGATTCACGGCGATCATCTTCCAGTCCATCGGCATCGATATCGAGCCCGTCTTCGAGTCGTGGCTGCTCCCCTGCGGTGCGCTCGGCGGAGTGATCGTCGCCTCCTGGCTGGTCGAGGCCAAGCAGAGCGTCATCGAGAACATGGCTCCGGTGCTGACGCGCCTCTTCACCCCTCTCTTCGCGGCGACGCTCCTCATCTTCCTGGCGACCATGGCGTGGTCGGGGCGGGGCATCGACATCGAGCGCGAGGTCCTGATCGCCTTCGACCTGCTGCTGGTGCTCGTCCTGGCGCTGCTGCTCTACTCGGTCTCCGCCCGCGACCCGTACGCGCCGCGCGGGGCATTCGACTTCCTGCTCGTCGCGCTCGTGGTGAGCGCGCTGATCGCCGACGGCGTCGCGCTGACCGCGATCGCCGCCCGCATCACGGAGATGGGGTCCACCCCGAACCGGCTGGCCGCGCTCGGCATGAATGTCGTGCTGCTCGTCAACCTGGCGTGGTCGGCCTGGCTCTACCTCCGCTTTCTGCGGGGCCGCGGCTCGTTCGCCCCCGTGGAGCGCTGGCAGACCGCCTACCTCCCGGTGTACGGCGCCTGGGCCGCCGTCGTCGTCCTGGTGTTCCCGCCGCTGTTCGGCTACGGGTGAGACCGACGCACTGAGCGGCCGGCATGCCGCAGCGCCCGGGACCGTCGTACCCCTCATACATAGAACTACTATGTATAAACCCGCTATGCATCGCCGGGGGGCGCCATGCGGATCGACCGGGAGCTGACCGCCGCAGCCGCGGCCCCGACGGTCCTGACGGCCCTGGCCGAGGGGGACGGCCATGGCTACGCGATTCTCCGGCGGGTGCGGGAGCTCTCCGGAGGCCGTGCCGAGTGGGCGGACGGGATGCTCTACCCCGTCCTGCACCGGCTCGAGCGGCTCGGCCACGTCGAGGCACGGTGGGAAGCCGCCGAGAGCGGCCGCCGCCGCAGGAGCTACCGGATCACACCCCGCGGCCGGGCCCGCGCCGCCCGGACCGCTCGGGCGCACCCCCGGTCCCCGACACCCTCCCACAAAGACAGGGATCCATGGAGCTGAGCATTCGCGGCGTGTCCAAGACCTACGCCAACGGCGTGCAGGCGCTGAAGGACGTGACCCTCACGATTCCGGTGGGGATGTACGGCCTCCTCGGCCCAAACGGCGCCGGCAAATCCACGCTGATGCGCATCCTGGCCACGCTGCAGGAGCCGGATCGGGGCAGCGTTCGGCTCGGCGACCCTTCGGCAGGCTCAGGGCAGGCCATCGACGTGGTGCGCCGGAAGGACGAGGTCCGCAGGACGCTCGGCTACCTGCCGCAGGAGTTCGGCGTCTACCCCAAGGTGAGCGCGGAGAGCCTGCTCGACCACTTCGCGCTGCTCGAGGGGATCGGCGGGCGCCGGGCGCGCAGGGAGGTGGTGGAGGCGCTCCTTCGGCAGACTAACCTGTGGGAGGTGCGCAGGCAGAAGCTGGGCGGCTACTCGGGCGGCATGCGGCAGCGCTTTGGGGTCGCCGTGGCGCTCCTGGGCAACCCGAGGCTGATGATCGTGGACGAGCCCACCGCCGGCCTCGATCCGGCCGAGCGTGTGCGCTTCCTGAACCTGCTCAGCGAGCTGGGCGAGAACAGCGTCGTCCTCCTCTCCACGCACATCGTCGAGGATGTCAGCGAACTGTGCACGCGGATGGCGATCATCGACCGGGGCGAGATCCTGCTTGAGGCCGAGCCGCTCCGCGCGATCGAGGAGATGAGGGGGCGGATCTGGCGCCGCGTGATCGACAAAGGCGCGCTCCCCGAGCTGGAGCGGGAGCACGCGGTGATCTCGACCAAGCTCCTCGCGGGGCGCACCCTCGTGCGCGTCTTCAGCGAAGCGGCGCCCGGCCCCGGCTTCGAGCCGGTGGACCCGAACCTCGAGGACGTCTACTTCAGCACGATGGCGGGACACATCGGCCGGCGCCGCGCGCGGCCGGAGCTGGAGGTGGCGCCGTGAAGCTCCTGGGCATCTTCCGGTTCGAGCTCGCCTACCAGCTCCGCCGCCCGTGGCCCTGGCTGTCCCTGGCGGTGCTGTTCGTGTTCGCGCTCGTGAGTACGCGAGTGGCCATCGTCCCCGTGACGCTCCCGCAGGACTTCATCCTCAACTCGCCGTTCATCATCGCGTCGGTGAGCGTGTTCAGCTGTCAGATCTGGCTCCTGCTGGCGCCGCCCGTTGCGGGCGAGGCGGCTGCGCGGGACGTGCACACGGGGATGCATCCTCTCGTGTACACCGCCCCGGTCGGCAAGCTCGAGTATCTGGGCGGGCGATTCCTCGCCGCACTGGTCCTCCACGCACTGATCCTGCTCGGCGTCCAGATCGGGAGCCTTTCGGCCGTGTACGGCCCCGGCGCGAACCCGGCCTGGGTCGGCCCGTTCCGGCCCGCCGCGTACCTCTCCGCATACGCCCTGATCGCGCTGCCGAACGCGCTGATCGCCACGACGGCCCAGTTCGGGGCGGCGCTGGCGAGCGGCCGCCCGATGGCGAGCTACGTCGGCAGCTTCGCCCTCTTCTTCCTCTCCTACCCGGTGACGGTCTTTCTCGTCCTCTCGCGCATGGCGCGGCCGGACGTCGCCGTGCTGGTCGACCCGATCGGCGTCTTCGCGATCATGAACGAGATGATGTCGAACTGGACGCTGGTCGAGAAGAACGTCCGCATGTTCACCCTCCAAGGGAACATGCTGTGGAACCGGCTGCTGTGGCTCGGGATCTCGCTCGCGACGCTCGGCTTCCTCCTCCCGCGCTTTCGCTTCGCGCATCGCGCCGCGAACGATCCGCTGAGCCGGGTGCTGCGACCCATCGGCAGGCTCAGGGCAGGCTGGTTCTCCGGCACCGCGCCGACGCCGGACACCGTCGTGCGCGCGCCGGTCGCGATGACCGTGCCGCAGGCGCCCCGGTCGTTCGGCTTCGCGATGCAGCTCCGGCAGACGCTGGCGATCGGTGCGGCGTCGTTCTGGATGGTCGCGAGGAGTCCGGCCGGCCTCTTCCTCCTGGCGGCGTTTCCGGTGATGCTCGTCGGGATGCTGCACGTCGAGCTGCAGCAGTGGGGCGTGCCGCTGCTGCCGCGGACCGTCGAGATCGTCACGAGGCACCTCACGGCCCCCATCACCGATCCGCTCAACTACTGGGTCATGGTGCCGCTGCTCGTCATCTTCTTCGCCGGCGAGCTCGTCTGGCGGGAACGGGATGCGCGGCTGCACGAGAACGTCGACGCGACGCCGGCGGCCGAATGGGTCCTCTTCCTCGGCAAGTACCTCGGGCTCAGCCTGGTGCTCGCGGCCCTGATGGCGATGCTCACGTTCGCCGGGATCCTCACCCAGGCGCTCCGGGGCTACCACGACTTCGAGACCGCGCGGTACCTGCAGCTCCTGTTCGGCTTTCAGCTCCCCGAGTACCTGCTCTTCGCGATGCTCGCCTTCGCGATCCAGGTCGTCGTGAACCACAAGTACCTGGGGCAGCTGGTGGCGCTGGTCGCGTATCTCCTGATGGTCTTCTCGAGCCTGGTCGGCATCGAGCACAAGCTTCTCGTCTACGCCGCGAGCCCGGCGTGGTCGTTCACGGACATGCGCGGCTTCGGCGGGTCCGTCGGTCCGTGGCTCTGGTTCAAGCTCTACTGGGCCGCGTGGGCCCTGCTGCTGGCGGTCGCGGCAAGGCTGCTGTGGGTGCGTGGCGGGGAGTCCGGTCCCGGAGCGCGGCTGCGCATCGCGCGGCTTCGCCTCGATCGCGCGACGGCCGGGATCGCCGCGACGACGGCCGCACTCGTCCTCGCCCTCGGCGGCTTCACGTTCTACAACACCAACGTGCTCAACGAGTACGTCACCGACGACGAGCTGGTGCGGCGCCGCGCCGAGTACGAGCGGCGGTACGGGAAGTACGAGGGCATCCCGCAGCCGCAGCGGACCGCGACGAGCCTGCGCGTCGAGCTCCACCCCGACCGCAGGGCGGCCTCGATCCGCGGCAGCTATCGCCTCGTCAACCGCGACGCGACGCCGATTGAAACCGTGCACCTGGAGCCAGCGTTCTACGTAGAGACACACGTGACATTTGATCGTCCGGCGAGGCGAGTCGTGGCCGACGACGAGCTGGGCCACCATGTCTACGCGTTGGACGAGCCGCTCCAGCCCGGCGATTCGATGACGCTCCGCTTCGACGTGCACCTCGAGCGGCGTGGCTTCCGCAACAGCGGTCTCCGCAGCAACGGAGCGGGCCAGGCGATCCTCGAGAACGGCACCTACCTGACGGGCTCCGCGCTCCCGGTCGTCGGCTACCAGCCGCTTCGCGAGCTCTGGAGCGCGGAGGACCGGCGCACGCACGGCCTGCCGCGGCAGGTCACCCTGCCCGCGCCCGACGACATCGATCCGAGCGTGACGGCGGGCGCCGCGGCCACCTTCGAGGCGGTCGTCGGCACCGACGCCGACCAGGTCGCGGTCGCGCCGGGCGAGCTGCGACGCACGTGGAGCGAGGGGGGGCGCCGCTACTTCCACTACGCCAGCGAGGTTCCGATCAGCGGCATGCCCGTCCTCTTCTCCGCCGACTACGCGGTGCATCGCGAACGCTGGAAGGATGTAGAGATTCAGGTCTTCCTCCACCCGGGACACACGGAGCACCGCGAGCGCCTGCTCCGGGGCGTGCGGGCGTCACTGGACTACTTCTCCGCGCAGTTCGGGCCCTATCCCTACCCCTTCCTGCAGGTCGTCGAGCAGCCCGGCAACTTCTTCGGCATGGGGGTCGACGGGAGCGGCGTCGTCACCGGAGGGGAAGGCTTTTTCCTGCTGGATCCGCGGGGCGAGGGCTTCGACGCGATCTTCGAGGTCGTGGCGCACGAGATGGGGCACCAGTGGTGGGGCACGCAGCTCAAGCCCGCGGTCGCCGAGGGAGCCGGCGTCCTCTCCGAGGGCCTCGCCTGGTACTCCGCGATGCAGCTCGTGAAGAACGCGAAGGGCCGGGACGCGCTGCGACGGTTCATGAGCCACATGCGCCAGCCGAACCCGTGGCCGCCGATCCGCACGGGACTTCCGCTGCTCCGCGCCATGGACCCCTGGGCCAGCTACCGCAAGGGCCCGTACGCGCTGCACGCGCTCAGCGAGTACGTGGGCGAGGACCGGGTGAACGGAGCGCTCCGGAGCCTGCTCCAGAAGCAGGCGGACTCCCTCGCGACCACGCTGGATCTCTATCGAGAGCTGCGGGCGGTCACGCCGGACTCGATGCGGTACCTGCTGCACGACCTCTTCGAGGCGAACACGTTCTGGGATCTCGAGACGGAGCGGGCCACGGGAGAGCGGACGCCGGACGGTTCCTGGCGGGTCACGCTGGAGGTGGAGGCGCACAAGGTCGTGTCCGACACCGTCGGCGTCGAACGGGAGCTGCCGATGGACGAGTGGGTGGAGATCGGGATCTTCGCCGCCGCACCCGGCGAGGTCGCGGGCGAGCCGCTGTACGTGCGGAAGCACCGCATCCGCTCCGGAAGGCAGACGGTCACGGTGATGCTGTCGCAGGAGCCCGCCCGTGCCGGCATCGACCCGTACAACCTGCTCGACTGGGAGGAGGGCGACAACATCGAAGGGGTGGAGATCCAGAGCCGATAGCCGGTTCACTCTGACAGGAAAGGACCCGATGAACAGCGTCGTTCCCCGCATCCGCCGGCTCGGTCTGTCCTGGTTGGACTTCAAGGTCGGGCTGCGGATGCTCGCGCGGTATCCGGGACTCACCGCGGTGAGCACGGTGGCGATCGCGGTCGCGATCGCGCTGGGCACGGTCTACTTCGAGGCGCTCAACAAGTGGCAGAACCCGCGGCTGCCGGTCCGGGATGCCGACCGCGTGGTCTCCATCCGCCTCTGGGACGCAAGCCAGCTGGCGCCGGAAGGGCGCCTGCTGCACGACTTCGCGATCTGGCGCGAGGAGGTGAGGACCGTCGGCGACCTGGGCGCGGCGGTTCTCTTCGCGCGGAACCTCGCCACCGAGGACGGGCGGGTGGAGCCGGTGCAGGGAGCGGAGATCACGGCCAACGCCTTCGCGCTGATGAGGACGCCGCCGCTGCTGGGCCGCACCCTCACGGAGCAGGACGAGCGGCCGGCGGAGCCGCCGGTGGTCGTCCTCGGCCACACGCTGTGGGAGAGGCGCTTCGCGAGCGATCCGGCGGTGGTGGGCCAAACCGTGAAGCTGGGCACCTCCACGGCGACGATCGTCGGGGTGATGCCGGAGGGCTTCGGCTTCCCCGTGAGCCAGCGCGTCTGGACGCCGCTTCGGGTGGACGGATCCGCACTCCCGCCGCGCACCGGACCGGCCGTTTCGATCTTCGGCCGGCTCGCGCCCGGCGCATCCATGAACGAAGCGCAGGCCGAGCTCGGCGGGATCGCGGCGCGCATCGCGGCGGACAACCCGGAGACGCACGAGCACCTGAGGCCGCGAGTCACCCCGTACGGCAAGCCGCTCGCCGACGGCGGGCCGGCGCGCCTGATCACCAACGTGCTGTACGTGGTGAACGGGATCTTTCTGATGCTGCTGGCCATCGTCAGCGCCAACGTGGCCACCCTGGTGTTCGCCCGGACCGCCACGCGCGGCTGGGAGATCACGGTCCGGAGCGCGCTTGGCGCCAGCCGGGGCCGCATCTTCATGCAGCTGTTCATCGAGGCCCTGGTGCTGGCCGGGCTGGCGGCGGTGCTGGGGCTCGCCCTCGCGAAGGTGGCGCTGACCTGGGGGCTCAGCCTGACCGCCGGGAGCGACGCGCTGCCGTTCTGGATCGACGCCGGGATGTCGTGGAAGACCGTGCTGTACACGGCGCTGCTCACGCTGTTCGGCGCCGCGATCATCGGGATCCTGCCCGCGCTGCGCGTCACGAGGATCAGCGTGCAGGAGGCGCTTCGCGGCGCGGGCGCGGCGCGCTCCGGGCTCCGCTTCGGCGGCTTCTGGACCACGGTGATCGTGGTGCAGGTCGCGATCACCGTCGCGCTCCTCCCGCTCGCCGCCGGCGGCGTGTTCGAGTCCAACCGGTTCCGGCAGCGGGCGGAAGGCCTCGGCGCGGAGCGGTACCTGACCGCGAGCGTCGGCGTGGACCGGGAGGATCACCAGGCCGACTCGGCCGTGTTCGTCGCCCGCGCGCGCGCCAGCTACGACGAGCTGGAGCGCCGGCTCGGCGCGGAGCCCGGCGTCGAGCACGTGGCGTTCGCCGACCGGCTGCCGGTGATGGACCAGTTCAAGTACCGGATCGAGGTCGACACGATGCTCGGCGCGCCCGCGACCGGGCTGCGCCGGAGCACGCACGTGCAGGTCTCCCGCGGCTTCTTCGGCGCCTTCGGCACCTCGGTGGTGACCGGCCGCGACTTCGTACCGCCGGACTTCGAGCGGAGCGACGTGCTGATCGTGAACGAGTCGTTCGCGCGCCACGTGTTCGGCGAGCGCAACCCGATCGGCCAGCGCGTCCGCATCGCGGGCGGGGAGGACAGCCGCCTCGCCGGCGAGGAGTGGTACGAGGTCGTCGGGATGGTGCGGGACTTCGGCTGGCAGCTCCCCCTGCCGCACGAGCAGGCGGCGATGTACCGTCCGCGGGCGCCCGTGCCGGGGATGGACGTCAACCTCGCCGTGCGCGTGCGGGCCCCGGAAGGGTTCGCGCCGCGCCTTCGGGCCCTCGCCGCCGAGGTGGATCCGACGATCCGGCTCACGGACGTGCAGCCGCTGACCCAGGTGGGGGGAGGCGAGGCGCAGATGAACTGGGCGCTCACCTCGGTGGCCTGGCTGATCTCCTTCATCGTGCTGCTGCTCTCGGCGACCGGGATCCACTCGCTGATGTCGTTCACCGTCGCCCGGCGGACGCGCGAGATCGGCATCCGCGCCGCGCTCGGCGCTCGGCCGGGCCGCATCGTGACCGGTATCTTCTCCCGCGCCTTTCTGCAGATCGGCGCGGGGGTGCTCGCCGGCAGTGCACTGGCTGCGCTGCTGGGGCTCGGATCGGTGCGCCAAGTGTTTCTCCTCCTGGCCGCGGACGGCATCATGCTGGTCGTCGGGCTCGTCGCGTGCGCCGTGCCGTTGAGGCGCGCCCTCCGGATCGAGCCGACCGAGGCTTTGAGGGCGGAGGGGTGACGCGCCGCACCCGGCGCGCCGGGAACGACCTCGTGGAGACGGGCGGCCGCCTACCGATCGGAGGGGAGGGACGACGATCTCTCGGCGCGGCGCACGGTGCCGGAGATCGGCCTCGCCGGTCGACGGAACGCGCACGGTGTTGTAATGTGTCGGCTCGCGACCGAACTCCGCTCCCCCCGCTGACGACCCGCGACGCCATGAAAAAGTCACCCCCGATCCTCTACACCTGGACCGACGAGGCCCCCGCGCTGGCGACCCACGCGCTCCTGCCGGTGGTGCGCGCCTTCGCAGGAGCGACGGGCGTGCCCGTGGAGACCCGCGACATCTCCCTCGCCGGCCGCCTCCTCGCCGCCTTCTCCGACCGGCTTGCCGAGGATCGGAGGGTTTCCGACGACCTCGCCGAGCTGGGCCGCCTCGTGGAGACGCCCGAGGCGAACGTCATCAAGCTCCCCAACATCAGCGCCTCCATCCCGCAGCTCAAGGCGTGCATCGCCGAGCTGCAGGGGAAGGGATACGCGATTCCCGACTACCCCGACGAGCCGAAGAGCGACGCCGAGCGCGAGATCCGCACCCGGTACGACCGGGTGAAGGGGAGCGCCGTGAACCCGGTGCTGCGCCAGGGCAATTCCGACCGGCGGGCGCCCCGCTCCGTGAAGGAGTTCGCCCGCGCCAACCCGCCGCGCACGAAGCCGTGGCCGGAGGGATCGAAGACGCACGTCGCCACCATGGCTTCCGGCGACTTCCGGAGCAACGAGAAGTCGGTCACCCTCCAGGAGGCGACCACCGCGCGGATCGAGCACGTCGCCTCGGACGGCACGGTGACCGTGCTCAGGGAGTCGCTCCCGCTGAAGGCCGGCGAGGTCCTCGACGCCACCTTCATGAGCCACGAACGCCTGGTCGAATTCCTCCGCGAGCAGGTCGAGGACGCGCGGCGGCTCGGGGTGCTCTTCTCCCTGCACCTGAAGGCGACGATGATGAAGGTGTCCGACCCGATCATCTTCGGGCACGCCGTCCGCGTCTTCTTCGAGGACGTCTTCGCGAGGCACGGCGCCACGCTGGAGCGGCTCGGGGTGAACCCGAACGACGGCTTCGGCGACGTGGTCGCCAAGGTCGCGAAGCTCCCCGCCGAGGAGCGCGCGGCGATCGAGGCGGACATCCGCGCCGTGTTTGAGCGCGGACCCGGCATCGCCATGGTCAACTCGGACCGCGGCATCACCAACCTGCACGTCCCCAGCGACGTGATCATCGACGCCTCGATGCCGCCGATGATCCGCGACGGAGGCGGAATGTGGAACGCCGAGGGGGAGCTCCAGGACACCAAGGCCGTCATCCCGGACTCGAGCTACGCCCCGATCTACGACGCGGTCGTGGAGGACTGCAAGACGAACGGCCAGCTCGACCCCGCCACCCTGGGGAGCGTCCCGAACGTGGGGCTGATGGCGCAGAAGGCGGAGGAGTACGGGTCGCACGACAAGACTTTCGAGGTCGACTCCCCCGGCGTCGTCCGGATCATGGACGGCGAGGGGAGGACGCTGCTGGAGCACGAGGTCGACGCGGGAGACATCTGGAGGGCGTGCCAGACCAAGGACGCGGCCATCCGCGACTGGGTCAAGCTGGCGGTGAACCGCGCCCGGGCCACCGGCGCGCCGGCGGTCTTCTGGCTCGACCGGACGCGCGCGCACGACGCGGAGCTGATCCGGAAGGTCGAGCGCTACCTGGCCGACCACGACACGCAGGGCCTCCGGATCGAGATCCTGGCGCCGGCCGACGCGATGCGCTTCTCGCTGGAGCGGATCCGCCGCGGGGAGGATACCATCTCCGTCACCGGGAACGTGCTCCGCGACTACCTCACCGACCTCTTCCCGATCCTGGAGATCGGGACGAGTGCGCGGATGCTCTCGATCGTCCCGCTGCTGAACGGGGGTGGGCTCTTCGAGACCGGCGCGGGCGGCTCGGCGCCGAAGCACGTGCAGCAGTTCCAGGAGGAGGGGTACCTTCGCTGGGACTCGCTGGGCGAGTACATGGCGCTCGCCGCCTCGCTGCAGCACCTGGGGGAGGAGTTCGACCACCCCGGCGCGCGCGTGCTGAGCGACGCCCTCGAGAGGGCGACCGCCCGCTACCTCCGCGAGGGGCGCGAGCCGGCGCGGAAGGTGGGCGGGATCGACAACCGCGGCAGCACCTTCTATCTGACCCTCTACTGGGCGCAGGAGCTTGCGGCGCAGGACGCCGATCCGGCGCTGGCCGAGCGCTTCCGCCCGATCGCCGCCGAGCTGGCGGAGCGGGAAGCGGAGATCGCGGCCGAGCTCGTCGGCGCGCAGGGCTCTCCGCAAGACCTGGGCGGATACTACCTGCCGGACCCGGAGCTCGCCGCCGCCGCCATGCGGCCGAGCCCGACGCTGAACCGCATCGTCGACGGCGTCTGAGCTTTCCCACCGAAGGTCCGCGCGGAACGTCCCTGGCTTACGCGCCTCGCGCACTGACTGCAGCCGGCGATCGGAGCGGCGCTCTTCGCGGTGGCCGCCCGGGTGCCGCACAGCGAGCTGCACGGCGTCGGCTACGCCGCGCTCGCGGTGGCGCTCGCGCTCGTCTGACGGCCGCCAGCTACGCCGTCCTCAGCGGCTTCGATCCTGCATACGTAGACTCCATCCGCCGCGACGGCATCCGCCCGTCGCACGACGGGATTCCCGCCCGCGGGCGGATGGTACCCGAAACCTGCAGGATGCGATGGAATCCGGGACACGCGCCGCGAAGGTGCTATTCGACGGCCCGGGCGAGCTTCGAGCTCTCTGCCGCGGCTTCGACTGGCCGGAGACTCCGCTGGGGCCGGTGGAATCCTGGTCCCCGACTCTTCGCGTGACGGTACCCCTGGTGCTGGACTCCGGCATTCCGCAGGTCCTGCTCTGGGGCGGCCCGCTCATCCAGATCTACAACGACGCCTACGCGGCGCTGATCCAGGCGAAGCACCCCGCGGCGTTGGGCCGCGGCAATCTGGAGACATGGCCGGAAGTGGCGCACATCAACGCGCCGATCTACGAGCGGGTCTTCGCGGGCGAAACGGTCGCATTCGAGGACGCTCTCTACCCGCTCGAGCGCAACGGCGAGGTGGAGGACGTGTACCTCACCATCTCCTACAGTCCCATCCGGGACCCCGAGGGGCGCATCGTCGGCGTGCTCGCCTCCATGCTGGAGACCACGCGCCAGGTGGCCTTCCGCGCGTTGCAGGACGAGCGGGAGCGGCTCTACCGGGAGCTGGAAGTGGAGCGGAGCCGGCTGGCGACGGTGTTCCAGAAGGCACCCGCGTACATCGCCACTTTGCGGGGCCCCGGTCATACTTTCGAGATGGCGAACCCGCCCTACCTTCGGGTGGTGGGCCACCGGGAGATCATCGGCCGGGACGCGCGGGAAGCCCTCCCCGAGTTGGAAGGACAGGGTTTTTTCGAGATCCTGGACGAGGTCTACGCTTCCGGTCAGCCGTTCGTGGGCAGCGAGGTGGCGGTCTTCCTCCAGCGCGAGCGGGAAGCCGAGCTGGAGGAGCGGTTCGTCAACTTCGTCTATCAGCCCTTGACCGACGCGGCGGGAGCCGTGTACGGGATCCTGTCGCACGGGGTGGACGTGACCGACATGGTTCAGTCCCGGAAGCGGATGGAGGCGCAGGCCGTGGAGCTGCGAGCCCAAACCGCGGAGCTCCAGCATCAGGCGCGCCGGCTGGAGGAGGCGCAGGCGGAGCTCGAGAGCATGAATGTGGAGCTCGCCTCGCGCGCCGAGCAGTCCGAGCGGTCGCGGCGCGAGGCCGAAGAGGCCCGCGCGGTTCTCGACGGCTTCTACGAGGCGGCTCCGGTCCCGACGGCGCTCGTGGACCGGGAACTGAAGTTCCGGCGAGCCAACCAGGCGATCGAGGCCCTCTACGGCCTGCCGGCCGAGCGGGCGATCGGAAGGACCGTGGCGGACGTCGTGCCCCGCGACGCCGATCGGGTGGAGCGCCACTTCCGCCGGGTGCTCGAGACGGGCGAGCCGCTCCACAACGTCGACGTGGCCGTTCCGGACCGGAAGGGGACGGGTCCGGACCGCCGTTTCCTGGCCAACTACTTCCCGGTCCGCGTGCGCGAGCAGGGGGTGATCGGGGTGGGCGTGGTGGCGCTCGACGTCACGGAACGCCACCTCGCGGAGCGTGCCCGCAGGGAACAGACGGCGATCGTGGAGACGCTGCAGCGGGTGGGCCGATCGGTCGCCTCGGAGCTCGAGCTGGAGAGCATCGTCCAGGAAGTGACGGACGCGGCGACCACTCTCACCGCCGCGCAGTTCGGAGCCTTCTTCTACAATGTGCTGAGCGACAAGGGCGATTCGTACACCCTGTACGCCATCTCCGGCGTCCCGCCGGAGGAGTTCTCAAAGTTCCCGATGCCGCGGGCAACCCCCATCTTCCATCCCACCTTTTACGGCACCGGCACCGTCCGCAGCGACGACGTCACGCGGGATCCGCGCTACGGCCTGGTGCCGCCGTACCACGGAATGCCGGAGGGGCACCTGCCGGTGACCAGCTACCTGGCGGTGCCGGTGATCTCGCGCACGGGAGAGGTATTGGGCGGGCTCTTCTTCGGCCACGCGGAGCCGGGACGGTTCCAGGAGCGGCACGAACGACTCGCGGAGGGGATCGCCGGCTGGGCGGCCGTGGCGATGGACAATGCGCGCCTCTACCAGGCAGAGCTCCGGGCCCGAACCGAGGCGGAGCGCGCCAATGCGACCAAGTCGGAGTTCCTGGCCACCATGAGCCACGAGCTGAGGACGCCGCTGAACGCCATGATCGGCTACTCCGATCTCCTGCTGGCCGGCGTCCCGACGCCGATCCCGGCCGACGCGCGTCAGAAGGTGGAGCGCATCCGGATCAGCGCCAGGCATCTACTGGAACTGATCGAGGAGATCCTCACCTTCTCCCGGCTCGAAGCCGGGGAGGAGCGGGTCGATGCGAAGCGGATCGACCTGGGCCAGCTGCTGACCGAGGTGCAGGCCCTCAGCGAGCCTCTGGCGCTGGCCAAGGGGATCGGCTTCTCCTGCCGCCTGCCGGAGGAGCCGCGCGCCCTGGAAAGCGACGCCCGGAAGATCCGCCAGATCCTGGTGAACCTGCTGGGCAACGCGGTCAAGTTCACCGACGCGGGCGAGGTGGAGCTGGCCGTGGCGGAGGTCGGGAGCGAGGTCGTGTTCCGCGTCTCCGACACTGGCTCCGGCATCCCGCCGGAGCACCTGGAGCGGATCTTCGAACCCTTCTGGCAGGTGCAGGGAGGGAACACGCGCAGCACGGGCGGCACGGGGCTCGGGCTGAGCGTAACCCGCCGGCTCGCCCGCCTCCTCGGGGGCGACGTGCGGGCCGAGAGCGAGCCCGGGCGGGGGAGCACCTTCACCGTCCGTCTCCCGAGGCGCGCCCCCGAGCCCGCCGAAGTCCCCCAGCAAGGGAGGGCCATGTGAGCCGGGATGTCCCGTCGGGCGGCCGCGAGAGGATCTTCCGCGGAACTTCACCACCGCCGCCCAACGAGGGTTGATAGGAGGAGGATGCGAAGCCGTACCGTACCGACGGTCCTGGCCACCCTGGCGGCCGCGCTACTCGTGCTCGCGGGGGGAGCGCTCGCCTTCGTCTACTCGGGCGCCTACAACGTCGCCGCCACCGACCCCCACATGGGGGTCGTGCGATGGGCGCTCAACACCACCCAGGCGCGCTCCGTGGCGGTCCGCTCGGCCGATGTCCCGGAGCCGCCCCCGGTAGACTCCGCCGCGGTGGCGGACGGGTTCCACCACTTCAGCGAGATGTGCGTCGTCTGCCACGGAGCCCCGGGCGTGGAGCGCGGGGAGCTCGGGAAGGGAATGAACCCCACGCCTCCCGAGCTGTCGGAGGAGGCAGCGGAGTTCACCGCCCGGGAGCTCTTCTGGATCACCAAGCACGGGATCAAGATGGCCGGCATGCCCGCCTTCGGGCCGACGCACTCGGACGCGGAGATCTGGGGGATCGTCGCCTACGTGAAGCGGCTGCCAGACATGAGCCCCCAGGAGTACCAGCGGTGGGTGGAACGCTACGGCGGCGGAGAGGCCACGGAGGCCGGCGGCCACTCGCACGCCCCGGACACCCCGCCGCACTCCCACTGACTCGCGCGCAATGCCCCGAACGATCGCCGCCACGTCCGGTGGGGTATGGCGACGAGCGGGGGTCATCGCGCCGCCCGCCTTTCACCGGACGCAAGCGAAGGGGGGCAGGCAACCGCGCCCACCCCCTGTTCGCCTACGGATAGCCGTCGGGGCGTCAGGCGCCGGACTGCATGATCTCGACGTTGGCCTCGTCCACCGTCAGGAAGACCGGCTGCCCCTGCGCGATGTTGCGCGTGTCCGCGTCGACATCGCCGGACACGGCGGAGACGTTGTCGTGGATCATCGCCTGGTTGATCCGCAGCGTCTGACCGGCGTCGATGTCGATCGAGGCGTCGGACGGCCGATCGTTCAGGATCACGAAGAGCCGCCGCCCCTGGTCCTCGATCCAGAAGCCGCGGTCCGTCGGCACGTCGACCACCCGCACCTCGCCGGCGACCGTCTGGCCGATCCAGGTCGCGGGGCTCTCCATGATCTGCAAGACCGGCACCCCCGCCGTCATGATCTCGACGGGCGGCATGGTCGGTTGCACCTCCGCCACCTCGGCCGCCGGGTCCAGCACGGCCACCTCCGCATCGTCATCGCCGTCCATCGCCGCGACCAGCGCCCAGATCAGCAGCGCCAGGACGATCAGGCCGATGATCCAGGGCCAGATTCCTGGAGATTTCCTCTCGACGTTGATGTCAGCCATCGGTTCCTCCTCTTTCCATGAGTCGTTTTCGTTCCAGGAGCCGCCTGTCGGCCTCCGCGGGAGCGGATGCCTCCGGGCCGGCCGGCGGCGGATGGAGCGGTGGCATCCCGTCGGCGCCTGGCCCTTCCAGTCCGAGCCGGACCGGGCGGGGCGCTTCGGCGGACCACCCTTTGTCGCTTCGATCTCTATCGGATCGCCATGCTTGCAACATGCATACCTCGGGACGGCGGCCGGATGCCGTGGCGCGGGAGCGCGAGGCCGAGCGGGTGACGGGGTGAGTCGGATCTCGAGAAGACGGCGGGAGGGCGGTCAGCGAGGCCGCAGCCGATCCGCGAGCTCGACATGGGCCATGAGCACGTCGGGGTCGCGGCGCACCGCGCGCGGGTACTCTCCCTCGCCCGCACCTTCCGCATCATCGCCCACCGCGACCAGGAGGCGGACCCGCTCGAGATAGTCGCGGGCGCGGCCCGGCTCCATCGGCTCCTTCTCCGCCAGCGCCTCATCGATCTCGACGAGGAGTTCCGAGAAGGGGCGGAGCCAGGCGAAGAAGGAGTCCTCCAGCAGGGCCCGCAGCAGCTGTCCGCTGGTGAGGCTCCCGCGATCGCGCTCGAAGACGGCGCGCTCCGAGTCGATCAGCGTCTTGTGGAGGCGAAGCAGCGCTCGGCGCACCTCCACCAGGTGCCGCCGGGCGGGATCGGCGGCGTCGGGTCGCGGAGATCGGGCGGCCATGGATTCCGTTCCGTCTGGAGGATGCGTCTCGCCGCTCCGGACGGAAGAAGCGGGGCAGCGGCGGCTCAGTGCGAGGCGAGCGCCAGCAGGTGGGCCGCGTAGATCACGATCAGCAGCCAGACCAGACCGAGCCCGAATCCCAACAGGCCGGAGCTGAGGTTGGACTCTTCCTTGTGCTCGTGATGAGCAGCGGGGTCGTGATGAGCAGCCATCTCCGCCTCCTCTGATTGGGCCATGAAGCGAGCCGTCGCGCCAGCTCTCCAGCAGGGGCTTCCCCGCCTCGCCATCCGTCGGCCCACCAGATTGGCGGCTCGTCGCGCGCGACGCAAGACCCCCTCTCCGACGGCCCCGCGCGGCAGGCGGAGGCGGCGACGGGAGACCTGGAAAGGCGGGAAGGGGCTGGTATGGATCCTGCTGATCGGATCGGCCAGTTCTTGCTCGAGACGCTGCGCCGCAGCCGGCGGAGCCGGAATCCCACCCCACATCCAAGGAATCCAGTCGTGCACGCACCCTTGGGAATCTCCGTCACGAAGAAGAGCAGCGCCGAGTATCCCAGCCCCGAGCTGGTGCAGGATTTTCTCCACTATACGGGCGACCTGTCGGTGGAGAGCGCCGCCGAGATCGCCGGGGTGAGCACCGCCACCCTCACCCGCTGGCGCATGATGGGAGCTCGACAGCTCCGCTCCGACGTGCGCCGCCGCCTGCTGCGCTACGTGTCGCGGCGCGAGAAAGCGAAGGGCGGGGTCCGGCAGGCGGCCTGAAGATCCCCCGCGCCCGCGCGCTATGGCGGATGTAAGGAGCGCCGCACCCGGTCGGGGACGGCGCTCCTCCTCCTGCCTGACGGCCGCCTCGGCGTCAGCGGATGCGCAGCACCGAGATCCGCAGGCGGTCCGGCGGGGTGCGGCCGCCGGAGGTGGTGGAGATCATCGCCTGGCGGGTCGCCGCGCCGCGCAGGGTCACGAAGGCGGCGCCCCCGCCCCGCAGGCGCAGCGAGAGGTCGCGGTCCGGTCCCAGCGACCTCACCCGCAGCGGGAAGCGCCGGTCGAAGTAGAGCTCCGGCACCAGCGAGCGGAAGTTCCAGCTCGGCTGCTGGAAGCGCGCGTCCGTCACGACGGGATGGTCGTCGGCGTAGACGGAGACGGTCCACGCCTGCATCAGGTCCACGGCGTCGCTCCCCAGCACGCGCGAGAGGTTCTCCGTACCGGATACGCGCGAGTTGGCCAGCGCCCGGAAGACCTCCTGATCGGAGCGGGGATCGTGGTCGGCGGCGTAGCGGAGGAAGGCCCAGGTGGCGCCGCGGGTCTCCAGGTCGTCGATGCCGAGCAGCGACTCCTCCTCCGGCCGCTGCAGGTAGAGCGCGAACCGGACGAGGTTGTCGTACATGTAGGCGTTCGCGGCGTTTCGGATCGTCTCGGAGGAGCGCACCGTCCCGATGTCGATGTTCTGGCCCGGCTGTGTCCCCGACGCGGCGTAGAAGAGCAGCTCCTCCGCCACGTGGCTCAACCCCTCGTCGAGCCAGGTCTCCTCGAAGTCCACGGCGTCGTTGACGTAGATGCGGCGGCTCGCGTTGATCAGGTGCTGCAGCTCGTGCCCGAGCACCCCGACGGTGCTCGCCCGGACGAACTCGGTGGGAAAGGCGTTCGCGTTGACCTCGCCGCCCGGATCCGCCACGAGCTGGTAGAACACCTCGGCCTCGTTGCTCCCCGGGCAGATCTCCTGCGGGAAGAGGTCCCCCGGCCAGAAGAAGCCGCCGACGTAGGAGCCGCTGTTCGGCGGGGTCAGCTCGTTCACCGCGCGCGTGAAGAAGACCACCACCCGGTCGTTCTCGTCCACGTCGGTCGGCTCGCCGAAATGGCGGGTGAGCGTCGGCAGGACAAAGGCGTCGAACTGCTCGGCGAAGGTGCGGTAGTCCTCGGAGGTCATTCCTCCCGCCGGGTTGGCGGTGTCGGCCACCAGGATGGCGGTGCTGCCGACCGCCTCGACGCGTCCGTAGCGGAGGTCGCGGCCGGCGGCGGCGCAGCTGGCGGCGGTGTTCAGCGGGACGATCGCGCCGACCCGCGCCGGCACCGGCGCGCGGGAGGCGCTCCGCCGCGCTCCCCGCGCGGAGCCGGGCGCGAGGACGGACCGGCGCGACAGCCGCGGCCCCAGCTCCCGCGCCGCGCTCTCCAGCATCCGCTCGTGGATGCCCTCGTCGCGGCGCCACCCGACCGTGATCGGCGCGGCCGGAGCGCGCGCCGGCGACGAGCCGACGGTCTCGAGGTTGCTCCCCGTCACCTCCACCTGCAGCCGCGCCTCCCCCGCTTCGGAGGCGAAGAAGGGGATGTAGAGGTAGTCCGCCCCCTCGGGGCCACCGGCCAGGAAGACGGAGGCCGCCTCCGCGCCGGAGAGCGCGAGCGCCTCGCCCACCTCCAGCCCGCCGAGCAGGGCGTGAACGGCGTTCTCCAGCTCCGCCGAGGTGGGACCCGCGTCGTCCACGCAGCCGGCCAGCAGCAGCGCGAGGAGGACGGAGAGGGACCTGGGCCTGAGCGACATGCGCACTCCGGGGTTCGCTTCAGAAGGGGAGGAGCAGGCCGACGTCGAAGGTCAGCTGCGAGACGTCCATTCGACGGGTGGGGTAGCCGCCGAACTCCACGTCCACCGAGTAGCTCTGGTAGCGTACTCCCGGTGAAATGGCGACGGGCCCGACGGGGACCCGCACTCCGCCGCCCACCCCGAACCCCGCGCCGGGCTCGGAGGAGAGAGAGCTCTCCTCCCGGGAGAAGCGCAGCGAGTGGCGGACCACCCCCACCCGCGCCCAGGGAGTGAGCCCGAGGGGGCGAAAGGGAGAGCTGACCTCGCCGCCCGCCTCGAAGCCGCGGGCGACGGCCCGGTCGTCCAGGCTCACCGCGCCGCACTCCTCGCAGCCGAACCGCTCCTGCTGCCAGGCGGCGTAGAGGCCGAGGAACGGAGCGAGTCGCAGCACCCCTCCGACCTCGAACGAGGCGCCGGGCTCCGCGGCGATCCCGGGGCTCCGCTGGGCGAAGTCCCCCGTCGGCGAGGCCGCGCCCACGCGCGCGTGCAGCGAGAGCGGCAGCCGGGAGAGGACCTGCGCGTCCGCGCGTCCCGGAGCCAGGAGCGCGAGCAGGGCGACGAGCGGGAGGCGGAGCGGTTTCATGGCGGCGATGCCGGCTGATGAGGAGGGGCCGCGTACGACCTTCTTCCCTCGAACCCCGCCATGGCGCAGAAGATCCACCAGAACACGAAGAACGAACGCGCGGTTCCCGGAGGGCGGCAGACCACGCTGGAGTTCCGGCTTCCGGACGGAGCGCCGGTCCCCGCCACCCTCCTCCTCCCCGGCCGCGGCGCGCCGTCTCCCGCGGCGCTCCTCATCCACGGCTACTCGTCGCGGAAGGAGCACATGGCGGAGGGCGTCGGGCGCGCGCTGCTGGAGCGCGGGGTGGCGAGCCTGGCGATCGACCTTCCGCTGCACGGCACGCGGCGCGACCCGGTTCAGGCGCAGTCCGCGCGGAACCCCATCGAACTGCTGAAGCACTGGCGGACGGCGGTGGGGGAGACGCGGCTGGCGATCCGCTACCTGCGGGCGCGGCCCGAGGTGGACCGGGAGCGGATCGCGGTCGTGGGATACTCGCTGGGCTCCTTCCTGGCGGTGCTGCTGGCGGCCGACGAGCCCGCTGTGCGGGCGGTGGTGGTGGCGGCGGGAGGCGACCTGCCGTCGAGCACGCCCTTCACCGCGCTCGCCCGCACGGTGGCCGACCCGATTCGCGCCGTGAAGCGGTTGAAGGGACGGCCCCTGCTGGTGGTGCACGGCCGGCAGGACCGGACGGTGCTCCCGGAGCAGGCGGAGCGCCTCTTCGCGGCGGCGGGCGAGCCGAAGGAGATCCGCTGGTGGGATGCCGGGCACTACCTCCCCGAGCCCGCCATCGAGGACGCCGCGGGCTGGCTGGCGGGGAAGCTCCGGTAGATGCCAGACCTGGCACTCGGCTCGCTTCCAAGCGCCGGGTCCGGCGGGAGCGGCGCTGAATCGGAGAAGCGGAGACCATGGCAGAGGGATCGGACGCCCGCGAGCTGGACGCGCCGGTGGTCTCGAACGATCGCTTTAAGGGCCGCGAGAAGGCCATCCCCGAGGCCCGCGACCGCGTCATCCGTTACATGATCCTCAACGGCGAGGTCGTCCTCGAGCGCCGCACGAGGCGGCGGGAATAGCTCCCTACTCGAACAGCGACCCCACCCGGACGCTCCACCCCGGGACCACGTCGCCACCGTCGAGGAGGTCGTCGCCCGCGAGGATCCGGATCTCGTCGCGCGAGCGGTAGACCGCCACGGTGCGCTTTCCGGGGTCCACGACCAGCACCATGCGCGTCCCGGAGTCCAGCCAGTCCAGGGCCTTCCCTTCGACTCCGCTGTAGCTGTCCCGGGGCGAGATCACCTCGACCGCCAGGTCGGGCGCTCCGGAAAGATAGCCTTCCACCTCCCGCGTCGCCTCCGCCCGCTCCCGGTTCACGAAGGCGACATCGGGAGCGCGCACGGTGTCGGGATCGGTGGCGAGCCTGAACCCCGTCTCCGCGGCGTAGACCGCGCCGATTTCGTTCGCCCGAACGTGCGCGCCGAGCGAGAGCGCGACGTCCATCACCACCTTGCCGTGCCGTCCTCCCGCGGGTGCCATCTTCCGCAGCTCTCCCTCCACCAGCTCGTAGCGGAAGCCGTCGTCCGGCATCCGCAGCAGCTCCTCGGCCGTCACCGGCCGCGGCGGGGCCTCTGTGCTCATCTTTGCCTGCTCCATGGTTGACGTCCTTCCTTCAGGATGAAGAGGCGGCGGGGGCGGGGCCACCCGGGCGCTTGTCGCTCCGGTCCCCATCGGATACAATACCCGGATCCGCGACCTTCCGCCCGCCCGGCGCGGGCCCCCCACGAGGCGTTCCCCGGATGGTGCGTTGAGAGACATCGCCCTCTACCACGGCGACGAGCACGGCTGGATCGAGGTGATCACCGGCGTCATGTTCAGCGGCAAATCCGAGGAGCTGATCCGCCGCATCCGCCGCGCGCTGATCGCCCGGAAGCGCGTCCAGGTCTTCAAGTCGGCGCTGGACGAGCGCTACGCGGGGGTGCAGCGCATCTCCTCTCACGATGGCTCCGGCGTCGAGGCCGTGCCGGTCCGCTCCGGCCTGCATCTGGCCCGCCTGGCCCATCCCTCCACCCAGGTGTTCGGCATCGACGAGATCCAGTTCCTCGACGAGGGGGTCCTCGACGTGGTCGGGATGCTCGCCGACCGGGGAGCCCGGGTGATCGTCGCCGGGACCGACATGGACTTCCGCGGCGAGCCCTTCGGCCCCATGCCCCGGCTGCTCGCCCGGGCGGAAACGGTGGACAAGCTGCACGCCATCTGCGTGATCTGCGGCAGCCCGGCCACGCGCAACCAGCGGCTGGTGAACGGCGCCCCGGCTCCCCACGAGGCCCCCACCATCCAGGTGGGCGGCGCGGAGAGCTACGAGGCGCGCTGCCGGCGCTGCCACGAGGTCCCCGCCGCGGGGCGGCTCCAGACCTCCCTGGTCGACGAGCTCCTGGCGGAGCCCGAGAGCGCAGCCGTGCTCACCCACGAGAGCCTGCGGCGCCACGCCTGACCTATCCCTTCCACCGAGGCACGACGATGCACCTCCTCCGCATACGGACGCTCCACGCCGCGTGGATGCTCGGGCTCGGCCTGCTCGCCGCCTCCGCGGGCGCGCAGGAGAAGCGCCCGCTCACCGCGCTCGACCTCTACCACCTCCGGACCGCCTCCGACGTCGCCCTCTCGCCCGACGGGAGGCGGGTGGTGTACGTCGTCACCCGCGTCGATTCGGCGGCGAACCGCTACCGGCGCGATCTCTGGATCGCCGGCACCGACGGCTCGGAAGCGCGACGCCTGACCTGGACGGAGGACGCCAACGAGGACTCCCCCGTCTTCTCCCCCGACGGGACGCGGCTCGCCTTCACCACCGCGCGGGAGGGCGGCGGCCAGATTTGGATCCTCCCGCTCGCCGAGGGCGGCGAGGCATGGCCGCTCACCGACGTCGAGACCGGCGCCGGCAACCCCGTCTGGTCCCCCGACGGCACCCGCGTCGCCTTCACCTCGGCGCTCACCCCGGCGCAGCTCGCCGACGCGGACGGCGAGGGTGTCGAGGCCGAGGCGACGACCGTGGACGCGGGCGCCATCCGCAACATCGACGACGACCGCGCCGCGGCCCTCCGGGCGATCCGCGCCAAGCTCGCCGCCAACGCCGAGGAGAACGACCCTCGCGTCGTGACCCGGCTGGACTACCTCGCCGAAACCTCGATCGCCGACGAGCGCTACGCGCAGATCTACCTCGTCGAGGCGCGCCAGGGGGCGAAGGCTCGCCGCCTGACCGGAGGAGTGTTCGGCAGCTCCGGCCCCACCTGGTCCCCCGACGGCCGGACCCTGCTCTACTCGGCCTCGCCGCCGGCCGCGGGCGTGCACCCGGATTACGAGCGAGAGTCGGACCTCTTCCTCGTCGACGCGGCCGGCGGGGAGCCGCGCCGGATCAGCGAGCCCGGCTTCGCCGAGTCCCGGCCGACCTTCTCGGCGGATGGGCGCCACATCGTCTACGTCCGCCAGCCGGTCGACACCCCGTTCCCCACGGCGGTCAACTCGGAGCTGATGGTGATGCGCGCGGACGGGACCGACCGCCGCAGCGTGACGGGGCCGCTGGACCGCTCGCCGAACGGCTACGTCCTGCAGCCGGACGGCTGGCTCTACTTCACCGTCTCCTCCGAGGGGGCGATCCCGCTCTACCGGACGAAGCTCGACCGCCTCGAGCCCACGCCGGTGGTGCAGGGGCCGCGCGGGGTGCTCTCCTTCGACGTGGCCGGCGGCACCGTCGCCTGGGCGGACATGCAGCCGAGCCGCCCGAGCGACATCTACGCGGCGCGCGCCGACGGGAACCGTGAGAGGCGGCTCACCGCCCTGAACGACTCCCTCCTGGCGCAGGTATACGTCGGAGAGTACGAGGAGTTCTGGTACCCCTCCTTCGACGGCACGCGCGTCCAGGGATGGATCGTTAGGCCGATCGACTACCGGGCGGGACAGCGCTACCCGCTGGCGGTCGAGATCCACGGCGGACCGCACGCGATGTGGGGGCCGGGGGAGGCGAGCATGTGGCTCGAGTACCAGACCCTCGCCGGCGCGGGATACACCGTCTTCTTTTCCAACCCGCGCGGCTCGGGCGGCTACGGCGAGAAGGGGCTGCAGAGCATCCACCGCGACTGGGGAAGCCCGCCGGGGCAGGACATCCTGATCGGAGCCGACAGCGTGATCGCGCGAGGGCTGGCGGAGCCGGACCGGCAGGTGGTGACGGGCGGCAGCTATGCCGGCTTCATGACCGCCTGGTTGATCGCCCGGGAGGCCCCGCAGCGCTTCCAGGCCGCCGTCGCCGCGCGCGGGGTGTACGACATGCTCGGCTGGTACGGGAGCTCCAACACCTGGCGCCTCTTCGAGGGCGAGTTCGGCGCCACCCCCTGGGAGGACTGGGAGATCGCGCGCGCGCAGTCGCCGATCACCTACGTGGAGGACATCCAGACCCCGCTCCTCCTGCTGCACGCCGACACCGACTACCGCACCAGCATCCACACCGCCGAGGCGCTCTACCGGGCGATGAAAGTGCTGAACAAGGAGGTGGAGTTCGTGCGCTATCCGCGCGAGGGCCACGAGCTGACCCGCTCGGGGGAGCCCTCCCACCGGATCGACCACATGCTGCGCACCCTGGAGTTCTTCGAGCGGCACGTTCGATGACATGTTGAACGGGGCCGGCCCCCGGGCTTCGCGAGGAATCCCGGGGGCCGGATTCCGTTCGTTCAGCATTCAGAGTTCCTCCACCTCCCTCCGCCTCTCCTCCTCCAGGATCCTCTCCAGGGCGAGTCCGAAGGCGATCCGCTCTCCCATCGCCTCGGCTTGCGCCTCGATCCAGATGCGGCGCAGGACCACGTCGAGCAGGCCCACCGAGAGACCCTCGCGCTGGCGGCGCAGCTCGGCGGCGCGCGAGGCGAGGCCCATCAGCTCCTCCGGGATGTCGTGGTGGGCGGCGAGCACCGCGATCCCCGCCGTCTCGGGCGTCCGCCCCTCGTCGGCGGGGTCGCGGGGGCGCTCCGAGGCGAAGGGGTGCATGCGCGGGTCGGCGGCGATCCGCACCGCCAGGCTCCCCTCTCCGAACACCTGCCACCACTCGATCAGCTTTCCCTGCAGCTCCTGCAGCAGCCGCTCCACGGCGGCCCTCACCGGGGTCGGAGGCCGGCCGGGGCGCCGCCCTCGCTCGACGATGAGGAGCAGCTCCTGACCCGGCTCCTCGTGCGCGAACGATTGGATCCACCGCAAGCGCCCGCTCCCGCGCCGCGAGAGGCCCGTCGCCGTGGAGGTCGAGGCGCCGGGTCGAAGGGAAGCGGCGGGCCTCGTACTCGCGCGCCAGATCGCCCAATCCTGCCACTCTCGCCTCCGGGCTCGGGGAAGGAGTCGTGCTGCCTCGGCACGCCCGGTCGGACCCGACCGGCTCCCGCCCCGGGACTGCAGGGAGCGAGCCGGGAACGCGGATTGCACTCTTCCCACCCGGCAGCGCACCACAGAGAACCCACAGCCGGAGCCATACCATGGGACCCTACCGGAGCTACGACTACGGCCTGCGCGGCGCTCGCGACACGATGCCGGGCCGCTTCCGCGGCGATCCCCGCGTGCGGGGATACGGCTACGGGGATCGCGACCGCGACTCGCCACGCCCCCACCGCGTGACCGCGCGCTACAACCTCGACTACGTGTACGGCGACGAGGGGGAGCGCCACCCTCGCAACTACAGCTTCTATACCGGCGACCGCATGGACCGCATGGGTGACGAGCGCTGGTACCGCCGCCCCTACACGACCACCGGCGGCTCCTGGACCATGCGCGGATCCGTCTATCCCACGGGGTACGACTATCCCGACTACGGCCCGGCCTACGGCGGCCGCTACCCGGACGAGCTGTGAAGCAGGTGTGAAGCAGGGATGACGGCCGGGCGAGCCCGTCGCGCCGCTCTTCCTTGGAAGGAGCCGAGACCGCCCCAGGTGCATGTGACCGTAATACGATGACCCTGATGTATTTACGGCCTGTTTTCCCTGCGGGGGGCGGAACGGAGGTTGCATCCCGTGAAGGGATCGTCAGGCGAATCGCGAGACGGAACGGGACAATTCACCCAGGGAGGGAAGATGGCACGATACGACTACGGCATACGCAGGGGGCCGGGGCCCCGCGGAGCGGAGTGGAGCCGGCCGAACGGTGGCTTCCCCGGCCGTCCCTACGATCGCGGCCGGGGGGGAGATCGGCCCGGGGTCGGCGGCTACGGCGGCGGCTACCAGGGAGGCTCCGGCGGAATGCGCACCTCCGGCCCCAGCCGCGCGCCCTACGGGCGTGATTACTGGTGGCTGGGGGAGCACGAGCTGAGGAGGACCGGTCAGCGCCCCCGCTACGACGAGGCCTATCGTCGTTTCGACTCCGAGAGCCGTCCCCGCTTCTCCCCCGTGGGCGGGATGTACCCGGCCATGGGAGGCGGGTACACCTACCGCCGCGCCCCCGGCCCCCTGCGGGAGGACACCTGGTTCAGCGACTGGACCCGCTGGTTCTGAGATCTCGGCGCTTCCCTCCCGGGCCCGCATCTCCCCGCGGGGCTCTCTAATCCGAGCGGAGCGCGACCATCGGGTCGACGCGGGCGGCGCGGCGGGCGGGGATCCAGCTGGCCAGCAGCGCGACGCCCACCAGCAGGAGGGGGACGAGGGCGAAGGTGAGGGGGTCGGCGGCGCCCACGCCGAACAGGAGGCTGCGCAGCGCCTGGGTGACGGCGAGAGCGATCCCCACCCCCAGCGCCACCCCCGCCAGGGCGAGCCCGGCCCCCTGCGCCAGCACGAGCCGGAGCACGTCGCCACTCCGCGCGCCGAGCGCCATCCGCACGCCGATCTCGCGGGTCCGCTGCCCCACGGTGTAGGCGATGACGCCGTAGATCCCCACCGCTCCGAGCAGGAGCGCCACCCCAGCGAAGGCGGCCAGCAGGAGCATCGCGAAGCGCGGCCGCTCCACCGACGAGGAGATCCGCTGGTCCACGGTCCGGACGTCGCTCACCGGGGTCTGCGGGTCGAGCGCGGCCACGATCCCGCGCAGGCTCGCCGCCAGCGTCCGGGGGTCGCCCGTGGTCTTCGCCACCACGCGCATCGGCCCAGTCCGGCCCTGCGCGAGGGGAGTGTAGAGCGCGGATCTCCCCTCCTCCGTCAACCGCTCCCACTTCACGTCGCCCACGACCCCGACCACGGCGCGCCACTCTTCCCCCGCGCCCGGAAACCGGATGCGCCCTCCGATCGGGTCCTCGCCGGGCCAGTGTCGGCGGGCCAGCGCCTCGCTGACCAGGACGACGCCGGGGGCGCCCTCCCGGTCGGCGTCGGTAAAGCCGCGCCCCCGCAGCAGGGGAATGCCCAGCGTCCGCAGGAAGTCGGCTCCGACCACCGGCGCGGCGTCCGCCAGCGGCCAGTCGCCGCCCCGCGTCGCGGGATCCGGTCGACCCTCGATCACGAAGACGCTGCCGTAGATCCCCTCCGCGAAGGGAAGCTGCGAAGTGGCCGACACCGCCGAGACGCCGGGGAGCGCCGCGAGCCGTTCCTCGAGCCGGGCAAAGAAGTCACGGCGGGCGGCGTCGTCCCCGAGGCGCGACTCGGAGGGGGCCACCAGCGCGGAGACCACGTTCCCGGTTTGGAAGCCCGGATCGACCTGGACGACGTTCCAGAAACTCCTCACCAGCAACGCCGCCCCGATCACCAGCACGACCGCCAGAGCCATCTCGGCGGCGATGAGCGCGCTGGCGAGCCCGCGGCGGGACCGTCCCCCGCCGGCGGTGCGGCCTCCCTCGATCAGGGCGGCCTTCAGCCCGAAGTGGGACGTGCGCAGCGCGGGAAGTGAGCCGAAGAGCAGCCCGGTGAGAAGCGCGAGCGCGGCGGTGAAGCCGAGCACCCCGACATCGATCCGCACCTCTTCCAGCCGCGGGGTGTCGGCGGGGAGGGTGGCGGTGAGGAGCTCCACACCGGCCGCGCCGACCCCGAGGCCGAGAGCGCCCCCCAGCACCGAGAGGAGCACGCTCTCGGTCAGGAGCTGCCGCACCAGCCGTCCGCGTCCCGCCCCGAGAGCGCCGCGGATCGCGATCTCCCTCTGGCGGGCCGCGGCGCGGGCGAGGAGCAGGTTGGCGACGTTGACGCAGGCGATCAGCAGCACCAGGCCCACGGCTCCGAGCAGGAGGAGCAGCATCGGCCGGACATCGCCCACCACTTCGTCCCGCAGCGGAACCACGGCGGCGCCTCTTCCGTAGCCGTCGGGCATGTCCCAGGGGAACATCTCCCGCAGGCGCGGCATGAAGGCGTCCACCTCCGCCTGAGCGAGAGAGAGGTCCGCCCCCGGACGCAACCTCGCGACGGGGTTGAGCCACCGTTCCGACCACATGCCGATGCGGTCTCCCGGATCGAAGGGAACCGGGGTCCAGAGCTGGGTCGCGGAGGAGGGGAAACGGAAGTCGGCGGGCATCACCCCGACGACGGTATGGGAGACGCCGTCGAGCCGGACGCTCCGCCCCACCGCCGACGGGTCGCCGCCGAAGCGCTGCCGCCAGAGGGCGTGGCTGAGGAGGACCACCCGTTCCGCCCCGGGCTCCTCCTCCTCGGCCAGGAAGGTCCGCCCGAGAGCGGCATCGACCCCGAGGACGCGGAAGAGGTTCGCGGTGGTCTCCGTCCCCTCCAGCCGGGCGGGCTCTCCGCGGTCGAACAGGGTGAGCTCCGTCGCGACACCGTATCCCGCGACCGCCGCGAAGCTCCGGGCCTCCTCGCGGAAAGCCAGGAAGCCGCCCCTGGGGAAGGCGCCTTCGGGCCATACGCTGACCAGGGCGTCCGGCTCGGCGTACGGGAGGGGCCGCAGGAGCACGCCGCTCACGACGCTGAAGATCGCGCTGTTGGCGCCGATCCCCAGCGCGAGCGTGAGCACCGCGACGAGCGCGAAACCCGGGCTCCGGGCGAGCATCCGCAGGGCGAAGCGGAGGTCCTGGCGCAGCTCGTCCCGGAGCGGCGAGCGCGGGAGTCGGTCGGCGAGGGGCGGGTGGGTCATGGGGCCTCGGAGGGAGGTGGGCTGGCGCTGGCTCTCCTCGGAGAGACACCTGGAACGCGGGAAGGGTTTACAGGCGACCAGTCGAGAAGCCGACTTCCCTCCTGAGCACGGATACGGAGATCAGCTCCGGTCGGGCCAGCGGCGGGCAATCGGCACCACGGGCTACTCCAGCAACTCGATCGCCTCCACCGTCGCCTGCCCCGGGCACGATTCCAGGATGACGCCACGCGCCCAAGCGCAGGCCTTGTGGCCTATCGTCAGGTCGTCGACTCCCCCACGGCGCGAGCGGCCATCGGCATTCCGCACGACGATGGTAGTCTGCGCATCGATGCCGAAGGCGATGCCACACTCCTCCGTTGCGGGTCGGACATGGACGTTGGGGACATCGCGTACGGCCGCGAGCGGGAGGTCTCGGACAACGATCGCTCCGACCGCGCGATCCCTTCCAGTCAAAAGTTTGCTTGACAGCCGGGGCACAGTCAACAAACTTGCTGCTACGCTGCGCCGGAGGAGGAGCGCGCCCGCCGCCGGCTCGGCCGCCGCGCTCCCCGTCCCTCCGCTCCCCCGCTCGGGATCCCCTTCCGTCCCTGACCCGTTCCGGCTGTGGTCCTCCGATGACCTGCGTCCCCCGCGCCTCCTCCTCCGTGCCACGACCGGACGAAGAGCTCCTCTTCCGGGTTCTCGGCGGCGAGGCGAGCGCCTTCGCCGAGCTGCTCCGCCACCGCCGCCCCGCGATCGTGGACTACGCCTCCCGCCTGCTGGAGGGCGACGCCGACGCCGCCGACGACGTGGCGCGGGAGGCCCGCCCACTTCCGGGGGGACCCGGGGGACCCGATCTCCCGGCCGGGCCGGGACACCGCGTCGGGCTCCCGATGCAGACACCTGCGACGTGCCAGGTGCCTGGCCGCCGCAACCGCCATCCATTCAGCCACGCGGGAGGACTCCTATGGTGCAGGTGAGCTATCCGGGCGTCTACATCCAGGAGAAGTCGAGCGGAGTCAAGACCATCACCGGCGTCGCCACCTCTGTCGCGGTCTTCTTCGGCCGGGCGACGAAGGGCCCGCTCAACCGGGCGGTGCGCTGCCTGAGCATGGCCGACTTCTCGCGCGCCTTCGGCGAGCCGCATCCGATGAGCGACCTGGCGGCGAGCGTGAAGCTGTTCTTCGACAACGGCGGGGGCGACTGCTATGTGGTGCGCCTGGCGAGTGCCGCCGCCCGCCGGGCGGACGTCACGCTGCGGGCCTGGGACGGCGCCACCGACGTGCTGATCGCGCGGGCGAAGGTGGAGGGGCTGTGGGGGAACGGGGTCCGGCTGGAGGTGGACTACGGCACTCCCAACCCCGGGGAGACGTTCAACCTGCGCGTCATCCAGGAGGAGGGCGGCCGCGCCGTGGCGACGGAGTCCTTCACCAACCTCAGCATGGACGCCGCCTCGCCGCGCTTCGCCCCCTCCTTCGTGACTCAGAGCTCGGCGCTGATCGACCTCCTGCTGCCCGCCGGGCTCGACCTCGATGCGGGGAGCTTCGCCGGCTTCTCCGAGGCCCGCCGGCCGCTGGGCGACAACGACGCCGCGGTGCAGGCCACCCTCGACGGTCTCATCAACCCCGGCGCGGGCGCCACCCGGCTGCACAACTTCGAGGTGAGCGTCGACGGCTCAGCGTGGGCGCCGGTGAACCTCGGCACGCTCACGGCGGTGCCCGCCACCGCCGGCGCCATCGCCACCGAGCTCCAGACCCGCGTCAACGCCGCGCTGGGCGCGCTGGTGCCGGCCCGGCAGGTGGCGGTCTCCATCGCCCAGGAGGCCGACGCCGACAACCAGCACTTCCTCCGCTTCACGGCCGCCACGCCCGGCGGCGCCGACGCCTCCGTGCGGGTGCGCCGGTCCGCCGCGAACGATCTGGCCGGAGCGCTCCTCCTGGGAGCGGAGAACGGCGGGGTGGAGCTGGCGCGCCGCAGCGATTTTCGCCCCGCTCCCACCGGCACCGTGCTGCGTTTCGAGGACGGCGCCGGCGGGTTGGGGCCCCTCAACGAGCTCGCCGGTCTGCCGCAGAACGGCCTCACCTCCATCACCATCGGCACCGAGCCGCCGGTGCCGCTGAACGTGGCGCCGTACAGCCTGCAGACCACCGGCGCGGCCGACCCCTTCTACGAGGACGCCAAGCCGGGCGTGAGCCCGAGCGGGCACCTGGACGGCGTCCGCGAGAAGCTGCAGATCATGGCGAACGCCATCTCCACCGCGCCGGGCTCGCGCTACCGCGCCGAGGTGCACGGCTACCAGCTGGTGCTCCTCGCGAAGGACGGGACGCTGAACGAGATCCCGAGCGCGGTGCAGTTCGGCGGGCCGGACGCGGCCACGGTGGATGCGAACATCGAGCGCAACACCCGCCAGTACACCCTGGGCGACGCCGGCACCAGCGCCTTCTCGGTGGCCGGCCAGCCCGGCGACGACGGCGGCATGCCCACCTTCGCCGACTACGTGGGCGATTCGGTGCTGAAGACCGGCCTTCACGCCCTAGACGAGGTGGACCTCTTCAACCTCATGGTCCTCCCCGCGGACCGGGAGATGCCGGAGGCCACCCGCCGGCAGCTCTGGGGCCCCGCCAGCATCTACTGCCAGTCCCGCCGCGCCTTCCTGATCGTCGACGGCCCGGACAGCTGGACGGACGCCCAGGGGCGCCCGGCGGTGGTGCAGAACACCTCCGATGTGGATGCCCTGCGCGCCACGGTGGTGAAGGACCACTCCGCCGTCTTCTATCCCGACGTGATCGTCAACGACCGCGGCCTCCTACGCGCCCTCGGGCCCGCCGGCTCCATCGCCGGGCTCATGGCCCGCACGGACGCCAGCCGCGGCGTCTGGAAGGCCCCGGCGGGGACGGAGGCCGACCTCCGGGGGATCGTGGGGCTGGAGGCGAAGCTCACCGACCCGGAGAACGGCGTGCTCAACAAGCTGGGGGTGAACTGCTTGCGCAGCTTCCCCGTCGGCTTCGTCAACTGGGGCGCCCGCACCCTCGACGGCTCCGACGACCTCGGCTCGGAGTGGAAGTACATCCCCATCCGGCGCCTCGCCCTCTACATCGAGGAGTCTCTCTACCGCGGCACCAAGTGGGTGGTCTTCGAGCCCAACGACGAGCCGCTCTGGGCCAACGTCCGGCTCAACGTGGGGGTGTTCATGAACCAGCTCTTCCGGCAGGGCGCCTTCCAGGGGAGCACGCCGGACCAGGCCTACTTCGTCAAGTGCGACGGCGAGACCACCACCCAGGCGGACCGCAACCTCGGCATCGTCAACATCGAGGTCGGCTTCGCGCCGCTCAAGCCCGCGGAGTTCGTGATCATCACCATCCAGCAGATCGCCGGCGACCTGCTGTAGCGGCGGCCTCACCCAGGGGGAGCAACCATGGCCAAGGGATTCGTCGTCAATGCGCACCGCATCGACCCCTACAAGAACTTCAAGTTCCGCGTGCTCTGGGACGGGCGCGTCGTCCTGGGCGTGAGCAAGGTGGGAGCGCTCAAGCGCACCACCGAGGTGGTGAAGCACCGCGACGGGGGCGACAACAGCACCGACCACAAGTCGCCGGGGCGCACCACCTACGAGGCGATCACCATGGAGCGGGGCATCACCCACGACCTCGAGTTCGAGATTTGGGCCAACCGGGTGCACCAGTACGCCGGCGACCCGGCGATGGACCTCGTCAACTACAAGAAGGAGCTCTCCCTGGAGGTGCTCAACGAGCGCGGCCAGGTGGCCAAGCGCTACTATCTCCACCGCTGCTGGGTGAGCGAGTTCACCGCCGTCCCCGATCTCGACGCCAACGCCAACGCGGTGGCCATCGAGAGCATCAAGATCGAGCTCGAGGGGTGGGAGCGCGACGCGGAGACGAAGGAGCCCGACGAGCGCGCCGCCGTCCCCGCCGCGCCCTGACGCCCGATGCGGCCACGGACGCCACCGCCCGCCCCCGGCGCCCCTCCCCTCCTCCCAGTCGGCGGGGGAGGCGGGGCCCCGCCGCGCTGGCGCGGCTTCGGGGAGGGTACGGACCTGGAGGTGGACTTCGGAGAGGAGGTGCAGGGCGCGCTCGTCACCCGACTCCTCGCCGCCTGCCGCGCCGGGGACCGGCCGGAGCCGGCCGAACGGGAGGCGGAGGCGTGGGAGCTCACCCTGGCCGGGCGCATCGGGGGGCTCCTCGCCATCGTGGCGCGCACCCCCGGCGCCGCCCCGCTCGCCCTCGAGCTGCGCTGCCCCGGCTGCGGAGAGGCGCTGGAGGTGGAGCTCCCGCTCGACGCCCTCCTGGAGCTCGCCGCCGAGGCCGAGCGCGAGCCGGTGGTGGAGGTGGCCCTCGGCGCCGGGGAGACGGTGCGCGTCCGGCGCCCCACGGGGGAGGACCAGCGGCGCTGGCGGAGCCGCGCCTACGCCTCCGCGGAGGAGGCGGAGCGCGAGGTCCTCGCGTCGCTCCTGGCGCCCGACGGCGCCCCGGCCCCGCCCCCGGACGCGGCGCTGCTCGCCCGCGTCGGCGCCGCGATGGAGGAGCGCGACCCGCTCCCCGGCTTCCGCCTGGCGAGCCGCTGCCCCGCCTGCGGCGCGGAGGAGGACCACCCCCTGGACCTGGAGGCGCTGCTGACGCAGCGGCTGGAGCGGCGCCAGGGGAGGTTGCTGCGGGAGGTGCACCGCCTCGCCTCCCGCTACGGATGGACGGAGGCGGAGGTGATGGCGCTCCCCGCCCGCCGTCGCCGCGCCTACCTGGACATCCTCGACGCGGAGGCCCCGTGACCTACTTCTCGCGCCTCGTCCGACAGAGCCAGCTGGAGGTGGCGGGGCTCCGTCCGCCCCCCGCTCTCCCGCCGGTGCCGGTGCCGGTGCCGGCGGCGGGAGAAGCGGTCGACCTGGAGGAGATCGAGATCCTCCGCGAGGCGGCCTCTCCCCTCCCGCCGCTGGCTCCGGCCCCCGCGCCCCCGTGGGTCGCGGAGCCTCAGGTGCCCGCCCGGACGCCGTCCGCCACGGCGCCTCCTCCGCCCGTCCGCGCCGAGGGCGTTTCGCCCGTGGCCGCGTCGGCGGGATCCGCGCCCGCCGGGGCGCCCGGAGTCGTGGAGCGGTCCCTGGACCCGCCGGAGCCCGTCGCCGAGGTGCTCCGCCACGTGCTGCGCTGGGTGGCCGCCGGGCCGCGGGAGGAGCCCTCCGGGGCCGAGCCCGCGCCCTTGCCCCTCCGGCCGGAGCCGGGGGCCGCCCTCCCCGCTCCCGCGGCCCCCGCTCCCGCCCGGCCGGCGGCCGCGCCGGACCTGGAAGACGTCGTGGCGCCGGGCCCCGCCTCTCCCGCCCCGGTCCTCCGGGAGGCGCCCGTCTCGATCCTGACGCCGGCCGTGCCCGCGCCGCGCACGGCGCGGGAGCGGGCGGAGCGCGCGCCCGCCGCGCCCGCGGAGGAGGTGGTGGAGATCTCCATCGGCACCATCAGCGTCCGCGTCGAGGCGCCGGGGCCGGCGGCACCGGGGCCGGCGCCGCGCCCGGCCCCTGCGGCCGAGCGGCGCGAGCACCGTCCCGCGCCGCGGCTGGCGCGCCATTACCTGCGGCCCTGAGGGAGGCGAGAGCGCATGGCCCTGGCCGACTCCGGGCGCGCGATCGGCGCGGTCACCAAGCTGCTCCGCGAGCACCTCATCCGCCGCGGCTTCGCCGTCAGCGTCGGCAAACCGGAGAACGCGGCGGCCAGCGACACCTCCGCCAAGCTCAACCTCTTCCTCTACGAGACCGCCCTCGACCCAAGCCTGCGGAACGTGCCCCTGTACGACGACCAGCCCGCGCCCCTCTGGCTCTCGCTGAAGTACCTCGTCACCGCCTTCGACGCGGCGGAGGCGAGCGACAGCGCCGACGCCCACGAGCTCCTCGGCCGAGGGCTCTCGGCGCTGCACGAGCTGAACTTCCTCCACCTCGACGCCGGGGTGGCGAGCGACGTCCGCGCCGCCCTCGAGAACACCCCCGAGCCCCTCAAGCTCACCTTCGATGAGACGCCGCCGGACCTCGTCTCCAAACTCATGCAGGGGAGCGAGGAGAAGTACCGCCTCTCCGTCGCCTTCGAGGTGCGCCCGGTGATGATCGCGCCGGCCGAGCCCCGCGCCTTTCCCCTCCTGGTGGGGATCGACTACACGCAGGCCCCGCCGGCCACCGTCGGCGAGGCGGGAGTGGGGCTGGCGGTGACCGCCTCCCTCGGCCCCCGCCTCACCGCCGTGGAGCCGGCCGCCTTCGACCCGGGCGACACCCTCACCGTTCATGGCGAGGACCTCCACCTCTCGGGGCTGGAGTGCTGGCTCGGGGCGACGCGGCTCGCGGTGGTGGGGCAGCGTCCGAACCGGCTGACGGTGCGCGCGGAGGGGCCCGTGCCCTCCGGCGCCACCGAGGGGCCCATCGCCTCCGGGGGCGCCCCCTCGGCGGGGGAGCACCCGCTGCTGGTCCGCCAGCCGTTGCCCAACGGCCGCTCCCGCGCCAGCAACCTCCTCGTCGGCGCCCTGCGGCCGGTGGTGACGGACGCCTCCCTCGACGCCGCCGGGGTGCTCACCGTGGACGGCCTTCTGCTGGGCACCTGGGACGACGACCTGCTGGTCGCCCTGCAGCGCGACGGAGAGGTGGCGCGGCTCTTCGAGCCCGGGCCGGAGCCCCCGCCGCCGCCCGCCGCGCTCACCATCGTCCCGGGCACGGACCAGCAGTCCCTCACCGTTTCCGGGGTCGACTCGGGCGCGGTGCCCGCGGGCGATTACCTCGTCGTCGTTCGCGTGAACGGGCAGCAGGCGCTGCGCAGCCCCACCGTCACCGTCCCCTGAGCGGATGAGCACCCCGCTTCCCCGCCCCGCGTCCGCCCCGGTGGCCTTCCTCCCGCGCCTGGCGGTGGAGGACCCCCTCGCCGCCCACTGGCTCCGCCAGGTGACGATCCGCCTGCGGCGGGAGGTGTGCTGGCTCTGGCGGGAGCGCTCCCTCCTAGCGGGGACGCCGCTGGAGCGCGGCGCGGGTCTGCTTCCTCCCTTCGTGGACCGGCTGGGCGGGGTGCTCGACCTCGCCCGCTACGACGAGGAGAAGCGCGCCTTCTTCGTCGAGGACACGACCGCGGCGTACCTCTCTGACCTCCTCGCCGCGCCCCCGCCCGTAGGGCTGGCGGAGCCTGCCCGCGGCGGCTTTGGCTGGGTCGTGCGCGAGCTGGAGATGGAGCCGGTGGAGCGCTTCGCGCTGGCGCTGGCGCTCTCCGCCACGGTGGACAGCGCCGCCGCCACCGTCTTCGCCGCCTGCCTGAACGAGCCGCACTCCACCCGCCCCACGCTGGGCCTGGCGCAGCGGCTCTGGGACGCGCCCGAGGAGGTCCTCGCCATTGTGGATCCCTCGCATCGCCTGGGGCGGTACGGTCTGCTGGCGAGCCCGCCCGCCCGCTGGGAGGAGCCGCTCTCGGTGCCGGCCCCTGTCGCGCGCGAGCTGCTCTTCCCCGGCGGGGCGCCGCCGCCCGCCCTCGCACCCCTCCCGGAGCCGGCGGAGGGGATGGAGTCGGCGGAGCTGGAGCGGGTGGCGGCGCGGCTGCGCACCGCGTCCGGGGATCGCGCCCTCCTCCTCCCGCTGATCGGGGAGGCGGGGGCTCCGTTGGCGGCCGCCGCGGCCGCCGTCGCCGCGGCCATCGGCGGGCGCGGGGTGATGCCCGGCCCCGGCGCCCGCCCCATCGACGTGGGACCGCTCGCCACCCTCGCCTGGCTCCGGGGGCTCGCGCTCCACCTCCCGGCCGCCTTCCTGGCCGGGGAAGGGCGGGAGGGCCACGACGCCCCACTCGCGCCGCCCCTCCCGGCGCTTCCGGTGGTCCTCCTGGTGGGCATGGAGGAGCGTGCGGACGTCAAGCGGCTGGGAGGAGGCCACGTGCTGCCGCCTCTCGCATTGCCCCCCCTGGGCTACCGCGGCCGCCTCGACCGCTGGCGGGCGGGGCTCGGCGGCCTCCGGACGGACCCCGCGCTGGAGGGCGCCGTCGCCGACTGCGCGCGCCGCTTCCGCTACGAGGCCCCGGCCATCGACCGCGTCTGCGAGGCCCTCCGGGCGCTGGGGCGCCCGCCGCGGCCGGACGACCTCCTCGCCGCCTGCCGAGCGGACGTGGACCTGGGCGAGCTGGCGCAGCCCGTCGCCCCACGCTTCGCCCTTCCGGAACTGATGCTCCCCGCCCACCAGACGCGGCAGATCGAGGAGCTGATTCGCGCCGTCCGCTCCCTCACCACCGTGCACCATGAGTGGGGCACCGCGCGCGCGTGGAGCGAGAGCGGCCTCTCGGCCCTGTTCGCCGGCCCGCCGGGGACCGGGAAGACGATGGCGGCCGAGGTGGTCGCGGCCGAGGTGGGGATGCCCCTCTTCCGCATCGACCTCTCGCAGGTGGTGAACAAGTACATCGGCGAGACGGAGAAGAACCTCCGCCGCCTCTTCGACGCCGCCGACGCCGCCGACGTGGTGCTCTTCTTCGACGAGGCGGACGCCCTCTTCGGCAAGCGCACCGAGGTGAAGGACGCCCACGACCGCTACGCCAACCTGGAGGTGAGCTACCTCCTGGAGCGGATGGAGCGCTTCAAGGGACTGGCGATCCTGGCCACCAACCGGAAGAAGGACCTGGACGAGGCCTTCCTGCGCCGCCTCCGCTTCCTGGTGGAGTTCCCGCTCCCGGGGGCGGAGGAGCGGCGCCGGATCTGGCGGGGGGTGGTGCCGGAAGGGGTGGACACGGACGCGCTGGACCTGGACTTCCTCGCCGAGCGCTTCCCGCTCGCCGGGGGACACATCCGGGCGATCGTCTTCCAGGCGTGCCTGCAGAGCGCCACGGCGAGTGGACCGCGGCGCCTGGAGATGCCCGCGGTGGTGAGGGCGGTGAGGCGGGAGATGGAGAAGCTCGGCCGCGCCATCAGCCTCGAGCAGTTCGGGGCGTACGCGGCCCTCACGGAGGAGTGAGACGACCATGCCTTCCATCCGGGTGGAGCGGCTGGAGCTGACGGTGCGGGGGATCGACCCCGCCACGGTGCGGGCGGCGCTGGGAGCGCTCCCCGCCGCCCTCTCGGCGGAGATCGCGCGCGGCGGCGGGGCGGGCGCAGAGGGGGCGACGGTGCGCCTCGGCAGCGCGCCGGGGGCGGAGGCGCTCGCGCGGGGGCTGGCCGCACGCGTGGCGGCGGAGGTCCGCGCGCGCCGCGGAAACGGCGGGGGGGGAGGCTGAGCGATGCCCTACCTGCTGCGGGGGGCGCTGGTGGAGTACGGCGCCGGCCTCATCGGGCCGATCCCGAACATCGTCATCTTCCAGTTCAACCCCGAGTCGCTGACGCGTACCCTGCGCATCCCCGAGCGCCCGACGGGCGCCACGGCGCGCGAGCGCACCCAGGCCGGCGAGAAGACCTTCGAGAGCGTTTCGCTGAAGGCGCACTTCAGCGCCGCCGACATGCTGAACGACGACAAGGTGCTGGCGCGCCTCTTCGGAGTGGGCCCGCAGCTGAGCGCGCTGGAGAAGATGGTCCACCCCAGCGCGAAGATCGAGGGACTGCTCGGCGCGGCGCTGGACGCGGTGGCGGGGGCCCTGGGCGGGGGCGACGACGAGTCGCCGGCGCAGCCGATCCCGCGGGAGCAGTATCCCAAGATCATCTTCATCTGGGGGCTCACGCGGGTGCTGCCGGTCACCATCGAGTCGATGCGGATCGCCGAGCTGGAGTACGACTTCCTCCTCAACCCGCTCCGCGCCGAGGTGGACCTGGAGCTCACCGTCAACGCCGTCGACCCGTGCTCCGACGACTGGCTGGCGAAGGGCGCGCTGGAGTACACGACGATCGCCAAGGAGGCGCAGGCGATCGCCAACCTGGCGAACACCGCCGAGCAGATCGTCGAGCTCATCCCGTTCTAGGCCGCCCCACTGGGCGGCCCCGCTGGTCGTCGGTCCGCTCGCTCCGGCCTGACGACCGAAGACCCAAGACCGGAGACCGTCATGTTCCTCGACAGCTCCCGCTACGCGAAGGTGCCGCAGGAGGAGGCCGTCACCCGCGAGGGGCGGAAGGTGCTCGCGTTGCGGTTGCGGCCGCTGCCGCCCACCCCCGGCGACCCCTTCGAGGTGCGGGAGAACGACCGCCTCGACCTGCTGGCGCACGCCCGCTTCGCCGACGGCACCCGCTTCTGGCACGTCGCCGACGCGAACACCGCCCTGGACGCCCGCGCGCTCGCCGCCGCCACGGGCGCCGTCTTCCGGCTGCCGAGGAGCTGATGCCCGGACTCGCCTTCCGCCTCTATTTCGGCGAGACCCCCGCCACGCGGGAGGAGCTCGGCCTGATCGAGGAGATCGAGGTCGAGCAGGAGATGGACGTGGCGTGGGAGGCCCGCATCCGCCTCTTCCTCTGCCTCGACGAGCAGGGTCGCTGGAGGCGCGGACCGAACCAGTTCGCCGAGCCCTTCTCGCGGGTGCGGGTGGAGCTGCGCGTGACCGACGCCTTCGTGCCCCTCATCGACGGGCCGGTGGCCAGCTACGACACCGCCCTCGACTCGCGCCCCGGCCGCAGCACGGTGACCCTGGTGGTGCGCGACGACAGCGTGCTGATGAACCGGGAGGAGGCGGCGGAGGTGTTCGAGGAGCGCGGCGACGACGCCATCGCGCGGGAGATCTTCGGCCGCTTCCCCACCATCGCCGAGACGCGCGTGGAGCCGGCGGGGAGCGGCCGGCCAGCCGCCGCGCGGCGGGGCACCGCCATCCGGTACCTTCGCGAGCTGGCCCGGGCGCACGAGTACCACGCCTACGTCCTCCCGGGGAGCCAGCCGGGGCGGAGCGTGGGCTGCTTCCTCCCGGACCCCGCGGAGCCGGGCGACTTCCCCCCGCTGGTGCTCCTGGGCACCGGGCGCAACGTGCTCGACCTGGAGGTCCACGAGGACTCCGAGAGGCCCGAGACGAGCCGCGCCCGCACCCTCCGCCTCGGGGACCAGCAGGTCGTCGCCGCCGAGACGGGGATGCAGGACTTGGCGCTGGTGAGACCCCTCCCGCCGCTCTCGGGCGCCGAACCGGCGTCGCGCCTGGTGCGGCCGGAGGAGATCGACCGCGAGGACCCGGAGACGCGGACCCGGGCACAGGCGAGGCGCGCCTCCTACGCCTACCGTGCCAGCGGCCGGCTGGTGCCCGGCTGCTACCCGGCCGTGCTCTCCCCGTACCAACGTGTCGCGGTGGAGGTGGGGGACCTGCCGCTCTCCGGCGAGTGGCTGCTCACCAAGGTGACGCACCGGATCACCCCCGACCTCTACACCCAGGCGATCGAGGCCAAGTGCGACTCGCGCCAGGAGCCCGCCGCGGCCGGGGCCCCGGGCGCGGGCGGCGGCGGGCTCTCCGTCGAGTTCTCCGCCAGCATCTCGATCTTCTGAGCCATGCCCACCGAATTCGAGGAGCTCCTCGTCCGCGTCGCCGAGTTCCAGCGCACCCGCCTCTTCGGGAAGTACCGGGGGCTGGTGAGCGACGTCTCCGACCCGGACGGCATGTGCCGCATCCGCGCGACGGTGCCCGCCGTCTACGGCGAGCAGGACTCCCCCTGGGCGATGCCCTCCGTCCCCTTCGCCGGGCCGCGGCACGGGCTGGTGCTCCTCCCCGAGGTGGGCGACGGGGTGTGGATCGAGTTCGAAGGGGGCGACATCTCGCGTCCAATCTGGAGCGGCTGCTGGTGGGCATCGGGACAGCGCCCCTCGCCGGAGGGTGAGAAGATCCGCCTCCTCGCCACCAGCGCCGGCCACCAGGTGGTGGTCGACGAGGACGCCGACGAGATCCGGCTGGTGCACCCCGGCGGGGCGGAGGTGAAGCTCTCCTCGAGCGAGATCCTCCTCTCGCTGGGAGGGTGCGAGCTGAAGATCACCTCCACCGAGATCGACCTCAACCGCGGGATGGTGAAGGTGACCACCGCCGGGGCCAGCCTCGTCAACGACGCCTTCAAGGTGGGCGCCTGACCCCGAGGAGAGCCGCGTGTCCGTCCCCGTCCTCACCACGGCCAGCACGCTCATGTGCCCGCACGGGGGGAACGTCTCGCTCCTCACCAGCAACTCGCTGGCGATGATCGAGCGGGCCCCGGCGCTCCTGGTGACGGACGTCCACACGGTAGCCGGCTGCCCCTTCACCATCCCGCCGGGCACCCCCTCGCCCTGCGTGACGGTGCGCTGGATGGTGGGGGCCACGCAGACGAAGGTGAGCTCCACTCCGGTCCTCCTGCAGACGAGCGTGGGGCTGTGCTACAGCGCCGCCCAGGTGCCGCAGGGGCCGCCGGTGGTGGTGAACGTCCAGCAACAGGCGAAAGGAATCTGACCCATGGCGCTCTCCAGCGGGCGGCACCTCGCCTTCCCCTTCCGCGTCGGCGCCGACGGGCGCACCGCCGCGCCCGCCTCCGACGCCGAGCACGTGCGCGACGAGCTCCTCCAGCTGCTGCTCACCGACCCCGGCGAGCGGCCCTTCGTGGTGGAGTTCGGCGGCGGGGTGCGGAGGCTCGTCTTCGAGCCCGCCTCCGACGTGCTGCGGGGGGTGACGAAGGCGCGGATCACCCAGGCGCTCTCCCGCTGGCTCGGCCACCGCGTCACCACCGAGCGTCTGGAGGTGACCTTCGAGGGGGAGCGCATCGAGGTGGAGATCCGGTACCGCCCCGCCGGGAGCGGCGACTCCCGCGTCGTCCGCTTCCAGCGCACGGGGCAGTAGACCATGCTCCCTGACGCGGTCGTCCCCATCCTCGACTCCGACGCCGTCGCCGAGCGCGCCGACGACTTGCTCGCCGCCGGCCTCAACGGGCTGCGGCTGGCTCTCGTCTCCCTCGGCTCCCCGGCGGGGCCCGACGAGGCGCGCCTCGAGGTCTTCTTCCTCAACCCGCTGCACGTGGCCGACATCCTGGCCGACGTCGGCGCCGCGCCCACCACGGCGGGGCAGGTCTTCCGCGTCCACGGCGGCCAGCGCCTCCCCGCGGGTCCTGGGACGGGGCAGGTGAGGTGCACCGCCGTGCAGGCCGGCTCCACCGACGCCGACGGGGAGCTGGTGAGCCTGGTTCTCACCGTTGCCCCCGTCGGCGACTACTCCACCTACCGCCTGGAGCTCGTCTACGATCCGGGGCGCATCGACCCCTTCTTCGCGGAGCTGCCCTTCAAGTTCCGCCCGGGGTGCTTCACGAACGACTGCGCCCCCGCCTGGGTCCCGGGGCGGCCGCCCTCCGCCTCGCCGGTGATCGACTACCTGGCGAAGGACTACGCCTCGTTCCGGCATACCCTCATCGCGGCGATGATGGAGCGGGTCCCCGGCTGGCAGCCCACCAGCGAGGCGGACCTCGACCAGGTGCTCATCGACCTCTTCGCCGCCGCCGCGGACGAGCTCTCGGACTTTCAGGACCGGGTGATGGCGGAGGCGTACCTGGCCACCGCCCGGAAGCGCGTCTCCCTCGTCCGCCACGCCCGTCTCGTGGACTACCACGTCCACCAGGGCAACCAGGCGAGCACCTGGCTGGCGGTGGTCCTCGACCCGGCCGCACTCCCCTTCTCGCTCGACGAGGAGCTGATCGCCTGGGCCGGCCACCCGGACGCGCCGGAGGAGTGGATCTACTTCGCCACCCGCGACACCCGCCTCCCCGTCGAGGAGCGCACCCTTCTCGACCCGCTGCTCAACGAGTTCCGGCTGCACTCGTGGAGCGACGCCGTCCCCGCCCTGCGGGCCGGCTCCACCGCGGCCGACCTCGTGTCGAGCGCCGCAGGCGCGGGCCAGGCGGAGGCGACGCGGGTGCGCGACCTGATCGCCGACGGCGTCCTGCGCCGGCTGCTGGTGGAGGAGAAGCTGAACCCCCTCACCGGCCGCGAGGGCGGGCGGGACCCCCGCAAGCGCCAGCTCCTGCGCCTCGTCCCGGCGGCGGAGGTGGTGCACGACCCCCTCACCGAGACCTGGGCCACCCGGGTGCGCTGGGAGGAGGCGGACGCCCTGCGCCGGGACTTCAGCTTCGTCACCCGCTGTCCTCTGGGGCGCATCGCCGGGGTCTCCGCCTTCCACGGCAACCTCCTGGCCGTCCACCAGGGGCCCCCGGTCCGCACCCACTTCCACGAGCCCGGTGCCGACCTGCCGCCCGACACCCTCGACGGGAAGCACCTCCACTTCGAGCGCTGGCTTCTCTACGGGGAGCCGCGCGGGGTGATCTGCCGTCTACCCTTCGCCCCCCTCTCCTACCTCCCCACCCCGCCCGATGGTGAGGTCCCGCCCCGCTCCACCCTGCGGGTGGAGGTGGAGATCGGCGCCGAAACGGAGACCTGGGACGAGGTGACCTCGCTGGTCCACAGCGACGACAGCGCTGAGGAGGGCGACCACTACGTGGTGGAGACCGACGAGCTGCAGCGCAGCGTCCTGCGCTTCGGCGACGGCGTGAACGGCCGCTGGCTCCCCGACGACGCCGTCGTCCGCTGCGAGTACCAGGTGGGCAACGGCGCCGAGGGCAACGTGGGCGCGGGGACGCTCGACGCCTTCGCGCCGCTGGGGGGCGCGCTCGCCGACGCCGTGGTGCGGGTGTGGAACCCCTTCGACGTCACCGACGGCCGCGACCCGGAGCCGGTGGAGAAGGTGCTGAGGAACGCCCCCGAGGCGTACCGGGCACGCCAGCTCCGGGCCGTCACCCTGGAGGACTATCGGAACCGCGCGGAGGAGGTGCCGGGGGTCTCCCGAGCCGTCGCCCGCTACGCCTGGACGGGGAGCTGGCGCACGGTGCGGCTGGTGATCGACCCGGCCGGCACCACGGAGCTGGAGGCGCCGCTGCGTGAGGCGGTGGCGACGCACCTGGAGGCAGTGCGGCTTATCGGCGAGGATTTGGAGATCCGGCCGCCGCGCTTCGTGCCGCTCGAGATCGAGGTCTCGCTCTGCCTGCGCTCCGACGTCTGGCCGGAGGATGTGCGCTTCGTGCTGGAGCAGGAGTTCTCCGACGCCTGGACGCCCGACGGGCGGCCGGGCTTCTTCCACCCCGACCGGTGGACGTTCGGACAGCCGCTGCACCGCAGCCAGGTCGCCGGACGGGTGCACGCCGTGGCGGGGGTGGACCACATCCTCTCCCTGCAGATGCGGCGCTTCGGCGAGCCCACGCCGGGCGCCCCGAGCCCCGAATCGCTGGAGGTCCGCTTCGACGAGATCGTGCTGGTGCGCAACGACCCCGACCAGATGGAGCGCGGCATCGTCCGCTTCCTCGTGCAGGGCGGGCGCACGTGACCCCGGAGAACGGTACATGCCCGAGGATTGCAGTCCGCTGATCGCGGACGACTTCGTCTTCCCGCGGCGCCCGACGAACCGCCCGGCGCTGGCGCGGGTGGACTACCGCATCGCCGCCTATCCCGAGTTCGTGGAGCTCCTCACCCGGAGCATCGACCGGGCGGTGGAGCTGCGCGCCTGGACGCACCGCGCCCCGGACGACCCCGGGATCGCCCTCCTCGAGGGCGCCGCGGTGCTCGGCGACATCCTCACCTTCTACCAGGAGCGCTACGCCAACGAGGCCTTCCTGCGCACCGCCTCCTGGCGGGAGAGCGTCGCCGCGCTGACGCGGCTCCTCGGCTACCGTCTGGCTCCCGGCGTGGGGGGGCGCGCCACCTTCGCCTTCGAGGTGAAGGGGAGCGCGCCGGTGGAGATCCCGGAGGGCCTCCCGGTGAAGGCCGACCTGGAGGAGATCGAGGACCCGGCCGAGTTCCAGACGGAGGAGGCGCTCACGGCCTGGCCGCACCTCTCGCGCTTCCACCTCTACCGGCGGCGCCACTGGGGCACCTACCTGCCCGCGAACGCCACCCGCTTCGAGATCGAGAGCGCGGGCGGCTCCTCCGCGCAGGCCGACCTCGACGCCCTGGACCTGAAGGCGGGCGACCGGCTGATGCTGGTCTCCTCGCCCCCGGCGTGGGCCGTCTCCTCCTCGAGCTTCGCCGCGAACCAGAAGACGCCGCAGGTGGTGAAGGTCAAGGAGGTGAAGCGGAAGCTCGGCCGCACCGTGGTGGAAGTGGAGGCGGGCCCGCGCCAGAGCTGGACGCTGCCGGTCACCGCCTACCGGCTGGGCCGCAGCTTCCGCCACCTCGGCCACAACGCCCCGCCCACCTCCACCGAGAACGTTAAAGACGGCTCCGGGAAGATCACGGGAGCGAAGGAGAAGACCACCGGCTACCTGCGCCACACCACCAGCGCCCACGACTGCGAGAACACCAGCGCCAGCGTTCCCCTCGCCGCCGGCGTGGTGCCCCTCGACCAGGAGGTGAACGACCTCACCGTCGGGAGCCTCGTGGTGGTGCAGACGCAGGTACGCAACGGCAGCTCAGGCACCCCCAAGCCGCTCACCGTGGTGCGGGAGATCACCGCCCTGCGGACCACCACCCTCGGCTTCGCGACGCTCACCGCGTCGAGCACCCTCGTCACCCTCGACGAGCCGATCGCCGACAATCCGAGCCTTACGGCGCTGCAGAGCGACGTGCGCGAGTACCAGGTCCACGAGGTGACTTCGGCGCCCCTCCAGCTGCGGCCGAAGGCGCACTTCTACACCGGTGTCTTCTCCAGCGGCGCCAACGCCCTCGATTTCTTCGGCACCCTCGCTGAGGCGCAGCCTCTCGCCGGGCGGCGGCTCCTCCTGCAGCCTCCGGAGGGGCTCCCCTTCGAGCTCCACTGCACCAGCGAGCCCTCGCACCTCGCGCTTCCGGCCGGCGCCTCCCCCGACGAGCCGCGCATGTGGAGCCTCTCCTTCGACCGCTCCCCCGCGCCGCTGACGCGCGCCGACTTCGACGAGGCGGAGCCGACGGTCACCGTCTTCGGCAACCTGGCGGACGCCACGCAGGGGAAGGCGGAGGGGGAGGTGGCGCTCGGCAACGGCGACGCCCGCGCCCGCTTCCAGACCTTCCGCCTTCCCAAGGCGCCGCTCACCTATCTCCCCTCGTCGGGGTCCACGCCCCCGCAGGCGCCGGAGCTGGAGGTGTTCGTGGGCGGGCGGACGTGGACGCGGGTGGACTCCTTCTTCGGCCACGGCCCGGCCGACGAGATCTACCTGGTGCGCGAGGACGCGGAGGGCGACAGCTACGTGCAGTTCGGCGACGGCGAGACGGGCGCGCGCCTGCCGTCGGGGGTGAAGAACGTCACCGCCCGCTACCGGAGCGGCAACGGCGCCTTCGGCCCCCTGAAGGCGAAGGCCACCCCCTCCGCGGGGAAGCGTATCGACGGACTCGACAGGGTGCAGCTCCCGGGGATCGTCACCGGCGGCGCCGGGCCGGAGGCGGCCGACCGGGCGCGGGAGGCCGCACCGGGGAAGGTCCAGAGCCTCGGCCGGATGGTGAGCCTGCGCGACTTCGAGACGGAGGTCCTCACCGTCTCGGGCGTGGTGAGCGCCGTGGCCGCGTGGGACCTCTTCGACGGCGTCCCCGCCCTCCTGCTGCGGGTGCTGCTGGAGGCAGGGCGCGAAGCGGAGTTCGAGGCGGTCCGCGAGACCATCCAGGTCTACGAGCGCTGCCGCGGCCCCGACCGCTTCCCGGTGCGGGTGGAGCAGGCCTTCCTCCGCTACGTCTTCCTCGACCTCCAGTACGCCTTCGAACCGCGGCTCCGGCAGGAGGACGTGGAGGCGTCGATCCGCGCGGCCCTGGGGCCGGTGGGAGACGAGGCGGCGGCGCGCACCGGTCTCTTCGGGCTGAGGCGCCGCCGGCTCGGCGAGCGCGAGTACGCCCGCCGCGTGGAGGGCGTCGTCCAGCAGGTGGAGGGCGTCTCCTGGTGCCGCGCGACGGCGCTCGGAACGTTCGGCGCTGGCGCCCCGGACCCCGAGGCGCTGCCGCTCCCGGCCTCGCCGCGCCCGCTGGCGGAGCAGCTGGTGCCGGCCGCGAACGAGCTGCTGCAGCTTCACCCCGTCCACCTCACCCTCGGATCGGCGCCGCCCCCCGCGACGGGAGAGTGCGCATGAACGGCACCGCGGGGCGCGTCCCCCTCTACGCGCGGCTCCCGGAGATCTACCGCATCCGAGACGCCGAGCAGCTCCCGCCGGGGCAGCTCCGCGCGTACCTGGCCGCGGTGGAGGAGGCTTTCGGAGCGATCCACGAGAACGTGGAGGCGCTCTACAGCGACTTCTTCATCGAAACCTGCGACGACTGGGTCGTCCCCTACCTCGCGGACCTGCTGGGCACCAGCCACCTCAAGGGCGAGCCGCGCACCCTCCGCGCGGACGTGGCGGACACCATCGCCCTGCGGCGGCGCAAGGGGACGCTGGGGGCGATCGAGCGCCTCGCCGCCAACCTCACTGGCTGGCCCTGCCGCTGCGTGGAGCTGTACCGCAACCTCGGCTGGACTCAGCACCTCAACCACCAGCGGCCCGACGCCGGCGGCGCGCGCCCCTACGCCGACCCCACCCTCACCCGCTTCGCCGTGCCGCGCGGCGGGACCGTGCCGGTGCGGGACCCGGCGATGCTCTCGCTGCTGGACACCCCCTTCGACCCCTTCGCCCGCATCGCGGACGTGAAGCGCGCCGACGACGGGGCGGTGCACGTCAACCTTCCCAACCTGGCGATCTTCATCTGGCGGCTGGCCGCCTACCGCCTGCCCGTCACCGTCCCGCTGGCGAAGGGAGTGGAGGACCTGGGGCCGCCGCCCGCGGGGTCGGGGCTCGCCCGCTACGCGCTGCGCTTCGACCTGGACCCCCTCGACCGGCCGGTCCACCTCTTCAACACCTACCGCCGGCCTCCCCCGGACGCGAGCGGGGTCACCGACTCGCTCACCGAGCCGGACGCCGTCCCCGCGCCCGTCCTCGACGCGCGGCTCACCGGCGGCTCCGAGGCCGGCAACCCGGCCGCGTATGTGCGCGTGGACCTCTTCGACGACTCTACCGCCCCGCCCTCCGGCCTCGACCTCTCGGACGTGGGGCTGCAGCTGTACTTCCGCGACACGGCCGTGCTCTCCGGCACGGAGTGGACCTTCCGCGGCGACAACCTCTGCGCCTGGGAGGAGGGGCTGCGGCGGCCTCTCGCGGCCCACGAGATCGTGGTGGACCCCGACATCGGGCGGATGGTGGTCGGCGCCGCCGTCGCCGCCGAGCGGGACGCTCTGGTGGCCGCCGGCGACTCCGGCCCCGTGCCGCGGATCTTCGCCGGCTACTCGTACGGGGCCGTGGGGCCGGTGGGGGCGCACCCCGTCTCGCGTGGCCCGACCCCCGTCACGTTCGCGGGCGAGCCGGCGGAGGCGCGCCAGGTGAACTCCCTGGCGGGCGGCTCCCTCCAGGCGTCGCTCGCCGGGCTCGAGACGGCCACCTCGCCGGTGGTGGTCGAGATCGACGACAGCCTCGTCCACTCCCTCGATCCCACCACGCTGCCCGGCTCGGTGACGGAGGGCGGCCTCACCTCCCTGCGGCTCGGCCGCTCCCTGGTGATCCGCGCCTCCAGCGGCCAGCGGCCGGTGGTGCGCCTGGAGGCGCCGCTCGGCTTCCGACCCACTGACCCCGGCGACCCCTCGGTGGCGGGCCTCACCGTCCGCCTGGAGGGCATCTTCCTCACCCGCGGGATGGGCATGGCCGACGACGAGCCCCTCATCGCCCGCGCGGCCGTCGCCCGGCTGGAGCTGGACGGCTGCACCCTCGACCCCGGCGGCCACCGCCGCCGCGACGGCATTCGCGCGTCCCGCTCCCCTTCGCTCCGCCTGGAGGAGGGCTTCGGCTTCGCGCAAGCGGCGGACCGCGACGCCTTCGAGCCCACCCCCGACGTGGTCGTGCAGCGCTGCGTCACCGGCTCCCTGCGGATGGACGACACCTACCGGCTGGTGCTGGAGGCGAGCGTGGTGGACGCCTGGCGCGACACGGGTGAGCCGCCGGGCGGCTTCTCCCTCGCCGCGGCCGGCGACCCGATCGGCGGGTGGGGCGCGCCGCTCGACGTGCGCGGCGCCCACCTGCTGGGCCGCGTACGGACGGCGGAGGCGATCGGCTCCGGCGGCCTCTTCCAGGAGCGGCTGGCGGTGTGGAACCACCAACGCGGCTGCCTCAAGCACTGCTACTTCTCGGGCGACGGCGATCGGCTGCCGCCCCACCACGCCTGCGTCTCCGGCCCGGAGGCGAAGCTGGCTCTCACCTCCTCCTGGTTCGGCGACCCCGGCTACGGCCAGCTCGCGTCGGGCACCGACTTCCGGATCCGCAACCGCGGCCCCGGCGACGATGCGATGGGAGCCTTCGGCTTCCTCCAGGAGGGCCACAAGTGGATCAATCTCGGCATCCGCCTGCGGGAGTTCATGCCCGTGGGCGTCCGGCCGCTGCCCATCGCCGCCACCTGAGCGGAGCGTTCCATGAAAGGCGACTTCTCCATCCTGCGGTTCGACCGGAACGACAACGACCAGGGGCTGCTCCACCAGCAGGGCCGGGTCATCCTCGACGCAGACCTCACCGACGCCGAGCTCATCGGCCTCCACTGGAGGATGCAGGCCGGCCGGGACGCGTTCGGCGCGCGGGTCGCGGCCGTTCCGGCCGCGGAGCCGGACGGTTTCGCCGTCGCCTCCGCGTCGGTCGAGGGCGGCGAGGTCCACCTGAGGGTGCGCCCCGGCCGCGTCTGGGCGGACGGGGTTCTCCTCTACCTCCCGGACGACCCGCCGGGCTCCAACGCGCCCGTGGACCGCGTCGCCACCTACCTGGAGCCCCCGCTCAACACCGGCGGCGTCGACACCATCGGCGAGGGCGCGCGCGACGCGGTGGTGCTGGAGGTGGCGCTCGAGGAGCTGAGCGCCTTCCAGGATCCCGCGCGCCTGCTCGAGCCCGCGCTCGGCGGGCCGGACACCGCGGAGCGCATCACCGCGCGCCACGCCTTCCGCCTCCTGCGGCTGGGGCCGGGCGAGGACTGCCGCTCCATCCTGCCCCGCCTGGACGACGGCCCCGCGGGCAAGGGCCGGCTCACCGTCTCGCTCGACCCGCCGGTGATGCTCGGCGGCGACTGCCCCACGGTGGCGGGCGGCGGCTACTCGGGCTTCGAGCACCAGCTGTACCGCGTCGAGATCGCGGACGTGGCCTCGGGGCCGCCGCGCTTCAAGTGGTCGCAGTTCAACGGGGGACTGGTGGGCCGGGGCACCTTCCAGGCCGGGTCGCCGCGCCGGGTGGTGATCACCGCCAACCGCGCCGCCATCGTCAATTCCGGCCTCACGGAATTCTACCTGGAGGCGCTCGACTACGACGCCGCGCAGGGGCGCTGGCGGATCATCTACGGCGCCCTCGCCTCTCTGAACAGCCTGCTGGAGCTGGAGCTGACGGACCCGCCGATCTTCGGCGCCTTCTCCTTCAGCACCGAGCCCGTCTTCTTCCGGCTCTGGAGCGGGATCGAGCCCGTCTCGGACTTCATCGATGCGACCTCCCCGGCGGAGCTCCGCGACGGCATCCACCTGGCCTTCGACCCGCCCGCCTCCACCTCCTACCGCCCGGGTGACTACTGGACCTTCCCGGTGCGCGCCGGCGAGATCGTGAACCCGCAGGTGCTCGTGGACGCGGCCCCGCCCGAGGGCCCCTTCCTGCGGCGGGTGCCCCTGGCGGAGATCGAGTGGACGGCGACGCAGGATACCGCCGAGGGCGGCGCGATCGAGGACTGCCGGCGGCGCTTCCGCCCTCTCTCCGACCAGAAGACGTGCTGCACGCTGCTGGTGGGCGACGGGGTGCGGACCTTCGGCGACTTCAACTCGCTGGAGGAAGCCGCCCTCCACCTGCCGCCCGCCGGGGGCGACCTCTGCCTCCTGCCGGGGCTCCACTTCGCCAACCTCGTACTGCGGAACCGGAACAACGTCCGCATCCGCGGCTGCGCCCGGCGCACCATGGTCCTCCCGCGGCAGCAGGCGCCGGCGCAGCCGATCGTCTCCATCGAGGGCGGCATGGGAATCGAGGTGTCGGGCCTGGACCTGGTGAGCTTCTTCGGGCCGCTGGTGGTAGGCGCCGCCGCGGAGCCGGGGGGCCTGAAGGACGTGCGGGTGAACGACTGCCGTATGCTGGCCCGCACCCACGCGGTGCGCCTCGAGCGCGCGGAGCAGGTCCACGTGGCCCGCAACCAGATCTGGATGCTGGACACCCCGGAGGGCCGCTCCGCCATCCGTCTGCGCGCCGTGGGCGCGCTCGTGGAGCGCAACTCGCTCGGCGTCTGGCCCTTCGAGAGGACGCCCCCCCGGGACGGCGGCGACGACGGCGGAGAGACGCCCCAGCCAACGGATCCCTGCGCCGACCCGCGGCACGTCTACGGGAACCTCGTCTTCGCGGTGGGCTACGCGGTCCACGCCTGGGCCACCGCGCTCCGCGCGCCGCCCGCGCAGCCGTACCGCGCCTGGGGGGGCATCCATCTGCTCGGCGGGTGTGAGGAGGTGCGCCTCCTGGAGAACCACGTGGACGGCGGCGCCGGACACGGCGTCACTCTCGGTGGGCTGCTCCCGGGCGAGACCGCAACCCCCCGGCCCGGAGAGCCCGACCGGGCGGCCCCCACGGTGACCGTCGCGCAGGGCAGGATGTCGGGCTACGTGGACGACGAGACCGGCGCCGCCGTGCCCGGCGTGGACGTCCACCTGGCGGCGAATGGAACGACGGCCGGGCAGGGGCGGAGCGGCGACCAGGGAGCGTTCGCCATCGAGGTCGGCGACGGCACCTACAGCGTGGCCGTAGAGGCCGGGTACGAGCTCGTCTCCATCCGCGAGGCCGAGTTACAGGGCGGGCGCTATTTCGTGCTGGTGGTGCGGCGGACCGAGGCGCCCGTGCCGGAGGAGGAGGGCTTCCTCTACCGGGTTTCCGTGGAAGAGAACGAGATCGAGCGGATGGCGCTCTCCGGCATCGGCTTCCGCCGCTTCGCCGAGCGGGCGCGGCCGCGGCCGGTCCCCGACGCGAACGACCCGGTGCAGCTCGCCGACGCCCTCGCCACCGTCTTCGCGCCGCGGGAGCTGATGGGCACCACCAATCCGGTGCGGGAGCTGGTGATCCGGGGCAACCGCATCCACGACAACCTGCGGGCCGTCTTCGACGAGGCGCTGCGGCGGGAGGCGCGCACCGTGGGGCAGGGGGGCATCTCCCTGGCGCTGGTGGAGACGGCGCTCATCGCCGAGAACCACGTCCTCGACAACGGCCTCTCGGCGGTGGACCCGGTGTGCGGCATCTTCGTGGGCTACGGGGAGGACGTGGAGATCCGCGGCAACCGGGTGGCGGGCAACGGCCGCGTGCCGGCGGACTACGAGACGAACCGGGTGGAGGGGCTGCGCGGCGGCGTCTTCGTGCGCTTCGCCGCCGCATCGCTGCTCGGCGGCGAGGCGGACGCCCATCAGAAGCCGGCGCTGCGGGTGGTGGACAACCGCATCGACCAGCCGGCCGGGCGGGCCCTCACCGCCTTCGCCTTCGGGCCGGTGGCCTGCCTGAGCAACTACCTCAACAGCGAGCGCACGGGACGCTGGTCGAGCATCGACGCGCTGGTGGGCGGGGCGCTCATCCTCAACCTCGGCGGCCTCCACCGGCAGATGCGCTTCGCGGAGACGGCCGGGGCCGCCCTCGAGGCGGAGCGGGCGTCGCTGGCGCGGGGGAGCTTTCGAGACGCGCAGCGGGCGGAGCTCCTGCTCCCCGGGGGCGAGACGCTCTTCAACGACAACCAGCTGCGCCTGGGCCCGGAGCACCGTTCGGCGACCTCCGCGCTCCTCGTGACCCTCGACGACCTGGGGTTCGACGGCAACCAGAGCTCCGTCTTCCGCCCCGACCTGCTCTTCTCGAACGCGGTGTGCGTCGCCTTCTCGCTCCGCGCCACCGACAACGGCCTGCGCGAGCAGACGCGCGCCTGCTTCTTCTCGCTCCTCTCCGTGGGGCTCGGCCTCACCGTCCAGGGGCGTCTGCTCACCATGAACACCACCGCGCACAACCAGGGCGACCACTGCATCGTCGCCCTCTCCAACGCCACCGCGGGGGGGGCGCCGGTGGTGGACTCCGGCAACCTGGAGGGGAACCGGGCCCAGTGCCGGCAGCTGGCCGGCCGGGAGGGGGGCCTCGGCGCCTACGTCTCCCGGGGCGCGCAGACCGCTCTCTTCTCGCAGAGCGCGACGGTGCCGAGCACCACGGAGCTGGGCTCCAGCGCCAGGGCGGCCACCCGGCAGGCCGCTCTCTCCGTGGGCCTCGCGGGCGCCGAGTACCGGCAGGCGTACGCGCGCGAGGCGGTGCGGCTGGAGCAGCGGCTCGGCGCCGAGCACCCCCGGGTGCAGCGGGCGCGGACGAAGCTGGCCACCGGCGATGCGACCCTCCGCCAGCTGGAGGTGGAGGCGGAGCTCTCCACCATCCGGGAGGCGCAGGTGCCCGAGCGGGGCGCCGTGGTGGACGGGCGCGTGGTGGACGCGGGGCAGCGGGGACGGGAGAACGTGGTGGTGGAGCTCGTCCGCGCCGACGACACTCCCGTGGGGGCTACCGGGCGGACGGACGATGCGGGCTACTTCGCCCTCACCTTGGACCCGGAGCAGGTGAAGCGGCTGGAGTCGCAGGGCGACCTCTTCGTGCGCGCGACGGACCCGCAGGGGAAGGTGCTCCGGCGCGCCGAGGCCCCCGTCCGCGTCGAGGCCGACGCCGCGGTGCGCACGCAGGTGGTCCTCCCCGCCGTCCCCGTCCCGCGCGCCGTCCTCGCGGGCGGCACCGAGATCTTTCGGAAGGCGCCGACGACGGGGGCGCAGCAGACTCCGCGGACGGCCTCCACCCCGCTCGAGGCCGTCCGGGGGATCGGGCCGAAGACGGCCGAGCAGCTTCGCGCGGCGGACATCCCGGACGTGGAGGCGCTGCTTCGCACCCCGGGCGAGAAGCTGGTGGATATCGCCGGCTTCGACGCCGACGTGATGCGCGAGCGCGCGAGAGAGGTCGTCTCGCGGCCGGAGCGGCCGGCCCCGACGGAGCCTCGACAGCCGGAGAAGCCCGGGAAGGAGAGGGGCTCGGACCCCGGCGAGCCGCCGTCCACGGAGAAGAAGCGCTAGGGAGAGGAAGGGAGGAGACACCAGGGAGCCGCAGAGGAGTGATGAAATGGTCCTGACACGCCCCATACCCCGGCAGGCTCTCCGCCCCCGCGGCGCGGATCGCGCTCCCGCTCCCCCGGCGCGGGCGGCGGCCGCCCCCGGGCCCAGCACCCTGCCGGCGCGTGGACTCGCGCCGTGCGCCTGCGGGGGCGGGTGCCCCCGATGCGCGGGGCGCCTGCCGGTAAGCGCCCCGGGGGACGCTCGCGAGCGGGAGGCGGACCGGGCGGCGGAGCGCGCCCTTACGGGGCCGGCGCCGGAGCCCGGGGTGCTCACGGGGCTGTCGCGGGCGCGCATCCACGCCGGCGCACCGGCCGCGCGCGCGGCCGAGGCACTCGGCGCCCGGGCCTTCACCGTGGGGCGAGACATCGTCTTCGGCGCCGGCCAGTTCCGGCCCGACACTCGGGAGGGGCGGCGCCTCATCGCGCACGAGCTGGCGCACGTGGCGCAGCAGGGCCACGAGCGGACCCCGGCGGTCCAGCGGCAGGCCACCGGGGTGGTGGAGATGGAGCCGCTCACCATCCGGAGCACCCTCTCCCCCACCGAGCGCGCCATCTCCGGCCTCGACCGGCTGCGAGGCGAGGGGGTGGAGGCGGACGCGCCGGTGATCGCGCACGGCGAGGAGGCCGTGGCGCGCAACGCCCCCGATCCCGCGGCGCGCCTCCCCTTCACCGACGGCGGGTGGGACGCGCAGGCGATCCTCACCGCCCTCGGCCAGTACGACACGCTCCCCGGCACCGACAGCGACGCCATCCGCTGCGTGCAGGCCGTGGCGATGGCCAGCCGAATGGTGGACGGGCCGGCCGCGGTCGCCGGCTTCCTCCGCGCCATGATCCTCGAGGGGATGATGTCGCGCCCGCTGGAAGCCCGGCAGCGTACCGCCATCCAGGCGCTGGAGCACGTCTTCGGCCGCATCGAGACGGAGCGGGCCACGCATGGCGACCTGATGTGGGCGCAGGAGGCGCTGCACGATCTCTTCTACAACGACGTGAGCGGCACACCGGAGCCGGAGATCCTGGACCGGATGGCACCCACCTTCGAGCTGGGCCGCGCGCTGGAGCGGATGAACGTGTGGTGCGACGGGCCCGAGCAGGTGATGCGCGAGGCCGCGCGGCTCCAGCTCGGCGAGCACCTCGTCGTCAACACCTGGCAGGTCGTCTTCAACACCACCTTCGACGAGCTCTCGGACCAGGGGATCGAGGTGGCGGAGGGGAGGTCCACCGTGGTGAGCGTGAACGGACGCGAGGTGCGCATCCGCCGCATCCGCACCGACGCGCGCCCCGCGCACACCGCCATCGACCCGGTGCGCGACCACCGCGGCGGGCACCAGCTGCTCGTCATGAAGGACGGGGCCACCGGCACGCTGCGGCTCTACGAGCCCGAGATCACCGCGTCGGGGCGCCACCTGGAGGACCTCGCCGCGGACGGCTCGAACTTCCGCCGCTATTTCCGGGACCAGCCGGAGTACGGCATCTACCATTACATCCAGATCCTCGGAAAGCTGACGCCGGGCGGGCTGGCGTCGGCGCCGCCCGTCTTTCCGACGACGCCCTGACCCGGCCGCGATCCACCATGCAGCGCGCCTCCGCCAGGAAGCCGTCGCCGCCGCCGCGGAAGGCCCCCGCGGCCCCGCAGGTGGGGCGGAGCGCGCCGGAGGGCGTCGGCGGGGGCGCGCTCCGCCCCGGTGCGTGCGCCTGCGGCGGCGACTGCCCGAGCTGCGCCCCCCCGACCGGCGTACCGGCCGGCGTGGAGGTCGGCCGCACGGACGACCCGCTGGAGCGGGAAGCCGACCGTCTCGCGGCCGGAATGCTCAGCGCGCCGCTCTCCCCTCCTCCCCCGGACGCTCCCGCCGGGCCGCCGCGGCTGGCGCCCGTCCACCTCCTCTCCTCCTCCGGCCGGCCGCTTCCCCCGGGGGTCCGCCGTCTCTTCGAGGCCCGCCTCGGCGTCGGCCTCGAGGGCGTCCGCGTCCACACCGGTCCCGCCGCCGCCGCCGCGGCCCGGGCGCTGGAGGCGCGGGCCTTCGCGCTCGGCACCGATCTCGTTTTCGGCGATGGCGCGTTCGACCCGCACACCGAGGCGGGGCGGCGGCTGATCGCCCACGAGCTGGCCCACACGCTCCAGCAGGGCGGCCCGGGAGCCTCTCCGGCCGTGCGCGCCGCGCTCCCGCCGTGGGCAGCCCGGGCGCTCTCCGCGCCCCGACGGCCGCTGGTGCAGCGGACGCCTGCGTGCGTCGCGCGCGCCGATCCTCCCACGGCCGCTCCAGCGACGCCCTCCGCTGGCCAGATCCCCGACGACGCCGAGGTGGACCGGGCCATCGAGTGGCCGGAGGCATGCGAGGCCAACCAGCGCTGGCAGATGGATCTGCGGCTCTCGGACGTCCAGGTCATCCGCGACCTCGCCCCGGACAGCCAGCCGCGGGCCTGGGCCAATCGCACGCTTCGCGCGCAGCGGCTCCTCGTCGCGCACGGTACCCGCGCGGTGGAGGGCGCACGGCTCGACCGTGACGGGATCCTCGGCCCGCGCACTTTCCTCGCGTTGCAAGCCGCCGCGGAGGATCCGAACCACCCGGCCCGGGCGGAGATCCAGGGACTCGGCTTCGACCTCCACGCCATCCGCGGCGCGGAGGTGGCGGCGCTGCGCGCGCGCGCCTTCGCGCGCCGGGTCCGGGTCGTCCTTCAGACTCCGATCGAGGTGCTCGGCGAGAACGCCGTACGCTACTACGACGTGTACTACTCCATGAACGTCGTCGATCAGGAGGTATTCGACGAGATCCTCTTCGGCGGGGCCGCCCCGGCGGGGATCCGGCGCGCGGACCGGATCGAGCTGCTGCAGCGGCTCTACGGGAGGAGCGAGCAGCGGCTCCAGGGCACCGTGACCCTCGTGCGGGCGTCGCGCGACTTCATCTACGCGAGCATCGACGTGGCGCGGGCGGCGGAGCGTGACCGGCGGCGGGGGCTGGACCGCAGCCACTTCTTCGCCTTCCACGCCGTCAACCAGCTCCAGATGGGCGCGCTCGATGAGTTCTTCCGGGTCGGGCCCGCGATCGTCGAGGCGGCGCGCCGCCTCGACGCCGACCGCCGGAGGCAGGTTGGAGAGGCGTCCGCGCTCTTCCTCGCGGACGACGCGGAGCCGGCCCCGGGAGCCCGCGAAATCGCGGCGGTGCTCGTGGCCATCTACCTGCCGGCGCGCGACCCCGCCGAGCGCACCGCGGTGGTCGACACCTTCCTCGCCGAGCGCGCGCAGCGCGAGCAGGCCGAGCGGACGCGGGTGGAGGAGCACAACCGCGGCGTGGCGCGCCAGCGGGCGGACGTCCTCGTGCAGCTCATCGAGGCCGAGGACATGTACCGCCCCACGCGTATGGCGCGCTTTCAGAGCGCGCTCGAGACCAGCCTCGACTCGCCGCAGTTCTTCGACGTGGTGCTCGACGACCTGCGCGCGCGCCCCGGCAACCTCTTCACCCGGCTCTTCGACGTGGTGACGGAGATCTCCGACCGCGAGCTCGGCACCCTCGTCGAGCTCTCCCTCGCGGGGCCAATATCGCGACGACCCGCGCGTGCAGCAGGCGCTGCGGACGCTGATCGACCGCCATCAGGGCCGCCGCCGGCACGGC
>CBDCDN010000040.1:0-16995 GCA_965215255.1 Longimicrobiaceae bacterium | reverse complement strand
CTCGCCACCTGGACGCAGGTCCCCTACGTGGAGGTGGCGCTCGCCGCCACCATTCCAGCGCTCCTCTACTACGTGGCCCTCTTCGCCGCCATCCACTTTCGGGCCTGCCGGATGGGGATCGAACCCGGGGGGCTGGAGCACCGCGAGCCGGTGATCCCCCGTCTCCACCTGCTCCTTCCCCTGGTGGCGATCGTGATCATGCTGGCCATGGGCCGCTCGCCAATGCGGGCCGCCTTCTGGGGGGTGATGTCGGCGGTCGCCATCGCACTGGTGCGCCGCGCGACGCGGCTGAGCCGCGCGGACCTGGAGCGGGCGCTGCTCGCCGCCGGGAGCGGGGACGGTACAGGTGGCGGCGGCCTGCGCGGCCGCGGGAATCGTGGTGGGCGTGGCGAGCCTCACCGGCATCGGGCTTCAGATGTCCAACCTCATCATCACTCTCTCCGACGGCCGGCTCTTTCCGGCGCTCGTGCTGACGGCGATCGGCTCGCTGATCCTGGGGATGGGGCTCCCCACCACCGCCGCCTATGTGGTACTGGCGGCGCTCGGCGCTCCCGCACTCGTCGAGCTGGGGGTGCCGCTGCTCGCCGCGCACCTCTTCATCTTCTACTTCGGCGCCATCTCCAACGTGACCCCGCCCGTTCTCGCTGGCCGGTTACGCGGCCGCCGGAATCGCGGGAGCGCCCGCCATGCGCACCTCGGTGATGGCGATGGTCCTGGCTCTCCCTGGCTTCCTCGTTCCCTTCATGACGATCTACGGACCATCGCTGCTGCTGAACGGCTCCGCGGTGGAGATCGGTCTCACCGTGATAACCGCGTCCGTGGGCGTGATCGCGCTCGCCGGGGCGACGATGGGGTACGCTCGCAGACCGCTGCGCTGGTGGGAGCGCGCCGTGCTCCTCGGCGCTTCGCTGGCGCTCATCTTCCCCGGGCTGCTGACCGACACCGTAGGCTTAGCGCTCGTCCTCCTCGTTTTCAGCCGGGGCGTCGCTCCGGGACGGCCGCCGGGCGCCGCGCCGGTCGGCGATCTGGAGCCGGCCGCGGGCGGGAAGGGCGCCGTGGCCGTGGGCCCCATGACTCAGACCTGACACGACATCGATGACGAATCGCAAAGGCGGCGCCGACGCGCCGAGACAAACGCCGGCGCGCCTCGGCAGAGCCGCCGCCCACCTCGGCCTCCTCCTTTCCCTGGGCGCCGGCCTCATGGCCTGCGAGAGGCCCGCCGGCCGCTTCATGAGCATCGGCACGGCGGGAACCGGTGGGATCTACTACGTGCTGGGCGGAGCGATCGCCAACCAGATGAACCAGCGGGACCCCGACCGCCAGTTCACCGCCGAGGTGACTGGCGGCTCGGTGGAGAACGTGAACCGCGTTCGTGAGGGGCAGCTGGACATCGCCATGGTGCTGGCCGTCTCGGCCTACGAGGCGTACCGCGGCGAGGGCGACTACGCCCAGAACCCGGTGAGGGACCTACGCGTGCTGGCGCCACTCTATCCGAACACCACGCACCTCCTGGTGCGCCCGGACGCACCCATCCAGTCGGTCGCGGACCTGCGGGGGAAGAGCGTCTCGGTGGGTGCGTCGGGGAGCGGAACCGAGCAAGTGTCACGCCATCTGCTGGAGGCCGCGGGGCTCAGCTACGACGACGTCCAGGCCCGGTACCTCAGCTTCGCGGAGTCCTCCGCGGCCCTGCAGGACGGCGCCATCGACGCCGCCGTCATCTCGGTGGGATACCCTGCGTCGGCGGTGCTGGAGGCGACCACCATGGGGGCGGGGCGCCTGGTCCCGATCGACGGCGAGGTCGCGGAGCGGCTGCTCGCGAAGTACCCCTATTACGACCGCGACGAGGTTCCCGCGGGCGTCTATCTCGGCGTCACCGACCCGGTGCCGACCGTTTCGATGATGAACTGGGTGGTGGCGCGCGAGAGCCTCCCGGCGGACGTGGTGGAGGACGTACTGGAGGTGTTCACCTCCGGACGCGACGAGCTGATCAAGGTCCACGACATGGCGAGGCAGATCGACCTGGCGGATCTGGAAGACGCGCCGATTCCGGTCCATCCCGCCGTGGAGGCCTGGCTGAGCCGGCGGGATACCACCGCCGTGGAGACCGCTCCCCTGCCGCAGCCGTAGCTCGAGAGGCGCGCCGCCTACTGGGCCGCTTCGATCAGGTCTTCCGGAGAGCTGCGCAGGATCAGCGCGCGCGCGAGGACACGAGTCGCGTCGATAAGCGGTACGGATCCCAGAACATCCTCACGGATGGCTAGGGGGATCTCCGTGCAGCCAAGCACGATCGCCTCTGCTCCCTGACGTACGAGGGACGACAGGCCGGTCCGGAGCTCCGAAATGGCGCGGGGCGTCACGACACCGGCCGTGCTCTTGATGCCGTACTCCGGGTCGTAGATCCCCGGATGTACGCAGGCGTCCTGGACGTCCCGAGGGACCTCCACCGCCTGATAGTCGTAGCGATCCAGGCAGCGTGCGTAGACGCGGCTCTCCAGCAGCCCCGTCGTGCCCAGCACCCCCACCCGGGTGGCGCCGGGATGCTTGTGTTTCAGGAACTCACAGACCTCTCCGACCATGTGGACGACCTCGCACGCCGCGGGGGATCGCCGCTCGATGGTGTCGAAGATCTCCGACGCGTGAGCCGTATTGCACGGGATTCCGATTACCTCGGCGCCTTGCGCCGCCAGAAGGCGGATCACCCGGGCGATCGCCTCTCCCGGGTTGACGGCCGAGCTATTCAGCAGGAACTCCGTACGGTCGCCGATCCAATGGGGCATCGACAGCATCGAGACCGGGAGGTGGTCCTGGTCCCGCCTCGCCCGCGTCTGGTCGAAGATCTTGCGGACCAGATCCAGCCCCGCGTACGGGCCGACCCCACCGACGATACCGATGACGCGCCTTCGAGCTGCGGGGATCGGCCGTTGATCGTCCAACGCGGGTCTAGCAGGATACGCAGCGGTGGCTGTTCTTCGAGCCGAGGCTCTCCAGCAGCTTTACGGTTTCCGGGAAGGGGGATACGCGCTGGTAAGGCCCGTTCGCCATGTCGGCCACGGTCTGGTCCCGACGGCTGACCGCCGTGATGTCCACGCCCTTCTCGACCAGGTACCGGATGAGCTCGTCGTCGCCTCGGGCGGCGGCGTGATGGAGGGCGTTGTAGCCGTTGTGGTCGCGGGCGTTCACGTCCACTCCGACCTCCTCGATGAGGAACTTCATCGCGGGAAGCCAGCCGTTCGGGACGTGGCGGTGGGCGTTGCCGGCATATCCCTCTCCGTATCCCACGCCCGAGGCGGCGTGGATCGGCCAGACGCCCGGTCCGCCTTCCTGCGCCGGCGGGAGGCCCGAGGGATCCGCTTTGAGAGCTCCGCCCGCCGCGGCGGTGACGGGGGCCGCGCTGCGGCCCCGCCGGCGGGGCGCCGGCGCCTTCGTCGGGATGTTCGGATCGGCGCCGTGAGCGAGCAACAACTTCATCGCCTCCACGTCGGTCGCGTAGGCGGCGCGCCAGAACGGCGTGGCCCCCTGGGTGTCGACGCCCAGAAGGTCGAAGTTGTACGACATGTACCAGAGGTGCTTCGACAGCCGCACGTTCGGGTCCGCCCCCGCCTCGAGCAGCCGCCTCATGACGTCCAGATAGCTGGACTCCTGCAGCGTGTAGGCGAGCTGCTGCGGATAGCGTGCCTTGGGCGCCCACTGGACGTTGATGGCAGCCAAGAGCGGCGTGGCTCCCGCGTCGCTCGCCAGGTTCGGGTCCGCCCCCCGCTCCAGCATCTGGAGCGTCAGATCGAAGTGACCGTTGAGGGTGGCCATGAGGAGAGGGCTCGTGTTGTCTCCCCCGCTCACCTGGTTGATGTCGGCGCCCGCGTCGAGGAGCGCCATCACCGTCTCCGCATGCCCCTCGCGAGCGGCGTGGAGCAGCGCCGTGAGGCCACCCTGCTCGCCGACCATGCGGGTGTAGCCGGCGAAGCCCTCGTCGGAGGTGGCGGGACGATCTTCATCCGTCTCCACCTTTCCGGTGGTGAGCTGCACTTCTTGGGCGGCTTTCACCGCGGCCTGTACCTGGCCGGGTGTCGGATGCCATCCCTCGTGCTCGGCGCCTTCGGCCGCCCGGAAGGCGGCGAAGGTCGAGTCGCGACGCTGCGCGGCGAGCTGATCCACCGCCTCTACCGCCTGGAAGTCCACCACCTTCGTGGTGATCGCGAGATCCGCCTCGTGGCGCAGGAGGGTTTGCACCACCTCGGTGTAACCCTTCGCCGCCGCCCACATGAGAGGGGTCTGCTCGGCAGCGCCCTCGCGGGCGTTCACGTCGGCGCCGCTCTCCAGGAGCACGGCGACAGCGTCGACATTCCCCGATGCCGACGCGAAGTGCAGCGGGGTCGCCTCACCCGTCGTGGTCGGGCGGTTCGGGTCGCTGCCGGCTTCGAGGAGGATCCGGATCATCGCCGCGTTTCCGGCGCGGCTGGCCAGGTGGAGCGGCGTGTAGGCGCCGATCCGCGTGGTCGCCTTCACGTCGGCGCCCGCCGAGACGAGCAGCTTCGCGATCTCCGGCTGGCCGTTTTCGGCGGCCCAGTGCAGGGCGGTCATCCCGTCGCCCTGGGCGGCGTTCACGTCCGCCCCCTGCTTCACCAGCTCGCGCACCGACGCGGCGTCGCCGCGCATGGCCGCGTCGGCCACCGGGGTGTCCGGAAGGGGAGCGGCGGCCCCGAGCACCAGCATCGTGCACAAGGCACCCATCATGACCGCGCGTGGTGCTCTCACCATTCGTCTCTCTCTAGGCTATATGGGGTCCTGACGTCCCCGGACGGAGCGCGGATCCGCATTCCGTCCGGGGAGACGGGGAAGTCAGTCGATCGTGGCGGCGGACGGCGGCGCGGAGAGCTGGAAATCCCCGGTGCTGTCGCCGAAGCTCTCCAGGTCGTCCATGCCCAGCATGTGCATCATGCTCAGCATCGTGTTCGCCATCGGCGTCCCGTCCGGCGCCTTCAGGTGGAGGTTGCCCGGCAGCTGTCCGTTCGCCCCGCCCAGCAGGATCAGCGGCGTGCGCCGGTGGTTGTGCAGGTTGCTGTCCCCCATCGGCGACCCGTAGACGATCATCGTCTTCTCCAGCAGGCTCTGATCCCCCTCCATCGTCGTCTGCAGCTTCTCCAGGAAGTACGGCAGCATGCTCACGTGGTACCGGTTGATCTTGAAGAAGTCCTGCAGCCCCGCCTCGTTCCCCCCGTGGTGCGACGCCGGGTGGAACGGCTTGTCCGAGCCGCTCTCCGGGAAGACGCGGGCCGAGGAATCGCGCCCCATCTTGAACGAGAACGTCCGTGTCATATCCGAGGCGAACGCCAGCACCTGCAGGTCGAACATCAGCTTCACGTGCTCCTCGAACGAATCCGGCACCCCCGCCGGGGCTCCCGGGATCTCGCGCGCCTCCCCGCTCGTGTTCCGCGCCTCCACCATCTGGATGCGCCGCTCGATTTCGCGGATGTTCTCCAGGTACTGCTCCAGCCGCTGCCGGTCCGCCGGCCCGAGGGAGCGCTTGAGCGCTCCGGCCTCGCGGGCCACCCAGTCGAGGATACTCTGGTCGGTGCGGCGCCGCGCCGCCCGCTCCGCCGTCGTCCCCCCCACCCCGAAGAGCTGCTCAAAGGCGATGCGCGGGTCCCGGATCACCGGCAGCGGCGACGTCGGCCCCGCCCAGCTGATCGAGTCCGTGTACACGCACGTGTACCCGTATGCGCAGCCCCCCGCCTGGTCGATGTTCTCGATGCACAGCTGCATCGACGGGATCGGCGAGTCCTGCCCGAAGCGCTGCGCGTACATCTGGTCCATCGACGTCCCCACGTACACGTCCGAGCCTTCCGTCTGCTTCGGGTGCGACTGCGTCAGAAACACCGCCGAGGAGCGAAAGTGGTCCCCCCCGATCTCCTCCGGCGCGAACGCCTCCGCCATCCGCACGTCCGTGTTGCTCACGATCGTCAGATGCTTCCGGTACGGCTCCAGCGAGCTCAGCGCCGTCGAGCTCAGGTCGAAGTCCCGCCCCACCCCCGCGGGCGACCACAGGTTCATCTTCGCCCCCAGCTCGTTGCACCCCGCCGCCCCGTGCACCATCTCGATCGCCACGAAGCGCGTCTTCTCCATCCCCGCCGTCCGCGCCACGTCCGCCCACAGCCGCCGCGCCGGCACCATCGCGTCCAGGAAGGGCAGCGCTACGGTGGCACCCATCCCCCGGAGGAAGGTGCGTCGGGAGACATGCTTTCCAGTGATGAATTCCATGGTGTGGCTCTCCTCCGGTTGAGACTACTTACTCTGGGTGGCTGTTCTCGGTCGTGGCGCTCTCAGGCGCCTTCTTCATCCGGAAGGCGTCGCTCTGCACCACGCCCAGGATGAAGTCCGACATCCGGTACTCGTCCTCCGCCGCCGTCCGCGCGATCGACCGCACCGTCGGCTGGTCGTAGTACTCCACCCGCCGCCCCAGCGCGTACGCCATCAGGTTCTCCGTGAACGTCCGCACCAGCGGGATCGGCCGCCTCAGCAGCGCCGCGTTCAGCTCCCCCGGCGACGTGACCGGCGTCCCGTCGTAGAAGTCCCCCCGCGTGTCCAGCCGCATATCGTTCTCTCGGATCCGCCACTGCCCCGTCACGTCGTAGTTGTCCAGCGCCAGCCCGATCGGATCCATGAAGTTGTGGCACGAGCGGCACGCCGGGCTCGCTCGGTGCATCTCCATCCGCTCCCGCGTCGTCAGCATCCGCCCCTCCGTCACCCCTTCCGTGTCCTCCAGCGCCGGCACCCCCGGCGGCGGCGGCGGCGGCGGCGTCCCCATCAGCACCTCCATCACCCACTTCCCCCGAAGCACCGGCGACGTCCGGTTCGCCACCGACGTCAGCGTCAGCACGCTCCCGTGCCCCAGGATCCCCCGCCGCCGATCGTCCGGATACCTCACCTTCCGGAAGTGGTCCCCCGTCACCCCCGGAATCCCGTAGTGCCGCGCCAGCATCTCGTTGACGAAGGTGTAGTCCGCCGTGTAGAAGTCCAGCAGGCTCCGGTCCTCGCGCACCAGGTCGTAGAAGAACAGCTCCGTCTCCCGCCGCATCGCGTCGGAGAGCTGCTGGTGGAAGTCGGGGTACATCAGCCGGTCCGGGTGGATCTTGTCCAGGTCCTGCAGTCGCAGCCACTGCGCGGCGAAGCGCGTGGCCAGCGCCTCGGAGCGCGGGTCCGCCAGCATCCGGCGCGCCTGCTGCTCCAGCACCTTCCGGTCCGCGAGCTTGCCGCGCTCCGCGAGCGCCAGCAGCGCCTCGTCCGGCGGCGTGCCCCAGAGGAAGAAGGAGAGGCGCGAGGCCAGGTCGAAGTCGCCGATGCGGAAGATCTGCCCGGGCTTCACCCCCTCGGGCTGCTCCTCGAAGCGGAAGATGAAGTGCGGGCTGGCCAGGAGGGCCTGCAGCGCGGTGCGCACCCCGATCTCGAAGCCGCCCTCCGCGGCGCCCTGATCGTAGAAGGAGAGCAGCGGCTCGAGGTCGGCGTCGCTCACCGGGCGGCGGTACGCCTTCGGCGCCAGCTCGGCCAGGATCGTCCGGGCGCAGGGCCGCTCCTCGGCCGGAGAGGCGGGACGGCAGACGAAGACGCGCGCCCGCACCGCGTTCTCCGAGATCCCCGTCGGATCGTGCGGCCCCTTGATGACCAGGTCCTTGAGGTGCGGCAGGGCGGTAACGCCGTAGCCGTCCATGCCGATCTGCCGGTCGACGAGCGACCACTCGTGCGGGGAGAGGAGGTCATCCACCGGCCCCTCCGCCCGCTTCACGAACGCCGCCGTCACGCGCTGCGGTCCCGCCTGCACGCGAATCGGCTCCGTCGTCATGTTCACACCGTTGGGATCCTGCGTGTGCAGCCACTGGTCCATCTCCAGCAGGGCGATCCGAACCCCGTCGATGGAGAGCTCGAGCTGCTCGAAGCGCGTGATCCCGCCGGAGAGGCCTCCGGTGGTGGTGTGAGGGAAGGAGAAGCCGAAGACGTACTCGCCGTCGACGGGGAAGACGTGTACCACCGAGATCCCGCCCCGGGTGCCCATCGGCGCCCCCTCGACCCGCTCCCACTGCGAGGCGTAGCTGGGGACGGTATAGGTGGTGGCGCTAGGCGTGGCGTCCGGGTTGCCGAGGGCGAGGCGGCTGATCTCCGCGGCGGCCTTGAGGTAGGCATCCAGCAGGGTGGGGGAGAGGAGCTGGACGTCGGCGATGTTGTCGAAGTTCGCGCTCTTCGTGTCCAGCGGCAGGTAGTCGCCCGCGTGGATCTGCAGCCCGAGCAGCTCCTGCACGGCCCGCTCGTACTCGGCGCGGTTCAGCCGCTGGAAGGTGCGTCCGCCCGGGTTCGGGTTCGCCGCCGCCGCCTCGTCCGCCCGCCGCTCCAGCGTCTGCACGAGCGTGAGCAGCGTGTCGCCCCCCGGCGCGCGGACGCCGGGCGGGGGCATCATCCCGGCGCGCAGCTTGACGATCATCTTCTCGACCGTCTCCGGCCGCTCCGAGACGGAGGCGAGCTGGAAACCCTCGAGCGAGAGGTTGCCGGAGCGCCGCTGGTCGCTGTGGCACCCGGCGCAGGTGCGCTGGACGACTTCGTCGAGCTCCTCGGGGGCGAGGTCGGGGGCGCGGGCCGGCGAGAGCGGGTGCAGGCTCGCCAGGGCGAGCTGCCGGGCAAAGAGATCGAGCGGGCGCGGCGCGGCGGCCGCGGCGGGGATGCCGGCCGCCAGCTCGGCGGTCGCCAGCCAGGGGGCGGAGATCCGCTCCGCCGGAGCTTGCGCGATCGGCACGCCGGCGGTGGAGCCGGCCGCGGCGGCAGCCGCGACCGCGAGAGCGGCGACGAACATGGTCTTCCGCTTACCCGTGCCCATCCACCAGGCTTCCCTCAGCCGCCCAAGCAGCCGCCCAAGCCGCTGCTTCGCTGCGCCGGATCCGGATTGGTCGCCCATATCTCACTCGTGGAGAGGGAAGTGATCGGTGAGCCGTCGGTAATCTGAAGAGAGCACCCCCGCCGGCTCCGAGGAAGCTACCCTCGACGGCCAGGCGAGATCGCGCGCATGCTTCGTGCCCGCCGTACGGGAGGAGAAGGCCTCGTCGGTCGCAGCGGCCTCCGCGGGCATGCGGGAGTGGGCTCCCGGCGGAGCCGGCTTCCGACGAGCACGACCGGGGTGGTTGTCCGCCAATAAACCAAGAATAGCGTAGAACGAGCCGGAGTGCAAGAGGCGAAGTGGAAACAAGTTGAGGCCGGCCGGCTTCGCGGGGGCTCCGCCCTTCCCGCTCCTTCAGCGGACGCGGTCGGTCGCCTCCCGATCGTCGCGCACGAAGCGGTCGCGAGCGGGCATGTGAACTCGAAAAAGCGTGGTCGCGTCCATGACGGCGTTCGCCGGGATGATCTCGTTCCGGTGCAGCAGGTAAGCCGACAGCGCGTAGACCTCGTCGTCCGTCAGCGATCCCGGGCGATCGAAGGGCATCGCGCGCCGGATGTAGTCGAAAAGCGTCGTCGCGTGCGGCCAGTAGTTTCCGATGGTGCGGGTCCGATCCATACCGACGGCGGTGCCGAAGTCGAACACGTCGCCGGGGGTGCGGCCCACCAGCGCGGACCCGGCGGGGGTGCCCTCGCCCTCCAGACCGTGGCAAATGGCGCACCGTGCCCGGTACACCTCGGCGCCCTCGGACGAGGTTCCGCGCCCCGGCGGGAGCCCCCGCCCGTCCGGCATCACGTCGACATCGAGTCGCGCGATCTCCGCGGGCAGCGCCGCCCGGCCGAATCCCCACCGCTCCGGGAGCCGCTCCGAGCTGGCGAGCGCCGCTGCCTCCGGAGCGGCGGCCGGAGCCCCCGGAGAGCGTTGCTCGCACGCGACCGCGAAGGCCGCGAGCCACAACAGGAGCGCGCGTCTCATGCCCAATCCTCCGTCCGGTACACCACCGTTCCATCGGGGTGGAGCCGCCAGCCGGTGATCGGGTTCAGGTGGTACCCCGTCCCCACCCCGCGCGCTTCGATCAGCTCCCGCTGGGTCGGCTGCACGTACCCCGTATCGTCCACCGCGCGGCTGAGCACGGTCGCCTCTCCGCCGTCCCAATTCCAGAGGTAGCGGAAGCGCGCGTGCGCCTTCGGGAGGACGGGTTCCTGCAGGTCGGCGGCCACCCAGGTCGCTCCCTCGTCGAAGCTCAGCTCCGCGCGTTCGATCCGTCCCCGTCCGCTCCACGCGATCCCACGCACTTCGATCCATCCCGGCTCCACCGTCTGCGGGAAGGAGGGGGAGGTGATGATGGAGCGCGCGTCCATCACGAAGCTGAACTGTCGCACCTTCCCCTCCTTCACCGGCTCCGTATACTTGCTGGTTTCCTCGCGCGTCATGAAGGGTGCATCGGCGAGCTCCAGGCGGCGGAGCCATTTCACGCATGCGTTCCCCTCCCATCCGGGGAGGAAGAGCCGCGCGGGGTAGCCCTGCTCGGGGCGCAGGGCCTCGCCGTTCTGCGCGTAGGCGATCATCGCGTCGTCCCACCCCTTCTCCACCGGGACGCTGCGGGCCAGCAGCGCGGCGTCCTCCCCCTCGGCGAGGAACCAGCGAGCCTCCGGCCTCACCCCCACCTCGCGGAAGAGAGTGGAGAGCCGGACGCCCGTCCACTCGCTCTGGCTGGTGAGCCCGCAGACCGTCTGCGCCGTCGTCTCCTCCGGCCCGTTCCGGCGGAAATTCCCGGAGCACTCCAGGAAGTGGATGCGCGAGACCGAGGGGAAGCGCTTCAGCTCGTCCAGCGAGAAGATCATCGGCCGGTCCACCAGGCCGTGGATGAGGAGCGAATAGCCGGCCGGGTCGATGGCCGGGATCCCGGCGTGGTGACGTTCGTAGTGGAGATCCGAGGGGGTGATGGTGCCGTGCAGCTCCTGCAGCGGCGTGCGGGAGGAGGTTGCGGAGAACTCCCGCTGGGGGTGCTCGAAGGGTGAGCGCTGGCCCGACCCGCTCGGGCCGGCTCCGGGGAGCCGCGTGGGGTCCGCGGGGACGACCGATCCGGCGGAGGGCTCGGCCGCCTCGGCGGCCGCGAGCGGGAGCTGCGCGACGACGCCCGCGGCGAGCGCTCCGGCCGCGCCGGCCAGGAGGTCGCGGCGGCTCAGGGATATGGACCCGGCCGGGGAACCCCTCTGCGTCGGCCCAGCGGGAGGATTGTCCACGAAGATGCGGAGGCTCGGGGAAGCGCACGGAGGTGCAGGACGGAGCGACCCCGGGGAAGGTGAATGCGTACGAGGTCTCCGTCCGGCAGGATAACCTCCGGGGGCACGGATGGGCAAGCGGTCCGCGGGAGCGACCGCCGCGCCCGGCGTCTGCGGACGTGGACGCCCACGCGGCCGGGACGCGATCGGCGCGCGGCCCTTGCGGTCCGAGAGCCGGGGGCGTATTCGAGAGGGAGCCGTGCCCGCCGGCCTCCGCCCCTTCTCGCCGCCCCCGTCCGCCGGCCCGAGCCCATGCACCTGGAGATCGAGGAAGACCGCCCGTCGCCGCAGAACCTCCTCGAGCTCGAGGCGATCGCCCGCCTCCGGCTCGAGAAGGCGGTGTACGACTACTACGCGGGCGGCGCCGACGACGAGCGCACCCTCCGCGCGAACCGCGTAGCCTTCCAGCGCCTCTCCCTCCGCCGGCGCGTGCTTGTGGACGTGGGCGGGGTGGACGTGTCGCTGGAGCTGCTCGGAGAGCGGCTTCCGCACCCGATCCTCCTTGCGCCCACGGCCTTCCAGCGCCTGGCCCATCCCGACGGCGAGGTCGGGGCGGTGCGGGCGGCCGGGGCCACGGGGGCGCTCTACGTGGCCAGCACCCTCTCGACCACGCCGCTGGAGGAGATCGCGCGGGCGGCGGCGGGCCCCGTCTGGTTCCAGCTCTACGTGTACCGCGACCGCGGGATCACGCGGGAGCTGGTGGAGCGGGCGGAGGCGGCGGGGTACGGGGCCGTCTGCCTCACGGTGACCGTGCCCGTGCTGGGGAACCGCGAGCGGGACGCGCGCAACCGCTTCCGGCTTCCCCAGGGCCTCGAGATGGCGAACTTCCGAGGGCTGCGCCAGGCGAGCATGCCGGAGGCGGCCGGCTCCGGGCTGGACGCGCTGGCGGGGCGGGAGTTCGACCGCTCGATCGGCTGGGAGGCCGTGGAGTGGCTCCGCTCGCTCACCCGTCTTCCGGTGGTGCTCAAAGGGGTGGCGGCGCCCCAGGACGCGGAGCTCGCCGCGGAGCGCGGCGTGGCGGCGGTGATCGTCTCCAACCATGGGGGGCGGCAGCTCGACTGCGAGGAGGCGACGCTCGACGCCCTCCCGCGCGTGGTGGACGCCGCCGCGGGACGCCTACCGGTGCTGGTGGACGGCGGGATCCGCCGCGGCACGGACGTGGTGAAGGCGCTCGCGCTCGGCGCCCGGGCGGTGCTCGTCGGCCGGCCCTACCTGTGGGGTCTCGCCGCCGAGGGGCAGGCGGGGGTGGAGCGGGTGGTCACCCTCCTGCGGACCGAGCTCGAGCGCTCGATGGCGCTGCTCGGCCGCCCCTCCCTCGCGTCGCTAGACCGCGGCGCGCTGGCCGATCCCTGACGCGAGGAGACGACGATGCAGCCGCTCGGCGACGAAAAGTGCGAGGCGTGCCGCAAGGGGGCACCGACGGTGACCGAGGCGGAGAAATCGGAGCTCCTGCCGCAGCTTCCGGAGTGGCGGGTGGTGGAGCGGGAGGGGATCGAGCGGCTGGAGCGCGCGATCTCCTTCCCCGACTTCTCCGAGGCACTGGAGTTCACCCGACGGGTGGGGGCGCTGGCGGAGGCGGAGGGCCACCACCCGGCGATCCTCACCGAGTGGGGGCGGGTGACGGTGACCTGGTGGACGCACAAGATCCGGGGGCTGCACCGGAACGACTTCGTGATGGCTGCCCGGACGGACCGTCTGCTCTCCCCCGCCGAGGGGTGACGGGGCGGGGCGGGACTTGCGTGCGACCCGGAGGGCCGTACCTTCCTACCCCATGATCAGTCGACGACTCGCCCGCCTCGCAGCGGCCGGCGCGCTCCTGACCCTCGTTCCCGCCGCCGCGCGCCCCCAGGCGCCGGCCACCGAGTACGAGGGGGCCGCGGCGCTCGGGCTCGCGCTGCGCCAGATCGGCACCACCAAGCGGGTGCTGATGATCGGCGCGCACCCTGATGACGAAAGCACCCAGATCCTCGGCACCCTCGCCCTGGGGCAGGGGGCGCAGGTGGCGTATCTCTCCCTCACCCGCGGCGAGGGGGGCCAGAACGGGATCGGTCCGGAGCTGCAGGAGCCGCTGGGTCTCCTCCGCACCGAGGAGCTCCTCGCCGCGCGCCGTCTGGACGGCGCGCGGCAGTTCTTCACGCGCGCCTACGACTACGGCTTCTCGAAGAACGCCGAGGAGGCCTTCCGCCACTGGCCGCACGACTCGCTCCTCGCCGACGTGGTGGCGGTGGTGCGCGAGTTCCGCCCCGACGTGATCCTCGCGGTGTTCAGCGGTACCCCGACCGACGGCCACGGGCAGCACCAAGCCTCCGGGATCCTGGCGCGCGAGGCGTTCGAGGTCGCGGCCGACCCGCGCCGCTTCCCGGAGCAGCTCCGGCGCGGGCTGCGTCCGCACGCCTCCGCCAAGCTCTACCAGGCGCTCTGGCGGCGGGACGAGGGAGCCACCGAGCGCCTGGAAACCGGTGAGCTCGACCCCCTCTTCGGCCGCTCCTACTTCCAGGCGGCGATGGCGAGCCGCAGCCGCCACCGCTCGCAGGACATGGGGCAGATCCTGGAGCCGGGGCCGCAGACCAACGCTCTTCGCCTGGTCTCCTCGCGCGTGGGAGGGGCGAGCGGAGGGCTCTTCGCGGGGATCGACACCACGCTCGCGGGCATCGCGGCCTCCGAAGGGGACTCGGGCGTGCCCGCGGAGGCGGCGGCGCTGCTCACGGAGTATCAGGCGCGGGCGGCTGGCATACAGGAGCGCTTCAATCCGCTCCGTCCCGACGGGATCGTGCCGGAGCTCGCGGAGATGCTCTCACTGCTGGGTCGCGCCGAGGCGTCGTACCCCGGCCGCGGGAGCCCGCGGGGGACGGATCTCCACGCGGCGACGTCCGCCGAGCGCGCCGAGCTCTCGCATGCGCTCGCCCTCGCGGCCGGCGTGCAGGTGGACGCGATCGCCGCGCAGGAGACGGTCGTACCGGGCGAGAGCTTCGAGCTCGCCACGACCGTGTGGAACGGTGGGACGCGTCCGATCTCCGTCGCCGGGCTCGCCCCGCGGGCGCCCGCCGGATGGAAGGCGGAGCCGCTCGATACGGTGCCCGACTCTCTGGCGCCGGGGACGCTCCTCACCCGCCGCTTCCGCGTGACGGTTCCGGCGGACGCGGAGCTCACCCAGCCCTATTTCCTGCGGCGGCCCCGGGATGGCGACCTGTACCGGTGGCCCGCCGAGCTCGGAGCCGTCGGGGTGCCCTTCGAGGCGCCGGTCCTGGCGGTGGCGGCCGGTCTGCGGCTGGACGGCGTACCGCTGGAGATCTCGAGCGCGGCGACCTTTCGGGGCCTCGACAAGATGCAGGGCGAGTTCCGCCGGCCGCTGCGGATCGTTCCGGCGGTCGGCGTGCGTCTGGAGCCCGGGCTGGCGATCCTGCCGCTCGCGGTAGCCGGCGAGCCGCGCCACTTCACGGTGCGTCTGCGGGCCGAGGCCCCCGAGGGAATCGACGGGATGCTGCGGCTGCGGGTCCCGGAGGGATGGAGCGTGCAGCCCGCCGCGCTTCCGGTGCGCTTCTCCGCGCCCGGCGAGGAGCACGCCGTCGAGGTCGAGGTCCGCGCGCCGGCGGGGGTAGGCGCCGGGGAGTTCCCGCTCTCGGCGGCGTTCGAGGCGGCGGACGGGCGGATCTTCGAGCGCGGATACGAGCTGGTGGACTATCCGCACACCCGCCCGCGGCCGCTCTACCGTCCGGCCACCGCCACGCTCCGGGCGCTGGACGTGCGAATACCCGCCGGCCTGCGGGTGGGCTACGTAGCCGGCCCTGGCGACGAGGTGCCGCAGGCGCTGGCGCAGCTCGGCCTGCAGCCGACGCTCCTGGGGCCCGGGGAGCTGGCCTCCGGCGGGCCTCGAGGCGTTCGACGTGATCGTCACCGGGATCCGCGCCTACGAGGTCCGGCCCGACCTGCGTACCCACAACGCGCGGCTGCTGGAGTACGTGCGCCAGGGGGGGACGCTCATCGTACAGTACAACAAGTACGAGTACGAGGAGCCGGGCATCGCCCCCTTCCCCATCGAGATGGCGCGCCCGCACGATCGGGTGGACCGACGAGGCGGCGCCGGTGCGCCTCCTCGATCCCTCGCACCCGATCTTCACCTCCCCGAACCGCATCACGGAAGCGGACTTCGAGGGGTGGGTCCAGGAACGCGGGCTCTACTTCATGCACCGATGGGACGAGCGCTTCACGCCCCTCCTCGAGATGGCCGACCCGGGAGAGGAGCCGCTGCGCGGCTCGCTGCTCGTGGCGCCCTACGGGAAGGGCACGTACGTCTACACCGGGCTCGCTCTCTTCCGGCAGCTTCCGGCGGGCGTCCCGGGGGCGTATCGCCTGTTCGCGAACCTTCTAGCGCTCGGAGCGAGCCAGTGACCATGTGCGGAGCGGGTTCCCGGTCGGCGGCCGTCGGACTCCCGTCCCCGTTCTCCGACGGCCGGAGGGGGACGGCGCTCCGTTGGGCCCGGCGGGCGGCGATGGCGTGGGGAACGGTGCTGCTGGCCGGGTGCGGCGGGCGGCGACGGTCGCACGCCGCTGGTCGTGTACTCTCCGCACGGCCCCGACCTCCTCGAAGCGTTCGAGGAGCGCTTCGAGGCCCGGCCACCCGGAGGTGGACGTCCAGTGGATCGACATGGGATCGCAGGAGGTGCTGGACCGGGTTCGGTCCGAGCGCGCGAACCCGCAGGCGGACGTCTGGTTCGGCGCCCCGAGTCAGCTCTTCCAGGCGGCCGCGGCGGACGACCTCCTCGAGCCGATCTCCCCCTCATGGGCGCAGGCGGTCGGGGAGCACCGCGATCCAGAGGGGCGCTTCTTCGGCCTCTATCTCACCCCTGAGGTGATCGCCTACAACAGCGAGGCGATCGATTCCGCGAGCGCGCCGCAGGACTGGGACGACGTCCTCGACCCCCGCTGGACCGACGAGGTGCTGATCCGAGACCCGATTGCGAGCGGCACCATGCGCACCATCTTCGGGATGATCGTCCAGCGCTCGGATCCGCGAGACGGGGGACACCGCCGCGGCCTTTCAGTGGCTCCGGCGCCTCGATGCGCAGACCAAGGAGTACGTCCTCAACCCGACCCTCCTCTACCAGAAGCTGGCGCGGCAGGAAGGGCTGGTGACTCTCTGGGACATGCCGGACATCGAGCTTCTCAAGGCGAAGACGGGGTACCCGATCGACTACGTCTTCCCGAGCAGCGGAACGCCTCTGGTAGTGGACGGGATCGCTGTGGTCCGGGGGGCGAAGCAGCCCGAGCTCGCCCGGCGCTTCGTGGACTTCGTGGGGAGCGAGGAGGGCGTGGTGCTCGCCGCCCGCGAGTTCTTCCGGCTCCCCGCGCGCGGCGACCTCTCCGCGGATTCGCTCCCGCCGGTGCTGCGCCGGGCGAGGGAGCGGATCGTCCCGGAGCCGATGGACTGGGATCTCCTGGCGGAGCGCGGCGCGGAGTGGATGCGCCACTGGGACGAGCACGTGCGCGGCGAGGGTTGATGCTGCGCTTGCAGGCGCTCACCAAGCGCTTCGCGGAGACGGTCGCGGTCGAGGGTCTGTCGCTGGAGGTGGCCGAGGGCGAGTTCCTCAGCCTCCTCGGGCCGAGCGGGTGCGGGAAGACGACGACTCTCCGGATGATCGCGGGTTTCGAGACGCCGACCTCGGGGAGGATCCTGGTGCGGGACCGTGACCTCACGCAGCTCCCGCCGCAGCGGCGAGGCGTGGGAATGGTCTTCCAGAACTACGCCCTCTTTCCCCACCTCGACGTCTTCGAGAACGTCGCCTTCGGCCTGAAGGCGCA
>CBDCDN010000039.1:0-5685 GCA_965215255.1 Longimicrobiaceae bacterium | reverse complement strand
TGGACGCGCAGCGGCGCGGACGGCCGTCGCACTTCGGTGACCCGAGCCTGGCGCTGCTGACGGCGGCCGACGAGGCGATGACCGACGCCGGCAAGGAGCGTCTGGCCGGGGTGGAGCGGCTGTCGCTGGAGGCCCTCGCGCAGCGCGGGCGGGAGCACCTCCTGGTGGGTGCGCGGTGACGACGGCGGTCCTGCGCCTCGCCGGGCCGCTGCAGAGCTACGGCGAGCAGGCCCGCTACGGCGTCCGGGTGTCCCAGCCGACGCCGACGCTGAGCGCGCTCGTCGGGCTCTTCTCCGCTGCACTCGGCTACGGGCGCCAGGACGAGGAGGAAGGACTCGGCCGGCGCCGCTGGCTCACCGAGCTGGACCTCCGCGTCCGCGTGGACCGGCCGGGACGGCTCCTGGAGGACTTCCAGGTCGTGGCTGCCCGGCCCGTGCGGAGGTATCACCGGCACCTCGCGTCGAACACCGTCGTCCCGGAGGCCCAGGTGACCCTTGGGAGCGGGGCCGCGTGGAAGGTCGGGGGTCGGGTGGAGCCGAACGTCAGCCGCCGTCAGTACGTCGCCGACGCCGAGTTCCTCGTCTTCGTCCGTGGTCCGAGGGTCGACGAGCTCGTGCGTGCCCTCGAGCGACCGCACTTCCAGCTCTCTCTCGGGCGCAAGTCCTGCGTCCCCGAGCACCCGCTCGTCCTGGGAGTGCTGGACGTCGACGAGCCCGAGACGGTGGTGCCGGCCCGGACCGGTCGCCCCCACGACCGGAACGCGTCCCCGCCGCCGCTCCGGCTGATCCGCTGGTCGACGGACGGGCGGGAGCCTCCCGTGCTGGACCTGCCGGCCGGGCCCTCGCCCACCGACGGGTACCTGCCCATGCGCAGGGAGGTCACCTACGTCGACCCGCCACGCGTCGACGGTCGGGACAGCCGTGAGCAGCAGGCCGAGTGGTTCGCCGAGCGCGCCGCATGAGCGGCCCCGCGCTCTACCGCGTCCCCGCCTGGCACTCCTGCTTCGCGCGTGTCCGCTGGGAAGACGCCGACATGGTGCACAAGCGCGTCATGCGGCTCCTGCCCGAGGAGCTCGCGGGGGAGGGGTCGGCGGAGCGCGGCCGGGCCGGCGCCCACGTCCTGTTCCGCGTCGAGCTGCAGGCCGACCAGCCCTACGTGCTGCTGCAGAGCGACGTGGCCCCGGTTGACACCTCGCTCGACAGCCGGCTGCTGCAGCCCTTCCTCGACGCCCTGCAGGACGGCCGGCAGGTGCGATTCCGGGTCGACCTCAACGCGGTCCGCATGCAGAGCCGCACCCGCAAGCTCCAGCCTGTCCCTCTCGGCGAGGTGCCGCAGTGGGTGCCGGGCACGCGCCTGGGGGAGGGCCTCGCCGACATCGAGGTCGGCGTGCCAGGGGAGTTCGAGGTGCGCAAGGGCAAGGGCGGGACCCCCGTCCGGGTCGTCCGTCTCGACGGTCGCGCCGTGGTCCAGGACGCCGAAGCCGCCCGGCGGCTGGTCCGGGAAGGAGTGGGACGAGCCCGGTCCTACGGGTGCGGGCTCCTCAGCGTCGCGCCTGCGGGATGAGCCTGTCCGAGCCTGCGCGGCAGCTCATCACCATCCCGGTGCACGCGCTGCCGCGGCTGGGGGACCGCATCCCCTACCTGCACCTGGACAGGGCCCGGGTGGAGCAGGGGCGCACAGGGGTGGAGGCATGGTCCGAGAGCGAGTCTGAGGGAGAGTTCATACGGACGACCTTGCCGGCGGCCGGCATGGGGGCGCTGCTGCTCGGTCCGGGCACCAGCATCTCGGCGCCCGCCTCGCCGCCACCCTGTACCGCTCCGGGTACGTCGGTGCTCTTCACTGACGGAGCCGGGCATGGTCGCGTACGCGACCGCACGCCCGCTGACCTCGTGGCGCCCGCTGGGCGGCGCGCCCAGGCGAGGGCCTGGGCCGACCCCGCGCAGCCGTCGGAGCCGTCGCCCGCCGGCTGTACCTGGAGCGCTACCCCGGACAGGACGTCCCGGAGGACGTCTCCCTGTTCGCGCTGCGGGGACTCGAGGGCCGTGCGGTACGCAACGACCTACCAGGGCGATGTCCCGGCGCTACAAGGTGCAAGTTCGGCAAGCGCAACGCCACTGACCCGCAGGACCCGGTCAACGTCTGCCTCAACATCGCGAACGCCTCGTTGTACGGCATGGCGGGAGCCGTCTGCTCGACCCTGGCTCGCTGAACCCGGCGCTGGGCTTCGTCCACTCCGGTCCGGTACGAGCCCTGCTGTTCGATCTCGCCGACGTCTACAAGGAGGAGACCAGCATCCCGGCCGCTTTCGAGGCGGCCCGCTCGGAGGAGCGGGCGACTCGACGTGCACGCATCGACTCCTGCGCGGACCGGGTGCACATGACTTCAGGGTCATGCACAAGATGCTCGACCTGACGGTGCGGCTGCTCGAGCCGTACCTCGACGAGGACGACGACCGCGACCGCCTCATCGGCGACGACGACGCGACCGCAGCTGAGATGTACGTGAACCACGAGGTCGGACGGTGAGCTTCGTCGTCCTGCGCGTCGAGGCCATCCCGGAGCACCTGCGCGGGTACCTCGAACGCTTCCTCAGCGAGGTCCGTACAGGCCTGTTCGTCGGGCGGGCCTCGGCCAAGGTGGCGGAGCAGCTGTTCGAGGTCGCAAGCACCTACGCCGGCGACGGAGACGTCGTCTTGGTCAGACCGGACGACGGCCCGCTGGGCTACACCGCCTCCGCGCGGACCGACGGCGGCTGGCGCGAGGTCGACCTCGGCGGCGTACGCCTCTTCGGCCGCGTGGCGGACAGCGAGGACGCCCGCGAGGGTGTCCGCAAGCGCCCCAGGGCAGGATGAAGCCGCAGGTCAGGTAGCCCGCTCTCCGCACGCGCGGAGGTGACCCCACGTTTCGCACGGTCGTGACGGTCGACGTGCGCCGCTCTCCGCACGCGCGGAGGTGACCCCCCCTCCAGCGTGTTCGCCAGCGGGATGGCCGTCCGCTCTCCGCACGCGCGGAGGTGACCCCTCGACGCCGTCGGCCGCGCCCTCGGGGTCAGCCCGCTCTCCGCACGCGCGGAGGTGACCCCTGCGTCCGCTTCCGCTCGCCGCACACCCGTCGCCGCTCTCCGCACGCGCGGAGGTGACCCCGCGCTTCGCCGGTCGGCGCTGCTGCTCGACAACCGCTCTCCGCACGCGCGGAGGTGACCCCCTGACCGCGCAGCTCAACGCGGACGTACGGGACCGCTCTCCGCACGCGCGGAGGTGACCCCGTATCGGTGCCCGACGTGCTCGAGGTGGCACCCCGCTCTCCGCACGCGCGGAGGTGACCCCCCTCGTCGGCCGGGTCCGGGGCCGCGCCGTCGCCGCTCTCCGCACGCGCGGAGGTGACCCCCGGTCGTTCTTGCAGCGGATGCCCGCGGTCGCCCGCTCTCCGCACGCGCGGAGGTGACCCCAGCAGGCCTGGCCGGCTGTCGTGGTCATCGACCCGCTCTCCGCACGCGCGGAGGTGACCCCAGGCTCAGAGCCCGCTCGGCCGGTCCGGGCAGCCGCTCTCCGCACGCGCGGAGGTGACCCCCGGACGACGGCGGCCCATCAGCGGAGCCCGGCCCGCTCTCCGCACGCGCGGAGGTGACCCCTCGCTCCAGGACCGCCTCGACGCCGCTGGCGCCCGCTCTCCGCACGCGCGGAGGTGACCCCCCAGCGGCGACGCAGGGCGCGGACTGGGCCGACCGCTCTCCGCACGCGCGGAGGTGACCCCGAGACGTGCGCGCACGACCCCGGGGGGGGGATCCGCTCTCCGCACGCGCGGAGGTGACCCCCGGCTCCCGCTCAAGAGCATCGACGGGAACGCCCGCTCTCCGCACGCGCGGAGGTGACCCCCTGACCGCGCAGCTCGGCGCGGATGTACGGGACCGCTCTCCGCACGCGCGGAGGTGACCCCGAGGCGGCTGAGCAGCGTGTCGCCGACGCCGACCGCTCTCCGCACGCGCGGAGGTGACCCCCACAATCCTAGCCGGGAGAAGGTCGAGAGGGACCGCGCTCTCCGCACGCGCGGAGGTGACCCCGAGACCACCACCTCGGAGGCAGCCGCGTGACCCCGCTCTCCGCACGCGCGGAGGTGACCCCAGGTGTGTGATCGTGCCGATCAGACACGAGACCCGCTCTCCGCACGCGCGGAGGTGACCCCATCGAGAGCCGCGGGTCGCGCGGCTTCGTCGTCCGCTCTCCGCACGCGCGGAGGTGACCCCACCCCGACCACCTGGACCGTCGACGACGGCGACCGCTCTCCGCACGCGCGGAGGTGACCCCCGTCGGCACGGCCGTCGTCGTCCTGCTGCTCGCCGCTCTCCGCACGCGCGGAGGGTGACCCGCAGATGGGCGTGGTCTCGCCGACCACGAAGACCCGCTCTCCCGCACGCGCGGAGGTGACCCCGTGGCGGGCGAGCGTGGTCTGCGGGAGTCCGACCGCTCTCCGCACGCGCGGAGGTGACCCCACCGCCGCGACGCGCAGCAGACCGCCACGGCACCGCTCTCCGCACGCGCGGAGGTGACCCCCCGCGCGCCGTCAGGCTGCCGCAGCTCCCCTGCCGCTCTCCGCACGCGCGGAGGTGACCCCAAGAGGCTGCCGCCCGCCCTGTGGAAGCGCCTGCGCTCTCCGCACGCGCGGAGGTGACCCCACCTCCTTGGCGCTGATCTTCGGCTCGGACGCCCGCTCTCCGCACGCGCGGAGGTGACCCCCTGTTCGACCGGATCCGGTCGCACCTGCTGTGCCGCTCTCCGCACGCGCGGAGGTGACCCCTGGTCGTGCTCGTGGACGCTCTCCGCGACCAGCCGCTCTCCGCACGCGCGGAGGTGACCCCATCGCCTACAACTTCGCGGTTGGGCAGAGCGGCCGCTCTCCGCACGCGCGGAGGTGACCCCCTGGTCGCCCAGCCCGGTCCCGACGACCAGCCCCGCTCTCCGCACGCGCGGAGGTGACCCCACGGCTGTGGTGGACGTCGGCTGGCAGCTCGGCCGCTCTCCGCACGCGCGGAGGTGACCCCCGGGCGGTCCGTGGCGGGCGTGCTCGGTCCGGCCGCTCTCCGCACGCGCGGAGGTGACCCCCCGTCGATGACCTGCCGGGCGCCGACCGGGTCCCGCTCTCCGCACGCGCGGAGGTGACCCCTCGGCGGCCGTGCTGCTGGCCGAGCACATGGTCCGCTCTCCGCACGCGCGGAGGTGACCCCCTGAACGCTAACCCGCGGTGCGAGACGTTCGACCGCTCTCCGCACGCGCGGAGGTGACCCCCTGCTGGCGAAGGCTCGTGAGCGTCAGCCCCACCGCTCTCCGCACGCGCGGAGGTGACCCCTGGTACGACCGGCTCGAGACGGCACCCGAGGCCCGCTCTCCGCACGCGCGGAGGTGACCCCCCGATGCCCGTTGCGGGCAGCCGGTTGGGCCGGCCGCTCTCCGCACGCGCGGAGGTGACCCCCGGCGGACGCTGGTCGACGTCGACGTCTGGGACCGCTCTCCGCACGCGCGGAGGTGACCCCGCCTACGGGGCCGAGGTCATCGACGCCCAGCGCCGCTCTCCGCACGCGCGGAGGTGACCCCCCGGAGAAGTGCCGGGTCAGGACGTCGATCGACCGCTCTCCGCACGCGCGGAGGTGACCCCGCGTCGCGTGCGGCGCTCGCGGTGGCCGGCGGCCGCT
>CBDCDN010000038.1:0-2387 GCA_965215255.1 Longimicrobiaceae bacterium | reverse complement strand
TTGCTAAAGCGGTGTACTCTTAACCGGGTACCGGGGGTTCGAATCCCCCCCTCTCCGCAGCGCCCCGCACGAGATCGTGCGGGGCGTTTTTCGTTGGCGCGCGGCTCCCGCGATGCTCCGCCAGAGGCGCCCGCCCGGCCTCTGGCGCCAGAGGCTCCGAGCAGGCAGCACGCCAGAGGCGCGCCGCCAGAGGCTCAGCCGGGGGAGCGCGGCAGGCCCGCGCCGGCGTCCCTTTGGCAGGGCCGGCGCGCGAGGTCTGGAGGCGGCTCCAGGTGGCGCTATTGGGCGGGGGCGGCGGACCGCCCGGCGAGGCCGTGATCGACACGCTGGAGCAGTACGCGGCGAACCTCCGCCAGATGGACGCGGCGCTCGGCGCCCAGGTGAAGGCCGCGATGTCCGCGGCAGGGTTCAAAGAGGGGGCCGCTTCCGCCTAGCCTCTGGCGGGGGGCCGCCAGCGCCAGAGGCAACCCGACGGCGCCGCGCTCGTTATACATTGGGTATAACGTCCACGCCTCCCCTGATGCCGAAGAGCCAGAAGAAGTCCCACGCCGTGCGTCGGTCCGGCAACTCGAAGCAGTCCGGCCGGTACGCCCCGAAGAAGAAGCCGGGGCCGAAGAGCGCGTTCGACCGCTTCATGGACCTCGCCAACTCCGGCACCCCAGAGTCCCACCGGGAGGGCGCCCGCGTCATGCGCGACGCATCGAGGAACGGCTGAAGCGGATGAAGGCGGGCGTACGTGCTGGACACCGACACGGTGATTCACATCATCAACCCGAAGGTGAGCCGCCGGGCGAAGGATTGCCTGGCGTGGTTCGCGAAGCGGCGCGGCGAGGGCGCGGCCTTCTACATCCCCGCCTTCGCGTGGTACGAGGCGTTGCGCGGCGCCATCGCCAACAGCCTCCGAGGCGACAAGCGGCAGGAGAAGGCGCTGCGCGAGCTCCGGCGGTCCGACCGCGTGACGGTCCTCACGGTCCAGGACCGCGTGCTGGCCTCGGCGGCGCGGATCTGGGCGAAGGCCAGCAACAGCGGGCGGACGCCGGACGACAAGCGGGTGTCGGGGGATACTCTCGTCGTGGCCGAGGCCCAAGGGCTCAGCCTGCCCAAGGGGTTCGAGAAGGTGATCGTGAGCGACAACTACCGCCACCTCGCCCCACTCGGGTACCTCCCGGCCCGCCCGTTCTCGGTGCTGTAGCCTCTGGCGCCAGAGGCCGCCGGCTCTCCCGCCCGCTCAGTCGCGGGATCATCCCCACCGCAGGTGGGGAGCGGGCCGAGGTCCGCGGCGACAGCATGGTGGACGACGGATCATCCCCACGCAGGTGGGGAGCGGGCCGTGAGGGTTGTAGTCCTTGTGCCCGTCGCCGGGATCATCCCCACGCGAGTGGGGAGCGCGCTCGGCGTCGGTGAAGGCGTTGGTGTCGGCGGGATCATCCCCACGCAGGTGGGGAGCGGAGGCTGCTCGACTGCCAGACGGGCGTGCTCCGGGGATCATCCCCACGCAGGTGGGGAGCGGCCGAACGTCGGCGGGCGCCGCGCCAGGGGCGCCGGATCATCCCCACGCAGGTGGGGAGCGGCGGCGCTGGCATCAAGCCACGTTCGCGGGCGTGGGATCATCCCCACGCAGGTGGGGAGCGGTACGTCTGGCCGCCGATCCGTGCAGGCATGGGCGGATCATCCCCACGCAGGTGGGGAGCGGTACACCGAGGGCCACGGCGACGACGCGCGGAACGGATCATCCCTACGCAGGTGGGGAGCGGCGCGAGCTGCGCGCGCGACGCCGTGGCCGGGTTGGATCATCCCCACGCAGGTGGGGAGCGGATCACGCGCTCGGGCTCGGTCACGGTGTCCCGGGGATCATCCCACGCAGGTGGGGAGCGGCTCCGCGAGCCCCTCGCCGCGTTCCTCCTGGAGGGATCATCCCCACGCAGGTGGGGAGCGGTGCGACTCCACCTACCTCCACCCCTCCCTTGACGGATCATCCCCACGCAGGTGGGGAGCGGTATAGCCAACGCCGCTGTTCTCTAGGGTGCCCGGGATCATCCCCACGCAGGTGGGGAGCGGCCGTAGCGCTCGGCGGCGGCGCGGGCCGAGCCGGGATCATCCCCACGCAGGTGGGGAGCGGTACACGATCCACTCGTCGCGGTAGGGCTCGCCGGGATCATCCCCACGCAGGTGGGGAGCGGCAGATGACCGAACTCGGATGGACCGCCCCTTCGGGATCATCCCACGCAGGTGGGGAGCGGGTCGGGCGGGTCTACGTACGTGTGCGAGAGCGTGGATCATCCCCACGCAGGTGGGGAGCGGGTGGCCGCCTGCGGGTCGAGCTCGCCGATGGCGGGATCATCCCCACGCAGGTGGGGAGCGGAACATCCGCCGCTACGAAGCTCAGA
>CBDCDN010000037.1:0-96057 GCA_965215255.1 Longimicrobiaceae bacterium | reverse complement strand
TGGTAGCTGAGGCGAACCGACCAGGCGCCGCTCCGGCGGGCGGGGCCGGCGCGGAAGTGGGCCGTACTCCCCGAGGGGGAGGCGGACTCCCGCGCGCCGGATCGGAGGAGAGCCCGCAGCGCCTCCATTCGATCCTCCGTGGTGCGGAGCGGGGCAATCCTCTGGAAGGTGGGGACCGTCGCCTCGGACGTCCGGTAGAGGGCGCCGCGCTCCGCCTCGTCGAGGCCGAGGATCGCCTCGCCCACGGCGCGCATGTACGAGACGTGCGCCGCCGAGCGCCCCGCCACGCGCGCGATCTCCACCTGGCTCAGTCCCCCCTCCTGCACCAGGAGCTGGTAGCTCACCGCGGTGTCGACGGGGTGCGGATCGACCCGCGCCTCGTTCTCCGCCACCTGCAGGGAGAGCGACTCGGCCACCGAGAGGCGGCCGTGATTGCGCACGGGAATCGCAGGAAGGCCGGCCGCGCGCGCGGCGAGCCAGCGCCTCAGCCCGTAGACCAGCACGAAGCGGGGCGACTCCGCCGGCCCCTCCTCGCGTATCCCGATCGCCTGCTTGACCTCGCCGCCGGCGAGGATCGCCTGCCGAAAACGCTCCAGCTCGTCGTCGTCGATGTGCCGCCGGACGTAGACCCCGTCGAGCTCGATCTGCTCGGGAGCCAGCAGCAGGTGGTCCGCGGACGCCGCGGGCCATGGCACGGAGAGGCTGGAGCCGGGCTGATCGAGCATCGGTTTCGTGGACGGCGCAGGGGAACGAGTACCCGGTAGATATAGAGACGACGCGAACCCCTCACAAGGAGCATCGGCATTTCCGTGCGGCCGGGTTACTCCTCCGGCAGCGTTCCCCATGGATTCGTCACGGATCCTCCGCTCAAGTACCGCCTCCTCCGGACGAGATCCCCAAGCCGTCCCCCTTCACTGCCGGAGGACTGGATGAGACCTTCCCGTCGTGAGCGGGCCGAACCGTACGATCGCGCCGCGGCCCCTCCCCGCGAGGAGGAGGTCCCGTCCACGCGGCCGCACGCCGATCTGAAGACCGTACACCTGCCAACTCCGGAATTCCCCACTTTCCGGACTTTCCCGGGGGGTGAAACGAGCGGCGGAATCGGACGGCAGTGGAGACCGAAGGCGGGAAAAGAACGGCGGCGGGAGAGGGTGCCGAGCAGTGCTCAACAGAGCCCTTGACGGAGAGAAAAGTGCATATTACCCTTGGGTCGCGCGAGTGTTTCAGAGCGGGGACCTGGACGCGCGTCTGGGTCCTTTTTCCTCATTCGCCCGTCGCGGGGGGCGCAAAGCCCGCATAGTACGTCGGAAGGTACGGATCTGCCGGACCCCCGACATCATCACCCACAGGGAGTACGGCATGCGTACCACCGGGATCGTCAAGTGGTTCAACGACAGCAAGGGTTACGGCTTCATCACGCCCGACGACGGCGCGAAGGACTGCTTCGTGCACCACACCGCCATCCAGATGCAGGGCTTCAAGACACTCGCCGAGGGTGAGCGCGTGGAGTTCGACGTCGTCGAAGGCCAGAAGGGCCCCGCGGCGGAGAACGTCGTCCGCCTGGGCTGAAACCGTCGCCGGACCGCTTGAGAGGGCCGCCGCGAGATCCCGCGGCGGCCCTTTTTCACGTCCGGCCGCCTCGGCTCCTCCCTCGGACGGCGTGCCGCCTCGCTCTTCCCGCGACAGGTACGCGCGGTTCCCGCCGGCGGGAACCGCGCCGCCGAACCCGTCGGGATCATTCGCGGGCGAGGGTCTCCGCCAGCCGGTCCAGGTACTCCATCTGGGCCGGATCGAGGAGACGGCGGGCGGCGGGCGGCGTCGAACGGCTCCTCCCCCTCGTCCACCATCCCTTTGGCGAGGGTCCACGCTCCCCTTCTCCGGAAAAGGTCCTCCTCGATTCCCGGCGCGAGGCCCGCATGCAAGCCCCATACGCTCCCGGCGCGATCGGCGACGCGCTCGAAGGGTGCGGGACGTCCGCGCCTCGCGGAGAGGGATCAGCCCCGCGCGCCGACCGTCCAGGTGATCTCGTCGTCGATCCGGATCCCGCAGAAGGTCCCCTCCACCGTGCGGCGGCGCGCCACGAAGTCGGTCACTGCGACGAGGTTCACCGCGCAGGCGCCCGTCTCGCCCGTGTCGCGCGCCCACGCGACGCGGCCCGCCTGCGTCACCCGCAGCGGCTGCGTCTGCTCCCCTCCCGTCCAGGCGTACTCCGCGGAGGCCGTCAGATCCGGATCGCCGTTCAGGGTGATCGAGCCCTCCTCCAGGCGCAAGCCGCAGTCGCGGTGGATCATCGTCGCCTCCGTCTCCAGCGAGCCACTCCCGGCGGCGGTGTCCACGGAGAAGGAGAAGGTCGCGTCGAAGTCCACGGTCCCGCCGAGGGTGCAGGGCGCCTGGAGGCGGATCCGCCGCGAGAAGCCCGACGGCTCGGTGTCCGCGAGGGAGAAGGCGGGCGCCCGCGACACCGAGGCGGAGCCGAGGACGTCCGAGCTCGTCGCGGCGATCCGGGCGGCCAGCTGGACCGCTTCTTCGCGGCTGAGGGCCGCGGGATTGGGGCCGGTGGCGCCTTCGGAGCAGGCGCCGGCAACGAAGAGAACGGCCACGGCGGTCGGTCGGAGGACGATGCGCATGCGGTTGGCTCTCCTGCGATAATTAGGATGATGCTGCGAGCGCGCCCGCGGAAGCGGCGGCCGGTGCGGGTACCCGGCACGATTCGCCACGGTCCGCCGGGGTGTCAGCGCTCCTCCAGCGCGAGCAGGAGGAGCGCCTCCGGGTCCGCGCCACCCGTGACGAGGAGACGGAATTCCTGCTCCGAGAGGTTGGACTGGAACACCTCCTCCGCCGAGACCCGCCCCGGCGCGAGGGCGTCGGGAGCCCCGTCGCCGCCCGTTCCGAGCCAGACCGCCAGCGCGATGCCCGCGGCGGCCGCGAGGGGCGCGAGGGGGCGGGGGACGCGCGCGGCGGCGCGGCCGCGGGCGGGGAACGGCTCCGCCCCGGCGCGCTTCCGCAGCCGCGAGAGGGGGAGCTCGGCGCGGGCGGCGACGGAGACCCGAAGCGCCTCCCAGTCCACGCTCTCCAGCGGCGGCTCTTCCCCCAGCGAGCGGAGGGCCGACGCTAGCCGGGGATCGGGGGCCGGACCGTGCGGCGTCTCTTCGATGCTCATGGATTCCTCCTCGCGAACGGCTCCAGCGCCTCGCGCAGCTTCTGTCGCGCCTGGTGCAGGTGCCAGCGGACGGTGCCGCCGGGGATGTCCAGGATCCCGGCGATCTCCGTGCCGCTGAACCCCTCCAGCTCGAAGAGCCCGACGATGGTGCGCTGCCTCTCGGGAAGCTCCTCCATCGCTCGGGCGAGGTGCTCGCGGAGCTCCGCCTGCTCGGCGTGGCGCAGGGGCGAGCAGACCGCGGCCGGAGCGGCGGCGGGGAGCGGCTCCGTGCGGCGGAGCGAGCGCGACTTGCGGGCGTTCAGCCCGCGGTTCACCAGGATGCGGTAGAACCAGGGGCCGAAGGTCCGGCCAGCCTGGAAGGTGTCGATCTTCCGGGAGCGCGACGAGGAAGGCCTCCTGGACCAGGTCCTCGGCGTCCTCCCGCTGTCCGAGCAGCCGGTACGCCACGGAGAAGGCGCGCTTCATGTGGAGCGAGACGAGCGCGTCGAAAGCCGCCGCGTCGCCCCGCTTCACCCGCTCGACCAGTGCCGCCTCGTCGGGAGCGCCGGCCGGGGGAGAGGCGCTAGACACCGCGGTCATGAAGCCCGCTCCGCTGGCCGCGGCCCCGCCGCTCGCCGCTCTCGCGCAGCATCCGGCGGACCTCCTCCTTCTGCCGCGCCGTGAGGACGCGGCCCACCTCGCGCATCGCGGCGCGGTTGTTCTCGCGGATCTCGCGCAGCAGGGGACGCGCGGCCTCCACGCGCCGGCGGTATTCCGCCCGCCGCGCCGACGCCAGGTCGCGGGGCGCCCCGGGGAACTCCGCGCGCACGGCGCGCCTCATCTCCAGCAGTCGCGCCACCAGCGGGCCGTTCCTCTCCTCCGCGCGGCGGCGGATCTCCTGCAGCCGCGCGACCTGCCCGGCACGGAGCCCGATCCGGTCGCGGCGGAGGAGAAGGAGGTCCACCGGCCCGCCGGGGGCGGCCCGCACCTCCTCGGCGGGAGGCGGTGCGGAGCGCTGCGCGGCGAGCGCCGGCGGCGCGCCCAGGAGGGCCAGGAGAAGGATCGGGACGCGGATCTTCATCGGACTTCGCTCCGGGGTCGCCGCCGCCCGCCCCCGCGCGCCGGCGTGGGGCCGCAGGGCGGCTCTCCCCGGATATTACACCCCGGCCGCCAGGAACGTTGGCCGGAGCGACGAACGATGCGGGCCGAGAGAGGGGAGGGGCCTCAGAAGCGGAAAGAGAAGCCCGCCCGCACGAGCAACACGCTGGAGGTGTCGTAGAGGAGCTCGGCACCCACCGGCTCCTCCGAGGGGCGGAGGAGGTCCGCCATCCGCGGCGCCAGCGTCTCCTCGTCCCAGAAGACGAGGTAGTCCTCGAGCCCCACCGTGAATTCCATGCCGCGCCGGGCGAGCGGGAACGCGCCCCTGAAGCCGAAGTTGGCGGCCGGGTGGTTGCCGCCGAGCTGCCGCACCATCCCCGCGCCGGCGAAGAGGTCGGTCGCGGGGCGGAGACGCGCCTCCCCCGCCTCCGACGACCCCTGGAGGCGCAGGGAGAGCCCGGCCCGGGCGAAGATCGTCTCGCCGGTGAACCGGACGCGGAAGTCCGCCGTGTCGCGGAAGCCGGGATCACGGTCCACGTAGTAGCTGGAGATCCCGGCCGGACCGTAGCTGCCGCCCACCACCACGGCGAGGGGGCCGGCGACGCGTAGCGAAGCGTCGAGGCCCAGCAGGGCGCCCCCGCCGCGCCGCTCCGTCACCGAGTAGACCGGGCGACCCTCCGCGTCGACCACGCTCACGAAGCCGGTGTTGTACGGCACCCGCACTCCCGTGTACGCGGAGACGGACAGCCTCGAGTGGACGGGGGCGGACTGGAGCTGCGCCGCCGCCGCCGAAGGGAGGCAGAACAGCGGGAGCAGCAGGAGGAGAGCCGTCCTCCTCGTGGGGTCGGTGCGAGGGGAGCGGGGCCCGCGCCGGCGAGCGGTTACCAGGGAGGAGTATCGGCGCCCTCCGGCGCGCGTTCAACCAGCATCCCGCACCGGAGGTCGACCCGGTGGGTTTCGCCCATGGTAGGCCGCTGGAGGACGGCGGGAGCCGTCCCACCCGATCCAGAGCGGGGTCCTACCCTCACCGCCACCAGCCGCGGTCGTAACCCCGCTCGTAGCCCCGCTCCACCAGGTGGCGGGCCTCGCGCCGCAGCCGGTCCCAGCCTTCGCGGATCCGCTCTCCCAGGTCCTCGCCGCCGAAGTCGTCGTCGTAGACGGGCCCGCCGACCACGTACCGGCGCCTGGAAGGACCTCGGTCGCGCCCGTTCCAGCGCGGACGGGCGGGCTCGGAGATCCGCTCGATCACCTCCTCGACCTCCGTTTCGCGCTGGAGGTCGAGCCCCGCGTAGTTCACCGCGAGGTCGGCCTGCGCGACGATCCCGAGCAGCTTCCCCTCGTCGTCCACGACGGGCACGCGGCGCACCCGCGCGCGCTTCATCACCGCGAACACGTCGCGCACGTGGTCGTTCTCGTGCACCGTCTGCACGTCGGACGACATGAAGTCGGACGCCCTGGCCTTCTTCATGTCCTCGCCCTCCGCGGCGGCCCGGACGGCGATGTCGCGGTCGGTGATCACGCCGCGGAGCCGGAAGGCATCGACGTCGTCCACCACGGGGATGATCCCCACGTCGAGCTCCCGCATCTTCCCCGCGATCTCCTGGAGGGAGGCGTCGGGGGTGACCGCCTCGGGATTCGCGGTCATGATGTCGGCGGCGCGGACACGGTCGGCCGCGCTCTCGCCGCCCCACTGCCCGCCCGCCGGACGGCCCCGGCCCGCCGGGGCGCCGCGGGATCCCTGTTCCCCGTAGCCGCCACCCCGGCCGCGCTCCCGGCCGGGCCCGCGGGAGTACGGCCCCCATCCGGGCGGCCCGCTCCACCCCTCGCGGGGGCCGTAGCGGAAGCCGTCGTAGCGCCCCGCTCCGCCCTCTCCGAATCGGCCTGCGCCGTAGTCGCGACCGTAGCGTCCCATATCTCCTCCTTCGGTGGCTCGTCCCGGATTCCGGTGCGTCGCAGGGGAACGCGGAGAAGCAAAATCCACACCGACCCTCCGTGAACTCTTCCCGGAGGTGGCGGTATCAAGGAGCTTCGTCCGCCTCCTCTCGCTCAGGGAAACGTGAAGAAGGACGATCGTGGCCCGTGCGGGCCCGTGGCTGCAGCTCGTCGGCGGCCTCCTCGGCTTCGGGGTCTCGATCGCGCTCATGATCCGCAGCGGCCTCGGTCTGGGCCCTTGGGACGCCTTCCACGTCGGCCTGCACCTCATAACGGGGCTGACGGTGGGGACGGTCAGCATCCTGGTCGGTCTGGCGATCGTGCTGGGGACCCTCTCCCTCGGGACGCGGCCGGGGGCCGGGACGTTGGCCAACATGGTGCTAGTCGGCGTCTTCATCGACCTCCTGCTCCCCATCGTTCCCGAGGCCCCGCACTGGACGTGGGGGCTCGCCTACTACGCGGCGGCGGTGGGGCTGACGGGGTTCTCCACGGGGATGTACATCGGCGCGGGGCTGGGGAAGGGCCCGCGCGACGGCCTCATGCTGGGGGTCAGCCAGCACACGGGCTGGCCGGTGGGGCGCGTGCGCACGATGATCGAGATGACCGTCCTCGCCGCGGGGTGGATGCTCGGCGGCTCCATCGGGATGGGAACGGTGCTCTTCACCCTCACCATCGGCACCACGGTGCAATGGGGGCTGCGGCTCTTCGGGGTGCTCGCCCCGCCCGCTCCGCGCCCCGCCCCCGCGCCCGCGCTGGGTGCCGATTGAGCCCCCGCGCGCAGCCCATGGCCCGTATTCCGTGGCCCGTAGCCTTCAGCACTCCGCATTCAGCACTCCTCCACCCTCACGCCCCGCAGCGCCTCCTCGTCGAGGGTGTACAGGGCATCCAGGAGGCGCCAGCGGAGGCTGCCCGGACCCTCGGCCGCGCGGCCGGCGATCTCGCCGGAGAGCCCCAGCACCGCCAGCGCGTGCGCCGCGGCGAGCAGCGCGTCCGGCTGAACCGCCAGGAAGGCGGCGGTGAGCGCGCTCGCGGCACACCCCAGCGCCGTCACCCGGGTCATCAGCGGGTCCCCGTTCGCCACGCTCAGCGCCCGCTCCCCGTCGGTGACGAAGTCCACCGCGCCGGTGACCGCCACCACGGTGCCGAGCCGCCGCGCCAGCTCGCGAGCGACCTCCCGCGCGTGCTCCGGGGCGTGGACGCTGTCCACCCCGCGCGGGCGCTCGGCCGCGGCGCCCGCCACCGCCAGGATTTCCGAGGCGTTCGCGCGAAGCACGGTCGGCGCGCGCTCGGCCAGTTCCCGCGCCACCAGGGTGCGGTAGGGGGTGGCTCCCGCACCCACCGGATCGAGCACCCACGGCTTCCCCAGCTCCCCCGCCCTCTCCACCGCGCGCTCCATCGCCCGGACCCAGGGCGGCGAGAGCGTCCCGATGTTGACCACCAGCGCCTGCGAGATGGCGACGAAGTCCTCCACCTCCTCCCCGGCGTGCACCATGGCGGGCGAGGCCCCGGCGGCGAGCAGCGCGTTGGCCGTGACGTCCATCGCCACGTAGTTGGTGATGTTGTGCACGAGGGGGCCGGCGCGGCGCAATTCCCGCAGGGCCTCCCAGACGGCCGGGGCGTGGTCCATGTTCTCTCCTCCCATCGCTTCCTCCGGTGAGTGGCGGCGCGGGGGCGCCGGATGCGACTCCCTGGTGCGCCGGCGCCTTCCGCCGTATCGTGGGGGGCACCCCTGCCGTGGCCCCACCGCTTCCCGTCCCGAGTCCGCTTCCATGAGCCCACGCAAGAAGTCACCCCGGCCGCTGGCTCCCCCCTCCCGCAAGACCAGCCGACGCTGGCGGGTTCCCCCGCCGCTGACGCACGGGCCGGAGTCGCTGGAAAAGCGGCAGCGTGCTCGAGGAGACGCCGAGCGGACTCGGGACGCTGCTCTGGCAGTCGCTGCGCGACGCTCGGCTCTGGGCGGCGACCTCGCCGGCGGACCGCTCCCGCCTCTTCGCCCCGGCGGCGGCGCCGCGGCTGCGTGAGATGGTCCGGCGGGTCGCGTCGCCGGCGGAGCTGGAGGAGCCCCTGGAGGCGTTCGCCGGGCTGCTGGCGCGCCCCGAGGAGGTGGGGGACGAGGAGGTGGCCCGGGCGTGCGAGGGGGGTGGCGGGCTGGGCGGAGGCCGAGGGGAAGCTCGCCCTCGCCCTAGGCTACGCGCAGGCGGTGGCGCTGGTGAGGACGGGCGAGGCGCGGGCGGCGTATGCGGTCGGGCTCCTCGCCCGGCGCCGGGCCGAGTACGCGCGCGCAGAGACCTGGTTCCGGCGCGCCGTGATGCTCGCCCGCCAGAGCGGCGACTGGCCCGCCTACTGCCTCGCCTTCGTGGGCCTGGGGGAAGCTCTACGTGCAGCGGGGGGAACTTCCCCACCGCGCGGAAGCTGCACGAGCGCGCCCGGCGAGTCGCCCGCCGGCACGGCCTGCGCGAGCTGGAGGCGATGGCGCTCCACGACCTCTTCGTGGTGGCGGCGAACAGCCACGAGGTGGCGGAGGCCGAGGACTACGCCGAGGCGGCGCTCGAGGCCTACGGGCCGGGACACTTCCGCCTTCCCGCGCTCGCGCACGACGCCGCCTACTTCTGGCTCGAGCGGGGCTGCTTCGCACGGGCGCTCCCGGTCTTCGAGGCGGTGCTCCCGCACATCGACCGCCCCGCCGACCGCGTGCGCGTGCTCGCCGACGTCGCGCGCGCGGCCGCGGGCGCCGGGCAGAGAGACGTCTTCGAGCGGGCGTGGGGAGAGGCGCTGGCGGAGGCAGACCGGCCGCACGCCGAGGAGGGGGGAGGCGCAGGCGCTGCTCGATCTGGCGCACGGGGCCGCGATGCTTCGGCGGTGGGCGAAGGCGGGCCCGCGCGGCCGCGCGCGCGCTCGAGGTCGCGGGGCGCGCGCAACGAGTCCAAGGTCCGCCTCGAGGCGGAGGCGGTCCTCGACTCCGTGCAGCGGCGCGCGGGCCGCCGAGAGCACTCCCGCCCCGGACGCCGGGGCCCGGACTCCGCGCGGGGACGCCCTCGCTTCGGACCTCGTCGAGCACCTCGGCGGCGCGGTGTCCGACGCCGAGCCGGCGGGCGAGAGCTACCTGGGGAGGGCCGCGGCCTGGAGGCAGCCCGAGGAGCCGAGGTAGCCGCACCGCTCCGCGGTATCCGTCTGCGGCGGGGACTGGGGTCCGGTGACGCTCGAGACGCCGCAGGCGCCGAGCAGGGCGACGGAGAGAGCGAGCAGAGCGAGTCGTGCGCTTCTCATCGGGACTCCTTCGTGGAGGGGGGATCGAGCGGGGATGGAAAGAAATGGCGCGTTCCGGGTGGCATTCTAAGCGTTCGGCGGGCTCGAGTCCAGTAGGGCTGTCAGGCGGGCTCCCGGGGGCCCCCCGCGCCCCTATCCGAAATCCATCCCGAAAGGGGAGGCGCCGCCGCCCTTGCCGCGCGAGCGCTCGGGACGGGCGCGGGCGAACGTCCCTCCGTCGGCGCGCGAGATGCGGCGGTGGGCCGCCAGTCCCTCCAGCAGCAGCTCCGCCGCGGCGACGTTCGCCGTCCGATCGTCCTGCCGGTAGAGCTCCGTGCCGCGCAGCGCGTCGAAGAGGCCGGGGACCGTCGAGAGCCCCTGCCAGCACGCCTCCGTGGACGCGCTGTCCGAGATCTGCAGCACCCCGCCCCGGTCGAAGTAGTCGATCACCTCCTCCAGGTCGTCGGCGTCCCAGTACCGGTCGAACAGCTCCCCCGCCGCCGCCGCCACCAGGTCGCGCGCGATGGCGTCGGCGCCCTGCAGCTCCCCCTCGTACTCCAGCTCCATCTTTCCGGTGATGGAGGGCAGCGCCGCGTAGACGTCGGCCACCCGCGGGACGACTGCCTCCTCGTGCACGCTCAGGGTGCGGCGCTCGGCGTTCGAGACGGCGGTCTCCAGCGCGCTGATCGGCATGCGCTGCGAGGACGCCGCTCCGCTTGTCGATCCGCTTGTCGTCGCGCGCCAGGAAGGCGGTGCGCTCGATCAGCTCGGCGATGAAGGGGAGGACTTCCACCCCCTTCTCCCCGCGCTCCAGCCACGCCTCCTGCCGGGTGATCGCCATCCCCTCGTCGGGGGGTGCGGGGGTAGTGGGTGAGGATCTCCGCGCCGATGCGGTCCTTGAGCGGAGTGATGATCTTCCCGCGCGCCGTGTAGTCCTCGGGGTTGGCGCTGAAGACCAGCATGACGTCCAGCGGGAGCCGCACGGGGTATCCCTTGATCTGGACGTCGCCCTCCTGCATGACGTTGAAGAGCGCCACCTGCACCCGCCCCGCCAGGTCGGGGAGCTCGTTGATGGCGAAAATCCCGCGGTTGGCGCGCGGCAGGAGCCCGAAGTGGATGGTCAGCTCGTCGGCGAGCAGGTGGCCGCCGCGGGCCGCCTTGATCGGATCCATGTCGCCGATGAGGTCGGCCACGGTCACGTCCGGCGTGGCGAGCTTCTCCACGTAGCGCGCCTCCCGCCCCACCCACGCGATCTCGGCGTCGTCCCCCCGCTCCTCGACGAGCATGCGGCCGTGTTTCGAGATCGGGGCGAAGGGATCGTCGTTTACCTCGGACCCGGCGAGCACCGGGATCTCCGGGTCGAGAAGCTCCACCAGCTGCCGCAGGATGCGGCTCTTCGCCTGCCCGCGCAGCCCCAGCAGGATGAAGTTGTGGCGCCCGAGCACCGCGTTCACCAGCGAGGGGAGCACCGTATCCTCGTAGCCGACGATCCCCGGAAAGACGGCCTCCCCGCCGCGCAGCTTCCGGATCAGGTTGTTCCTCATCTCGAGCTTCACCGGCAGCGGGCGGTAGCCCGAGGCGCGGAGCTCGCCCAGCGACTTGGCGCGTGATCTCATGATGGGTGATCCGATATCTCCAGGAGGATTCCGGCCGGGTCCCGCCGCATGCGCGGAAGGAAGGTGGGAACGGGCGCGTCGCGAAGTCCGGCCCACAGCTCGTCGAGCGAGCCGAACCCGGCCAGGCGGTCGAGGGTGTGGAGGGTGGGCGGAAGGAGGAGCAGCTCCCCCGCGCGGTACTCGCTCGCCGCGTCGGCCGGGCGCACCCAGCGCGCCTCCTTCAGCTCGTCGCCGTGCAGGCCGCACTCGGCGTCCGCGGCGACGCGCGCCAGGAAGAATCGCGTATCGTAGCGCCGCGGCTCGGGCTCGGGGGTGATCCAGTGGGCGATGTAGAGCAGGTCCTCGGTCGCAAGGAGGAGCCGCTCCCGCTCCACCAGCTCGGCGAGGGAGAGCACCCCCGAGAGGACGTCGATGCGGGCGCGGTGCAGCCGCCCCGGATCGGGATGCTCCTCCTCTGGCTCGGCCAGGAGAATGCCGGTCTCCTCCCACGCCTCGCGCAGGGCGGCGACCACGAAGCCGAAGGCCTCGGCGGGGGCGTCGATACCGAGGCGCCGGGCCCACGCCTCGGGCGCAGGGCCGCGGTTGCGGACGGCGAGCACGGGCTCGGCGTCCGTCACGTCCACGACCCCGCCCGGGAAGACCCAGGCGCCAGCCGCGAAGGCGCTGCGGCGGGGCCGGCGGAGCAGGAGCGCCTCCGGCCCCCCGTCGCCGTCGCGCAGGACCACCACGGTGGCGGCCGGCCGCGGCTCGGCGGGCGAGAAGTCGGCACGGTCCACCCGCTCGGCGAAGCCGGGGGGGAGCTGCTCGCCCGGAATGAGGAAACGGCCAGCGTCGTCGGTCGGGCGGCGGGCGGCGGCGGCCGCGCGCGCGCGGGGCGGGTCGGCGGATTCGTTCACGGCGGTGGCGCTCCGGGTGAGACCGGCTGGGTACCGCTCAGGATATCACCCTCGCCGCGCCGCCGCAAACCGGCGACCTCGGGCCACCGCGAGCCCTGCCGGCCGGACGGGTCGGCTCCCCCTCCGGCAGCGGGGCCTGACGTCCTCCGCCGTTCCAGCAGCGCCCTAGGGCGGTTAAGAATGCGTTAAAACACGAGTTGTCCTCCGCTGCGGTCGGCACCTGAAATGCCCGCGGGGGGTATCCGTCTCCGGTGGCAAGGGATGTGCACGAGGGGCGACGGGCGAGAACCCCGCGAACCCCTCCTCGTAAGGAGCCGATCGCGAACCGCGACAAGGATATAAAGATGAGTGAGCGAATGATGCTTCCGGTGCTCCCCCTGCGGGAGACGGTGGTCTTTCCGGGGGTGGCCGTACCGATCTCGGCGGGGCGGCCGGGAACCCTGCAGGCCATCGAGGCCGCGCTCGCCGGCGATCGGCGGGTGTTCGCCGTCGCCCAACGGGAGAACCGCGACGAAGTGGAGCTCGACAACCTGTACACCGTGGGCACCGTCGTGCGCATCGCGCAGGTGCAGCGCGGGGCCGGCGGGATGCAGCTGCTGATCCACGGGGAGAAGCGGGGGCTCGCGCTGAACTACCTTCCCGGCGAGGAGCAGGGGCTGACGGCCGCGGTTCGGGCGATGCAGGACATCGAGCCGGCGCAGCCGGAGGACCCCGCCTTCCAGGCGCTCTACCGCGAGGTGCGCGAGCGCGCCACGGAGCTGGGGAAGCGCCGCGGCATCCCGCAGGAGATGCTGCAGCAGTTCCTGGACGGCGTCACCGAGCCCGGCGCCTTCGCCGACCTGGTCGCCTTCTACATCGAGATGGAGACGGGGATCAAGCAGAAGCTGCTCGAGACCCTGGCGATCGAGGAGCGGCTCCGCAGCCTGCTGGTGCAGGTCGAGCGGCAGCTCGCCCTGCTGGAGGCCCAGGAGGACATCCAGCAGCAGGTGCAGGAGGAGCTGGGCGAGCGGCAGCGGGAGATGCTGCTGCGCGAGCAGCTCAAGGCGATCCAGCGCGAGCTGGGCGAGGACGACGAGGGGCAGGAGGTCGACGAGCTGCGCGAGCGCCTGGAGGCGCGGGAGCTCCCCACCGCGGCCCACGAGGAGGTGGAGCGCGAGCTGGGGCGCCTGGAGCGCACCAACCCGCAGAGCGCCGAGTACCAGGTGATCCGCACCTACCTGGAGACGGTGGCGGACCTCCCCTGGAACGAGCGCACGGAGGACAAGCTCGAGCTGGAGGCCGCGGACAGGATCCTCGACGAGGACCATTACGGGCTGCAGGACGTGAAGGATCGAGTGCTCGAGTTCCTCGCCGTTCGCCAGCTCGCCGCGCGGCGCGCGGTGGAGGAGGTGGAGGAGCAGGCGCAGGTCGAGGAGCAGGAGGCCGGGGAGAAGGAGAGGGTCGAAGCCAAGGCCCGCGCCACCGCCAAGGGGCCGATCCTCCTCTTCGCCGGGCCCCCGGGGGTGGGGAAGACCTCCATCGCCAAGAGCATTGCCCGGGCGCTCGGCCGGAAGTACGTGCGGATCGCGCTGGGCGGCGTACGCGACGAAGCCGACGTCCGCGGCCACCGGCGCACCTACGTGGGCGCAATGCCGGGCCGCATCGTGCAGGCGCTAAAGCAGGCGAAGTCGCGCAACCCGGTGATCCTCCTCGACGAGGTGGACAAGCTCGGCATCTCCATGCAGGGCGACCCGTCGAGCGCGCTGCTGGAGGTTCTCGATCCGGCGCAGAACCACGAGTTCACCGACCACTACCTGGGGGTCCCCTTCGACCTCTCGGAGGTGCTCTTCATCGCCACGGCGAACTACGCGCAGAACATCCCAGCCCCGCTCTTCGACCGGATGGAGTCGGTGGAGTTCCGCGGGTATACGGAGCAGGAGAAGCAGAAGATCGCGGAGCAGTACCTCGTACCCCGGCAGCGGGGCGAGGCCGGGCTGCTCGACGGCGAGTTCACGATCTCGGACCCGGCGATGAAGCGGGTCATCTCCGAGTACACCCGCGAGGCGGGAGTGCGGCAGCTGGAGCGGGAGATCGGCAAGCTGGCCCGCAAGGCGGCGCGGAAGATCGCCTCCGGCCGGAAGAAGTCGGTGAAAGTCAGCGAGAAGGAGGTCCGCGAGTTCCTGGGCCGCTCGCGAGTGCACCCGGAGAAGGCGGGAATGGAGAACATGGCGGGCGTGGCCACGGGGATGTACTACACCCCGATGGGCGGCGACATCATGTTCATCGAGGTGAGCGCCTCGCAGCGCAACGGCGCCCCGGCCGCAGGCGCGGAGGCCGACGCCACCTCGGGCGGGATGGGGAACCTGGTGCTGACCGGGCAGCTGGGCGACGTGATGAAGGAGTCGGCGCGGGCCGCGCTCACCTACGCGCGGGCCCACGCGATCCGCTACGGGATCGACCCGCGGAAGGCATGGGGGACGGAGATCCACATCCACGTGCCGGCGGGGGCGATCCCGAAGGACGGCCCCTCGGCGGGGGTGGCGATGACCACCGCGCTCGTCTCGGCCCTCTCCGACCGCCCCGTGCGCTCCGACGTGGCGATGACGGGCGAGGTCACCCTCACCGGCCGGGTGCTCCCGATCGGAGGGGTGAAGGAGAAGCTGCTCGGCGCCTACCGCGCCGGCATCAAGACCATCATCCTGCCCTTCGCCAACGAGGCGGATCTGGAGGACCTGCCGGCGGAGGTGGTGAAGCGGCTGGACGTCCACCCGGTCGAGACGATCGACCAGGCGCTGGCGATCGCCCTGGAGGGCGCGTCGATCAGCGAGGGAGGGCTGATCCTCCACTCCGCCGCCCTCCCGGGCGGCGGACGGACGGCCGACTCGGAGTCGCGGCTGCACCACGGCCCATAGCGGGCTTCCCCTCTTCGCGTCCGGCCGCATCCGCCCCGTCGATCCCCGGGCGGATGCGGCCGGACGCGTTCCCGAGGAGCTCGAGATCCTTCTCATGCCCGAAATCGTCGAACCTGTCGAGACCTGAAGGGGAGTGCCGCCGGTCGGGGAGGGGCGGCCGGATCGGATCGCGGCGAGGTAAGGCAAGGGGAGTACACGGGCGGGGGAACTTGCCCGCGGCTGGGAGGTACACAGCCCTGCACTCGGAAAGATTTCAGGCCGGCGGAACCCGGGATGGCCGGCGCTTGCCGGGCTCCGGGAGGCGCGCTATACTGTGCGCCCTTTGCCGGCGATCCGGCAGAAGTCTTGCAGGGCAGATCATCCGCCGTCCAAGGGAGGCGGCTTCACCGACAGGCTGTCCACAGCCGTAGCGGATCAGGCAAAACATGGCTCCGGTAGCGCGAAAGACACGACGGCGGAAGCGGCAGTCTCCGGTTCTCCGCGAGGGGTTCGGGGACAACACCACCGACGACCAGTCCAGCCTGGACCAGTACCTCAAGGAGGTGAGCACCCATCGGCTGCTCGCCGCCGAGGAGGAGGTACAGCTGGGCAAGCGGGCCCAGGACGGCGACGAGCTCGCCGTCCAGGAACTGGTACGCGCCAACCTGCGGTTCGTGATTTCGGTGGCCAAGAAGTATCAGAACCGCGGCGTCAGCCTCTCGGACCTGATCCAGGAGGGGAACGTCGGCCTGGTGACCGCGGCCCGGAAGTTCGACCCGGACCAGGGGGTGAAGTTCATCTCCTACGCCGTCTGGTGGATCCGGCAGGCGATCCTCTCCGCGCTCGCCAACCAGGGGCGCGCGGTGCGGGTCCCGCTCAACCGGGCGTCGGACCTCGCCAAGATCTTCCGCGAGCGCGAGCGGCTGAAGCAGGACCTCGGCCGCGACCCCTCGCCTCAGGAGCTCTCGCAGGCGACCGGCCTCTCGGCCGAGATCGTGGAGAGCCTTCAGACGCTGAACGCGGCGGAGATCCGCCTCGACGCCCCGATCGGCGACACCGACGACTCGCAGCTCATGGACCGCTTCATCACCGAGGAGGCGATCCTGACCGAAGAGGAGGTGGAGGAGCGCCTCCTCACCGAGCGCATCGGCCGGGCGCTGGAGACGTTGCAGCCGCGCGACGCGAAGGTCCTCAAGCTCTACTTCGGCCTCGAGGGCGGGCGCGAGCACACGCTCGAGGAGATCGGCGACATCCTCGGCGTCACCCGCGAGCGGATCCGGCAGCTCCGCGACCGCGCCCTCAAACGGCTGCGCGAGGGAGACGAGGGCGCGGCGCTCGCTTCGTTCGCGGCGTGAGCCCTGCCCGGCCCCGCCCAACGGGTCATCGGTCTTCAGTCGTCGGTCCCCCGCTCCACTCTTCGTGGGCGGGGGATTCGTCCGTTCCGCCCCGACTGACGACCGAGGACTGATGACCGACGACCCCTCCCTCCCTGGTCTCGTCCTCCGCTCGCAGGGCGGAGTCTACGAGGTGGAGACCGCGGACGGGGTGGTGGAGGCGGCGCTCCGCGGCCGGCTCAAGCGCGAGGAGCGGCTCGGCGGCCGGGTCGTGGTCGGCGACCGGGTGGAGGTGGAGCCGGGGGAGTCGGGAACGGGATGGACCATCGAGCGCGTCCACCCGCGCAGCTCGGCCCTAGCGCGGAAAGCCCCCGGGAAGGCCCCACGCGCCAAGGTGATCGTCGCCAACGTGGACCAGGTGCTCGTGGTCTTCGCCGCGACCCGCCCGGAGCCCCACCTGCGAATGCTCGACCGCTTCCTCGTCCTCTGCGAGAGCACGGGGCTGGAGGCGCTGATCGTCGCCAACAAGATCGACCTCGCCGGGCTCGACGCGGCGCGCCGCATCTTCGGGGTCTACGAGCGCATCGGCTACCCCGTCCTCTACACCTCGATCCGGCAGGAGGAAGTCGCCGGGGAGCTGGAGGCGCGGATCTGCGGCCGGATCTCGGTCCTCACCGGCCCCTCGGGCGTGGGAAAGTCGAGCCTCCTCAACCGGGTGCAGCCGGGGCTCGCGCTCCGGGTCGCCTCCGTGAGTGACGCGGTCCGGAAGGGGAGGCACACCACCGTCACCGCGCGCCTCATCCCCCTGGACTGCGGCGGGTACGTGGCCGATACTCCCGGGCTGCGGGAGCTGGGCCTCTGGGGAATCGACCCGGAGGAGCTCGACCGGTTCTTTCCCGAGTTCGCCCCCTTCCTGGGCACCTGCCGCTATGGGAACTCCTGCACCCACACCCACGAGCCGGGCTGCGCCGTGCGCGCCGCGGCGGACGAAGGGGAGATCCCCCCCTCCCGCTTCGAGAGCTACGGGCGGATGATGGCGCCGGACGACGGGGAGACGAACGCCTTCTGATCAGCCATCTCGACCGGAGGAGCGATGCAGGAGCCGTCGCCGCGAGTCTGGATCGTCTCTCCACAGCCGGTGCGGGGGCTCTCGAAGAGCGGAGTGAACTCGGCACCCCCAGCGGCCGAGACTCCCGATCAGCCGGAACGCCGGCCGCACGACCTCCGGCACCCTCCGGGTCGATCCATCCCGGTCCTCGTCATCCCGACAGATCCCGTCCCGCCCATGCTCATTCGTATTCCGCGCTCGGGAGCCGCGGCGAAGCTCGCCGCGGCCGGCGCCGCCCTCCTGTGCCTGGCCGCCGCGGTCCTTCTGGCCGAGGCCCGGGCCGAGCCCCTCCCCCCGCCTCCATACCGGCTGGCGCCGGTGCGGGCGGTGGGGATCCGCGTCGATACCCTCCTGCTGGGCGGATACGCCGGAGGGACCTTCACCGAGGCGATGCGCCTGCTGGCGAGCGACCTGTCAGATGGGGAGCGGGCGCTGGTCGGGCAGCACCTGGACCGTGTCTTCGGCGGCGTGGTGGAGAGGGGCGGACTGGGCCGCTCGGGGCGCCTGCGCGTCGCCTACGAGCGCTCAATCCGCCCGGATGGCAGCACCCGCGCCATCCGCGTCCTCGCCGCCGAAGCGGCCGTCGCCGGCGAGATGCACACCGCTTTCTACTTCGAGCGGGGCGGTAGGCCCGGCTTCTTCGATCCCTTCGGCCGCTCCCTCGACCCGCACGCCTGGACGGGACCTCTCCCCGAGACGCGGGTTACCTCGCCCTTCGGGCTGCGCCGCACGCACCCGATCCTGCGCCGCGTCCTGCCGCACACCGGCGTCGACTACGCCGCCTCCGCCGGCGCGCCGGTGCGCGCCACCGGCGACGGGATCGTCGTCTTCGCCGGCCCGCGTGGCGGGTACGGCAACCTAGTGGAGATCCAGCATCCGAGCGGGTACAGCACCCGTTACGCCCATCTCTCCCGGATTGCCTCCTCGGTGGCGCTCTCGCGCGCCGTGCGGCAGGGGGAGGTGATCGGCGCCGTGGGGATGACGGGACTGGCGACCGCGCCCCACCTGCACTACGAGGTGCGCCGGCGCGGCTCTCCGGTGGATCCGCAGCGCGTCGCCCGCGACGCGGGAATCTCGGCCGACGTGGGAGCCGAGCCCCGCTGGCCCGCGGAACGCCGCCTCCTCTCCGGGCTCCTCGCCCGCACCCCGGCGCTGGCGAGGAACCCCGCCCGGCCTTGAGCCGGCCCGCTTGCCCCCACCCCGCGAACCGCGTAGCTTAAGCGCCCCCAACGGTATCCACCCACAGCGCGTTCGATGGCGAACACACCCGGAAGCGATCCGGCGCGGGCTCTGGCGAAACTCGGAATCCTCGCCGGACCCCGGATCGGCGAAGAGATCTCCGTCCAGCACCCGATCGCGCACATCGGGAAGGGGAGCCAGAACGACCTGGTGCTCCCGGACGACTCGGTGTCCACGACGCACGCGCGGCTGGAGTACGCGGACGGCCACTGGCGCCTCACGGACCTCGACTCGACGAACGGCACCTTCGTCGAGGGAGTGCGCCTCGCCCCGAGCGTGCCGACCCCGCTCTCCTACGGGCACAGCGTACGCTTTGGCGGGGTGCGCATGCAGTTCCGGGAGGTGCATGACGCCAACCTCGAGGCGGCGCGCGCGAGCTACGCTCCCCCGGAGCCCACCCCGCGGCTGGCGGAGCGAAAGCAGGGGTTCCGGCTGCCCGTCTGGCTCTTCGTCCTCATCGTCCTCGTGCTGGCGCTCGCGGCCTTCCTCGCCTTCGGAGGGTTGGAGCTCTTCCAGGGAACCGGGCCCGCGACCCCGGCGGTCCCGGCGGGGATGCTTCCGAGCGTCGGGGCGGGCGGACCGTGAAGATCGGCTGGCGCGCCGCGGGCGGCACCGACGTCGGGCGCCTGCGGAAGGGGAACGAGGACGCGCTCCGCGCGGACGCGGAGCGCGGCCTCTTTCTGGTGGCCGACGGGATGGGGGGGCACGCGGCGGGGGAGGTCGCCAGCGACCTCGTGGCGGAGACGGTGGCCGGGCTGATGCGCGAGGCGTGCGAGGCGGCGGTCCGCGGCGAGGCACTGCTGGAGGCATTCCGGCGCGCGGTCCTCACCGCGCACGAGCGCATCGTGAGCCACTGCGCCGGGGATTTCAACGCGCGCGGAATGGGGACCACTCTCACCGCCTGCGCCCTCGATCCGACGGGGGCATGCCGGATCGCCCACATCGGCGACAGCCGCCTCTACCTCCAGCGCGGAGGGGCGCTGCGGCAGATCACCCGCGACCACACCTGGGTGCAGCGCGAGGTGGAGGCGGGCCGCCTCTCTTCCACCGCCGCGCGGCGGCACCCGCTCTCCCACATCCTCACCCGCGTCCTCACCGACGACGACGGGGACCCGGAGATCGATCTCCTCACGGAGCCCGTCGTGCCCGGAGACCTCCTCCTCCTGATGACCGACGGCCTCTACAACATGCTCGACGACGGGAAGATCGCCGGGACCCTCTCCCGCGACCTCCCGCTCCCCGGACGGGTCGACGCGCTGATCGAGGGCGCGAACCGCGCCGGCGGCGCCGACAACATCACCGTCATCCTGATCGAGGTCCTGGAAGAACGATAGGATCGAAGTTCACACCTCCGCCGCCGCGCGGGCGGCGGGGAGGAGGATGGTGAAGGTGGTCCCGTCGGTACCGGTCTCGACCTCGATCTCCCCCCCGTGCTCCTCGACGATGCGCTGGCAGATCGCCAGCCCCAGCCCCGTCCCTTCGTCCCGTCCCTTCGTGGTGAAGAGGGGATCGAAGATCCGCGGGAGCACGTCGGAGGGGATGGGGGGACCGTCGTTGTAGAAGCTCACCGTCACCCAGTCCAGAGAGGGGTCGCGAAGGGTCGACGGGGGGGCGAGGCCGGCGCGGATGCGGATGGAGCTCCCCCCCAGCCGCAGCGCGTGCTCGGCGTTGATCAGGATGTTCAGGAACACCTGCTGCAGCTGGTGTTCCCCACCGAGTATGGGGGGGAGTCCGGGATCGAGATCCATCTGCACGCGCGCCCCGATGCTCTGCAGGGGGCGCAGGCGCAGGTTGAGGGTGCTCTTCAGCACCTCCTCCACCTTCACCGCGGTGCGCTCCACGGGGCGGCGGCGCGCGAAGGAGAGCAGGTCGCCGACGATCCTTCTGCAGCGCTGCACCTCGCTGAGAATGCGCCGCAGGGTGCCGGAGCGATCCGGATCCGGCTCCTCGTCGAGGAGGAGCTGCGTGCAGGCGGCGATCCCGCTCAGCGGGTTGTTCAGGTCGTGGGCGACCCCGCTCACCAGGAGGCCGAGGGCGGAGAGCTTCTCCCGCTCCATCAGGTGCTCGTCTATCCGCTGGCGCTCCTCGACCAGCTGCTTGAGGCGCAGGTGCGAGGCGATGCGCGCGCGAAGCTCCGCGGCCAGGAAGGGCTTGGTGAGATAGTCGCTGACGCCGGCCTGGAAGGCGGTGGAGATGCTCTCCGCGTCGGCCTTCGCCGTCACCATCAGGATCGGCAGGGCGAGGACGTCCCATCGCTCACGGATCCTCTGGCAGATCTCCAGGCCGGTGACGCCGGGGAGCATCCAGTCGAGGAGGACCAGGTCGGCGGGAGGCCCCTCCTCGAGGAGGCGCAAGGCGACCGTCCCGTCGCCGGCGACGGTCACCTCGTAGCCGACGTGGCCGAGCAGTGTCTGGAGCACGTTGGCGGCGGCGGCGTCATCCTCGGCGATGAGGATTCGCGGGGCCCGGGTGGAGGCCGGGACGGCGGCGGGAAAGCGGATCATAGCAGCGCTCCGGACACGCCCAGCCGCCGGTCCAGCTCCTCCGGCGGGAGGCGCAGCAGGCTCAGGACCGGCGCGGCGGGGATCGAGCGGCGCTCGGCCGTAAAGACGCGAAATACGCGCGCCGAATGATACAACTCGTCCGCGATTCGGGGAAGGTCGATGAGGCCGGCGCGGCCGCTCTCCGTCAGCCGCTGGGTATTGCCGTCGCGTTGCCGCAGGAGGAGGTCGAGCCCCATCATCTGGGGCTTGGCGGGGTAGTCGATGAAGACGCCGCCGGGGAGAAGCCCCAGCTCCTCCGCCAGCCGGTCCTCGAGGCGACGCCGCAGCCCCTCGTCCGAGTCGAACCAGGCGGCCAGGGGAGCGTGGCGCAGCGACTCTCCGGGCACCTCCAGCGCGCGCTTGGGAAGCCGGCGCTGGCGCAATCCCGGCAGCCAGTGCAAGAGGACGCGGCGCGCCCCCTCCTCGGGGCGCCCCTCCGCGCGGGCCTCGAGCAGGGTGAGCAGCCCTTCGTCCGATCGTCCGATCAGCTCCCCGGGCGCGATCACGCGGGCGTCCATCGCCTCCTGCACCAGGCGCTTGTAGAGGACCGTGGCGGCACGGACCGCGTGGTGCCAGTACACGTTCCGGAACATTTGATACTTGGCGAAGAGCAGCGACTCGAGCGCTGAAAGCCCCTTCTCGTGAACCCCCACCTCGAGCCGGCCGCTCCGCGGGTCGCGCAGCAGCGTCAGCGCGTGGAGCAGGCGGTCGACGTCCACCGCTCCATAGGGCACTCCGCAGAACATGGCGTCGCGGTTCAGATACTCGATCTTGTCGAGGTCCAGGCTGCCGGACACCAGTCCCTGGAGGGGCGAATCGGAGCGGCCTCGGATCAGCCGCTCGACCCGCTCCGGCGCGTCCGGGGCGAGGTCCCGCAGCGCGTCCCGCAGCTCGGGGGCGGCGAGGAAGCGCGCCGTCAGCGCCTCATGGTGCTCCGGCACCCGCTCGGCGTCCAGCTCCTCGAGCGCGTGCGAGAAAGGATAGTGCCCGATGTCGTGCAGGAGCGCAGCGTAGGGAACGAGCCGGCAATCCAGCGGATCCACCTCCTCCAGCTCCCCCCGCTCCCCCAGCAGGGCGAGCGCCCGCCGCGTCAGGTGGAAGACCCCCAGCGCGTGGTCGAAGCGGCTGTGGCTGGCCCCGGGATAGACCAGGTAGGCGAGCCCGAGCTGTCGCACGTAGCGCAGACGCTGGAAGACGGGCGCGTCGATGATGCGCAGCGCCGTCGCGTCGAGCCGGATGGTGTTCCAGAGGGGATCGCGCACGATCTCGAACTCGTCGCGCGCGGAAGCGGACCGGGTCTGCATGGAAACGAAAGGCCTCGGGGTCGAAGCGCCTCCGGGCCGGTGGCCCGGAGGCGCCGCGCGCGCTGGCGAAGTCGGGCTAGAGCGGAAGTATCATGGGTTCGGAGCCGGTCCGCGAGGGGCCCTCACGCCCGGCTCGCTCGTTCCTCGCTCGCCTCCCCCTCTCCCGAAATCGGGAGGGGGGGACGGGGGGGGTGAGGGCATAGGGCGGCGGCGCTCTCAACCCGCCGCGCCAATGCTCTAGCCGACGGTCGGGCCCGCCCCGCGGACTTCGGGCGAGACGTGGTCGGCGAACTTCTCGAAGTTCTCGCGGAACATTCCCGCGAGCTTCCGGGCCTGCGCGTCGTATTTGTCCGAGTCCTGCCAGGTGTCGCGGGGGCGGAGCACCTGCGAAGGGACGTCCGGCACCGACACCGGGATGTGCAGGCCGAACACGGGGTCCGGCCGCGTCTCGACGTCGTCGAGCTTGCCCGCGAGCGCCGCCCGGACCATGGCCCGCGTGTAGGCGAGCTTCATCCGGCTCCCCTCTCCGACCGGACCGCCGGTCCAACCGGTGTTGACCAGCCAGACCTTCACCCCGTGCTCCTCGATCTTCCGGCCCAGCATCTCCGCGTACGCCGATGGGTGCAGCGCCAGGAAGGGCGCGCCGAAGCAGGCCGAGAAGGTCGGCTTCGGCTCGGTGACCCCGCGCTCCGTCCCCGCCAGCTTCGCCGTGTAGCCGGAGAGATAGTGGAACATGGCCTGCTCCGCCGTGAGGCGCGAGATCGGGGGGAGGACCCCGTAGGCGTCGGCGGTCAGGAAGACGATGTTCTTCGGGTGCCCGGCCGTGGCCGAGGGGACGAAGTTGGGGATGAAATCGAGCGGATAGGAGGCCCGGGTGTTCTCGGTGATCTCCTCCGAATCAAGATCGATCGCGCGCCCGTCCCCCACTTTCACGTTCTCCAGCACCGTCCCGAACCTCTCCGTGGTGGCGTAGATCTCCGGCTCGCCTTCCGGCGAGAGGCGGATCACCTTGGCGTAGCAGCCGCCCTCGAAGTTGAAGATGCCGTCGTCGCTCCAGCCGTGCTCGTCGTCGCCGATCAGGCCGCGCTCCGGGTCCGCCGAAATGGTGGTCTTCCCGGTGCCCGAGAGGCCGAAGAAGAGAGCGGTGTCGTCCTCCGGGCCCACGTTCGCGGAGCAGTGCATCGAGAGCACCCCGCGCTGCGGGAGGAAGTAGTTGAGGACCGAGAAGATCGACTTCTTGATCTCTCCGGCGTAGCGCGTCCCGCCGATCAGCACCTCGCGCTTCCCGAAATTCACGACGATGAAGGTGCTGGTCCGGGTGCCGTGCCGGGCGGGATCCGCCTCGAACTCCGGGGCGTGGATCACGGTGAAGCCCGGGTCCATCTCCTCCATCTCGCCGGGGAGCGGTCGGCGGAACATGTTGTAGGCGAACAGGTTGTGCCATGCGTTCGGAGTCACCACCCGCACCGCCAGGCGGTAGTCCGGGTCGGCGCCGGCCCACATGTCGCGCACGAACAGGTCCTGCTCGGACAGGTGCTCGATCACCTCGGCGCGAAGGACGTCGTAGCGGGCGGGTTCGAACGGCACGTTGACGTTCCCCCACCAGATCCGGCTCTCCGAATCCGATCCGGGCTCGCGCACCACGAAGCGGTCGTTGGGCGAGCGGCCGGTGTGCGGCGCGGTGATGGCGTTGAAGGGTCCACCGGAGACGATCTGCCCCTCTCCCCTGCGCACGGCCTGCTCCACCAGCTCGGCGGGGGCGAGGTTCCAAAACTCCTCGCCCGAGGTGCGAATCCCCTGTTTATCGAGTCCGATGCGGCTGCGCCGCGCGACCGCGTCCGGCGCAGCGCCCTGCGGCGTCAACGTAGTGGCCATGAATCGCGAGAGTTCGAATTGCGGAGCTCACCGGCGCTACCCCGCCGGGACAGGAGGGTACATATCTAGCATCCGAAAAGGAGGCGGGCAAGGCGAGCGGAGCCCGGGAGAGCGCCGTGCCGACCGCGCCGGCCCCCCCGGGCTCCGCCCCCGCCGGCGGCGAAATCACTCGCCCGGCAGGCGGTTGCCGCGCAGCGCCATCGCCACGCCGGCGCCGAGCAGCGCCACCCCCAGCGCCGTCTGCAGCGGGTGCAGCACGGTGCGAGTGTAGGCGCTGGTCCGCATCACGTGGCCGTCGTAGTCGCCGCGCTCCTCGGGCGGACCCTTCAGTGGCCGGTAGAGGCCGTCGCGGCGCCCCCGCGGAGACGCTTCCTCCTTCTTCTGCTGGCGCACCATGGAGCTCTCCATGTAGCGGTCGGTCAGCCGCGGGGCGAGCGTTCCCATCGCCGTCATCACGCGGCCCCCGCCTCCCACGGTGACCTCGCGCTCCGGGTGCTCCGCGCAGCGCAGGATGGCGCGCGCCACCACCCGCGGCGAGTACACGGGCGGCGGAAGGGTGGGCTCCTCCTCCATGTAGTTGCGGGCGTGCCGCGGATAGGGCGTATCGATGGAGGAGGGCTTGACCAGCGTGACGGAGACCGGCGCCCCCTCCTCCTCCAGCTCCATCCGCAGCGAGTCGGTGAACCCCTTCACCGCGTGCTTGCTGGCGGAGTAGTGCCCCTGCAAGGGGATCGACACGTCCGAGAGGACGCTGCCGACGTTCACGATCGCGCCGCCGCGCTCGCGCAGGTAGGCGGCGGCCACCAGGCTCCCGTGCACGATCCCCCAGTAGTTGGTGTCGAAGAGGCGCCGCGCGTCCTCCAGCGGGACCTCCGCGAGGCGGCCATAGATCGAGACCCCGGCGTTGTTCACCCAGGTGTCGAACCCGTCGAAGGCCTTGATGGCGGCTTCGGCGACCTTCTCCACGTCGTCCGGCTCCCCCACGTCGGCCACCACCGGAACCGCTTCCCCCCCGTCCCGGCCCAGCTGCCGCATCGCCCTCCGCAGGTTGGACCGGCTGCGGGAGACGATCACCACCCGCGCGCCGCGCTTCGCCGCCAGCCGGGCGGTCGCCAGCCCGATCCCGCTGGTCGATCCGGTGACGACGATCACCTGCTCAGACAGCGGCTTCAACTCGATCCCCATGGTCTCCTCCCGATGATGGCGTGCTCGATGCAAGGGGATTGAGAGACGGCAACGGTCGTGCCCGGGGGAAAATCGCGGAGGAGGCGCTCCCCCCCCGGCCCGCTCCTTCCTCGCTCGCCCTCCCCTCTCCCGTCCCAGGAGAGGAAGACGGGGCGTGAGGGCCCGCGCGGCGGGAAACCTGCGTCACATCGCGGCACTCCGCACGTCGCACTCGGCACATCGCACTCAACGTCTTCCATGCTCAAGCTCGGGATCGTGGACCAGTCGCCGGTGCGGAACGGGGGGACCGCGACTGACGCGGTGCGGGAGACGCTGGAGCTCGCGCGCGTGGCCGAGCGGCTGGGGTACGACCGCTACTGGCTGGCGGAGCACCACAGCACCAACTCCTTCGCCGGGGCCGCCCCGGAGGTCCTGATCCCGCGGGTGGCGGCGGTCACCCGCTCGATGCGGGTCGGCTCGGGCGGCGTGATGCTCTCCCACTATTCGCCGCTGAAGGTCGCCGAGCAGTTCCGGATGCTCGCCACCCTCTTCCCCGGCCGGATCGACCTGGGGATCGGGCGCGCGCCGGGGGGCGACTGGCGCACCTCGCAGGCGCTGGCCTACGGCCGCGGCGTTCTGGGGCCCGAGCTCTTTCCGCGGCAGGTGGAGGACCTGATCGGCTGGCTGGACGACTCGCTGGAGGACGACCATCCCTTCCGGCGCGTGCGGGCGATGCCGCGCTCCGGCGAGGCACCGGACCTCTGGCTGCTGGGCTCCGGCGGCTCCAGCGCCGAGTATGCGGCTCGCCTCGGGTGCGGCTACTCCTTCGCGCAGTTCATCAGCGGCGTCGACGGCTCGGAGATGGTGCGGGAGTACCGGGAAGGCTTCCGCCCCTCCGCCCGCCTGGCGACGCCCCGCGCGAGCGTCGGCATCGGGGTGATCTGCGCGGAGACACGCGCCGAAGCGGAGCGCCTGGCGCTGAGCCTCCAGCTCTGGCGCGGCAGGATCGCCCGCGGTCAGGACCGGGGGATTCCCTCGCCCGAGCAGGCGGAGGAGGAGTTCGCCGAGGCGGGGATCCCTCTGGAGTCCTTCCGCGACGACCCGCGCGCCCTCGTCGGCGACTCCGGAGAGGTGCGCGCCGGTCTGCTGGAGCTCGCCGGGCGCTACGAGGTCGACGAGCTGATGCTCGTGACGGTGACTCACTCCTTCGCGGCGCGCGTGCGCTCGTACGAGCTGGTCGCCGAGGCGATGGGGATGAGGCGCGGCCCCTGACGCTTTCTCGCGGCCGGCGGCGCGGGGCAACGCCTGCGGGAGGTCCGCGACGACGTAGGCCATCACGGCCATCGCCGCGACGCTCTCCGCCACATCGTCGGGGTCGAGCTTGTCCACCGTGTCGGCGCCGGTGTGGTGGTACCAGAAGTAGCGGGTGCCGTCCACCCGCAGCCCCATCCCGGGGACGCCCAGCTCCATGATCGGGCCGATGTCCGCGCCCCCACCGCCGCGCGTGATCTCCCCCGCACCCACCGGCTCCAGCAGCTTCCCGATCCCCCGCACCACCGCGAAGGCCGAGTCGGAGCCGGTGAAGCCGAAGCCGGTCGGGCCGAACACCCCGTCGTCGGACTCAATGGCGAGGACGTGCCCGTCCAGCTCGCCGCGGTGGGCGTCTCGATAGGCGTTTCCGCCGCGCAGGCCGTTCTCCTCGTTCGTCCAGAGCACCACCCGCACCGTCCGGCGCGGGCGGAGGCCGAGCTCTTTCATCAGCCGCACCGCCTCCCAGGCGGCGACGCACCCGCCCGCGTCGTCCATCGCGCCGGGGGCCGCGTCCCAGGAATCGATGTGTCCGCCGAGCACCACCACCTCGTCGAGGAGCTCGCTCCCCCGGATCTCGGCGACCACGTTGCGGGAGGGGACGTCGAAGAGGACGATCTTCCCGCGGGCTTCGGCCGCGCGGCGCTGGAGATCCTCGAAGGAGTCCACCACCAGCACCTCCGCCTCGATCCCCTCCGGCGGCGTGCCGACGCTCCCGCCGAGGCCGAGCATGTGCAGCTCCGCCGGCCGCGGCGCGAGCAGCTCCGCCGACTCCTCGCCGCGCACCCAGCGCGGGACCATCACCGGCTCGCCGCACACGTTCTCGAGCCCGTCCTCCCGCATCTCGGGAGAGGGTGCGGGTGAAGGAGCCGCCGGGCTCCCCAATCTGGAAGGGCCGGCGCGGCGGCGCCACTCCCCTTCTTGCGTCGCTCCGGTTCGGAGCACCCTTCGTGGCTGGAAGGGAGGCGTACACCTGCGGCGGCGGATCTCCTTCATCAGACGCTTCAGCGGATGGCGCTGCACGCTACGCGTGCACCGGACTCCCATCGGTCCGGAGCATCTTCCAGTGAACCGCCCCGGGATTGCCGGAGGCTCCAACGCTAGAGAACTTGGAGCCATGAACGAATCGAAGACGTACTCCCCCGAACTCGCTCGGAGGCGGCTGCCCGAAGACGGCTCCGGCCTCGGCCGGCGGCTATGTCCATTACGTGGAGCGGGTGGACGGCCGGAAGGTGCGCGAACGAAGCGAGAGCTTCAAGGACCAATTCTCGCAGGCGAAGATGTTCTGGAACGGCCTGACGCCTGACGAGCAGAACCGCCTCGTCAGCGCCGGTCTCTTCGGGCTCGGCAAGGTCGAGAGCAAGGAGGTCCGGCACCGGATGGTGCACGAGTTCTCCACTGGATCGACCACGACCAGTTCAGGGCCGTCAAGCAGGCGCTCATGGACGGGGGCGCCTATCCGAAGATCGTCGCGGAGGTCGAGGGTATGCTCACGAGCGCCGAGGGGCAGGAGGTCGAGGTCGACAGGAGCCACGTGACGACGCGCGACGGGATGGACGGCTTCGCCGAGCGGTTTGTGGAGACCGTCGCACAGCACCGCCGTTTCGACCGCGAGGCAACGAAGCAGATGCCGGCGTGACCCGCCGCCCCCAGCCCTGACTTTCCACGAACCGAGGCCTGATGGAAACGACGCCCTTCTTCATCCTGCTCTTCATCCACCTCAGCGGCTTGGTCCTGGGGTTCGGGTCGGTCCTGGTCACCGACCTCTACGGCCTGCTGTGGATCCGGGACCGGGTCCGCTTCCCCCAAGTCGTCCGCGTGAGCAACGTGACGGAGAAGTTCATCTGGGCCGGGTGGGGCGTCATGATAGCCGCAGGAATACCGCTCCTGGTGCTCAAGGGCGAGATCGACAACCTGTTGACCGTCAAGCTCTTCTTCGTCGCCCTCATCGGCATCAACGGCACCCTGCTGCACGTGCTCCAGAAGAAGGTGCGGGGCTACGAGGAGGGCGACGATGTGCCGACGCTCGTCCTGTTCCGGCTCACGCTCTCGCTCTTCGTGTCCCAGCTCGGCTGGTGGGGCGCCGTCCTGATCGGGTTCCTGCACCGCCACGTGCAGACGATCATCGAGTGGCCGGATGCGCCGTGGCTCATGATCGGGCTCATCGTCGCGGCCCTCCTGATCCTCTGGACGAGTGGCGAGGTGCTGATCAGGAGGAATAGGGAGGCAGCGGACGACGTGAAGGAGAAGGTCACGCCGTGACTTCGCGGGGCTCCTCGAATCCCACCGGCTAACGATGCCGCATATTCCACGTGGGAAGGGCCTGGACAGCACCCTCGCCCTCCTCCGCGACCCCTACCGAAGCGTCGCGGAGCGGTGCCGGCGCTACGACACGGACCTTTTCGTGACGCGCCTCCTGCTCCGGAAGACCGTCTGCAGGACGGGCCCCGAGGCCGCCCGCCTCTTCTGCGACCCCGACCGCTTCAGGCGAGAGAGCGCCATGCCGAGGACTATCAAGAAGACGCTTCTCGGGCAGAGGGGCGTGCAGGGGCTCGACGGCGCGGCGCACCGGCACCGAAAGCCGGTGCGCAAGAGGTTGCCTCACCTGAAAGTATGCCCGGCTTTCCGTCGCCTGCAGAGCTATGTTACGCGGTGCGGGAGTCGGATGCCTTCTCGCGCAGCATTCGTGTGATCTCCTCCACCGTCGTAAACATCGCATCGCCCATGAAACGCAGGCTCTCCAGCGCCCGCTGGCCCGCTTCGACGTGGCCCGGCCCACAAGCGTCTTCCACCACGACCGGCACGTAGCCAAGGTCGGCAGCGTGACGGACGGTCGGCTCGATTCCGATCTCCGTCGCCACACCGCAGACGAGGAGCGTGCGGATGTCGCAGTCGCGGAGCGCGAAGTCAAGCGGGGTCCCCTCGAACGCGGACATCGAGAGTTTATCGAATACGGCCTCTGTCTCGCGCGGGGCCAGCTTGGGAATGATCTTCGTTCCCTCAGCATCGCGGGGAAACCAAGGGGTGATCTCATCGGGGTCATCCGTTCGCTGCCACGCGAGCGCCTGCCGGACCTGGAAACGGCCCATGAGGTTCTTCGGGAGCGAGGTGTGGCGGACGAAGTACGTCCGCAGGCCGACCTCGCGGGCTGCTTCGAGGACGGCGCCCACCTTCCCAACCACAGCCTCGGCTCCCTTCATCTGACGAAGGATGCCGATCTGCATGTCGTAGACGAGAAGCGCGGTACGGTCGAGGCACACAGCCTCTTCCACAGTGCGAGGGATGTCGATTCCAGAAAAGCGCAGCATGTCCGTTCCGAGTTACGAGTTCACGTTCAAGATCGCCGGGCAAATATGGCCAGGTGGGAGCGCAGCATGACGCACAAGGATGCGGTGTAGTGGTGGGCGAAGAGCCAGATGGCCCCGACGTGGTTCTCCCGCTTCTTGGAGAGGGAGCGCGCCTTCCGCACCCGGCGGCTGATCCGCTGCCGGGCCGTCAGGTTGAAGCGCTCCACGTAGCTGGTCTGCCCGCTCTCCTTACCGACAGCCTCATATCGCTCTCATATCGCTCACTCGGGAGGACGAGCACGCAAGTCGGCCGCGGTGGCCGAGCCGATGATCGCCCAGGCCGTCCAGCAGCAGGGCATCGAGCAGGGCCAGCTCACGATCCATGCCGACCGAGGCAGCGCCATGCGGTCGAAGCCGGTGGCCTTCCTCCTGGCGGATCTGGGCATCACCAAGACGCACTCGCGACCCTACACGTCGACGGACAACCCGTACTCGGAGGCGCAGTTCAAGACGCTGAAGTATCGGCCTGGCTTCCCGGAGCGCTTCGGCTCGATTCTGGAGGCGCGCCGCTTCTGCCGCGACTTCTTCGCCTGGTACAACCAGGAGCACCGCCACTCGGGAATCGGGCTCATGCCTCCGGCGGTGGTGCACGCGGGCCGCGCCGAGACCCTCCATGCCGAGCGGGCCCGGGTGCTAGCCGCCGCCCACGCCGCCCATCCCGAGCGCTTCGTGCGCGGGCTGCCCCGGCCTCCGGCGCTGCCCGCGGCCGCCTGGATCAACCCGCCGAAGGCAACGGCGGCGGCTCAGTAATAGGAACTCGCAACCGTCTCAACCAGCTTGACAGGTTCCGGCCGTGCTTGCGAGCATTGATTACCGCCTTCTTGGGATTCCATTCGAACGCAATCTACGGCTCTGGCAGCCATTCGCCACTACCACGCTGGGATGCTCCACCCAACGGTCTGGCGTTCAGCGGCAGAGGACCACCGCACCTATGCTGCACCACGCCGAAAGTACGCCAGGCCCTCCGTTCGCTGCAACGGCGTGTTACGCTTTCTGCTGCGGGTGGCTACTCCCGGGTCCAGAGCAGCTGGAACTCAAGCTCCTCGTCCGAGCCGGATCGCTCGTGTTCAACGTTGAAGGTCACGTCGGCGGGGATCCGGAGTCGCTCACCTGCGACCTGAATCGTGAAGGGCTTGCCAGCCTCAATGGAATCGGCGAGCCGGCGGAGCTTCGCGGCGAACTGGGCCCGCGAATAGATCTTGGTGAGGTCCCGATCAGAGGTCGGCATGATCTGAAGATTGAAGGTGGAAGGCCGAACGATCCTCGGCTTCAGCGGTGCGCCGCTGCGCCGCAGTCGGACGTGTTCTCGGGTGCTCGGCGGCGCATCCGCTGAAAGCCGGAGTTAGCCACCGGGCGTTACAAGGTTGCGAACCAAAATTCATCGATCGTGACCTTCTCCACGACCCCAGTCTTGATCCCGAGATGCAGCTCTTTCAGTTTATCAGCGAGCTGATCCCCGTCGATCAAGTCGATCGGAGGAGCGCCGTCGCGAGTAGCCTCACGAATGGCATCGCGGGTGAAGGTGCCCGTTGTGATGAAGAGCCCCTTGTCTGCCCGGCCAACCATCGCACCGCGAAAGTCCCGGATGTGGCTGGAGGAGACGGAACCCTGATAGCGCTTGCACTGGAATATGACGTGGAAGCTCAAAAGTCCGCTCAATCGGGCAATGCCTCGTCCGTCGATGCCTCCATCGCCTGATCTGCCTGTCACCTCAACCTGCACGAATCCGGATTCACGCAAGAGCCTCTTTGTCAGGCGCTCGAACGCCGCGGGGTCGAGCTTCTGCGTGAGAACGTGGTGTAGCTGAGTCCGCCACGGCCGAGTTTCTTCCGGTGTGTCCTCGCCATCGTCCGTTTCGGTTTCGTCAACTTCGCCGGAACGACGAGCCTCCCTCTCCTTCCTGGTGACATCGCGGACGACGCGAACCACCTCACGCGGATCTACCTTCTCTACGTGCCGCTTCTCTGGAACGATGGTCCAAACCCCGCGCGAGGAATTCTCGAGAATACCGAATTTCTTAAGATATGTTCGCGCCCAGGCGAGTTGATATTGCACCTCTGACTGATTGCTTTTCCCAGGGTCGTGGGGAATGCTCAGCACATCCTCCGGCAGGCCGAGGTTCTCCGCAGTCCTTTCGTAGATCTCGTCGATCGAGCCGGAGCCACCCAGATCCCGGAGCGCCTGAAGGAGCGGATTGATCAGCGGGTGATAGCGCGGGGCGCGGGGCATTTAGGTTCCGTTCGCGGCTAAGGACGGCCCACTGGGGAATGAAAATGTCACCAAGATCACATCATCCGACAGGGGAGGGGGAGCGCAGGAGCTCAAGTGCAACGATTGGCGCCCGGTGAGCGAATCCCCATGATGGCCCGGAGCGAAAGCTCCACAGGAGAGGCCGGATATACACTGCAGCCGATCCCCTCCGCCAGCAGCGATCTAACTCCGCCCCTTGATGGGCGGGAGGAGTCCATATAAGGCCTGTTAGGCCGCGCTGAGACTCAGGAACGTTGCCTCCGGATCGTCCACGAAACGGCGAACCAACACGTCCCGCTCGCGGAGAAGCTTCGCGATCTCGCGCGTGGGCGCGTTGCCGACGCGGAGCCAGATCACCTTCGGAGGAGCGCCGAACACGAGGCTCCGCTGATAGAAGTCCGTGTCCTTGGAAACGACAAGGAGCCCATGCGCAGCCGCAAAGGCCCAGATCTGACGATCCTCGGCTCCCAGGAGCCCCGCATCCCGCACATGCGCCGACTCTGGGTATGTGTCGGCGAGATGCGTGATCAGCCGATGCGAGAGGTTCTCGTCGAAGAGGAGCCTCACGAGGCCGAAAAGAGACGTCGCTCGCGTGCGGCAGCGAAGGCTAAGGCCGCTCGGATGTCCTCTGCGGTAAGATCAGGAAAGTCCGACAGGATGTCCTCCGGAGACATTCCTCCAGCCAAGTACTCCAGGATATCGGAGACGGTGATTCGGGTACCGCGGATCACCGGTTTACCGCTGCGAATCTCGGGATCGAGTGAGATACGGTCCAGCAAATCAGACATCGGAGTGCTCCAGGTCGAGGGCGATTGCTACGTTACCCATCGTCCCCACCCGGGGCAAGCACCGGAGCATTGGCTAGCGGCCCAACTTGTTATTGGCCGTACATTCCCATCGATACCGCCGCCGCGCCCCGCTTGCAAATTCATCGCGTGTCGAGGGATACCGGTGCTTCTCCATAACGATATCCTACCGGAGCGGCGCATATCGGCGGCGCCCAAAACGTCGGGAGCGGCGACACCCAGTTCCTCCACCGCCATTTACAACACGCGGCACGCGCAGTGTTACGCCGCACCGGCGACGGAGAGCGCGTCTACAGGCGCGTTCTCCGACACGCGGTTACGTGTGCGGACGCCCCACCGGCAGCGGTGACCCCGCCCGCCGACGCTCGCTACCGCAGCCGCAGCACCGGATGCGGCTCCCCCACCCGCAGCGAGGAGTCGAAGAAGTTCCAGGTGGTGAGCCCGTCCTCGCTCTCGGGCTCCAGCAGGAAGGCGGCGAGCACGCCCAGCGGCTGCGCCGTCGAGACCAGGAACGACCCGGCCGGTACCGCCCGCTCCCCCTCCGCCCAGCGCCCCTCCAGGCGCACCTCCCGGTGCCCCTGGAACGGCCGCGGCGCCCGGACGATCGAGTCCACCACGAACGCCTCCGCCGGGAGCCGGCGCTCCACCGAGAGCCGCTCCACCCGGATCCCATGGCGCTCCAGCAGCTCCGCCGCCTCCCTCTGCTCCGGCCCCAGCACGTACGCGGCGGGCGCCGTCCGCGAGAGCGTCGCGTCGAAGCGGTCGGCCACGGGGATGCGCAGCGTCCGGAACCGCCCCGTCCGCCGGATTCCTCGGCGCACGCCGGGCTCGTCGGGGACAGAGTCGGGATCGCTCTCCAGCACCTCCGCCAGCACCTCCCCGGTGTACGGAGAGCGCGTCAGCTCGCTCCGCAGCGGGATCTGCATCCCGGCGGTCGGGTCGTCGTCCCGGCTTACCGCCAGCACCTCGCCCGCCCTCTCCGCCACCAGCGAGAGCAGCTCGTCCACGAAGGCGTAGGTGGACGCCACCCGGCGCTCGAACGGGTCGTGCGAGAAGGCTTCGCTCAGCACCGAGATCCCCCCGCGGAGCCCGAAGTAGTTCGTCCCGAACCTCGGACGCGAGTCGTAGGTGAACCACCCCTGCCGCGTCGAGTCGGCGTTGACGTCGTTGCCGTAGCCGAACGGGAAGTTGCCGTAGTCGAAGGTCTCGAAACCGCGCCGCTCGCGCACCCGCCGGCGCAGCTCGGGGAGGATCCGCTCCCGCGTGAAGACCGCCGCTTCGCCCGCGGCGGGGCTGAGCGAGGGCGAGTAGGTGAGCGCGTAGCCATGATAGCTGCCGTTGGTGGTGTGCAGGTCCACGAAGACGTCCGGGTCCCATCGGCCGAACATCTCCAGCGAGGCGCGCGTCTCCGGCGCCTCGGCCTTCACGTAGTCGCGGTTGAGGTCGAGCCCCTGCCCGTTCGGCCGCTCGCCGACCCGCGCCGGCCCGTTCTGCTCGGAGCGGTTCTCCGTCTGCGCTCCCAGCGCCTCGTTGCCGTCGATGTTGTAGATCGGCACCGCCACCAGCACCAGCGAATCCAGCACGTTGGGCCGCTCCTCGAAGGAGAGGTCGCGCAGCAGCGCCAGCACCGCCTCTTTCCCCTCGACCTCGCCTCCGTGGATGTTCCCCTGCACGTACACGATCGGCCGCCGGAGCGCCCGAGCCTCCTCGGGCGAGGAGACGAGCGGCCGCGAGGCGATCACCACCGGGATCTGCCGCCCGCCCGCCGTGGCGCCCATCAGCCCCGGGCGGATCGGCGCGCCCAGCGCCGCCAGCGAGTCCACGAAGCGGACCACGTCCGCGTAGCTCGAGGTCTCGGCGAAACCGCTGAGCTCGGCGCGGGTGCGCGGGAGGTCGGCGCCGGGGACACCGGCGCCCGGGGCTTCGGCGACCGGTCCCGGCGCGGGCGCGGGAGCCGGGGCGGAGGCGCAGCCGCCGGCGCCCAGCGCGAGCGCCACCCAGGCGGGGATCCAACGCGCCGGCCTCACGGGTGCCCTCCATGCGAGCCGGCCGCGGCGCCGGGGGGCGGCCGGGGGACCATTCGCGAGCTCGTCAGCCAGACGTCGGCGCGCTGCCAGGTCTGCTCGAAGCGGCGCGCGACGGCGTCCGCCTCGGCGTCTTTCCCCTGCGCCCGCAGGCTCGCCTCCAGGCCGAAGAGCGACCAGCCGTTCTCCGGGTGCACCTCCAGCTCCTCCCGGTAGGCGGCCTCGGCCTCCGCGGCACGGCCGGACTCGAGCAGCACCGCCCCCAGCACCTGCCGAAGCGGGACGGGCCAGGGCTCGGGCTCGTCGTACACCAGGCTGTCCCCCAGCGGCAGCGCCGCGCGGAGCGCGTGCACCGCCTCGTCGTGCCGCCCCTCGGAGGCCAGCACCTCGCCGGCCAGGATGGCTCGCGCGATCCCCAGCAGCGAGCGGTGAGGATGCTTCCGGAAGCGCAGCGAATCGGGGGTGGCGGCGAGGCGCGCGTCGAGCGAGTCGAGCCGCGCGTGGGCCGCGTCGGCGTGTCCGAGCCCGAGATGCGCCAGCCCCTGCCCGAAGAGGCGGAGCCCCTCGTGCAGGTTGCCTTCGCCGCGCACGGGCTCCTCCAGCGCCTCCTCCCAGCGGCCGAAGCGCACCAGCGTCACCAGCGGGTAGAAGCCGTACGCGGGGAAGCCGCGCGCCAGGTCGCGCGCCGCCTGGATGGAGACGGCGCTCTGCCCGTCCATCGCCGCGGCCGAGAAGAGCATGTGCAGGTTGTGCGGCGGATAGATCCCGGGAGCCCCGCCGTGGGCGGCGCGCTGGTCGGCGTGCCAGGCGCGCTGGTTCGCGCGCACCGCGTCGCCGTACCGCCCGACGCGCATGTAGGTGTGCGACGGCATGTGCGGGATGTGGCTTGCGCCGGGGATCAGTCCGCCCAACAGGTCGGCGCACGCCGCGGCCCGCCCCGGGTCGCGCGAGGCCTCCGTGGCGTGGATGTAGTGGTGGCACGCCCCCGGGTGCCGGATATCGCGCGTCAGCACCGACTCCAGCACCGCCAGCACCTCCTCCGTCCCCGGCTGAGGACGGCCCGCGCGGGTCCACTGGTCCCAGGGACGCAGGACCATCAGCGACTCGCCGAGGAGCGCGGCGGCGTCGAGATCGTCGGGGAAGCGGCGGACCACGTCGCGCATCGCGCTCGCGTAGGCGCTGTCCAGCCCCGGCCGGTTCGCGGCGGCGGGGACGGGGGCGTAGCGCGCCGCCATCGCCCCGATCAGCGCGCGGTTGGCGGCGCTCTCCCGCTCCCGCAGCCGCTCCGCCTCCGTGATCGCGAGGTGGGCTTCCACGCCGCGCACGGAGTCCATCCCGGCGTTGATGTAGGGCCCCAGCGACCAGGCGAGCCCCCACCAGCACATCGCGCAGTCCGGGTCCTGCCGCACGGCCGCACGGAAGGCGCGCTGCGCCTCGGGGTGCCCGAAGCCGAAGGTGAGCCTCATCCCCTGGTCGAAGTAGCGCTGCGCCGAGGGAGAGGCCGCGACGGGGCGGGAGTAGCTCCCCAGGTCGTCGTACAGGGGAACGGAGTCCGGAGGCGCCTGCGCCGAGAGCGTGGTCGCGGCCAGAGCGGAAAGGAGAAGGATCGAGCGTTTCATGGGCCTCCGGGGGTGAAGCGCGGGGCGGGGCGAGGAGCGGTCCCGCCAGACACGGAAAGCTGCGGCTCCTTCGCTTCCGGCGCAACACTTCCGGCCCGCGCGACGCCACGCCCGCTCTCGCACCCCCCCTTCCGTGCCCTCAGGTCCGGGCATCCTCCGTCGGCGCGCGTCGCCCTCCGTTCCGAAAACGCTCGCGGCCGGGTCGGCAGCCGCGGATCAGGCCGAATGGCGGTGCTTGTCCATGAACGACAGAACGGCGGCCCCGTATGCGGACGCGTTGTCCTCGTGCATGAGATGGGATGCGGAGGGGATGCCGATTCGCTCGGTTCGTGGCAGGAGCTCCTCCAATCGGTCCGCCAGACGGTGGAACACGCGGGGGCTCGACCGACCCGTCATCAGCAACGTCGGAATCGCGACGGTACGCAGCCGGTCGGCGTCCAGCGGTGGAAACCCCGACCCGAGGAACTCGGCCCGGATCAGGTTGACGCGTACCTGCTCCTTCCGTTCTTCCGTTAGACGGCGGTAGGCCTCGTGACCCAGCGCCGCCGTCCCGAACAGGCGCATCGCTTCCTCCATCTCGCCCCGCCGAGCGGCTGCCGTCGCGGGGCCGAGCCCCGTCGCTCCCAGCTTGACGATGGCCGCCGCGGTGCGCGGCCGGGTCGCCAGCAGCTTCAGCAGCTCCAGCGGCTTCGGCGAGTTGCTCACGAACAGCGTGACGACCGGCGGCTCGGCGAGCACGAGGGTGCGGACGAGCTGCGGTTCCCGCAGGGCGAGTAGTAGACAGACGAAAGCACCGTAGGAGTGCCCCACCAGGTGAGCCGGCGCCGCGTCCAGCGCCCCGAGGATCGCCCGCAGGTCCGTGACGTGCTCGCTCATCGAGTAGTCGGCCCCCTCCGGGATCGGCGCGTTCGGCCAGTGATAGCGCCGACTGTAGGAGACAACGCGGAACCGGTCCGCGAATGCCTCCTGCTGGAGCCGCCAGGTCCGGTAGTCGCTGGCCGAGCCGTGGACGAAGATGAGAGGCTCTCCGCTGCCGACTTCGACGTATTCGAGCGCGGTACCGTTGACCTTCACCTGTGCCATGACCCGATCTACTTGCGGGAGGAGGGAGCAGCGGCCGCACGGTCCTGAGGTCGGCTTCAGCTTCAGAAGCGAGAAGCTTTGCGCGGGAGCCCCTGGTCGCTGCGAACAGATTCGTGCGGGAGCCCCTGTTCGCTCAGATCAGAGTAGTGTCGGCCTCCCCTCCGCGGCAACCTCGGTCACCCCACGCGGAACCGCGGCCGGCGTGAGATCATCACGGACGTGCGCCCGATCCCGCGGACCGGCGTCGCTCAGGGTCGGCACCCGCTCCATGAAACACATCCCCTCCCCGCTCTCGGAGCCGGAGGAGGCCTTGCGCCACAGCCTCGCGCAGTGCGCCGCACGCGCCCGCGAACTTGATTGAAGCCAGGCAACTGTTTGCTCAGCAAGAGGTTGCGCGACGCGTCGAGAGGCCCGGAGGCGTACCGCGATGAGGAGAGCCCCGGAGGCGTACCGCGATGAGGAGAGCCCCGGGCGGTTGGCTGGAAGCGGAGCGACCGCCCTCTCGCGCGGCGAGACGGTCCTCTTTGTCCCCGGGGTCGTCCGGGATTATCTTCCCGTCACCCGGCGACCGGCTCGACTCCCCCACCTCCCGAACCATGGACACTCCTCGTCCGCGCGCCCTGGCGGCGTCCGCGCTTCTCGCAGCGGCGCTCCTTTTCGGTGCGGCCGCGCCAGCGCAGCAGGCCACGCTCCCCGACTCCGCCGTGCGCGAGGGACTCCCGCTGGAGCCCGCCCGCTCGGTCCGCTTCTCCACGGACGAGGCGTCGTGGGTCAGCCTCGACGTCAGCCCGGACGGCGAGACGATCGTCTTCGACCTTCTGGGGGACCTCTACACCCTGCCGATCACCGGAGGGACGCCCACGCAGCTCACGCGCGGGATGGCCTTCGACGCGCAGCCGCGCTTCAGCCCCGACGGCCGCCGCGTCGTCTTCACCTCCGACCGCGGAGGCGGCGAGAACGTCTGGATCCTCTCGCTCGACCGCGGCGACACGGTCCAGCTCACGCGCGGGAAGCACGACCGCTACCAGTCGCCCGAGTGGATGCCGGACGGCGACTACATCGTGGTCACCCGCGAGGCGGGCGGACGCGGCGGGTCGATCGGGAAGCTCTGGATGTACCACGTGGACGGGGGATCGGGCGTCGCGCTCGTCAAGGAGCCCGAGAACCTCCGCACCCTCGGCGCCGAGCCCACCCCCGACGGCCGCTACATCTGGTTCGCGCAGCGCACCGGGAACTGGCAGTACAACTCGGCGATGCGCGACTACCAGCTCGCCGTGTACGACCGCGAGACGGGCGAGCGCACCCCGCAGACTTTCCGCTACGGTGGCGGCTTCCGCCCCACCATCTCGCCCGATGGGCGCTGGCTCGTCTACGGCACGCGCCAGGTGGGGGAGACGGCGCTCCGCGTCCGCGACCTGCGGACCGGCGAGGAGCGGTGGCTCGCGCACCCGGTGCAGCGCGACGAGCAGGAGTCGCGCGCCACGCGCGACGTCTACCCCGGCATGGCCTTCGCCCCCGACTCGCGCGAGCTGGTGGTCTTCTACGGCGGGCGGATCTGGCGGGTGCCGGTGGACGGGAGCGCGCCCACCGAGATCCCCTTCCAGGTGCAGGTGGACCTGCCGATCGGGCCGCTGCTGGAGTTCGACTATCCCGTGGAGGACTCGGCGAGCTTCATGGTGCGCCAGATCCGCGATGCGGTCCCGTCGCCGGACGGGCGGCGGCTCGCCTTCACGGCGCTGGACCGGCTCTACCTGATGGACTACCCGGACGGCACGCCGCGCCGCCTCACCGACACCGAGGTGGGGGAGCACCAGCCGACCTGGTCGCCGGACGGGACGTGGATCGCTTATGGGACGTGGACCTTCGAGGAGGGCGGGCACCTCTTCCGGGTGCGCGCCGACGGGCGCGGAGCTCCGCAGCGGCTCACCACCGCGCCGGCTCTCTACCGGGAGCCGGCCTGGTCCCCGGACGGGGAGCGGATCGTCGCGGTGCGCGGCCCCGCCCGCGCCTTCGAGGAGGCGCTGACGCAGGGGGTGCCCGGCGGGGCGGCCGACCTGGTCTGGATTCCCGCCGCGGGCGGCGAGGCCCGGCGGATCGCGCCCGTCGCGGGGCTGCAGAAGCCCCACTTCACCCGCGACCCGGACCGCGTCTTCGCCTTCAGCGAGGAGGACGGCCTGGTCTCCATGCGCTGGGACGGCACGGACCGGCGGGCGCACGTGAAGGTCACCGGCGCCACCCTCCCGAACGCGACCGAACCGATCGAGGCCGACCTCGTGCTGATGTCGCCGGAGGGGGATCGGGCACTGGCGCAGGTAGTGAACGACCTCTTCGTGGTGACGGTGCCGCGGGTCGGGGCGGAGGCGCCGACCATCTCCGTGGCGGACCCCGAGCGCGCCGCCTTCCCGGCACGGCGGCTCACGGAGGTGGGCGGGCAGTTCCCCGCCTGGGGGCGTGAGGGGCTCGTCCACTGGTCTATCGGCAACGCGCACGTGGTGTACGACCTGGCGGCCGCGCGCGCGGCGGCGGACAGCGCCCTCGACGCCCGTCGCCTCCGCGCCGCGGCCGGAGCCGACACCGCCTTAGCGGACTCCGCCGACCGGCGCCCTCCCGCCTACCGCGGCTCCGAGACGCGCATCGTGATCCGCGTCCCGCGCGACCTGCCGCAGGGCTCCGCGGTGCTGCGCGGCGGGCGGGCCGTCACCATGCGCGGCGACGAGGTGATCGAGAACGCCGACATCGTGGTGGTGGACAACCGGATCGCCGCCGTCGGCCGGCAGGGGGAGGTGGCGGTGCCGCAGGGGGCGCGGATCATCGACGTATCGGGGAAGACGATCGTCCCGGGGCTGGTGGACTCGCACGCCCACCTGCGCCCCTCCTTCGACGTGCATCGGGACCAGGTCTGGGCGTACGCCGCCAACCTGGCGTACGGCGTGACCACCACCCGCGACCCGCAGACGGGGAGCACCGACGTGCTCACCTACGGCGACCTCGTCACCACGGGGCGGGTCCTCGGCCCGCGGATCTACTCGACGGGGCCCGGCGTCTTCGTGCAGGAGCAGATCCGCGACCTCGACCACGCGCGCGACGTGCTGCGGCGCTACAGCGACTACTACGACACGCAGACCATCAAGATGTACGTCGCCGGCAACCGTGAGCAGCGGCAGTGGATCATCATGGCCGCCCGCGAGCTCCGCCTGATGCCCACCACCGAGGGATCGCTCGACGCCAAGATGGACCTGACGATGGCGATCGACGGCTACCCGGGCCAGGAGCACAACATCCCCGCCTTTCCCCTCTACCGCGACGTGGTGCAGCTCTTCGCCGACTCCCGGATCACCTACACGCCCACCATCCTGGTGGCGTACGGCGGTCCCTGGGCGGAGAACTACTTCTACTCGACCGAGAACGTCTTCGGCGACCCGAAGCTGCGCTACTTCACACCGCTGGAGGAGCTGATGCAGAAGGCGCTGCGCCGCCCGGGAACGGGGCCGGGCGCATCGGGGTGGTTCCACCCCGAGGTGCACGTTTTCGAGGAGATCGCCGAGTTCGTGAACGACGTGGAGGAGGCGGGCGGCCGGGTCGGGGTGGGGAGCCACGGGCAGCTGCAGGGGCTCGGGTACCACTGGGAGCTCTGGGCGATGCAGTCCGGCGGGATGGACCCTCACCAGGCGCTGCGCGCCGCCACCATCTACGGCGCGCAGGGGATCGGGCTCGACCGCGACCTGGGATCCATCGAGGCCGGCAAGCTCGCGGACCTGGTCGTGCTCGACCTGAACCCGCTCGAGAACATCCGCAACTCGAACTCCGTGCGTTTCGTGATGAAGAACGGCCGGATGTACGACGCCTCGACCCTCGACGAGATCTACCCGAGGCAGCGGAAGGCGGGGCCCTGGTACTGGCAGCGGGACGTCGAGCCGAATACCGCCGCCGGGATCCGGAACTCGCCCACGGAGCAGCGCGAGCAGGGGTGAACGGGACGACGCGGCTGACGGTTTCGATCACGCCCCGCGCGGAGACGACCGACGTGCAGATCATCGGGGACTGGTCGCCCTCCATCGCCCCGATCCTCGGGATTCCCGTCGTCGCCGGCTCCGCGGCGGCGGGGATCGTCGTGGATGGCCTCCAGCCCGGGATTCCGGAGACGCTCGCCATCCTCGGCACCGGGGCGACCGCGGGCCTGGGAGTGGGGCGGGCAATCTGGTCGGGCGTCGCGCGCCCGTCCCAGCGGAAGCTATGGGGGCTGCAGGGCGAGGTCCGACGATTCCCGGAGCGGAAGCGCGATCCCCGCTCCGGGGGGGAGCCGCCCGGAAGCTCCCACACCAGCGGCTGAAAGGCCGGGTCTGGGGGCGCGGCGCCCTCCTCCGCCTCCTCCCCACACCCCGCTCTCTTGCGGGTGGGGCGGCCGGATGCGATCCTGAGCGCTCGGTCACCGCCTCATCCAGGACCCCGGATCCCATGCGTGGTCTCGCCCGTTCGCTCGCAGCCCTCCTCCCCCCGCTCGCTCTCGCGGCCGCTCCGCTCGCGGCGCAGGAGCCACCCGCCACCCACGTCTACAGGCCTGGGATCGACGTCCTCCACTACGACCTGACGGTGGAGCTCCCCGATAGCGGCGTCGCGATCGGTGGGCGGGCCGTGCTGACGGTCGGCCGCACGGCGCCGGTGGACACACTGGTGCTGGACCTGATCGGCATGCGCGTCGACAGCGTGCGGGTGGAAGGCCGCCCCACGCCCTTCGGACGCGACTCCGTCACCGTCCGCGTCCCGTTGCCGCCCGGCTCGGGCGACACGCTGCGCGTGGCGGTGCGCTACGGAGGCGAGCCGCGGGACGGTCTCATCATCCGCACCGACGAGCGCGGGCGGTGGACCGGCTTCGGCGACAACTGGCCGGACCGCGCGCGCTTCTGGATCCCCAGCGTCGACCACCCCAGCGACAAGGCGACCGTTTCCTGGACGGTCGCCGCGCCGGAGGAGCGGGAGGTGATCGCCAACGGCGTCCGTGTCGACCAGCGGGCGGCGGGGGCGGGGCGGAGGCTCACCCGGTTCCGCGGGAGCCGGCCGATCCCCGTCTACCTGATGGTGATTGGCGCCGGGCCGCTGGTGGAACACCCGCTCGGGAACACGGCGTGCGGCCTGGCGGAGGGCGGCGGATGCGTCCCGCAGTCGGTGTACACCGCGCCCGAGACGGAGGATTTCCTGCCCGGACCGTTCGGCCAGGCCGACGAGATCGTGGAGTTCTTCTCCTCCCTGATCGCCCCCTTCCCCTACGAGAAGTTGGACCACGTGCAGTCGTCCACCCGCTTCGGGGGGATGGAGAACGCCTCGGCGATCTTCTACAGCGACAAGGCGTTCCGCGAGGGGACGCTCGGAACGGGACTGATCGCGCACGAGACGGCGCACCAGTGGTTCGGGGACGCGGTCACCGAGCGCGAGTGGAGCCACCTCTGGCTCAGCGAGGGCTTCGCCACCTATCTCACCCAGGTGTGGCGGGAGCACGCGGAGGGTCCGGAAGCGCTGCGCGAGGGGATGCGCGGGATCCGTAACGAGATCCTCGCCTCGGCGGCGGTGGCGGAGCGGCCGGTGATCGACACCGCACAGACGCGATACCTGGAGCTCCTCAACGAGAACTCCTACGAGAAGGGCGGCTTCGTCCTCCACATGCTGCGCGTCGAAATCGGCGATTCCGCCTTCTTCGCGGGGCTGCGCGGCTACTACCGCGATCACCGGCACGGCACGGCTCTTAGTGAAGACCTCCTCCGCGCGATGGAGTCCGCCTCCGGAGAGGAGCTGGACGGGTTCTTCGACCAGTGGCTGCGCCGCCCCGGCTACCCGGAGCTGACGACCTCCTGGAGCTTCGACGCGGAGCGCGGCCGCGTGCTGCTGACGGTCGAGCAGGGGGAGCGCTTCGGACCCTTCCGCTTCCCCCTCGAGGTGGAGGTCGTGGACGCCTCCGGCGGCCGCCACCGCGCCACCGTCGCGGTCGAGCCGGAGGCCTCGCAGGAGGTCGTCGTGCCGCTGGAGCTGGCTGCCCCTCCGGCCGCGGTCGTCGTCGACCCCGAGGTGAGGCTGCTGGCCTCCTTCTCGGTCCGTCGGTAGCGGGGGAGGGAAGAGGGGGTGGCACGCAGCGCCGGGGGTGAGGGCACTCCCGCGGAATTCCCGTCCCCCTCCCCGCGGTTTCAGCCGCCCGGCACCGCACCGCATTTCCGGAGCGAGCTTCACCCTTTCGCACCTCCTCGCGAACCGAGAACGGGCATCCGATCCTGAGTACGACCCGCGTACCGAAATCCTCTGCCCTTCGCCCCCTTTCCGACGGACCGCATGATGACCCGAGCAGCCCTCGTTCTCCTCCTCCTCGCTCCCCGGCTCGAGGCCCAGCAGCCCCGGAGCCGCCCCGCGCCGCTGGACGTCCTGAAGGCGGACATCGAGCGCATCACGGCCGGCGTGGACGCCACCTGGGGGATCTACATGAAGTCGCTGGAAACGGGGGAGGAGATCGCCCTGAACGCCGATCGGCCGATGGACACCATGAGCACGATCAAGATCCCGCTCATGGCGGAGGTGTTCGAGCAGATCCGGGCGGGGGAGTTCGCGCTGACGGACCGCTACACCCTCGCCGAAGCCGACGTCCTGCCGGGGACGGGGATCCTCCGCCGGCTGGACCCTGGTGCGGAGGTGTCGGTGAAGGACCTGATCACGCTCATGATCGTGGTCTCCGACAACACCGCCACCGACGTGCTCTATCGGATGGTGGGCGGACCCGAGGCGGTGAACCGGCGCATGGCCGCGCTCGGGCTGCGGGAGACGCGGGCCCTTGCGAACGCCCGCGCCTGGTTCGAGGCGCTGGCGGCGGCGCCCGCCCGTGACGAGTTTCACCGCGCGGCGGAGCACCCCTTCGGCCTCTCCACCCCGCGCGAGATGGGGCGGCTGCTGGAGATGATGGAGCGCGGCACGCTGGTGGACTCGGCCTCGTCCGAGACGATGCTGCGGATCATGCGGGGGCAGCTCTACCGCTCGCGCATCCCGCGCTACGTCACCGGTTACCAGATCCCGCACAAGACTGGCGACTTCCTCCCCTACATCGGCGACGACGTGGGGGTGCTGGAGGCGCCCGGCCGCACGATCGTGCTGACGGTGTTCACCGCCGACCACTACGGCTCGGGAGAGGCGCTGGAGAACGCGATCGGGCTGGTGGCGAAGCAGGTGGCGGACTACTTCGCCTACCGGCAGTAGCCCCCGGACCGTCAGCCGGCGGCACCCGGCGGGAGCGGTTCGGCGGGCGGGGAGTCCGCCTCCCAGAGCAGGCGGGTGGCGAAGGCCCAGCAGCCCACGGCCAGGAAGGCGATGAGCTGCCCGCCGGGGCGCACCGGCCGGTAGTCCACGAAGAGGCGGCGGAAGCCCTCGGCCAGGTCTCCCAGGCCGAACGCCGCGCCGGGCGCCGGCCCGGCGCGCTCCCACACCACGGGGATCACCGAGAAGTTGAGCAGGGCCAGCAGGAGCGCGAGTCCGGCGAGCGAGGCGATCACCCTCTCGCGCGATCCTCCCGCGAGGGCGGCCCAGGCGGTGAAGACCAGCGCCGTCACCACCACCCACTCCAAGATCCCCGGCGGCGGGAGGAGCAGCTCGAGGAGCTGCGCGCCGGCCAGCGTGCCGTAGGCCACCGCGATCCATCCCAGCGGGCCCGGCGGGCGGAGCCAGACGCCGCGCAGCAGCAGGAGGTAGGTGAGGAGGAGGGCGAAGAGGCCCTCGGTGAGGCCGAATGCGCGGTACTCCACCACCCCTTGCGGGCGCAGCGTCACCCCCGCGAGCGCCCCCGCGCCCAGGAAGAGGAGGGTGGCGGCCACGGCGCGGCGCGAGGGCGTCAGCGGCGGCGTGGAAGCCATTCCAGGGGCCCGAGTCGGAGCTGCCGTTCGATCTCCTCGCGGAGCGAGGCGGCGTGTTGTCCGAGCTGCGGCGGGAGGGGGATGGAGCGGACTCTCTCCACCAACACGAGAGCCTGCCGGAGGAGCGGATCGTCGTCGGACCGCAGGCCCTCGCCGGTGCCGGCGGCGCGGAGGCGGTCGGCCCAGTCGAGGAGCGCCGTCGCCCAGACGGTGGTGGCGCGGCCGACCTCCGAGGAGTCGGCGGCGAGCTCGCGGGCGCGCCAGGCCGACTCGGCGGCCTCGGTGAGCGCGGCGATCGCGGCACTATCATCCGGCGCCGCGGCGGCCGTCCGCAGGCGCTCCTCGGCGCGCGCCAGGTGCGGGCCGAAGGCGCTCGGCCGGGCGGCGAGCAGCGTCCCGGTTCGCACCTCGGCCGCGCTCTGCGGAGCGGATCGGTAGAGCGCCACCACTCCCGCCGAGAGCAGGAGGAGAAGCCCCACTCCCCCGGCTACCCAGGGATCGACGGAATCGCGGATGCCTCGCATGCCCATGGAGGGTGGCAGGATCCGCGCCGCGACTCGACGCGGATCCCCTCGCCGGAGAAGACCCCGAGGTCGCGTACCATGCTCTCGAGCCAGTGAACCTGCGTCGTCGCCCCGGAGGGCCCTTGCCGACGTGCTCATGTCCCCCGATGCCTGCTCGAAACTACCGCACGGCCGCCCGGGGCGGACGGTTCATGGAAGACCTGGAGGTAACACGACTTGCCTCACAGGCGGAGGCCGCGGGGTGCCCTCAGCAGCCGAAGTCACCGAAAGGCGCGATGCTGCGGCCAGAGCGCGCGCTGCTCGTGATGAAGCCGGGGGTGTACACGCGGATGCTCCCCCGGCCGTGCCGGAAGAGCTCGATCATCGACACGGTCTCGATCGGGATGCTGCTCATCTCGGCGACCGCCCCCCACGACTCCCGGCCGTCGATGCAGACCAGCACGGGCCGCTCGAGCGGACCGAAGCGGAGGCTCCGACGCCCCCGCTCCCGCGTGCAGAGCCGGCTCAGGGCATCGAAGCACTCGTACACCTGGATCGTCCGGGTGCGGACGAAGTCCCACACGCTGCCGAACGCGGCGAACCGCTCGAGCTCCGCGCGGTCGAACGCGCTCACCGGTCCGAAGTAGGCGTTCCTGCGGCGGCGAAGGTCGCGGAGCGCCTCCGACACCGCCGACTCGGAGACGACCTCCACCCCCTCCACCTCCACGGCCACCGGCTGGAGAAGGAGGACGGAGCTCCGCGACGGCGCCCTCTCCCCCAACTCGAACCGGTCGGGGCGGTACCCGATCCGCTCCGCCCGCAGCACGAAGGGCACCGCCCGCCGCATCAGGATCGAGAAGCGGCCGAGCGAGTCGGTCAACACGGCGCTCGACGAGTCCTCCGCGAAGACGCGCACGCCCGCCACCGGCTCGCGGGAGCCGGCGTCCTCCACCCGCCCCTGGATCACGACCGATTGCGCACCCGCCGGCGGGGTGGCGACAACGGCCGCGATGGCCACCAGCAGGGCCGCGAACCCCGGTCCCATCACGCTTGTCGAGCTTCTCACCGCACACCTCCGGTGGAAGTGACGCCCCCATCACCGCCGACGGGTCGGAGCGGAGCAGCCGTCCGATACCGCCGTCCTCCCGCGCGAGCGGCGGGTCCCATCCCCCAGCGCTCCCCGGACCTCGGCGACGGTGGAGGCACCGCCCTTCCAGAGAACCTGATGACCTCCAGCTCGCATTCGAGGAGCACGATCTCCATGCGGCCTTCCAGGCGGTTTCAACGATCACATAGGAGTATGCGGCCTTCCCCTCACGTTCTCAACCCTCATGATGGAAGAAAAGAACGGCCGTACTGGCTTCAGTAGCGGGTGTCCAGCCCCTCCACGAGGCGCACGGTGTCGCGCGCGATCAGCAGCTCCTCGTCGGTCGGAATGACCCAGGCGGCGAGGCGGGCGCCTTCCCGGGAGATGCGGGCCTCCCGCCCGCCCACCGTCTCCTGGTTGACCTGCTGGCTCAACTCCAGCCCCATCCACTCCAGCCCCGTGCAGATCAGGTTGCGCACCTCGGCCGAGTTCTCGCCGAGCCCGCCGAGGAGCGCGGCGCCCGCGGGGGGCTCGAGGAGCCAGCGCAGCACGCGATCGAGCGCCGCCTAGTGATCGCGAATCGGCCCGGTCTCCCGGTACGTCTCCTCGCCGTCCACCTGGAAGGAGAGGATGGCGAGGCCGCCGATCCGCTCGACCATCCCGCGCGCCAGCCTCTCGTCGGCATTGGCGGCGATCTCCCGGGGACCGGTGCGGACGAGCTGGAACTTGAGGGAGGAGGACCCGGCGTTGAGGACCAGGACGTTCATCCCGCGCGCCTCCTCACCACACGACGGCCGAGACTCGCCACGCCTGCGTGACGTCGCGCCGGAGAGTCACCACGCGCTCCCTCGCCGCTCCGGGGTAGAAGAGCAGGTAGGTCACTCCCGCATCGCTCTCGGCCGTTCGCACCTCGTCCGGCGCCCCGACGAGCGAGAGGAGCTGACAGGCGCTCCACCCCTCCCGCGGCGTGAGGGCGAGGGAGCCGGCCCCCTGCGGGTGCGACTCCTCGTAGTCCCGCCGGACCTCCGCCGGGTCGCACCCCCACTGGCGGCCGACCTCCCATCCACCGCCGGAGGCGCCCCCTGAGGCACACGCCGCCAGCACTCCGAGCAGCGCGATTCCGACTCCTGCCCGTCCTCCGCTTCCGAATCCGCTCGTCGCCATGCCGATCCCCTCCGGATGTGGGTGCAAGGGCCAACCTATTCGTCCCCTCCCCCGGCGACAACCTGCCCGGCGGCGGGAGCCCCACGGCGGCCGGATCGCGCCCGCACCTGGCCCCGCGGGACGGATGTCTGCAGTTTGTGGAGACCGCCGGCATCGGCGCGGCCAGTGGAGCGGAGCGACTCGCGCCGGGACGGCGAGGGAGAGCGATGGGCGCTCATGCGCGATTCCGCGATCGGCACGACGAGATCATCGCGGCGTCGAAGCGGCAACGCTGGCAGCTCGGAGGACAGGTCCGAGGCATTCGGCACTCAACGTTCAACATGGGGGTGGAGCATGGTCGAGATCAACGGCACCTACACCGGCAAGCTGAAGATGGACCTCCGGCACGGCCCCTCGGGGACCGTGATCCACAGTGCCGCCCCCGTGGACAACCAGGGGGACGGCAGCTCCTTCTCGCCGACGGACCTGGTGGCGACGGCGCTGGGGGCGTGCGCGGTGACCACCATGGCGATCGTGGCGGCGCGCGAAGGGATCCCCTTCCAGGGAGCCGATTTCCGGGTGGAGAAGCACATGCGCTCCGCCCCCCGCCGTATCGACCGGCTCCCGCTCCGGATTCGCATGCCGGAAGGGCTCTCCGCGGAGCACCGGGAGCGGCTGGAGGAGATCGCCCGCACCTGCCCCGTCGCGCGCAGCATCCACCCGGAGATCGCCGCGGAGATCGAGTTCGAGTACGGGGCCTAGGCGGCGGGAGGCGCCCGACGCAGGAGCGGGAACGGAACGCTCCCTACTCCGAGAAGAGCGTCCGCTCCGTCGCCAGCGCGGCGATCTTCCTCTGGGCGAGCGGGAGGGCGAGGCGCTCCATCTCCTCGGGGGTGGTCCACGCCCGGGCGTCGTAGGCGAGGAGGCGCTCCTCGCCGGAAAGGAAGGAGCAGCGGACGGCGTGATAGCTCACCCGGACGTGCGTGAAGCCGTGGTCGACCACTCCCACGAGGTTGCCCGCGCGGACGGAGAGGCCGAGCCCCTCCCGCACCGCGCGCTCGGCGGCCGCGCCGTCCCTCTCGCCGCGGGCGCGGAGGGTGCCCGGGAACTCCCACATTCCCCCGAGCCGCGCGTCCAGCGGGCGCCGGGCCAGAAGAAACCGACCCGCGCGCTCCACCACGGCGACCGCGGTGTGCTCGTGCGGCACCGGCTTCGCCTTCTTCGGGAGGGGGCGCCGCTCCTGCGTGCCGGCTGCGAAGGCGGCGCAGTGGGCGCGCACCGGGCATTCGCCGCAGCGCGGCGAGCGGGGGGTGCAGACGGTCGCGCCCAGCTCCATCAACGCCTGGTTCAGGTCCCCGGGCCGCTCCCCCGGCACCAGTGCCTCCGCCAGCCGCCAGAGCTCCGCTTCGCGCGGCTCGGGGTCGTCCGTCCAGCGCGCGAAGACCCGCCGCACGTTGCCGTCCACGATCGGCTCCTCTCGACCGAAGGCGATCGACATCACCGCCCCCGCCGTGTAGCGCCCCACGCCGGGGAGGGCGCGGAAGGACTCCGGGTCGGCGGGGATCTCGCCGGCTCGGCTGCCGGCGACCTCGCGCACCGCGCGGTGGAAGTTTCGCGCCCGGGAGTAGTAGCCCAGCCCCTCCCACGCCTTCAACACCTCGTCCAGCGGCGCCTCCGCCAGGACCTCCAGCGTCGGGAAGCGGTCGAGCCAGCGCGCGAAGTACGGTTTCACCGTCTCCACCCGCGTCTGCTGCAGCATCACCTCCGAAAGCCAGACGCGATACGGATCGGGAGCCTCGCCCGGAGCGGTGCGCCAGGGCAGGTCGCGCGCGTGCGCGTCGTACCACGCCAGCAGCCGGGCGCGGAGGTCGATCGGATCGTGGAGACGGGTCATGCGCCGTGGTACACCGGACGGGAGAGGCGGGTGCTGCCGTCTCCGGGTCGCGGCCGGCCGGCAGAGGACTATCGAGCCCCGGTCGCCGATAGTCCGTATCCCCCGACGGGGGTGGTGACGATGCGCTCGCCGAAGCCGGCGATCAACGGGCGTCCCCGTGCGATGGCGTCCCGCACGGATGGAAGGGAAAGCGACGCCGCGTGGCTTTCCTGGCTGTCCCAGACCTCGGTGATCCAGATCGAGTCGCCGTCGTCCGGATCGTTCGCGACCACGTAGCTCAGGCAGCCGGGCATCGCGGAGACGCCTTCGAGCAGGATCGCCGCCAGCGCGTCCCGCTGGCCGGGCGCCGCGATCATCTTTCCGATCAATCCGTACATGTCGACGACTCCTGCGAGGTGAGAGTTCGCGCGGTCGCTGAACTTATCCCCGCCCGGGAAAACGCGCCACGCGGCATAGCCGGGCGCGCCTCACCGCACCTCCCGCAGCTCCGGCACTCGTGCCCAGACTACGAGCACCACGAGCAGCAGCGCCGCGGTCCCGGCGGCGAGCGCGGCCGGCGCCCCCAGGAAGCGCGCCAGCGTCCCCGCCTGCAGCGACCCGATCGGCGTCATCCCCATGAACATGAAGACGTAGACGCTCATCACCCGGCCGCGGAGGGGGTCGGGAACCACCGCCTGCAGCATCGCATTCACCGTGGCGGTGAAGGAGATGAGGCAGAAGCCCGCCCCCGCCAGGAGCGCGAGCGAGAGGGGAAACCATCGCGAGAAGGCGAAGCCCCCGAGCAGCACCGCGAAGCCGATGGAGGAGGCGAGCAGGAGCCGCCCGCCGGGCACCCGGCCGGACGCGGAGGCGAGCGCGATCCCTCCCGCGAACGCGCCCGCGCCGGCCGCCGAGAGGAGCCATCCCAGTCCCTGCGCCCCCACCTCGAGAACGTCGCGCGCGAACACCGGGAGGAGCATCGCGTACGGCAGGGCGAGTATGGAGGCGGCGGCGATCATGCTCACCAGCGTCCGCGCCAGGCGGTTGCTCCAGAGGTAGGCGAACCCCTCGCGCAGGTTTTCCAGGGTGGAGGCGGTGCGCGGCGGCCGCTGGAAGGAGGGCCTGCGGATCGCCAGCAGCCCGGCGATCACCGCGAGGTAGGAGAGGGCGTTGATGTAGAAGCAGACGGCGATCCCCGCCGTCCCGATCAGAATCCCGGCGAGCGCCGGCCCGACGATGCGGGTCAGGTTGAAGGCGGAGGAGTTCAGGGCGATCGCGTTGGTGAGGTCCTCCTTCCCCACCAACTCCACGAAGAAGGATTGCCGCGTCGGCACCTCGAAGGCGCTCGCCGTCCCCTGCAGTGAGACCACGAGGAGGATCCAGCCCAGGGTGACGGCGCCCGCATGCGTGAGCGCCGCCAGCGCGAGCGCGCCGACCAGCGACACCGCCTGCGCGGAGAGGATGATCCGGCGCTTGTCGGCGCGATCGGCGACGACACCCGCGTAGAGGGTGAAGAGGAGGATCGGGAGGGAGCCCGCCGCCGTCACCACCCCCAGCAGGAACTCGGAGTCGGTCAGCTCCAGCACCAGCCACCCCTGCGCTGTGGCCTGCATCCAGGTACCGACCAGAGAGAGGAGCTGACCGAAGTAGAAGATGCGGAAGTCGCGGTGGCTCAGGGCGCTCAGGGCCCGCGCCCCGAAGGGGGAGCGCCCGGGACCCGGGGCGGGGGGGCGCGCCGGCGCGCCCGGGAGCTGCACGGGCGGCCCCCGGTCCGGAAGAGTCCGGCTCGGGGGCCCCGCCTCGTCGATCCCGCCGCCGGGACCGGGGCCCCGCGCCTGGCTGCGCTGTTCCACTCGGCGCCGACCGGCTAGTTTGAGAGGAGAGAGCGCCAGCCCGGCGGCTGGCCCGATCCGTGCTCCGCCAGGCAGCACCCTCTGCCCCCTGACAGGTCGCCCTCGCATGCGCTTCACGAACTATACCCGCTACACCGGGCACCACGCGGACGCCCTCAACCTCGAGGCGCTGCTGGAGCACCTGTCGGACTTCCTGCTGCAGAGCGGGTTCGCCGGGGGGCAGCACCATCACCCCTTCTGGGGCGAGTTCGGCGATCCCGACCGCTCTCTCGATGCCCTGCGCGAGGCGCTCCTCCGGGCACTGATCGAGAGCGGACAGCTCACGCCGGAGATGCTGCGGGAGCTGCGGGGCGAAGGAGGCGACGAGGAGGTGCAGAAGCAGATCGCGGAGCTGCTCGACCGGCTGGTGAACCGCCTGATGGAGGAGGGTTACCTCGACGTCACCGAGCCGCCCCAGATGCCAGGTGGGCACCTGGAGCTGAGCGCCCAGGAGGGGCAGGTGGACGAGGCCCGCTCCGCGGCGCGGCAGGTGGAGTTCAACCTCACCCAGAAGGGGGTGGACTTCCTCGGCTACCGCACCCTCCGCCACCTGCTGGGGGCGATGGGGCGCTCCAGCTTCGGCTCGCACGAGACGCCACACCTCGCCACCGGCGTGGAGGCGGAGGCCGCCAGCCGTCCCTACGAGTTCGGCGACACGCTCAACCTCGATATCCCCCGCACCCTCAAGAGCGCCCTCTCGCGCGACGGGCTGCGCGACGACGGCACCATTGACCTGGACTACGGCGACCTGCACGTGAATCAGGCGGAGTACCGCTCCAGCTGCGCCACCGTGCTGATGCTGGACACCAGCCACTCGATGATCCTCTACGGTGAGGACCGCTTCACTCCGGCGAAGAAGGTGGCGCTCGCGCTCACCCACCTGATCCGGACGCAGTTCCCGGGCGACACGCTGCGGGTGGTGCTCTTCGGCGACCGCGCCGAGGAGATCCCGCTCTCTCACCTGGCGCACGCGAAGGTGGGGCCCTTCCACACCAATACGGCCGACGGGCTGAAGCTCGCGCGGCGTCTGCTGCTGGCGCAGAACAAGGAGATGCGCCAGATCGTGATGATCACCGACGGGAAGCCTTCGGCGATTACCCTCCCCGACGGACGGATCTACAAGAACCCGATGGGGCTCGACGCGCGGGTGTTGAAAGAGACCTTCCAGGAGGTGGCCGCCTGCCGCAAGTCGGGGATCCTGATCAACACCTTCATGCTGGCCCGCGACCCCGCGCTGGTGGCCTTCGTCAACCGCGTCTGCCAGATCGCGCGCGGCAAGGCGTACTTCACCACCACCATGACGCTCGGCCAGTACATCATGCGCGACTTCCTCCGCCGCCGCACCCGCCGTGCGGGATGACGGCGGAAGTACCATGTGCGGCCGGAGCCCGGACATGGCGGCGATGTCCGGGCCCCGCACAGCTACGTAGCGCGTAGTACTCAGTACATAGCACTTCAGTAATACGGCGTCGCCCCCGCGGCGTGGTCCGTCACGTCGACGATCTCCGTGATCTCGGGGACCTCCTGGCGGACCATCCGCTCGATCCCCTGGCGGAGGGTGGCGGCGGAGGCGGCGCAGCCCTGACACCCGCCGCCCATCCGCAGGTAGAGCGTGTCGTCGCTGACGTCGACCAGCTCTACGAAGCCGCCGTGCGCGGCGATTCCCGGGTTGATCACCTCGTCCACGACGCGCTGTACGCGCTCCGCGAGGGGGCCGGAGAGCTTTAGCTCCGGCTCCTCACGCTTCGGCGCCGGGCGCGAACGCGGATCGTGCACGCGGAAGCCGCTCGCCCCGTCCTCCTCCACCCAGTCCACCGTCGCGCCGCTCAGCAGATTCGAGGTGTCGAGATTCAGGAAGACGCGGACGCCATCCACGTTGATGGCGATCTCGGTCTTCTCCCGGTCCTCCCGCTCCACGAGCGAGATGGCGTACGCCCGCGCCAGCGGGCTCTGCGCATTCGGGGTGAGCGTGATGCGCAGCGCCGGGTCCTGCACGACCCGGGCATCCACGAACGACTGGATACGATGGCGCGCGGCGGGTGTGATCTCGATCATTCGGCCTCTCCTCTCTCGGTTCGCCCTCTCCTACACCGGCCCGCACGAGGGGTTCGGGATAGAGAACAGGGACAGTTCTGACGGCGCGGGGCCCGGACGTCACGTCGACGTCCGGGCCCCGGCACTCCCTGTTCCCTATTCCGTTCCCTCAGCCGGTCGGAATCTTCAGAGTGCGGCCTGCGATGATACGGCTGCCACGGAGGTTGTTGACCTCGCGGAGCTCGCTCACGCTCACGCCGTGGCGCCGGGCGATGGCGAGGAGCGAGTCACCGCTGCGGATGCGGTACTCCTTCACCGCCAGCGTGTGCTTCTCGCGGAGCGTCGGCCAGTTGACGAGGAAGGCGGTGCGGGTGCCCTGTGGCACGCGGATCATGCTGCGCCGATCGTTGCGGGTGCGCTCCAGCTTGAGCTGCGGGTTCAGCCGCTTCAGCTCCTCCGGGGTCGTGCGCGCCGCCTCCGCGACCGCCGCGAGGGACGTGGCCGGGTCGACCACCACCTCCTCGTACGAGAGCGGGCGCTCGATCTCCACCTGGCCGAATCCGTACCTGGCGGGCTCCTTGGCGATGCGGGCCGCCGCCACCATCAGGGGGACGTAGTCGCGCGTCTCCCGCGGCAGACGGTCCCAGATCCGATAGTAGGAGTCTTCGCTCCCCTTCTCCGATCCGGTCTCCTCGCGCATGATCCGGCCAACCCGGTTCTCGCCGGTATTGTAGGCCGCGGCGGCCAGGTACCAGGAGCCGAAACGATCGTGGAGCTGCTCGAGGTACGAGAGCGCCGCGTCCGTGGCCTTCTCCGGATCGTTCCTCTCGTCCACCGCGCGGTTCACCTCCAGGCCGTACCGCCGGCCGGTTTCCTCGATGAACTGCCAGAGCCCGGAGGCGGCCGCCGGGGAATACGCCCTGGGGTTGAACCCGGATTCGATCATCGCCAGGTAGATGAGGTCCTGGGGCATCCCCTTCTCCTCCAGCTTGGCGGAGATCATCGGCTGATAGCGCCCCATCCGCTCGAGGAAGCGGGAGAACTCGTCACGCTTGCTGGTGGAGAAGCGCTCGACCCAATAGTCCACCCGCTCGTGGTCGAGGTTGGGAAGGTCCCACTCCGCCCCCGCCGCGGCGACCGTCTCCACATCCGTCGCGACGAGCGGGGAAACGCCCGTGGTGCGGTCGAACTTCTGGTGGCCCGCGACGGTGCCGCCGACCCAGGCCGCGCCCAGGAGGCCGGCGATGGCCAGCGTGGCCGCCTGCCCCCGCCCGAAACCCGCTGACCCCTTGCTGCTTCGGATGTCCACCATTCTCACCTCCCGAGTCTATGCTTCCAAATGCTTAACCTGCAGTACCTTAGGATCTCACATACAGTTCAATATTCGTGCCCGCGATCGTCTAGAGGTACCGCTGTCCCTCCAGCGGAGCTCCCCGGCACCCCCCTTGCACTGAGGCGGCGAGCAACGCGGGGATGCCCCGCGTTTCCCTCCCTCGACCCGATCGTGACAGGTTCATGCCGAAGCTGAAGGCCCCCGCCGTGCACGAGCTGCGCGCCCGGCTGGGGAACGACCGCCTGGAGCAGGACGTGCCCCTCGCCCCCTACACGACCTTCCGGATCGGGGGGCCGGCCGACTACCTCTACCGCGCGCGCACCCCGCACGAGCTGGCGGACGTGCTCGCGCTCGCCCGCGAGCTCGAGATCCCTTTCTTCCTGCTCGGGGTCGGCGCCAACATCCTGGTGGGAGACGGCGGGTTCCGCGGACTCGTGATCCGCAACGAGGTGGGGGGAATCGACTTCCTCGACGAGACGCGGGTGAGGGCGGGGAGCGGCGTCGTGATCTTCCGCGACCTGATCGAGGCCACCGTATCGCGCGGACTGGGCGGGCTCCACCACTTCGTCGGGATCCCCAGCACCGTCGGCGGAGCCATCTGGCAGAACCTCCACTTCCTCTCCCCGCCCCCGGAGCGAGAGCGCACGGTGTTCGTGGAGGAGGTGGTGGAGAGCGCGGAGATCTTCTCCGAGGAGGGAGAGATCCGCACGGTGGACGTCGACTACTTCCGCTTCGGGTACGACTACAGCATCCTGCACGACCGGCGCGACGTGGTGCTCGACGTCACCTTCCGCCTGCAGCCGACTCCGCAGGAGCGGCTGCGCGAGACGATGCGCGCCAACCTGCAGTGGCGTGACGACCGGCACCCCGACCTGTGGCTCTACCCGAGCGCTGGGTCGATCTTCCAGAAGATCGAGGGTGTGGGGGCGGGGCGGCTGATCGACCAGTGCGGCCTCAAGGGGTATCTGCACCCGAGCGGCCGCGCCGAGATCTTCCACAAGCACGCCAACATCATCGTCAACCTCAGCGGCGCCACCGCCCGCGACATCCGCGAGCTCATCGACCGGGCCCAGAGCACCGTGGAGCGCGAGCTCGGCTACTCGCTGCGCACGGAGATCGGCTTCATCGGCGAGTTCTGATGGCGGGGCAGGCGTATCCGCGCATGGACGGCAGGGTGTGCCTGATCACCGGAGCCACCTCCGGGATCGGGCGCGCGGCCGCTCTGGAGCTGGGCCGGCTCGGCGCCACGATGGTGCTGCTGGCGCGCAGCCGCGAGCGCGCGGGGGAGACGCGCCGCGCGATCGAGGAGGCGGACGGGACCGCGGAGGTAATCCTCGCCGACCTCTCGTCGCTGGAGCAGGTGCGGGAGGCGGCGGCGGCGTTCACCCGCCGTTTCGACCGGCTGGACGTGCTGGTCCACGACGCGGGGGTCTACACGAGGGAGCGCACCCTCGGCGCCGACGGAATCGAGCTGCAGTTCCAGGTGAACCACATCTCCCCCTTCCTGCTGACCCGGCTCCTCCTCCCGACGCTGCGGGCGAGCGCCCCGGCTCGGATCGTAGTCGTCAGCTCCGAGGCGCACCGGGGAACGACGATGAACTGGGACGATCTCACCGGGGAGAGAGGATACCGCGGCCTGAAGGCGTACGCGCAGAGCAAGCTCGCCAACCTCCTCTTCACTTCCGAGCTGGCGCGCCGGCTGGAGGGAAGCGGGGTCACGGCGAACGCGCTCCACCCGGGTGTGGTGGGGACGGAGATCCTCTTTGGCGGATGGGCGCCGCTGCGGCTGCTGCGCCCCTTCCTGCGGACCCCGGAGAAGGGAGCGGAGACGGTCGTCTACCTCGCCGCCTCGACGGACGTGGAGGGGGTGAGCGGCGGATACTTCAAGGACCGCGCGCCGATCCGTCCCTCGGACGCGGCGCGCGACCCGGAGAGCGCCCGGCGCCTCTGGGAGGCGAGCGATCAGATGCTGCGCGCCAAGAACGCCTTGAGGTAGCTCGTCTCGGGGATGGCAGGATGGATCGGGTGGTCGGCGGCCTGGTGCCCCTCCTCCAGGATCTGCACCTCGCGGCCCGCGTCGCGGCTGGCGCGCAGCACCGCTTCCAACAACGCGTCGCGCGAGAGGTGGAAGGAGCAGGAGGCGGAGATCAGCACCCCCTCGTCCGACAGCAGCTCCAGCGCGAGCTGGTTCACCCGCCGATACGCCTTCTCCCCCTGCTTCGAATCCTTCCGCCGCTTGATGAAAGCGGGAGGATCGAGTACGATCACGCCGAAGCGCTCCTTCGCCTCCCGCAAGTCGCGGAGCGCATCGAAGGCGTCGGCGCGAAGCGTCGAGACGCGGTCCGCGAGTCCGTTGAGGCGCGCGTTTCCCTCGAGCTCCTCCAGCGCCCCCGCGGAGGAGTCCACGCAGAGAACCCGCTCCGCCTCCGCCGCGGCCGCCTGAACGCCCCATCCGCCGATGTAGGAGAAGACGTCGAGGACGCGGCGACCGCGCACGTAGCGCCGCATGCGCGCGCGGTTCATCCTGTGGTCGTAGAACCACCCCGTCTTCTGGCCGGTGGTGAGCGGAACCTGGAAGCGGACGCCGTTCTCGCGGATCTCCACCCGCTCCGGGACGGTTCCGAGCGCCGTGTCGACGTGGAGCTCCAGCCCCTCCAGCGCGCGGCTGGGGATGTCGTTGCGCAGGAGGATGCCGGAGGGGCGGAGCACCTCCTCCAGGACCGACACCAGCTCGTCGCGCAGGCGCTCCATCCCGGCGGTGGTGACCTGCACGACGAGCACGCCGCCGAAGCGGTCCACCACCAGTCCCGGAAGGCCGTCGCCCTCGCCGAAGGCGAGGCGGTAGAAGGGCTCCTCGAAGAGCATCTCCCGCAACGCCAGCGCCCGCTCCAGGCGGCGGCGCAGGAGGTCGCGGTCGAAGGTCGCCCGCGGGTCGCGGCTCACCAGCCGAGCGCAGATCAGGGAGTGGGGGTTCACGTAGCCGCTCCCGAGCGGGGCGCCGCGGGCGTCCTGCACCTCCACCGGCTCCCCGGGCTCGAAGGCGGTCAGGGGAGTGCGCTGGACGTCCACCTCGTTGCTGAAGACCCAGAGGTGTCCGGCGCGCAGCCGGCGGTCCTCGTCCTTCTTCAGACGCAGCGGAGGCAGTCTCACTCCCGCTCCCCGGGAAGTGCGGCGCCCGCCCGGCAGACCCCGCGGAAGGCGGGCTCGGCCGCCTCGCAGAGCGCCGCCCGTCGCTCGTCGTCCTTCCCGAGCGCCCAGATCTCCTCCCCGACCGCCTGGTAGCAGCGCGTCTTGCCGGCGCCGTCGGAAACGGAGCGGCAGTACTCCAGGCCGTCCGCGGCGCGGGCGGTGAGGTCCACGAGGTTCTTGGCGTAGCCGGCGTGGCAGGACGGCTGGTAGCGCGGGTCCCCCAGCGAGCAGAGGCGGACGGCCTGCGCGTGGTCCTGCACCGTATAGGAGGAGATGTCGCGGCCGAGGCTCTGGTAGCAGGCGGAGCGGTAGCGCTCCGGCGCCCCATCGCACGCAGCAACCGCGGCGGCCATGTCGCCCCCGTTGAAGAAGAGGATGGCGGACGTCTGCATCTGGTAGCAGGAGCCGAGGTAGCGGTCCTCCAGCACGGTGCAGGGGTAGAGCGGCCGCACGGGGTCGAGCGCCTGGAAGGGCGCGGCCGAGGAGGCGGCGCCCCCGTGGTGCGCGTGCTCGTCGGCGGGCGGGGCGGCGGGGTGCTCCATCTGCGGTCGGCCGACGGCGTGGTGCGGAGCGGTGGCCTGGACGATGTTCTCCATGAAGGCGCCGCCGTAGCACCCTTCGCGCTCCCAGGCGTCGTCGAGGAGGTCGCACCCTTCGAGAGCGCGCGGGAGCTCGTGGTCGAAGGCCATCATGAGGCCGTGGCCGATGCCGTGGACGCACTGGAAGAGCTCCCAGCGGCCGGCGTCCTGCCGGTAGTCGCGGCAGAGGGTCTCGACGGTCGAGGCGTCGACGTGCTCGGGACCGTGGCTCTGGACATGGTCGGCGAAGTAGGACTGGATCACGCCATGATAGCACCCCGACTGGAAGGCGGGGGTGCACCGGGCGTAGGTGGATCCCACCTCGGCGGCGGAGGTGAAGGCCGCGAGGCCGATGGCGTGCGCGTAGACGTGGCCGTCGCGGCGCACGGCCGGGCGGAGGTCGGCCATGTCCTGGAGCCGCTCCATGGCGGAGCGGACGCCCTCGGAGCGCAGGACGGAGAGGAGGGCCGATTCGTAGCAGCCGAGCTGCTCGGCAGCGGCCACCGCGTCGCACCGCCGGAGGATGCCGGCGGCGTCGGAGCCCGGGGCGGGCGAGGCGGCCGGCGGTGCGGAGGGGGCGGCGCAGGCGGCGAGCAGCAGGCTGCCGGCGCATATCAGTTGGGCAGGGCGTCTCATCTCGGGCATCGGCGTGGGGGTGGCGGCGCCGGTGTAGGCGCGAGAAACCGGATCGGCCGCTCCTCGGGACGGAGCGGCCGATCGCGGCATTGCTGCGAGAGTCGTTCCAGGGGCGTGGGTCAGGCGTATGCTTCGCCCACCCTGGTCGGCAAGAGACGCTCCCGGGCCCGCTGCGCGCGCGCCGGCGTACCGATCCGCTCGTAGATCGCCGCGCACTCGTCGAGGAGGCGCTGCATCTCACTCTCCTCGCCTCGGGCCTGTGCGAGCACGGCCAGCTCCTCCAGGACCTCCGCTTCCAGAAGCGGGTTGGAGGTGGCCCTGGAGATCTCGAGAGATTCGATCAGGTTCGCCTGGGCGGAGGCCGAATCGCCAGAGTACCAGGCGATAATCCCAAGGACCCGGAGCGTCTCGCCCCTGTCTCGTTCCATCCCCTGGAGGACATTCGTCTCGTAGGCTCGTCCAGCTAGAATTTTCGCAAGCCGAAGATCACCCATCTTACAGAGGACAAGAGCACGCTCCGCCTCCGCAGCGGAGATCTCATTCTCGCTACCGAATGCGACGAACAGTCGATGCGCCGCTTCAAAGTGCGAATCCGATTCGCGGAGCAGCCCGAGAGTGCGGTACATCATTCCGACGTTCTGGTGAACAGTTCCGATTCCAAGCCCGTTGCCTTGCTGCTGATATGCGGCCAGAGCACGCTGAAACAATGTTAGCGCCTTCGCGTGCCAGCATCGCATGTCTGCAATGACTCCGAGATTTGAATAGGCATAGCTTTGGTAAACCTCATCGCCGACCTCTCGCGCCGATTCGAGCACCTCGGTGAAGCAGGCCTCTGCTTCCGCTACGCTCCCCACGGAGAGGAGCAACACACCCTGTAGGTTATTCCTCTCCCGATCCAGGCGCGGATTGGAATGCCTCGCGCAGGGCTCCTCGATGAGGCGTACCAAATGGAGCGCCTGCTGTATTTCTTCAAGTCGATACCAGGTCGTGGCCAGCAGAAACCCCAGCTCCGGCTCCCGCACCAGCTCCTCCTCCGGGAGGGGCTCCAGCAGCTCCTGGATGGCAGGATAATTCCGCTCCACGAGCAAGGCCCAGCCCCGCTTCAGCAGTTCGGCCCGCCGTTCCGCATCGACGAGCCCTTCCCCCGCCCCCTCCCCACCCGCTCGGTTCGTGTCCATCAGCGGGCGAGATCGTCTTCGCGCAGGAGCGCGTACAGGTGCTTCCGACTGATCCCGAGCGCCTTCGCGGCGTCCGTCTTGTTCCCGTCCAACCGATCGACCATCGAGTGCGCGGCGGCGCGTTCGATCTCGCGTAGCGTCGCCGGGAAGGGGAGCGCGGTGCCGCCCCCGACCGGCGGCGAGGCCGGCTCCAGGAAGAGGTCCGAGACGTGGAGCCTCCCTTCGCCGAAGAGCACGGCCCGCTCCATCGAGTTCTTCAGCTCGCGGATGTTCCCGGGCCAGTCGTGCGCCAGCAGCGCCCGACGGATCTCGGGGGTGATCTCCGCGAGCGGCATCGAATACTCCCGGCTGAACCGCTCCAGGAAGTGCTCCGCCAGCAGGATAACGTCCTCATCCCGTTCGCGCAGCGGCGGGAGGTGAAGCGGCGCCACGTTCAGCCGGTAGAAGAGGTCCCGGCGGAACGCGCCCTCCTTCACCGCGCGGTGGAGCTCGACGTGCGTCGCGGCGACGATCCGCACGTCCATCGTCACGTCTCGAACGCTTCCCAGCCGGCGCACCCGCTTGTCCTCCAGCACCTTCAGGAGCTTTGCCTGCAGCTCCAGCGAGAGGTCCCCGATCTCGTCCATGAAGAGGGTTCCCCCGTTCGCCATCTCGAAGAGACCCGGCTTGGCGGCGCGCGCGTCCGTGAAGGCGCCCCGCTCATAGCCGAACAGCTCCGCCTCAAGCAGGTTCGCCGGGAGGGCCGTGCAGTTCACCTCCACGAAGGCTCCCGGCGCGCGAGGCCCGTCGTAATGGATCGCCTTCGCCAGCAGATCCTTCCCCGTCCCCGTCTCCCCCGTGATGAGCACGGTCGCCACCCCCTGCGGAATCACCTGCGTCGCGCGCTCCAGCGCCACCCGCAGCCCCTCGCTCCGCCCGATCATGTTCGAGAAGTCGAAGCGGATCCGCTGCTCCGCCGCCCACGTCCTCGCCGCCTCCGAACGCGTGACGCTCTCCACCCGCTCGAGCATCCACGCCCGCAGCGCCCCCAGGTCGTGCGGCAGAGAGAAGTAGTTCTGGGCCCCCGCCTGGAGCAGCGCGATCCCCACCCGGTATTCGGTGCCGCTCCCCACCACCACCGCCGGCGGCGCGCCCTGCTTACGCATCTCCCTCAGCAGGCCGAGCGCGGCGCGCTCCTCTCCTCCGGCCACGACTACGACCCCGCATAGATCCTCGAGCCCCACCACGTCCGCCGGGCTCTCGATGCGGCGCACCGCGGCCCCCGCCAGACACGCCACTTCCTCGCAGTGCGTGTGCTGGGTGCCACTGTGCAATAGGACTGCCAGGAGAGGTGAGGCCATCGGGCGAGATGAAGGAGGCGGTGGGGACGCGGTTCCCGACCACCGGCCGCCGCAGCTGCGCCGGCTCGGGGCGGAACCGGCGGTTCCCTAGGAGACATTGGTTCCAGGGGTAACACCCCTGCAGGGGACTTGCGGAGGCGGCCGCGGGTGAAATCTTCCGGAGTACCGCGGCCGTCCATGGAGTGCGCGGCGCCCTCCACTTACATCGCGCCGCTTTTCATTGCATGCACCGCGCCGCTCAGCGCGCTCCCTCCTGGGTGGTGGTGGGCTCGGCCTCCGCCGAGAGCCCGACCGAGAGGTCGTTCCAGTTCATCAGCGCATTCCAGACGAAGCCGAAGTTGCCGTGGTTCTGGAAACGGTGCATGGGATCGAACCCGAAGAGCACTAGGTGCCCCTGCCCCGTCGGCACGGTCACCAGCGCCGGGTCTCCTCCCATCTCCCCCGGCGACTTCGCCACTCCACTCAGCAGCAGCGACCCGGTGGGGGCGTACCGCAGCACCACGTTCTCCTCCATCTCCTCCGGCACGCGCAGGTAGGGGCCGAAGCGGTGGTACAGGGGCACCTCCTCCGCATACCCGTATGCGAGCGGATGCGTCGGCCGCTGCACCACCCCCTGCACGATCGAGCCGGGAACGAAGATCGAGCGCGTCTCCTCCTGCTCGACGTCGCGCACCAGCCCGAACTCCACCGGGATCGTGCTCGCGGATCCCATCGTCACCAGCGTCCCGCCGCGGTTCACGAAGTCCCGCAGCGCCGTCAGCCCTTCATATCCCATCCCGCCGGTCATGTCCTCCGTGCTGTCCGGGTAGCCGTGCGTCGGATACTCGGGCGTGCCCGTGTAGGCGAGCGGACCCCACTTCGGGTCGATCCCCTGGAAGATGTCCTTCGCCGACGCGCCGCCGCCCTGGTTGGGGAAGAGGATCACGTCGAAGCGCCCGCGCAGGTCCTCCGTCCCCAGCCGGTCCTCGCCGAGATAGGTGTAGGGCACGCCCAGGCGGTCCAGGGCGTAGCGTACCGAGCCCCCGTCTTGTGTGTTGGCCCAGGTGTGCAGCAGGGCGATCCGCGGCACCTCCATCGCGTGCCGCTTCACCCCCGAGACGGCCGCGGCCGGCGCTTCGAGCACCCGCAGCCCCACCTCCCGAGCCAGCGTCTCGATCCGGTCGCGCTCCATGCTCGAGCGTTGGATGAGCCAGGCGCCCGCCGGCACGCTCCGGTCGCCCACGCGCACCTCTTCCTCTGCGGCGAAGACGGGCACGTCGCGCAGCGCGAGCCAGGCGCGCACGGCCTGGGCCGAGGCGGTCGGCTCCACCACGTACCACTCCGCCCCGCGCGCGGAGGTGATGCGCCCGGGGATCGCCAGCGGCCCGGAGACCGGCTCCATCGCCAGCCCCAGCACCGCCGCATCGTCCACCGGGTGCGCTTCCACGTTGTACATCAGCGGGAAGGTCCACGCCACGTCGTCGTACGGCGGCGGCGCGTCTTCAGGGAACTCCTGCACCTCCATGAGCGTCCGTGCATAGTTGCGCAGCGGCTGGTCCATGCGCACCATGTAGTCGCCCGTCCTCACCGCGACGTCCCCGAACTCGCCGGCGGCGCGGGCGCGGTGCACCTCGATCCCCTTGGTGCGCAGATTCTCCAGCATCTCCGCGGCGTCCGCGCGCCGCGCCTGCTCCGCCGGGACCACCCAGGCGTACGGCGCGATCGTGCGGCCGCGCTCCAGGCTGTTCTTCGTCTTCGTCCAGTACTGCTCCAGCAGGCGGGTCCGGTTCTGCGCCGCGAGAGAGAGCGCGGTGAGCGCCCCCGTCTCCATATAGTTGGTGTTGTTGCGCAGCGACCAGAGCGTCTCCGCACGCGGCGGATTGGGGCGGTACCACTCGGTGCGGGTCTGTCGCTCCCCCAGCTCGCGCACCATGGTGTTCGGGACGCTGTTCCCGAACGTCTCGTAGAAGCGCCCGTTGCCGTTCAGGTTGTTCCCCGACACCCAGGTGAGATACCCGGGATACCAGCCGTCGTAGAACCCGTGCGTCCAGACGCCGGGGAGCCCCAGCGCCGTCAACGCGGTCACCTCGAAGTTCGCCATCCACTGCCACTCGCTCACGGCGATCGGGTCGATCGTCGGGTTGTATGGCCCCGTCCCGGTGGCGGTGTAGAGGTACGGCACCGACTCGTGCAGGTCGTGCGTGACCGGATAGTGCCACTCCAGGGCGAGGCGGATGAGCTCGCGGGTGAGCGCCAGCGACATCTGCAGCCCGTCGCGGTTGTTGTCGTGCACGATGTACTTCCCCCAGTAGGGCGGCCCCGGGACACGATCTTCGGGCGTGAAGACGTCGCGGTTGTAGCGCCGGTGCCAATCGACGACGCGATTGCGTCCGTCCACCTCGGCGACGGGGACGATGAAGACCACCGCGCTGTCGCGGACCATCCGGATCAGCGGATCGTCGGAGACCGCCAGCCGGTAAGCCATCTCCATCACCATCTCCGGCGGCCCGGTCTCCGGAGAGTGCAGACCGGCGTAGAAGGTGTAGATCACCGGAAGGTCCCGCATCAGCCGCTGCGCCTCCGCCTCGCTCGTGACGCGTGGGTCGGATAGCGCCTGCATGGCGGCCCGGATCTCTTCCAACCGGGCGAGGTTGCGCTCGCTCCCGACCTGCACCAGCGCCAGGTGGTTCCCCTCCTCCGTCTCGGCAAGGCGCTCGAAGCGCACCCGCGGTGAGCTGGCGGCCAGCGCGTCGAAGTAGCCGTAGATCTCGTCCGCGCGGTGCAGCACGCCCGGCTTCCCGATCGGGTAGCCGAAGTGGTCGGTCGGCGACACGACCGCCGGATCGTCGGGGAGGTGATCCACCAGCGGCGTGATGTACTCCGGCAAGGTGGTCCACGAGCGGATCAGCTCGGTGCTGGCGACGTCGATAGGCTGCCCCCACGGCGTCGTGGCCGGCACCGGCGTGCTCCGCGCCCAGTCGAAAGTCTGCGGGACGGGCGGCGCCTCGGCACTCGCGGCCCCGGAAGGCTGCTGGGCGGCGAGGGGAAGGCTCAAGAACGTCGCCAGGGTGACGAGACTGCGGAGAGATCGCATGGCACTTCCGGAGTGAGGGACCGAACCCGAGTATCCGACCCGGCTCCCGGAGGGCATGGCCGCGGGGCACACCGGAAAGATGTTCGGGGAAGGAGTTTTCGCCCCTGAGAGTGGGGCCGCTGCAACCGGAACGCAAGGGAGAGCGCCCGCAAGCGGTCATCTCGCAGGCACTTAGATCGGAGCCATTGCGGACACTCCCTGGGATCCGCAACTTGTGTCCCCCCGGAGCCGATGGGATTCCGGGATCGAAGCTCTCGCGCGGAGCCGTTCCCGCGGAGCGCGTGGACCCGATGGATGGAGGAGTATTTGAGGTATCATCGAGAGCGCGGCGGCGGGCCTGGCCTTCCAGCCGCCCGCCGCTCGCTGTCTGCCCTGGCCCTGCTCTGCGCCGTCGCGGTGCCGGGCCTGTCGGGGGCCGCGCCCGCCCACGCCGCGCCTCTCCAAGCCGCCGCCGACACGACCCGCACCCCGTCCGCCCCCTTCCACTTCCGAAAGTCGATCTCCCTGGACACGGAGTATCTCTCGCGCGTGCTGCAGGGAGCCCCGGTCGAGACCCGCGTCGCGATCGAGGTCGATCCGCCCGAGGAACCCGGCGGCGCGTCGACGTTCGCGAAGCGCTACGGCATTCCCCGCGACCTCGCGCAGAAGATCGACGAGAGCGCGCGGGCCGAGGGGGTGGACCCGGAGCTGGGCTTCCGCCTGGTGCGCGTCGAAAGCCGGTTCCGCATTCTAGCGCGTGGTCCACAGGGTGCGCTGGGACTGGTTCAGCTGATGCCGGGCACGGCGCGTTCCATCGATCGATCGCTGCGCACCGAGGCGCAGATCCTCGAGCCCGCGGCCAACCTGCGCACCGGCTTCCGATACCTGCGCCGGATGATCGAGCGCTACGACGGCAACGTGCGCCTGGCGCTCCTCGCCTACAACCGCGGCGAGGGGTCGGTGGACCGCGCGCTGCGCAACGGCCGCGACCCCGAGAACGGCTACTCGCACCGGGTGCTCGGCACCCGGGGCTCCGATCCCTATCGGGGGAGCGGAGTGCTGAAGCGGGACGCCGCCCGGTAGGGGTTCCGGTTCTCCCCGGGCCAAGCGCGGCGCCCCCAGCAGTCGGGGGGGCGCCGCGCTCGCTTTCCGGAGCGAGAGGTTCCTTGCCGGGAGGCGCGGAGCCGCTCGCTCTGCGGGGTGGCGACGGCTCCCTCGAAGACCGGGTACGCGGGGCGCTGCACCTCGGCGGGAGGATGGACGGCCTTGTCCAGGGGCGCTATCTCGTCGTCACCGAGGTGAGCGACTACATCGGACATCTCTCCTCGCGGCGTCGCCGATGCCGGGGCGGAGGTCCGGAACGACGTCTTCCTCACCGCCGGAATCCGCTTCCAGCTGCGGTAGGTGCCCTAACACCCCGCTCTCCCCCCCAAATCGAGGGGGGCGCGCAGCGCCGGAGATGAGGGCCTCTACCGCTCGATGCCGCTGGCGAGCACCCGCGGCACCGAGCGCTCCCCGGGGCGGCCGAAGTCCACGTCGTAGTAGTATCCCCTCCCCTCCAGCGCCTCCACCTCCGCGGCGGTGATCCCCCACTCTCCGTCCGCACCCAGGATCCGCAGCTCCCTCCCCGCCTTCCGCTGCCGGTCGAAGAAGGCCATCGCCATCGTCCTCGCCCCGGGCGAGCCCTCGCGCAGGATCGCCGGGGACGATGCCTCGATGAAGGCGGCGAGCGGGTCCATCAGCCCGTCCGGTCCAGTCGGGTGCCCATCCGTGGGGCGCACCAGGGTGACCTTCCGCTCTCCTCCCTCCGTGAACTGCACGATCCCGTACGCCATGTCGCCGTCTCCTCCCGGGGTGACCGCCCGCGTTCCACACTCCGCCTCCCTCCCCGCAGGTTCCGCTCCCGATGAGCCCCGGAAGGCTCCGTGGCGGTTCGGGAGGCGCAGCCGGCGAAGGCGCACTTCCGGCCTCGCGACGCTGCGCTTCGCGGGCCGGACTACAGCAGCGGATTCAGCCGGCGGGCGCCGGTGCTCCGAAATCCATCTCGTACACCCGTCCGCGGGTGACCACCACCAGCCGCCCATCCACGAGCTCCAGGTAGGCGTGCGCCGAGTCCAGCGCGCGCGAAGCGACGAGGGCGCCCGTGCCCTGCTCCACCAGGAAGAGCGAGTCGGGCTCGCTGGTGAAGCCGTAGCCGACGACCACGTATGGGTCGCGCAGGATGAAGACGTCGTTGGAGACGAGCGGGCGGGTGCGCCAGTCGACGCGCCCGGCGACGGGGTCCACCCGGACCAGCGAGGAGCACTCGCCCCCCGCCTCGCGCGAGTACGACTGGCACGCCTCGTTGAAGTACAGCTTCCCGTCGTGCAGCCGGAGGTCCTGGATCTCCAGGTGGTTGGGGCGCGAAAGGAAGCGGTTCAGGTCGAGGTCCCAGCGGCGCTCCCCGCCGGGGCCGAAGAGGACCGCGCGGAAATCGGCGTTGGTGTCGCCGGGTAAGAGACCGAGCTGCGAGCGGTAGAAGCCCATCCAGGCGCCGCCGGACGCCGGCTCCGCGATCCAGAGATCGAGCGGGCCGAGCCGGCGCGGGACGAACCGCGGCGCACTCGCGGGGACCGACCGACGCAGCCGGTACTCCAACCCGTTCGGCTTGTTGGCGCCGCTCAGCCCGAGCGCCGCATACCCGCCGGAGAGAGGGTGGTTCGAGATCTCGCGCAGAGAGGGGGCCGGTCCCGGAGAGGGGGCCGGCCCTTCGTCGGCCCGCGGGTCGGTCTGCGGAGTACCGCAGGCGCAGAGCAGGAGCGGGAGGAGGGCGCGGCCGAGCGCGTTCACCGCCACGCCCCGTCCCTCAGAGCGCGCTCCCGCGGTCCGCCTCACGGAGCCGCTTCTCGGCGCGGGAGAGGGCGGTCCAGCCGCGAAGCCCCTCCGGCTCCACCAGCGACTGCGGAATCCGGCCGGTGGGCCAGGGCACCGCGCGCGCGTCCAGATCGCCGGGATAGAGGCCGACGCTCGCGGCCACGATCGCCGCCGCCGCCTGGTTGCGGTAGCGCCCGTCCAACTCGGAGAGCGCCTCGAGGGCGCGGCTCGTCCCCCGCGCGAACGCGTCGGCGAGGAAGGTCCCGTACTCGCGCTCCACTGCGACGGTGGGCAGGTCCGCCACCCCCGTCAGCAGCCCGCGCAGCGCCAGATCGTCGTTTTCCAGACCGCGCTTCAGGAGGAGCCGCGCCACCTCCGTCCAGCGGGAGGTCGCGGGATTCAACCAGAGCTCATCCTCCAGTGCAGCGAGCAGCTTCGCGGTGGGCATCCGCTTCCAGTCCTCCAGCAGCAGATCCTGCGGCCGCGGCTTCGGCGCCGCCGGATCGAATAGGCTCGCGGCGTCCTTCCCCTTCGTGAAGTGCCGCGCCTTCTCCTCCTCGCGGGCGTGCCGGCCGCCGACGATCACCACCTCCGTCCCGACCTGCACGTTGTGAAAGAGGCGCGTGGCGTCCCGGTTCGACATGCGGATGCAGCCGTGCGAGACGCGCTGCCCCAGCAGCTCCGGCTTGTCGGTACCGTGGATCGCCAGGTCGTGGTCGATGTACACGGCCGCGTCCCCGAGCCCGCCGGGGAAGAGCCGCTTCCGGTCGTCCGGAGGCGGGACCGGGAGGCCGTTCTCGATGAAGTACCAATCCGGGGCGATCCAGACGGGGTTCTCCTCCTTGTACTTCACGTGGAAAACCCCGCTCGGGGTGGAGAAATCCCACTCGTCCTCCGCCGTCTCCAGCCGCAGCCCGGTCCCGGTCCCGATCGGGGCGGACCAGAGCGTCACCTCCCCCTGCCGGAAGAAGAGCTCGTTGGCGTCGAGGTCGATGACGACGGCGTAGCGGCCGCGCTCGAGTGCCAAGGAGACCACCTTCTCTTCGCCGCCGCCGGGAGAGCCCTCGTCCGCGGCGTGCATCGCGAGCGGCGCGCTCTGCCCGTGGACCGGCCGCGGCACGAGCGCTCCCATCAAGAGGGCCGCGGGGAGGACGGCGGCGACGGCGATCCGATCGATCCGGTTCATCATGAGGTCTGGCACGCTTCGAAGATGCAGGAGGCTACCCTTCCCGCTTCGAGGTTTGCAACCCGCATGCCAAGCAACGACTTACCGGCCGTTTTCCTCCCCCGCGGGGCCGCCGCGGCTCTCTCCGCCGGCGCGGGAGGCGGGAGAAAATCCCCCGGGGTGGTCGCGGGGCGCCCGCCAACCGATTAGACTCAGTGCCGATTTCCGAGAAGCACCTCCCCGAGCCGACTCGTGACGGAACGCATGGACCGATGGACCGTTCATAAGTTCGGTGGGACCAGCTTGGCCTCCGCCGACCGCTACCGGCACGTGGCGCGGGTGCTCTCCGATCGGCCCGAGGCGCGGCGGGTGGTGGTGGTCTCGGCCATGGGCGGGGTGACCAACTCGCTGATCGAGGCGGTCGAGCTCGCCGCCCGCCGCGACTCGGGCTTTCGCGACGAGCTCGAGGCGATCCGCCAGCGGCACCGCGCCACGGTCGCCGACCTGGTGCCGCTGGAGATCGGGCGGGACCTCCTCGAGAGTATCGGCCGCGATCTCGAGGACGTCGCGGCCGTGCTCCACGGAACCTGGCTGCTGCGCTCCCACTCGCGCAGCGTGCTCGAGCTGGTGTCCGGGTACGGGGAGGTCTGGTCGGCGCAGGTCCTGGCCGCGCACCTGCTGTCCCGCCGCGAACCCGCCCTCTGGATGGACGCGCGCGAAGTCCTGGTGGTGGGATGGGAGGGGGGGGTCCCCGCGGTGGACTGGAAGGAGAGCCGCACCCGCCTCGGCGCCTGGCTGGAGCGCCAGGGCCGCCTCCCGGATACGCTCGTCGTCACCGGCTACGTCGCCGCCTCGCCCGAGGGAGTCCCGACCACCCTCGGCAGGAACGGGAGCGACTTCTCGGCGTCCATCTTCGGCGCCCTCCTCGACGCGGGCGAGATCCACATCTGGACCGACGTGGACGGGGTGATGAGCGCGAACCCACGCCTCGTTCCCGATGCCGTGCTCCTCGGCGCCCTCTCGTACGACGAGGCGATGGAGCTCGCCTACTTCGGCGCCAAGGTGATCCACCCGAGCACCATGGCCCCCGCGGTCGAGCACGAGATCCCGATCTTCATCCGCAACACCTTCCGCCCCGAGCTGCCGGGGACGCGTATCCACCTGCGCGGCTCCTCCGACTTCGCGGTGAAGGGCTTCGCCACCGTCGAGGGAGTCGCGCTGGTGAACGTCGAGGGGACGGGGATGATCGGCGTCCCCGGCACCGCCGAGCGCCTCTTCGGGGCGCTGCGCGACGCGGGGATCTCCGTGGTGATGATCTCGCAGGGGAGCTCGGAGCATTCGATCTGCTTCGCCGTCCCCGGCGACACCGGCGAACGGGCGCGGCAGGCGGTGGAGCGCGCCTTCTTCGCCGAGCGGCACCTGGGCCAGATCCAGACGGTGGAGCTGGTGGGCGACTGCTGTGTCCTCGCGGTGGTCGGCGACGGCATGGCGGGGCATCCGGGCGTGGCGGGGCGCTTCTTCGGCGCTCTCGGTGATGCGGGAGTGAGCATCCGCGCCATCGCGCAGGGTTCCTCGGAACGCAACATCTCGGTGGTGATCGACCAGGCCGAGGCGAGCCGCGCCCTCCGCGCGGTCCACTCCGGCTTCTACCTCTCGCCGCAGACGATCTCCATCGGCGTCATCGGCACCGGCGTGGTGGGGAGCGCCCTGCTGAGCCAGCTCGAGGAGCAGTCGGCGCGGCTCGACCGCGAGTTCAACCTCGACCTGCGCGTCCGGGCCATCGCCACCTCGCGCAGCATGATCCTCGATGACCGCCGGATCGACCTGTCGAGCTGGCGCCAGACCCTCGAAGAGGAGGGCCGGCCGGTAGACCCGGCGGCGCTGGTACGCCACGTCCACGCCGAGCACCTCCCGCACGCGGTGCTGATCGACTGCACCGCCAGCGACGGGGTGGCGCGGCTCTATCCGGACTGGCTGCGCGGCGGGATCCACGTCATCACCCCGAACAAGCGGGCCAACACCGCGCCTCTCGATTTCTACCGCGAGCTGCGCCGCGCGGCGCGCGACTCCGGGGCGCACTACCTCTACGAGACCACCGTCGGGGCGGGGCTCCCCATCATCCACACGCTGCGCGACCTGATTCAGACGGGCGACGCGGTGCTGCGGATCGAGGGGGTGCTCTCCGGGACCCTCGCCTACCTCTTCAACGCCCTCGACGGGACGCGCCCGTTCTCGGAGATCGTGGCCGAGGCGCGGTCGCGCGGCTTCACCGAGCCCGACCCGCGCGACGACCTCTCGGGGACGGACGTGGCGCGAAAGGTGGTGATCCTGGCGCGTGAGATGGGGCTTCCGCTTCAGCTGGACGAGGTCGGCGTGCGGAGCCTGGTTCCCCCGGAGCTGCGGGAGGGGAGTGTGGCCGACTTCATGGCGGCGCTCCCCGCCTTCGACGACGCGATGGAAGCGCGCCGGCGGGAGGCCGCGGCGCGCGGCGAGGTGCTGCGCTTCGTGGGGAGCGTGGACGCCGAAGGGCGTGCGGAGGCCGGGCTCTCCGCCTACCCCGCCGACCACGCCTTCGCGCGCATCCGGCTCACCGACAACATCGTGCAGTTCCGCACCCGCCGGTACCACGCCAACCCGCTGGTCGTGCAGGGCCCCGGCGCCGGCCCCGAGGTGACCGCCGGCGGCGTCTTCGCCGACCTCCTGCGGCTCTCCGCCTACCTGGGGGCGAAGCTGTGACCGGCGCAGTCCGCAGCGCCACCGTCTTCGCTCCCGCGACGGTCGGGAATGTGGGGGTCGGCTTCGACCTGCTCGGCCACGCGCTCGCCGCGGTGGGCGACCGCGTCACCGTCTCACGCGTCCCGGAGCCGGGGGTGAGGATCCGGGGCGCCACCGGCGTGGAGGTCCCGCTCGGCCCGGCGGAAAACACCGCGGGCGCCGGTCTGCTCCGCCTGGTGGAGGAGAAGGGGCTCGGCTTCGGCTTCGAGGTCTGGATCGAGAAGGGGATCCCGCTGGGGTCCGGGATGGGGGGCTCGGCGGCCTCGGCCGCGGGCGCGGTGGTCGCGGCGGGCGCGCTCCTCCCGGAGAAGCTCTCGCGGGCGGAGCTGCTGCGCTACGGGATGTTCGGCGAGCAGGTGGCGAGCGGCTCGCTGCATGCCGACAACCTGGCGCCCTGTCTCCTGGGTGGCCTCGTCCTGGCGCGCCCCTCCGAGTCGCCGGACGTGGTGAGCATCCCCGTCCCCGCGGCGCTGCGCTGCGTGCTGGTCCACCCCCGGCTGCGGGTGGACACGCGCGAGGCGCGCCGCGTCCTGCCGCGGACGGTGGGGCTCCGGGCGATGGTGGAGCAGTCCGCCAACCTCGCCGGGGTGATCGCCGGGTGCTACTCGGGCGACCTGGAGCTGATCGGGCGCTCCCTCACCGACCTGGTGGTGGAGCCGCACCGCGCCCCGCTGGTGCGGGGCTTCGACGCCGTGAAGGGGGCCGCGCTCGAGGGCGGTGCCCTCGGCTGCTCCCTCTCCGGCTCCGGCCCGGCCCTCTTCGCCTGGTGCGACGGCGAGGCCCGCGGGGAGGAGATCCGCGAACGGATGGTGGCCGCGTTCCGCGCCGCGGGCGTGGAGGCGCGCGGCTGGATCTCCCCCGTGGACGCCCCCGGCGCCCGCGTCGAGTCGCTCGGATGACCGCCAACCGGGGTCCGGGGTACGGACCACGAGTCCGCCTTCCATCCTCCGCGCTTCGTGTCTCGCACTCCCTACTCCACAACGCCGGATGAGATACATCAGCACTCGCACGGCCGGACCGCGCGCCTCGCTCTCGGAGGCGATCGAGCGGGGGCTGGCTCCGGACGGGGGGCTCTACGTACCGGAGCATTTCCCCCACCTCTACCTGAGCGACTTCGGGAGCACGGAGGGAGCGGCCCAGGTGGGACCGATCCTGCTAGCCCCCTTCTTCGCGGACGACCCGCTGGCGGAGTCGCTCGACGACCTCTGCCGCGAGGCCTTCGACTTCCCGACTCCTCTGCGCGAGGTCACCGCCGGCACCTCGGTGCTGGAGCTCTTCCACGGCCCGACGGCGGCCTTCAAGGACGTGGGAGCGCGCTTCCTGGCAGCGGCGCTCTCCCGGCTGAACGCGGAGCGTGCCTCGCCGCTCACCGTCCTGGTCGCGACCTCGGGCGACACGGGCGGCGCGGTCGCGGCGGCCTTCCACGGCAAGCCGGGGATCCGGGTGGTCGTCCTCTTCCCGAAGGGGCGGGTATCGCCGCGGCAGGAGAAGCAGCTCACCGCCTGGGGGGACAACGTACGGGCGCTGGCGGTGCACGGCGACTTCGACGACTGCCAGCGGATGGTGAAGGCGGCGCTCTCCGACGCGGAGCTGCAGGAGCGGGTGAGGCTCTCCTCCGCCAACAGCATCAACCTGGGTCGGCTCCTCCCGCAGATGGTCTACTACGCGGACGCGAGCCTGCACTACCTGCGAGAGAACGGGGTGGCGCCGGGGTTCGTGATCCCCACCGGAAATCTCGGAAACGCGGTGGCGTGTCTCTGGGCGCAGCAGGTGGGGCTACCGATTCGCGAGGTGGTGGTCGCCACCAACGCGAACCCGGCCATCTCGCACTATCTCACGTCGGGGAAGTGGAAGCCGCGCCCCACCATCCCCACCCTCGCCACCGCGATGGACGTGGGAAACCCGAGCAACTTCGAGCGGCTCGACCAGCTCACCGGCGGGTGGCTGCATGCCCGGCGGCGGCTGCGCGCCTTCCAGGTGGACGATGAGGAGATCCGCGGCGCGATCCGCGCCGGCCCCTCTCGTTGGGGCCGGGTGTGGGATCCTCACACCGCCACCGCGGTGGCGACGCGCGAGCGGCTCGACTCCTCCGACTGGATCCTGGTCGCAACGGCGCACCCGGCGAAGTTCGAGTCGGTGGTGGAGCCGCTGATCGGCCGCGAGGTGGAGGTGCCGGCGGAGCTGGCGCGTCTGCTGGAGCGGTCCGGCGAAGCCCGCGGAGTGGAGCCGACGCCACAGGCTCTGAAGGAAGTCCTGCTGGAGAGTCCGTAGCGGGTATGGCCATTGACATGCGCTGCACATGTTCACTCGTTGTGCGCATGACCAAGATGATCCAGGTCCGCAACGTTCCTTCGGAACTCCATCGGAAGCTGAAGGTCCGCGCTGCCCTCGCCGGGATGTCGCTCTCCGACTACCTGCTGGCGGAGCTGCGTAGGGTGGTCGAAGAGCCCACGCCGGAGGAGATGCGGGCGCGACTCCGAGGCCGAGCTCCCGTTGAGCCACCCGAATCGGTGGTGGAGGCGCTGCGGGCGGAACGGGACGGACGTTGATCGTTCTGGACGCCTCCGTCGTGCCGGAGCTGCTGCTCCGCCCCTCCGCTCTCGTGACGCGCGCATGGCGTCGGCGCCCAGGCACTCGGCCCGGGTCGAGGTGCTCTGATACGAGCGAAGGGTGCGAGGCGCAGCAAGCGCGCTCGCACCCTTTCCCCCCCGGCCCCGTGGAGAGTGCTCTCGGCGGCTCAGCCCACGTCCAGCGCGGCTTCGGCGGCGGCCTCGGCAGATGCGCCGTTGCGGTCGGCCGGAGCTCCCGAGCGGCCCCGCACCGGGGTGAGCCATCCGAACCGGTCGGAAGCCCGGCCCCGAACGATGTCCAGGAAGCGGCGCTGGAGCCGCTCCGTGGTCGGACCGCGCCGGCCGGCGCCCACCACGATCTTGTCGACGCTGCGGATCGGCGTCACCTCGGCGGCCGTGCCGGTGAAGAAGAGCTCGTCCGCCATGTAGAGCATCTCGCGAGTCACCCGCTCGACCCCCACCGGGATCCCCTCGTCCCCGGCGAGCTTGATGATGCTGTCGCGGGTGATTCCCGCCAGCAGCGTCCCGTCGACCGGCGGGGTGACCAGGGCGCCGTCGCGCACCAGGAAGACGTTCTGCCCCGAGCCCTCGCCGACGAGTCCTTCGGGCGTGAGGGCGATCGCCTCCGCGTAACCGTTGCCTACCGCCTCCATCTTGGCGAGCTGCGACCCGAGGTAGTTCCCGGCCACCTTCGCCATTGCGGGGTAGGTGTTCGGGAAGGGACGCAGCCAGGTCGAGATGCAGACGTCCACTCCCTGCTCCATCGCCCCCTCGCCCAGGTAGGTTCCCCAGGGCCAGCAGGCGACGTAGAGCTCCACCGGGCTGGCGAAGGGGATCATCCCCACCGCGCCGTATCCGCGCACCATCATCGGCCGCAGGTAGCACTCCTCCAGACCGTTGCGCTCCACCAGGTCGCAGCACGCCTCCTCCATCTCCTCGCGCGAGAAGGCGAGCTCGGTGCGGTACACCTTGCAGCTATTCTCGAAGCGGCGGAGGTGCTCCTCCAGGCGGAAGACGGCAGGGCCCTGAGGGGTCTGGTAGCAGCGGATCCCCTCGAAGGCGGAGGAGCCGAACTGCACCGAGTGGCTGAGCACGTGGATCCGCGCGTCGGTCCAGGGGATGAACTCGCCGTCTTTCCAGATCCATTCGCTCTGCGTGATTTGCGACATGACGAGACTCCTTGGTCGTTGAACGATCGGCGATCAGTCCCGGAAGGCCGAAAGCTGATAACCGATAGCTGGGGCGGCACCGGGGCGCGCGGGGGGCTTCATAGTAACGACCGGATCCACCCGCCGTCTACCGCCACGGACTGCGCCGTGATGTAGCTCGCCCGCTCGGAGGCGAGGAAGGCGGCGAGGGCCGCGAACTCGGCGGGCTCGCCGAGGCGCCCGGCGGGGATCTCGCGCTCCCAGCGGGAGAGCTCCTCTCCGGGCGAGGTACCGCGGGTGCGGGCGTTGCTCTGCGCCAGCTCCTCCACCCGCTCGGTGCGGGTGTAGCCGGGCATCAGGTTGTTCACCGTGATCCCGAAGGGCGCCACCTCGTTCGCCAGCGTCCGGGCGAACCCGGTGACCGCCGCGCGCACGCTGTTGGAGAGGATCAGATTCTCCACCGGCTGCTTGACGGCGATCGAGGTGACGTTGAGGATGCGGCCCCAGCGCCGCTCCTTCATCCCCGGCAGGACGGCGCGCACCAGGTTGAGGACGCTCTCCAGGTTGAGCTGCACCGCGCGGCGCCACGCCTCGGGCGAATGGCTCTCGAAGGGTCCGGCCGGGGGGCCGCCGGCGTTGGTGATCAGCACGTCGACGCGGCCCAGCTCGTCGAGGCCGCGCCGCACCACCCGCTCCACCTCCTCGGCGAGCGCGAGGTCCGCCGCGACGGCGACCACCCGCGCCCCGGTGGCCTCCTCGATGGCGGTGCGCGCCTGCTCCAACGACTCCTCGCCGCGCGCGCAGAGCACGAGGTCCGCGCCCTCCCGCGCGAGCTCCTCGGCCATCGCGCGGCCGAGACCGCGGCTCGACGCGGCGACCAGCGCCACCTTTCCTGTCAGCCCGAGATCCATGGTCGAGTACGAGGTGGGGAGTCAGAAATCATGGAGAACCGATTCCGGAAAAGGGGCTTCGCGCTCCGTGCCTGGACCGCTCCTGGAGGACGCGCCGCCTCCGGCTACTTCTGACGTAGATACGCGTCCGACTTGTCGAGCCAGTCCTGCCGCGGCGGGCTGAAGATGTCGACGTCCAGCGTATCCTCCAGCGCCTCCGCCTTATGGGGAAGGTGGGAGGGGATGTGGAGGACCTCGCCGGCCCGCACGACCCGCTCCTCCGCGCCGTCCTCCCCGAGCCAGAAGTGCAGCGCTCCCTCGAGGATATAGGTCAGCTGCTCGTTCTCGTGGGAGTGCTTCGGCACGACGCACCCCTTCTTGAGGTAGACGTGGGCCAACATCATGCGGTCCCCGGTGATCAGACGCCGCTCGAGGAGGTCGGTGACCCGCTCGCGCGGCATGTCGTCCCAGCGATAGAAGGTCGCTTCCGATTGCTGCGCCATTCGCCGCCTCCTTGGGGTACGGGGTCCGCTGCCGATTCCGCTAACATCTAGCCCGACGGCGACGCGCCCGCAAGGAGCGTAGCCGCGGCCGCGCCGCGAGCGTGGATCTTTGAAAAACACCTGGTGTACGTCCCAGTACACTTCGCGGTGAGGCACGCGGCCCCCCCCGGTCCGCGTCTCGCGACGGCGCTCCCGCGCCGCGCCGAGTCCGAGCACGCCGCGCCCTGTCCAGCCCTTCTCCACTCAGCCGCGGTATCCACCTGCGTTCGGGGCGGCGCGGGATCTTGGGGCCCCCGCACCGTCCGCTTCCCGCCCCAGAGGAGTAGGATCGTTATGGCCACACCGGCGGTCGACATCATCCAGCAGATCCGCGAACGGCAGAACCAGGCGCTGTACCACGACCTCCACTGGGAGGGCTCCTTCCCCGAGTACCTCCAGCTCGTGCAGGAGAATCCGCTGGTCGCCCGCAACGCTTACCAGCGCCTGTACGACATGATCGTCTCCTTCGGAACGCGGAAGTACACGGAGTACAAGAAGGAGATCACCCACTACCACTTCTTCGACGACCCGATGGGCGGCGGACGCGACGCGATCTTCGGGCTCGACCTTCCCCTGATGAAGTTCGTGCAGGTGCTCAAGGCCGCCGCCATGAGCTACGGCCCCGAGCGACGGGTCCTCCTGCTGCACGGCCCGGTCGGCTCCTCGAAGTCCACCATCGCCCGCCTCCTCAAGCGGGGGATCGAGCACTACTCCCGCACCCCGGAGGGGGCTCTCTACAGCTTCACCTGGACCGGCGCGGACGTGGACCTCCCGGAGGCGGTGGCGCAGGGCGCGGAGCAGGACATGCCCTGTCCGATGCACGAGGAGCCCCTCAAGCTCCTCCCCCCCGAGTTCCGCCGCTCCTTCCTGGAGGAGGTCAACCGGCGCCTCAGCGGGGATCGCCGGCTCACGCTGGAGGGAGACCTCTGCCCCGCCTGCCGCCACGTCTACAGCACCCTCCTGGAGCGCTATGAGGGCGACTGGACGCGCATGATCGAACACATCCATGTGCGCCGCCTCCTCCTCAGCGAGCAGGACCGCGTGGGGATCGGCACCTTCCAGCCCAAGGACGAGAAGAACCAGGACTCTACCGAGTTGACCGGCGACATCAACTACCGGAAGATCGCCATCTACGGCTCCGACTCCGACCCGCGCGCCTTCAACTTCGACGGCGAGTTCAACGTCGCCAACCGGGGGATGATCGAGTTCATCGAGGTCCTCAAGCTGGACGTCGCCTTCCTCTACGACCTGCTGTCGGCCTCGCAGGAGCACCGGATCAAGCCGAAGAAGTTCGCGCAGACCGATATCGACGAGGTGATCGTCGCGCACACCAACGAGCCGGAGTACCGCCGCCTGCAGAGCAACGAGTTCATGGAGGCGCTGCGCGACCGGACGGTGAAGATCGACATCCCCTACATCTCCAAGCTGGACGAGGAGATCAAGGTCTACGAGCGGGACTTCAACAATCGCCGCATCCAGGGGAAGCACATCGCCCCGCACACCATCCGGACGGCGGCCATGTGGGCGGTCCTCACCCGACTGGAGGAGCCGAAGAAGCTCAACCTGACCCGGCTGCAGAAGCTGAAGCTCTACCAGGGGAAGAGCCTCCCGGGCTTTACCGAGGACAACATCAAGGAGCTGCGCAAGGAGGCTGAGCACGAGGGGATGACGGGAATCAGCCCGCGCTATATCCAGGACAAGATCTCGAACTGCCTGGTCGCCGACATCGACGAGAGCTGCGTCAACCCCTTCATGGTGATGAAGGAGCTGGAGAGCGGACTGCGCCACCACTCGCTCATCGCCAGCGAGGAGGTGCGCGAGGAGTTCCGCAAGCTTCTGGCGGTGGTGCGCGAGGAATACGAGGACATGGTGAAGAACGAGGTCCAGCGCGCCATTTCGGGCGACGAGGACGCCCTGCAGCGGCTGTGCGCCAACTACATCGACAACATCAAGGCCTACACCCAACGCGAGAAGGTCCGGAACAAGTACACCGGCGAGTACGAGGAGCCCGACGAGCGGCTGATGCGCTCCATCGAGGAGAAGATCAACATCCCCGAGAGCCGCAAGGACGACTTCCGACGCGAGATCATGAACTACATCGGGGCGCTGGCCATCGACGAGAAGAAATTCCTCTACAACACCAACGAGCGGCTGCAGAAGGCGCTGGAGCTGAAGCTCTTCGAGGACCAGAAGGATTCGATCAAGCTCACCAGCCTGGTCTCGAACGTGGTCGACCGGTCCGCCCAGGAGAAGATCGACGTGGTGAAGAACCGGCTCATCACGGAGCACGGGTACTGCGACCTGTGCGCGACCGACGTGCTCAACTTCGTCGCCAGCATCTTCGCGCGGGGCGATGTGGCATAGGGAGCGATCGGCGATCAGCTCCGGCCCGGTGTCGCTGATCACGGATGGCCGCTGGCGGATACGGAGCAACGGAGGAGAACTTCAGAATGGCACGACCAACGGAAGTCGGTGGGGAGGATTTCGTCATCTGTCCCCACTGCTGGCAGGTCAACCCGCCCTCGCGCTTCTGCGCGAAGTGCCTGGCGGACATGACGCTGCTGCTGCAGGAGTCGGGCGGCCGGCGCTGGACGGCCGCGGCGCAGAGCCCCGTACCCGTGCGGGTGGGAGACCGGATCAAGCCCTGGCAACGCCGCATCTTGCTGGGCGTGCTGATCCTCTTCGGAATCGGGCAGGTCGCCCTGGCGCTCGCCCCCCCTCCCGCCCCCACGCCCACGCAGGGAAGCCGGTAACTGACAGCTGATAGCCGATAGCTCTATGGTCAAACGAATCGAGAGGGACCGAAAGCGGTTCGAAGACATCGTCCGCGGAAGGATCAAGCAGGACCTGAAGCGGCACATCACCCGCGGCGAGCTGATCGGCAAGCGGGGAAAGGAGATCGTCTCGATCCCGCTGCCGCAGATCGACCTGCCGCGCTTCCGCTACGGGAGCAAGGAGCAGGGCGGGGTCGGCCAGGGGCCGGGCGAAGCGGGGACGCCGCTGGGCGACCATCCCGGAGACGGGACGGGGAACGGCGCGGGCGAGGAGCCGGGGCACCACATCCGCGAGGTGGAGCTCAGCATCGAGGAGATCACGCAGCTCCTCGGGGAGACGCTGGAGCTGCCGCGCATCCAGCCTCGGGGGGCGGACTCGCTCACCGCCGTGAAGGGACGCTACACCGGAATCCGCCGCATCGGCCCCGAAACGCTGCGCTCCTTCAAGCGCACCTATCGAGAGGCGCTCAAGCGGCAGGTCTCCAGCGGCACCTACGACCCCCGGCACCCGCTGGTGGTGCCCGTTCGCGAGGACATGCGCTACCGCTCCTGGCGCGACCGGAAGATCCCCGTGGCCAACGCGGTGATCTTCTACCTGATGGACGTCTCGGGCTCCATGGCCAACGAGCAGAAGGAGATCGTGCGGATCGAGTCGTTCTGGATCGACAACTGGATCCGCTCGCACTACGACGGCGTGCGGAGCCGCTACGTCATCCACGACGCCGCCGCGCGCGAGGTGGACCGCGACACCTTCTTCACCACCCGGGAGTCGGGCGGCACCAAGATCTCCAGCGCCTACGAGCTGGCGCAGCGCATCGCCGACCTGGAGTACCCGGCGGAGGACTGGAATCTCTACTTCTTTCACTTCTCCGACGGCGACAACCTCGGGAGCGGAGACAACGAGCGCTGCTTCAAGCTGCTGCGGGAGCGGCTCCTGCCCGGCGCCAACCTCTTCGGCTACGGACAGGTGGAGAGCCGGGCCGGGAGCGGCGCCTTCTTCGGCGCCCTGCAGGACCACGTCCAAGCCGACAACCTGGTCCTCTCCCGCATCTCCGACCGCGACGCGATCCTCGGCTCCATCAAAGAGTTCCTGGGAAAGGGGAGGTAGGCCCATGCCCCTTCCGCTTTCGCCCGAGCTGCGCGCGCTGCAGCAGGAGATCGAGGGCCACGCCCGCTCCTTCGACCTCGACTTCTTCGAGATCATCTACGAGGTGCTGGATTGGGAGGAGATCAACGAGGTGGCCGCCTTCGGAGGCTACCCCGCCCGCTATCCTCACTGGCGCTTCGGAATGGAGTACGCGGAGCTGTCGCGCTCCTACGCGTACGGTCTGTCGAAGATCTACGAGATGGTGATCAACAACGATCCCACCTACGCCTACCTGCTGGCGGCCAACCACTTCGTGGACCAGAAGCTGGTGATGGCGCACGTGTGCGGGCACGGCGACTTCTTCAAGCACAACTTCATGTTCGCCGGCACCAACCGGAAGATGCTGGACGAGATGGCGAACCACTCCACCCGGGTGCGCCGCTACATGGAGCGGCACGGGGTGGAGGCGGTGGAGGGGCTCCTCGACCGCTGCCTCTCACTGGAGAACCTGATCGACTACAACGCTCCGCGCCCGCACCGCCCCCCGCTGGAGGTCGCCGGGAGCGAGGAGGACGAGAGGGCGGAGACGGCGCCGCGGAAGCTGCGCGCCAAGGGGTACATGGATGCCTTCATCAACCCCCCGGAGCTGCTGGAGGCGGAGCGGAAGCGGCTGGAGGAGCGGACGCGGCGGGTGGAGGAGAGCTTCCCCTCGCGTCCGGAGCGCGACGTGATGCTCTTCCTGCTGGAGCACGCGCCGCTGCGCAACTGGGAGCGCGACGTGCTGGGGATCGTGCGCGAAGAGGCCTACTATTTCGCGCCGCAGGGGCGCACCAAGATCATGAACGAAGGGTGGGCCAGCTTCTGGCACTCGAAGCTGATGACGGAGCGGCTCCTGAGCGGCTCGGAGCTGATCGACTACGCCGACCACCATTCGGGCACCATGGCCACCGGACCCGGGCGCCTCAACCCCTATAAGGTGGGGATCGAGCTCTGGCGGGACGTCGAGGAGCGCTGGGACAAGGGGCACCACGGGCCGGACTGGGACGGGTGCGACAACTTCGCGGCCAGGAAGGGCTGGGATACGGGGGCCATGAAGGGGCGGGAGAAGATCTTCGAGATCCGCCGCCACTACAACGACGTGACCTTCATCGACGAGTTTCTCACCCCGGAGTTCGTGCGGCGGTACGGCCTCTTCACCTTCGAGTACGATCGGCGCAGCGGCCAGTACGTGATCGATACCCGCGACTTTCTCGCGGTCAAGGAAAAGCTTCTCTTCATGCTGACCAACTTCGGCCAGCCCACCATCGAGGTGGTGGACGCCAACTTCCTCAACCGGGGGGAGCTGCTGCTGGTACACCGCTACGGGGGCGTGCCGCTCAAGCTCGACCAGGCGCGCGAGACGCTAGAGAACCTGCAGCGCCTCTGGAAGCGCCCCGTGAACCTCGAGACCTTTGTCGACGACGAGCCGGTGGTGCTGGGCTACGACGGCGTGGAGCACACGCAGGAAGCCGCGCTGGTGGACCGGAGCTGAACTGAATTCGGCGCCCGGTCAGGAAGAAGCCGGGCGGCGCCTATCCTCCACCTTGCCGGTGACGATCTGCTCCAGCTTTCCGACCAGCGAGTCGGCCCCGGAGTCGCTGGCGCCGAAGAGGCCGTCGTCGGCGCCCCCCGCTTCTTCGGCGGCGCCGTGGAGGTTGAGCCAGAGGTCGAACCGCTCGCTGAGCCGCAGGACGTCGTAGAAGAGGAGAGGCCGACCGCGGCGCCCGAAGAGCAGATCGAAGACGACCGCCACGACGGAAATCTGCAGGAGGAACAGGTCCTTGAGGCTGTCCAGCACCAGCTTGAGCTGAAAGATCAGGAAGTCCCGCAGCAGTACGCGGCGGCTTCGTCCGGCGGTCGATTCCATGATTCTGATCCCGGCCAGGAGGAACGGAGGGCGGCGCGTTCCTCTCTACGCGCAACCCTTTCTCTTGGTTTCACCGGGGTTACTCCTCCCAGGGGAGCTCGGCCTTGCCGAAGTGGCCGTAGTTGGTGGTGGCGCGGTAGATGGGCCGCAGCAGCCGCAGCCGTTCGATGATCGCGCCGGGGCGGAAGTCGAAGCGCCGCACGAACTCCGCCGCCTCCCCCGGGTGGCCGGTGCCGAAGGTGTCCACCTTCACCGAGACGGGCTGCGCCATTCCGATCGCGTACGCCACCTGCACCTCCGCCCGAGTCGCGATCCCCGCCTTCACCACCTGTCGCGCCACGAAGCGGCAGAAGTAGGCGCCGCTACGGTCCACCTTCGAGGGATCCTTTCCCGAGAAGGCGCCGCCGCCGTGCCGCCCCATCCCGCCGTACGTATCCACGATGATCTTCCGGCCCGTCACCCCGGCGTCGGCCGAGGGGCCGCCCTGCACGAAAGAGCCGGTGGGATTCACCAGGGTGCGGATGTCGTCGTGATACCACCCGCCGAGCGCCTCGGGGACGAGGACCGTCGCCACGAAGCCGCGGATCGCCTCCCGGTCCACCTCCTGCGCGTGCTGTGTCGAGACCAGCACGTCCGTCACCTTCACGGGCCGATTCCCGTCGTACAGCACCGAGACCTGCGTCTTCGAGTCGGGGCGCAGCCAGCGCACCGTGCCGCGCTTGCGGTGCGCCGCCAGAGCGGCCGCCAGCCGATGCGACAGCAGGATGGGGAGGGGCATGAGCTCCGGCGTCTCGTCCGTGGCGTAGCCGAACATGATCCCCTGGTCGCCCGCGCCCTGCTCTCCGGCGAGGCTCGTCGTCGCCGTCACCCCCTGCGAGATCTCCTGCGCCTGCTTGGTCAGGAAGGAGTACAGCTCGATGGCGTCGGGCCGGAAGGGCTGGTCGGCGTCGACGTAGCCGATCTCCTCCACCGCGCGGCGGACCAGCGCGTGGAAGTCCACACGCGCGTCGGAGGTGATCTCGCCGGCGAGCACCACTCGGTTCTCCTTGCAGAGCACCTCGCACGCGACGCGGCTGCCGGGGTCCTGCTCCATGTGCGCGTCCAGGATCGAGTCCGCGATATAGTCGCAGACCTTGTCCGGGTGCCCCTCGGAGACGGACTCGGAGGTGAAGGTGTAGGCGGCGGTCGCCGCCAGCGGGGCGGCCGAGATCTCGAGGGTGCTCATGGGTCTCCTGGACGAATGCGATGGGGAAGGCACGGGCGAGGCTCGCCGGGGGCGTCGAGACGGCGAAGGGGGTCCCTCGCAAGCCGCTGCGAGGGACCCCCCCCCACGCGGTTTAGCACATTTCTAACGCGGAGCAATCGCTGCAAATCGCCGCGGCGCCAGGGCGCGAACCAAGTATAGACGGAGCGGGATAGGCTGTCAACGTCTCTTTCAGCAGTATATCCGGATGAACGGCAGGTAACCTCGGCGGCACCCTGCGCGTTCCCCGGCCCCTGCCTTGCAGCGGCTGAAGGCGTTCTCGCCGGGCCGAGCGCCGGCCCGCCTCCCACTCCATCGGACCGCCGCCATGCCGTCACACCCGCTGGCCGGCCAGCCGGCCCCGCGCGACCTGCTGGTCGACGTGCCCCGGCTCGTCTCGGCATACTATACCCACCGTCCCGACCCTGACGCGCCCGGGCAGCGGGTCGAGTTCGGGACCTCCGGCCACCGGGGATCGTCCCTCCGGAACGGCTTCAACGAGCCGCACATCCTGGCCATCTCGCAGGCCGTCTGCGAGTATCGGCGGTCGGCAGGGATCTCCGGACCCCTTTTCGTGGGGATGGACACGCACGCGCTCTCCGAGCCCGCCCGCGCCACGGCGCTGGAGGTTTTCGCGGCTCACGGAGTCTCGGTGAGGATCGACCGGGAGCTCGGGTACACCCCCACTCCGGTCGTATCGCACGCGATCCTCTCGCACAACCGCGGCCGCTCGTCCGGGCTGGCCGACGGCGTGGTGATCACCCCCTCCCACAACCCTCCCGAGGACGGCGGCTACAAGTACAATCCGCCGAGCGGTGGACCGGCGGATACCTCTGTCACGCAGGCGATCGAGGCGCGCGCCAACGAGCTGCTTCGCAACGCATCGGGCGGGGTGCGGCGGATGCCGTACGAGCGAGCCCTGCGCGCCGCCGGTGTCGAGCGCCACGACTTCGTGAGCCCCTACGTGCGCGACCTGGCGGGGGTGGTGGACATGGAGGCGATCGCCGGCTCCGGGCTCCGGATCGCCGTGGACCCGATGGGCGGCGCCTCGGTCGGCTACTGGGCTCCGATCGTGGAGGAGTACGGGCTCGACCTGGAAGTGGTCAACCCCGTGGTGGACCCGACCTTCTCCTTCATGACCGTGGACCGCGATGGGAAGATCCGGATGGACTGCTCTTCGCCCTACGCGATGGCGGGGCTGATCGGGCTGAAGGACGAGTTCGACGTCGCCTTCGGGAACGACCCGGACGCCGACCGGCACGGGATCGTGGCACCGAGCACCGGGCTGCTGAACCCCAATCATTATCTGGCGGTCGCCGTCTGGTACCTCTTCCGAAACCGCCCGGGATGGGGTGAGGCGGCGGCGGTGGGGAAGACGCTGGTCTCCAGCTCGATGATCGACCGGGTGGCGGAGCGACTGGGGCGAAAGCTCCGGGAGGTTCCGGTCGGCTTCAAGTGGTTCGTGGACGGCCTGCTGGACGGCTCTCTCGGCTTCGGCGGCGAGGAGAGCGCGGGGGCCTCGTTCCTGCGCCGCGACGGCACCGTCTGGACGACCGACAAGGACGGGATCATCCTCGACCTGCTGGCGGCGGAGATCACCGCGCGCACCGGCCGCGACCCTGGGGAGCACTACCGCGAACTGGAGGGGCTCTTCGGCAGTCCCCTCTACGAGCGGATCGACGCCCCCGCGAGCGGACCGCAGAAGGCCGCGCTCAAGGAGCTCTCCCCCGACCTGGTGAGCGCGGACGCGCTCGCCGGAGACCCGATCGTCGCGAAGCTCACCCGCGCGCCGGGGAACGGCCCGCCGATCGGCGGGCTCAAGGTGGTGACGCGCAACGGCTGGTTCGCCGCGCGCCCCTCGGGGACCGAGGACATCTACAAGATCTACGCGGAGAGCTTTGAGGGTCCCGACCACCTGCGGCGCATCCAGGACGAGGCCCGCGCGATCGTGGACGCCGCCTTCCGGGCGGCGGGGGTTTAGACAAGTAGAAGCTCGTTGCGGTTCCGCACGCACCCGGTAGGCCCGAATCGCTCCCATCTCGGAGCGGTGCCGGAGATCTCCCGCGCCTCCGAGCACAACGAGGTCACGGCACGTGAGTGGATCTGGCGCTTCGAGGCCGGAAATCTGCCGGGGCTCAACGACCGCCGGAGAACGAGTCCGGGGCACGGTGCGAGCACTCTCCGGCCCTGACCGTGACAGCACGGCATGCGTGAGCGCATCCGACCCGCCTCGCCTCAGCCTCTCGAGGACGCGCCGAGAGAACGCTCACCCCCGCAGGAATGCGCCGGTGAGGGCGAACGCCAGGTAAAGGCCCATCAGGACGGAGCCCGCGCCGAACCAGGAGCGGCGGCGGTCCACGATGCTCACGCCGAGCGCGAGCACGACCAGCATCCAGAGGTTGAAGACGTTCAGCGACTGCAGGAAGGCGTAGAGCACTCCGTCCTCGAGGAAAGGGGCGAGGAGGGCGAGCGAGAGTTGGATCGAGAGATCCCCCCGGATGGCCTGCACCGGGGCGGTGAGAAGCATCCCCAGAGCCAGGATGAGGCCCGCGTGCGCAGTGACCGCGAGGTACTGGCCGAACCGGCCCGTACCGTCGAGGATCCGGCTGAAGATCAGGGTCAGGATCCCGGCGAGGCCGAGGCTCATCCCGACGAGGCCGACGGAAGAGCCAACGATCATCCAGACCCGCGCGTTCCGGACGACGGAATCGGTGCCGTCGGGCAGCGCGGACTGCGGCGACGAGGACGCGAACGCCGCGTGCGCAGCCTCGACGAAGAGCTCGTGAGGAAGGAAGAGGAAGGCGGCGGTGGCCCCGGCGATGCTGATGAGCAGCGCATCGAACCAGGGGGTCCGCTCCGTGAAAGTCGCGAAGAGCTCGCCCGGAGAGACGATGGCGGCGAGGATCCGGCGGGGGAGCGGGAGCACGGCGAAGGCTTGCATTGGGAGACCTCCAGCTTTGAGGGACGGATACGGGCGGTCGGGGGAGAGGCGTTCAGCCGAGCACCGCCCCCAGCATCGCGGCCCCGGTCAGGAGCCACTGGACGGCCCGGCGGAGGAAGGAGCGGGGGATCAACACGGAGAGCTGGATTGCCCCCGCCAGGAGGACGACCAGCAGCACCCAGCTCCACGCTCCCCAGCCGAAAGCGAGGGCGAGGGCGGCCACGCTCATCTCGACGGGGAGTCCGACGGTGATCATGAGGGAGCGGACGATGGTGGCGCGCGCGGTCGCCAGGCGCAGGCGCTCCGGGACGGCGTGCTCCGGCTCCAGGAGGTAGTGCAGGGGCGTGAGGGCGATCAGGACCAGCAACACCGCGAGCACCCCACCCCGGAGCGGGAGATCGATCAGCGAAAGGACCACGAGCGCGGGGAGCATGCCGCCGAGCGCCCAAGGCGCCGGAGTCCGCGCGAGCATCCTCCACCATCCTGGGCGGCCCCACCTCGGCGTCGGGCTCACCGCGACGGGATCTGGCGCCGAGAGGGTGTCCCCGAGGAGGCGCGAGACTCGATGAGCCGCCGGCGCGAGCAGCGCCGCGGAAGCGACGAGGATCAGGGTGGCCGCGGGCGAGGAGATCCGGAGATCGAAGAGCCGCCTCCCCCCCACCAGCCACCCGACGAGGAGCGCGCCCGCGACGCCCTTGCCGATGAGCGTCGCCTGGCGCATGCCGCGCCAGCGCGCCAGCTCGGACAGCAGCCCGAGCGAGAGGAGCACGGCCCAGGCGAGCGCGAGTGCCCCGGCCAGCGCCAGCGCCCCCGCCAAGCCGGGGGCCCGTCTCAGCATCAGCACCACAAAGGGCCAGAAGAGCACGAACAGCGGGACGATCGCCAGCGCGATCACCGGGGCGACTCGGAGCAGGATCCCGCGGAGCGGAGAGATCGGCGCGAGGCGGTGAAGGTTCGCCCCTGCCGGCTCCTGGAGAACGGCGACGCCCGCGCTGAGCGCCAGCCCCAGGGAGAGCACGAAGTTCGCCGCCACCAGTCCCGGGAGGGCGGACGGCGATGGCGGGGCCGCGGGAAGCGGAGAGAGAAGGGCGCCCGCGGTGGCACCGCCCACGACCAGGAGGAATCCGCCCACCGAAGCCCGCCCGCCACACGCTGCGCGGCATCCGCTCGCGCAGGCGCGACCGAAGCTCCAGCGAGAGGAGGTGGACCGTCCTCAGCATGACGACCGGCCCCGCGCCCCATGCACCCGCTGGTAGACCGCGACGATTCCTCCCTCGCGCCGGACCGCCTCGCGGTCGCCGGCGAAGGCGATCGTCCCGCGATGGAGGATGGCGATCCGATCCGCGAACGACTCCACCAGCTCGGGAGTGTGGCTGGTGAAGACGACGCACCCGCCGCCCTCGACGAAATCGCGGAGGAGCCGCCGCGCCCAGAGCGAAGCGGAGACGTCGAGGCCGTTGAACGGCTCGTCCATCAGGACCACGCGGGGCTCGTGGAGCAGCCCGGCGCAGATGGAGAGCTTCTGGCGCATCCCGCGCGAGTAGCCCTTCACCCACTGGTGGCGCACGTCCCAGAGGCCGACCTCGCGCAGCAGGCGTTCGGCGCGCTCCCGGATGCGCTCCGACGGTACGCCCCAGAGCAGCCCGAAGAGGTTGAGGTTCTCCAGGGCGCTGAGCGACGGGTAGAGGAGGGGCTCGTCGGGCACGTAGGCGCTGAGGCGCCGGACCCGCTCCGGCTCGGCCGCGACCGCGACACCCGCTATCTCGATCTCTCCCCCGTCGGGGCGGAGGAGCCCGGCGAGGAGCCGGAAAGTGGTCGTCTTGCCGGCCCCGTTGTCGCCCAGGAGGCCGAGCGTGGAGCCCGCGGGCGCCTCCAGCGTCAGCCCCGCCAGAACCGGTGCGCCGGTCGCGTAGCGGAAGGACACGTCCCGCAGGGAGATTCCCGACATCAGGCGCTCTCCGCGCTGGAGGGGAGAGAGGAGGGAATCTCGCAGCCGTCGCGGCAGGCGCGCGGATCCGGCACGATCGTGCGGCGGCGGGCGAGCGCCCGGTACGCCCGCTCCCCCAGGCCGGCAGCCGCCGCGAGGGCCAGCAGGGGGCGGAGGGGCCGGAGCGGCGGGAGGACCCCCGCCAGGGAGCGCATCGCCGAGAAGCCCGCGACGACCTTCCCCGAGCACAGGTCGACGACGTGCATCCGCTCCTCGAGAGCCGCCAGCGGGATTCCGTGCTCGAGGTGGAGGTCGCCGTGGCGAAAGGAGACGATCTCCAAAGCATCGTTCCGGTCGACCCGCCGGAGGCGCTCGCCCGCGGAGACGCAGACCGGGCAGAACCCGTCGATGAACACCCGGAGGCGGGGCCCGGAGGCTCCCGCGCGCGGACGGGCGATCCGCCGGGGCAGCGCCCGCAGCCACCCGCCGAGCCGCGCGTACTCGGGGTCGGAGATCAGCATCAGCTCCATGCCGATCATCGCGGTCGAGAAGGTCACCAGCCCCATGAACACCGCCACCCCCACGTGGAAACCCACGCCGAGCAACAGCCAGGGAAGCTTGAGCGGCGAGAGGATCGCCACGCCGAACAGCACCTGGTAGGCCATCGGCAGGTAGGTGGACACCGTGGTGACGAGGGGGTCATGGAAGAGCGGGCGCAGCGATGGGAGCGAGAACCACTCCACCTGGCTGATGTAATACATCGCCGTCCCCGCGTGCCACCGCTCGCCGAAGGCCTTCATCCACCCGGAGGTGGCATAGAGCACCACGAGCTGGAGGGCCAGGGCCAGCACGGCCACGTTGTGGATCCAGACGGCCAGGCCTCCGCGGGCGGGCCGCGCCCCCGCCGGGAGGAGGAAGAGCATGTAGAGGAGCGCGAGACGGACGACGTTGTCGCCCCCGTCCCCGAGCTCGGGGAGGCGGAATTCGATCATGGAGAAGGTGACGAGCGCCGCGGCCGTGGCCGCACGCGTCCGCACTCCCAGGACGAGGGCGAGCGCCCCCGTGCCCAGCACGACGAGCACGGCGAGCGTCCCGGACCCGCTGGCGAAGGCGAGCGAGATCAACGCCTCGAACGGCCCCCGGGGATCCGCCGCCGGCGGCCCCGCCAGCCCGTGCGGCCCCCAGAGATGGGCGCGGAAGGGACCCTCTGTGAACACCCGGATGAGGAGCATCACGCCGATCGCCGTCTGCAGCACACGGACGCCGACGAGGTGCCGCGGCTCCTCGGCGAGCCAGGCGTAGGCACGGCGGATCTCACTCACGGGAGCCTCCGGGCGGCGAAGAGCCCGCTGGGCACCACGGATCGGTCGATCGGGAAGACGCCGAGGTCGAGGTCCCGCACCGCCCGCTTCCCGGAGCGCCGCTCGGACCAGGGCACCGCCGTCCTCTCGCGCACCCGCAACGCGACGTAGGAGGCGCCCGCGAAGGAGCCGGTCGGCTCGTTGGCGAACGCGGAGGCGACGGTGCCGAGCCGGCGCCGGGCATACGCGCGGACCTCCTCGACCCTCCCGCCGAGCACCTCGCAGGCCTCGGCCTCCCCCCGCTCGCACGCCGTCGCCCAGGGGGCGAGGGCGGGGCTCCCGCCGAGGTAGTAGCGCACGAGATTGGCCTGCGGGCGGGCGAGCCGGTCGTAAGCGGAGAAGCGGTTGCGGTGGAAGCCCTCCCACAGCGGCGTGGTGAGGTCGTACCATCCGGTCGTCGGAAGCCCCGCCGCGGCGCGCTCCGCCTCCGCGCGCGTCAGCGGCCGCGCCAGGAGCGCCTCGTCCTGCGCGATCGGATTCGGGGCGAAGAGGCTCCAGTTCTGATGGAAGTACGCCCCGATGGTGCGGTCCAGCAACGGCTGCAGGCGGAGCTTCAACGGATTCACCGGCAGGTTGAAGAGCAGCGTGAGGGCGAAGTGCGCCGCCAGCCAGCCCAGCGTGCCGACCCGCACGGCAGCGTCGAAGGAGACGAGGAAGACTCGGGGAACTCTCATGGGAGGGTATGGTGGGAGGGAGGACGGCGTCCGCCCGCGCGCGGGCGGGCGGACGCCGCCACCCGGCTCAGTTGAGCAGCAGGTCGGCGTTGGCGCCCTGCAGGGCGAACCGGCCGTCGTCACCGCCGACCGCCCGCCCCCAGGCGTAGCTAGCGGCATAGGCGACCGCACCCACGAGACCACCCGTGAGGGCCCCCGTGCCCCCCGCCGCGAAGGCGGCCACGGGACCGGCCACCATCATGGTGTACGCTCCTCGCACCGCGCCGCCCGCGGCCCCGCCGTAGACGGCGCCGCCGAAGGCGGTCCAGGTCCAGTCGTCCGCCATGAGCATCAGCCCGGGAACGGCGGCGGCGGAGCTGGTCACGACGGGCTTCGCGGCGACGGGAGTGGTGGAGGTGGCGAGCCAGAAGCCGGCGAGGGCGACGGTCAGGACCACCGAGAGGGGACGACGGAGCCTGGACATGGGATCCTCCGGAGGACGGAAGGGACGGGGCGGGCGGGGCCTGTTCCTCGCTGCGCCTGGAGAGAGGTTACGCTCGCCGGGGCGAAGGGGAAATGTCGCGTAGGCCCCGGGAATGATCGCTCCGGTCAAGTTCGGGTGCCGAGGCGGGGAGCGCGCGCGGGCACGCGAATCGCAGGGCCCGGACGCGTTGCCCGAACGACGGATTTCCAAGGAGGAGCGATGCGACCGCTGATCCTCGCGACCACCGGCACCGATTCGGAGAGGTACCGGACACAGTACGTGCTGCTCGGCTCCCCCTACCTGCTCGCCATCGAGCAGCCAGGGGCTACGGGGATGCTGGTGACCCCGGCGCATACGGCCGAGTCGCGACGGCGGCTTCTCGACCTGGCGCACGGGCTAGTGCTCACCGGAGGGGAGGACGTAGCGCCCTCGCGGTACGGCGAGGAGCCTCACCCCCGCCTGGGGACCGTCGACTTCGCCCGCGACGAGATGGAGCTGGACCTTCTCCGGTCCACCCTCGAGCGGCGCATCCCCGTGCTCGCCATCTGCCGCGGAATGCAGCTCCTGAACGTGGCACTGGGGGGGACGCTCTACCAGGACCTCCCCTCCCAGCTGGCGGGTGACCTCCTCCACCAGCAGAAGGCGGCGATCGATGCGCGCTGGCACCACGCGCGGGTGGAGGAAGGGTCCCGTCTGGCGGAGATCTTCGGGAGCACCGACCTGCACATCAACTCCTTCCATCACCAGGGGGTGAAGGAGCTGGCCCCGGCGCTGCGCGCGCGCGGCTGGGCGGAGGACGGCCTGGTCGAGGCGGTGGAGGCACCCGAGTACCCGTGGGTCTTCGGCGTCCAGTGGCACCCCGAGCGTGGCGAGGCGGGAGCTGGAGGAAGACCGGCGCAACCCCGACCGCCGGCTCTTCTGGGCCTTCGCGGAGGCCTGCCGGGAGTTCGCGGCCGCGGGGGTCCGCTAGCCTCGAAGCCGCCCTCCGTTCCCTTCACCGGCTCCCGCGCGATCGGATCCGCCACCGCCCAACCCGTCCCGCGCGGCGGCGGCGGGGTGATTGAAGAAAAGACGGGAAGAGGCCGAAACCAGGGAGGAGGCGGGAGCGGGCGGCTGGCCCCGTCTCCCGGCGGCCACAGCTCCGCTCCGAGCGGTTCGCCCTTCCTCTCTCCCCGCTGGCGGGACCATGTCGATCTCTCTGGTGCTGGCGTCGCTGCGCCGCGCCCTCCCGGCCCTGCCGCTGGAGTGGGTGATCTGGTCGCTGGATGCGGACGGGATGCTGCTCGTGCACGAGGGGCGCGGGGGACCGGAGACCTGGGGCGGAGTGCGGGCGGGGCTCAGCGTGTGGGAAGCGTATCGCGGGGAGACGGCGATCCTGACTTTCGCCTCGCGGGTGCTGCGCGAGCCGCTCGCGGCGGAGCTGGTCGCCGGCGGGGTTCGCGTGCACCTCTCCGGCGCTCCGCTGCCGGGGGGCGGGGCGGTGGGGATGGCGCTGATGCTCGGCCCTGCGAGCTCCGAGGAGGCCGCCGCGTCGTCACTCCCCCCGTCGGTGCTGGAGCTGACGCGCCCGGTGCCCGACATCGGGGCCGACGCGGGGGACCTGCTGCTCTGGAGCTTGGAGCGTCCCGCGGTGGTCGCGCTCTACCGCGAGATCGCCGCGAGCCGGCTCCCTCCGGCAGTGACTTCGGAGCTCCGGCTCACCCGCTCGTCCGCCGCCTCAGGTTCTGCTCCTCCTGCTCCCGCGTCCGCCGGTGCTGATCGACCGCTGAAAGAGCGAGCCTCTCATCTGCGCGTGGTGTCCTGATCCGCCCCACCTCGCCGTTCGCCGTGGCGGAGGTCCCATCGGAGTCTGCGTTCAGGAGGCGAAGCACCTCTTCCAGAAGGGCCGAGATCCGCTCGCGCCGTTCCTCCGGGAGCGGCTCGACGCCGGCCGCGGTCCGCCGCTCCCCCGTGAGCAGCCAGTGGCCGTCCAGCGAGAGGATTCCCGGAAGGCGGAGCATGATCGGACCGCTCGGCATGGTGCCGCGGTTCAGCCACTCGTTCACCGTGGCGACCCGTACGCCCAACTGGCGGGCGAGCTCGGTCTGGGACATCGCCCTGCGCTCCAAGGACTCGCGCAGGCGGTTTCGAAAGCTGTGCATGGCATCCATGGCGCGCCCCGTTGGTCGAAGGGAAGAAGAACGGCGCACCGGCTGGCCGCGGAGTCCGGACAGGCCGGGGGCGCGAGAGGCCGTGTTTCGTCGCGCGGCCCCGAACGAATATACGCGAGGACCCGTCTCAAGATCGTCACACGCGGAAGCGAAACCGCCGGAGCGCACGGTGCGGAGTGGGGGGTGCGAAGCGCGGCCCCCGGATTCTCCCGAGCCGCGGGTCATCCCGTGGCTGCCCGAGTTTTCTACGGGCCGCTTCGCCGAGCGAGCGCAGGGGCGCGCCGGCGAGCCGACGGCGACCAGGCACCGAACCTTCCTCGAGTCTGACGGCACGCAGCGAGGGATCACGCAGGTAGCACGCAGTACGTAGCACCTTCCACGTTCATCCCGTGCTCTGCATCGCGGCGGCGATCCCGTTGATGCTGAGGAAGAGCGCCTGCCGGAGGGGGTCCCGGGGGCCACGGCCCTCAGCGCCTGCCCCGCGGTCGCGGCGGATCAGCTCCACCTGCAGGAGGTTCAGCACGTCCGTGTACGGGTTGCGCAGCTCGATCGACCTGCGGATCACCGGGCTGTCGTCGAGCAGCTCCTGCTGGCCGCTGACGCGGAGAAGGGCGGCGCGCGCCCGCACGAAATCCTCGGCGATCTCGGCGTGGTAGCCGCGCTCCCCGGCGGCCGCCTCCGCCAGCCGCGCGTAGTGACGAGAGAGAGGGAGGCGCGCCCGCGCCATCTCCCGCTGCGCATTGTTGACCACCGCGCGCAGGAAGGGCCAGCCGCCCATGAGCCTGCGCAGCGTCTCCTCCACCCCCGGTCGCTCCAGCACCCGCTGCAGCCCCGCCCCCACCCCGTACCAGCCGGGAACGAGGTAGCGCGCCTGCGTCCACGCGAAGACCCAGGGGATGGCGCGCAGGCCTTCGAAGTCCACCTCCCGCGCCGCCTGGCGCGACACCGGCCTCGACGCGATCGGGAGGCGGCTGATGTATTCGATCGGCGTCGCGGCAATGTACCACTCCCAGAGCCCCGGGGCGTCGATCAATCCCCGGTACGCCTCCATCGAGCCGCGCGCCACCTCGTCCATCAGCGCGTCCCCCTCGGGGCCGCCACCGGTCTCCACAGGGCCTACCTCGAGAGCGGTGGCGCGCAGGGTGGCGCTCACGATCTGCTCCAGATGCCGCCGCGCGATGTCAGGGAGGGCGTAGCGGAAGGAGATCACCTCCCCCTGCTCGGTGACCCGGATGCGCCCGTTGTTCGCCACCGGGGGCATCGCCAGGATCGCCTGATTCGCCCGCCCGCCGCCCCGCCCCACCGTGCCGCCGCGGCCGTGGAAGAGACGGAAGTCGAGGGAGCGCTCCCGGCAGGCCTCCCCCAGGCCCCGCTGGGCGCGGTGAAGCGCCCAGTTGGCCATCCAGTACCCCCCGTCCTTGTTGCTGTCCGAGTAGCCCAGCATGATCTCCTGGAAGTCGCCGCGACCGCGGAGATGGGCGCGGTAGACGGGGTGCGAGAAGAGCGCCCGCATCCGCTCCGCCGAGGCGTCCAGGTCCTCGATGGTCTCGAAGAGAGGGACGAAGTCGAGCGGCGCGCCCCCCTGCGCCGTGCTCCATACCCCCGCCTCCTTCGCCAGCAGCATCGGCTCCAGCAGGTCGCTCACCGAATGCGTCATGCTGACGACGAAGCTCCCCACCGACTCCGGCTCGGCGCGCAGCGCCTCGCCGACGACCGCGAAGGTCTCCATCGCCCGCGCGGCCGTCTCGGGGAGCTCCGCGTCGCGCGGGAGGAGCGGGCGGGGATTCCGCAGCTCCGCCGCCAGCACTTGCAGCCGCTCCTCCTCGGAGAGCGCGGCGTAGTCCTCCTCGACTCCCGCCAGGCGCAGGATCTCGGCGACCGCCGCCTCGTTGCACGCGGCTGTGCTGCCGCACGTCGAGCGCGGCCAGGTGGAAGCCGAAGGCCGCCGCGAGGACCCGCAGCCGGCGCAGCCGTCCGTTTCTCCGCCACCTCCGCGAAGCCGCTCTCGCGCAGCGAGCGGTCCAGGAGGTCGAGGTCCGCGCGGAAGCGCGCGGCGTCGTACCGCTCCCCCT
>CBDCDN010000036.1:0-9927 GCA_965215255.1 Longimicrobiaceae bacterium | reverse complement strand
CCGGAGGGCGGCTGCGCGTCGAGCTGCGCACGGTCAACCATCGGTACCTGAACGTGAACACCCGGCTTCCGGCCTCGCTGGCGCGCTGGGAGACGGAGATCCGCGATTGGCTGCGCGGCTCGTTCACTCGCGGCCACATCAACTGCACCGTGCGCCTCGAGCGCGAGACCCGCCGAGGGCTCCTTCGCCGGCTACCGTCTCGACGAGGAGCGCGTGGGGGCCTATCTGGCGCTCTTCGAGTCGCTCCGCGACCGCTTCGGCGTGACCGGCACCCCGGATCTCTCTCTCCTCTCGCGCTTCACCGACATCATCGTCCGCGACGATCCGGGGGAGAGCGAGGCCGAGCTCCCGGCCGAGCAGTTCCGCGACGTCGTGACGCGGGCGGCGGCGCAGGCGGTACGGATGCGCGAGGAGGAGGGGCGGCGCCTGCAGCGAGACCTCGAGGAGCGCCTCGCGGCGATCCTCGCGGGGGCTGCGCGAGATCGAGGATCTGGCCCCCGATCGACTCGTCTCGGAGCGCGACCGCCTGCAGCTCGCCGTCCGCGAGCTGCTGAACGGCGTGGCCGCGGACGAGAACCGGATCGCGCAGGAGATCGCCCTCCTGGCGGAGCGCCTCGACGTCAACGAAGAGCTCGTCCGCTTCCGCTCCCACATCGAGCTCTTCCACGACCTGCTGGGCGCCCAGAGCGAGGAGCCGGTCGGGAAGCGGCTCGCCTTCCTGGTGCAGGAGATGCACCGGGAGGCGAACACCGTGGGCTCGAAGGCCAACAGCGCGCCGATCGGACACCGGGTGGTCGCCATCAAGGACGAGATCGAGCGGCTTCGGGAGCAGGTGGAGAACGTCGAATGAACGATGTCCCGCCGTCGCTGGAGAGTCCGCCCTTTCCGGTGATCTTCGCCGCGCCTTCCGGGGCCGGGAAGACGAGCATCGCGCAGGCGCTGCGATCTCGCCGCGACGACCTCGCCTTCTCGATCTCGGCCACCACTCGCCCGCCACGCGCATTCGAGCGCGAAGGGGTCGACTATCACTTCCGCTCCGAGAACGAGTTCCGGCGGATGATCGCCGCCGGCGAGCTGCTGGAGTGGGCGCGGGTGCACGGCAACTACTACGGGACGCCGCGGCGGAACCTCGATGAGGCGCTCGCGGCCGGACGGTTCCTGCTCCTGGATATCGACGTCCAGGGATCGCGGCAGGTTCGGCGGCTCGTCCCCGAAGCGATCTCGATCTTCGTCCTCCCCCCCACGGGCGCCGAGCTGGCGCGCCGGCTGGCGGGGCGGGGGAGCGAGGACGCCGCGGTCCGTACTCGGCGGCTGCGCGCCGCCCGCGACGAGATCAGCACGGTGACCGAGTTCGACTACGTGATCGTCAACCACGACGTGGAGCGCTCGGCGGACGCGGTGGAGCGGATCCTCACGGCGGAGTCGCACCGCACCCGTCGCATCCCGTCGCTCGACGAGTCGGTACAGCGGCTCCGCCGGGAGGTGGACGGGCATGCGGAGCCGGCGAACTCCGGTTCCGATTATTCCACGCTTTGAAGGAGGGACTCGAAGATGAAGGTCATCACCCCCGGCTCCGTGGCCAGACACACGGGCAGCAAGTACCTGGGCGTCCTGGTGGCGGCGAAGTATGCGCGCTCGCTGAACGAGTTCCAGCGCGGCCTGGTGGAATACGAGGAGGATGTCCCGGTCGCCGAGAAGCGCGAGAAGCTCACCACCATCGCCCTGCGCGAGGTGGCGGTCGGCTCGATGGACTATACGCTGGTCGAGCGCCGCCGGCCGGAGTCCTGAGCCGGCCATGACGGGACGCGTCGGTGCCGCGCGGCGCCCGTTCCCGGGGCGCCGCGTTCTTCTCGGCGTCACCGGCGGCATCGCGGCCTACAAGGCGATCCAGGTGGCGCGGGACCTCACCCAGGCGGGTGCCGAGGTGGACGTCGTGCTCTCCGCCGGGGCACGGGAGTTCGTGCAGCCTCTCTCCTTCGAGGCACTCACCGGGCGCCGCGTCTTCTCGCCGATGCACGCCGAGGGCGAGCCGTTGCTGCACATCCGTCTCGCGCGCGAGGCGGAGCTGGTGCTGGTCGCCCCCGCCACCGCGAACTTCCTCGCCCGCGCGGCGGCCGGGATGGCCGACGACCTCCTCGCCGCGGTCCTCCTGGCGACCGCGGCTCCGGTGGTGCTCTGCCCGGCGATGAACGACCGGATGTACGCCCACCCGCAGACGCGAGCCAACCTCGAGCGCCTCGCCGCGATCGGGTACGCGATCGCGGGGCCCGCCGAGGGGCCGCTCGCCTGGGGGGAGGGGGAGGGGCCCGGGCGGCTGATCGATCCCGCCGAGATCCTCGACCGCGCCGGCCGCGCTCTGGAAGACGATACGCCGCTCGCCGGGCGCCGCCTGGTGGTGACCGCCGGCCCCACCCGCGAGCCAGTCGACCCGGTGCGCTTCCTCGGAAACCGCTCTTCGGGGCGGATGGGGTTCGCGGTCGCGGCCGCGGCCTGGAGGCGCGGGGCGAGGGTGACGCTGGTCTCCGGGCCGTCGGTGCTGCCCACCCCCACCGGGGTCGATCGCGTGGAGGTCGAGACTGCCGAGGAGATGCTCGCCGCTTTGCGCGCGGCCCTCCCGGAGGCGGAGGCACTGGTGATGGCCGCGGCGGTGGCCGACTTCCGTGTCGCCGAGGTGGCCGCGGGAAAGATCAAGAAGCGGAGCGCGTCCGTCCCCGACCTGCGGCTGGAGGCGACGCCCGACCTGCTCCGCTCCACCCGCGAGCTGCGCCCCCCGGGCTGCGTGGTGGTGGGGTTCGCGCTGGAGACCCACGACGCGCTCGAGAACGCCCGGAAGAAAGTCGAAGGAAAGGCGCTCGACCTGCTGGTGCTGAACGTCGCCACCGAGCCCGGCGCGGGCTTCGAGGTCGAAACCAACCGGGTCACCCTCCTCGACCGCTCGGGGGGGGTCGAGGAGCTCCCCCTGCTTCCCAAGAGCGCCGTCGCCGACCATATTCTGGATCGGCTCGAGCCACTGCTTCCCCCGCGCTCCACTCCCGAATGACCGCTCCTTCCGAGCTCCTCCGGCGCTACCTGCGGCAGCGCGCCGAGCTCGGGGAGACGGAGCTGATCCTGGATCGGCTGGCCCCCGAGGACCTCGCCTCGCTGCTCTCCGGCCGCCCCGCTCCCGCATCCGTGACGTTGCCGGCCGGCGAGCTGGTGCGGCTCGGGAGCCTGGACGAGCTGCGGGGCCGGGCGATGAGCTGCACCGCCTGCGGCCTCGCAGGGTCGCGCTCGAGCGTCGTCTTCGGGGAGGGGAACCCGGGGGCCCAGTTGCTGGTCGTGGGGGAGGCGCCCGGCGCCGAGGAGGACCGCACGGGCCGCCCCTTCGTCGGGCGCGCCGGCAAGCTGGCTCGACCTGCTGCTCGCTTCGGTCGGCTTCGCGCGGGAGGACGTGTACATCTGCAACGTCCTCAAGTGCCGGCCCCCGGCGAACCGGAATCCCCAACCCGACGAGGTGGAGGCGTGCAGCCCCTTCCTGCGCCGTCAGGTGGAGCTGGTGGGACCCCGGGCGATCGCCGCCTTCGGCACCTTCGCCGCGCAGACGCTTCTGGCGACCACGATCCCGGTGGGGCGCCTGAGAGGGAAACCGCACGATTATCACGGGGTCCCGCTGATCCCCACGTACCATCCGGCGGCGCTCCTTCGCAACCCGGTCTGGATCCGCCCGGTCTGGGAGGACCTGCAGCGTCTCCGCATCCTGGTCGACGCCGGCTGAGGCCGTTCCGTGCCTCGGGGCTCACCCTCGTTCTTCGCGGCACCCGGGTTCAACATGCCGTCCATTCCTTCGCCCGCCCTGGCGCCCGCGCCCTCCGGCGCCTTTGCCGAGCGCAAGCCGCCGTACTCGCCCGAGGCCGAGATGTCGGTGCTGGGCGGGATGTTTATCGACGCGGACGCGGTGGTGAAGGCCATCGAGATCCTCGACGACGGAATGTTCTTCCGCGAGGCGCACCGGCGGCTCTACCGCTCCATGGTGCGACTCTGGGAGCAGGGCGAGGTCATCGACGTGGTGACGCTCTCGGAGCACCTCAAGAACGCGGGGGATTTCGAGGCGGTCGGCGGGGCGGCGTACCTGGCGCAGCTGATGGACGCGGTTCCCACCGCGGCCAACATCGAGTACCACGCGCGCATCGTCCGTGAGAAGGCGGTGCTGCGGCGGCTGATCGAGGCCGCCACCTCCATCGTCCAGGCCACTTTCGAGAACCAGTCGGACGTCGAGCAGCTCCTCGACGAGGCGGAGCAGCGCATCTTCCAGATCGCGCAGACCCAGGACCGCAAGGGCTTCGTCTGGATCAAGGAGCTGCTCTGGCCCGCGATGGAGCAGATCGAGCTGCTCTCGCAGAGCGGCTCGGCGATCACCGGCGTCCCCCACGGGCTTCACGGATCTCGACCACATGACGGCGGGCTTCCAGAAGGGCGACCTGGTCATCGTGGCGGCGAGGCCTTCGATGGGGAAAACTGCCTTCACGCTGAACATCTCCCAGCACGCCGCGATCAGCGCGCAGAAGCCGGTCGCCTTCTTCTCGCTCGAGATGAGCAAGGAGTCGCTGGTGCAGCGGATGCTCACCTCCGAGGCGCGGGTGGATGCGGGGCGCGTGCGCACCGGACGGCTGCGGGACGACGACTATCCGCGTCTGGCGCAGGCGGCGGGGCTGCTCAACACGGCCCCCATCTACGTCGACGACACCCCCGCGATCTCGATCCTCGAAATGCGGGCGAAGGCGCGACGGCTCAAGTCGGACCGCCCGGAGCTGGCGATGGTGGTCGTCGACTACCTGCAGCTCATGCAGTCCGGATCGCGGAGCGAGAGCCGACAGCAGGAGGTCTCCGAGATCTCGCGGGGGCTGAAGTCCCTGGCGAAGGAGCTGGAGGTTCCGGTGGTCGCGCTCTCGCAGCTCAGCCGCGCCGTCGAGAGCCGCCCCGACAAGCGGCCGATGATGTCCGACCTCAGGGAATCGGGAGCGATCGAGCAGGATGCGGACCTCATCATGTTCCTGTACCGTCCCGAATACTACTACGGCCCGGTGGACAAGGACGGGAACAGCCTCGAAGGGCGTGCCGAGGTGATCATCGGGAAGCAGCGCAACGGGGCCACGGGCGCCGTCTCGCTCATGTTCCACAAGGAGTTCACGCGCTTCGAGAGCTTCTCCTACCGTGCGGAGGATCCCGGGGCCTGAGCGGGTGACCAGAGGCCGCGCGCGGGGTCGCCGCTGCCGTCACGGGCTCGGCACGGGGGTTCTGCGGCGGGGTACGAGAACCCGGTAGAGACCCTCAGCGAGCGACCGAAATGGCGAAGGCGAAGACGCGGTTCCTCTGTACGGAGTGCGGCAACGACACCCCCCGCTGGCAGGGGCAGTGTCCCGCCTGCCGGGAGTGGAACAGCCTGGTGGAGGAGGTGGTTCCCGAAGACCTCCCGCGGCAACGGCCGGGTTCCGCCGCTGCCCGGCGCCGGAGGAGGCGCGGCGGCGCCGATGCGGCTGCGGGAGGTGAAGGGAGCGCAGGGCGAGCGCTGGTCGACGGGCCTGGGGGAGTTCGACTTCGTGCTCGGCGGCGGCATCGTCCCGGGCTCGGTCGTTCTGGTCGGTGGCGAACCGGGGATCGGGAAGTCCACTCTCCTGCTGCAGGTCGCCGCGCGGTTGGAGGAGCAGGGACACCGCACCCTCTACGTGTCGGGCGAGGAGTCCCCGCTCCAGGTGAGGCTCCGCGCCGACCGGCTCGGCCGCCAGGCGGGCGAGGTCAGGGTCCTCCCCGAGACGGAGCTCGCCTCCATCCTGCTGCGCAGCGTGGAGGCGGGACCGGACGTGCTGCTGGTGGACTCGATCCAGACCGTCTACACCCCCGACCTCGAGGGCGCACCCGGAAACGTGGGGCAGGTGCGCGAGTGCGCGGCGCGGCTGCAGCGCTTCGCCAAGGAGACCGGGACCAGCGTCTTCCTCGTGGGCCACGTGACCAAGGGAGGCGGGATCGCCGGCCCGAAGACGCTGGAGCACATCGTGGACACGGTGCTCTACTTCGAGGGGACGGGCTCGCTGGATCACCGCGTCCTCCGCGCCACGAAGAACCGCTTCGGCGGGGTGGACGAGATCGGAGTCTTCCAGATGACGGCGGAGGGGCTGGTACCGGTCGGGAATCCGTCCGAGCTCTTCCTGAGCGACCGGGCGGAGTCGCGCTCCGGCTCGGCGGTGGTGGCGACGATGGAGGGGACGCGTCCTCTTCTGGTGGAGGTGCAGGCACTCGCCGCACGGGCGTCTTACGGCGCCCCGCAGCGGGTAAGCACCGGCTTCGACCACAAGCGGCTGGCGCTCCTGCTGGCGGTGATGGAGAAGCGCGCGGGGATCTCCTTCGGACAGCTCGACGTCTTCCTCAACGTCGTGGGCGGCATCCGCATCGTGGGAGACGGCGGGAGACGCGGCGGTGGCGGCGGCGCTCGCCTCCAGCGTCTTGGACCGCCCCGTCCCGGCGGGACGCGGTGATCGTCGGAGAGCTGGGGCTGGGCGGGGAGCTTCGTACCGTGGGACAGGTCGAGCGGCGGCTGGGCGAGGCGGCGCGGATGGGCTTCTCCACCGCCTACGTCTCTCCCAAGGCCCGCCCCTCCAAGCCGCCGAAGGGGATCGACATCGTGGAGGCCGGAGATGTTCGAGAGCTCGTCGGGCGCCTCTTCCCCTGAGGCGCCCCCGCGCGCCGCGGCGGTCGTCGTCGCCGGCGGTTCGGGGCGGCGCATGGGGACGGGAGGGGCCCGCAAGCAGTACCTCGAGCTCCTCGGCGAGCCCATCCTGCGCCGCGCGCTGCGCCCCTTCCTCGACCACCCGGCCGTGGCGGCCACGGTGGTGGTCCTCCCGCCGGACGACGTGGGGGCTCCACCGCCCTGGCTGCGCGATCTCCCGGTCGTGCGGGTGGCCGGCGGGGCCGAGCGGGGCGACTCGGTATGGAACGGGCTGCTCGCCCTGCCGGAGGGGGATCGAGCGGGTGCTCATCCACGACGGCGCCCGACCGCTGGTCTCGCGCGAGGTGATCGACCGTGTCCTCGGCGAATCGGGAGCGGTAGGAGTGGTCCCGGCGGTGCGCGCCACCGACACGCTCAAGGAGGCGGACGGACAGGGGCGGGGTGAGGGCGACGCTCGATCGCTCCCGTATCTGGCACGCGCAGACTCCCCAGGGGCTTCCCGCTCGCCCTCCTCCTCGACCTGCACCGTCGCGCCCGCGCCGAGGGATGGTCCGGAACCGACGACGCCTCCCTCTGCGAACGCTACGGCGTGCCGGTGCGGCTCGTCGAGGGCGGTCCGGAGAACCTGAAGGTGACGCGTCCGATGGATCTCCTGATCGCCGGGGCCCTGGCTCGGGCCTTGCGCGCCGATTGAGCTGGACCTCCCCGGGGGCTTCCACCCCGTGGGCCAAACGATCCCCTCCGAGGCGGAGCGCCATGCGACCACCCGGGAGCGACGGGCCTCCCACGCCCGCGACCTTCAACGTCCTCTTCGTCTGCACCGGCAACACCTGCCGCTCCCCGATGGCCGAGCTGCTCGCCGGGGACGAGATCGAGCGCCGCCGCTGGTCGCATGTGCGCGTCTCCTCGGCGGGGGTGGCGGCGGAGCCGGGCCTCGCGGCTTCCGAGCATGCGCGATCGGTGACCCGCCGGCTGGGCCTCGATCTCTCCCCCCACCGCTCCCGCCCCCTCGAACCGTCGTTGGTCGAGTGGGCGGACCTCGTCCTCGCCATGAGCCCCTCCCACCTCGGCCCCATCGCCTCGCTGGGCGGGGAGCACAAGATGGCGCTCCTGGGGGAGTTCGCCTCCGGCGCCGAGGGGGGCGGGCGACCGGTGCTCGATCCATACGGCGGCGACGAGCCGGAGTACGAGGCCACCCTGCACGAGCTCCAGCTCCTCGTCCGCCGCTCTCTGGACCGGCTGGCTCCCATCCTCCACCCGTGACCGGCGCCGCCACCGCGTCCACCCGGCTGCTCGCCCTCCTCGGAGATCCGGTCGGCCACTCCCTCTCGCCCGTCTTCCAGAATGCCGCGATCCGGGCTGCGGGGCTGGACGCGGTATACCTCGCCCTCCGCTGCGCTCCCTCCGAGCTTCCCGGGCTGCTGCTGGGGATCGCGCGCTCGGGAGGCGGCGGCAACGTCACCCTGCCGCACAAGGAGCGCGCGGCCGCCGCCGTCGAACGCCGCACCGCGGCGGCGGAGCGGACCGGCGCCTGTAACACCTTCTGGCTCGATGAGGGTGGAAGTGTGGGGCGACAACACCGACGTCGCGGGGTTTTCCGCCGCGGCGGAGGCGCTGCTCGGCCGCCCGCCGGCGGGGGCGCGAGTCCTCCTGCTGGGCGCGGGAGGCGCGGCGCGCGCCGTCCTCGCGTCGCTCGCCGGGGAGGGGGCGGACGAGGTGGTGATCCTCAACCGCAGCCGAGACCGCGCCGCGGAGCTCGCGGAGCGCTTCACTTCCGACGCGGTGCGCCTACGGGCGGTCTCCTCCGCGGGCTCCCTCGCCGGCGAGGAGTTCGATCTGGTCGTGAACTCGACTTCTCTCGGCCTTCGCCCCGGCGACCCCCCGCCGCTCCCTCCGGAGGGCTCCCCGTCCTTCCGCACGGCGGCTGGATCTGGTCTACGCCCCGGGCGGCACGGCGTGGTCGCGTGGTCTGCGCGACCGGGGGATCCCCGCCGCGGACGGAGTCGAGATGCTCCTCCGGCAGGGGGCGGCGGCCTTCTCCCGCTGGTGGGGGAGAGAGGCGCCGATCGAGGCCATGCGGGCGGCGCCTCTCCGAAACCGGTTCACGGCCATGAGCGCCTCGGGGGTGCTCTCGGATCTTGCGGCGGGGCTTCTCGACCTCGTTTTCGCTCCGGAGTGCGTCGCCTGCGGCCTTCCGATCGCGAGGGAAGAGGCCGAGCGGCGGGTCTGCCGCGCCTGCTGGTCGCGCGCCCGTCCGGTCCCCCTCCCCCGCTGCGAGCGGTGCTGGAGCCCGCGCCCTTCGCAGCCGGCGGGAGAGCTGTCGACCGGCTGCACGGAGTGTGCGCGGCTGCCGCCCTCGCTTCGCGCCGTGCGCTCCGCCTTCGTGCACGAGGGGCCCGTCCGCGACATCGTGCACGCCCTCAAGTTCGGCGGCTGGTGGAGCGTGGCGGGATCGATGGGGCGCCGCATGGCCGATCTCCCGTTCCCGCTGGAGGTCACGGAGGAGGTTCGTCGGGTGGCGTCGGTGCCGCTCGGCGCGGTGCGGCGGCGGGAGCGCGGCTACAACCAGGCGGTCCGCCTCGCGGAGGAGGTGGCCGCGCGGCGCGGCTGGATCTGCGAGCCGGATCTGCTCCTCCGCACCCGGGCCACGGAGCGGCAGGCGACCTTGCATCCCGCGGAGCGCCGGGCTAACGTGACGGGCGCTTTCCGGGTCGCGGCGGACGCCGCCACCGGCCTGCGCGGCGAGCACGTCCTGCTCGTGGACGACGTCTGGGACCACCGGGGCGACCTCTCTCGCCTGCGGCGCCGCGCTCCTGGAAGCCGGCGCACGGGCGTTCAGCGTCGTCACTTTCGCTCGCGCTCTACCCGAACTGAATCGGTGAGCGGCGGCCCGCGGACCCGCGCCGCTCCCAGCACACATCGACACCTGGAGGGGAGAATGGCGATTCGCGTGGCGATCAACGGCTTCGGCCGCATCGGCAGGAACGTGCTGCGGGCCGCGAAGAAGTCCGGCGCGAAGGATATCGATTTCGTGGCGGTGAACGACCTGACGGACACGGCGACCCTCGCTCACCTCCTCCGCTACGATTCGGTCCACGGCCGCTATCCCGGCTCCGTCGAGGCGCGCGAGGGCGCCCTGGTGGTGGACGGCGACGAGGTGAAGGTGCTCTCCGAGAAGGACCCCGCCGCGCTCCCCTGGAGCGACCTGGGGGTGGACATCGTCATCG
>CBDCDN010000035.1:0-336421 GCA_965215255.1 Longimicrobiaceae bacterium | reverse complement strand
AGTCGAGCGACTGGTCGCGGTTGTCTCCCAGCAGCATGAAGTGGCCCTCGGGAACGACCAGAGGGCCCCAGCTGTCGCGGGCGGGATGGTAGCTCTCGGCGTCCACACCCTCCGGCAGCGCCTGGAGGTGCCAGCCGTACCCGGCCGGCCCGAAGCGCTGCAGCGGCTCGTCCGGCAGGTACTCCGGCTCCACGTACGGCTCGCGCAGCGGCTCTCCGTTTCGGTACACCACCCGGTCGATCATCTGGATGGTGTCGCCCGGCTCGCCGATCACGCGCTTGACCACGTCGATGACCGGATCGTTGTACGTGGGGCGGAAGACCACCACGTCGCCGTGCTGCGGCTCGCGGAAGGCGGGCACCCGGAAGTCGGTGAGCGGGATCCTGGCGCCGAAGATGGCGTTGTTCGCCATCAGGTAGTCGCCGATCAGCAGCGTGTTCTCCATGCTCCCCGAGGGGATGGTGAACGCCTGCACCAGGAAGGTGCGGATCACGAAGAAGAGCACCAGGGCGATCACGCCCGACTTGAGCCACTCGAGAGGTCCGTCCTTCGGTCCCGTGGCGCGGGCTCCGCGGCCAGCCTGGCGGCCCCGGGGCGGCTCCGACGAGTCCGGCGGGCCGGTGCGCCGAGCGGTGGATCCCTTCACGTTCGTTCTCCCTCCGAGAATGGGCCGTGCCGGCGGGCGGCGCGGGCAGGAGCGCCCCAATATCGCGCGCGCCCCGGCGATCCACAACGGGCCCGGACCGACCTTCGACGGCGGCCGGGCGCGCGGCGTGGTATGACCCCCCTCCGATCGCGAGGTTCCTGCCGCCGCTGCCTCAGGAGAAGTAGGCGGGGGCGTTCCCCGGCTTCCACTTGATGTTGCACCCCAGCGAGGGCTGCTGCTCGGCGCGCACCGGCTCCCCCGCCAGCACGGCGTCGAGCGCCGCCCGCAGGTCCCGCCCGGTCACGGGCAGGCCGTTCCCCGGCCGGCTGTCGTCGAACTGTCCGCGGTAGACGAGGGTCCGATCCGCGCCGAAGAGGAAGAAGTCGGGGGTGCAGGCGGCGTGGTACGCCTTCGCCACCTGCTGGCTCTCGTCATATAGATAGGGGAAGGGGTAGCCGGCCGCCTCCTTCTCGCGCCGCATCGCCTCCGGGCCGTCCTGGGGATACTGCCCGGCGTCGTTCGAGGCGATGGCGACGATCCCCACGCCGCGCGGCCCGTACTCGCGCCCCAGCTCCGCGAGCGCCGTCCGCAGGTGCTTCACGTAGGGGCAGTGGTTGCTGATGAACATCACCAGCAGCGCCTTGCTGCTCCAGAAGTCGTCCACGCAGACGTTCTCTCCCCCGGTGTCGGGGAGATGGAAGAGCGGGGCGGCGGCCCCCAGCGGCAGCTCCATCGTCGACGGCGTCGCGGCCATGATATCCCTCGTTGGGGGGTGAAGTGTACGGTGAGGATCCGCCCGAGCCGCGAGAGCCGTGCCGCCGCCGGCCGCGCTCAGACCGCCGCGGCGAAGAGCGGCCGCCCGGACGCGCCGAGCGCCTCCACCTCGCGCGCCGCCTCGCGCGCCACCTCGCCGGCATGCCAGTCGTGCCCCACCAGAGCGGAGAAGAAGCCCAGGTTGAGGAGATGGAAGGCGCGGAAGAAGCGGAGGAGCCATGCGTCGGGCTCCTCTCCGTAGCCGCGGAGCACGTCGTCGAACCAGTCGCCGCCGATGTGGCGCTCGAAGAGCGGACCGTGCAGCACCTGCATCATCGCGAGGTCCGACTCGGGAAGTCCGGCCGCCGCGGCCTCCAGGTCCAGCAGCCCTACGCACCGCACCGACCGGCCGTCGGCCTCGCAGAGCACGTTCCCCAGGTGGAGGTCGTGGTGGATCAGCCGCGGCGGGAGCCCCCGGGTGCGCTCCGCGAGCTCCGGCGCGGCGCCGCGGAGCGTCTCGATCGCCGGCACTCCCTCCGGCCACTCCGCGAAGGCCGCCGGGAGGAGGCGGTCACGCAGATCCGCGGCCAGCAGGTCGGCGAGGGAACGGCGCTCCGACGCGGCCCCGGAGAGGGGGCCGAAGCCCGGGAGCCTCACCCGGTGCACCCGGCGCGCCAGCGCTCCCAGGCTGCGAAGCGCCGACGAGCAGTCTGCCTCGTCGAGCGCCGGCCAGAGCTCGTCGAGGATTGGCAGGTCGATCCACCAGTACGCCTCCAGCGGACGCTCGTCGAGCCCCTCGGGGAGGGGGAGGGGCGCCGGCGCCACGATCCCCGCACGCCGGAGCAGCACCGACGCTCTCCGCGAGGTGTCGAAGCGCTCGCTGGACCACTCGAACCGGCCCCGCTTGACCACGAGCGAGCGACCGCCCGCCAGGCGGACGGTCGCCAGGTCGTTGCTGTGCACGTGGCTGTGCGTCGTCCGCACGGACTCCGGGGCCGCTCCCCCCGGGGAAACCGCGTTCACGATCGATAGAATGAGGTCCTCGGGCAGGGAAGTGGCGTTGGGCTGGTCGACGGTAGGCTGCATTCCTCCTCCTGGGCGGTGCGAATCGGGATCGGCTCGGAGAGCGCGGATCCCCATCGTACCCCGGTCCGGCCGCGGGGTGGCGGTGCAGGAATCCACCTCTTCGAGAAGCGCGCGGCGGATCCGCGAAGAGAACGGTCTTGCGCAGTTTCCCCGGCCCGCTGAAGCTGCTGCTCCTCCCCGTCGGCCGCTTTCCCGCCGGAACACGGGAGCCCGCGGATGGAATACTCCTTGCGCGCGGCGGGGTGCGGTCCGTCGCGTCTCCGATTACCCTCCACCGAGCCGACGACCGAGCCGACCCCTCGCCGTTGTCCGCATCCAGACAAGAGATGAGAATCGTCCTCTTCACCCATTCGCTGGTCAGCGACTGGAGCCACGGCAATGCTCACTTCCTGCGCGGGCTGATGCGGGCGCTGCAGGCGCGCGGACACGACGTGCTTTCGTGCGAGCGCTGGCGGAACTGGTCCACCGACAGCCTCTTCGAGGACCACGGCCACGGCCCCATCGTGGAGTTCGCCCGCCTCTTCCCGGACCTCCCCATCCAGGTGTACGGCGGGTGGGCGACCATCCTCGACGACGCCGACCAGCTCACGCGCGGCGCGGACGTGGTGATCGTGCACGAATTCAGCGACCCGGAGCTGGTGGGGGCGCTGGGGCACCTCCGCCGCCAGCGGGACGACTTCCTCCTCCTCTTCCACGACACGCACCACCGTCCCACGAGCGCTCCCTGGCAGGTGGCGCGCTTCAACCTGCAGCACTACGACGGCGTGCTCGCCTACGGCGACAGCCTCGCCGGGATCTACCGCCGCGACTTCGGGCAAGAGCGGGTATGGACCTTCCACGAGGCGGCCGACACGAACGTCTTCTTCCCGCGCGAGGCGCCGCCGGAGGACGACGTGGTCTGGATCGGGAACTGGGGCGACGAAGAGCGGACCCGCGAGATCCGCGAGTACCTGGTGGAGAGCGCGCGCCTCCTGCCGGAGCTGCGCTTCGCGGTGCACGGCGTGCGCTATCCGGAGGAGGGGAGGCGGGCGATGCGGGAGGCGGGGATCGACTTCCGGGGGTGGATCGCCAACTACCGGGTACCGGAGGCCTTCGCGCGGGCGAAGATGACGCTCCACATTCCGCGCGGGCCATACCTCGACCGCCTCCCGGGAATCCCCACCATCCGCCCGTTCGAGGCGCTGGCCTGCGGAATTCCGCTCCTCTCCACGCCATGGCCGGATGTGGAGGGGCTCTTCCGGGCGGGCGAGGACTTCGTGATGGTGCATTCCCCCGGCGAGATGCGGGACGAGATGCGGCGCCTGGCCGGGGACCCGGAGGCGCGCGCTCGGCTGGCCGAACGGGGCCTGGAGACCGTCCTCGCGCGCCACACCTGCGGGCACCGGGCCGAGCAGCTCGAGGAGATCGTCGCCGAGCTCTCCGGATAGCCGTTCTGGACGCGAAAATCACGGATTTCCTCCTCTTCGGCGCGGCGGGTTTTTTCGGTGGATCCTGGCATGGACCTTGCTTTTCCCTCTGAGCAACGGCTGCAGCAGTTCGTCCGCGATTGGTCCGCGCCCACGCGATGGAGCGGGGGACCAACCGGCCTTTTTCTTTGGGAGCCCGACTCCGAAACCGTCGATGCTGAGCTCACCGTCCCTGAACGAGCCCGCCGAAGCGGCCCGGTTGCGCGGCCACCTCTTCACCGACCTGGACCGCCTCGCCTTCGCGCTGGAGATGGAGACCGTCGATCTGCTCCGCGACGGACGCGAGACGGAGGCGGAGACCCGGCAACACCTCCGGCTCGGCGTCCGGCTCGCCCAGCGGCTCGTCGCGGGCGTATGGGCGGACGAGGTCGACCGGCGCATTCAGAAATGGGCGCATGCCTATGAATCCCGCCTCGGAACGGTGTCCTGATGACCCGGGTCGCCTGCGTGGAGCTGGAGGAAAGGATCCGCGCGCTCGACCCGTGGTTCCACGACTTGGAGATCCACGGGATCCATACGGTCCCGGAGCACCCGCTCGGCGCTTTTCTCCTCGACCTTTGGAGGCAGGTGGAGCCGGCGTTCCCTCCGGACATGAGGGGGAAGACGGTGCTCGACGTCGGCTGCAACGCGGGCTTCTACTCGCTGCAGCTGCACGCGCGGGGGGCGCAGGTCACCGGGATCGAGCACGATCCGCACTACCTGCGGCAGGCCCGCTTCGTGGCCGGCGAGCTGGGAGCGGACATCGAGTACCTTCAGCTCGACGTCTACGAGGTGGACCGGCTGGGGCGGCAATTCGACTACGTGCTCTTCATGGGGGTGCTCTATCACCTCCGCTATCCACTCCTGGCGCTGGACAAGGTGGCGCGCCTGCCGCGCGAGCGGCTCGTCTTCCAGAGCATGCTGCGCGGCAGCCACGACACCTCGCTGGAGGTCGCGGCGGACTACCCCATCGCGGAGCGGGAGATCTTCGCCGACCCCCGCTTCCCGGCGATGTACTTCCTGGAGAATCGCTACGCGGGGGACTCGACCAACTGGTGGGTGCCGAACAGCGCCGGGATGGAGGCGATGCTCCGCTCCGCCGGGCTGCGCATCGACCGGCGCGTCGGGTGGGAGGTGTACTACTGCTCGCCGGCCGCGAGGTGAGGCACCGGCGCCGCGTACCGCTCCGCAACGGTGGCGGCGAAGTAGGCGAACTCGGCGACGTCGAGCGGCGGGCTGGTGTGGTCCTCCCGCATCCCGCGGCTGGGCGGCGTGAAGCAGAGGGTGGCGCAGACGTTGAAGGGCTCCAGCGCCGACATCACCGTGTCGAACCACTCCAGCGCCCCGGGGATGTGGCTCTCGGCCCAGCTGAGGCCGGTGCGCACCTCTCGCACGTCCAGGCGCTCGAACCAGCGCACCGCCAGCTCCAGGGTCCGCTCATCACCGAAGTGGAACCACTGGCAGAGCCCCAGCTCCGGCGAGAAGGCGTCCAGCGAGCGCTTCGGCGTCCCGTCGTGGCGGAGCAGCCCGAAGTGGAAGTGCCGCCAATAGGAGCTTCCCTCGGCCGCCTTGTGGCGCGTGGTGGCCTCGCGCTGCGGGGCCAGGTCCAGTAGCGTGTACCAGTAGACTCGCTGCCCGCGCAGGACTTCGCCGGTGCGCCTCAGGCCCCAGGCCGCCATCTCCTCCCCCGCGTAGGAGGAGACGCCGGTCTCGGTGATCCAGACGGGGCGGCCGAACTCGAGGCGGAGCCGCTCGATGCGCTCCGGCCACTCCTCCAGGGGCCAGAGGCTCCAGTCGTGGGGGAAGCCGTGCACCGCCAGGACGTCGACGGAGTCCAGCGCGCCGTGGTCGGCGAGCTGGTGCAGGAACCCGGAGTCGACGGGCGACATCCCCCCGAGGACCAGCGGAAGGTCCGGGCAGACCCCGCGAATGGCCGCGGAAGCCTGCTTCACCAGCTCCGCGTATACGGACCAGCCCGGATCGAGCAGGAAGTCCCAGTGTGACAGGTTGTTGGGCTCGTTCCAGATCTTGAAGGACGTAATCAACGCTTGCCCGGAGGTGCGGAGTGGCGGAACGGAACGTGTTGGTCACCGGCGGCGCGGGATTCGTCGGCAGTCATCTGGTCGACGCGTTGCTCGCGCGCGGAGACCGGGTGAGGGTCTTCGACAACCTGGACCCCCAGGTGCACGGGGCCGAGCGCCGGAAGCCGTCCTGGCTCCCCGATGAGGCGGAGCTGGTCGTCGGCGACATGCGGGATCCGGACGCGGTCGCGCGCGCGGTGCGGGATGTGGACGTCGTCTTCCACCTCGCGGCCGCGGTCGGTGTGGGGCAGTCAATGTACCGGATCGCCGATTACACGGCAACGAATACCCTGGGCACCGCGCACCTCCTCCAGGCCCTGGTGGACCAGAAGCTCGAGCCGCGTCGGCTGGTGGTCGCCAGCTCGATGTCGATCTACGGCGAGGGCCGCTACCGGCGCCCCGACGGATCCGCTCCGAGCGCCGCCCGGCGCTCGGTGGAACAGCTCTACCGGCACGACTGGGAGCTGCGCGACGCGGACGGCGCCGAGCTCGCGCCGCTCCCCACCGACGAGGAGAAGCCGCTGGACCCGACCTCCATCTACGCCCTCAACAAGGCCGACCAGGAACGGATGGTGCTCCAGGTGGGCGCCGCCTACGGGATCCCGAGCGTCGCGCTTCGCTTCTTCAACATCTTCGGTCCCCGGCAGGCACTCTCCAACCCCTACACCGGGGTGGTGGCGATCTTCAGCTCGCGCCTGCTCAACGACAAGCCGCCGCTCATTTTCGAGGACGGGCTGCAGAGCCGAGACTTCGTCTCGGTGCACGACATCGTGCGGTCGCTGCTGCTCGCGTCCGAGCGGGATGGCGCCGTCGGCGAGACCTTCAACATCGGCTCCGGGCGTTCGGTGACGGTGCGCGAGGTGGCTGAGACGCTCGCGCGCGTCCTGGACGTGGAGATCGACCCGGAGATCACCGGGCGCTACCGGGTGGGCGACATCCGGCACTGCTTCGCCGACATCTCTCGTGCTCGGCAGGCGCTCGGCTACGAGCCCCGCGTCGGTCTCGAGGAGGGAATGACCGAGCTCGTGGGGTGGCTCCGAGAGCAGGAGCGGCCGGAGGACCGAGTGGGGCGCCATGCCGCCGAGCTTGCCGCGCGCGGACTAACCTTGTGAGGGAGGATATCCAGATGAGGGAGCGTGAGTACACGCTGATCACCGGCGGCGCGGGCTTCATCGGCTCGAACCTGGCCGATGCGCTGCTGTCGGAGGGGGAGAGGGTGGTCATCCTGGACAATCTCTCGCGGGACGGCGTCGAGAACAACGTGCAGTGGCTGCGCGACGAGCACGGCTCCCGCCTGCGCGTGGAGGTGCTCGAGATCACCGACGCGAAGCGCGTCCGGAGCCTCGTCCGCGATGCCCGCCGGGTCTACCACCTCGCGGCGCAGGTGGCCGTCACGACCTCGCTCGAGAACCCCTCTCTCGACCTCCAGAGCAACCTGATCGGCACCTTCAACGTTCTGGAGGCGGCCCGCGCCCTGGCGGCCCCGCCCCCGATCCTCTTCACCTCGACCAACAAGGTGTACGGGGGGCTGGAGGGGGTGGAGGTCGAAAAGGACGGGCCGGTCTACCGGTACGCGGACGGCCGGAGGGGAATCGACGAGAGCGCCCCCCTCGACTTCCACTCGCCCTACGGCTGCTCCAAGGGCGCGGCGGACCAGTACGTCCACGACTATTCGCGGAACTACGGGCTCCCCACCGTGGTCTTCCGCATGAGCTGCGTCTACGGCACCCGCCAGTTCGGGACGGAGGACCAGGGGTGGGTCGCGCACTTCGCCCGCTCCATTCTGGGAGGCGCGCCGATCACCGTCTACGGCGACGGCTGCCAGGTGCGCGACGTCCTCTGGATCGACGACCTAGTGGCGGCCATGCGCGCCGCGCTCGACCGTATCGAGACCACCGCCGGACAGGTCTTCAATCTGGGCGGCGGGGCCGGCAACGCCGTCTCCGTCCGTATGGTCATCGACCGGCTCATGGAGATCACTGGCCGGCACGTTCCCGTGCAGACAGCGGGCTGGCGCCCGGGCGACCAGCGGATCTACGTCTCCGACACCCGCCGGGTCGGGGACGCGCTCGGCTGGCGCGCCGCCACCGGCTGGGAGGAGGGGCTGGAGCGGCTGGTGGAGTGGCTGGAGGCGGCGGACCTCTCCACACCGGTCCTCCCGCTTTGCCCCGCGCAGCCCGCCTCCGGCCAGCCGGCAAAGGTCGCGCTGTGAACGGGGAGCGGGGACCGGCGAACGGGGAGCGGGGGACAGGGGACGGGGAGCTCCCGTGGCAGTAAGGAGAATGCGGGCGGCGGTGCTGGCGGAGCCGGGGCGTATCGAGCTGCGGGAGATCGCCCTCCCGGAGCCGGGCCCGGGCGAGATGAGGATCCGGTTGGAGGGCACCGGCGTGTGCGCCTCCAACCTGTCGCCATGGGGCGGGCAGCCCTGGTTCGAGTACCCGTTCGAGCCGGGCGCCCCGGGGCACGAGGGATGGGGCCGCGTGGACGCGCTCGGAGAGGGCGTGAACGGCTTCGCCGTCGGCGATCGCGTCGCTGGCCTCTCCGGGCACGCCTACGCCGAATACGACCTTGCCGAAGCGGCGCAGGTGGTGAAGCTCCCCGACGCTCTCGACGGGAAACCGTTTCCGGCCGAGCCGCTCGGCTGCGCGATGAACATCTTCCGCCGCAGCCGTATCGAGGCCGGGCAGACCGTGGCGATCGTGGGGGTCGGCTTTCTCGGGGCCTTGCTGGCGCGTCTGGCGAGCGGAGCCGGCGCTCGGGTGATCGGCGTCTCCCGGCGCCCCTTCTCGCTCGAGGTCGCCCGCTCCATGGGCGCGCGCGAGACCGTCCCCATGGACGACCACGGAAAGGTCGTCGAGCGCGTGAAGGAGCTGACCGGCGGCGAGATGTGCGACCGCGTAGTGGAGGCGGTCGGGAAGCAGTGGCCGCTCGATCTGGCCGGCGAGCTCACCCGCGAGCGCGGAACGCTGGTCGTGGCGGGGTATCACCAGGACGGGCCTCGGCAGGTGAACATGCAGCTCTGGAACTGGCGGGGGCTCGACGTCGTCAACGCGCACGAGCGCGATCCCCGGGTCTACCTGGCGGGGATGCGCGCGGCCGTCGAGGCCGTGGCCTCGGGCGAGCTCGACCCCTCGCCGCTCTACACCGCCTACCCGCTCGACCGGCTGCAGCAGGCCCTCGACGACACTCGCGACCGGCCCGACGGATTCCTCAAGGCGGTCGTGACGATAGAAGACAGGGAAGAGAGAACGGGGGACAGGTGACGGAGAACCGCCTGCGGAACTCGATCGCGAAGGATCGCCTCACCCCCCGTCCCCCTCTCCCAGTTCCGGGAGAGGGGGTGGCGCGCGGGGCCGGGGGTGAGGGCGTTCCCCGGCTGGGCTTCCTGGGGGTCGGCTGGATCGGCCGCCATCGGATGGAGGCGGTGGCCGAGAGCGGCTTCGCCGAGGTGGCCGCGATCGCCGACCCCTCCGCGGAGATGCGCGCCGCCGCGGCGGGCTCGGTCCCCGGCGCCGAGTTCCTCGAGTCGTTCGAGGAGCTGCTCGACGCCGATCTCGACGGGATCGTGATCGCCACCCCCAGCGCCCTGCACGCCGGGCAGTCGATCGCCGCGCTGGAGCGGGGGGCGGCGGTCTTCTGCCAGAAGCCCCTCGGCCGCACCGTCGAAGAGACGCGGCGGGTGGTGGACGCCGCCCGACGCGCCGACCGCCTGCTCGGCGTGGATCTCTCCTACCGCTTCACCGAGACGATGCGCCGCCTCCGCGAAATCGTCGCCGGCGGCGGAATCGGACGGGTCTACGCGGCGGACCTGGTCTTCCACAACGCCTACGGACCCGACAAGCCCTGGTTCCACGATCCCGCGCTCTCGGGCGGAGGGTGCGTGATGGACCTCGGCACCCATCTGGTGGACCTCGCGCTCTGGATGCTCGACTTCCCCGCCGTCGAGGGGGTCGACGCCCGCCTCTTCGCCGGGGGCGAGCCGCTCGGCGGGGAGCCGGCGCGGGTGGAGGACTACGCCGTCGCCCGCCTCGACCTCGCGGGGGGCGCCAGCGCGCGCATCGCCTGCTCCTGGAACCTCTCCGCCGGCCAGGAGGCCGTGATCTCCGCCACCTTCTACGGCACCGACGGAGGCGTCGAGATGAGGAACGTGGACGGCTCCTTCTACGATTTCCGGGCCGACCGCTTTCACGGCACCTCGCGCGAGCCGCTCGTCCACCCCCCCGACGCGTGGGGCGGACGCGCCGCCGTCGACTGGGCCCGTCGCCTCGCCGCTGGTGAGGGCTTCGACCCCGAGGCCCGGCGCCTGGTGGAGGTGGCCACGGTACTGGATCGGATCTACGGGCGGTGAGATTCCCGCTCCGCTCATTCACGCCCGTCATCGGTCGTCGGTCATGTCTTCGGCCCCTTTCCCTCCAGCCGGGGCCCGATGTCCTCCGATCGACTACTGACGACTGATGACCGACGACTGACGACCCGATGCGGCTCTTCCTCTCCACCGACACGATCGGCGGGGTGTGGGATTACTCGCTCACCCTGGTCCGGCGGCTGCGCGACCGCGGGCACTCGGTCTTCCTGGCGGTCCTGGGGGATCCCTCGGAGGAGCGTCTGCGCGCGGTGCCGGAAGGGGTGGAGGTGGCGCACCGCCGTTTTCCGCTCGAGTGGATGCCCGGGGGGGAGGCCGACACCGTCGCGGCCGGGGAGTGGCTCGCCGCGCGGGCGCGGCTCTGGGGCGCGGAGGTCGTCCACCTGAACCAGCTGGCGTACGCGGGGCACGCCTTCGGCGCGCCCACCGTGGTCGTACATCACAGCGACGTCCTCTCCTGGTTCGCCGAGGTGAAGGGGGAGCCGGCGCCGCCGGAATGGGCGGACTACACGCGCCGCGTGCGCGAGGGAATCGCCGCCGCCGACGTGCTGGTGGCGATCAGCGTCCACGCCTCTGCGCTCTGCGAGTGGCATTACGGCCGCGCCGCCGACCGCGTGATCCACAACGGGGTGGAGCCGCCGGCGGAGGCCCCGCCGCCGCGCGACGCGCCTCTGGTGATGAGCGCCGGCCGCGCCTGGGACGACGCGAAGGGGATGGCCGTGCTCGACCGCGCGATCGGCGTGCTGGGCGCCGCCGCCCCGCCCGCGCACCTCTTCGGGGAGCGGGAGGGGCCGCACGGGCAGCGGTTCGACGCGGCGCACCTGCTCTGCCACGGCCGCGCCGGCCGTGCCGCGATGGATCTCTGGATGCGGAGGGCCAGCGTCTACGTGGGCGCTTCGCTCTACGAGCCCTTCGGGCTGGCCCCGCTGGAGGCGGCGCTGCACGGCTGCGCGCTGGTGATGACCGACATCCCCGTCTTCCGCGAGCTGTGGGACGGCTGCGCCGTCTTCTTCCCGCGCGGGGACGCCGACGCCCTCGCCGGGGCGCTGGCGGAGCTCTCGCCGGACCTGGAGCGCTGCGCCGCCCTGGGCCGCGCGGCGCGGGAGCGCGCCCTCGCGCGCTTCACCGCCGAGCGCTTCGTCGCCGACCATCTGGAGCTCTACGGGGAGATGCAGGCGGGCACCGCCGCCGCACTCGTGCCTCGTTCGCCCCACCCTCTCGCCGATGCGGAAGAGGGTGCCGGGGGATGAGCTTCCCTTTCGCACTCTCGCACTCTCGATCATGCGCCTGACCTTCTTCGGCTCCTCGCTCGTCTCCGCCTACTGGAACGGAGCGGCGACCTATTACCGGGGGCTCCTCCGGGCCCTGCACGGCCTGGGGCACGAGATCACCTTCTGCGAGCCCGACGCCTACGGGCGCCAGCAGAAGCGCGACCTGGCGGAGGACCCCGACTACGCGCGGGTGGTGGTCTACCGAGGCGAGGAGGAGCGCGACTCCCTCGTGGAGCGCGCCTTCGCCGCGAGCGACTGGGTGGTGAAGTGCAGCGGGGTGGGAGTGTGGGACGCCGAGCTGGAGGAGGGGATCGCCCGCCGCGGCGGAGACGAGACCCGCACCGCCTTCCTCGACGTCGACGCCCCCGCCACCCTCTCCCGCATGGCGGCGGACCCGGGCGATCCCTTCCGCGCGCTCGTCCCCCTCTTCGACCGGATCCTCACCTACGGCGGCGGCCCGCCGGTGGTGGAGGAGTACCTCGACCGCGGGGCACGGGCGTGCACCCCGGTGTACAACGGACTCGATCCCGAGGAGCACCGCCCCCTCGACCGCTCCGCCGCCCCCGAGTTCGACCTCCTCTTCATGGGAAACCGCCTCCCCGACCGGGAGGCGCGGGTGGAGGAGTTCTTCCTCCGCGCCGCCGCTCTCTCTCCGCGGGCGCGCTTCGCGCTCGGCGGCGAAGGATGGGGCGACAAGCCGATGCCGCCCAACGTCGAATGCCTGGGGCACATTCCCACGGGTCGGCACAACGAGGTGAACGCCTCGGCCCGGCTGGTGCTGAACGTCCACCGCGAGTCGATGGCCCGCAACGGCTGGTCGCCCGCCACGCGGATGTTCGAGGCGGCGGGCGCCGCCGCCTGCCAGGTGACCGACTCCTTCCTGGGGCTCGACGACTTCTTCTCGCCGGGCCGCGAGATCCTGGTCGCGGAGGGCGCCGAGGACGTCGCCCGCTACGTGCGGGAGATCACCGACGACGAGGCGCGCCGCATCGGCGAGGCCGCGCACCGGCGGGCCCTCGCCAGCCATACCTACCGTGAGCGCGCGGAGCTGCTCGACCGCATCCTCCGCACCCCCGCCCGGAGCGCCGCATGAAGCTCTCCCCCACCTTGTCATCCCGAGGGAGCCTAAGCGACCGAGGGATCTCCCGGCTTGAGATCCCTCGCTGCGCTCGGCGTGACGTGCGCATTCGGTGCTCGAATGACGGCCTCCGGACAGGAGAGAAGCGATGAAGCTCGTCGTCTTCGGACTCTCCCTCTCCTCCAGCTGGGGGAACGGGCACGCGACCACGTACCGGGCGCTGCTGCGCGCCTTCCGCGACCGCGGCCACGAGATCACCTTCTACGAGTGGGACGCCCCCTGGTACGGAGGAGAGAACCGCGACCTCCCCGAACCCGGCTTCTGCCGCCTGCTGCTCTACCCCGACTGGGACTCCGTCGCCGCCGAAGCGATCGCCGCGGCGCGCGAGGCGGACGCCGTCCTGGTGGGCTCCTACGTCAGAGAGGGGAGCCGGGTGATCGACGCGCTGGCCGGCGCGGGGGTGGAACCGCTCTTCTTCTATGATATCGACACCCCGGTGACCGTGGCGAGCCTGCGCAGGGGGCCAACCGACCACCTGCGTCCGGACCAGGTACCGCTCTTCGCGCGCTATCTCTCCTTCACCGGCGGCCCCTTCCTGAGCGAGGTGGTGGAAGGGGAGCTGGGGGCTCGCGAGGCGCGCCCACTCTACTGCTCGGTGGACGCAGCGAAGTACCGTCGCACGGAGGCGGACCCGGAGCTGGCGGCGGACCTCGCGTACATCGGGACCTTCGCGCCCGACCGGCAGCCGGTGGTGGAGCGCCTGCTGAACGCCCCCGCGCGGCGCCTCCCCGGCCGCTCCTTCCTGGTCGCCGGGCCCCAGTATCCGGAGGAGATCGCCTGGGCGCCGAACGTACGCCTGGTCCCGCACCTGTCGCCCGAGCGGCACCCGGCCTTCTATTCCAGCGCCCGCTGGCAGCTCAACGCCACCCGGGCCGACATGGTCGCGGCCGGATGGTCCCCTTCCGTGCGCCTCTTCGAGGCGGGCGCGGTGGGGGCGGCGGTGATCTCGGATTCCTGGCCGGGGATCGACGAGCTCTTCGCCCCCGGGGAGGAGATCCTGATCCCCGGAAGCACGGAGGAGGTAGTGGAAATCCTCGACTCCTTCCACGCCGACGACCGGCAGGCGCTGGGCGAGGCGCTGCGGGCCCGGGTATTGGCGGAGCACACGGCCGAGCGCCGGGCCGAGGAGCTAGAGAGGTATCTCTCCGTCGGCACGCCCCTGCTCCCCGCGGGATGAGCGGAGAGAAAGAGGGGCCGCCGTTTCCTGCGAGAAAGGCGTGACTGCGTCGCGTTACCCTTGCGGTTCCCCGCCCTCCTCCTCAGCTTGATCCGGGGAGTCCGAAGTCCCGTCTCCTTCCGGGCGTCGCGCATAGCGCCACGACCGCGCCTCTCCCGCTCCCCCGCTTCCTGACCGCCTCCCGTCTCCGGAAAGGCGTCCGAGCCGACCTCCCGCGGGAATCCGCCGAATCCCGCCCCTCATCCATCGCCGGAGGAAACCCGAGTGAACGCCCCCCTGAATCCATCCGCTCTCCTCCATACTCCCGCGAAGCCGGACGGGATCTCGTCGGAAGTCGAGCGTCTCGCCGCCGACTCCGGCCTCCCGGATCCATCCCGGACCGCGCACCCCGGCGGCGCGGCGGCGACGGCGTCGGTGGAGGTGATCCTCGCGGAGGACGAGTCGGGAGGGGAGCCGGACGCGCCGGAAACCGTCGCGGGCGCCGTGGCGGTCGTGAGCAGCGACGGCCAGACCACCGCGGCGGCGGTGCTGACCGCCGGCGAGGTTTCCGCTGCCCGCGCGGCCCGGGCCGAGGCCACCGCGGACCGGCTGATCGCCCGCCTGACCGATCACGTGCGCCCGGGGATGGACCCGGAGGTGCAGGAAGAGGTCGCGGCGCTGATCACCCTCATCTCCGACCTCGCCTACGAGGAGCTGACCGAGTTCTTCCCCCTGGTGCGGGTCGCGGTCTCCGCCGCCCTCACCGATCCGCCGAACCTGGTGCTCGCCTCCCGCATCCGCCGGAGCGTGCGCCTGAGGACGCACCTGCTGCTCCGGCCGCTCCTCTTCCTGCGCACGGGACATCCCGCGGTGCAGGTCATCCTGGGACTAGCCACCAACTTCTATCTCGCCATCCCGATTGCCCTTCTGCTGCTCTCGCAGACGGTGCGCGGCAGCCTCTTCCCGGGCCAGAACGAGGCCGTCTTCATCCTGGTGGGGGTGGTGGGAGGCGTGGGAAGCATCGTGAGCATGCTGGTGCGAATCGAGGACTTCGACAACCAGGAGGCGGAACACCGCGCCATCCTCTTCTTCACCGGCTTCTTCAAGCCGATCATCGGAATCGCGTCGGCTCTCTTCGTGGTGACGATCCTGGAGGCGGGCCTGATCCCCCTCGCGATCGAGAACGTGGACCAGCGCACCTTCTTCTTCCTGGCTCTGGCGTTCGTGGCGGGCTTCAGCGAGCGGCTGGCGAGCGACATCGTCGCGCAGGCGGAGGCCAAGGTCCTGAACGGATCGGCGCGCGCCACGAACGCGAAGGGATGACGGGAGGCGCCGCTCTCCGCGGGGCGCCTACTCCGTCTCTCCCTTCCGCTCTCCCCCGATCCACACCGTCTTCACGTTGACGAACTCGCGGATCCCGGCTACGCCCAGCTCGCGTCCGTAGCCGGAGTCCTTCACGCCGCCGAAGGGGAGGCGAGGGTCGGAGGCGACCATCCCGTTGATGAAGACCTGCCCCGCCTCGATCTCCCGGACGAAGCGCTCCCGCTCCTCCGCGTCCTTCGTCCAGGCGGAGCTGCCCAGCCCGAAGACGGTGTCGTTCGCCAGCCGGATGGCGTCGTCCACGTCGGCGGCGCGAAAGACGCAGGCGACGGGGCCGAAGATCTCCTCGCGGTATCCGGGGGACTGCTCCGGGAGGTCGGCGAGAACCGTCGGCGGGTAGAAATTCCCCTTCCCCGCCGGCCGCTCCCCGCCCGTCAGGAGGCGCGCGCCCATCTCCACCGAGCGCCTCACCTGCCCGTCCACCTCCTCCGCGATCTGCCGGGTGGCGAGCGGACCCACCTGCGTCTCCGGGTCGAGCGGATTACCGACGCGGAGCGCGGCCATCCCCTCCACGAAGCGCGCCACGAACCGATCGTAGACAGATCGGTGGACGATGAAGCGCTTCGCCGCGATGCACGACTGGCCGTTGTTGAGGGTCCGCGCGCGCACGGCCGTGGAAACCGCCGCGTCGAGGTCCGCGCTCGGCATGACGACGAAGGGGTCGCTCCCGCCGAGCTCCAGCACCGTCTTCTTGATGCGCTTGCCGGCGCGTTCCGCGACCGCGCTCCCGGCGGGGGTGCTCCCGGTGAGGGTGACCGCCCGGACGCGCCGGTCGTCGATGAGCCCCGCCACGCGGTCTGAGCCGATGAGCAGCGACTGGAAGACTCCCTCGGCAAAGCCGGCGCGCCGGAAGACCTCCTCGATGGCGAGGGCGCAGCCGGGAACGTTGGAGGCGTGCTTCAGCAGCCCCACGTTGCCCGCCATGAGCGCGGGGGCCGCGAAGCGGAAGACCTGCCAGAAGGGGAAGTTCCACGGCATCACCGCCAGCACCGGACCGATCGGCTGGTAGGCGACGAAGCTACGGAGGGCGTCGCTCTCCACCTCTTGGTCGGCGAGGAAGCGCTCCGCGCGCTCCGCGTAGAAGCGGCACACCCAGGCGCACTTCTCGGCCTCGGAGACCGCCGCGCCGATCGGCTTCCCCATCTCCTCCGTCATCAGCCGCCCGAGCCGCTCCTTCTCGCGCTCGAGGATCTCCGCGGCGCGGAGCATCCTCTCCGCCCGCTCGCCGAAGGAGGTGCGGCGATACACGGTGTAGGCGGTCCGGGCGAGCTCCAGCCGCTCCTCCAGATTCGCGTCGCCGAGGAGCGGGTAGGTGCGCAGGACCTCTCCCGTCGCGGGATCGACGCTCTCGATCGTCATCAGGTTCCCGCCAGGTCCTGCAGCGCGCGCACCGCGACGGCGTGTCCGGCCAGCGGCGGCTGGTCGGACGAGCGGATCTCGTCCAGGATCTCGCGGTAGCGCTCGAATTCGCGGGCGCGCTGCCGCTTGAACTTGGCGATGCATTCCTCGACGGAGCCGCCCTGGCGGCCACGGCACTCCAGCACCGCCTGCGACACGCCGCGGTGGGCGCGCGCCACGTCGCTCAGCAGCGCCTGCGCGAGCCGCTTCTCCCAGAGCTCGTTGCGCACGCCGGTGCGAAGCGCCTGCTGCAGCCACGACGACTGCAGCTCCTCCGAGACGCGATAGTAGGCGCGGGCAGTGTCCACCGCGTCGCCCCGCGCCTCGCGCGCGATGCGCACGATGTCGAGCAGCTCGGGGAGGAAACGCAGGGTGATGAGGCGAGCGGCCAGCGGCTCGTCCACCCCCAGCCCGCGCAGCTCGCGCATGCGGTCCTCGAAGAGCTCGCGGTCCTCGCCGGTGACGATGCGGGTGAAGTCCGCGCGCAGGCGCGAGAGCCCGGCGCGATGCTCGTCGATGATCGCGGCGGTGTCGGCGAGCGGATCGAGGTTGGCGAGCACCCAGCGGGTGGTGCGATCGAGCACCCGGGAGAGGCCGAAGAGCCAGCGGTAGACCGTCTGCGCGTCGTAGGCGCCCTCCATCCGCTCCAGATCTGCGCGGATCTCGCTCGCCCCGGAGATCTGGCTCCCGATGTACCAGGCCCGCACCACCGCCGCCATCTCCCGGCCCGTGTCTCGCGCGACGCGATGCAGGAAGGAGGCGCCCATGAGGTCCACCAGGTCGCTCACCAGGTAGGTGGCGACGATCTCGCGGCGCAGCCGGTGCTGTCCGAGGCGCTCCCCACCCGCCGCCTCCACCGCCTCCCGGGGGAAGTAGTCGACCAGGTACTCCTGCGTGGTCGGATCGTCGGGGAGGGGCGAATCCAGGACCCGCGCCCCCGCCTGCAGCTTGGCGTAGGAGAGGAGGACGCAGAGCGTGGGGCGGGTGAGCCCGCGGCCGTCGCGGGCTCGCTCCTCGATCTCATCGCTCCCCGGAATCCCGTCGGCGCCGCGGTCGAGCACGCGGTCGCGCTCGAAGGCGCTGATCAGCGCCGCGAAGTCGCCGAGCGACTCCCGGCTCCGCGCCTCGTCCAGCGAGACGGCCAGCGACTGATGGACGTTGTTGCCGAGCACCAGCCGCGAGACCTCGTCGGTCATCCGCTCCAGCAGCCGGTTCCGCGCGTCGAACGGCAACTCGCCCGAGGCGACCATCGGATTGAGGAGGATCTTCAGATTCACCTCGTGGTCCGACATGTCCACGCCCGCCGAGTTGTCGAGCGCGTCCGTGTTGATCCCCCCGCCGTTCAGCGCGTAGGTGATGCGACCCCGCTGGGTGAACCCGAGGTTCCCACCCTCGCCGACCACCTCGCAGCGCAGCTCGTCGGCGTTCACGCGCACGGGGTCGTTGGTGGAGTCGCCCGCCTCGGCGTTGGTCTCCTCGCGGTTCTTCACGTAGGTGCCGATCCCGCCGTTCCAGAGCAGCTCCACCGGCGCCTTCAGCACCGCGCGCACCAGGGCCTCGCCGTCCAGCCGCTCCACCGCCGGGTCGATCCCCAGCGCGAGCCGCGCCTCCGGGGTGATGGCCACCTCCTTCGAGGCGCGCGGGACGATCATCGCCCCGGCGGAGAGCTTCTCGCGGTCGTAGTCGTCCCAGCTCGAGCGCGGCAGCCGGAAGATCCGCTCGCGCTCGGCGTAGGAGACCGCGGGATCGGGATCCGGGTCGATGAAGACGTGGCGGTGGTCGAAGGCGGCGAGCAGCCGGATCTGCCGCGAGAGGAGCATCCCGTTGCCAAATACGTCGCCGCTCATGTCGCCGACGCCGGCGACGGTGAAGGGCTCCTCCTGGATGTCCTTTCCCTTTTCCCGGAAGTGGCGCTTCACGCACTCCCAGGCGCCGCGCGCGGTGATCCCCTCGCGCTTGTGGTCGTAGCCGTGCGACCCGCCCGAGGCGAAGGCGTCGTCGAGCCAGAAGCCGTACTCGGCCGCGATGGCGTTGGCGACGTCGGAGAGGTGCGCCGTGCCTTTGTCCGCCGCCACGACCAGGTACGGGTCGTCGCCGTCGTGCCGCACCACGCCCTCCGGGGGCACCACGCGTCCATCCACGAGGTTGTCGGTGACGTCGAGCATCCCGCGGATGAGGGTGCGGTACTGCTCGGCCGCCTCCTTCATCATCTGGTCGCGGTCCGGGTAACTCCGCTTGGTGATGAAGCCGCCCTTGGAGCCGCTGGGGACGATCACGGCGTTCTTCACCACTTGCGTCTGCACCAGCCCCAGGACCTCGGTGCGGAAGTCGTCCGGGCGGTCCGACCAGCGGATCCCGCCGCGCGAGACGTGCGCCGCGCGCAGGTGGATCCCCTCCATGCGCGAGGAGAAGACGAAGATCTCGTAGAGCAGCCGGTTCTTCCGCAGCTCCTCCACGTCGGCGCAGCGGATCTTGATGGAGGTGTAGGGGACGCCCCCGCTGCGGAAGGTGGGGTCCGCGCCGCCGTGGCGGAAGTAGTTGGTGCGGGTGGTCGCCTCGATGAGGGAGACGATCCGACGCAGGGCGCGGTCGTCGGCGAGGGTGGCGACCCGCTCGAGCTCCGAGGCGATCTCCTGTCTGAGATCCTCGATCCGCGGTCGTCGGTCGTCCGTCCCGGCCGGCGCGGGCCCCTGCCGTTGTGGGTCGAAGCGGACGCTGAACAGCTCGACGAGGAGCCGGGCGAGCTTCGGGTGGCGCGTCAGCGCGCGGGCGGCGCCGTAGCGGGCCGGGAGCGCGCCGATCTGGAAGGCGTAGTTCGCGTACGTCCGCAGGACGTCGACCTCGCGCCAGCGGAGGCCGGCGCCCAGCACCAGGGCATTGAAGGCATCGTTGACGGTCTCCCCCGCACGGATCGCCAGGAGCGCCTCGGAGAGGATCTCCGCCCGGTCCAGCGGGACCTGTCGCCCTTCCGGGGCCTGCACGGCGAAGGAGTAGATCATCATCTCCTTCACCTCCGGACCGTGAAGGGAGAAGGGCGCGACCTCCATCACCCGCAGCCCGGCGTTGTCGAGGATGGGCATGAAGTCCGAGAGGACGAGCCGCTCTCCCCAGAGATAGAGCTTGAGCACGGTGACGCCGCGGAAGGCCTCGGTGCGGCCGCGGCCGCGAGGCTCCCGCAGCGCGACGGCGACGCGGTGCCCCTCGCGACGCATGCGCTCGAACTCCTCGATGTCCTGGACCGCGACCTCGGGGAGGGTGGAGGCGCGGTACTCCTCGTTGAGCGCCGGCGCGAAGAGCCGCAAGAGGCGCTCGGCCTCGGCCGGGCCCTTCTGCATCGTCAGCTCGTCGAGGAGGCGGTCGTCCCACGAGCGGAGGATCTGGCGGATCTCGCTCTCGACTTCGTCGACCTCCACGCCCTCCACCGCCTCGGCGGGGGCGGAGAGGTAGAAGTGTAGCCGCGCCTGGTCGCCGGCGCTCATGGCGAGATGGTAGTTGAGGATGGTCCCCTCCAGCTGGCGGACGAGGACCTCCTGGATGCGCTGCCGCACCTCGCCGCTGAACCGGCCGCGCGGCAGGATCACCATCACGCTCACCCCGCGCCCCAGCGGGTCGGGGCGCAGCGAGAGCTGCACCTCGTCGCTGAAGAGGAGGCTGAGGACCGTCTGCACCTCGCGCCCCAGCTCGGCGAGGGAGGCCTGGAAGAGCTCCTCCTTCGGCATCGAATTGAAGATCGTGATGATCTCCTTGTAGTCGTGCGACCCCGGCGCGGCGCCCGACTCCCGCAGGATCGCCGCGAGCTTGTCGCGGAGGATGGGGATGACGTCGGCGTGCTCGGCGTACGCCTTCGAGGTGAAGAGCCCCAGGAAGCGCCGCTCGCCGACGACCTCGCCCGCCTCGTCCAGCTTCTTGACCCCGATGTAATCCATCCGCGCGCGGCGATGGATGGGCGACTCCGCGTTCGTCTTGCTGATGATGAGCAGCGGCCCGCCGAGGATGCGGCGGCGCAGGGCGTCAGAGACATTGCCGAGAGGGACGCCCGCGGCCCAGGCGGAGCGCCCCTCGAGGCGGAGGATGCCGAGGCCGCTCCCGGGCTCCACCCGCACGGTGGGATTCCCGTCGTCCTCGATGTCGTAGCCGCGGTAACCGAGGAAGACGAAGTTCTCCCCCTGCAGCCAGCGCAGGAAATCGCCGATCTCCTCGAACTCGTCCCGCCGGCCGGGGAAGCGCTCGGCATACTCCTCCACCTCGGCGATGGTGCGCTCGACGGCGGCGACCATGGGATGGAAGTCGTCGGTGGCCGCCACCACGTTGGCGAGGCGGCGCTCGATCTCACCGCGGATGGCTCCGCGGCGCGCGGGGTCCTCGATGCGCGAGATCTCCACGTGCACCAGCGACTCGGCGCGTCCCTCGCCCTCCGCGCCGATCCGGGTGATCTCGCCCGCCTCGTTCCTCTCCACCCGGAGCACCGGGTAGATGTAGTGGTGGATGGAGAGGTTCTCCGCGCTGAGGAATTCGCGGATGGTGTCCACGATGAAGGGGCGGTCGCCGACCTCCGCGCGGATGAGCGTCACCGGCGCGCTCCACCCCTCGGCCTCCGGGTTGATGGCCTGTACGTTGACCCGGTCGGGCCGGGCATCGCTCAGAAAGCGAAAGGCGCCCATGGTGAGCGCCGACAGCTCCTCCAGGCTCCGCTCCTGCACCAGCTGGCGCGGGACCTTCGCGAAGAACTCGCGGGCGAACTGGCAGAGGAGGCTGACGTCGTCCCGGCGCTCGCGCGCCAGGTAGTCGCAGAGCTCGTCCACCAGGGTGGCGCGCGTGAAAGTAGTCGGGGAGCCGGAGGTTTCCACGGGGCTGTTCATCAGACTGCAGTCCGGTTGGCGCGATCTCGGGTTCGCGGATTGTCCTCAGCGTCGGCCGACCAATGGACCGACTCCTCCGGATCCCGCAGGAAGGGGGCCAGGGAGAGGGAAAAGGGGACAGTTCGCGCGGCGCGCTCCCGGACGTCGGGGCGATCGCCGGACGGACAGGGGCAGGGAAGCGTCCGGCCCTCGGGGGGCCGCGCGCTCCGAAGAGGTCCGGAGCCCTCTGTCCCCCGTCCCCTGTCCCTCATCTCCAGCGGAAGAGGCGCAGCGCGAGGGCGAAGGTCCCCAGGGTCCAGGCCCCGAGGATGGCCAGGTCGGCGCCGGCGGACCACAGGGGAAGGCCCTCGTTGTACACCGCGCGCAGCGCGTCGTTGAGCGCGGTCAGCGGGAGCGCCTGCACGAGCGGCTGGATCGCGTCGGGGAAGCGCTCGGCCGAGAAAAAGACGCCGGAGAGGATGAACATCGGCAGCATGACGACGTTCATGATCCCGCTCACTCCCTCGATCGTGCTCGCGCGCGCGGAGGCGAGCAGCCCGAGCCCCGAGAAAGTCATCGCGCCGAGCAGGATTACCAGCGAGAGGGCGAGGAGGGAGCCCCGCACCTGCACGCCGAAGACCAGTCGGGCGAAGAGGACGATCGGCGTCACCTCGAGGACCAGGAAAGCCAGGCGGGCCGCGATCTGCGCCAGGAGGAAGTCGCTGCGGCGCATCGGCGTGGCGATGAGACGCTTGAGTTGGCGCTTCTGGCGCATGTAGACGATGCCATAGCCGATCCCCCACATCCCGGTGCTCATCAGGTTGAGCCCGATCAGCCCGGGCACCACCCAGTCGATGTAGCGCGAGCCGGGCTGGCGCTCCGCCCGCTCCACCACGCCCACCGGCCGGGTGCCGCCGGCCGCCGCCTGCACCGCGCGGTCGACCAGCAGGCGTGCGCCGCGGCTCTCGGGGCGGGTGGGATCGAAGCGGAACACCAGCATCTCTTCACCGGTGAGCACCAGCGCGACCTCGCCCGTTCGCAGCGCCCGGGCGGCCTCCTCCGCCGGCAACACCTCGACTTCGATCTCCGCTTCGCCCCGCAGCAGGTCCGCCAACTCCTGTGCGCCGGCGCCCTGCTCGATGGCGACGGGCACGGGATCGTTCGGCTCCTCCCGGAAGGCGAGCCCGAGCCCGATCGCCATCAGGATCGGGAAGACGAAGGTCCAGAACAGCGCCTCCGGCTCGCGCAGGAAGGTGCGGAGGCGGAGAAGGATCAGCTCGCGGAGTGCGGACATGGTTCGGAGTAAAGGCACCACCATCGTAAAGCCGGGGACCGACGGGGAGCCGGACAGCCTGCGCTACTTCTTCCACGCCGCGGACTCCGGAAGAGGCGGCGGCGGATCTGGCGCGCACCGTCACCCGCCAATGCGCGCCCGGCACCCGCGACGAGTCGTCCTGATGGGCTACTCGGTCGGCGCCGACGCGCTACCGTTTCTCGCGGGGAAACTGCCCGACCCCGTCCGCTCCCGCGTCGCCGAGACCGGCCTATGGCCGCCGCGCCGTGCGCTCAGGCCGAGTCGCCGATCAAACCGAGCTGCCGGAGGATCTCGAGCTGGTCGGTCACCCCCCACCGCTCCACGCAGCGACCGTTTTCCCAGCGGCCGAGCTGCATCGCCGGGGCCGTGAAGCGGCGACCGGAGGGGCTGAAACCCATGAAGTCGCCGCGGTGCGTGCCGCTCGCGTTGTAGCGGATGGTCACGTATTCGTCGGTGGCGACCATCTCCTCGACCTCCAGCTCCAGGTCCGGAAAGGCGTTGCGGAAGGAGCGGAAGAATCCCTTGAGTCCCTCGATGCCCGGCCCCTGGTCCGGCGCTGGGTCGTGATCCACGAAGCCTTCGGCGAGGATCTCGTCCAGCACGTCCAGGTGGCCTTTGCCGGCGACTTCTTCACCCCACCGCTTCTGCGCCGCGATGTTCTTCTGGCGATCGTCCATGGAAGCTCCGGTCGTCGATGGTGATGCCGACCGCGAGCGGGCCGGCGGAGGAGTTGACTGACGCACAGATCTTGCCATCTTCGGCGGGTACTGATCCGGTATGCGACCGTCGCCTCCCCCTTCCCTCGTGCATTGGCCGATGTCCCGAACACTCGCCGGAAAATGGGTCGTGATCGCCGGCCTGGCGGCGGGCGCGGGGGCCTGCGGCAGCACGGCGCGGCTGCCCGTCTCCGCGGGGACGGGTCCCAACCCGACGCTGCCGGCGCCCGTCACCACGCTGATCCCGACGGTGGAGATCGCGCCGGCACGGGGCTGGCCGGCGGGGGCGGCACCGCGGGGCGCGGCCGGGCTGACGGCCGTCCGCTTCGCGGAAGGCCTCGACCACCCGCGCTGGCTCTACGTTCTGCCGAATGGCGACGTGCTGGTCGCCGAGACCGCCGCGCCGCCGAAGCCGGAGGACAACCGGGGCATCAAGGGCTGGTTCTTCAAGTGGTTTCAGAAACGGGCGGGCGCGGCGGTCCGCAGCGCGAACCGTATCTCCCTCCTCCGAGACACCGACGGGGATGGGGTGGCGGATGTGCGAACCACCTTCCTCGAGGGGCTGAACTCGCCTTTCGGGATGACGCTGGTCGGCGCCGACCTCTACGTCGCCGACACCGACGCGCTGGTCCGCTTCCCCTATCGGCAGGGGGAAACGCGGATCGACGCGGCGGACACCAGGGTCGTGGATCTCCCCGCCGGCCCCATCAACCGCCACTGGACCAAGAACGTTGTCGCCAGCCCGGACGGCACCGAGCTGTATGTGACCGTGGGCTCGAACAGCAACGTGGCGGAGAACGGGATGGACGCGGAGGTCGGACGCGCGGCGATCTGGGAGATCGACCCGGCGAGCGGCGCGCACCGCATCTACGCCAGCGGCCTGCGCAACCCGGTCGGGATGGCGTGGGAGCCGCGCACCGGCGCGCTGTGGGTGGCGGTGAACGAGCGCGACGAGCTGGGCGGCGACCTCGTGCCCGACTACATGACCGCGGTGCGGGCCGACGGCTTCTACGGCTGGCCGTACAGCTACTACGGCCAGATCGTCGACGAACGGGTCGAGCCGCAGGCTCCGGAGCTGGTGGCCAGGGCGCTCGTGCCCGACTACGCGCTCGGTCCCCACACCGCCTCGCTGGGGCTGGCGTACTCGGGTGACAACGCCCTGCCGCCGCGCTTTCACGACGGGATGTTCGTGGGGCAGCACGGCTCCTGGAATCGGAGGCCGCGCAGCGGCTACAAGGTGATCTTCGTGCCTTTCCGCGACGGCCGGCCGGCCGGCGAGCCCCTCGACGTGCTGACGGGCTTTCTGGATGCGGACGGAAACGCGCTCGGCCGCCCCGTGGGGGTCGCCGTCGACCGCGCGGGCGCGCTGCTGGTCGCGGACGACGTCGGCAACGCGGTCTGGCGGGTGGCCGCGACATCCTCTCCCGCCGGCGACGGGGCTCGCGACCGGCCGTCGGCGGCGGGGGCGATGTTTCAGGAGGTGGATGGCATCGCGCTGGAGATGTCGATTCGCGAGGAGGGCGAGATGAAGACTCTCCAGACGGACCGCTAGTCTCGCAGGCTCTTCCCCGTGAGCGCCACGAAGACGTCCTCCAGCGTCGCCGTGTGGGTGGTGAGCCCGGAGAGGACGACCCCGGCCGCGGAGAGGGCATCGAGGAGCGGGGGCACGACGGCGTGGAGGCGGCCCACCGTGAGGCGCACGCGGCCGTCCTGCTGGTGCACGCCCGTCACCCCGGCGAGGCGGCGGATCGCCTCCGTCGGCACGGCCTGCCCGTCCTCCACCGCGATCTCGATCACGTGGTCGCCGCCGAGGGAGTCGATCAGCTCGCGGGGCGTGCCCTCCACGAGGATGGCGCCGTGGTCCAGGATGGCGATCCGATCGGCCAGGCGCTCGGCCTCGTCCATGAAGTGCGTGGTCAGCAGGATGGTCCCGCCCGCCTCGCGGAAGTCCTCGCAGATCTCCCAGATGTGGCGCCGCGCCTGCGGATCGAGGCCGGTGGTGGGCTCGTCGAGGAAGAGCACGTCGGGCGCGCCAGCCAGGGCGCAGGCCAGCGAGAGCCGCTGCCGCTGCCCCCCCGAGAGGTCCCGCACCCACGTCTTCCGCTTCTCCGCCAGCTCTACCCGGGCGATCAGCTCCTCCACCTCCGCCCCGCGCGGGTACTGGGCCCGGAAGAGGCGGATCGTCTCCTCGACGGTGAGCTTCTCGGGGAGCTCCGTCTCCTGGAGCTGCACCCCCAGCCGCTGCCGCAGCGCCCGCGCGTCCCGCTTCCACCGGAGGCCGAGGATCTCCACCTCGCCATCGTCGGGGGACTGCAACCCCTCGAGGATCTCGATGGTGGTGGTCTTCCCCGCCCCGTTGGGGCCGAGGAGGCCGAGGCATTCACCCCGCCTCACCTCAAGGTCGAGCGAGCGCACCGCCACCGTCTCGCCGAAGCGCTTGTGGAGCCCGCGGCAGCGGACCGCCGCCGTCCCCCGCTCGTCCACGGCCACCCCTACCTCCGCAGCGTCGAGGCGTCCAGCGACCAGAGCCCGTTCAGCATGTCGGAGGCGAAGAGGCGCCCGTCCTGCCAGTGGACGCCCCAGACGTAGACCGGCACCCCCGCCGCCACCAGCCCTTCCCCCGCCAGCCGCCCCATCTTCCAGAGGTCGCAGCGGCCGCCGGCGGATTCGCGCTCGCCGGCGCCGCAGGCGGAGAGATCGCCGCGCACGTCGAGCGCCTTCACGCCGGCGTTGTAGTAGGCCGCGTACAGGATTCCGCTCTCCTCATCGGCCGAGAAGTTGTGCGTGCCGGCGCCCGGCACGGTGAAGAAGGCCACCTCGCGCGGCGCCGCCAGGTCACCGATGTCCACCACGTGCACGTCGCCCGAGGAGCGGACGCCGATCCCCCCCGGCCCTTCCTGTCCGACGAAGACGTAGCGCGGCGAGACGGTGGTGGAGCCGCAGCCGCTCCACCAGACGTTGTGCGCCTGGCCGCCGGCCGTGGCCAGCGCGGCGAGCTGGACCGGGCTCTCCACCGTTCCACCTCTACCGCCGCCGCCGATGTCCCAGAGCACCGTCCCGCCGTTCCAGAGTGCGGTGAAGAGGAGGCCGTCCCGCACGAAGACATCGTGGATGAAGGGGATGCCCATCTCGCGAGCGAACACCTCGCGCGGACTCGCCGGGTCCGACAGGTCCACGATCACTAGGCGCGAGGGCGAGGGATCCACGGCGAGGAAGGCGTAGAGGCGGCCGTCCACCCGCGCCAGGGTGGCGGTGTGCACCCCGGGGCGAGTGCTCTCGGAGGCGAAGCGCGAGATCTCCCGCGGCCGCTCCGGATCGGAGAGGTCGAAGACGACGAGCGAGCCAGGGCTGAACTCGGCGGCCGCCACCAGCAGGCGGCCGTCGTCGCTCGCCTGCACGTCGCCGAGCGTGGCGACGCCCTCCACCGCAACCTGGTTGCGCAGAACGGGAGTCGAACCCGAGACGTCCCAGACCTTCAGGACGTTGCCCTGACCGCGGGCGGAGCTGTTGTACGTCCCCGTGTACGCCCACGAGCCGCGCGCCCAGAGCTCCGAGGTGAGGAGGTCCGGGACGGGGCCGAGCCCCGTCACCGGCAGGATGGCCGCCTGTGCCGCGCCGAGCCCGAGGGCGGGGGGCAGCGCCGCCGGGGTGGCGGCGCAGAGCGCCGGAGGGGCGGGAAGCGGGTCGAGCGGCGAGCCGCCGCCGTCGGAGCAGGCGGTCAGCGCGGCGAGCAGCGCCAGGGCCGTCGCGCGGCCCGGGATCCTCGGCTTCATCGTCGGTCTCCTGGTGTTCTCGGGCGCTCCACCTCCCTCAGCGGGAGGGCGCCTCCGGCGGGAGCGCCACTCCGTAACGCCCCATGCGGCGGTGCGGCGAGCCCACTTCTACCCGCGCCCCGAGGGAAAGGCTCCAGAGGCGGTCGGCCCCGTACAGCGCCGCCGGATCGAACACTGGCGAGCCGAGCGTCTCCTCCACCCGGGCGTGCGAAGCCTCGGCGAAGGGACGGACGCGGAGCCCCGCCGCCTCCAGCGCGGGCCCCTCCAGCGCCGCGGTGAGGATGCGCCAGCGGGTGATCCCCAGCAGGTGCACGTCCGGGTGCGGGTTGGGAGTGCGGAAGGGATCCTCCAGCCGCTCCTCCTCGGGACGGTGCGTCTCCTCGACGCGGAGCGCCAGCTTCGCGCCCCGGCGGCGCAACGCGCCCTCGGCGAGCCAGGAGCCGAAGTCGAAGCTTCGCTCGCTCCCCGCGTACTCGTCGGTGCGCGCCCATTCCACGAGGAGGTACTCCCCGTCGCCGCCGGGACGCCCGCGCTCGAAGCGGGCCGACGCGCTCCACTTGCGGTGGTCGAGCCCGCTCCCCGCGGGGAACTCGGGCGACGCGACCGAGGCGTGGCTCGCCTGCACCTCCAGCCCCGGGAGCGGGAGGAGGGTCGCGCGGGCGGTCCACGAGTCGGCGAAGCGCCCGGGGGAGCCGAGGTCCTCCGGGCGGGCGGGCTCGTCGCCGTTGAAGAGACCGGCCTCCAGCAGGAGGGGTCCCGCGCGCACCGCGCCGATCGCCACCAGGCGCTCCAGCACCTGCGCGAGGTGGTGGTTCGCCGGGTACTTGGCGAAGGGGCGCGCCATCGGATCGTCGGTGCCGAAGGCCGCGAAGCCCTTGCCGACCGAAACCGAGGCGGCGGCCCGCCGCGACTGGAAAACCCGCGCCGTCGCCACCGCCTCGTGAAGGTAGGTATGCGGGTGGCGTCGGTCCACGTACCCCTCGCCCCAGATGCCGGCGCTCAGCTCGCCGCGGCGCAGGGTGAGCCCCTCCAGGTTGAGCATTCCCTCCAGCTCGAGGCGGCCGCTCCAGAGACGGGCATGACCCATCGCGACGGGCTGCGAGAGGTATGCCTCGGTGAGGCTCTCGCCATCCAGGGCGGGCGCGGCGCGGGTCACCAGCGGCACCACCCACGCTCCGAGAGACCAGCTCCTCCCCGGCTCTCCGTGCGCGTGCTCCTGCGCGCGCACGGGCGAGGCGAGCGCGAGGGCCGCCGCCAATCCGACCCTGAAGGACATCGATCCCCTTTCTCCGGTTTCCCGAAAGCGAACGGGAGTAGTACCGGGCGCGCGGACGGAAGTTCGGGGGAAGGGTCGCGGGGGCGGAGCCGTGGGTGCAGACGACCCTGTCCCGCACCACGGAGATGGCACACGAGGACGACTCGTGTCAATTCGTAGCACAAACTCTTCGACTGGAGGTCCTCGTGCGTGAAAGCATTTCTGTGAGCCTTCCGGAGAAGCTCAAGGCGGAGCTGGACCAGCTGACGGCCCTCGAAGGAATTTCCCGCAGCGACGTGGTACGGGAGGCTCTCCGCGAGTACCTGTTCTCTCGCCGCTTCCGTGCTCTGCGCCAGGAGCTCATGCCGTACGCGGAGGCGCAGGGTATCTACCATCTACACGGATGAGGATGTCTTGCGCGAGGTTTCGTGAAACTTCTGCTCGACACGAACGTGCTCATCGCCGCATTCGTCGCGCGAGGCCTGTGTCACGAGTTGGTCGAGCACTCCCAGCGGGAGCATCATCTCGTCAGTTCCGAGCACCTGCTGACGGAATTCCAGTCCAAGCTTGAAAGAAAGTTCCGCGTGCCGCCGGAGCAGGCGGTGGCGGCCCTGAGCCTCATTCGGGAGCAGCTCGAGATCGTCGTTCCCGAGCCGCTGCCCTCTCCCGTATGCCGCGAACCGGACGACGACTGGGTGCTCGCGACGGCGCGCAGCGGCAAGTGCGAATACATCGTCACCGGGGACCGGAACCTCCTCGATCTCACCTCCTTTCAAGAGATTGGGATCCTGGAGCCGCGTGCCTCCTGGACTCTCGAGGCTTCACGCCCTCCACGGAGCTGACCCGGCGGCGGGTCTCGGCGACGGCTCGTCTCGCGAACGGACATCGTCCTACCCCGTCAGCCGCCGGAGCAACCCGACGAGCTCAGCCGGCGCGCTCCCCGAAACGCAACGGAAAACCCTCTCCCGAAGCCGGGAGAGGGGGGCGGGCGGAGCGGGCCGGGTCCGGCGTCAACCCTGGGACTGCTGCCGCTTCCAGACCTCGTAGCGCATCCGGAGGGTCGTCACCGGGTTCGGGTCCTCGTCCGGGCGGATGTTCTCGTCGGTGACGTCGATGAAGAGGGAGTACTGTCCGTCGTTGAACGAAGTGCCGCTCGGGTCGTCCGCGTCGGCCACGAGGAGGTACGCCACGTTGGAGGTCTTGATGGTGCAGGCCCGGGAGGCGGCGGTGAGCGGCTCGGAGGCGCAGGTGCAGCGGCGGTCGCCGCCCTGGGCGTCGGCGGTTTCCATCGCGCGCATCACCCGCTCGACCATGCTTCCCTCGCCCTCGCGGAAGGCGCGAGCGGCCTGCTGGACGACCTGATGGGAGGCGAGGATGTTCCCCTGCACCGAAAAGACGATGCTCGTGCCTGGCACGGGCCCCTGCATGTCCTCCGAGACGTAGCCGTTGCCCTCTCCGGAGAAGCCGGCGGAGCGCCCCTGCTTGTCGACGATGCCGAACTGCCGCCGCTGGAAGTCCCGGTCGGCGCCGAGCATCCCGATGATCTCCTCGGGGGGCGTGCCGCGCCGCAGCTCGCGGTAGATGAGCTGCTGGTTGGCGCGGGTGTTGTCGACCCCCGCCTGCGCGGCCGCCACGCCGATTCCCGGCACGACGATCGCCTGGATGTCCATCAGCCCTTTGGCCGGGAAGCCGGCGAAGCGCCCCTGCGGGACGCAGGTGGCCGAGGCGATGACCACCTGCCCGGTCACCGTGTCCATCGCGATCACCGACCAGGTGGCCGACGCGGGGACGTGGAAGAGCAGGATCGCGAGCGCCGCCAAGAGGATTCTGCGCATGGTGCTCGTGGGTTCGAAGTTCGAAGTTTCAGGTCGCCGCCTCGATGGCGGGGATCGGGAAGCAGGTGGCGTCCTCGTACGATTGGCCGTACTGGTCCACACCATTCGGGTGGTCGGAGCCGGGCTCGCCGAGGAAGGGGACGTTGAACGCGGTGCCCCGCCACTTGAGGTGGTCGCGCAGCCGGTGGCCGCCCTCGATGAAGAACTCGCGGCGGCGCTCCTCGATCACCTGGCGGATCATCGCCGCCTGGTCCGGGGTGTCGGCCTCCGCGATCGGCGGGATGCCGGCGGCGGCGTGGAAGTCGTTCAGGATCTGCCGGGCCCGCGCCACGTCGCCGGTCATCGCGGCCGACTCGGCGATGATCATCTGCGCCTCGCGGTACGAGGCCATGGTGACCGGGGCCGCGTAGGCGCTCGCCGCCTTGCTGGTCCGGTAGTGCGGCGTGGTGAAGTCGAAGCCGAGCGTCCCGTCCCAGGTGACGTCCACTCGCGGGTCGTTCACCCCCTTCCACTTCACGTCCCGGTAGCTGGGCGCGAGGGTCGCGTGCTTCTGCGAGGCGGGGTCAGCGGCCTTCCCGTTGATCGCCCGGTAGACGGCGTTCTGGCGGCGCCCGGAGGTGGCGTCGCGGGTGGCGCTGAAGACGAAACCGGCGGGAACCCGGGAAGCGTCCGCGATGGCCCCCGCGTAGTCCTCCTGCCCGAGCCGTGCCCGCGCTCGGCCCACCAGCGCGAGGTCGCGAACGTCGGTGAGCCCGGCCTGCTCCGCGAGCTGAAGCGCTTCGGTGAAGCGGTCCTCGGCGATCGCGAAGAGCTCGGTGGAGCTGTAGACCTTGTCGCTCCGGTCGAGCGGCGTTCCGCAGAAGCCCTCTGCGAAGGCGAGGTAGGGGAAGGCGCCGTGCGCGCGGATGCGGGCGAGCATCGCCGTCTTGTCGGCGACCTCCGCGTCGGGGAATCCCTGGATGCGGTCGAAGTTGCTCTCCGCCTGGAAGCGGGCGGTGTGCAGCGTAGTGAAGAGCCCGTAATTGCCTCCGCAGCCGCCGGAGGCGTACGCCTCGAAGGTGGGGTCGATGTCGCGCAGGCCCCAGCGCTTCATCGTCGAGTTTCCGGAGCTCTGGATCCACTCGTCGGAGTGGTGCGAGGCCGCGCCGACGTAGTTGTTCCACGAGCACTCGACGTCGGCGATGACGGAGTTGGTCAGCGTCTGCGCCAGCCGCGGATCGTCGAGCGCCCCGGACTCCACGCGTCCGGGGTTCTCCACCTCCAGCAGCTTCTCGGTGTCCAGGCAGGCGGCGCTGAGCGCCCCGAGGGCCAGCGCGAGCGCCAGCGCCCCGTTTCCGGCCCGGATTCCGCCCCTCCCGTGCCGCTCGTTCGTTCTCATATCGTCAGGCTCCCTTGATCTCGGTGGTCGGGCACGCGGCCTCAGAAGGCGACGCGGACGGTGGCGAGGAAGCGCCGAAGCGGCGGCCACGCCTCCTGCCGATAGGCGCTCAGGCCGCCCGGATCGGAGGTGGTGCCGTTGGTGTCGCGCATCTCGGGCTCGAAGATCCGGTAGCCGAACATCTCGTCGGTCGCCTGCCAGATGTTCCAGAGGTTCTGGGCGGAGAGGGTCACGGCGAGCCGGTCGGCGCCGAAGCGCTGGCCCCAGGCGCGCGGCACGTTGTAGGTCGCCGAGAGCCGGCGGAGCTTGAGGAAACTCGCGTCGATCAGCCCGGCCTGGTTGATGCCGTCGCGCCCCAGCGCGTCGTAGGCGAGCAGGAAGGGGTCGTCGCGCTCCAGGATCTCCCGGGTGTTGCGGAAGAAGAGGTGCGCGCCCGCGGCGTTGCCGTCCACGAAAGCGTTCCCGCCCTGGTAGTCGAGCTGGGCGAAGAGCTGGAGGTCGTTGAAGAGGGTGAGGGTCGCGGTGCCGGTCATCTCGCGGGTGGGCACGGGCGCGCCGCGGAAGATGTTCGGGGCCTGGGCGCAGGGGACCGCCGGGCCGCCGCCGCGCGAGAGCGGCATGGAGGCCGAGCTCTCCGGGACCACCTCGCCTCCCTCGCACATCAGGTTCACCGCGCGCGCGTCGGCGCCGGTCCCCTGGATGTCGGCCGAGACCACCTTCTTCAGGAAGATCGCGCCGAGCGGGAAGCCCTCCACGTAGAGCTGCTGCGCCCACCCGGTGGTGGGGTTGAAGCCCTGGAGGATCTGCGGCGGGAGCCCGCCGAGGCTCACCAGCTCGTTCTGGTTCGTCGAGAGGAGGAAGCCGAGGTCCAGGCTCGTCCGCCGGCCGCGGAAGGCGGCGGCGTTGAGGGAGAGCTCGACCCCGCGGTTCGCCACCTCGCCGATGTTCCGGAACTGGCTCCCCGGGAAGCCGGAGGAGGGCCGCACCGGGACCTGGACGATGGCGTCCTTGCGGGTCTGGTCGTAATAGGTGAACTCCACGCCGAGGACGTCGTCGAAGAAGCTGCCGTCGAAGCCGAGCTCCAGCTCCTCCCCCACCTCGGGCTTCAGGTCCGGGTTGCCGATGTTCTGGGGCGTGAGCGTGCCGACGCCGCCGGCGCCAGTGGCGGGCTCGAACGTCTGGAGCGCCGCGAAGACGTCCGGCTGCTGCCCCGCCTGCCCCCAGGCGCCACGCAGCTTGAGCTGGCTCAGCCACGGGAAGCGGTCGGCGAGCATCGGCTCCTCCGAGATCACCCAGCTCGCGCTGACCTTCGGGTAGACGACGAAGTCGAAGTTCTCGCCGAAGGCCGAGTTGTCGTCGCCGCGCATCGCCCCCGTGAGGAAGACGCGGTCGCGCCAGGAGAGCTGCTCCTGCACGTAGGCGCCGAGCGTCTTGTTCTCCACGAACCCTTCCTCGGCCGCCTTGAGGGCGCCGGCGCTCACCGTCTCGAGGGCGCGCACCGGGAAGATCCGACCCTGGGCGTATACCCACTCGCTCTGCTTCTGGTAGTACTGCACGCCCGCCGAGGTGGCGAGCCCCAGCCCCTCGCGCGGCTGCACCGTCGCGGTGGCCGAGTAGTCGAGAGAGATGAACTGCGCCGTCTGGTTCTGCACCGTCTTCTGTCCGGCCGGGTTGAAGTGCCCGACCCCGGTGATCGGACGGTAGAGCTCCGAGTTCTCCGTCTGCGTCCAATCGGCGCCCCAAATGAAGCGGTGCGCGAACCACGACGTGGGGCTGTGGTTCAGGGTGACGTTGTAGGTGGAGCGGAGGACGTCCTGGAAGCCCTCGACGTCGTTCGCCAGCACCTCGGGGAGGTAGCCGATGTAGCCGCGGTAGGCGCCGTCCACCGCGTTCGGCAGCCCCGACCCGGCCTCGCACCCGGGCGCCGGGCACGACCAGAGGATCGCGGTGGTCACCGGCTGGTTGGCGGAGGCGGACTTGAGCTTCCCCCGCACCCCGCTGATCCCGAACTGGAGGTTCAGGTCCTCGCGGGCCTGCCAGCTGAGATTGGCGCGCCCGCCGAGCTGGTTCTGCCAGTTGTAGTCGACGATCCCCTCGTCGCGGTCCCAGTCGAGCGAGAAGAAGTAGTTGAGCGACTCGGAGCCGCCGTTGACGCTCGCGCTGTATCCCTGCGGGTGGCCGTTCTGGAACCACTCGTTCCCGTTCCGGACTCGGTCTTCGCGCAGGACGTTGAACTCCACCACCTCGCCCGGCGTGCAGGTGCCGGAGGTGCCCTGGCAGCGAAAGTAGGTGTGGGGGAAGTACACCTCCGGGTCGTCGGGAAGGGTGTTGAGGCCCTGCTTCAGCGTGAGGGAGAACTGCGGGGCACCCTGAGTCCCTTTCTTGGTGATGATGTTGATCACCCCGTTCGACGCCTCGGTGCCGTAGAGCGTCGCCGCGGCGGGGCCCTTGATCACCTCGATGGAGGCGATGTCCTCGGGATTGATGTCGTTGAGGCGCGACGGGGGCGTCCCGTTGTCCACCCCGACGCCGCCGAAGCCCCCTCCGACGTCGGCGTTGTTGCCGTTGACGCGCACGCCGTCCACGTACACCAGCGGCTGCGAGCTCAACGAGATGGAGCTCGCGCCGCGGATCCGGATGTTGGCGCCGCCGCCCACCTCGCCGCCGCCGGGGGCGATGTTCACCCCGGAAACGGCCCCGGAGAGGAGCGACTCCACGGAGGAGGGGGTGGCGATCTCCTGCAGCTCGGCGGCGTTCACCGTCCCCACGGCGTTCCCGAGGGAGCGGATCTTCTGCGCCCCCGGCGTGCCGGTCACCACCACCGCGTCGAGCTCGACGGCACGCTGTTCGAGGCGTACCTCCAGATCGCTCGTTCCGACGCTCACGGACCGACGCCAGGGCGCGTATCCCAGCATCATCACCTGGAGATCGACGGTGCCCGGCGGGACGTTCTCGAGCACGAAGGTGCCGTCGGGGCGGGTGAGGGTCCCCTGCTGGGTGCTCGGGATCACCACCTGCGCTCCGGCCAGGGGCCGGCTGCTGTTCCCCTCCACCACCACACCGCCGATGCGGCCCTGCGCCCACGCCGCGTCGGCGCCCAAGGCCAGCAGGAGGACGACGAGGAGAGTGGCGCGGCGGGCGGCGCCGTCGGGACCGAGATGCGCCGGTGGGGCGCCGCCGTCGGTCCCGGATGCCGCGCGGATTCGTACGACGGAAGACATGCGCTGCCTCCTGGAGGATGGGGAGGGAGAGGAAGGGAACCCGGACGGCAGATCCGGAGCGGTGCGCCTGGAAGACGGCGCCGCGGCGGACCTCAGGGAAGGCGGCAGCCACCACCGCGTCCTTGGTGCCGTTTTCTGATGTTTACGCAGCATACCCGCGTGCCCCGCCGCCTGTCAAGGAAGTTGTGGGCGCCTAACGGGGGAGGCGAGGAGTGGGGGGAGCGGGCGGTGGTTCACCGGGGCACCCGCGCGTCATCGCCGTCAGGGTGCGTACTCCGGATGCGACGCCGCCCAGCGGAGCATCGCCTGCCGCGGCCAGATCCCGAAGCCCTGGTACGGTACGAACTTGCCCTCCTCGTACAGTCTGCGCCGCGTCGTGCTCTTCAGCACGCCGCAGTCGGGGTCCGCACGCCCAGCATCGGTGACGAAGCCGCCGTTCTGCGCGAAAAAGGTGGAGAACCAGGCCAGGTGCGGGCTGTGCGCCGCCAAGCTCGGGGAGCGCATCCAGGACGCGCCCATGATGCCCTTGATCCGCGGCTGGTACTCCAGCGCCAAAGCCATCCGGTAGTAGGCACGCAGCGCCACCTGCTCGTCGAGGTGGCCTCGCGGGCGCAGGATGGAAAGGTGAGTGGCGAAGAAAGGGGCGAATCCGCGCAGCTCCGTGACCAGCAGGTACAGCAGCTTCGGCAGTCGCCGCTTGTCGACCTTGAGAAGCAGCGAGCGCGGGATACCGGAGATCTCCCACTCGAAGTCTCCTGCCGGGAAGCGCCGCAGGGTGGCGATCTTGCACGCGGAGGTGAACCAGGTGTGCCCGAGGCGGAGCTTCGGCTCCAGCTTGGGAGGCGGGGAGAGCAGGGTGGAGAAGCCCGCGCAGAGTTCCTGCCGGACCGCGGACGGGAGCGGCGTCGCGGGGATGCCGTCCACGGAGTGCAGAGCGGCGCGGGCGATGATGAAGCGTTCGAACGCCCCATCGTCCTCCGGGAACCCCTCGCCAGCCACGGCGCGCTTCAGCTCCACCAGCGGCTGCTGGGACGCGCGGGTCACATCCATCTGTTGCACCAACGGCACGGGGTCCCGGCCAAGCCGCCGGAGGAGCTCCGCCAGCTCTACGCTGCTCGCCTGTGCCAACTGGTGATGGCACGCTTCGCGGATCCGGCTCAGCTCGTCATGCATCTTTGCTCGCTCGGTGCCGTTGGGGGAGCAGTGCCGCCGCGCCCGTGAGCCAGCCGGTGAACTCCAGTAGGGACAATCCCCCGTGGTCGACGATGCGGGGCAGCCGCAGCGGATCGCTGTCCGGGTGCGCGAGCCCGGTCCTGCCGGTGGTCGCGGACACCACCTGCTCCGCGCGCAACCAGGGCTCGAACTTCGGCTTGTGGTTGCCACTCGGGTAGCAGAAATGCACCGGTCTTCGTTCCACGAGGTGTTCGATGACCTCCCGGTTCTGCTGGATCTGCGAGCGGTAGTCCGCCTCTTCCGGCAGGGACCAGTGGCGGTGGGTGTGAAGCTGGATGTCCATTCCCGCCGAGGCCACTTCTCTCACCTCCTGCGGGTTCATGAGATGGAGCAGCCGCTTTCTCCGGATCGCGCCGTAGTCCTCGCCGAGCAGCTCGGCGAGCGAGGCCGCGAACCGGTCCCTGCCCGCCGCGCTGAAGAACCGCAACTTGGCGGCTTGCATCAGGCGCTGCTCCGCGCATACCCGCCCGGCCGGAGTACGCAGGTCGAGCGCTTCCGTGGACCCGGACAGCTCGCGCAGCTCGCGACCGGAGAACACCTTGCCGCGCTGCCGCCAGAGCAGATAGGAGCAGGCCAGGCGGAAGATCGGGTACTGGTGGAGACAGTAATAGCTGTACAGGTAGACCGTTGCGGGGAAGCCGTGCTCCCGGAGCAGCGGGAATGCCTGCCGAAAGAAGTTGTAGTTGCCGTCATCGAAGGTGATCGCGACGCTGCGCTCCGGCAGCTCGCCCGCGTACAGGCGGAGTACGGCCTCGCCGAGGGGAAGCACATTGTACTTCCCCCGAGCGAGCGTCTCGAGGCGCGAGCGGAAGTCGGATCGGGTCATGAAGAGCGCCGGGCGCCACAGGTGCTCGTCTTCCAGGGCGATGCCGTGGTAGCAAAGGATCACCAGGCGGGCGTTGCGCCAAGAGCTGTTGTCGAGCGTTCGGTAAACACCTGCCGCGCGGAGGCCTCCAAGGGCGGTCCGCTTCAGGACGCGCACCGTCAGATACGCCGAACGACGGATGCGGGTTCGTGGCATCGGCTGGGTTGCAAGATCTCTCGTCGAGCCTGACCGCTCGCGCTCGGAGGGCGCGCACGAAAGGGCGACGGTCGGGGAGGACCGCGCCCGGCGCCGCCGGAGGCACTACACGCTTTGTGCCGGTCTCTGATGGTTATGCAGCATACCCGCGCGCCCCGCCGCCTGTCAAGCGACCATCGACTCGCCTTCGCCCAACCGGGCCGTCCGCGTTCGGGGCGCGGTGCTGCGCTCCAGGGCTCCGGTGCTGCTGCAGGGGATGAGGTCGGTGCTTTTGCCGCCCGCGTGCCGCGCCACGGCCGTCGTCAGCGGGATCTCCTCGGCGACCGCGTGGGTGTCGCTGGACAGCTCCGAGTACTGGCCGCTCTCGCTCAGGGATCGCTGCAGTCGCGCCGGTAGCCGCACACGCCGCACTGGATCTTGCACGAGGCGGTGTACCGCATCTCGTGCCCGCAGACCTCGCAGACGATGGGGGCGGAGGGGTCGTAGCCCGGGTCGAAGTCGGCGCGGTCCACCACGCGCGGCGCCGGGGGAGGCGCCGCACCCTTGAGCCGGGCGCACCAGCGGGGGTCGGGTCGGGTCATGGTCGGAGTCGGAGTCGAGCTGCAGGCTCAGGGGCCGGGCGCGCGGGGCGAGGTGCTGGCTGCGGAACTTCCCGGCCTCGTGCGCCAGGCGGTTGTGCAGCTCCACCGCGTGCAGCAGCCGAGGATCACCTCGCGCAGCCTGCGGCGGGCGTCGATCAGCTCCCGCGCGGCGGCCGCGAGCCACCCGTCGTCCTCCGGACCGCCCGGCCGACGGCCGGAACCGCTCTCAGATCAACCCATGCCGGCGCGCCAGCTCGCGGTCGATCGGGATCCGGATCAGCTCGGGCACGGCGTTGCGGACCGCCTCCGCGCGGGTGGAGACGACGCAGTTGCCCTCCGAATCGAAGACCTTCACGTACAGCTCCGGGAGCGCTCCTCCGATGCGGTCGTCCACGTCCAGGAACTCCGCGTCGGTGAAGCGGAAGGTCGCCTCGCCATACATGTCGGTGACGTTCATTCCCAGGTGGTCGTCGCGGGAGATGCGGTCCCGGTCGTAGAGGCAGACGATGGCGCACGAGATCCACTCGGAGGGCGCCCCGTCCACGAACAGCTTCACCTTCGTCTCGTGCTCCATGCGGTCTCCTTCTGGACGTCCTCCGGAGTGTTCGGCGGCGAGGAGCGATCTTCATCGATCCGGGACCCGTTCGGAGGGTTCTCACCCGGTCTCGGCCCTCTCCACCACCACCACCAGGGGATCGAACTGCTCGACCTCCTCGCAGCGGCCGTCCCGCCAGGCGATGGTGGCGAAGAGAGAGTGCCCGCTGAGTACCGTCCCCTCGAGCCCGTCGACGTGCTCCACCGTGTCCCGGTCGCGGAAGAAGTGCCGGGATTCCAGCTGTCCGCTCACGCGCGCCTCCCATGCCATTGCCTCGGCCCCGGCCGGGGCCCGCCTGAGTAATTATCGCCGGGCTCCCCTCGCCGGGAAAGGGAGGGGGTGCCGCGGCGGCCGCTCCATGGTAGCTTGGACCCATCCGGCACCGGCCGCCCGGTGCCGTCACCCCATCCCGAGCGAGCGCGTGCCAGCCGACGACCCTCTCCTCTTCACGACCGGGCGCCTTGCCGCTCGGAGCCTGGACTCCGGGCACGAGGCGGTCCTCCAGCGGGTGTTCGAGGCCGCCGGGGATTACTTCCTCTCCGTGACCGGCCGGCCCGTGCCCGATCCGGACGCCGCCGTCCGGGAGCTCGGGGCGGCGAAGGCGACGCCGGGGCGAGCGGTAGCGCTCCTCTCGCTCCGCGAGGACGATCGGCCGGTGGGCGCGGCGGGGTGGTGGAAGGGGAATCCGGAGCCCGGCGTCGCCCTCCTGGGGATGCTCCTCCTCGTTCCGGCCGAGCGGGGGAAGGGGCTGGCCCGCGAGGCGGTGGACGGCCTGGCGGGGTGGCTCGCGGCGCAGGGGGTGGCGCGCCTCCGCACCGGCGTCGGCGCCGGCGACCGGCGCAGCCACGCCCTGCTGGGTGCCCTTGGCTTCTCGCCGCTCGACCGCCGGACCCACGTCTCCCTGGATCGCGGCCGCATCATGCTGGCTCTCTTCGAACGCCAGCTCTGAACGGCTGTCTTCCCGACGGCGGCGGCGGCGCGTACATTGGGTCCAAACGAGTCGATCCGTCCCGCCCCCGAGGACCTCCCGACGCGACCGGATATTCGTCGCGCCCGACCCCGTGTCTTCCCCGGAAACGGAAGCAGCCCCGATGTTTCCTCCCTTCGACGCCCCCCTCCTGTCCTCCCCCTCCGGCGCACCGCCCGCGAGCGGGACCCTGCTACACACGCTGATCATGGCCTCGCCCCTGGCCATCTATACCCTCGACCTGGGGGCGCGCGTCCAGCTCTGGAATCCCGCCGCGGAGCGGATCTTCGGCTGGTGCGCCGAAGAGGCGACGGGGCGGCTGAACCCCACCGTGCCGGCGGGGGAGTGGCCGGAGACGCGGATCCTCCTGCGGGCCATCCTGCGGGGCGATGCGTGCACCGAGCGCGAGGTTCAGGGGATCCGCAAGGACGGCACCCGGCTGACGGTGGGGCTCTCGGCCGCGCGGCTGTGCGACGCGGCGGGCAGGCCACAGGGGATCATGGCGATCGCGGCCGACATCGCGGACCGCCGCCGCCTGGAGGCGGAGCGCCTGGAGCTGCTGGAGCGGGAGCGCCTCGCCCGCGCCGAGGCCGAGGCGGCCGAGCGCCGCGCGAGCCTGCTGGCCGGGGCGAGCGCCCTTCTCGACGCCTCCCTGGACTACCCCTCCACCCTCGGCAACCTCGCCCGCTTCGTCGTCCCCGCCCTCGCCGACTACTGTCTGATCGACGAGCTGGAAGGAGAGATGCTCTCGCGGGTGGCGCTCGCGCATCGCGATCCGGAGCGGGAGGCGTGGCTGATCCGCCGGCAGCGCCATCCCCTGGCGGACGACCCCGAGCGGCACCCGGTGGTGAGGGCGCTGCGCGGCGGGGAGACGGTCCTCGAAGAGGAGGTGACCGACGGGGTGCTCGACGCCATCGGACACGGCCCCGAGCACCGGCGGCGGCTGGAGCGGCTGGAGCTTCGGTCCTATCTCATCGTGCCGCTCACCGCCCGCGGCCGCACCCTGGGTGCCATGACCCTCGCGCTCGCCGAGTCAGGGCGGCGCTTTGGGCCGGCGGACCGCCAAGTCGCGGAGGAGCTGGCGCGGCGGGCGGCGCTCGCCATCGATACCGCACGCCTCTACCGAGCCGCGCGGCAGGCCGTCCGCGCGCGCGAGCGGCTCCTGGCCGTGGTCTCGCACGACCTGCGCAACTCGCTGGCGACCATCCTGCTGAACGCCAGCGCCTCGCTCGAGACCGAGGGGGTGCTCCCGCCCGACTCGCCGGCGCGCCAGCCGCTGGAGTGGATCGCCCGCTCGGCGGAGCAGATGAACCGCCTGATCCACGACCTCCTCGACGCCTCCAGCATCGAGGCGGGCCAGCTGGCGATCGAGGCGGCGCCGCACGACCTCACGGCGCTGGTGGGCACCGCGCTCGAGATGTGCCGTCCGCTGGCGACCGAGCGGAAGATCGCCCTCCGGTCCGAGATCGCCGCCGGCCTCCCCCCGGCGCGCGTGGACGGAGAGCGGATGCAGCAGGTGCTCGGAAACCTACTCGGCAACGCGATGAAGTTCACCCCCCTGGAGGGGCGGGTCCTCCTGCGCGCCGAGCGCCACGGCGAGCGAGAGGCGCGCATCTCGCTCGCCGACTCCGGCCCCGGGATCCCGCGCGAGCACCTGCTCTCGATCTTCGACGCCTTCTGGCAGGGCACGCGGGGGCGCGTGAGGGGGGCGGGGCTGGGGCTCGCGATCGCCAAGGGGATCGTCGAGGCGCACGGCGGACGCATCTGGGTGGAGAGCTCCTCGGAGGCGGGGAGCACCTTCGCCTTCACGGTGCCTCTGGCGGATTGAGCGCCGCGGTCGGGCGCGGTCGGGGGTGCCGGTCCGCTGCGCCGCGGACATCCCCGCCCGGAGCTCCCCCGCCGGGGCGGGCCGCTCCATCGGCTCCTGCTGCCGGCGCTGGATGATCTCCGCTCCTTGCGCCGCGCCTCGCGTCCCCGCACCTTGCCGCTCCGGGCGGAGACCTCCCCCCGGAGCACTCTTTGGATCCCGCGCCGCCGCGCCGTCCACGCCAGACGAGACATGACCCGGATCCTCACGACCCTCCTCCTCCCCGAGCCGGCGCTCGAGCTCCTGCGGGAGGTCGGCACCGTCGCGGGGCCGGAGGCGTGGGAGGCGGGGCTCGCCGAGGCGGAGGCGCTGATCGCCGTCCTGACCCTGCGGGTCGACCGCGCCCTCCTGGAGCGGGCGCCGCGGCTGCGGGTGGTCGCCAACGTGGCCGTGGGGTACGACAATGTCGACGTGGCCGCCTGCCGCGAGCGCGGCGTGGTGGTGACCAACACCCCCGACGTCCTCACCGAGACCACCGCCGACCTCACCCTCGCACTCCTCCTCTCGGTGGTGCGAGGCCTCCGTCCGGCCGAGGCCTCACTGCGCGCGGGCGAGTTCCGCGAATGGCGCTTCTGGGACTACCTGGAGGGCGACGTCTCCGGCGCGATGCTCGGCATCCTCGGGATGGGACGGATCGGGAAGGAGGTCGCGCGCCGCGCCGCCGCCTTCGGGATGCGGATCCAGTACCACAGCCGTACCTCCCTCCCGCCGGAGGAGGAGGAGGCGCTCGGAGCCCGGTGGGTGGACTGGGACACCCTGCTCGCCACCAGCGACGTGCTCTCGCTGCACGCGCCGCTCTCGCCCGAGACACGGCACCTCCTCGACGGCCCCGCGATGCGCCGCATGAAGCGCGGCAGCTACCTGATCAACACCGCCCGCGGCCCGCTGGTGGACGAGGCGGCGCTCGTGGAGGTCCTCCGCGAGAAACACCTCGCCGGCGCAGGGCTCGACGTGCACGAGCACGAGCCGCGGGTCACGCCCGGGCTCCTCGACCTTCCCAACGTGGTGCTCCTCCCCCACATCGGTTCCGCGACCCCGCAGACCCGCATCCGGATGGCCACCCTCGCTGCCCGCAACGCCCGCGCCGTGCTCCTGGGCGAGACCCCGCCGACACCGGTCGCGCCTGGGCCCGGGAAGCCTTAGCGCCGTCCGCCCGGCGGGATCCGCCCTAGCTCACCCGCGGCCCGATCCCGCGGTAGGACCTATCGAACCCCTCGGCCAGATCCGGCTCCACCTCCGGGTGGTAGGCCATGGAGCGCGAGAGGCTCAGGGAGGCCTTCTCCTTCACCGCCTCCACGGCGAGGTCGAGGGCGCGCTGGGCCATCGCATAATAGATGCTCCCGAAGCCGAGCAGCGCCCAGGCGAAGACGCCGAGCACGAAGGGGTCCAAAAAGTGTGGCCCATTGGCTCACGGCACCCCCCGGCCGCGAGCGAGGTGGCTCGGCGGACGGGGCTATGTATATTGAGAGATGGTTCCTGGCTCGCCTCGCCCTCCTCGCGGGGCTCGGGCCGCCCCTCCCCCGGCACCTGGCGCCGACCTCCATGCCTCTCGCGGGACACGTGACCCGGCTGCTCGCCCGGCTTCCCGGCGGAGGCCGCGAGGTGCTCGACGAGCTCCTCCCCATGGTTTACGAGGAGCTACAGCGCGTCGCGCACCGTCAGCTCCGGCGGGAGCGGCTCGATCACACGCTAGACACCGCCGCACTGGAGCAGCCCTCGGAGGCGGGGAAGTATCACTCGGCCTCGCTCACGAACCGTCAGCGCCTAGGTGACCGCCGCGGCGAAGGATGGATGCTGGCGAGCCTCGCTTCCCTCCACCGGCGGCGTGGGGCCGCCGAAGAGGCCCGCCGCCTCGCGCGGCGCGCCGCGGAGATCGTGGCGGAGTGCGGCGACGCGGAGCTGCGGGAAGCCTGCGAGCGGATCACGCCGCTCGCCGGAAGATGACACCTTCTCCCACCGGGACACCTCATGCCCAAATTCATCATCGAGCGCAACGTCGGCACCCTCTCGGGCGAGGAGCTGGAGGCGGCGGGCCGGAAGTCGAACGAGGTCGTGGACGGAATGCCGGGAGTGATCTGGATCCGGAGCTACCTCTCGGAAGTGGAGGGGAAGATCTACTGCGAGTACGACGCCCCGGACGAGCAGGCGATCCGCGAGCACGCGCGGCGCGCCGGTCTGCCGGTGGACCGCATCGTTCCGGTTGCGCTGGAGATCGGCCCGGCCATGTTCCGTTGAAGCGCGACGACCTCCGCGGCGACGCGTGGGTCGTCCTCCGGGCGGCGCTCGCGGCGGTGGACGGTCGTGAGGCGGTGCGCCGCTCCCTCCGGCTCGAGGACGGGGCGCTGTGCGCCGCCGGCGCGGAGCCTCTGAAGGTGGCTCGCGGGGGGAGCGTGTGGATCGTGGGGGCCGGGAAGGCGACCCCCCGGATGGCGCAAGGGGCGCTGGAGGCGCTGGGCGGGCGGATCGCCGGCGGGACCGTCACCACCAAGGAGGGGCACGCGCTCCCGCTCCCGCGGCTCGACGTCTGGGAGGCCGGGCATCCTCTCCCGGACGTGCGGGGGATGGCCGGAGCCGGCGAGGCGCTCCGCCTCGCCCGCGCGGCGCGGGAGGGCGATGTCGTCCTCTGCCTTCTCTCGGGCGGAGCCTCGGCGCTATGGGCCGCGCCGCCCGCGGAAGTGTCGCTCGGGGAGCTGCGGAGCGTCACGTCGAGCCTGCTCCGCGCGGGCACCCCCATCGGCGAGCTGAACGCCGTCAGGAAGCACCTCTCCCGCATCGGCGGCGGGAGGCTGGCGCAGGCGGCCGCGCCCGCTCGCATCCTGACGTTGGCGATCTCGGACGTGCCGGGCTCCCTCCCGGATACCCTCGGCTCGGGCCCGACGGTGCCGGACCCGACCACCTTCGGGGAAGCGCTGCGGGTGCTGGCGCAGCGGGAGCTGCACCCTCCCGTCGCGGTGCTCCGACATCTGCAGGCCGGCGCCGCGGGCGACCTGCCGGAGACCTTGAAGCCGGAGGAGACGGAGGGCGGGGAGCGCTTCGTGGTGGTCGCCACGCTGCGCGACGCCCTGGAAGCCGCCGCGCGGGAGGCGGAGAGGCTCGGATACCGCGCGAGGATCTTCACCGACCGCCTGGAGGGGGAGGCGCGGAAAGCGGGAGAGGAGATCGCGCGGATGGCGTTGCTGGCCCGCCGCGTCGGAGCTCCTCCCGTCGCCCTCCTCTGGGGCGGAGAGACCACCGTGGAGGTGCGGGGCCGGGGAAGCGGCGGCCGCAATCAGGAGCTGGCGCTTGCCGCGGCCCGGCTTCTGGAGGGGGAGACGGGGATCGCGCTGGCCTCCCTCGGCACCGACGGCACGGACGGCCCCACCGACGCCGCGGGCGCCCTGGTGGACGGCGGCACCGCCGGACGCGGGCGCCGCCTCGGCCTCGACGCCGCCGACGCCCTCGCCCGCAACGACGCCTACCCCTTCTTAGAGGCCGCCGGAGACCTCCTCTTTACCGGTCCCACCGGTACCAACGTGAGCGACGTAGTCCTGGCGCTGGTGGGGTAGAGCTATCAGCTATCGGTCCTCAGCTATCAGTCTCCGGCGCATCCGGATCACCGGCACCTCCTCCGGCCGCGGCGTCATCTCGTTCGCCTCCTCCGTCCACCCTATGTTCTCCCGACAGCGAATGCCTGATAGCTGATGGCCCCTACGGCAGCTCTTCCGCGAGCAGCCGCAGCATCCCCTCGGGATTGTCGGCATTGATCCAGTGTCCGCCCTCGACGGGATGGAGGTGCACCCGTCCGGTCTCCCGCCCCGCCCGCTCGATGCGGCCGACGGCGTCCGCCAGCGCCTCCGACCCGGTCGCGCGCACCACGCGCACCTCCACGCCCGGCGGGGGCGACTCCACCACCGCCCAGAGATCGGTGCGGAAGTAGTCGCGCAGCATCTCCTCCACCCCGTCCCAGTCCAGCCGCCAGCGGAAGCGGTCTCCCTCGCGCTCCAAGTTCATCGCCAGCCACTGGCCGAGCGGGCGAGGATAGCCGTGCCCCTCCAGCGCCTCCACCAGCTCGTCGCGCGAGCCGAACTCCGACGGGAGCGATCGCACGATCTCGATGATCCGCCAGGCGCTCCCCGAGGGCTCGCGCACTTCGAGCGTGGAGTCCACCACCCAGACCTGCCGCAGCCCCTCGCCGTGGTGCCGCGCGTAGAGGAGCGCGATCTTGCCGCCGAAGGAGTGGCCGAGCACCGCCGCCGCGTGGAAGTCGAGGTGCTCCACCAGCCGGTCCACGTCCGCGGCGACGGTCTCGATGGTGTGGGGCGGCGCGAATCCGGTCGAGCCGCCGTGCAGGCGCAGGTCCACCAGCAGGATTCCCCACTCAGGCCGCTCCTCCGCCAGGCGCCGCGCGACGGAGCCCCAGTTCCGCCCGGTGCCGTAGATGCCGTGCAGGATCAGCAGCCAGCGCTCGGGCGCGCGCTCTCCGACGGTGACGCGGGAGTGGTTCAGAATCGGGCTGCCCTCTTCCATCGCTGCATCTCCTCCGCGCGACTCGCGCGTGGGGGTTTCCGGACTCGCAGCGGGCGGCGGGCCCCGCTGCCGGCGCGATTCTACCCCCCGACGCCTCGCTGCGCGAGCCGCACCGGACGCTCGCTTCCCCCTCCCGAGGCCGACTGCCCGCGCGGCGCCCGCTCCCCCCGAGGCCGACCGTCTCGCTTCCGGTTCCACTTCCGCCCTCCCTGCGGCGCCCCGCGGAGGGGCCGGCCCTCGACCCGAGCCCGCCCCCTGTCACCCCGTCACCCCGTCACCCCGTCACCCCCTCCGGCTTCCCGCCGGGGCCGATCAGCTGGACCTGATGCCGCGGATAGACGGCCACGATGCGCTCCGCGTGCTCCGTCCGGTTCAGCTCCGCCGTCACGCGGACCGCCAGCCGGCTCTTCCAGACGCGCTTCTCCCGTACCCCCACCAGGTAGCGGATGGTGAGGTTGGCGCCCCAGTCGCTCAGCGAGGCGAAGACCTGCGGATGGTCCGCGACCGCGGTCTCCAGCCCCTCCCGCTGCAGAAGCGTCTCGTAGCTGCGGGCCGGCTCCTCCATGTGGCCCTCCAGCTCCTCGGTGGCCACGCGGCGCAGCACCTCCATCGCGTACGACAGGTCCGACTCGTTGGCCACCGCCACCGTGAGCTCGTCCCAGACGAAGGCGAAGTCGCGCGTGTAGTTGACGACGGTCCCGGTGAGGATCTCGTTGTTGGGAAAGGTGATCAGGCGGCCCGTGGGCTGCTCGGCATGCACGGAGCCGGGGGGCCGGTCCGATCCGCCGTACTCCCACACCGTGGTGGTGAGGAAGTTGATGCGGTAGACGTCCCCGAACACCTCGCCCACGGCGATGCGGTCGCCGACACGGTAGTAGCCGTGAAAGGAGTTGAGAAGCCACCCCGTGAAGCTCTCGATCGGGGTCTGCAGCGCCCAGGAGAGCGCCAGGCCCACGAGGCCGAGCGATCCCACCAGCGCGCGGATGTCGCCCACCAGCACGCTCACGGCGATCCCCAGCGCGAGCAGCCAGATCGCCACCCCCGAGAGGGCCGTCACCGCGTTCGCCCGCTCCCACCGCCCCAGGGCGCGGCGCAGCACCCGCCGGAGGAGCCTCACCACGATCCAGGCGACGACGAGGACGCCGAGGGCGATCAGGTACTTCGGGAGGTTCCCCACGAAACTCTCCCAGAGGCTGCGGAGCGTGCCCGTGGCCTCGGCCGCGGCCTCCTGCGCCGCCGGGTCCGGCTCCGCGGCGGCTGCCCCCGGCTGCAGATCCTCCAGCGGGACCGTCCGGATGATCGATACCGAGTCGGGGATCGCGGCGGTGTCGGCGGCGACGGCGGAGTCCGCGTCCTGCGCGACGCCGGCGTCGTTCGGGGAGAGGATGAGGAGGAGGAGCCCGGTGATGGCGACCGCGACGATGCTCGCCTGCCGGAAGCCGCGCAGGCGGGACTCGGCGCCCTCGCGCGCGGAGCGGCTGATCCCGCGCGAGCTGCGCGCCCGCCGGAGCCGCCGGCCGCGCCGCGAGATGCGGGCGCGGGAGGCGCGCCGCGCCGATCCGGGGCGCCGCGTGGGCAAGCCTAGGCCTCCCCGCCGGCCGGCACGCCGCTCTTCGGCTCCGGCCCACCCGCGACGGCATCCCGGATCGGCTGCGTGCCCTTCTCGAGATCCTTCTCCTGCGCGCCCGCCTCCGGGTTGCGCCCGCGGAAGTAGCGGAACGCCTCCAGCCCCAGCGCGCAGATGGTCGCCCAGACGAAGCCGACCAGGAACCCGGCGATCACGTCCGACGGGTAGTGCACCCCCAGGTAGAGCCGGGAGACCCCCACCAGCAGAACCACCAGTCCGAAGACCCCCAGCGTGAGGCGCCGCACGCGCCGCGACGGCTCGAGCCGCACGATGAGATAGGCGAGCGTGGCGTATACCGTCATCGCCGTCATCGAGTGTCCGGAGGGGAAGGACGAATGACCCGCGTAGGGGGTCCTCCACTCGAAGAGATCCGGGCGGGGACGGTCGAACACGGCCTTGAGGAGGGAGTTGATCAGGGTCCCCCCCAGCAGCGCGATCCAGAGGAGCGCCGCCGAGTAGCGGTGGCGGGTGGTCCAGAGGAAGATGCTGGCGATCAGGACCATCATCCAGATGACGTAGCCTGAACCGAGCGCGGTGACCTCCAGCGCCGCCGCGTCGAGCCCGGGCGAGGCTTTCGCGTTCAGCCAGAGGAGCACGGCATCGTCGAAGCGCTGCGTGGCGCCCTCGGCGACCAGCGCCGCCATTCCCGCGAAGGCGAGGATAGCCAGCAGAAGCAGCACCAGGCCGAGGGTGAGGAAGAGCCCCACCGCCGCGTGGAATCCCTGCACGTGGCTCTCGATCCAGCGCAGAACCCCGAAGACGGGGCCGAGCCCCCGCTCCAGCACCCCTTGGCGAGGCGCGGAGCGACGCTCCGGTCCGGTATACCGATCCGATCTCTCCATGTCCCCTCCAAAGTGCACGATCCATGCTAATGGACAGGGAACCCTCCAGTCCCCTGTCCCCTGTTCCCTGTTCCCTCTCCCTTCCCTATGTTGCCCGGCATGATCCGGCTCTCGGGAGTGACCAAGGAATACGGAGGGCGCTTCGGGCTTCCCAGCGGGTGCGCCGTGCGGGCGCTCGACGGGGTGTCGATGGAGGTGCCGCCGGGAACCGCGCTGGGAGTGATCGGGCTCAACGGCGCAGGGAAGAGCACCCTGCTCCGCGTCCTGCTGGGCTACGTTCGCCCGACCGCGGGAGAGGCGGAGATCCGCCGCCTCGCCCCGCGCGCCTACGTGGAGCGGCACGGAATCGCGTACGTCCCGGAGCGCGTCGCTATCCCGGCGCAGTGGACCGTCCGCGGCGCGCTGACCGCCTACGCCATGCTCGGCGACCTCGGTGACGACGCGCGGGAGCGGGTGGAGGCCGCCCTCCGGCGCCTCGGCCTGGAGCAGCTGGCGGAGCGCCGGGTGGGGCAGCTCTCCAAGGGAAACGTGCAGCGGCTCGCGATCGCCCAGGCGCTGCTGGGGGACCGCGAGCTGATGGTCCTCGACGAGCCTACGGACGGGCTCGACCCGGTTTGGATCGCGGAGCTGCGCCGGATCGTCGCCGAATGGCGCGCCGCCGATCCCACGCGCGTCCTCGTCTTCGCCTCGCACAACCTCCCCGAGGTCGAGCGGATCGCCGACCGGGTGGTGCTGCTCCACGAGGGGCGGGTGCTGGAGGAGCTCGAACCCCGCTCGGGCGCGCACCCGGACCTCGAAAGCGCCTTTCTGCGGGAGGTGGGCGCCGGGGCGGGGGGGACTGCATGATCTCCATCCTCCTGCGCGACCTGCGCGGCCGGCTCGTCGGGGTGGGGCTGATCTTCCTCGGGCTCCTCTGGTGGGAGATCGAGGCGCGCCGCCACGGCACTCTCGACCCGCTGGAGCTCGCGGCCACGAGCGCCGCCGCGCCGATGGCTTATCTCGCCTCGCTCACCGCCATCCTCCTGCTGGCGGGGTTCGTCTCCACCGACCGGCGCGAGGGATACACCCGCCTCTTCTTCTCCCACCCCACCAGCCCGTTCGCCTTCTACGCCCTGCGCTGGGCGCTGGCGCTCGCCGTGGCGATGGGCGCGTCGCTGCTCTTCCTGGTCGCGCTGCAGTGGTTCGCCCGGGGAGAGCTGCGCGGAGGATGGAGCGCTCTCCTCCTCCCGCTGCTCACCGCGTGGATCTTCGCCGGACTGATGGCCTTCCTCTCCTCCGTCCTCCCCCACGGCGACAGCTGGGTGGCGCTGGCGCTCTTCGTCCCCACCCTCTTTCCGCAGCTCCTCTCGCTCCTGCTGGCGAGCGTGGGCCCCGCGGTGCGGCAGACGGTGCTCTTCCTGCTCCCTCCGCAGACTACGGCGCTGCAGATGATCTACGAGGGACTGCTGGTGTCGCAGGTGCCCTGGGGCGCCGTCGGCTGGGCAGCGGGGTACGGGGCATTCTGGCTCGTGCTCGGCACGCTGGTGCTTCGCCTGCGGGAGTGGCCCTGAGCGGGCGCGAAAAATATTTCGCCACACCGAACTGTTTTCCGGTAGGGCGACGGAGGGCGCGCCGGGAAAGTCCGCGCGCCGCCTCACGAGAGCGGCGCGATGTGGGGTGCCGCCGCCTGGAACGCGGATTGCCCTCCGGGGGCGGCGCGGAGGTACCGCCGCGCCGCCCTCCCCGAACGCCCTACCCGATGAGCGCTCTTCGCATCCATCTCCTCGGCGGCGTCCAGCTGCTGCGAGACGGCCGCCGGCTCTCCGCCTTCCCCACGCAGAAGTCGAGGTCGCTCTTCGCCTTTCTGGTGATGCACCGGGAGCGCCTGCACCCGCGCGACGTGCTGGTGGGGAATTTCTGGGGAGACCGGCCCAACACAGTGGCCCGGAAATGCCTCCGTACCGACATCTGGCGGGTGCGCGGAGTCGTGGAGGACGCACGCGCTCCGGACGCATCCTGCCTGCGCATCGTCGGCGACGAGCTGGGCTTCGACCCGCGCTGCGACCACTGGCTGGACGTGGCGGAGTTCGAGCGCTGCATCCGCGCCGTAGGGAACCGCCCCGGCGAGGAGCTCGCGGCGGAACAGGCCGATCTCCTCTCCTGCGCCGTCGAGATCTACCGCGGCGACCTTCTCGACGGCCTCTACGACCCGTGGTGCATCTACGAGCGGGAGCGGCTGCGCACGATGTTCCTTGGCGCGCTGGAGAGGCTGATGCGCTATCGCCAGGCACGCGGGGAGTGGGACGAGGCGATCACCCTGGGACAGCGCCTGCTGGGGACGGACCCGCTCCGCGAGCACGTACACCGCGACCTGATGCGCTGTTTTCTGCAGCAGGGGAACCGCGCCGCCGCGCTGCGCCAGTTCTCGCACTGCGAACGGCTGATGCGCTCCGAGCTGGACGTGGAGCCGATGGAGGAGACCCGCGACCTGCGCGATCGGATCCGCTCGGCGGGACGCGCCACGCGGAGCAGGACCGCGGCGTTCCCGACGACCCTCCGCCTCGTCTCGGGGCCCGTTCCCCCGCTGCTGGACCAGGTGGAGACGCTCCTGGCGAGCCTCTACGCCGCCACCCGGCAGCTAGAAGAGACGCGCGACCGGCTCGTCCGCGACCCCGGCCAGCCCCGGTGCTCGGTCGCCTCCTAGCGCCGGAACGGTTGGTGCAGGGGGCGGGGTGTGTAGCCGATTCGCACCCCGCCCCTCGTGCATCCATGGCCACCGATCCCCCCGAGTCTCGGGTTGATCTCTCCGGACGGCGGGTTCACCTCCTCGACGCCGGCCACGGTCCCGCCGTACTCCTCGTGCACGGGCTGCCCTCGCGCGCCCTGCTCTGGCGCGAGGTGGTCCCCGTGCTCGCCCGGCGCGCCCGCGTCCTCGCGCCGGACCTCCCCGGCTTCGGCCGCTCCGATCCCTCCGGCGACGAGCCGCTGGACCTCCCCGCCCACGCCGCGCGTCTGCTGCGGCTCCTGGACGCGCTGGGGATCGAGCGGGCGACGGTGGTGGGGCATGACGTCGGCGGCGGCATCGCGCAGGTCCTCGCCACCCGCCACCCGGAGCGGGTGGAGCGGCTGGGGCTGGTGAACAGCGTCGCCTACGACAACTGGCCCGTCCCGGAGATGAAGGCGCTGCGGCTCGCCTCTCCCCTGATGGACCGCGTCCCCGCCCGGCTCACCCGTGGGGCGATCGAGCGGGGCCTGCGACGCGGGTTCCTCCACCCCGAGCGGGCAAACCGCTACCTCGAGCACTTCCTCGAGCCCTTCTCCACCGCTGAGGGGATGGAAGTACTCCTCCGGCAGCTCCGCGCCCTGGACGACCGCAGCACCCTCGAGACCGCTCCCCTCCTCCGCGGCCTGCGGATCCCCGCGGCGGTCGTGTGGGGGAGGCACGACCCCTTCCTCGACCCCGAGTGGGCCGAGCGCCTCGCGAGCGACCTCCCCGCCGCCGAGCTCACCCGCGTGGAGGCCAGCCACTTCTCGCCCGCCGACGCCCCCCACGAGGTCGCCCGCGCGCTGCTGGCGCTGCTGGACCGATAGGAGGCAGTGCGGACGTGCGGGGTGAGAGAGTGAGAAACCACCCCCACCGCGCTCTCTACGGCCCCATCCGAGTCCAGATCACCACCACCCCGCAAGCGGCGCCGTTGGAGCTCTGGTTGAACTGCGGCGGGATGCTGGCCGGGCCGGTCTGGACCTCGTAGCGCGTCCCGAAGGGGGTCTGCCGCTGGACGATCCGGATGCCTGGAACCATCTCCAGCGCCTGCGCGAGAGTGCGGGGGCGGCGGGCCTCGAGGTCCTCGCGCGTCACATGATGGCCCCGCCCCTTCTCCATCCGCTCGTAGAACCCATGCATGACGTTCGCCGTCCGTCCGCGACGCGGCACCACCTCCACGCGCACCGGAGCGAGGGCGATGGGCTGCATGCGAAGCTCGATCTCCAACCGCGTGAGCTCTCCCTCCCTCACCTCCACAGGGATCTCCTCCGGATGGTGGCCGATGGTGCGCACCTCAAAAGTATAGCGGCCCGGGGGAACGCCGGCGATCCGGAAGGCGCCCGCGGGATCGGTCAGCGCGCGGAAGGGGGTGCTGCGGAGAACGAGAAGGGCGGCGCCTGCGCGACGGCGCCCGGCGCTGCGATCCCGAGGAAGAGCAGGGCGAAGCGAACTGACCGCAGGAGCATGGGATCCTCCTCTACGGGGTCCGAGGCCCCCGCCGCCGGAAACCGTCAGGCCGCGGCCTCGGCCGAGAGCGCCTTCCGGGCGGCGAGGTAGCCCTCCTCCAGAAAGAACTGCGTCCGGTCGAAGTCGAAGCTGTGGAGATGGCCGATCTGGGGTCGGATGTAGACCATTGGAGGGCCCTCGAAGTCCCGCAGGCAGGCGTTGCGCTGCTGCCGCAGGTTCAGGCTGAGAACCCGGTCGTGGATCGCGATCATCCCGCGGTCGAAGTAGCCGGGGTCGGGCGGCAGGAAGTCGGAGCCCACATCCACGGCGATGATCCGCTCCGCGCCCCAGTCGGCCGCCTGGCGGATGGGGAGGACGTCCAGCACCCCGCCGTCCACCAGTACGTCGTCGCCGACCCGCCCGGGCGGGAAGTAGATAGGAAGGGCGCAGGAGGCGTAGACGGCGTCCGCCAGCGGGGCGTCCTCGCGCTTCCCGCTCCCGAACCATACCTCGGTCCCGGTGACGAGAGAGACGGTGTTGAAGCGGAAGGGGATGCGCAGCTGGTCGAAACCCTGCACCGGGAGCGTCTTCTGCACGTACGACCGGAAGCGGGCGCCCTCGAAGACGGCGGACTCGCGGACGCCGCCGAGCCAGACCGCTCGGCGGTTGATCTCGACGATGTCCTCCTTCCTGAGCTTCCGCGCGATCTCGACCAGCTCCCGCCACCCCATCCCTCCCGCCAGGCAGGCGCCGATGAGCGCGCCGATGCTGGTGCCGATGACGGCGTCCGGACGAACCCCGCTCTCCTCCAGCGCCTTCCACACCCCGATGTGCGCCATCCCTTTCATGCCGCCGCCGCCGAGCACCAGGATGGTGCGCGGCTGCTCGCTCCCCGACCCGATGGCGTACACGCTGTCGCGCGCCTGACTCATGGCAAGCACCGTTGGAGGGCGGGAGTCTTTGCGTCGGGTTTCCCAGTCCGGAACTCCCGCTACGCTACCCCTTTGGCGTTAGCAAGATCCGGTGCGTTTCCGCGTTCCGCACCCTCCCGCTCCGCGCCCTGCTCGCAGGGATCGCGCGCACCCGGCGGAAGCCCCCGCCACCTTGACTTTGCCTGCTTCGCGGCATACGTTCCGGTTGATAAGAAGAATCATTCTCCGTGCACGCGCGGGATCGCGGAACGACGCTTCCGCCGCGGAACGACACGGAGTGGTGTCAATTTCACGCACCGGCCGCGGGGGTCGGGCCCAAGGAGGAGACGGATGGCAGAGCCGCTGTTGAGGATCGTGAACCTCCATGCCGAGATCGCCGAGGAGGGAACCGAGATCCTGCGCGGAGTCGACCTGGAGATCGCCGAGGGAGAGATCCACGCCATCATGGGGCCGAACGGCTCCGGGAAGAGCACCCTCTCGAAGGTCATTTCGGGGCACCCCGCGTACGAGGTCACCGACGGCGACGTCCTCTTCCGCGGGGAGAGCGTGCTCGACATGGAGCCCGACGAGCGCGCCCATGCAGGAATCTTTCTGGCCTTCCAGTACCCGGTGGAGATCCCCGGCGTCTCGATCGCCAACTTCCTGCGCACCGCCCTCAACGCGAAGCGCGGCGAGGAGGTGGACATCTTCGACTTCCAGGACCTCCTCACCGAGAAGATGGAGATGCTGGAGATGGATACCGCCTTCGCCGGGCGCTCGGTCAACGAGGGGTTCTCCGGGGGCGAGAAGAAGCGCAACGAGATCCTGCAGCTCGCCATGCTGGAGCCCACCCTGGCGGTGATGGACGAGACCGATTCCGGCCTCGACATCGACGCGCTGAAGGTGGTCTCCGCGGGGATCAACAAGGTGAAGTCCCGGCACGGCGCCGATATGTCCATCCTGCTGATCACCCACTACCAGCGGATGCTGAACTACGTCACCCCCGACTTCGTCCACGTGATGGTCGAGGGGCGCATCGTCCGCTCCGGCGGGGCGGAGCTGGCCCTGGAGCTGGAGGAGAAAGGGTACGAGTGGGCGCGGGACCTCGCCCCCACCCCCTGAACGCTCCGCCACCCCGGTCGTCGGCAAGACCGGAGACAGACGACTGACGCCGAAACCGGAGGTTTCCATGCCGCAGAACGAAACGCTCGACCAGCTCGGGCTCGACGAATACAAGTACGGGTTCCGGGATAAGGAGGAGTACGTCTTCAAGTCCCGCAAGGGACTGGACGAGGAGATCGTGCGCGAGATCTCGGAGCACAAAGGGGAGCCGGAGTGGATGCTCAAGGCCCGCCTCAAGGCTCTGAAGCATGCCCAGGCTCGCCCCTGGCCGACCTGGGGAGGCGACCTCTCGGGACTCGATTTCGACGAGATTTTCTTCTACATCCGTCCCTCCGAGCGGGGGGTGGGGCGCACCTGGGACGAGGTCCCGGAGAGCATCAAGAACACTTTCGAGCGGCTCGGCATCCCCGACCAGGAGCGCCGCATCCTGGCCGGCGCCGGCGCGCAGTACGAGTCGGAGGTGGTCTACCACTCGCTCAAGAAGGAGTGGGAGGACCAGGGCGTCATCTTCAAGGGGATGGACGACGGCCTCCGCGAGCATGAGGACCTCGTGCGCCAGTACTTCGGCACGGTGGTCCCCTACCGCGACAACCTCTTCGCGGCGGTCAACGCGGCGGTCTGGTCCGGCGGCTCCTTCGTCTACATCCCGAAGGGGGTGAAGCTCGACATGCCGCTGCAGGCCTACTTCCGCATCAACGCGGAGTCGATGGGCCAGTTCGAGCGCACCCTGATCATCGTCGAGGAGGGCGCGCAGGTCCAGTACATCGAAGGGTGCACCGCGCCGACCTACGCCCGGGATTCGTTCCACTCCGGTGTGATCGAGATCATCGTCAAGGACGGCGCGCGCTGCCGCTACACGACCATCCAGAACTGGTCGCACAACGTCTACAACCTGGTCACCCAGCGCGCGCTGGTCGGCGCGCACGGAAGCATGGAGTGGGTGGACGGCAACCTCGGGTCGAAGCTGACCATGAAGTATCCCTCCTGCTATCTCATGGGCGAGGGCGCGCGCGGCGAGATCCTCTCCATCGCCTACGCGGGGAACGGGCAGCACCAGGACGCCGGCGGGAAGGTGATCCACAACGCCCCCCACACCTCCTCCCGGATCGTCTCGAAGTCGATCTCGAGGGGGTCGGGGCGCAGCTCGTACCGAGGGCTGCTGCAGGTCAATCCCGGTGCACACCACGCGAAAAGCAACGTGGAGTGCGACGCCCTGCTGCTCGACGAGCAGGCGCGGACCGACACCTATCCCTACATCGAGATCCAGGACGACCACGCGCAGATCGGCCACGAGGCCACGGTGTCCAAGATCGGTGACGAGCAGCTCTTCTACCTGATGAGCCGCGGCCTCTCGGAGGATGAGGCGGCCACGATGGTCGTGCGCGGCTTCATCGAGCCGATCGCCAAGGAGCTCCCGCTGGAGTACGCGGTCGAGCTCAACCGGCTCATCGAGCTGGAGATGGAGGGTTCCGTCGGATAGTCCGACGGTGGACTCGGGCGCATCCCGCCTGCGGCAGGACTGCGCTCTAGTCGCCAGCCAACGATACGACCGTTGCCAGGCGACCGAAGGCGGCCACGATACAACCATGGCCGTCTTCGCCCTTCGGGTCACGATCGCTTGCGCGACGGACCCCCACTTCGTGGCGGAGGGAGAGCCCGCACGCCGCTTGCGGCCGAGGAGGTTCTCCTCGCTCCGCTCGGAGTGCCCGCGAAGGGTCCCGGAGCCGGAGGGAAGACGCGAAGCGGCTCCCCGACCCGCGCAGGAGACGGCGCAGCCGGCTCCGGAGCGGCCCCAACACATCCGACAGGCAGGAGGCACATACAGTGGCGGACGGCACCACCATGGAGAAGACCGGCGCGTTCACCCGCGACCAGGCGGAGATCCTCTCCGCCCGGAGGGGGGAGCCGGAGTGGCTGAGGGAGCAGCGGCTGCGGGCGTACGAGGCGTTCGTCGCCATGCCGATGCCCACGACGCAGGCGGAGGAGTGGCGCTACACCGACCTGCGCGGCGTCCTGGACCTGGATGCGCTCGCCCTGCCCGAGGAGCGCCGCCCCGTCGCCTCGGAAGCGGAGCTCCCGGAGGCGCTGCGCTCTCTCGAAGACGAGGCGGGCGCCGCGGCGGCCCACCTGGTGCAGGTGGACGGCTCCGTCGTCTTTCGCGACGTCCCCGAGGAACTGCGGGCGCAGGGGGTGATCTTCACCAGCCTCGACCAGGCGGTGCAGGAGCACCCGGAGCGGGTGCGCGAGCGGCTCGGGACGGCGGTCACGGCCGGCGAGGGGAAGTTCGCGGCGCTGAACGCCGCCTTCTGGACCGGCGGCACCTTCCTCTACGTCCCCCGCGACGTTCGGGTGCGCATCCCGCTCCGCACCTTTCGCTGGATCTCGGCGGCGGGGACCGCCGCATTCGGCCGCACCCTCATCGTCGCGGAGCCCTTCTCGGAAGTCGTCTTCGTCAACGAGCTCGGCTCGGACGACCTGGACGACACCTCGCTGGCGAGCGGCGCGCTGGAGATCTTCGCCGGCGAGGGGGCGCGCGTCCACTACGCCTCGGTGCAGCGCTGGGGGAAGGGGGTCGTGCAGCTCCACACCGACCGGCTGGTGGCTGGCCGCGACGCCCGCATCACCGCCCTCTACACCGCCCTCGGCGCGGATCTGGCCCGCTCCGACGCGCAGTGCCGGCTGGAGGCGCCCGGCGCGCACGTCGACATGCTCGGGCTCTACATCGCCGGCGGCGAGCAGCACTTCGACCACCAGACGCTGCAGGACCACCGGGCGCCGCACGCCTCGAGCAACCTTCTCTTCAAGGGGGCGATCGACGGCCGCTCGCGCTCCGTCTTCCGCGGGCTGATCCGCGTGCACCCGGGGGCGCAGCGCACCGACGCCTACCAAACGAACCGGAACCTCATCCTCTCCAGCGAGGCGCGCGCCGACTCGCTCCCGAATCTGGAGATCGGGGCCGACGACGTGCGCTGCTCCCACGCCGCCACCGTCGGACAGCTCGACCGGGAGGAGCTCTTCTACCTGATGAGCCGCGGGATCCCCGAGAAGGAGGCGGTGCGGCTAGTGATCTTCGGCTTCTTCGGCGAGGTGCTGGAGCAGCTGGAGATCGAGGAGATCCGCACGGAGATGGTGCGCGCCATCGAGCACAAGCTCTACGGGGAGTAGTCGTCGGTGTCGGTCGTCACTCGACCGGGTCCGATACACCGGCGACCGAAGACTGACGACTGAAGACCGACGAACAGATGCCTTTCGTGAAAGTAGCCCGGCTGTCCGACCTTCCCGAGGGCGAGCTGCTCGCGGTGGAGGCGGAGGGGACGCGGGTATGCCTCGCCCACTGCGGCGGCGAGGTGTACGCCTTCGCCGACAACTGCTCCCACCGCGACTTTCCGCTCTCCGCCGGGGAGCTGGACACCGACGAGTGCTCGGTCACCTGCGAGTGGCACGGCGCGAAGTTCGACGTGCAGGACGGCCGCGCCCTCTGCCTCCCGGCCACGCAGCCCGTTCCGGTCTTCGCCTGCCGGGTGGAGGACGGCGACATCCTGGTGGACCCCTCGAACCCGGCCTGAGGGGACAGGCCCCGGGACGAGGAACGTGGGCCTCGCGCACCGGTATCACGCGGGGCTCGCACCTGTTTCCCGGCCGGTCCCGTGGCTCGCAGTTTCCGGCCCCTCCCGCGGAGGGGCGTCCCGGCCCTCCCGATCGCCGCCGCCGCATGAACCCGATCGCCGCCCTGGAGACGACCGCCGCCCCGCCTCGCTCCCAGCTCGACGAGGCGCGCCTCCGCGCCGACTTCCCCGTCCTCGACCAGGAGGTCCACGGGCGGCCGCTGGTGTACCTGGACAACGCCGCCTCGTCGCAGAAGCCGCGGCGGGTGATCGAGGCGGTCGCCGACTTCTACCGCCGCGACAGCGCCAACGTGCACCGCGGCATCCACGAGCTCTCCCGCCGCTCCACCGAAGCGTATGAGGGAGCCCGCGAGCGCGTCGCCACTTTTCTGGGAATCCCCGACCCTGCCGAGCTGATCTGGACGCGCGGCACCACGGAGGCGCTCAACCTGGTGGCCGGGTCGTGGGGCGGCGCGAATCTCCGCCCGGGCGACGAGGTGCTCCTCTCGGTGATGGAGCACCATTCGAATCTGGTCCCCTGGCAGCTCATCGCGGCGCGCACCGGCGCACGCCTGCGCTTCCTCGACGTCGACGACGAGGGGCGGCTCGACCTCTCCGCGCTCGACGAGGTACTGGGCGAGCGCACGCGGCTCGTCTCGTTGGGACACGTCAGCAACGCGCTGGGGACGGTCAACCCGGTGCGTGAGATCGCGCGGCGGGCGCACGCCGTCGGAGCGCTGATGGCGGTGGACGGTGCGCAGTCAGCCCCGCACCTCCCGGTGGACGTGAGGGAGCTGGAGTGCGACTTCTTCGCCTTCTCCGGCCACAAGATGTGCGGCCCCACGGGGATCGGCGGCCTCTGGGGCCGCCGCGAGCTGCTGGAGGCGATGCCCCCCTTCCTGGGCGGCGGCGACATGATCGAGGTGGTGGAGCTGGAGTCCTCGACCTTCGCCCCGCTCCCGCACCGGTTCGAGGCCGGGACGCCGCACATCGCCGGGGCGATCGGGCTGGGCGCCGCGGCCGGCTATCTCGCGGAGGTGGGGATGGACCGGGTGCGGGAGCACGGCCGCGCACTGCTGGAGTACGCCCTGGAGCGGATGCGCTCGGTGCCTGACCTGCGGGTACTCGGCCCCCGGAGGGTGGAGGAGCGCTCGGGCGTGGTCTCCTTCACCCTGGCCGACGTGCACCCGCACGACCTCGCCACCATCCTCGACGCGGCCGGGGTGGCGATCCGCGCCGGACACCACTGCGCGCAACCGCTGATGCGAAGGCTCGAGGTGACCGCGACGGCGCGGGCCTCGTTCTACCTGTACAATACCCGCGCCGACGTGGACCGGCTGATCGAGGCCCTCCACCATGCCCGCACTCTCTTCGGCTACTGACCTTGCTCTGGAATTCGAAGATCCTGGCCGCCGCGGTGGGGCTCCTGATCGCCAGCGGAATCGTCGCCCTGCTCGCGGTGGAACTCGACTCCCGCGGGCTCTCGATCCTCGCCATGGTGGGGATGGCGGTCGCCGCCCTCTGCTTCCTCGGCTCGCTCTGGCGCCCGCGCCGCGTCGACTGGAACCGCGTCCGGGCCGAACAGCGGCTCTGGGAGAGCGGTCCGCTCGGCCGCCGCTGGCTCAGGATCCGCCAGCGACTGGAAGACAGCGCCAAGTTCTAATCCGAAGCCTCCCGATGCACCTGGAATCCCTCTATCAGGAGCTGATCCTCCAGCACTACCGGCGCCCGCGCAATCACGGGATGCTGGAGGAGGCGGACGTCGAGATCCGGATGCGCAACCCGGTCTGCGGCGACGACATCACCCTGCAGCTGCGGGTGCGCGACGAGCGGATCGAGGCCGCTCGCTTCCACGGGCAGGGGTGCTCGATCTCACAGGCGTCGGCCTCGATGATGGCGCAGCTGCTGGAGGGGCGCTCGCTGGAGGCGGCGGATGCGCTCGCGGCACGCTTCACCGAGATGATGCACGGCAGCGAGGAAGCCGCGCGCGACCCGGCGCTGGGGGACCTGCGGGCGCTGGCGGGGGTCTCGAAGTTCCCGGTGCGCATCAAGTGCGCGCTGCTGGCGTGGAACGCACTTCAGGAGGCGGAGGAGCGGGTGCGGACCGGCGGGTGAGAGAGCTTCCGCCGGGGTGACGGGGTCCCGAGTTCGGGAGAGGGGGTGGCGAGCGAAGGACGAGCGAGCCGGGGGTGAGGACCCCCCGCGGACCGGCTCCCAACCCACGGCACTTTCGCTCTCGCGCACCCGAAAGCAAGGGGCCGGCATCGCGAACAGATGCCGGCCCCTGGTCACCTGGTCACCTCCTCCGGTACATCTGTCGGTAGACGAGCTCTCCATCGAGCTTCGGGCTGGTCACCCGCACGTCGAGGGTGAGGGTGTTCCCGTCTGGGCTGAGGGAGTAGGAGTTCACCCGCTCGCCGTCCTCGGCGACGAAGCGCTGTTCCAGGCGCGCTTCCTCCAGGAGGGTGGTAACATCGACGAGGTCGCCCTCGGCGCGTTCCCACGCCTCCAGCACGCCGTTCCGCGGGGTCACGACGGAGTAGCGGTCGGTGGTGACCGTCAGCTCGTCCCCTTCGAGGGCGATCTGGACCCATGCCGCGGGCCGGTTGGTCTCCTCGAGGCGCTTGCGGGCCTGGCCGCTGATCGGCCAGATGCGGTACACTCGGCCCAGCTTCGACATCCCGTCGTCCACGATCTGCTTCATGGGGGTGCTCTCCGCCTCGTCGCGCACGAAGGTGCCCTGAAGCGGGGAGCCGGTCTGCGCGGATGCCGGCACGGCGCCCGCCGCGAGGAGGGCGAGGCCCGCGAGCACGGCCGATCGATAGGGGAACCGCATGAGGGTCGCTCCGGAAACGGGGTGAGGGGACGGCGCCGTGCGCCGTCGGACACGCCAGAACCGAGGCCCGCCGCCGAGCGGGTCTCGGTGCATGATAACGTTCCTCTCGTAGAATGGGTACCTCGCCTCGCCGACGCTTGTTCCCGTGAAACTGTACATCGGGGGTGGGCGTACTACATTGCAGCTCTACCGGCCCTCCTCCCACTTCGACCCGAGAACGCGCCATGTCCGAGGCCCCCCGTGCCAGCCGCATCCTCGCCGATATCGACCCGCGCAGCTGGGAGCACCCCGCCGACCGCGCGGCGCTCAACGCGCTCCGCCGGCTTCCGGGCTTCGACGACGTGCTCAAGAAGGTCTTCGGCTTCTTCGGCGAGAAGCCGGTTCGCCTGGCCTTCCAGGCCAACGCGGTACGGGTCTCCCCCACTCAGTTCCCTCGCATCCATCGGCTCGGCGAGCGCGCCGCGCACTCGCTCGATGCGCCCGAGCCGTACCCGGTGTTCGTCTCCCAGACCCCCTTCGTGAACGCCGGCGCCTATGGGATGGACCGACCGTTCATCATCCTCAACTCGGGGATGACCACGCTCCTGGACGACGACGAGTTGCAGTTCGTGCTCGGCCACGAGCTGGGGCACATCATGAGCGGGCACGTGCTGTATACGACGATGATGGTCCTGCTGGTGAGGCTGGCGGAGCAGGGATTCCCGGTCGTGGGGCTGGCGGCCCGAGCGGTGCTCGTCGCGCTCATGGAGTGGTACCGGAAGGCGGAGCTCTCGAGCGACCGGGCCGGGGTGCTCGCGGTCCAGGATCCCGAGGTGGGGATGCGTGCGATGTTGAAGCTCGCCGGAGGGGGACCGGGGACGCAGACGAACCTCCCCGAGTTCATCCGTCAGGCCGACGAGTACCGCGCTGGAGGCGACCTCGCCGATCAGGTCTTCAAGGTCCTCAACCTCCTGGGCACGGACCACCCCTTCCCCGTGCTGCGGGTGGCGGAGCTGCGCGACTGGGTGGAGGGCGGGAGCTACGACCGCATCCTGCGCGGCGAGTACATCCGCCGTGGCGATCCCCGCCCACCCTACGCCGAGGACCTCTCCGATGCCGGAAAGGCGTATGCCCAGGAGGCGCGCCAGACCTTCGGCGCCGCCACCGACGCAGCCCGCCGGGTGGTGGACTCCTTCCGCGACGGATTCTCGCGCTAGAGGGGGAAGTGCCATGGGGAGTTGGAGCCCTCACCCCCGGCTCGCTCGCCATCCCCTCTCCCGAATTCGGGGGAGGGGGACGGGGGTTGAGGGCAGAGGGCGGCGGCGCTCTCGGTCCGGCGGCTCCCCGCCCTCCGCGTTTGGAATCGCCTTTGCATGGTGCAGGAGTAAAGTGCCGGAGCGAATCACCCTTGCCCGAGGGGGCGCGCATGAAGAAGTCCGAGCTGATCGACCGAGTGGCGGAGAAGGCCGAAATAAGCAAGGCGGCGGCGGCACGTGCGGTAGAGGCGATCTTCGACACCACCTCGGGGGCGATCTCCGAGGCGGTTCGGGCGGGCGGCCAGGTGGCTATCCCGGGGTTCGGGCGGTTCCGGACGAAGACCCGCGCGGCTCGGAAGGGCCGCAACCCGCAGACCGGCGCGGAGATCGACATCCCCGAGCGGACCGTGGTCCAGTTCTCGGTGGGAAAGGGGCTGCGGGAGGAGCTCCGCTCGGCGAAGGCGGGCGGCAGGGGCGGCGGAGGCGCGACGAAGAAGCGCCCCGCGGGCGCCGCGAAGAAGGCCGCCGCCGCACCGAAAAAGGCCGCGAAACCGGGAACCGGGAGCGGCAAGAAGTAGGAGGTCCGACCTTTGCTGGAGAGAGTCGAGCGCGACGAGGCTGCATCCGGGGGGGTGTAGCCTCGCTCCCATGAGGGGCCCCAACCGGAACGGACCGTCGATGCCGGATAGCGTGGTGCGGAGGATCACCTGGCGGAACGCCGACGTCGTTCGGATCCTCGGTCTGGCGATCCTCTTCATCTTCCTGTGGACCTTCTTCTGGAAGGTCTACACGGCGCTCTTCCTCGCCCTCATCGCGGTGCTGCTGGCGATCGTGATCCACGCACCGGCCAAATACCTCTCCCGCTGGATCCCCTTCCGGCTGAGCTTCGCCCTGGTCGTGCTCCTCCTCCTCGCGGGGGCCGCGGGGCTCATCGTGGCGGTGATCCCGCAGATCCTCAACCAGGTGGCGCTGCTCGCTAGCCAGCTCCCGTTGGCGCTGGAATCGGGGACCGTCTGGGTGGAGCAGAAGACCGGCTCCGCGCCGAGCGGGCAGCTCGCGGAGTCGATCGATCAGCAGCTGGGCGACTTCGTCGGCCGCTTCGTCCCGCTGGCCTTCAACCTGATCACCACCTTCTTCGGATCGTTCGCGATCGTCATCCTAGCCGTGTTCCTGGCAGTGCAGCCGGAGGTGTACCGCGCCCTCGTTCTACGCGCGGCCCCTCCTTCGGGGCGGGAGAACGCCGCACGGATCTATGACGAGGCGGGACGCAACCTGCGCAACTGGGTGATCGGGAAGGCCGCAACGATGTTCATGGTGGGGGTGTTCGTCTGGATCGGCCTCACCCTCTTCGACCTTCCGGGCGCTCTGGCGCTGGCCGCCCTGGCGGCGCTGCTGGAGTTCATCCCTACCTTCGGCCCGACCATCGCCGCCGCGCCTGCGGTGATCACCGCCTTCTCCATCAGCCCCATCACCGCGCTGTACGTCGCGATCTTTTACTTCGTGCTACAGCAGATCCAGAACTCGATCACCGTTCCACTAGTGGAGCGGAAGGCGGTGGACATCCCGCCCGCGGTGCTCCTGATCTGGCAGATTATGCTCGCCGTCGGATTCGGCATCCTCGGGCTCTTCGTGGCCACCCCCCTCCTCGCGGTCATCGTGGTGGCGTTGCGCATCCTCTACCTGGAGCCGCAGGAGATCCGCTACGCCCGCGACCGCCGTGAGGTTTTCGGCTTGGTCGAGGGCGAAGACGAGGAGCTCCGCGAGGAGGCCTTTCCCCTCACGGAGCTCGATTGACGGACGTTCCGACCGAGAAAGCCAACCTGGCCGTGCGGGCGGTGGCCGTCGGAACGGCCCGCGCGCGGCCCGCGGCGGGGACGGGCCGGCAAACGGGGCCGCGGGGCGAGGACGGCGGCGGTCGACTACGACTCGAGATGCGCGTCGAGCTGGATGTCCACCCCTTCCAGCGCACGCGACACGGGGCAGCCCTCCTTCGCCGCCTGCGCGATCTCGTGGAACCGCTCCTGGTCGATTCCTTCGACCCGGGCGGTGGTCCGCAGCTTCATCGTGGTGATGGTGAAGCCGTCGCCCTGCTTCTCGACGGTGCACGCAGCCCGGGTATGCACCCGCCGCGGCGAGGCGCCCGACTTCTCGAGCTGCGCGCTCAGCGCCATGCTGAAGCAGGCGGCGTGCGCGGCCGCCAGCAGCTCCTCCGGGTTCGAGCCGCCCGCGTCGGCGAAGCGCGAGCCCACCGAGTAGGCGCCATCCACCGCTCCGCTCTCTCCCTTGAAGCTCCCCTTCCCTCCCTGGAGCCCGCCCTCCCAGGTGGCTTCCGCGTTACGAGTCGGCATGTGAGTCTCCTCCCGTGGTGAGATCGATGCGAGCGCATCCGTCACCCCTCAATGTAGGGGTCGGCGCCGGCCCCGCCACCCCGAGGCTCTCCGGTCGCCGGGCGCTCTCGCGCGCCCGGTGAGCGCGTATCGCGGCAAGCGGGCGGGATGTGCCGTCGCCAGGAGCTCCACCCGGCGCTCGTCCTCGGCGCGGCGATAGGAAGCCGCCCCGCCGGCGCCTTCAGCCGCTGGCGCCTCCGCCGGTACCGGCGAAGAACTCTTCCTCGTCGATCTGCCAGATCCGCGGCGTGGTCAGCTCCACGCTGTTCCCCGCCGGATCCCGCAGATAGAGGGAGCGTCCGCCGCCCGGCCACTCCACCTCGGCCTCGATCTCGACCCCGAGCTCGGCCAGCCGGGAGCGCCAGGCGTCCAACTCGGCTGCGGGGAGGCCGAACGCCACGTGTCCCGGCCCCCGCGCGCCGTGCGGGGGAATCCCGCCGCCCGCCTTCGAGGTGCGCGACGGGTCGAAGAGGAGGAAGACGCGGCCGCCGCAGCGGAAGAAGGTGTGGCGTCCCGCAACCCGGGAGAACGGGATCAGGCCCAGCACCGCCTCGTAGAAGCGGGAGGCGGCCTCCAGGTCGGCGGCGTAGAGGCAGCTCTCGAGGATGTCGACGGGTCGCACGGGACCTCCCGGGTCAGGCGGATGGATCGAGGATCTCCAGCGCGCGCATGACGAGCAGGGCCACGGCGTCGGCACCGGCGAAGCCGTGCTCGAAGAGAAGGTCGGCGTTCTGGAAGAACGAGGCGAGGGTGGGGGGATCCGCGGCGAGGCGCTGCGCGGCCCCGGGCGCCGCGGGATCGTCGAGAAGCTCCACGACGCGGCACGCGATCTCCCGCCCCGAGGCGGCGTGCGCCGCGTCGCCCCCGGGCCGGCGGGTCAGATGTAGGACCACGGCCGCGGCGAAGGGGAGCGCGGCGCCGTCGCAGAGCCGCTCCCGGAGCCATGCCGCCGTCGCCGTCGGGAGCGCGCGGGGGACGTTCGTTTCCGAAACATCCGCCGCGCGGGCGGAACCTTTCTTGCCGCCCGGTGTATTCATGTCGTCCGGCGGAAGCCGCGCGCTGTCCGTTTCGATTCCCGAGCCAGGAGGCAATCATAGCCAGCATCAGAACTCGAATCAACGACCAGATCCGCATCAGCCCCGTCCGCCTCATCGATTCCGAAGGAGAGCAGCTCGGGATCGTCCCCATCGAAGTCGCGAGAGAGAACGCCCGAGAGCTCGGTCTGGACCTCGTGGAGGTCGCCCCCCAGGCGCGCCCCCCGGTCTGCCGAATCATGGACTGGGGCAAGTTCCAGTACGAGGAGCAGAAGAAGGCCAAGGAGGCCAGGCGCCGCCAGCACCGGGTGGAGGTCAAGGAGGTCAAGCTCCGTCCGGGAACGGAGGAGCACGACCTGGAGACCAAGCTCCGGCACGCGCGCCGCTTCCTGGAGAGCGGAAAGAAGGTGAAGGTGACCGTCCGCTACCGCGGCCGCGAGATGCGCCGCCCCGAGCTCGGCTTCGAGCTGCTCGACCAGGTCCGCGAGGAGCTCGACGACCTCGCCAACGTCGAGATGCGGAGCCGCCAGATCGAGGGTCGGCAGCTCTTCATGATGCTCGCGCCGGAAGCGTAGGACGATCAGCGATCGGTCATAAGCTATCAGTCGACAGCTTACGGCTGAATGCACGACCGCAGGCTCCACGAAGCCTCGGCAAAGGGGCTCCCCATCCGGAACTCGGACGGAGAGCCCTCGACGATCCAGCCCGGGAGACTGATCGCCGACAGCCAATGACCGATCGCTAAAACAACGACGTCTGCTCGCCAATGTCGCGCGGCGGGACGGGAGTCTGTCCCAGAAGGCTCTGGAGCTCGCGGACGGAGGCCGGGCTGTGGCCGGCGAAGTAGTTGCTGAAGTAGCCGAACGTCTCCACCCCCTCCGGGATGTCCCGCAGCGCCCCCGCCCACGCCTCCAGCTCCTCCGTCCGATCGAGCTGCACCCGCGAGAAGTCGGTCAGGTCGCGGTTGAGTCCCATCCAGCGCACGTAGTGGAAGCCGCCGGTGGGACGCCGTGCCAGCGCGAGCAGCCAGTGGCGCGGCAGCCAGCGGCCGTCGCTCAGCGCCAGCGCCACGGAGTATCGGGTGAGCAGATCGTGCGTTTCGCGCGTGATCCAGCCCGGCTGGCGGAACTCGACGGCGAAGCGGACGTCGGGGGGGAGGCTTGGAAGGAAGCCGCGCAGGGCGGGCATCTCGACGGGGGAGAAGTCCGGGCCGAGCTGCACCAGCACCGGGCCCAGAAGATCGCCCAGCCCCCGCGCGCGCTCCACGAACTCCTCCAGCACCGCCTCCGCCCCCACTAGCCGCCGCTCGTGCGTGATCTCGCGGGGGAGCTTGAGGGCGAAGCGGAAGTGCGGCGGGGTGCGCTCCGCCCAGCCGCGGACCGTGCTCTCCGACGGGATCGCGTAGAAGGTGGAGTCCACCTCCACCGTGGAAAAGCCGCGGGCGTAGAGCCGCAGGAAGTCGGCGGCGCGCGTCCCGTCCGGGAAGAAGGGCCCCACCCAATCGGGGTAGTTCCACCCCTGCGTCCCGAGGAGGACGCGGGCGAGCGCCGGAGCACTACCCCCCACCGACCGCTACGATCGCCTCCGCCTCGATCTCCACCAGCATCTCGGGGTCGATGAGGCGGCTCACCTCCACCAAGCTCGTCGCGGGGCGGATCTCGTCGAAGATCTCGCCGTGCGCCCGCCCCACCTCCTCCCACCGGGAGATTTCGGTGACGTAGATGCGCGTACGGACCACGTCCGCCAGCGACGCCCCGGCCTGGCGCAGCGCCGCCTCGACGTTACCCAGTGCCTGCACCGCCTGCGCGTACGCGTCGCCGGCGCCGACCAGTCCCTCCGGAGAGGTGGCGGTGGTGCCGCTCACCTGCACGTGGGGCCCGACCCTCACGACCCGTGAATACCCCACCACCGACTCCCACACCGTACCCGAGGAGAAGTTGCGCCGCTCCATGTCGTCTCCGGGTTTCCATGATCCGGCCGCCTCCTGGCGTCCTGAAGATACTTGGCATCGCGTGGCACGCAATTCCGACGTCGGTCCTCAGGCCTCCGCGGGGCGCTGGACGCGCCATCCTTCCCAGCCGCACCACCCGCAGGCGCGGGAGCTCACCCGAACGCGGATCACGCGCCCCAGCAGGCGCAGCGGCCTCGACGCCCGCAGGCGCTCCGTGGGCGTGAGGCAGCGGGGACAGTAGGGATCGGGGACCACGCGGGTCCGTCGGCGGTAGTCGACTCGGCGGGTCATCGGGCCTCCTCACGGGCGGGGTGAACTCTCCGGGCCATCTCCAAAAGCTCTCCCCCGAAGGCCGCATCGCCCCCTCGCCGGCGTAACGGCGACGCAACGGCGGACCTCCACTCGGCCTCCATCGTCTCGCGGCCGCTCGGCCAGCGCCCCGTCTCCGCGACGGGGTGTGCCCGCCTCCGGACCGCAGCCTCCTCGGTTCACGGCCTCCCGGATAGCCCGCCGGGCGCGGCACCGTCCTTGAAGCGACGGTATCCCGCAGCCCGTCTCCCATCTTCAGCCACCGATCATGGACAAGGATCCCGCCACCGAAACCAGAACCGGCGTCTCCAAGGTGAAGCTCGCCATCGGAGCCGCCAGCCTCTTTCTCTTCATCGTCGGAGTGAAGCGCAGCTTCCGCATGGACGACTCCCCGCAGGAGGAACGCCTCTCCGACGGCGGGGAGGAGCGGCGGAAGCCGGAGGGCGCACGCGCGTAGTGCGACCCACCGCCGCACGCGTCCGCCGCACCGCCGCCTCGGCGACGCTGCCGGAGGGGGCGCGCCGGGGCGGGAGACCGCCCGCTCCCCGCCCGGACCGGCCCACCCGATGACCCCGCTCCCCATCGAGCCGGTCCTCCCGCGGCTGCGGGAGCTCCTCCGCGGGCACACCGGAGTCGTGCTCCAGGCCCCTCCCGGCGCCGGTAAGACCACGCGCGTCCCATTGGCGCTGCTGGACGAGCCCTGGCTGCGAGGAAAGCGAGTGCTGGTGCTGGAGCCGCGGCGTATGGCGGCCCGTGCCGCCGCCGCGCGCATGGCCTCCCTCCTCGGCGAGCCGGTGGGGCGCACGGTCGGCTATCGAGTGCGGATGGACTCGCGCGTGGGCCCGGAGACCCGCATCGAGGTGGTGACGGAGGGAGTACTCACCCGCCTCCTGCAGTCCGACCCCGCGCTGGAGGGGGTGGGGCTGGTGGCCTTCGACGAGTTCCACGAGAGGAGCCTGCACGCCGACCTGGGCCTGGCGCTCTGCCTGCAGGCGCGGGAGCTGCTGCGCGCCGACCTGCGGCTGCTCGTCATGTCCGCCACGCTCGACGGCGGCCCGGTCGCCGAGCTGCTCGGGCGGAGAGCGGGGGAGGGGCCGGCGCCGGTGCTCACCAGCGAGGGTCGGAGCTGGCCGGTCGAGACCCGCTACCGCGCCCGCCCCGTGGAGGGATGGATCGAGCCGGTGGCCGCTCGCGCGGTCGTGGAAGCCCTGGAAGAGGATCACGGGGACGTCCTCGTCTTCCTCCCGGGCGCGGCCGAGATCCGGCGCGTGGAGGAGCGGCTTCGCGAGGAGCGGCTCCCCAGGGGAGCGGAGCTCGTGCCGCTCTTCGGCAGTCTCCCGCGGGAGGCGCAGGACCGCGCGATCCGCCCGTCTCCGCCTGGGCGTCGGAAGGTGGTGCTCTCCACGTCCATCGCCGAGACCAGCCTGACGATCGAAGGTGTGCGGGTGGTGATCGACAGCGGCCTCGCGCGGGTACCGCGATTCGACCCACGCACGGGAATGTCGCGGCTGGAAACCGTCACCGTCTCCCGCGCCTCCGCCGACCAGCGGCGGGGGCGTGCGGGCCGGCTCGGACCGGGGGTCTGCCACCGGCTCTGGACCGAAGCCGAGCAGCGCCACCTGATCCCCTTCGCCCCGCCCGAGATCCTCGACGCCGACCTGGCCCCGCTGGCGCTGGAGCTGGCGGCCTGGGGCGTCTCCGATCCGACGGACCTCTCCTGGCTCGACATCCCTCCCGCCGGCGCCTTCGCGCAGGCGCGCGAGCTCCTGTCGCGGCTGGGCGCGCTCGACCCCTCGGGAGCCGTCACCCTCCGCGGCCGCCGGATGGCCGGGCTCCCGCTGCACCCGCGCCTCGCGCACATGGTGCTCGCGGGGGCGGAGCTGGGTCACGGGACGCTCGCCTGCGAGCTGGCGGCCCTCCTGGCGGAGCGCGACCTCCTCCGCGGCGACTCCGGCGCTCCGGACGCCGACCTGCGGTCGAGAGTTGAGGCGCTCCGCGCGGTGCGGGGCGGGCGGGGCGGCTCGGTCGGCGGGCGGCGGGTGGACCGGGGCGCCGCGCGCCGGGCGCTCGCCGAGGCGCACCACCTCCGGCGCCGGCTCGGCATCCCCGCCGCGGAGGCCGATCCGGATGCGACCGGGCTCCTCCTCGCCTTCGCGTACCCCGAGCGGATCGCGCAGCGGCGGCCCGGACCGGGCGGCCGCTTCCTGCTGCGGAACGGGAGGGGCGCCGTCCTGACCGGGCCGCAGGCGCTGGGAGAGGCGCCGTACCTGGTGGCGGCGGAGCTGGACGGGCAGGGGCGGGAGAGCCGGGTCTTTCTGGCGTCGCCCCTCGAACAAGCGGAGCTGGAGGCCCACTTCGCGGGAGAGATCGAGCGGGAGGTGTCGGTGGCCTGGGAGCCGGAGGCGCAGGCGGTCCGCGCGCGGGTCCGGGAGCGGCTCGGGGCTCTCGTGCTGCGGGAGGGCCCGCTCGCCGACCCCGACCCGGAGGCGGTGGCCGACGCGCTCCTGGCGGGCGTCGCGCGCGCAGGGCTGGAGATCCTCCCCTGGACCCGCGAGGCGCGGCAGCTCCAGCGCCGGCTCCTCTTCCTGCGAGAGCTGGACGAGTCGTGGCCGGACGTCTCCGATGCGGCGCTGGCGGCGTCGCTGGACGGGTGGCTGCGTCCCTTCGTCCCCGGCGTGCGGCGGCGGGAGGAGCTGCAGCGGGTGGATCTGGCGGAGGCGCTCCTCGCCGGCCTCTCCCGGGAGCGGCGGCGGGAGCTGAACGAGCTGGCGCCCACCCACCTGGAGGTCCCGAGCGGGTCGCGCCTGACCATCGACTATACGGATCCGGCGGCGCCGGTGCTGGCGGTGCGCCTGCAGGAGGTGTTCGGGCTGCGGGAGACGCCGGCGATCGCGCGGGGCCGGGTCCCGCTGACCCTGCACCTCCTCTCGCCGGCGCAGCGGCCGGTGCAGGTCACGCGCGACCTCGCCAGCTTCTGGCGCGGCGCCTACTTCGAGGTCCGCAGGGACCTCAGGGGGCGCTATCCGAAGCATTCCTGGCCCGACGACCCGCTCCAGGCCACCCCCACCCGCCGCACCCGTCCGCGGCGGACGTGAGCGCCGTCGGAGCGTTGCTCAGACCTGCCGCGCCTGCTCGCGCTCCTCGGCCGCGAGGACGCGGTACCCCTCGGCGAGGGAATCGTCGAAGAGGCGCTCCAGGGCGGGGTTCGCGCCGCGGCAGCCGGCGATCACGTGCGCCGCCCAGTCGAGGTACTCGCGGCGGCGCTCCCGCGTCCATCCCGTCGGGGGCGACTCGGCGATCGCGCGCACGTTGGAGATCTTGTCGGCGAGCTCCACCAGGCGGGCACGGCGTGAGAGGTCCGGCGCGTGGACGATCTGCAGGCGCTTCCGCTCGGCCTTCGGGAGGCGCTTATCGTCGGTCACCTCCTCGACCACGCGCCGCACCTCGGGGCCGAAGCGGGCCTCCAGCTCCTCGCCGGTGGTGCGGGTGTCTTCGAGCGTGTCGTGGAGGATCCCCGCCTGGAGCGTGACGGGGTCCGACACGCCGCCGACCCCGGCCAGTAGCTCGGCCACGTCGATCGGGTGGTTGATGAAGGGCGAGGCCTCGGCGTCCTTGCGGCGCTGGCCGCGGTGCCGGTCGGCCGCGAAGCGGAGCGCCCCGAGCAGCGCGGGAGCGAGGTCGCCGCGGCTCACGGCTTCTCCATCAGGTAAGCCGCGGCCGCGGGCGAGATCCTTCTCTCGAAAAGGCGGGCGTCGCCGGCGGACGAATCCGATCGCGAGACTCCGAACGGGCGAGGAGGCATCGGGTTGGTGGTCGCCGCGGGAAGCGGTGCTGGTGCAGCCGGCCGCTCCTATCGGACGGGAATGGAGAAGAGCGGGATACGGATCACCTCGGGAGGGTCGCCGGGGCCTGACTCGGGAGCGCTTTCGTCGTTCGTGATCAGCAGGATGATCGCCCCGGCCGCTCCGGCCGCGCCTCCGACGAGCAGGGTCGTCCTGGCGAGGCTGAGCTCCCGCCGCTGGATCGCGAGAATCTCCCCCGTCGGGATCCGGACCTCCTGTCCGACTTCGGGCGAGTAGTAGCCTTGCGAGCGCGGGACGACGGGGATGCGGATCGTGAGGCGGCCGTCCTCCTGCCGCATGAATCGCCCCCTCAGGACACCGCGCGCGGAGGACGCCTCCTCCGGTAGCTCCACGTCGGCGTTCCTAGTGAGGTAGACCCTCACTTCCTGGCCGAGTGGCACAGTTCCCAGCTCCGCAGGCACGTAGGTGAAACATCCGGAGAAAAGCGGAACCGCGATCGCGAGCGCGACGCCGAAATGCGCGTGCCTGTTCATCGACATGGATCCTGACGTACGGGGGTCGAGGTCGCTCCAGTCGTACGGCTCCGGCGCCCGTGGCACCGAAGCCGTACGACTGGAGCGGTGACGGATCCAACCAGGACCGTCAGCCGCCCGAGACGGGAACGTTGGGGTTGGCGTCGCGCTCCGAATCGGGGATGTCGAAGCAGAACGACCGGGGGTTCTGATTGAAGAGGGTGGAGATCCCGGACCAGTCGGGTGTGTCGAGAGATCCCGGAGTGTTCCGGGCCATCCACCGGCGCTCGTCGCCGAGGCGGCGGCCCTCGAGCCAGAGCTCGATGTAGCGCTCCCGCTTAAGGAAGGTCCAGGCCTCCTGAAGGTTCGTCGCCATCCAGGGCTCGAGCGGCTGGCCCGTCAGATCGCTCGTGTTCCGGGTGCGGACCTGGTTGATCAGGGTCATCGCCCGCTGCCAGTCCCCCCGCGTGAGCGCGGCCTCGGCCTCGATGAGCCGCATCTCCCAGCCGCTGGCGAGATCGACGTCCTGGGTGCGGCTGGTGTACTTCCTCTGCTGAAGGAAGGGCACCGCGCCATACCCCTGGAGGCTCGCCGTGGCGACGGGATACGCCGGGACCGCCGCCCAGGGTGTCCGCGGATCTCCGCTCTGGGCGTAGTAGTCCTCGAACCAGGTGAACCGGACGGAGTACGAGCGGAAGGTCCCGCTCGCGGCCTCGTAGATCTGGTTGTAGTAAGCCTCGTCGAGATCGTCCATGTTAACCTGGAAGACGAACTCGTCCGGAACCTGGGCCGCGTCGGCCGCGGCCTTGTCCCACTCGCCGAGCCAGACGTAGGCGGCGGCGCGTCCCGCCCGGGCGGCGTGGCGTTCGCCGTCGTTGCTGGCGAGCTGGAGCGCCGCCGTGAAGTTGTCGACGGCCCGCTCGAAGTAGGTCGTGGTCCCTTCCTCGAACATTCCGGGCTCAGGGTCGTCGGGATCGGTGCTCCCGACGACGGCGTCGCACCACCACTCGCCCAGCACCCGGTAGGCGTATCCCGCCCACAGGTGCGCCTGGTAGATCATGTTCGCGGGAGCGTCCATCTCCTCGAAGCGCTTGATGGCCGTTTCGGCGATGAAGCGCGCCTGCACGGCGTCGTTGAACAACCCGGGGAAGGAGCCGGGAAGCACGTGCCCCCCCTGGAGCGTCACGTCGAAGCCCCAGGCCCCGGTCTGCCCTCCGGGGAAGATCTCCCGCGCCAGGATCCCCGTGGCGTAGGCTCCGTTGCCGATCAGCTCCGCCATGCTGCGCCGGGAACCGTTGATCAGGCCTTGCTGCGAAGGACCCTCGGCCACGAACTGATCCTGCACGGGACCCGGATTCGTCACGTCGCAGCCCGCGATCGGGAGGAGGGCCAGGGAGCACGCCCCGGCAGCCCATGCTCTATGGAATCGAGACATCCTCTCTCCTCCTCAGAAGGTGAGCCGGAGGGAAACCCGGAAGGTCGCGGGCGCCGGAGTGCGCTCCGAAGGGTTGCCGATCCCGTCGTCGCCCGCCGCAAGATTACCCAGGATCTCGGCATCCCACCAAGGGATCTCCCGGTACCAGTCCCAGAAGTTGTTGAGGCTGAGCGTGAACATCGCGTTGGAGATGTTCTGGGGAAAAAGGAAGTTCACCGGGATGGAGGCGGTGACGCTCCGGAGCTTGAAGTAGTCCGCGTCGAACCAGTAGTCATCGCCGTTCGCCGGCGTGCACCGCTCCCGCCAGAGGGCCGGGGTGTCGTCCTTGAGCGCGATGGAGTTCGCCGGGTCCTGGTAGTATGGGAAGCAGATGGGCGAACGCACCGAGCGGCTGATCGAGATCGGATTGATCTCCATGTAGTTGCCGCCCCGGTACTCGCCTCGGGCCGAGATCAGGATGTTTCCCGGCACTCTCAGCGTCACGCTGGGGGTGATGAAGTGGGTCGGGAAGAGGGGCCCGATGACCACGTTCTCGCCATCGTCCTCATAGACGAAAGGGCCGATCTCGGTGGGGTTGGCCACCCGGCGATCCCACGCCACCGGCGCCGGCTGGCCTTCCATGATCCGGCCGTTCAGGTCATTGAACTCCTGGATCCCCCCGAGGTCCAGCACCTTGGAGTGGTTGGTGGAGATCCCCAGCCCCAGCTCTAGCCCCCACCTCGCCTGTTCGATGAGTCGGGCGTCGACCTGCAGCTCCATCCCCTTGTTCTCGATCTTTCCGACGTTCTCCAGCTGGCTGCCCGTGAAGCCCTGGGAGGGGACGCTGGAGACGCTCATCAGGGCGTCGCTGGTGGTCTGATGGTAGTAGGTGTAGGCGACGCCAAGGCGATCGCCGAACCAGGAGCCGTCGAAGCCGGTCTCGAACTCCGCCGTCACCTCCGGTCCCAGCTCGGGGTTGCCCAGGTTGTCGGGCCGGAAGGCCGGCGCGCCGGCGAACCCGACGGGCTCCCACGTCCGGACGGCGTCGAAGGCGCCCGGAGCCCGACCCGACTGCCCGTACGCGGCGCGCAGCTTGAGCGTCCCGAGACGGGGGGTCCAGAAGCGCTCGTCGCTGATCACCCAGGCCGCACTCGCTTTGGGATACGTCTGGAGGCCGAACCCCTCGCCGAAGGCGCTGTTGCCGTCCACCCGCATGCCCGCCGTGAGGAAGTAGCGGTCGTAGATGTCGAACACGTTCTGGACGAAGAAGCCGGCGTTCCAGACCTTCTCGCGCTCCTCCTGCGCCAGCGTGTGGGAGGCGGAGCTGACCGTGGGAAGGGTGGCACCCGGGAAGTTCTGTCCCAGGGCGGTGACCTGCCGCTTCTCGTCGCCCACGGCCTGTGCCCCCCAGGAGAGATTCGAGCGGATGTTGTTCGTGATCCCGAAGCTGAAGGTGCTGGCGTAGTCGAAGGTGAGCAGTCGCTTTTGGAACACGTCCGTCACCAGCGAGCCGTCCGGGTACTCCCAGTACCCGAAGTTCATCAGGTTGCGCGCCTCCTGCTGGGCGAAGTCGTAGCCGACGGTGAAGCGGTTCGAGAGGCTGGCGATAGGCGAGTAGGAAAGCGTGACGCCGGTGGTGAGCCGCTCGAGCCACTGCTGGAAGTCGTACCCGAGCACCTTCGCGATCTCCCGGGGGTCTCCGTTGGCGAAGTAGTTGCGCTCCTGCCGGAAGCTCTGGAGCTCCACGCCCGAGAGATTGTTCCCCGAGGGAGTGTTCTGCTGCGCCTGGTTGGTATAGCCCATGCTCCACTGGATCTGCAGATCCTCCAGGGGCGACATGGTGAAGTTGCTCTGGAAGTTGTACTTCTTCAGCTTGTCGAGCGGGAGGGTGTACTGGTCGTCCTGATACTGCCCCGACAGGAAGTACTGAAGGGCCTCACCTCCGCCCCGCACCGACAGGTTGTAAGTCTGATACCACTGCGTTCCGGGCCAGCTGCAGGCGCCATCCGCGCTCTGGTTGACGCCCTCCCAGCGCGGATCATCGGTGACGCACTCCCGCGACATCCTTCCCCCCTCGTAGCCGCCGCCCCACCAGGCGTCCCTCAGGAAGTGCTCCATGTTCAGGTAGTCGACGCCATTGACTCCGAACGGCTGTACCCAGCCCGTGCCCTGCTGGACCTCCGCGCTCCAGATGGGCGATCCGGCGGAACCCTTCTTGGTGAAGATCTGGATCACCCCGGCGGCGGCTTCCGTCCCGTAGAGGGTCGTCGCCGCCGCACCCTTGATGACCTCGATCCGCTCGATGTCGTTCGGGTTGATGTTATCCAGTGGGCTGGCCGTCACGAAGGCCCCGCGACCGCGCGTCGTCCCCGGCGTGGTCACCGCGGGGAAGGCGCCGTTCATCAACCGGACCCCATCGACGTAGATGATGGGCTGATTGGACATGGAGATGCTGGTGTTCCCGCGGAGACGGATCTGCTTGCCCTGCCCGGCCTGGCCGTCCCCTCCCGTGATCTCGATCCCCGGGGCGGAGCCCTGAAGGAGGTTGGTGGTGGAGACCGGCTGCTCGGGAAGCTCTGCCAGGTTGAGCTGGGTGATCGAGTTGCCGATCTCGCGCCGGCGCGCCGCCCCGGCCGTGCCGGTGACGACCACCTCGTCGAGGTCGAGCACCTGAGTACCCATGGTGAAGTTCACCTCCGCAGCCTGCCCCGCCGCCAGGGTCACCTGCTGAGAGATCGGCTCGAGGCCGATCCGCTGCGCGATGACGGTGTACGTGCCGGGCCGCACGTTCAGAATGAGGAACCGACCGTCCGGCCGCGTCAGCGCACCGAGCCCCGCATTTTCGAGAAAGACCTGAACCTCACGTACCGGGGCTCCCGTCCCCTCTTCGACGACCCGTCCGACGATTCGGCCAGGCTCCTGCGCTCCCGCCGGAGCGGGCGCCGCGAGCACCCCAGCGAGAGCAGCCCCGGCGAGAGCAGCCCTAACGAGGGAGGCGTTCATGCACGAAAGCGGTTTCATTCCCGGTCCTCCGGCGGTGGGAAAGGAGAGAAGAGCACACGCGCGAGTCATCGCGCCGTGCCCCGGGGGGCGGTAGAGGCCGGCGTAGGCCGGATCCGTCCAGGTGTGCCTCGGGCAGGTGCATACGGACGCTCATCGGCGTCCTCCCTCGGAAGTATGGATCCAGCGATCTCGCGCAAAACTCCCGTGGTGCATGGCGGCCGCCGCTTCCGGCGCCTCACGGGGCAGGGTCGGTTAGGTCGGAAGATCGGAAACAGATGAGAGGAGAACGACTACTCGCAGCATGCGTGGCGATTTCGTGGTTGTCAAGGAAAAATTTCCAGCCTCGGGTGCAAGTCTTTTGCGCGAAAGGAACTACCGCTCACAAAATTGGCGGGGCGGCCGTGGCCACGGCCGCCCCGAGGGATTCTCGCCCGGGTTGGTCCTATCGCATCCCCCGCTTCTGGGCATCCGCGTTCACCATGTTTTCGGCGATGCGGGTGAGTTGGTGGTCGGTGTTCCCCTCCTCGTCGAGGGTGGTCTGGAGGAGCTCCGCGGCCCGGGAGTGGCCCAGGCGCCGGGCGAAGGTGCGAGCGGTTCCGTAGCCGGCGATCTCGTAGTGCTCCACTCGCTGCGCCGCCCCGATGAGAGCCGCGTCGCGGGCGTCCGGATCGGCGTTGCTGTCCAAGAGTTCCTTCCCCTCCTTGATGATCCCCTCCATCCCCTTGCACTTGTGGCCCGAGATGTCGACCCCCAGCTCGTCGGCGATCATGTCGAGCCGCTTCACCTGCTCGCGGGTGGTCCGCTCGTGCTCCTGAAAGGCCTCGCGGAGCTCGGAGTGCCCCGTGGCCTCGGCCATCTCCGGCAGGGCCTTCAGGATCTGCTTCTCCGCGCTGTAGAGGTCCTTCAGCTCGTGCACGAAGAGGTCCTGCAGGTCGTTGATCTTGTCCATGGGTCATCTCCTGTCGGTTGGGTCCACAGCCGGTTCTCCGACCGGCACGGCGCCGGACGCGACGGACGCGCCGGGGGTACAACACCATTGCAAGTGCGGTGCCTACAGTAGGATACCGAAATTCCGGGCCACCTCCCCGCCCGACCCGCCGCGGCGGACGATGGCCGTGTCGGCGCGGGGCGTCGGAGGCGGAGGCGGCGCGGACCGACCGCTCGCCAGCCTCAGGGCGGACGAGAGCGGCGGCACCGGCGAGCGGACGGGCGAGCCTCTTGCGGAGACGAGCACTTCCGAGGCCTCACATCCACTGTATCCACGACCGCACGAGAGCAGCAGCGCCATGCCGTCCACGAACTCCGACCTGCACGGCAGCGCCCCGGACAAGTCCCCGGTGGCCCTGGTCCTGATCGACGTGATCAACGACATGGACTTCGAGGAGGGGGAGCGCCTCCTGGAGCACGCGCTCCCCGCCGCGCGGCGGATCGCGGAGCTGAAGAAGCGGGCGAAGGAGCTCGGGGTGCCGGTGGTGTACGCCAACGACAACTTCGGCCGGTGGCGCTCCGACTTTCGCGAGGTGGTGAGGCACGCGCTGGAGAGCGACGTGCGGGGGAGGCCGGTCGCCGAGCTGCTCCCCCCCGAGGAGGACGATTACTTCGTGCTCAAGCCGAAGCATTCGGCCTTCTTTGCGACAACGCTCGACGTCCTGCTGGACTACCTGGAAGTGGAGCGGCTGATCCTCGCCGGGTTCAGCGGCGACGTGTGCGTCCTCTTCTCCGTGAACGATGCCTACATGCGCGACCTCCTGCTGCACGTCCCCTCCGACTGCGTCGCCTCGGTGTCCGCGCGCTCAAACCAGCGGACGCTCGCCTACATGGAAAGGATCCTCCGGGTGGACTCGACCCCCTCCACGGAGCTGGACCTGGCGGCCCTCCGCCGCGGGGTCGGCGGGGAAAATCGAGGGAACGCAGGGGGCACATAGGACGAGAGGCGTCCCCGGCGCCGAGCCGGAGACCCCTTCTATTCATGCCCTGCGGGAAGGTCGGGAGCGCTTCCTCGCCGCCCGCGGATCCTCCCCTACAGCTCGTCCGGCCCCAGCTCGCGCTGGTCGCCGATCCGCGGCGGCGTACCCGTGACCATGCCGCGCGCCAGCTCGAAGAGCACCAGCGGCGCCGGCCGGTCCTTCTTGAGGTAGTGGACCGAGTGGGCCTCGACCAGGACGAGCGCGATGCGGGGGTCGTCCGGGCCTCCGTCGCGTGCCCCGCCCTCGTCGCCGAACCACATGCGCCAGTCCGGCTCGTAGAGGCGGTGGATGGTGTCGCGGTCTCGCGATAGGCGTGCGGTGCCGCTGACGGAGACCCACTCCCGCGAGCCGTCTCGGTAGTACGCCAGGTTCACGTGCGGGTCGAACTCCAGCTCGTCGAGCTTGTTCGTCTCCAGGCTGGTGACGAACCAGAGGTCGGCGACGCCGTCGCGCGCCTGAGTCGCCATCGGTCGCGAGACCAAGTACCCATCGGAGCGGCGCGTGGTCATCATGGCGATCTCTACTTCGTCGACGAGGTCGTAGAGGTCGTTGAGCTTCTTCTCCGTCGACACCTCTCCGTCCGAGTTCCTCTCCTTCGCGTCCATGCTTCGGCTCCTGTTGTATAGGTTTTGTATAACGTCGGAGCTGAACGCACGTTCGATGCCGCACGCGGACATGAAGGGGCCCTCGGCCGCAGCTGCAGACCCGCTCCCCCAACTGCCCTTTCGCTTCTCCCCTCCGCGAACGCTCCGCCCACCCTCCTGCAGTCGAGTGTCCGTGGTCCTGCACCGCATCCACCGCTCACGCCGCGCGCCGCTCTACTTCGGACGCGAGAGCGATCCGCACCGCCGCCGACGCTGGGATGCACCGGATGTGAGGTTCGGCGTTCGTCACATGGCAGAGGAGGGTCACATTACCTTCGCGGAGACCCTGCTCCGCGACCCGACGGAGCAAGGTGGAGCACCTCGACTCAGTCGAGCTCCTCGAGCCGATGTTCGTCCCGGGACTGGCGCGGTAGCTCGATCGATACGAGGTGGGTCTCACGTCATGGGCGGAGACGAATGGAAGCGCCAGCAGACCTGGTTCCGCGACGCCGAGAAACACGACCCCGGAGTTCGTGGAAAACCGGGGCTCATCATTCGGGCGTGTGCGGCGCCCCCTGAAGCTTGTCGAGTGATCTGCATCGACGAACTCGGGCCGCTTTCGACGAAGGCCTACCCCGGTGAGCAGTGCACGATACACCGCGGCACGTGGGGCCCCGACATGCTGCGTGAGACGCGTGACGAAAGCCATGTGCGGATGGGCGCTGGACTGGATGTGGCCTAACGCTCAAGGATAAGGCGCGAACCCGCGTGCGCAAGACCTTGGGAATTCTGAAAATATGGACGTGGCTTCGTCGCCTTCATCCGCTGGTTAGGCCGAGGTCGCGACGACGTCTCGCCAGAGAATCTCGCCCGAGTCGAGCGGGTGGCCAGCAGGGGCAGGTCCCAGACCGATCACAGCCTGGCAGTGAACGCGAGGCGACGTGGATGACGACAGCCCGGCAGCCCGGCGCCGCGTGGCATTGGGGCTCGGGATGGATCGAGGGCTGCTCTGGACACTCTACGTAGGGATGGCTCGTTCATCGGACGCTCCGTTGTTCAGGCATTCATTGGGTGATCGCATGAGAAAGCGGTCATCGGAGCGATGCGATCACCGCCTCGAGTTCGTCCGCCCAGGCCAGCCAGGCTTCCTCACCCAGGATTCCTCGCCGCAGCGTCATGTATACCAGTCGGTGAAGGGCTGGAATCTGCTCGAGAGGCGATTCGCTGAAGTGCTCACTCTGGATCGCCCGGTAGGTCTGAAGCTTTTCCTGGTGCAGCTTTCGCTGATCGGCCAGCAACTTCTCCAGCGCCTCAGATCCCACCATCTCGCCCGCCAGCAGCTTCACCAGCAACTCGTCCTGGATGCGTGGCGGCTTGATCGGGGCTTCGACCCAGGCGCGTAGCGCTTCCCGCCCTGCCTCGGTCAGTTCATAGACCTTCTTATCCGGGCGGTGCTCTTGGCTCACCTCGGTGAAGCGCACCAGCCCTGCCTCCGTCAGTTGGGCCAGATCGCGGTAGACCTGCTGATGAGACGCGCTCCAGAAGTAGCCCATAACGTCATCGAACTCCTTGACGATCTCGTAGCCGGTGGCGGGACCTTGGTGTAGCATCGTGAGGATGACGTGCTTCAGCGCCATGGCCGACGGGATCTCGGGTGTACGGTTGATCCGACTCTCTTGACAATATGCAACACGTTGCATATTGTCAAGAGAGTCGGATCCGCAAGCAGTTGTCGCGACTGGGTTGGGTACCGTTTCTGGAATGCCAGAGCCGTGGCATACCACTCGATCTCCAGGTCGTCCGCTCCGACATCCCCTTACCTGGAGGTGGCTTGATGAAAGAGACGGTTGAGATTCACGAGGGCAGCCGGCGGACGGCTGAGGAGCAGACTGGCGGTGCGCAGCGATCCGATTCGGCGAAGCCGACGATCCCCATCGGCAAGGTCGCCGCAGTCCTGATCGGCTTTCCGGCGATCTTCTGGCTGTATTCCCAGGCCTTGCTGCACCGCGAGGTATTCAGCATCGAGGGGGTCGACTTCTTCGTCACGTTCTGGATCGGAGCTACGCTCATCTACGCGGTGAAGATCGGAGTGATTGCTCGGGTGCTGGCGAGCTCCGGGTGGACCTTCGCGGATATCGGCTACGGTCTGTCACGCAAGTCGGCGATCTTGGTGAGCGGCTACATCGCGGTCGCGCTGGCCCTGTTCGCGTTCGTGGAGGTCTCGCTGGGACAGGTGACGCTCGATCCTGCAAAGCTGGACGCGCTTCCTGGACTCTATCCGGACACCACGATCAAGCGCCTGGTCTTCATCGTTATGGCCTTCGCGGCAGGCCTCGGTGAGGAGATCACGTACCGCGGCTTCGCCATTCGCGCGTTGCAGAGCCACCGCGTCAACCGATGGCTGGCCGTGCTCATCGCGGCGGTTCCCTTCGTCTTTCAGCACGGTCTGAAATCGCTGGATCAGTTCTGGTGGTTCTTCGGATGGGGCCTTGCACTGGGAACCATCTTCATCCTGAGCAGGCGGTTGCTGCCCGGCATCATCATTCACTGGATCATCATCCTTACGGCGATGCTAGGGGTCTTCACGGCGATCCAGAATGGGGCCGCCAGCGAGACAGCGGGCGGCGCTGCGTACGCGGAGGTACGGATATCTGGATCGCTTCTGCCTGCTCAATTTTTTGACCTCAAGGAGACCTCCTAATGTCCGTTGACACATCAGGCCGCAGCCCACCGTGGCTCTACATCGTTCTGACTGTAATCCTGGGTTATTCACCAGGCAGGTAGTGGCTGAACAGGGGGCATGAAAAAGCCCATAGCGCATCTCCCGTGGGCGCCGTAGGATGGAAGTGCGACCTTTCATCACGACGGAGCCACGCAGAACACACGCTATGGGTGAGTCCCAATGTAGCCTCTTTCAGCCGGATTTCAACCGCAGCGTGCACATCGAGGCGCGTCCCCAGCGCCTGAGTGCGGACGCCGGCGCCCTGCTCCGGCGTGAACTCCTCGACCGCTCGGGGCTCTCGCGCCTCCTGGAGCGCGAACGGGTGGACCTGCGTATCCCGGAGCGCATCACGCACCCGCTGCCGGAACTGGTGCGCACGCAGCTCCTTCTCGACGCCCAGGGCTACCCCGACCAGAACGACGCCACGCTCCTGCGGCAGGACCCGCTCTTTCGCCTGAGCGTCTCTGCCCGCCGCGGCCTGAGCCCGCTGGAGGCCGGGCAGGGTCTGGCCTCGCAGCCCACGCTCTCGCGTCTCCTGGAGATGCTCTCCGCCCCCGAGAACCAGGCGGGCCTAGAGCGCGTCCTGCTCCAGAGCCCCCGCTGCCTGACACCGGGAGCCCGTCGCAAGGCGATCACTCTGGACCTGGATTCGCTCCCCCTGGAGGTGCACGGGCACCAGCCCGGCAGCGCCTACAACGGCCACTACCGGATCCGCTGCTACCCTCCCCTCCTGCTGCGCGAGAGCGAGGGCTGCTTCCTCGCCGCTCGCCTGCGCCCGGGCCACGTCCACACGGCCGAGGGGGCGCTGGACTTCGCCCTGCCGGGCATCCGCGAGGCGGCCGAGCGTGCCGCTCGCGTGTGGCTGCGGATCGACGCTGGCTTCCCGGCGGAGGGCTTCCTCGCGGCCCTGGAGGCGCTGCCGGCGGTGCGCTATGTGGCGCGCCTGAAGACGAACGCCGCTCTGGAGCGCCTGGCCGCCCCGCACCTGCGCCGTCCGCCGGGCCGCCCGCCCGCCGAGGGGCGCGTCTGGCTGCACGAGCTCACCTATCGCGCGAAGAGCTGGAGCCGCCCGCGGCGCGTGGTGCTGGTGGTTCTGGAGCGGCCGGACTGTCAGCAGCATCTCTTCCTGGACCACTTCTTCCTGGTGACCAACGCCGCGCCGGAAGAGCTCCCGCCCGGGGGGCTGCTGGAGCACTACCGCGAGCGCGGCAGCGCGGAGAAGGATTTCGGCGCGTGGCAGCAGGCGCTCACGCCACATCTGTCCTCCAGTCCGCGCCCGAAGCGCCACTACCGGGGACGGCGGATCCGCACTGAGTACGCGGAGCCGGACAGCTTCGCCATCAACGAGGCGCGGCTGCGGCTGAGCCTGCTGGCGGCGAACCGGCTCTGGGCCGCGAGCCGGCTCCTGGAGCGGCAGCAGCAACGCCAGCTCTCGCGGGAGCGCTTCCGGGCGCGGGTGCTGAAGGTCGGCGCGCGGGTCCTGCTCTCGGGGCGGCGCATCCGGGTGGGGATCGACGCCGCACGGGCTGGCTTGTGGAGCGCCTTCTGGCACGAGCTCGAACGGCTTTACCCCACTCGGGGCTCCCCGCCGCGCCGGGCCCTGCCCCTGCCAGCGTAGCCCCCCGGGGTGGGGAATCGGGAGCGGGAGAGCCGCCGCCGTCGCTCCCGCGATGGGGGAAGGGGGCCACTGCCTCCCCTGCGCTCCCACGGCCCAGGATCCGACCGGTTACGCCCGGTGACCAAAATCCGCGAACTCACCCGCCCGTCGTGAATAGCCCAGGGTAATCCTTCTGACCTGCCTATGGGCTGGGTGGGGCGATTTCGGGTAGTGGCCCGGCATCGGTTGTTCAAGGAATCGCGAGGCAGCTCCGGTTGTAGTGATGGAGGAAGAGCCGAAGGCAGATCTCGTGCATGCGGTCACACTTGCTGAACGAGAGGGTCTTGCGGACGAAGCGTCCGAGCCGCTGCCGGAGCGTGAGGTTCCAGCGCTCGACGTGATTGGTCTCGCCTCTCTCTTTGCCCACGGCCTCGTGCTGCTCGTTGGGGATCACGTTCCGGTACGCCTCCCAGAAGTCGCTGAAGCAGCGGAGCTGCCGGTAATCCTCCGGGATTCTCCCCCAGAGGCGGCGGCAGGTCTGCTCGCTGCGATCCCCGAAGACATAGGCCACCACCTGCCGTGTGCGGCGGCAGAGTGCGATCCAGAGCCAGCGCACCTGCTGCTTGCTGTGGACGAAGCTCCAGAGTTCATCCAGTTCCAGCACGTCGTCGGCCTCCGCCAGCGGGAGCGTCTCCTCCAGGGGGGGAAAGCGCCTCGGCTTCCTCCCGCAACCAAAGGGAGACGGTGGAGCGTGAGACGCCGAAGACGCGCGTCAGCCCCCGCAGGCTCATGCGCTCCCGGTAGGCGGCCAGGATCCGCTGCTTCTCCTCCTCCGTGTAGCCCTTCGGCTTCGGGGTCTCCCGGAAGGTGTACAGGCAGGCATGGCAGCGATACCGCTGCACGCCCTTCCGGTCCTTCCCGTGCCGGATTACGTCGGTGCTGCCGCAGCGCGGGCAGCATAAGATGTGGGTAACCATGAGGTCGGGTTACACCGGACAACCCTCATCGTGCCACTACCGAATTTGGAGAAGCTGCGTGAGATCCGCACGTGTCGGCTCCGCGTCGGGTGCGAGCACAAGCTCCCAGCTGACCTTTGCTGAACCAGCGTCTTCGGACGAGCGATCATTCCAGAGAGTATACGCCACCCCCGCCGGGGTGCGCGGTGTAGATTCCGGGCCGCTCATGCCGACATCAGCCTGGGAAGATGCTTGGGCCGCGGACTGATCCGGGTCGGCCTCCCCCGTACACGCGAGCACAGTGAGCAGCAACACCGCTGAGAAGAACTTTGTCCGGATGCGGTGGTTCATCCTCGGTTATTCACCAGCGCGCGGCTGGGGATCGGACAGGCAGAAAAAACCCATAGCGCATCTCCTGCCGGCGCCGTAGGATGGAAGTGCGACCCACCATCTCTGCGGACCCCGACGGAAAACACGCTATGGGTGAGTTCCAATGTAGTCTGTTTCAGCCGGATTTCAATCGTAGCATCCAGGTGGAGGCGCGCAGCGAGCGGCTGAGCGCCGACGCGGGAGCCCTGCTGCTTCGGGAGTTGATGGATCGGCTCGGCTATCCGGCGCTGTTCCGGAAGCATCTGCGCGATCCGCGCGACGGGGCGCGGGTGAGGCACGAGCACGGGGAACTGCTGCGCACGGCGCTCCTGCTGCTCGCCCAGGGGTGGAGCGCCCATTCGGACGTGCATCTGCTGCGCGAGGATCCGGCGCTGCGCCTGGCGGTCTCCTCGAGGCGCGGCCAGCGGCCGCTTCGAGCGGCGGTGGGCCGGGAGGCGGACGGACTCTGCTCGCAGCCCACGCTCTCGCGCCTCCTGGCCGCGCTGAGCCGGGAGGAGAACCGGGCCGGCCTGGGCGCGATGCTCCGGGAGAGTGCCGAGCGTCGGATGAACCTGGGCCGGCGCCTGCCGGAGATCACGCTCGATCTGGACTCGCTCCCCCTGGAGGTCTTCGGGCAGCAGCCGGGAAGCGCCTGGAACGGGCACTACCGCGAGCGCTGCTACCATCCGCTCCTGGTGCGCTCGGAGCAGGGCGACTTCCTGGGTGCGAAGCTGCGCGCGGGCAACGTGCATACGGCGGAGGGCGGGTGTGAGTTCGTGCTGCCGATCCTTCGTCAGATCTCGCGCGGGGCCGAGCGGGTGTGGCTGCGGATCGACGCCGGCTACCCGAGCCCGGAGCTGCTGGATCCGTTGGAGGCGGAGGGCTTTCTGTATGTGGCGCGACTGAAGAGCAATGCGGCGCTGGAGCGCCTGGCACGGGAGCCGCTGGAACGCTACGCCAGCGCAGACGGAGAGCAGACGTTCGAGCTCCTCTACCGCGCGGACTCCTGGAGCAGGGCGCGCCGGGGGGTGCTGGTCATCCCGAACCACCGCCCAGTGCAGGAAGGGCTCTTCCCGGACCACTTCTTCCTGCTGAGCAATGCACCTGCCGAGGCGGTGGACGGCCCCGCGCTGCTGGCGCACTACCGGCGGCGCGGGGAGGCGGAGAAGGACTTCGGCGACTGGAACCAGGCGCTGGCCCTGTCGCTTTCTTCCACGCCGCGGACGAAGACGCACTACCGCGGCCGGGTGCTGCAGGAGGCGTTCACCGAGCCAGACAGCTTCGCGGCGAACGAAGCACGGCTGCTGCTGAGCCTTCTGGCGGCCAACCTGATGCATGCGGGTGCGGCGCTCCTGGAGCGGGAGAGCACGAGGCGCATGAACCGCGAGCGCTTCCGGCAGCTCGTCCTGAAGAGCGCCGCCCGCGTCGTGCTCAGCGGGCGCCGGATCACGGTTGTGGTCGAGGCGTCCCGAGCCCGACTCTGGAGCCGCTTCGTGAGCGAGCTCAACCGGCTCTACCCGGCGCGGGGCTCGCCGGAGCCCCCGGCCCTGCCCACTCCAGCGTAGCACCCTCGGGCGGGGAATCGGGAAGGCGAAGCCTCCTCCAGATTGACTCTGGGGGGGAAGGGGCCTGTCCCCGAAATCCGCCCTTCGGCCGGCGATCACGCGGGAAAAAGCGGAATCGCCATTCTCGTTCAGCTACGTGAATAACCGAGGTTCATACCATTGTCGTAGGCAGAATTTGGGCAATCATCTGCGACGTACTGGCGAATAGCGCAGCGTAATCGGAGCTGTTTGCATCTCCGGTTTCTTGACGGAATCGCAGCCATGTCGTTGAAGGTAAAAAACTTACGAGCGCCGCAACTAAATTGGGCCACCACATACAGGATCAGTACACTGCCTTGCAATGTGGGCATTTGTAGGTCCCGAGATTACGGAACGTGTTGGGCAATTTTGCCGCCAGGATGAGCGAGTTTTCGACCTCGAAGCAACGCGGGCAATAAGGCCCTTTCTCCGTCTCGCCGTCTTGGATGAAATACACATTTTCACGTTGCACGATGCGGGAGCGCATGTCCTGGACGGCTGTGAGTTCGGCGATGCGCGCGTGCAGATTTCGGATCTCCTCCTGAGCGTCGAGTACACTCAATCGAGCCGTCGCAAGGGCCTCGGCAAGCTCAGCAACTTTGAGCTTCAACTCGGCCTTTTCGAAGCTCAAATCGGCACTACGCAGTGCCTTCACCACGTCGCTCGCCGATTCAGGGCTTGAAGAGCGTGCAGAATGGAAACAGGATCTGACATCGAAATCGGTTCGGTGCGGCCCAACAGAGGGCCGCTCAGCCGCACAGGGCAACGACCGCGAGGGTTGAACGAGGCGAAGGTAGCGCCGACGGTCGGACGAGTCAGGAACGCTGACGCCCTGTGTCGGCCTGCAGCGGCGGGTTATACCGCCGTTTCTTTAGCACAGCACTTCCACCATAAAGCCGCCCGGCGCTTTGAAGTAGAATGTCCACGCGCCGTGGAAGTGACGCGGTGGCTTCACATCGAACCCCGCCGACTTTAGCTGCTCGTTGACCTCGTTCACCCGCGCCTCGCTCTCTAAGATGAACCCGATGTGGAAGCTGGCTGGGTAGTTGACCTCCGTAGCTTGACCGACCTTCATCAGCGTGAGCACCAGTCCGGCGTCGTCGAACAGTACGGCGAACGAGTCGTCGCCCTCAGCTTCCTCTGGACTGCTGAAACCGAAGTAGGTCTCAAGGCACTCCTTCGCTTCGGCTACGTCTGTGACCGTGAGGTTGAGGTGGTTCAGCTTCATCGGCGGGGGGCTTGAAAGTGGATCGACAAAGAATGCAGCAGCCTCTCGTCTGCTCCAACGCGAGGCGGTATAACTAAAAGCATAGCAGCCCGTGGTAGAAGTCGGCCGTCGGGTATAGCCGTGGCATCAGCGGGAGAGTAGAATCCTCGCATGGCTATGGGAACTCGCAACCAGCAAGCGCGCCAGGCGGATCTGTGGATCGCCACGAGTGCGATCGTCCAGACGCCGGGCCACGCCTTCTACGACCGCCTGGAGCAGGTGCTGCGGGCGCACCGCTTCGACGCCCGCGTCGAGCACCTCTGCCGTCGCTACTACCGCGGTCGCAAGGGACGGCCGAGCCTGGCTCCGGGGGTCTACTTCCGCCTGCTCTTGATCGGCTACTTCGAGGGGCTGGACTCCGAGCGCGGCATCGCCTGGCGGGTGGCCGACTCGCTCTCGCTGCGCCACTTCTTGGGCTTTGGTCTGGACCAGGCGACGCCGGACCATTCGACGATCTCGCGCACCCGTCGGCTCTTCTGGCTCTCCACGCATCAGGCGGTCTTCCGCTGGGTGCTGCAGTTGCTGGCCCGCGAAGGGCTGGTGGTGGGCAAGACGGTGGCGATCGACGCCACCACCTTGGAGGCGAACGCGGCGATGCGCACCCTCGTGCGCCGCGAGGACGGGCAGCCGTACGACGGCTACGTGAAGCAACTGGCCCGCGCGGCTGGGCTGGAGCACGCCACGCCCGAGCAGATCGCGCGCTTCGACCGCAAGCGCAAGAAGAAGATGTCGAACCGCAACTGGCGGCACCCGGTGGACCCCTCGGCGCGCATCGCCAAGATGAAGGACGGGCGCACGCGTATGGCGCACAAGGCGGAGCACGCGGTGGATCTGGAGAGCGGGGCCGTGGTCGCGCTGACGCTGCACGGCGCCGATCAAGGCGACACGAGCACGATCCGGCAGACGTTGAGCGCAGCCCAGCGGGCGGTGCAGGGCGCCTGCGGACGGGTGCTTGAGGAGGCGGTAGCCGACAAAGGGTACCGCAGCGACGAAGTGCTCCGAGAAGTCCATGAAGAGCAGATACGCACGTACATCGCGGAGCCGGAGCGGGGTCGGCGCCGGTGGAAGGGCAAGCAGAAGGAGGTGGAGCAGCGGTGCCTGTATGCCAATCGGCGGCGCCAGAGAGGGACGCGCGGCAAGGCGCTGCAGAGGAAACGCGGGGAGCTGGCCGAGCGGAGCTTCGCGCACGTCTACGACACGGGCGGGATGCGGCGGGTGCATCTGCGCGGGCGGCAGAACATCCTGAAGCGGCTGCTGGTGCACGTGGCGGGCTTCAACCTCGCGTTGCTGATGCGGAAGCGCTTCGGTACGGGCAAGCCCCGGCAGGCGCAGGGGCCGAATGCACCTCTTCCTCCGCTGGATGTCACGCTCGTGCGGCCCTGGAGGTTCCTCGTCGTGCAGATCTACGCCTTCTGCCGCTCCTTCGCGTACGATCCGATTCTATCGTCGAGAATCGTGGTCCCGGCCCTGGCCGCGTGAGCAACGGTACTTCTACCACGGGCTGATAAGGCGCGGAGGGCCGGCGCGCCAGAGACTCAGCAGGCTCGAAAGCACGGCCGGCCCGACGTCGCCTTGATGCGTTTGTTAGGCCCGGAGGCAGAGGCTGATTCCTACGCTTCTCCTACCCGTCGGAGCAGTTCCGCCGCGAGTCGCTCCCCGATGTGAATGCCCGCTTCCTGCATGCGCGTAACCAACGGCCGGAGTTCGGAGATGAGCGTGCGGCGCTTCGCCAGCAGCAGCACACCCAGGCTGCCCACCGTCTGCATTCCGTTCAGATCGGCCACCCGGCGCGCCCGCTTGTCGTCGACCAGCAACAGGTCGGCATTCAAATGCCGGTACAGTGCCATGGCCTCCACCTCTCCGCGCCCCAGCCCCGCCACCGCAATCACGTACTCCGCCGTGTCCACCGGGGCGAGTTTGCCTTGCAAGTAGATGCGCAGCGACTCCGCGCCAGGCCGGCCGCTGACGACCACCTCTCCATGCACGGCCGGTGGCACCCGTACGGCGCCAAAGAGCGCATCCAGCAACGTGACCTGGTCGCAGGCCGCCAGCGCGAGCAGCGCTGATGCATCGGCCACGACCAGCATCAGCCCAGCAGCGCAGTCAAGCGATCCACTTCGGCGGCAAACTCTTCCGGAGAGTAGTCGATCATCGGCACATCGTGCCGAGCGCACTCGTGGGCAAAGGCGTACCGGTCCACATCGGCAAACTCGGCTGCCGCGCCCGCCGAGAGCTGACCGGAGCGGAACAGCAGCACCGCAGCGTACAGCTTGACGCGCTGGGCCAACTCCGCCGGGCTGGTGTCCACAAGGTAGTGCTCAGGCACGTCCAGGGTGATTTGCATGGGTCTGCTCCTCCGGGTCGCGACGTTCTTCTCCCCGAAAGCATACCACCGCACCCACACCGGATCAAGAGGGCCTAACGTCTGAAGGTCAGTGGCGAGGGGCGCATGCGCAAGAGCCGCCGCTACTCGGAAAGGATAGCGCGCCCCTCGTCCACTGCAGCGCTGTGTTGGGCGGCGTGCGTGCCCTGATGTTTTAGACCGTGCGCTGTAGCTCCTCCCGAACCACGCGCCGGAGCGTCTCTTCCAGAGGCTCGCGCTGCTGTCCCACGTGCTCCCGCAGCGCGTCGTTGATCATCGTCTGGTAGTTGCCCCCACCGGCCGCCTCCACCTGGTCACGGAACCAGGCGAGCACGTCGTCGTCCAGGCGGATCGTGATCCGGGTCTTGCCGGCTGGAGCAGGGTCTACCGCGCCCCGCCTGCCGCCGCTGAAATCGTACTCGTCTCTCATGGCTCGCTTCTGCCGTACTGGGTGCGTTCGGTGCGTGTCGCTTTGCGCGCCGAGATCACGCGGATGGTATCGGGGCCGCGCCAGGTGTAGACCACCACGAGCACGCGAGCGAACGCGTCCATACCGATCGTGACGTAGCGCTCCTCGTCGGGGTGCGGGTCCTCTGCGGTGAGCGCCTGCTCGTCCTGGAAGACCCCACGGTGTCTGCGAAACGCACCCGGTGCTTGCCCGCGTTGCTCTCCGCCTTGGCCGGGTCCCATTCATAGCGCATGGAAAGAATGTATGCACGGACGTGCACCGGGACAAGAGCCCGCAAGCGGGTGAGAATGGATCACCAGAAGCCAGCAAGATGTTGGGGAGCGCCGCCCAACTACTATTTAGCCGGAAGTTGCTTCCACCTAACACGCGGCGGGTGACCGCACCCACCTTGCCGAACCAAGTCCTCGCGTGCATTCTGAACGAGGATCGGGAACCCACCGCCGCGTGGATTCTGGACGAACTCCGGCGCGAAACATGGAAGCGACCGCGAAACCCAAGCTCCTGGAACAGGTCAGCCGAGCCGCGCGGCTCCGCCACCTCAGCATAACGCACGGAGGAGACGTACCGGCGTGGCCGCGAGGAGCACCCCCAGCGCGCCGATCGCGCCCCCGAGGTACACCACCATCTGCACCGCGTCCACCCACACCACCGAGCGGATTCCACCGTGGTAGGTGTACAGCAGCGTCAGAACCCCGATCACCCCGATCGAGACGGGGTAGCTCCACCCGGTGATCAACGCCAGGGGGATTGCCGTCGCGAACAGCCGCACGCCGTCGGCCAGGGCACGGGTGAGCATGAACAACCACGGACGCGAAGCGCCTCGTAACCAGGCCGAAGCGCACTTCGAGCAGCGCGTACGCGGTCTCGAGTTCCCCGCGGTAATAGGCCGGCAGCAGCACGTACGCCACCACCACCCGGCCGATCAGGTACCCAAGGGTGATCTGCAGAAAGCTGAGATCCGTGGCGTACGCCAGCCCCGGAATGCTCAGAAAGGTGAGGGTGCTGGTTTCCGTGGCGACCACGCTGAACAGCACCGCGCCCCACGGCAGGTCCCGGCCGCCAAGGTAGTAATCCCGCGCGCCTCGCTGGCCCCGCCCTAGCCACACACCCCACGCCGTCACTCCCGCGACGTAGAGCGCCAGGACCCAGAAGTCGAGGGGGGTGAACGCGGCGGTCAGTGCGAATCCTTTTTCCCGGAGCGCCGACCGGAAGTAAACGGTACCGGCTCGTCTCGCATGGGGCGTTCACTTGAAAGGGTGCGGTGTGGAGAACGGCGGAGGTCGGTGGGAGGGGTGATCATCGGATCGCCCTGCCGCAGCCGTGGTACGTTTGGCCGTCCAGCGTCACGGTGACCATCGCCTTGTACGCCTCGCCGCTCATCACGTCCGTACAGACCTGATTTTCGATCATGACGCGGAGATCGTGCGCTTCCGTGACGGCGTGGTAGACGGTGCGTCCAGATGTCTCCTCGGGCTTCGGCACCGGCGTATAGACCTCCTGCTCGCCGTAGGCGTACGTGAAACGCATGTGCCGCTCGGGGGTGATCTCCAAAATCCAGCCCGGCTCCTGGCCGACAGCGCGGAAAGCGACATCACGGCTGTCTTGAGCAACAGCCCCGGCGGACGGCGGTGGGCGCTCGGCGCACGGGCCGAACGTCTGCCCGTCGATGTCGAGTCGAATGTGCTCCCCGCTGATCCAGAAGAGAACACCCTCACCCTCGAACTTCGAGCCGGAGGGGGCGCTCACCTGAGGCAGCACGAGAGTCCGGTTCTCGAACCGCTCGGGGAGCGTGATGCCGACCTCGCCGGAGCCAGGCCGGACAGCGAAGGTGAGCGCCTCGCCACCCGGCACGTCGCAGGTGTAGACGAGCGTCCGCCCGGTCGGCAGCGGGGGCGCTGAGTCGCCTGGCTGCTCGGCGGCACCGCCTTGCCCTTCGGGCTGCCGGGCGCATCCGCCGAGCGCGGGTGCCAATCCCACGAGGAGGAGCAGGAAGATCAAGGAACAGGTAACCATCGCGCCCTCTGGTTTGTCGGGGCATCGATCACGTAAAAGGAGTAAATCTCTCACCGAGACTCAAAACGTGTAGCCAAGACTGAAGCCCACCTGAGGCCAGCGATCCAGGCGGTCACCGGCGAAGGTGACGGACACCGGACCCACGAGGGTCAGCAAGCCAGCCGTGAGCCCGGCACCATAATGCAATTCGTCCGGGTCCGTCGTCCAGTCGTCCCCGGCCGCGCCGGCATTCGCGGAAAGCTCCACGAACACATCTTCGCGAGCCACCCACCGGAGTCCGGCGCGGGCGAGCTGACCGCTGCGGCCGATGAACTCCTGCGCCTCCGCACCGAAGAGCGGAAAGAAGCGGCCGGGCAGCAGGGTAGGCGGATACAGCCCACCCAGGAAGGTGGCGTAATGGGGCGGAAGATCCGGCCCCCGCCCCCGCGTCAGCGCGAGCCGGCCGAGCACGGTGAAAGAGGGTGCGACGGGCAGGAAAAACTCCGCGTCGGCGACGTAGTGCTGGAAGGTTGCACCACCCCCGACAGCGTCGTCAGCGGCTTCGGCCTTGAAGTAAGCCCGAAGACCCCTCGTGGGGAGCGGCACCTGATCGCGCGTGTCGGCAATCACGTCCAGCGCGGCGGAGTAGAACGTCTCAGTGAGAGTCTCGATGGCGATGTTCCCCAACGTGTCGGCACCTACCTCGGGCTCGGCCCGGACGTGCGCGCCTTTCAGACCCGCGCGAATGAACACGGCGTCGGCGAGGGCGCGGCTCAGGTAAGCATTGGCGCCATAGACCTCCAGGTTGCCCCGCACCACCGCGCGGTCTCCTCCGGCGAAGAGATCGACGGGGACGTGCGTGTAGCTGACCCCTCCCCCGAGGCCAACCGGCGCACCGACGCCGAGCGGGCCAAAGGATTCGAGGCTGAGCTCGGTTTGTCGGCCGAGGCGCGCCGCGAGGCGGGTGGTGCTGCCGTAGGCCAGGCGGTTGCGGAGTGAAAGCGTGAAGAGGAGAGCCGCTTGCTCTCGCGTGTCGTACCGGAACCCGAAAGCCAAGGCGTCGCTGCGCCGTTCCTCCACATCGATGACAAGCCGTTGCCGGGCGGACGCTCCGCCCCCCGCTGCCGCCACCGAGGAGTCCAGCGGAAGCACCTGATACGCCACCCGTTCAAACGCTCCACTCGTGTACACGCGCTCGACCGCGGCGCGTAGGTCATCGGGGGTGAATCGGCCCGGAACGGCAAGGTCGAGTCGCTTCCGGACGAGCTGTTCCCCGGCCGACGATACACCTCGGACCTCAAGTGTCAGAACCTCTGCCGTGTTGATTCGAGGTGTCGGTATCGGCGTCATCACCGGTCGGCCAAGCCGCTCGACGAGCGCTCGCAGCTGAGGCAGCACCGCACGGGCGGCTTGCTCACCCCGGCTCGCCCATGCCTCGGCTGCGTCAAAGGAGAAATATCCTAAATCGCCGGCTTCCGGCTCGATCAGAACGTCGCACAACTCGCGCTCCTCCCGCGTAGAAGCTTCGCTCCGAAGAAACGCGGTCCTCAACACAATGTCGAGCAGGGAGCCGGCGGAAAATCCTTCTTCCTCCGGAGGTGGCTCGCCCACGTCCACGCACACGAGCACGTCGGCTCCCAGCGCCCTGGCGTCCTCCGCCGGGAGATTCCGAACGAGGCCGCCATCGATGAACGTGCGGCCGTCGAGTTCGACCGGCTCGAAGAGCGTTGGGATCGACATGCTCGCGCGGATAGCCAGCGGTAGCGAACCGGTGGTCAGCGGCACCGCTTCACCGGTGCGAAGATCCATCACCAGAGCCGCGAACGGACGGGGAAGCTGGGTGAAGTCGCTTGTGCCGTGGTATGGCCACGTGAGACGGGTCAAGAGCTCGAGTACGCGCTGCCCTTGAACGACCCCGCTGGGGAGCGTGAGCCCGCGCCCCTGAACCGGAACGGAGATCAGCGTTTCCCCACTCTCGATGCGGCGCTCGATGTCGACCACGTTGCGGGGTGTGGCATCGGTGAGCAACGCAGGCCAGCTTTGCTCCGCCATGATCTGCGTCATCATCTCGGGGGTGTAGCCGATGGCGTACAGCCCGCCGACGATACTGCCCATACTTGTACCCGTGACAACGTCGACCGGCAGGCCTGCTTCCTCCAGCACGCGGATGGCGCCGATGTGGGCGATACCCTTTGCGGCTCCGCCGGAGAGGACCAGCCCTACCCGTGGCCGATCGTCGGCTGGGGTGGAGCGCTCACCCGGCGCGGTGGTGGACTGTGCGTACCCGGGCGCGGTCAGGACCGAGCAGGCAAGCGTCAGTCCCACCAGGAAAGGTAGAACGGCCATCAAGCGTGAAGCCATGACGTTCCCCTGTTCACGAAGAGCGTTTCCGGAGGTGAGCCATGCCGCGGAACGAGATCTGGCCCAAGATCGAACGACTGCCGTTCCTGTCTGCGCGGGAGAGCGGCTTGTACGGCGTGAGCGAGCTTTATCTACCTTAGCCAGAGTTCCAGATCCGACCAGTGGCACAGGTGACCGGTTCGTTTATCGCGGCATTTCCGGGCAGAGATAGGGCACCGTTGCGCTTCGGAAGAGCTGCTCTTCCGGTCCGGAGGTCAGTTCGGTGACCAGCACGAGACGGTCGGCACCCAGTTCGTTCCCATCCGGAAATGAGAAAAGCGGCCTGACAGCAGGAGAATCCGTCGATTTCGGTATGGTCTTCTTCCGGTGCTGGCAGTACGTTGGTGCGGTCGAAATCGTTGCCTCCGAGCCCGCTGACACATCCCGTTTCGCATGCGCCGCCACGATCAGTTCTCGCTGAACCAGCCCTGGATCGCTCATCCGCACGCGAAGGAGTTGGAAGCGATCAGCAGGATTCTGGATGCGAAGCCGGGGATGGCGGAGGCGGTGGCGAAGGACCTGGTTCGCGGGGTGAAGAACCCGGAGAACGGGGCCCGCGGGATGAGCGGAGATCAGGTGCTGCGGGTGCTCATCCTCAAGCAGATGAAGGGCTTCAGCTACGAGGATCTGCACTTCCACCTGATGGACTCGGGTCCTGCGCCCGCAGATTTGAACCAGTTGCGGGGCTAATTTCGGCTAAGACTGTTCAGGAGGATTCCCTCCTGGTGTAGATACTCGCGCGGGCTCCGATAGCAGCCCGTGGTAGAAGTACCGTTGCTCACGCGGCCAGGGCCGGGACCACGATTCTCGACGATAGAATCGGATCGTACGCGAAGGAGCGGCAGAAGGCGTAGATCTGCACGACGAGGAACCTCCAGGGCCGCACGAGCGTGACATCCAGCGGAGGAAGAGGTGCATTCGGCCCCTGCGCCTGCCGGGGCTTGCCCGTACCGAAGCGCTTCCGCATCAGCAACGCGAGGTTGAAGCCCGCCACGTGCACCAGCAGCCGCTTCAGGATGTTCTGCCGCCCGCGCAGATGCACCCGCCGCATCCCGCCCGTGTCGTAGACGTGCGCGAAGCTCCGCTCGGCCAGCTCCCCGCGTTTCCTCTGCAGCGCCTTGCCGCGCGTCCCTCTCTGGCGCCGCCGATTGGCATACAGGCACCGCTGCTCCACCTCCTTCTGCTTGCCCTTCCACCGGCGCCGACCCCGCTCCGGCTCCGCGATGTACGTGCGTATCTGCTCTTCATGGACTTCTCGGAGCACTTCGTCGCTGCGGTACCCTTTGTCGGCTACCGCCTCCTCAAGCACCCGTCCGCAGGCGCCCTGCACCGCCCGCTGGGCTGCGCTCAACGTCTGCCGGATCGTGCTCGTGTCGCCTTGATCGGCGCCGTGCAGCGTCAGCGCGACCACGGCCCCGCTCTCCAGATCCACCGCGTGCTCCGCCTTGTGCGCCATACGCGTGCGCCCGTCCTTCATCTTGGCGATGCGCGCCGAGGGGTCCACCGGGTGCCGCCAGTTGCGGTTCGACATCTTCTTCTTGCGCTTGCGGTCGAAGCGCGCGATCTGCTCGGGCGTGGCGTGCTCCAGCCCAGCCGCGCGGGCCAGTTGCTTCACGTAGCCGTCGTACGGCTGCCCGTCCTCGCGGCGCACGAGGGTGCGCATCGCCGCGTTCGCCTCCAAGGTGGTGGCGTCGATCGCCACCGTCTTGCCCACCACCAGCCCTTCGCGGGCCAGCAACTGCAGCACCCAGCGGAAGACCGCCTGATGCGTGGAGAGCCAGAAGAGCCGACGGGTGCGCGAGATCGTCGAATGGTCCGGCGTCGCCTGGTCCAGACCAAAGCCCAAGAAGTGGCGCAGCGAGAGCGAGTCGGCCACCCGCCAGGCGATGCCGCGCTCGGAGTCCAGCCCCTCGAAGTAGCCGATCAAGAGCAGGCGGAAGTAGACCCCCGGAGCCAGGCTCGGCCGTCCCTTGCGACCGCGGTAGTAGCGACGGCAGAGGTGCTCGACGCGGGCGTCGAAGCGGTGCGCCCGCAGCACCTGCTCCAGGCGGTCGTAGAAGGCGTGCCCCGGCGTCTGGACGATCGCACTCGTGGCGATCCACAGATCCGCCTGGCGCGCTTGCTGGTTGCGAGTTCCCATAGCCATGCGAGGATTCTACTCTCCCGCTGATGCCACGGCTATACCCGACGGCCGACTTCTACCACGGGCTGATAGGCCAGCCTCGAGTGCCTTCTCCTCGTGTTGTAGTACGTCATCTGCCGGTCCACGACCTCCATCAGCTCGGGCAGCGTCTCGGCTTCCCAGAGCAGGGAGTGGTTCTCGCCCTTGAAGCGGCTCCAGAACGACTCGATCCACGGGTTGTCCTTCGCCCCATTCTCGCTGAAGCTGATCACGACTCCCGCCTCCACGATCAGCGTCCGCAGCCACTCGTAGCTGGTGTCCATCCGGAAACTCGAGATCGTGGATGATCGCCCGGCTGAAAACCTAGCAACAATGCGGATGTTCTCGAACCCGAAATGGCCTGTGATGGCGTTTCCGGATGAGAACTAGTTGGGCAACGAATCAGAAGGGGTAGTCTTGATCAGCAGTGGGCTCGATGTGCCGCTCAATCCGAAGATCAGGGGAGCCGAGAGGATGCGTTGTACTATCGAAGAACAAGAGATCGGCGTCTGGAAGCCGACGCTTGAGTTTCGCCTTAAACTCAACGATCTCGTGGTCATCTGTTGGGAAGATCGACACCGCGATTCGGCGGCTCCCCCAACTCTTCATAGCACTCACCAGGTGTTGATCCGCGTCACCAAGGCTTTGGCCAAAGACCACGAGGGGACCTTCGTGTTTGGTGAAGCGCTGGAATGCAAATGACAAGTAGTCAGAACGGTAAATGGAACTGAGCTTATCTTTGGGTTGACCTTCGGTAATGAAGAGAGGTATCGCACCGTCTACGCCTTCGATCCCGAGGCTCTGGAGCAAATTCTGAAATTCCCTAGCACGGCGCTTGATGGTGCTTCCGGAAGGTAATCTCGCGAGGTGAATACCGCCGTGCAGGTACAGGATCTTGGTTACCTTGCCCCAGATCTCGGTATCAGTGATGTCAAAGACCTCTTCCCAGAAATAATCCTTGAACCCGGCGCCACCCTCAGCCATTACCGCCCAATAGCTGATCAAATCATAATTGGTGGAATATACATATTCGTATGGGAGCAGAGCTCGGCGGATGATCGCATACGTTCCAGCCGTTTCGGTACTCCAAGGCACATGAACGGAGGAGACAGCTTCGAATAGCGCGCGCTGAATGCTTGTATACCGCTCACGGATAAGGGCGGAGTCGATCCCCAAAGCATCGCAGACAATCCGTGCGGTTGCTAGACCCGCGAGAACCTGCTCAAAGTTGATGGTCGCCATCTCTTGGAAGATGTGGCGATCCGCCTCAGTAAGCGGATGCTCCACGCCTCCAGACGTCGCCGTTTGGTACAACGACTGGTACTTGAAGTCGTCCCATACTGCACGACTTGCACCATTCCCAACGAGAATACCGCTCCAGCCATGGGCCGCCTCAAGCTCAGACCAGTCTGGAAGAGAAGAATCAACCGAACGGTTCTGGGGCATCACACTTTGGGTCAAGAGAGAGGGGTTCTCCCTGAGTTGTCCCCTCATTCATAGTAGGCCTAGGATGCCGGTGAAGAGGACATGCTGACGCAGGATTTCGCCGAAGCGGATCATCAGCGCTCGCAGCCGGTCTTCGCGCATCGTGGAGAGCAGTTCGTAAAGCAAGAGCCCCTGGCGGAAGAGCGAGATTCCGCCCGGGCGCGTGGCGCCGAGCCAGCGCTCCATCCCCAACTCCTGGCCCGCCTTGCCAAGCAGCGTCAGCAGTGTGTGGGCGAGCACCGCCAGCAGGAAGAGCAGGTCGCGCCGGTCGTTCCGCTTCACCCCCGTCTGCTTCAGGCCCAGCCCCAGGCGCGGGTTCTTTAGGTCGCGGAAGGTTTCCTCGACCGAGAAACGCCGCCCGTACGCTCGCTTGATCTCGCGCCCCGAGAGGTCGCTGCGGCTCGTAGCCAGGCACCAGGCGTCCTTCATCCCCTTCTCCTGAACACAGACGACGACCGGCACCGCCTCGCGTGCCGCCGTCACCCAGGCCTCCCTCAGCACCCGCATGCGCCCGCCCGAGCCCACCCAGTCGCGGGCCTGGCGAGACTCGCCGCTCGAGGACTCGACGTGGATCACGCTGCGGAAGCGGATCAGGTAGTCGAAGCCGATCTCCTCGGTGAGCAAGTGGTAGAGCTTCGTGTCCCCGAAGCCGCGATCCGCCACCACCGTGACACGCACCGCTCCCGGACAGACCGCCGCGAAGAGGATCAGCAGCTCGTCTTCATGGTCGTTCCTCTGGTCTTTCAGCGCCGAGCGGGTCACCGTCTTCCAGACCAGGGGGGTGCTCCGGCCGTGGCCGGTCTGCATCCCCAGGACGATCATCGCCTGGTCGGAGTCCTCGAACTCGGTCCAGTCGAAGTTGACGAAGATCTCCTCCCGCTCGCTCACCACGAAGCGTACCCAGCGCTCGAAGAGCGTCTCCATGGAGAGCTTCTCGTTCGAGAGCAGTCGGTCCACCTGCTTGATGGCGTGCCGCGGGGCCAATCCCTGGGCTGTCGCCAGCCCCTGCCCGATGGCGCGCACGCCCAGGCAGGCGGCATGCAGCACCCCGTCGACTCCATTCGTGAGCGACTCCACCCGCTTGGCGTGGAGGTCCTCCTCGAAGAGGCCGCTGACGAACTCCTCGATCTGCTCGCGTCCGACCCGCCTCTCGGGCTTGCTCTGTCCTGCCACAACCATCCTCCTGCGGTGAGCTTCAACTCCGATAACCGCAGAAGTTTACACCGATCCGCCCTCACAGGAAATGAAGGGACAACTCAGGGCATCGTCAGGACTCCGGGTGCGTCCGGACGCGGTCGGAACCTGTCAAGCTGGTTGAGACGGTTGCGAGTTCCTATTACTGAGCCGCCGCCGTTGCCTTCGGCGGGTTGATCCAGGCGGCCGCGGGCAGCGCCGGAGGCCGGGGCAGCCCGCGCACGAAGCGCTCGGGATGGGCGGCGTGGGCGGCGGCTAGCACCCGGGCCCGCTCGGCATGGAGGGTCTCGGCGCGGCCCGCGTGCACCACCGCCGGAGGCATGAGCCCGATTCCCGAGTGGCGGTGCTCCTGGTTGTACCAGGCGAAGAAGTCGCGGCAGAAGCGGCGCGCCTCCAGAATCGAGCCGAAGCGCTCCGGGAAGCCAGGTCGATACTTCAGCGTCTTGAACTGCGCCTCCGAGTACGGGTTGTCCGTCGACGTGTAGGGTCGCGAGTGCGTCTTGGTGATGCCCAGATCCGCCAGGAGGAAGGCCACCGGCTTCGACCGCATGGCGCTGCCTCGGTCGGCATGGATCGTGAGCTGGCCCTGCTCGATGCCCTGCTGCTGGACGGCCTGGGCGATCATCGGCTCGGCCACCGCGGCCGACTCCCGGTACTGCACCGTCCAGCCGACCACGTAGCGGCTGAAGACGTCGAGGATCACGTAGAGATAGAAATAGCTCCACTTCTCGGGACCGAGCAGTTTGCTGATGTCCCAGCTCCAGAGCTCGTTCGGTCGCTCCGCCAGCAGCTCGGGCCGGGCGTAGGTAGGATGCGTGAGCTGGTCGCGCCTCTCGCGTACCTCGCCCTGCTCGGCCAGCAGGCGGTACATGGTGCGCTCCGAGCAGAGATAGCGGCCTTCGTCGAGCAGCGTGGCCCACACCTGGGCCGGCGAGGCGTCGACGAACCGCGCCGAGCGCAGCTCGTCGAGCACCGCCTCCCGCTCGGTGCCGGAGAGGGCACGCTCCGGTACGGGGCGCACCCGCGCAGGACGCCGCTCCGGCGAACGTCGGCGGCGGTAGATCGTGGCCGGCGCCACGCCCAGCGCTCGGCACGCCGGACGGGTGCCCACGAGAGGCGTGAGCTCGTCCACGGCCGCTTCCATCAGGGCTCGGTGCTCCCGTCCGCGCCCCTGGTCCCGAGCAGCTCGCCCAGAAGCGCGGAGACGTTTCCCTGCACCTCGATCACCTTGCGCGCCTTCGCCAGCTCCGCCTCCGAGCGCTCCATGCGGCGGCGCAACTCCGCATTCTCCCTCTCGAGCGGGTGCGGCTTCCGCCGGCCCCGCGGACGGGCCAGGGCGTCGAGCGCCCCCTGATCGCGCTGCCGGCGCCATGCGGAGAGGTGCGATGTATACAGCCCCTCGCGGCGCAGCAGGGCTCCGATCTCGCCGGGCTGGGTGCAGGCCTCGGCCTCGTGGATGATCCGCAGCTTGTACTCGGCCGTGAAGCGTCGCCGCTGCGGCCGCTCGACCAGCTCCGGGTCCGGGACCTCGGCGGCAGGCCGAACGGCGGCCGCTTCGCTACGCTCGCCTACGGCTCGCTGCGCGAAGCGGCCGCCGTTCCCGTTCTGCTTGGAGTTCAACATCGGGTGCTCCCCTCTCGCCCTCGTGAGTCAGTAATACTGGGAAGATAACCGTCTCACGGGAACTTGGCAGAGAGGGGCCGGATCAGCCGCATTTTGGATGGACACTAGGCTGGCGGGCTCCTCATAGCATGCCGCAGCATTGCCGCTACCTCCCCATGCCCCGCCTTTTCAGCGACGTGTATCGGCAAATGTCCGTCGTGGTCGCCAAGTTTTGGGTCGGAACCGGCTTTTAGCAGAAGCCGCACAATTTCTAAGTGCCCCAATTTCGCGGCTACACCCAGCGCGGGCATCTCAGTCGGAACTCCCCGGAGGTTCGGATCAGCGCCGGCCGCCAATAGACGTTCAACTAGGTCCTTGTTGCCGTAGCGGCACGCGAACATCAATGGTGTTCGGCCAAGGGCGTTTGAAACGTTTGGCTCAGCTCCGAACTCTAAAAGCACCTCTACTGCTTTTATCTGCTGCTGGGCAACAGCAATAAGTAATGGGGTCCACCCGACCTGGCCGACTTCATTTGGATCTGCACCGTTCCTCAGCAGCCGTAGTAAAGAGTCAGCATGCCCAACCTGCGCAGCTTTAAAAATGGCAGACGCTCTTGTGGGCGATCCCTCCGCCCAGCCTCCGATGAGATAACTGGTATCATGAGCATCAAAAACGGCTTGCAGCCGACGAAGGTTAGCTGCGTGGGGTTCCCTTCTTTCGCCGTGTAAAACTAACCTTGGGAGGATTACGTCCAGACTCGATCCCAACGTCAGCAGTAGCAAGGGGCCGAGTACGAGCCACAGCCAAAGTTGCCAGAGCGGACGGACGAAACCTGGTGAGAGAGCGGCCGTCAATAAAAGCCCAAGCACATAGGTAAGCACTAATCTGAAAGCTGCCTGTGTAGCAATGGGAATTCGGGGAAGACCAGTTTGTGCTGCCGCCTGCTTCGACCGAATGAACTGAGCCGTCCAAAGGAGGTTTGACAGAGCGATACCTCCGACCATCCCCATAACCACCATTGTTACTGCGGGGACCACCGGAAGACCCGGTGGGAGCGGATTGCCGGCCAAGCGGTACGCCCACAGAGCTAATGCGCCGACTACAATGGCGGCCGTTACAAAAAGATCAATTCTGGAGGCGAGGTGCGTCCGGCGCCGTGGATCCGACTGGTGCCATTCGATGGCAAGCCGGATACAGGCGTACGTCAGGACGATCACCAGAAGGGTGAACGCGGTTGCGCGTGCAGGAGGGGAGATCCCTAAGAAGGGTAGGGGGTCCGGAAACGGTTGGTTAAAAATCGCGCCCCAGTAAATCAAGGCAGCTGAGGTAACCGCTGTGGTTCGAGCCCGGCTATACCCCTCCGACAGTTGTGGCAACTCAGGGGCTGGTTCAGTCATGCTCGGAATGAAGGTAACGCCTAACGCTCAAGGATAACGCGCGAGGGGCGCGGCACCGGTGCCGGACCTTACGCCGAAAGCATGGCGCGCCCCTCGTCGCCGTTCATCCCATGGTTGGGCGGCGTGGGCGTGGGGGCATACCCCTCACAGCCGATCTCGCCAGTATGCAGGCCGCCGGCTGTGGTGCGCAACGGCTATTACAAGTGCTCCCTCAGGTTCGACCTGGTACACTACGCTGTACGGAAAGCGTCGGAGCACTACCCGGCGCGTGCCCGCCAGATAGGGGCTCCCGTGCTCCGGGAAGGCGGCGATCCGTCCGGCTGCATACTCGACCGCTACGATGAACTCCTCCCCTAGCCCCGGAGTTTGGGCGTCGTAGCGGTCGGCGGCCTCCAAGAACTCCTCGCGGGCGGCGGGGAGGAGCGGAGCCTCGTTCACCGCCGCAGCCGCGCGCGAGCTTCGGCGAAGACTTCTGCGGCGGGGATCGGTTGCACCTTGCCCGCGCGGTACTCGGCCACGCGGCGGCGGATCTCCTCCTCCCAGGCCCGCTCCACCTCGGCCGGATCCTCGCCAAGATCGTCGTCCAAGCTCACGAGGAGGCGATGCGCTAGGCGCGCGCGCTCGTGCGCCGGTAGGTCCAACACCTCGGCTTCCAGTTGCTCCAGGGGCAAGCTCATGGCTCCAAACTCCGGTTGCGGTTCACACCGGAAGATAACACCAGGGCCACAACAGCGCACCGGCCAGAGCCAGCCGCCCAACGACCCAAGCTCAGTGGCGGAGGGCCAATGTAAAGGGGCCAGAAGACGAGCTGAAAGCATGGCTGGCCATGCGTCCACTGCAGCGACGGGTTATGCCGCCCCCGCTCCGTCGCCGATGGAGCGCAGCGCTCCGTTCAAGAGCCCCTCTGGATCGTAGAGCACGCGGCAACCATCTGCCAACACCCGCCGGGTCCCTGAGTCGAGCGGGCGTACAAAAGCCCACGACGGCGGTCCGAACGAGAACTCTACCTCCGTCCCGTCACTCAACCGGACGTGGCGCGACCACACGGCTCCGTAGTTCGCGTCTTTCCTTTCGGCAACCCCCACACCCACCCGTGCCCAATCCAACTCGCTCAGCCACGCAGCCTTGCGATAAGCCCGCGGTTGGTCTACGAGCGCGATCAGGTCGATGTCCGACCCGGCGTGAGCTTCCCCACGCGCCCACGATCCGACGACGGCAAGCGCCCGAAGGTCAGGCCGTGTGTTCGCCCATCGCGTCACCTCTGCAATGACCGCATCGGCGCGGGCGCTGAGATCTGCGTTTGTACGATTGGGCGGCATAACAGAGGGCCGCTCAGCCGCGTGGGGCACGAGCGCGATGGTGGCCCGAAGCTACGGAGACGCCGAGGCCCGGTCAACGCGAGAACGCTGGCGCCCCACGTCGGCCTGCAGCGGTGGGTTCTGCGGCGCAGGCTGTAGCGTGGCTCCACCATTCATTCGATCTGAGCCTCTACCTGTTCAAGGAGCGCGGCCGTTTCGGATCGAAGATTCTGTCTATATCGGTACAGACGTGTAAGGGCAAATGCGGAGTTCACGATCGCAGCGTATGCGACTTGGTCTCGGTAGAACGATTCTACGTCGAGTGGGAAGGGCGAAGTCCATACCGTGTCGGGGACTATAGCGGGAATCACCTCCTCATCCCGAGATCGTCCCGACGCTCTCTGTAGGGCCTCGACGTAGTCGAAGCGTTCGGCAATGACCCGGTTGTACGCCTCCACCTTGTTCGTCTCGTCAATCTGCTGCTCGGTGAGCACTCGGCCCAACTCCAGGTACGCCGCGGAACCTGTCAAGCTGGTTGAGACGGTTGCGAGTTCCTATTACTGAGCCGCCGCCGTTGCCTTCGGCGGGTTGATCCAGGCGGCCGCGGGCAGCGCCGGAGGCCGGGGCAGCCCGCGCACGAAGCGCTCGGGATGGGCGGCGTGGGCGGCGGCTAGCACCCGGGCCCGCTCGGCATGGAGGGTCTCGGCGCGGCCCGCGTGCACCACCGCCGGAGGCATGAGCCCGATTCCCGAGTGGCGGTGCTCCTGGTTGTACCAGGCGAAGAAGTCGCGGCAGAAGCGGCGCGCCTCCAGAATCGAGCCGAAGCGCTCCGGGAAGCCAGGTCGATACTTCAGCGTCTTGAACTGCGCCTCCGAGTACGGGTTGTCCGTCGACGTGTAGGGTCGCGAGTGCGTCTTGGTGATGCCCAGATCCGCCAGGAGGAAGGCCACCGGCTTCGACCGCATGGCGCTGCCTCGGTCGGCATGGATCGTGAGCTGGCCCTGCTCGATGCCCTGCTGCTGGACGGCCTGGGCGATCATCGGCTCGGCCACCGCGGCCGACTCCCGGTACTGCACCGTCCAGCCGACCACGTAGCGGCTGAAGACGTCGAGGATCACGTAGAGATAGAAATAGCTCCACTTCTCGGGACCGAGCAGTTTGCTGATGTCCCAGCTCCAGAGCTCGTTCGGTCGCTCCGCCAGCAGCTCGGGCCGGGCGTAGGTAGGATGCGTGAGCTGGTCGCGCCTCTCGCGTACCTCGCCCTGCTCGGCCAGCAGGCGGTACATGGTGCGCTCCGAGCAGAGATAGCGGCCTTCGTCGAGCAGCGTGGCCCACACCTGGGCCGGCGAGGCGTCGACGAACCGCGCCGAGCGCAGCTCGTCGAGCACCGCCTCCCGCTCGGTGCCGGAGAGGGCACGCTCCGGTACGGGGCGCACCCGCGCAGGACGCCGCTCCGGCGAACGTCGGCGGCGGTAGATCGTGGCCGGCGCCACGCCCAGCGCTCGGCACGCCGGACGGGTGCCCACGAGAGGCGTGAGCTCGTCCACGGCCGCTTCCATCAGGGCTCGGTGCTCCCGTCCGCGCCCCTGGTCCCGAGCAGCTCGCCCAGAAGCGCGGAGACGTTTCCCTGCACCTCGATCACCTTGCGCGCCTTCGCCAGCTCCGCCTCCGAGCGCTCCATGCGGCGGCGCAACTCCGCATTCTCCCTCTCGAGCGGGTGCGGCTTCCGCCGGCCCCGCGGACGGGCCAGGGCGTCGAGCGCCCCCTGATCGCGCTGCCGGCGCCATGCGGAGAGGTGCGATGTATACAGCCCCTCGCGGCGCAGCAGGGCTCCGATCTCGCCGGGCTGGGTGCAGGCCTCGGCCTCGTGGATGATCCGCAGCTTGTACTCGGCCGTGAAGCGTCGCCGCTGCGGCCGCTCGACCAGCTCCGGGTCCGGGACCTCGGCGGCAGGCCGAACGGCGGCCGCTTCGCTACGCTCGCCTACGGCTCGCTGCGCGAAGCGGCCGCCGTTCCCGTTCTGCTTTCCATTCAACATCCGGTGCTCCCATCTCGCCCTCGTGAGTCAGTAGTTCTGCGAAGATAACCGTCTCAGGTGAACTTGGCAGAGAGGGCCGTGACCGTAATGCGGAGGGAGTCGTCGCGTATGAGCGCCAAGTTGCCCGTAGCGACGAGCGCTTCCGCGGTCCCCAAGACCGGCCTGGTCACCCGCGTGCGATCGCCCTGCTGGACCCAACGGAGGATCGAATCGCGGGGGGGACGTTCGGACTGGCCGAACGTCTCGATGAGTCGGTCAAGGGCCAAGTGAGAACGTGCGCTGAACTCGTCGGTCTCGGTGAGGAGTTGCTGAGTCGCGCGCAGGTCGCTAGCGAGTTGGTGGAGGAAAGCCTGCTCCTTCGCTCGATCCGTGCGGGCTTGCCCCCAAGCTGCGACCTGGAAGCCAATGATGACACCGAGCACGACGATGCCGAGTTCAATTGCAACGGCAGTCCAGTTCTGATCGCGCAGCGCTTGTGAGAGCCGACCGACGAACGTGGCTGCCCGTTTCGGCCGCTCTACAGACGGCCCTGGTGAGAGCGAAGCAGGATGTTCGTCGGTCTCAGTCATCTACCAAGCTACGAGAGCCGCATAACAGAGGGCCGCTCACCCGCATGGGGCTACGCTGCCGGTGGGACGAGAGGCATTCTACGACGCAGACCGCACGAGAGGCAAGCGACCGGAGACCCATGTCGGGTACTGCGGCGGGTTATGCGGCGGCCTGGATAGGGGCAGAGCGTTGGGATTGCTGAGCCTGAGTCACGGTAGCTTGTGGAGCCAGACCGCTCGCCTCGGTAGGGCGCTGGGCACACCCGCCGCTCTGAGCACCCTACGACGAGCGGCCCTCTTGACTGAGCACGCAGCAGGGGCGGTCGCCGCGCCTGCGCCTCTCGCTGCTACGGATTGCGAGTCCGGCTGGGGGCGACCACAATGGAGCAGCGAACCGCTACGGACTCCCGACGCCCGCTGCCGGACAGATAGGGACAAGCACGGTTGGCCCGGTCCACACGGACGCCGAGGCTGGCTCTGCCGCAGCCTTGGCCGCCGCATAACGTGAAGGTTCAGGCGCGAGGGGCGCCGCACGGAACCTGACGCTGCTCGGAAAGTATGCCGCGCCCCTCGTCGCCTGCAAGCATATGTTGGGCGGCAGCAGTGGCGAACCGGGAGTTCGAGCAGCCATTGTCGCGCACGAACCTGTTGATCCTACCTCGTTGAATCGGTCGCGCCCCGCTTGAGCCTCGCCTTCTCTCGCACGTACCAATTGCAGACGGACTTGGCCAGGCGTTCGCCCTGCCTGGCCGCAGCTTCGGCCTCGGCCAGGAAATCCGGGACACTTGGGGGAGCAGCCCCAGGATGAGACTTGACCATGCCATGAACGATTCTATTGCGCCGACCTCTCCACTCGTCAACCGAGGTTTGTAGGTCCGAAAAGTGGTCGTCCGTAATGACGTCCGGTACGCAGCGCCGCCAGTGTCTGATTAAGCTGGCGAAGCCCTCTCGTTCCAGCTTTGCGTCCGGATTGGCCTTCCCCGCCCTGACGAGGCAGGAGCCGAGCCGGTCAGAGATGATGCTCTCCTCGATCGTGATGGCTTCCAGGTAATAGCCATGCGCGATGGCACCCTTGATCCGGCCCCATGCTTCGCGGTAGCTCAGGTGCTTGGCAGCGGGTAGCGTACCATTGATTGTGTAAAAGTGAACAGGCCCATGGCCTTACCGGTAGCAGGGGTTGCGAAGCCAACCTACTGACCGGAGAAGAACATGAGCCTGTCCGACATGCAATCTAACGGGATCGAGGTGCGCACCGAAGGGCCGGGGCCGCATCTGTTTGGAGCCGCCGACTACCGGAGCTGGATCGAGGACGAGATCCGGAGCGCCGTGAAGGCGGTGCTGGAGGAGATCCTCGAGGCGGAGATCGCCGCCCACCTCGGCGCCGCGCCCGGCGAACGGACCGAGGCCCGGCAGGGCTATCGCAACGGCAGCTACACGCGAGGGCTGAAGACCCGGGTCGGAGCATTGGACATCACCGTGCCGCGGGATCGCGACGGTAGCTTCCGCCCCGGTGTCTTCGAGCGGTATCGGCGCATGGAGTCGCCGCTGGAGGAGGCGCTGCTTCGCGCCTACCTGGAGGGGATCAGCACGCGCCGGGTGGGCGATATTGCCGAGGCGCTGGCCGGGGAGGGCCTGAGTGCCTCGACGGTGAGCCGGCTGAATGGCCGCCTTTCGGAGCGGCTCCAGGAGTGGCGGGAGCGGCCGCTCTCGAGTGCGTACCCGTACCTCTACCTGGACGGCATCAGCCTCACGGTGCGCTGGGGCGGCGCTAGCGAGCGGGTGAGCGTGCTGGTGGCGATCGGGGTCAACGAGGAGGGATTCCGCGAAGTGCTGGCCTGCGGGGCCGGCTTCCGCGAATCGGAGGAGAGCTGGCGAGGGCTGCTCCGGGGCCTGGCGCAGCGTGGACTTCAGGGCGTGCGGCTCGTGATCAGCGATGCCGGAGCGGGGCTGAAGGCGGCGATGGCGGACTTCCTGCCCCGCGCGAGCTGGCAGCGGTGCACGGTGCACGTGATGCGCAACGTCCTCGACAAGGTGGAGCTGTCCCCGTTTGGTGGACGGGGGACGGCTTTCGAATCAAGCGGAGAGTTTTCCATGCGCTGCGGCGGAGAGCCCGCAGGGATCGCTCGCAGCAGCAGCGTGTGGAAAACTCACTCGGCGCCTCACGCCGCGTTCGCGAGCTCGGCCCGCTCGAACTGGGCCGGGGAGCGGTATCCGAGGGCGGAATGCCGCCGGTGGGGATTGTACCACCCCTCGATGAAGTCGAACACCTTCATCTTCGCCTCGGCCTGATTGCGGAACCTCTCCCGCTCCAGCAGCTCGCACTCGAGCGTGGCGAAGAAGCTCTCGCACATCGCGTTGTCGTATGCGTCCCCCACCGAGCCCATGGAGGGCCGTACACCCGCCGCCTTGCAGCGGAGGCCGAAGGCAATGGACGTATATTGCGTCCCCTGGTCCGAATGGTGGATCACCGCCTCGGGCCGTCGCTGCCCCAGCGCCATGTTCAGCGCCTGGAGTACGAGTGGGGTCTTCAGGTGCGACTCCATCGACCAGCCCACGATGCGCCGGCTCCAGGCGTCGAGCACCACCGCCAGGAAGAGAAACCCGCTGGACGTGGGGATGTAGGTGATGTCCGCCACCCAGAGCTGGTCCGGACCCGTGGCCGAGAAGTTCCGCTCGATCAGGTCCGGCGCAGGCCGCGCCTCGGGGTCGCGCTTCGTCGTGCGCCACTTCTTCCGCCGCGTGACGCCGACCAGGCCATCGAGCCGCATGAGGCGACTCACGCGCTTGTGGTTGACCCGATGCCCCTCGTCGCGCAGCTCGGCGTACATGCGAGGTCGTCCGTAGCTGGCGCGACTGAAGCGGTGGATCCGCCGGATCTCGGCGCGCAGGACCTCGTTGGCCCGCGCTCGGGCGGAGGGCGGCCGCTGGAGCCAGGCGTAGTAGCCGCTGGGGGAGAGACCCAGCACTCGGCACATCGCCCGCACCGGAAAGTCGGCCTGGTTCTCTCTCACGAACTCGAATCCCGTCCGGGGATCGAGTTGCTCTCCCGAGCAAACCAGGCCGCGGCTTTTTTTAGGATCTCCTTCTCCTGCCGCAGGATTTTGTTCTCCTGGCGCAGGCGGCGGAGCTCCTCCTTTTCCGCGGAGGTCAGGCCATCGGTCCGGCGCCCCTGGTCCCGATCCGCCTGGATGACCCAGTTGCGGATGGTGGCGGCGGAGGGCTCGTACTCCTCCGCCAGCTCCTCCGGGGTGCGGCCGGCGCGCACCAGCTCGATGATCTGCTCCCGGAACTCGGGAGGGTACGGCGGTCTCGTTCTCGGCATCGGTGGACTCCTTTCTCTCCGGTGAGATAGGGTGTCCACGAAACGGGGTCAACTCCAAGGTCCCGCAGACGAGGCGCTCGGAAGTGGCGGCGGCGCTGAAGACGATCTGGCATCAGGAGAACGCGGACGAGGCGCGGCACAAGGCGCAACGCGTCATCGAGCAGTACCGGAAGAGCCTGCCGGCGGCCATGCGCACCCTGGAGGGGGCGCTCGAAGACAGCCTCACGTTCTACCGCTTCCCGCGGGAGCACTGGAAGATGCTCCGGACCAACAACCCGCTGGAGCGGCTCATGAAGGAGATCCGTCGGCGGACCAAGGTGGCCGAGCAGTTCCCGCATGAGGAGAGTGCACTGCTGCTGGTGACGGCGAGGCTGAAGCGGATCCACGAGGGCTGGGCGGAGCGGCGCTACCTGGACATGGCCCCGCTCCACGAACTGGAGCAGTCCCGAACGACTCAGGCGGCGGTCGCCTGAGCAGAGTGCAACCCCACTACCGGATAGCTTTTACACATAACCCGTTGCGCTTCCTGGCAGCGTTGCCAGCGAAGACTGCGGGTTTCTTCCGGGGCATGATTCGTCACGAGAGCGTCAAGGTGAGCCGCCTAACGACCCTGGCGTTCACTGGCGAAGGGCCGTGCGCTGAAATGGGCGGAGTACACAAAAACATACCCGGCCCTTCGTCCACGTGCAACGCCGTGTTAGGCACGGAATGCTGCGGGAGAATCAGCGGTGTCGGAGGAATTCCTGCAGGGTGAGGCCGATGTCGCTGGCGATCTTTCGCAGCAGAATCGGGGAGATGTCGCGGCCTGCATGGAACGGTACCGTCGTTCCCCGCCCATCCGTGTGACGATACTGCCGGTGAGAGCCCTTCTGGCGAACCTCGGAAAAGCCGAGTCGCTCCAGGATTGCCACGACCTCTCTGGGCTTGAGGACTGGTACGTCCCCCACGTTACGCGGCGACCGTTACGGTATGAGTGCCGACAAACTCCCCCTCCAGCTTCGGCTCGCCCTCCTCTAGCAGGAGCTCAATGACCTCGCGGAGGTTCTGGTCCAGCTCGTCGAGCGTCTCGGCCTGAGTATGAGCGCCAGGAAAACCGGGGACGTAGCCGACGTAGAGGCCCGTCTCTGGATCACGCTCGACCACGGCGGTAAAGGTTCGCATTGGAGCAACCGGTTCGGGTTCAGACTCAGCTCCCCGCGCCCAATATAGCGCCAGGGAACTGGTTGCACATCTGAGACCGGTGTGAGCGGTGCCTAACGACCAAGGATAACGCGCGAGGGGCGCCACGCCAAAGCTGACGCTGCCCCTAAAGCATGGCGCGCCCCTCGTCGCCGTTCATCCGCTGGTTGGGCGGCTGGGGTCACGGCAGGATGCGGAAGCCCGCCTGGACAAAGTGGGCGTCGAACGACAAGGCACTCTCGATGCCGAGCCGCTCCATGAGGACGAAGGATACGCAGTCGGTGAGCGAGTACCGTTTGTCGGCGCGCCGCCCGAAGTAGCTCCACGCTGCCTGGAACAGATCCTCGTCCACGTGGATGAATTGCACCGATCGGCTGGCGAGTAAGCGCTCACCGATCTCAACAGCCTTCGCGTGCCGTTCGCGGCGGTTGAAGAAGGTCGCCACCTCATCCAGCACGAACGAGGTGGTCACGAGCTGCGGACGCGATGGGAGCAGCGCGCGCCAGTGCCCGAGCGCTGCGGTGTGGTGCTGATCGTCGGCCGCTTCGAGCGCGATCAGGTACCCGGTGTCGAGAAAGAGCCGCGTCGATCCGCAGCGTCGTACACGTAGCGGTCGTGCTGCGCCGAAGCATCCGCGACGCCACATACCACCGGATCGGCGCCCAGACCGAGCAGCGGATCCACCGAGTCGTCCTCGCCCAGACGGGCAAGCAGGCGCCGGATTAGTTCCTCGCGCTCGGACGCGGAAAGCTTGAGGGCTTCGGCTTCGAGTTCCTGCACGCTCATGGCTCGGCTTCTCCGGTTCAGGGCCCTCGGAAATCTACTGCCAAAAGCGGGGGAGTGCGAAAGTGCCGCGGTCAGCCGCCCAACGATCAAGGATAATGCGCGAAGGGCACGTGCAACAATGCTAGCCCTTATCCGAAAATCTGGCGTGCCCTTCGTCGCCATTCATCCGCATGTTGGGCGGCGGTGCCGTGCCGCGGAATAATGCTCTCTCAGAAGTCAGTAGAGATCCGGCGCAATAGCGGTTGAGATGGTCTGCTTCTCTCGGGGCGGTCGTTCAGGCAGGAGCCTCCGCCGCCCGAGCGCGGGCGATTTGGCCATCGGCCAGCCACGCCACCACCCGAACCACCCCGCTGTGGCGCTCCCGGCGGTGGCGGAATACCTGATAGACCGCCCCGAAGTAGCTCATGCGTCCAAACAGGTGCTCGACCACGATCCGCACCGAGGAGAGCGAGCGGTTGTAGCTCTTCTCTGCTTCGCTCAACTCCCCCTTTGGCGGCTTCTTCTGCGGCACGTAAAAGGTGCGCGTGGGATGGCGTGTCTCCACTCCGACATACCCTTGTCCAGACCGGCGGTCTCGTCCTCCTCCAACGTCTCCACCACCCCGCTCTGGTCGAGGAGCTCCAGGTCACTCGTGGTGCCGGGCACGCTCGAACTCACCGCCTGAACGCGCCCCTCCACCGAGACGGTGGCCTGCATCTTCAGCGTGTGCGCCTTCTTCTTGCCCGAGTAGAAAGGGCGCTGCTTCTCCTGCCCCGTAGGGCGCCGGATGCGCTGCTCCCGGCTGTCGATCAGGACCTCCAGCACGGGGTGCGCTTCCACCACCTGAGCGAGGGTTCGGCCATGCTGCCCCCGCTTACGCTGCTCCAGCGGAAAGGTGGCCAGGCGCTCCAGCACGGCGAGCACATCTCGAGTACTGCGCCGGGCACTGCGCTCGTCGAGGCCGAAGAGCTAGGCGAGCACCTCCCAGCTGGGATAGACCTTCAGCCAGACCAGCGCCATGAGCAGCCGCGTCGGCGCGTCCACCTCCCACTTCCGTCCCGCGCCCGCGCGGCGCTGGCGGGGCGTCTGGCGCGTGCGCGTCAGCGGGGACGCATCGCGGGCTAAGGCATCGGCGTAGACCCAGGCCCGGCAGAGGATGTCGAACTCCTCCACGGACAGCCCGGTGAGGCTCTTGAAAGAGACCGGCTTACACGCCAACGTGCGGTAGGTGATCATCGCCTCCTCCCTGGAATGCGGCTCACCTCGCCCCACCTGCATCCTCCGTGCTATTGCGCCTGATCTCTAGTACGACCACATCTGCCCGTGATCGATCGGATTGGAGAGGGAGAACCCTTGCAGCACCCAATAGATCAGATCGAGCTGCTCGAAGACCTCGGTCACTGCGGCTTCAACCTCCTTGATTTGGACTTCCCATCCCACTGGCAAGAGTATCTGCCCCTTCTTGTCCAGCGCGTATCGAAGGCTCATTCCACTCGGGTCAATATCGTGGATTGGAAGCGCAACGGGTTATGTGTAAAAGCTATCCGGTAGTGGGGTTGCACTCTGCTCAGGCGACCGCCGCCTGAGTCGTTCGGGACTGCTCCAGTTCGTGGAGCGGGGCCATGTCGAGGTAACGGCGCTCCGCCCAGCTCTCGTGGATCCTCTTCAGCCGCGCCGTCACCAGCAGCAAGGCGCTCTCCTCGTGCGGGAACTGCTCGGCCACCTTGGTGCGGCGGCGGATCTCCTTCATCCATCGCTCCAGCGGGTTGTTGGTCCGGAGCATCTTCCCGTGCTCCCGTGGGAAGCGGTAGAAGGTCAGGCTGTCTTCCAGCGCCCCTTCCAGCGTGCGCATCGCCGCCGGCAGGCTCTTCCGGTACTGCTCGATGACGCGTTGCGCCTTGTGCCGCGCCTCGTCCGCGTTCTCCTGATGCCAGATCGTCTTCAGCGCCGCCGCCACTTCCGAGCGCCTCGTCTGCGGGACCTTGTCGAGGACGTTGCGCATCACGTGCACCGTGCACCGCTGCCAGCTCGCGCTGGGCAGGAAGTCCGCCATCGCCGCCTTCAGCCCCGCCCCGGCATCGCTGATCACGAGCCGCACGCCCTGCAGCCCCCGCTGCGCCAGGCCCCGGAGCAGCCCCCGCCAGCTCTCTTCCGATTCCCGGAAGCCGGCCCCGCAGGCCAGGACTTCGCGGAATCCCTCCTCACTCACCCCGATCGCCACCAGCACGCTGACTCTCTCGCTGGCGCCGCCTCAGCGAACCGTGAGGCTGATCCCGTCCAAGTAGAGATAGGGATACCCGCCCGAGAGCGGCCGCTCCCGCCACTCCTGAAGCCGCTCCGAGAGGCGGCCATTCAGCCGGCTCACCGTCGAGGCACTCAGGCCCTCCCCGGCCAGCGCCTCGGCAATATCGCCCACCCGGCGCGTGCTGATCCCCTCCAGGTAGGCGCGAAGCAGCGCCTCCTCCAGAGGCGACTCCATGCGCCGATACCGCTCGAAGACACCGGGGCGGAAGCTACCGTCGCGATCCCGCGGCACGGTGATGTCCAATGCTCCGACCCGGGTCTTCAGCCCCCGCGTGTAGCTGCCGTTGCGATAGCCCTGCCGGGCCTCGGTCCGTTCGCCGGGCGCGGCGCCGAGATGGGAGGCGATCTCAGTCTCCAAAATCTCTTCCAGGACCGCCTTCACGGCGCCGCGGATCTCCTCTTCGATCCAGCCCCGGTAGTCCTCCGCTCCGAAGAGGTGCGGCCCCGGCCCTTCGGTGCGAACGTCGATTCCGTTAGATTTCCGCTCGGACAGGCTCATGGTCTTCTCCTCCGGTCAGTAGGTTGGTCTCGCAACCCCTGCTACCGGTAAGGCCATGGGCCTGTTCACTTTTACACAATCAAAGGTACGCTACCAGAGAGGGGGGGGGCATCCACGAGCACACGGCGCGGCATTCCTTCCCAGAGGACGCTTCCCTCGTGGATGTCGTAGATACTTTCGGTGCCGTCGGCGAGTATCGCGCGGCCGCGGCTGCGCCACGGTAGCCCAAGAGCCACAATGACACTGCTGGGCAGCGTCAGCATCCCATCAAACCCCGTGTCGATGACCATCTCCACCTGCTGCTCGTCTCCAGCCGGGCCATGTACGGTGAGCGTGATGAGCGCCTCACGAAATGCGCTAACGGTGCCCCGGATCACGCTTGCGCGGAGCGGGCACGTGGCCCGAAGCGATGTGCGTACCGCGAGCCGATGCGTCGGAGCCACACCTGCGCTCCTGGACGGCGGGCAAGTAGCCGGTCCGAAGCGCTCAGTTCATCGCGGCCGATCTCGTACGCTCCGCTCTCGATGTCGATCGCCACGAACTTGCCCGCGTCTTCGGACGCGAGTTGGGGCTCGACTTCCCGCTCGTAGATGGCATCGCCTCGTTGCGCGAAGTCACTCTTGCTATGCCGCGGCTGTACCATGTCTCTCCTCTCGCTGCTGCACATGCTGGACGCACCGCACAACGGGCGCACCCCCAAAAGTTGAGATGCGAGAAGCGGAGCCGCAAGGGCGGAAGCCGAACGCCGCCCAACGACCTAAGGATAACGCGCGAGGGGCGCTGCACCAGCCCTTGACGTTGCTCCGAAAGCATGGCGCGCCCCTCGTCGCCGTTGATCCGCTGGTTGGGCGCGGGGGCCTCACCACTCTGCCAAGGATAAGCCGTCGATTTCGCGAAAGTGGCCGTCGCGCGCAGCGAGCGTGAGTCCATGCTGCCGGGCGAGGGCCGCAATCCACAGGTCGTTCTCTGGGATCGGCCGTCCCTTGCCCCGGAGCTGGGCCTTGATCTCGCTGTACCGCCGCGCCGTCTCCAAGTCGCACACGAGCACCGCATTCGCTGCGGCGAACGCCTCGACCTTGGACCGGTTCGCTTCCGCACGGGCCGAAATCCGAGCACCGTACAGGAGCTCGCCGACAGCGGTGCTCGGTAAGAAAACCTCTTCCGCCGCGACAAGCAGGCGCTGGACGGCCTCGCTTTCAGCGAAGAGATCGAGGATGGCGCTCGTGTCCAGTAGCAACCTACCAGCCATCCGCCTCCACGCTCTCACAGCCTTCGGCCACGGCGCGCGCCATGGCCGACACGTCCTCAGCTGGGATCTGTCCCGCGAAGCGCAGCAGCGCACGGCCGGGTACGCCCCGACGGGGCACCTCGCCGAGCGCGCGCGCGTACTCCAATACCTGCCGCTGCTGCTCAGGAGCAAGGACCGCAAGACGATCACGAAGCTCGTGTTCCAAAGTTGCCATGCAAATCTTCGGGTTCAGGTTCTCGCCACCTACCGGATGCAAACCTGAGGAAAGATAACGTGGACGGATGGACGATGAAAACTGCGGAGAAACCCGACGGGTAATTGTAGCGCCCAACGACCCCGGCGTTCACTGGCGAGGGGCGGTGCGCTGCAGCAGCGGCATGCACGAAAATATGCCCGGCCCCTCGTCCACGTGCAACGGCATGTTAGGCGGCAGGTCGTTGCGCCGTCAGAAGCATACGCGCGCCACTAAGCCGCTCAGGAGCCTGCAAGTCGTAGCTATTGTAGGTGCAGATTCGTGTGAAGCCCGCCGCCGAGAGCAAGTCCACCAGTTCGACCGGAGTACTTATGCCGTAGACGTGCACCAGCTCCACCGACGGAGTCCCATCCGCGAACCGGTACTGGTCCGTCGTGGTGAAGGTCGCGGCATGGTAGTCGACGTCGTGCTCCCGATAGAGTGTAACCGCTCTGCCGTTCACAGTGGAGGAAAAGGGCTGGGGCGGCTGATAGTGATGCAAAATCCAGAGGAAGTTGGGCAGGTCGAGGAACACGACTCCTCGCGGTCGAAGTGCCCTGTATACCCGCCGGAGTGCATCGGCTCGATCTTGGGGACGAATGAGGTGTGCGAACGAACTGTTGACGCCGAGCACTAGATCGAAGGCATGCTCGTCCTCGATATCCTGAAAACCGCCAGGGCGCGTGTGGAGTCGTCGGCTCTCCTTCGCTATCGCCTCAGCATGGGCGAGAAAGGCAGGGTTCGGGTCTGTCCCGGTGACGTCCCAGCTCAGCCGCTCCAGTGGCTGGAGAAGGCGGCCCGGACCACAGCCGACGTCGAGCACGCGGGGGGGGCGCATCACGTCGTACTCTTCCGTAAGCCGCTGAAGGAAGGCGACGATGTGCGTGGGCGCGGAGTCGAAGGCGGTATAGAGTTCGCTCAACTGAGGCATCACGCGACCATCCCTCTCTGCCAAGTTGAAGTGAGACGGTTATCTTCCCAGAATTACTGACCCACCAAGGCGAGATGGGAGTACCCGATGTTGAACGCAAAGCACAACGGGAACGGCGGCCGCTTCGCGCAGCGAGCCGGAGGCGAGCATAACGAAGCGGCCGCCGTTCGACCAGCTGACGATCCACGCCGATCGGGGCAGCGCGATGACCTCGAAGCCGGTGGCCTTCCTGCTGGCGGACCTCGGCGTCACCAAGACGCACTCGCGGCCCTACACCTCGACGGACAACCCGTACTCGGAGGCGCAGTTCAAGACGCTGAAGTACCGGCCCGGCTTCCCGGATCGCTTCAACTCCATCCTAGAAGCGCGTCGTTTCTGCCGCGACTTCTTCGCCTGGTACAACCAAGAGCACCGGCACTCGGGGATCGGGCTCATGCCGCCCGAGGCGGTGCACTCGGGTCGCGCGGAGGCGCTGCACGACGCGCGCTCGCGGGTGCTGGCGCGCGCCTACGAGGCACGACCCGAGCGCTTCGTCGGCGGGCTTCCCCGACCGCCAGCGCTGCCCATGGCGGCTTGGATCAACCCGCCGAAGAAGGAGTCGGCTGCTCGGTAATAGTGCATCGCGACTGTCTCACACGACTTGACAGGTTCCGCATTGGGTTTGAGGTGAGCCGCCTAACTATCTCTTAAGTAGACGGATATCGGCGTAACACGTCGCCGTGTCCTCAAAGATATCAGCCGCTCCGCGGGCGAACCGCATATCCCGCAGACGAACCCGGGAACTTCTTCCTCGTTGCCCCGCCCCCTGTGACGCTACGCGGAAGAATCGCGTGGTAACGCACTTGCACCGGGCGCTATGCGGAAACAGCTTGGAAGCGAAATGTTGCTCCTCTCCTCGGTAGAGGCAAGCATGTCCGCTCCCCGGCTCCTTGACCAGGTCCGGCAAGCCGCTCGAACCCGGCACCTCAGCCTGCGCACCGAGCGGGCCTACGTCGGGTGGATCGTTCGCTTCGTGCGCCACCATGAGAAGCGCCATCCACGGGAGATGGGCGCCTCTGAGGTCCGTGGCTTCCTTTCCCACCTCGCGACGGACCGGAACGTTTCGGCGTCGACGCAGAACCAAGCGCTTGCAGCCCTTTTGTTCCTGTATCGGGACGTGCTCGACATCTCGCTGCCGCCGCTGGGGACGGTCGTGCGTGCCCGGCGACCGGTGCGCCTGCCGGTCGTACTGACGCGTGAGGAGGTGCACTCCGTTCTCTTCGGCCTCCGGGGCACGCACTTCCTAATCGCGGGATTACTCTACGGCTCGGGGCTTCGCCTTCTGGAGGCGCTGCGGCTGCGGGTGAAGGATCTCGACTTCGACGCCCAGGCACTCACGGTTCGGCGCGGGAAAGGCTCCAAGGACCGCATCAGCATGCTTCCACAACGACTGCTACAGCCGCTGGCCGCCGAAGTGGACCGGGTGCGAAGGCTCCACCAACAGGATCTCGCCCGAGGGTACGGACAGGTGGAGCTTCCGGAGGCGCTGGAGCGGAAGTATCCGAACGCGAACCGCGCGTGGGGTTGGCAGTACGTGTTCCCGGCATCGAAGCTGTCGCAGGACCCACGATCGGACATCGCGCGGAGACACCATCGGCACGAATCCTCGGTGCAGAAAGCCGTGCGCTCAGCGGTGAAGCAGGCGGGGATCGTCAAGCCGGCGAGCTGCCACACTTTGCGCCACTCGTTCGCCACGCACCTGCTGGAGGACGGGTACGACATCCGCACCGTGCAGGAGCTCCTCGGCCATCAGGACGTCCGCACCACCATGATCTACGCCCACGTCCTGAACCGCCCCGGCCGCGGTGTGCGCAGTCCCCTGGATCACGCATGAAGGGGTAGCGAACTCGACGAATCGCGCAGCGGCCCCGACACCGGATCCGGTGTCGGGGCCCGCCGCTTGTGGATCGCGCACATGTCGAGGCCAGTCGAACAGCTGACCCCAGCATCGAGGTCACCGCCGGTAGAGGGAGTTGAACAGGACCTTGAAGGTCTCGTGCGGCTGCGCCCGGTGCTGCGGGCGGAAGCTGAACATCACCACCCTGCCCTGCCCCACCTGCGCCTCGACCAGGGCGGCGCGTCCGGCGACCCGCTCCTCCTGCTGCTGCGCGTAGCCGCTCATCAGCAGGTCGCGCTCCGGGTAGCGCGCCACCGCCGTCACGTTCTGCGCCCCGGGCTCCACCTCGAAGATCGGGCTGCGCGCGTAGTAGACGGCGCTCTCCTCCGGCATCCCGTAGACGAGCGGGTGGGAGGGGTCCCATCGGACCCGCAGAATGGAGCCGGGCGCGTACCAGCCCTCGGGCTGCGGACGGTCCGGGGTGATGTCGCGCACCGGCACCCTCAGCTCGCGGATGGCGAACTCCGAGGAGGAGTCGAGCAGCACCAGCGTCCCGCCGCCCTCCACGAACTCCTTCAGCGCCTGCACTCCGTCGGCACCCAGTCCACCCGCGTACTCCGGCGGGTTCTCGTCCGGATCCAGCCCGCGGACCATCGCCTCGTGGGTGAGGTCGGGAACCACGATCACGTCGAAGCTCCCTCCGAGCCCGCCCTGGCGGATCCGCGCGTCGTGCAGGTGTCGAACGGGACGCCCCACTGCTCGAAGACCCAGCGCGTCCACCCCTCGTCCATCGAGGCGGTCCACGGCTTGTAGAGGCCCACCCGCCGCCGCTCCAGGGCCTGGCCCGCGGGCCTCGGGGTCGCCACGGCATCGACGCCCAGCTCCCTCGCCCAGCGCTGGGCGCGCTGCGCGAGGTCTCCGGCGCCGCTCACCACCGGGGTGCCCGTCGGCCACCGCTCCGCGCCCGCCGTCACGGGCGCGGCGGCGAAGGTCACCTGGCCGCCCTCCCGCAGCACCTCGTGAATGGCGCGGTGCGTGTTGTTCATCCGGGGGTCGAGCGCGAAGCTGTCGCCGCTCCCGATCACCGTGCCCGGGTGCACCGGGACGGAGTCCAGCATCACCAGCCCGGCGGTGGGGAAGGGCGCGGCCACCTCCACCGCCTCCACCCCCATCTGGTAGGGGAGGGTCCAGCCGGCGACGTCGTACGGCACGTCGGGCGGCCCACCCGGGTAGGGGCGCATGTCGGGATACGCCTGCGGCTCCAGCAGATCCTTGGCGTGGGCCCGAAAGGGCTGCGCCATCAGCACCACCCGCGTCCCGGCGGGGTAGGTGCGCCCGCCCGCCTGCAGCGGGGCGCGCGCCTCGTGCACCTCCACGCCGCCCTTGCGCAGCACCCGCAGCATCTCCGCCGCCGCGCCCGGGTCCGGCTGCTCGGCGAGGATCACGTAGGCGAACGGCCCGCCCGCCTCGCCGAGGCGCACCTGCTTCTGGGTCGGGGCGACGAAGTTCTCCACGAAGTCCTCCCGCTGCCGGTCCAGGAGCCGCACCAGGGACTTCGCCGAGATCAGCTCGTACTCGACGATGTCGCGCGGGCACCACTCCCCGCCCTGCCAGGCCTCGGGAAAGAGAGTGCCGAGCCGCGGCTGCTCCAGCTCGGTGGTGTCCTGGGTGATCGGGTCGCCGGAGAAGGCGCTGGCCGCCTCGGAGAGGATGCCGACCATGTTGTGACGCGCGGGCACCGTCCGCCCACCGCCGTGCCACCAGAGATCGTAGCTGTCCATGTGCACGATCCCCGTCTTCCCCGCCTCGGTCAGGTCGAGCGCCATCTGGGTGCCGACCACGTTGGTCTGGCGCACGATCAGCGGGTCGACGTTGGGGTTGAGGGGGTCGTCGAACGGCGGGATGAAGAAGCGCGCCTCGCGGTTCCCCATTTGGTGGACGTCGTAAACCACCTCCGGGAACCAGCGCTGGTAGAGCTGCGTGGTGATAGCCTCCGTCTCCGGCTGCGTCACCATGTAGAAGTCGCGGTTGTTGTCATGCCCCACGTAGAAGTGGTAGAGCCAGGGCATCTCGGCGCCGGACCACTGGGTGTTGCGGGTGCGCAGCCATCAGTCGCGGGTGATGTCCAGCCCGTCGGGGTTCATTCCGGGCACCAGCAGCACCTCCACGTTCTCCAGCGACTCCCGCAGCTCCGGCTCCGGGTCGGTGACCAGGTCGTGGGCCAGCTCCATGGACATCTGGGTGGCCATGATCTCGTTGCCGTGCAGCGAGGCGCCGATGAAGGCCACGGCCGGCTGCTTCTCGATGAGGCGGTCGAGCTCCGCCTCCGGCACCGCGCGCGGATCGGCGAGCTTCGCCTGGCCGGCGCGGATCTCCTCGATGCGGCGGTGGTTCTCCGGAGAGGTGATGACCGACATGATCATCGGCCGCCCCTGCGCCGTCTCGCCGATCCGCTCGACGGCCACCATCGGGGATGCCTGCGCCAGGCGGTCGAAGTAGCCGCGGATCTGCGCCCAGTCCGCGAGCCAGCCGCTCTCGCCGGGCTGGTGCCCGAGCACCTCCCGCGGCGAAGGCACCTGCTGCGCCTCTCCCCCCGCGGCGAGAGCGCCGAGCAGGAGGAGCGAGCCCGCGAACGAACGAACCGGGGATTTCGTCGATGCCCCCTTCCTCCAAGAGTCGATCGGAACGCCCTACGAGGGGCCAACCTACCCCGGCCCGTAACGTCCGCGCAAACTCCGGTCGCCTCGAATGCCGGCCGGGTGCCGGTCCTCCGCTCCACCCCGGCGGTGTTCCGCGAGCGCCAGCGACCTCCCGATCCGGGCCGCGCGCTCAGCCGCCTCGGCGTGCCGGTCGCAGCCCGGGAGCGCCGTTGCCATCCGATCCGACGCCCATCTCCACGGTACCTGCCTTCGCCTTCACCAACCCTCTCGCCGGTTTGACCCCGGTGATCTTCTTGAAGGTGGCGAGCGCCTGCGCCACTACCTGATCCATGTTGTAGTACTTGTAGGTGGCGAGCCGCCCCACGAACCAGACGCCGGGGGTATCGTCGGCGACCGCTTTGTACTTCTTGTACAACTCCGCGTTCTCCGGCCGCGGCACCGGGTAGTACGGATCGCCGTGGTCGCAGGGGAACTCGTAGGTGAGTGTGGTCTTCGAGTGCTCCTGCCCCGTCAGGTACTTGTATTCGGTGACGCGCGTATACGGTTGGGTGTTCGGATAGTTGACCACCGCCGCCGGCTGATGCTGGACACGGTTCACCGTCTCGTGCTGAAAGCGCAGGCTTCGGTATGGCAATTTCCCGTAGCGAAAGTCGAAAAATTCATCGATCGGCCCGGTGTAGATCAGCTCTCCGTAGGGGACCAGGCCCTCGATCTCACGGTAATCGGTCTGCAGCATCACCTTGATGTTCGGGTGGTCCAGCATCCGGTCGAACATGCGGGTGAAGCCGTGCAGCGGCATCGCCTGATAGGTGTCCGTGAAATAGCGGTCGTCGCGGTTGGTGCGCGTGGGCACCCGCGCGGTGACCGCCGCGTCCAGCTCGGAGGGGTCCAGGCCCCACTGCTTGCAGGTGTATCCCCGGAAGAACTTCTCGTACAACTCCCGTCCCACCTTGCTGACCACCACGTCCTCCGAGGTGCGGATCACATCTCGCGGCTCCGCCACGGACGCGAGCCACCTCTCCATCTCGAAGGAGCTCAGGTTCAGCCCGTACAGCTGATTGATCGTCGTCAGGTTAATGGGGATCGGGACCAGCTGCCCGTCTACGCTCGCGAGCACCCGGTGCTCGTACGGGCGCCACAGTGTGAACTCGGACAGATACTCGAAGACCTCTCGCGAGTTGGTGTGGAAGATGTGCGGCCCATAGTTGTGAAACAGGATGCCGTCGTCGTTGTAGCGATCGTAGGCGTTGCCGCCGATGTGGTTGCGCCGCTCGACGACCAGCACCTTCTTCCCGAAGCCACGTGCCAGCCGCTCGGCGAGAACGCTCCCGGCGAATCCCGCTCCGACGATCAGGTAATCGAACATGTGGTCCGCTTCAGTCTGCGCCGGCGACGACGCACTCGGGGGGAAAGGAAGACCGGAGGGACCGGTTCGTCATGCCGCGGGAGGCACGGCGTCGCCAGCCCCCGCCGCGAGGACGACGTCCATCCGGGCGCGCATCTCCTGCCAGGTCCGCTCCCACGAGGTGCGCGCGAGCAGGGCCTCCACCTCCCGCAGCCAGGCCGCCTGCTCCGCGGGCGTCCGCGCGAGCAGCGCGTCGATCTCCCGCGCCCACGCTCCGGGAGTTTCCGCGATCCGGACCAGTCCCGTCTCACCATACGTCCGCGCGACGTCCGCGATCGGCGTGGAGATCACCGGCTTCCCCGAGGCCAGGTACTCGAGCGTCTTCGTCGGGCTGATGAACCGCGTCGATTCATTCCGCGCCCACGGCATGATCGCCACGTCCCACCCCGCGATGTAGCGCGGCAGCTCCACGTACGGCTTGAGGCCGAGGTAGTGGAGGTTCGGGCGCTCGGGCAGCTCCGCCGGGCCGATCTTGACCACGGGGCCGATCATCACGAAGTGCCAGTCGGGGCGCAGATCGGCGACGGCGGCGAGCAGCTCCCGGTCCATGCGCTCGTCGATCACGCCAAAGAAGCCGAGCCGGGGATGAGGGACTGCTGCCTGGTCTTCCGGATCCTCTTTTCCTCCGCGGGCGCTCCGGAAGTGGTCCGCGTCGATGCTGCTGGGGAAGCAATGCACGTTGGGATGGCGGCCACGCTTCGCCTCGTACAGGCTCGATCCGCCGGTGAAGACCAGGTCCGTCCGGCGGAACAGTTCCCGCTCCCGCTCCAGCAGGGCGGGGGGCGCGAAGGCGAAGAGCGAGAGCTCGTCCATGGAGTCGTAGACGACGAGGCGCGGGCGGAGGTGGCGCGAGAAGTCGAGCGCCATCGGCGTATAGTACCAGAGGGCGAAGTCTCGGATACCGCGCTCGTAGAGGAACCGATCGAGTAGCTCGCGCTGCGCTTCGTCCATCGCGTCGCCGTCCACCCCGTGCGGGAGGTGAGGTGTGGCGACGGACACGCCTTGAGGGGTGGTCCGCACCTCCATCCGATCGGGACCGTCGTCGCGGACCGGCTCTTCGACGAAGAACACCCGACGGTCCCGCGCGAAGCGGCTCATCAGGTGCTGAGGGCGCTGATAGACGAAGTCCCACCGCAGGTGAGAGAGACAGATCAGATCGAGCTGGCCCGCGTCGTGCTGAGTGCCGGGGCACTCTTCAATTTGGAACATGGTGGCTAGCTTTTCCCTCAGCGCGGTAAACGTCGGCCGGCGACCCTCCGGCGGAGCAGAAGTTCATCCAGAACCTCAAGGTACATGCCAGGCACTGCGGAGCGGGGCGGACTCGGGTCGGCAGGACCGGGGCCGGACGCGCTCTTCCGGAGCTTTTTCTTAGGTGGCTTCGAGTGTTCGACCCACCGAACCCGCGAGCGGCGCCTCGACGTAACCGCCGCGAGCGGTCACGACCGGAACGCGGGAGCAGATTATGCGCGATTGGTGGAACTGGGGATTTTCGCCGCGCGTGACGGGCTGCGCTGGCACCGCATCGAGACCCGCCCCGGCCGCTTCGACTTCCGCTGCGACCTGCAGACGATCCGTGCCGCGCGCGAGCAGGGAGTGCAGACCGTATGGGATCTCTGCCACTACGGCTGGCCGGACGACCTCGACATCTGGAGTCCGGCCTTCGTTCGGCGCTTCGCCTGCTTTGCCCGCGCGGCGGCGGAGCTGATCGCCGGTGAGACCGAGGGGGTGCCTTTCTTCAGTCCCATCAATGAGATCTCCTTTTTCGCCTGGGCCGGGGGCGACGCGGGCTACTTTCTCCCCTTCGCGACGGGGCGGGGCGACGAGCTGAAGGCGCAGCTCGTTCGGGCAACCATCGCGGCGATCGAGGCGATTTGGGAGGTGGAGCCGCGTGCCCGGATCGTCCACGTCGATCCGGTCATTCACATCGTCGCCGACCCGTCTCGGCCGCGAGATCGCCTCGCGGCGGAGAACCACGCCGCCGCACAGTTCCACGCCTGGGATATGATCGCCGGGCGTCACCGCCCCGAGCTCGGCGGCCGGCGGGAGTACCTGGATGTGGTCGGCGTCAACTTCTACCACAACAACCAGTGGATTCACGACGGCCCCACGCTCTGGCGCGACGATCCGCTCTTCCGGCCCCTGCGGGCTCTGCTCGGCGAGGTGTATGCGCGGTATGGGCGGCCCCTGTTCGTGGCCGAAACGGGCGCGGAATCGTTCATGCGCCCTGAATGGCTCAGCTACGTGGGGCGCGAAGCGCGCGCGGCGATGCACGCCGGTGTACCGCTGGAGGGAATCTGCTGGTACCCGATCCTGGATCACCCCGGCTGGGACGACGACCGCCACTGCCCCAACGGGTTGTGGGGGTTCGCCGACGAGGCGGGAGCGCGCCGGGTTTACGGCCCGCTCGCGGACCAGATCGAGCGACAACGAGTACTGTTCTCTGAGACGGGGGTAGGCGCGGTCCGATGAGCATCCGGGTGTGCCTGTTCACCGACAGCACGGAGCCATCGGGCGTCGGTCAGCACATGCTGGCCCTGGCCGAACAGCTGCTGCCGCGGCACTCTCTGGCCCTGGTCTGCCCTTCCAGCCCGACGGGTAACCGGGTGCTCGCGCGGGCGAGGGAGATGGGAATCGAAGCGCTGGCGCTGGCGGTGCGCGACCGGTCGGCGGAGAGACGATTCGCGCGGTGGCTCGGGGAGTGGGAGTCGGGGGTGCTGCACGTACACGCGGGAATCGGCTGGGAAGCGCACCACGGCGTCTACGCCGGCGCTAGCGCGGGTGTGCCCGTCGTCCGCACCGAGCACCTACCCTACCTGCTCACCGAACCGGACCAGCAGGCGGACTACCGCGCAGTCGTGGCGCGGGCGGACCGGATCGTCTGCGTGGCGGAGGCGTCGCGTGACGGCTACCTCGCCGCGGGCGTGCCGGCGGCGAAGCTCCGGGTGGTGCGCAACGGCATCCGCCCGGAGCCCGTGGCGAGCGACCGCGGGGGGCTGTGCCGCCGCCTCGGCCTAACCACTGATGCAGAGCTGGTGCTCACCGTCGCCCGCTTCACCGACCAGAAGGGGCACGCCTTCCTGCTCGACGCCGCGCCGGCCGTGCTGGCGCGGATGCCCCGGGCGCGCTTCGTCTGGGTGGGAGAGGGGCCGTTGCGCGGAGATCTCCAGGAGCGGGTGCGTGTGCTCGGCCTCGACGAGCGGATCATCTTCGCTGGTCGGCGCAGCGATGTCCCGGAGCTGCTCGCCGCGGCCGATCTGCTCGTGCTGCCGTCGCGGTTCGAGGGGTTGCCCCTAGTCGCTCTCGAGGCGATGGCCGCCGGGCTGCCGGTGGTCGGGACACGCGTGTGCGGGACCGCGGAGGCGGTCGAGGACGGCGTCACAGGCAGGCTCGTGGAGCCGGGAGATCCGGGCGCGCTCGCGGCCGCGATCCTCGAGGCACTGGAAGATCCGACGTGCGCCCGGCGTTGGGGCGAAGCCGGTCGGGAGCGGGTGCGGACGGAGTTCAGCGCGGAGCGGATGGCGCGCGAGACGGCGGAGATCTACCGCGAGGCGCTGGAACTCTCCTCCGCCACGAAGGGAGAGCACGACGTCGCTCTTCCTCGCCGCCGCCGAGGAGGCGCGAGAGGAGGAAGCTTCGGAGCGAGTACGGGCGGTGCGGAACCGGGCAGAGGCGGCACATCACGAGTCACCAGATAGGGAAGGGAACGATGGAGCGAGTCCGAATCGGGTTCGTCGGGGCCGGCGGCATCGCGGAGCGCCACCTGGAAGTGTTGCGGCAGTTTCCCGACGCGGTCGTCGCCGCTTATGGGGATCCCGTGGAGGAGCGCGCCCGACGCCTCGCGGAGCGCGCTGGCGCCACGGCCTACACCGACTTCCGCCGGATGCTGGACCGCGAGGAGCTGGACGCCGTTTACATCTGCGTCCCACCCTTCGCCCACGGTGAGCCCGAGCGGGAGGTTATCGAGCGCAGTCTACCCTTCCTGGTCGAAAAACCGCTCGCGATCGGTCTCGAGACGGCGGAGGACATCGCGCGGCGCGTCGTCGAGGCGGGGCTGGTCACCGCCGTCGGCTACCACTGGCGCTACATGGACACCGTGGAGGAGGCAAGGGAGCGGCTCGCGGCGAACCCCGCGCGGCTCGCGCTCGGCTACTGGCTCGCCGACACGCCCCCTGCCCCGTGGTGGGGCCGCCACCAGGGCTCTGGCGGACAAACCGTCGAGCAGACGACCCACATCTTCGACCTCGCGCGACACCTCGTTGGAGAGGTGGAGCGAGTGTTCGCTGCGGGCTCCCGCATGCGCCGCAACGCCTTCCCGGAGCTGGACGTCGACGACGTCTCCGCCGCGACGCTCCAGTTCGACACGGGCGCCGTGGGCAACATGGCCGCTACCTGCCTACTCGGCTGGTGGCACCGCATCGGGCTCCATCTGTTCTCGGACGGGATGGCGATCGAGCTGCACGAGCGCGACATCATGATCGACGTCGGGCGGGGCCGCCCCGTCCGCCCCGCCGGGCGCGACCCCGTGGTCGCCCAGGATCGTGACTTCCTCGACGCCGTGCAGGGGAAGGAGAACCGGATCCGCGTCCCCTACGCGGAGGCGCTCCGGACCCACCGCGTCGCGATGGCCGCGGTATCCTCCGCCGCGGAGGGACGGGCGATCGCTCTGACCGGGAGCGGCGTGGATGAGACCGAGGGAGCCGGAACGCCCGAGGTGGCGAGTGTCTGAGTCGCGGATCGTCCGCTCGCTCGGGGTCGAGCGCCCGGGAGAACTCTATCTGTGGGAGTACGAGGAGGGTCCGCTCTCCAATGGACACTTCCGGATGGACACGCTCTACACCGGACTCTCCGCCGGCACGGAGCTCACCTTCGTGAAGGGGACCAATCCCTACCTCCACTCCCGCTGGGACGAGGTTTTCGGCGTCTTCCGCGAAGGAGAGCCGAGCGCGCGCTTCCCGATCGCTTTTCTCGGCTACATGGAGGTCGGCCGGGTGACGGAAAGCCTCACTCCGGCGGTCGCGGAGGGCCAGGTGCTCGGGATGACGTACGGCCACAAGACCGGCCACACCGCGGATGCCGCGCAAGACTTCTTCGTGTCCATCCCCGATGAGGTCGATCCCATCCTGGGGATCTACGCCGCGCAGATGGGCCCGATCTGCGCCAACGGGATTCTGCACGCCGCCCAGGATCGGGTCGGCCCCGACGTGCGCCACATCGGCGAGGGCGTCGAGGGACGCAACGTGCTGGTCACCGGCGCAGGGACGATCGGCCTGCTGACGGGTCTGATGGCGCGCTTCTACGGCGCGGCCGAGGTCGCCGTCGCCGACCGCACGCCGGAGCGCCTCGGAGCCGCCGACGCTCTCGGCCTCCTCTCCGTGGCCGAGGGGGAGCACGAGGTATGGACGTGGTGCAAGGAGCGCTGGCACCACGGAGGCCCCGACCGCGGGGCGGACGTCGTCTTCCAATGCCGCGGCCGGCCGGAGTCCCTCCAGACCGCGCTCCGCAGCCTGCGCCCGCAGAGCTCGGTGATCGACCTCGCCTTCTATCAGGAGGGCGCGGACGCGGTGCGGCTCGGGGAGGAGTTCCACCACAACGGGCTGTCGATCCGTTGCGCGCAGATCGGCCGTGTCCCCCGCGGCCTCTATGAGTGGGATCGACATCGTCTGTCGCGGGAGACGATCGGCTTCCTCGCCGAGGCGGGCGATCTGATCCGCGAGCACGTGATCACCGACGTCGTTCCGTTCGACCAAGCCCCGCGTGTCGTGACGGAGCTCGCCCGCCGCGAGCGGCACGCCATCCAGGTGGTATTCGAAGTATGAAGGCTCGTCCTCCCGCATCGGAGGCGGAAGTCTCCCGGTGCACCACTCCCCCTGCCACGGTTCGCATCCTATGGGTCTTCGCCTGGCTCGTCGTGGGGGGGGAGGAAACGGAGGTGCGACTGCTCGCTCGGAATCTCGACCGCTCCCGCTACCGGATCGACGTGCTCCCGTGTCTCCGCAGGGAGGGAATGCCGGAGCAGACACGCCGGCAGCTCCAAGAGATCGGCGTCGCGGTGGACACCGCCGCGTACGATCTGTCGTTCGAGGACACGATCGCCTATCTGGCGCGGCGGATCCCTGAATACGATCTGGTCGTCGCCTCCCAGGCGGTTCCGGATGTATACCCGGCGCTCGAGCTGCTCCGCGCGCGGGGCGAGCGCCGTCCCCCGCTGATCGAGCACGGCGGGCTGGTGACCGAGGCGTTGCGCGGACCCAAGCACCTGACCAACCGCTACGTCGGCGTGTGTCGAACCATCCGGGACGCGGCCGCGTCCCGGATGCCGGATCGACCGCACCACGCGCTCCAGATCCCCTCCATGGTGGATCTGGAGGAGTTCGATCCCGCGCGGCGCGCCGACGTCCGCCGCGATTGGGGAGTCGCGGACCACGTGCCGGTGGTCGGTTGGGTGGGACGGCTGGACCGGAAGAAACGCGTCGAGGACTTCGTTCGGGCGGCGGCGATGGTTCGCGAGACGCACCCCTCGGCGCTCTTCCTGGTGATCGGCGGGCCGGACGCGTTCATGCCGGAGTACGCGGACGAGCTGCGGCTCCTGGCGGCCGACCTCAGGGTGGACGGAACGCTGCGTTTTCTGGGCGACCGGCCGGACGTGCCACGCCTGCTCGCCGGCGTCGATATCTTGGTCTGGCTGTCGCGCGACGAGGGGATGCCGCACGTGATCTCCGAGGCGGGGGCCGCCGCGCTGCCGGTGGTCGCCACCCGGGACAACGGCTCCGAGGAGCAGATCACGGATGGGGAAACCGGGCTGTTCGTCCCGCACGAAGAGCCCGCCTCCGTTGCCGCCGCCCTCCGGCGGCTGCTCAAGGATCCCGCCCTGCGCCGCCGGCTCGGCGACAATCTGCGCCGCAAGGTGGAGCGGGAGTACAGTACGGACGCGCTGGTGCGGCGGTGGCTGGCGCTCTTCGAGGAGGTCGTCGCGGACGGCCCGCGATGAAGCGGGCATGCCCGCCGCGGAACCCGCTCGCCGGAAGCGAGCCCCGGCGCGATCGCCGCTGCCCTTCCGGCTCGGCGCTTTCCGAGCCCTACGCTCCCCCGCCGGCGCGACGTCCCCACCACCGCGGTGGCCCCCATATCTAAGAGCCCGGATGCATCGCTGCCTCACCGCCCCGACGAGCTCCTCCCTATGCTCCTCGTCGGCAACGGCATCACCGGCGGGGTGGAAGAGTACGTCCTGTCGCTGCTCCGCGAGTTCCGCCGACCCGCTGGAGGAGATGGTCGCGCGGGCGTTATTTGGGCGCGGGCGCGATCCTGACTCTCTCGCCGCCGCGTCGGCCTCGCAAGGCGCTTTCTCAGCGGGCGGACGGACCGTCCCGCTGACGGCGCCGCTCCGCCGCCTCCCGCACCTCCCGGTGACGCCCCTGCACGTCCTCCCGGTCGGCGGACTGCGCCACCTCGCGCTCCGCCTTCTCGACCACGAGAGCCGCATGGTGCAGCAGCGGCTCGATCCGCTCCACCTCCCCTACGCACTCCACGACCCGTGCGAGCACCTCGAGCATGCGGAGATAGATGGTGGTATGGTAGGCGGCGTTCTGCCGGATCTGGTCCAAACAGGAGTCCAGCACCCCCTCGAAGGTGAGCGGCCGGACGACGACCAGCCGGACCTCGCCGCGCTCGTCGAGGCGGAAAGGCGCGGGGAAGGAGCGCGGGGCGACGTGGCAGAGCGCCGCCCCCAGACGGTCGAGGCAGGTCAGCGCGGTGAAGGGGTCGTTGATCCCGGGCGAGAGCGCCCGGACCGCGATCTCCACGAGCTGGTTGACGGTGAACTCCACGTCCTGGATCGAGGTGCGGCGGGGACCGAGCACCACCGCGTCGCGGATCCGCTCCCCGAGCTCCTCGTCGAGAGCCGACGCGGGCCACACGCGGGCCAGGGCTCTCCCGCGCACGGCGAAGTGGCCGGGCCGGTACTCCAGGCGGAGCAGGAGCTTCCGCTCGGCCGCCATCTCCACCAGCCGCCGGAGGTCGACCGCCTCGACGTACCCGTTCCCGGCGGCGGAGACGCTCGCCGCCTCGCGGTCGAACGCCTCGGGCGCGACCAAGAGCAGCGACTCCGCCGCCGGCGGGACTCCTCCCTCACCGGTTTCCGGGAAGAGGTGGTCGATCCCGGTGTGCAGCTCGTCCGCGATCCGCGCGATCAGATAGGGAACCTGGATCGAGACGGCGACGTGGTGGATGAAGAAGATCAGCACCGCCAGACTCGCCAGCGCCAGCGCCAGGCCGCAGGTGACGGAGAGATGCGGCACCACCGCGCTGCTCCCGTCGTCGGCGCTGCGGATGGTGCGCAGCACGAGGAGGCAGAAGATGAAGGTCGCGATGAAGGTCCCCAGGACGATCTGGTTTCCCCGGTCGCGCATGAAGTTGGAGAGCACCCGGGGGCCGAACTGGGACGACGCGAGCGTCAGCGCCACGATCGTGATCGAGAAGACCACGCCCGCCACCGTGATCATCGACCCGGCGATGGTCTCGAGCACCCCCCGCGCCCCGTTCGGACCGCCGGTGTAGAGCAGCCAGCCGAGATCCTCCACGGCCTCCAGCGAGAGCCGTGCGTCGATCTCGAGAGTGGCAACGGAGAGGAGGATCGCTCCCACCGTCATCAGGCTGGGGAGGAACCAGTAGCTGCTGAGGATCAGGTCCCACAGGTAGCGGAGCTTCGCTGACATAGGCGTCCGGGAGAGAAAGAGTGGCGGCCTTCCGCACGATGGTTCAAGGTCCGGGCCATCCGAACGCCGTGCGGGCGCGGGCGATTGCTCGGCCCGCCCCGGGGTGTTACCTTGATTGGATATAGCGCGAAGGGGGCCATTCGGAAGCCGGTGTGAATCCGGCGCGGCCCCGCCACTGTCAGAGGCCCGGTGCTCGCACCGGCCCGGCCCGCTCCGGCGGGGGGTACGCCCCCCGCGACAAGCCACTGGATCCCGCCCGGCGGGAACCGGGAAGGCGAGCGGCGCTGCCTCGAGCCAGGAGACCGGCCCCGTTCGCTCCCGCACGCACACCCCTCGAGGGAGGGGAGCGGGGAAGGGCATCGGTCGCCGCCCCCCGCGGGCGTGTCTCCTCCGGCGCCGCTCCCCGTTCTCCCGCGATCCCGGGAAGGACGGGTTTTTTGTTGGGAACCGAGAGAGAACAGGGTACGGGGGAGAGGGGACAGAGGTCAGAGAACGGGGGACGGGCGGCCTTCCGGAAGGGGGGAGCGCTCCTGCTGCTCGCGCTGCTCGCGCTGCTCGTCGCGGGCGGCTGCGGGGAAGCGCCGGGCCCCCGCCGGCCGGCGGGGGCGGAGGACGGGGTGGTGGCGGTGGACGACACCGGGCGCGAGGTCCGCCTCCCCCGCCCCGCCCGGCGCGTCGTCTCCCTCCTCCCCGCGGGGACGGAGACCGTCTTCGCGCTCGGCGCCGGCGACCGGCTCGTCGGCCGGACCCGCTACGACACGGAGCCGCACCTCGCCCATCTGCCCTCCGTCGGCGGGGGGTTGGACCCCAGCCTGGAGGCGCTCGTCGCCCTCCGGCCGGACCTGGTGCTCGCGTGGGAGCCGCCGGGCGGGTCCCGCGTGCGCGCGCGCCTGGAGGAGCTGGGGATCCCCGTCTTCGCCCTCGCCACCCGCGACACGGCCGCGGTTTTCCGGAACGTCCGCAGTCTCGGCCGCCTCCTGGGCCGGGACTCGGCGGCGCGCGCGCTGGAGGACCGCGTCCACGCCGGCCTCGACTCGGTGCGCGCCTCCGTCCCCGCGGGGGCGCGGCCGAGCGTCCTCTACGTCGTCTCCCTCGACCCTCCGATCATCGCGGGCACCGGCAACTTCCTCGCGGAGCTGATCGAGGTCGCGGGCGGCGACCCCGTCGCGATTTCCGATGAGCGGCCGGGCGTCTCCCCGCAGGTCTCGCTCGAAGAGGTTCTGCGCCTCCGGCCGGACGTGGTGATCCTCCCCGTGGGCGGCGATTCCGCCGCGACCCTCGATCGGCTGCGGAGCGAGCCCGGATGGCGCGACCTCGATGCGGTGCGCCAGGGGCGGGTCGCCGCCGTGCCCGCGGACCTGATGGGACGTCCGGGCCCGGGGCTCGGCGGGATCGCCCGGCGGATGAGGGAAGCCATCCGCGCGGGGTCGCCACCGTGAGACCGGGCTCCTTCGCCCTCCGTCTGGCGCTTCTGGCGCTCCTCCTGGCGGCGGCGCTGCTGGCGAGCGCGCTCCTCGGGGCCGTCCCGCTCACCCCCGGGGACGTGTGGGGCGCGCTCGCCGGCCGCGGCGATCCCGCCTCGCTCTCGATCGTGCGCGAGCTGCGCCTGCCGCGAGCCATGCAGGGGGCGCTGGTGGGGGCCGCGCTCGCCGCGAGCGGCGCCACCTTCCAGGCGCTGCTCCGCAACCCGCTGGCGGAGCCGTACATCCTCGGCGTCTCCGGCGGGGCCGCGGTGGGAGCGGTGGGGGCGGTGGTCCTCGGCTGGGCGCGGTACGCCCCCTGGGCCATCCCGCTCGCCGCCTTCTCGGGAGCGATCCTCGCCATCCTGTTGGTGCTCCGCATCGCGCAGGGGATCGGGCGCTCCCTCGACACCCGCGTGCTCCTGCTCGCGGGGGTGGTGGTCGGCGCCTTCTTCAACGCCTGCATCCTGCTCGTCCTCACCTTCGCGGACGTGGAGAGCTTCCGCTCCGCGATCTTCTGGATGATGGGCAGCCTCTCCGGCGCCACCTGGAGCGCCGCGGGGCTCTTCGCCCTCTACCTGCTCCCGGGGCTCCTCCTCCTTCTCGCCCTGGCCCGCCCCCTCAACCTCCTCGCGGTGGGCGAGGACACCGCCGCCCACCTCGGGATCCGGGTGGAGCGGACGAAGCTGCTGGCGTTCGGCACCGCCTCCCTCCTGGCCGCCGCCGCGGTGGCCGCGAGCGGAGTGATCGGCTTCGTGGGGCTTATCGTCCCGCACGTGGTGCGCCTGCTCTGGGGGAGCGACCACACCTTCCTCATCCCCGCCTCGGCGCTGCTCGGAGCCGCCTTCCTGGTGCTGGCGGACGTGATCGCCCGCCTGGCGGCGGCTCCGTCGGAGCTCCCGGTGGGCGTCGTCACCGCCTTCGTCGGGGTCCCCTTCTTCATCGGGCTGCTGCGCCGGAGGGGGGGCTGATGGAGGCCGCCTGGGAGAGCCGCGGCGCCCTCTTCCGCTATCCCGCCGCCGCCTCGGCCGCCGTGGACGGCGTCTCGCTGCGCGTTTCCGCGGGCCGCCTCACCGCCGTGCTGGGGCCGAACGGCTCCGGGAAATCGACCCTGCTGAGGCTGATGCTCGGCACGCTGGCGCCACAGCGCGGAGAGGCGCTCTTCCGCGGCCGCGCCCTCTCCGCCTGGCCGCGCCCCGCGCTGGCGCGCGAGGTGGGGGTGGTGCCGCAGGGGGAGGAAACCGTCTTCCCGATGAGCGTGCGGGAGCTGGTGGCGATGGGGCGCTACCCCTATCTCGGCGCCTGGCGCCGCGAGGGAGAGGCCGACCGGCGGGCGATCGCGGCGGCCATGGAGCGCTGCGACGTCTCCGCGCTGGCGGCGCGCGACGCCACGACGCTCTCCGGCGGCGAGCGGCAGCGGGCACGGGTGGCGCGGGCGCTGGCGCAGGAGCCCGCCGCCCTCGTTCTCGACGAGCCCACCGTGGCGCTCGACGTGGCGCACGAGATGGCGATCTTCGAGCTGCTCCGCGACCTGGTGCGGAGCGGAGCGACCATCCTCCTCGTCACGCACAACCTGAACCTGGCTGCGCGCTACGCCGACCGACTGGTGGTGCTGAGCGGCGGCCGCGTGGCCGCCGAGGGTCCGCCGGGCGAGGTGCTGACGGCGGAGCTGGTGCGGCGCGTCTACCGCTGGCCGGTGCGCATCGTCCCGCACCCCGGACCCGGACCCGACGCAGGCGCGCCGCAGGTGGTGCCGCTCGCGGGGGAGAGGTGCGGGAAGGAAGGTGACGATGAGAGCTGAAGAGACCGGCCCCGCCTGGCGACCGAAGTCGCTGCGACAGCGACGGGAAGTCCGCCTGCGCGGACTCCGCCAGGGCCGGTGGCAGCGTGCGGGGCGCAGTTGGCGGAGGCCGACCTCCCGTGGTCGTGACGCTGTGCTTCGCGCACCGGACTGCAGCAGCGACTTCGGTCGCCCCGCCGTTGCGCTCCTCCTCCTCACCCTCCTTCTGGCGCTGGCGCAACCCGCCTCCGCGCAGTTCCCGGGGGAGCTGCGCGGACGGGTGGTGGACGCGGAGAGCGGCGCGCCCGTGGCGGCGGCGCTGGTGGAGCTCCCGGCGCTCGGCCTCTCCGCGCTGAGCGACGCCGCGGGCGCCTTCCACCTGCGGGGGCTGGAGCCGGGGACGCGCGCGGTGCGGGTGAGCCGCCTCGGCTTCTCCCTCTGGGAGGGCGAGGTGGAGGTGAGCAACGGACGCGTCGCCGGGCTTCGGGCGGCGCTGACCCGGGCCGCCGTTCCGGTGGAAGGCGTCGAGGTGGTCGCCGCCCGCGCCGGTCCCGCCGCCGTCCGCCTCGGCCGCGCGGAGATCGAGCGCGCCGGCGCCCGCACCGTCGGCGACGTCGTGCGGCGCGCCCCCGGCGTCGTCCTCCGCGAGGAGGGGACCGGCGGCGAGCAGACGATCAGCATCCGCGGGAGCGGTGCCGACGCGGTCCTCGTGCTCGTGGACGGCGTGCCGCTCAACGACCCGGTCACCGGGGTGGCCGACCTGAGCACGGTTCCCGCCGGGACGGTCGAGTCGGTCACCGTGATGGTCGGGGCGCAGGGCGCCCGCTACGGCCCCCGCGCCGAGGCGGGGGTGGTGCTGATCGAGACACGCGCGCCGGCGTCCGGCGCCGAGGCCCGTGCCTCCACGGGTTCTCTCGGCGAATGGTCGCTGGGCGGGGAGGGAAGCACCTCCTTCGGCGGCGTCTCCTGGAGCGCGGGGGGCCACCTGCGCGGGGTGGATGGGGGCTTCGACTATCCACGCGTCCTCGGAGTGGACGGGACGGTGGAGCGGCGGGTGAACTCCGACCTGGCGGAGCGTGGCGCCTTCGCGGCCGCGAGCGCCCCGCTGGCGGGCGGCGAGCTGCGCGCCCGCGGGGCGGCCGAGTCGCTCGAGCGCGGGATTCCCGGGAAGGGATACGCCCCCTCGCCCCGGGCGCGGCAGGAGCTGGAGCGGCTGCGCGGCTCGGTCGGCTGGCGCCGGGTCGGCGGCGGCCTCTCCACCTCCCTCTCCTTCGCGGGCGTCGCGCAGCGGGCCCGCTTCTCCGACCCCGCGCCCCCCTTCGGTCTCCCCTACGACGACCTCGCCCGCGTCCGCTCCGCGGAGGCTCGGTCGGAGGTGGAGCGGACGGGCGGCGGCTGGCTCCGGGGCCATGGCGCCGGCCTGGAGGCGAGCCTCCAGCAGGTCGAGGCGGGCTCGCTCGCCGACGACGCCCCCCGCTCGCGCGCCGACGCCGGAGCGTTCGTCCACGCCGCGGCGGGCGCCGCCCTCGGCGCATGGGACGCGGAGCTGACCGCGGAGGCGCGCCTCGACCGCGACGGCGCCGCCGGCCGCTGGTACCCCAACCGCGCGGTGGGCCTGCGCCTCTCCTCCGGCGCCGCCGCCCTCCACCTGAGCAACCGCAGCGGGTACAGTCCGCCCTCTCTGGGCGACCAGTTCTTCCGGGAGGGGGTGGCGGTGGAGCCCAATCCCGACCTGCGGGCGGAGCGGGTCCCCTCCGAGTGGGAGGCGGGCGCCTCGCTCGCCTGGCGCCTCGGCGGCGCCGAGGCCGCGGCCGGCGCGCGCCTCTATCGCGGCGACGTCCGCGGGATGATCGTCTGGCTCCCCGACTTCCGCTTCGTCTGGAGCCCGCGCAACACCGACGTGAAGCGGCGCGGGCTCGAAGCGTGGACCGAGCTGGCGATCCCCCGGGCCGGCCTCGCTCTCTCCGGCTCGTACTCCCTCGCCGCGGCGACGTACGACCGCCCCGGAGGCGCCGATTACGTGCAGGTGGCCTACCGACCGCGACACGCCGCGCAGCTCCGCTCCTCGTGGGAGCACGGCGCCTGGCGGGCGGGCGTCGACGCCCTCTTCACCGGCACCCGCTACCCCGCCCCGGCCCCGCTCAACGCCCTCGACCCGTTCTGGACGGTGGGCCTCGGCCTGGGGCGCGAGTGGCGCCTGGGCGCTGCCGCGCTGACCACGGCGGTCCGCGTGGACCGTCTGCTCGACGAGAAGGATTCGCTGATCTTCGGCTTCCCCGAAGCCGGCCGCCGCGTCCGCCTGGAGGCTCGCCTGCGCCGGGCGGACGCTCCCCATTTCATGGAGGCTTTCCGTGACCGAAACGTTCCGTAGCATCCTGCGCCTCACCACGGCGCTCCTTGCGATCCCGCCGCTGCTGCTCCTGGGCGCCTGCGACGACGACCCCGCCGGCCCATCGCCCTCCGCGGAGAACGAGGTGGCGGTGGTGCTCAACAGCGTCGAGCGGTCCCTGACGGTGATTCCGGTGGACGATCCGGCTGGGGCCTACACCGTGGCGGTGGCGCCGGAGGGTACCCCTGCGTCGCTGGCCGCGCGCGGCGGGATCGCCGTGGTCCCGCTCGGCACCTACCCTTTCGCGGCCGTCGTGGACCTCGTCGCGCGGCGGGTACTCCACACGGTGGCGCTCCCCGCCGGCTCCGGCGCCACCGGCGCGGCCTTCCTCAACGATTCCATCGTCCTGGTGGCCAACTCCGACCTGAACAGCGTCACCCCGATCAACGTCCTCCGGGGGGATACGCTGCGGTCGATTGCCGTGGGCGTCTACCCGCAGGAGATCGTCGCCGCCGGCGGGCGCGCCTACGTGCTCGACGCGCAGCTCGAGAACTTCTCTCCCGCGCGGCCCGGGACGATCACCGTGATCGACGGCTCGCTCGCTCCCGTCGCCACCATCCCGCTCGCCGGCCTCAACCCCGGGAGCGGCGCCTTCGGCCCCGACGGCCGGCTCTACGTGGTGAACTCGGGGAGCTTCGGCGCCGCCGACGGCTCCCTCTCCGTGGTGGACGTCGCCATGCGCAGGGAGATCGGGCACCACACCGGCTTCGGCGACTTCCCCTCCGGCGTGGCCGTCGCCTCGGGGCGCGTGCTGGTGGGGCTCTACGGTGCCGGCATCGTCGAGTGGAACCCCACGACCGGCGCCTTCGCTCGGGGTCCCGCCGACCCGCTCACGCCGGGGGGGATTCCCCCGGTCGCCGACATCGGCTTCGACTCCCAGGGGCGCCTCTTCGCCCTCAACCCGGGGGCGTGCGACGCGCCGGGCGCCGTCTACCGCATCTCCGCGGCGGGAGCGGTGGAGGCGCAGGCCGCCACCGGCCTCTGCCCCTTCTCGCTCGCCTTCACGACGCTGCCGGCCCGAGACGACGCCAGAACATGAGGATTCTCTCCCGCCCGGCCGTGGTGCTGCTGAGCGGCGGCCTCGACTCCGCCACCACCCTGGCGCTGGCGCGGGAGCAGGGCTTCCGCCTCTTCGCCCTCAGCTTCCGCTACGGCCAGCGCCACGACGTCGAGCTGCAGGCGGCCCGGCGGGTCGCCGCCCGCTTCAGCGCGGAGCGGCACCAGGTTCTCACGATCGACCTCGCGGCCTTCGGCGGTTCGGCGCTCACGGCCGATATCCCCGTCCCCAAGGGGCGCGACCTCTCGGCGGCGGACGAGGAGATCCCCGCGACCTACGTCCCCGCGCGCAACACCATCTTCCTCTCCTTCGCGCTCGCCTGGGCGGAGGTGCTCGGCTCGTCGGACGTCTTTCTCGGGGTGAACGCCCTCGACTACAGCGGCTATCCCGACTGCCGTCCGGAGTACCTCGAGGCCTTCGAGCGGATGGCGAACCTCGCCACTCGCGCCGGCGTCGAGGGACGCCAGCGCCTCCGGATCCACGCGCCGCTCCTGCGCCTCACGAAAGCCGAGATCATCCACGAGGGTCTTCGGCTGGGGGTGGACTACGGGCAGACCGTCAGCTGCTACGACCCCTCCCCGGCCGGAGCCGCCTGCGGCGCGTGCGACGCCTGCCAGCTCCGCCTGCGGGGCTTCGCCGAGAACGGGATGCCCGACCCCGCCCCGTACCGCCCGGTGGAGGATCTGTGAGGAGTCACGGGCTCCGCGAGACGCCCGACACCCCCGCGCCAGCAGAGCCCGCCCCGGGCGCCGCGGAACCAGGTGGACAAAATCGCGGCCGCAGGCGAACTTGAGTTTCCGCCCGCCCGTTCCGGCATGGCCCGGCGGCGGCGTCTCGCACCTCGTACGCCCCTCTCGCGCGGCCGGCGCCGATCGGGAGGCGCTCCCTCCGATGAACCAGTCCATCCGCGATATCCTCGAGCGCATCAGCGACGGATTCGTCGCCCTCGACCGCGAGTGGCGATACACCTACGTGAACGCGCGCGCCTCCGAGCTCCTCCGCCGCTCCCCGCAGAGTCTCCTGGGGAGGAGCCAATGGGCGGAGTTCCCGGAGCTCGCCGGCGGAGCGTTCGCGGAGGCCTGCCGGCGCGCGCTGCGGGAGCAGGTGCCGGCGCGAGCGGAGGACCAGTTCGGAAGCGAGGAGCGCCGGCTGGAGAGCCGCATCTACCCCTCCTCCGAGGGACTCGAGATCTACCTCACCGTCGTAGCCGAGCGCGGGCGGGCCGAGCAGGCGCTGCGAGCGAGCGAGCGGCGTTACCGGAACGTCTTCGAGCAGTCTCGCGACACCATCTACATCACCCGCCCCGACGGATCGATCGAGGACGTGAACCCGGCGGCGGAGGAGCTCTTCGGCCTCTCCCGCGCGGAGATGCTGCGCCGCCACGCCGTCGACCTGTACGCCGACCCGGACGACCACGACCGGCTCCTCGCCGTCGTCCGGGAGGAGGGCTCCGTTCGCGACCACGAGGTCCGGCTCCGGCGCGCCTCGGGGGAAGAGTTCGACGCGCTGGTCTCCGCCGCCGTGATGCGCGAGGCCGGCGAGGTGGTGGCCCTCCAGGGCACCATTCGCGACGTCACGGAGCGGAAGGAGGTGGAGCGGAAGCTGGTGGCGCAGGAGGCGTGGTTCCGCTCCCTCACCCAGAACGCCCTCGACATCATCACGGTACTCGACGCGGAGGGGAGGATCCGCTACGCGACCCCCTCCGGCGCGCGCACCCTGGGGTACCCGTACCTGAACCTGCGCGGAACTCCGCTCGTGGAGCTGGTCCACCCGGAGGACCGGCCGCTCGTGACGGCGGCGCTGAACCATCTCGTCCACGACGGGGCCGAGCCCATCACCCTCAGCGCCCGGATGAGGGCGAGCGACGGGAGCTGGCAGGTGCACCAGGCCGTCGCGCAGTCCCTCCTCCACGACCCCGCGGTGAGGGGCGTGGTGGTGAACTCGCGCGACGTCACCGGGCAGCGGCTGCTGGAGTCGCAGCTCCGGCAGGCCCTGAAGATGGAAGCGGTCGGCCGCCTCGCCGGTGGGGTGGCGCACGACTTGAACAACGTGCTGATGGCGATCACCGGCTTCGCCGCCCTCCTGGAGGGGGAGGTCCAGCCCACGGAGGACGCCACCCTCTTCCTGACGGAGATCCACAAGGCCACGGAGCGCGCCGCGAGCCTCACCCGCCAGCTCCTCGCCTTCGGCCGGAAGCAGTCGCTGCATCCGGAGGTGGTGAACCTCAACTCGGTGGTGAAGGGCGCGAAGGGAATGCTGCGGCGCCTGATCCGCGAGGACGTGGAGCTGGTCTACCGCCTCAGCGACCGCCTCGAGACATGCCGCGTGGACCCGCACCAGGTGGAGCAGGTGCTGGTGAGCCTGGTGGTCAACGCCACCGACGCGCTCCCGCGCGGAGGGAGCGTCGAGGTCGCCACCCGCAACCGCACCGTCGGCGACAGCGAGCGGCGCACGCATCCCTACCTTCCCCCCGGCGGCTACGTCTGCCTCACGGTGCGCGACACGGGAGACGGGATGGACGCGGAGACGCTCGCCCGGATCTTCGACCCCTTCTTCACCACCAGGGAGCAGGGGAAGGGGACGGGGCTGGGGCTCAGCACGGTGTATGGAATCGTCAAGCAGTCCGGGGGCTACGTCTGGGGCGAGAGCGAACCCGGCGCGGGGAGCACCTTCACCGTCCTTTTTCCCGGCACTCCCGGCGAGGAGGCACGGGAGGAGACCGTTCCGGCGGCGGGCAGGCCGCTTCGCCCGGGACAGGGCACCGTCCTGCTGGCGGAGGACGAGGAGGGGGTGCGGCTGCTGGCGCGCCTCACCCTCCGGAAGGCCGGGTACACCGTGCTCGAGGCGCGCGACGGCGAGGACGCGCTTCGCGTGGCCGGAGAGCACGCCGGCCCCATCGACCTGCTGCTCACCGACGTCGTGATGCCCCGCCTGGGCGGCTACGCGCTCGCCGAGCGCCTGCGCGCGACCCGCCCGTCGCTGCGCGTTCTCTACATGTCCGGCTACGCGGGCGACTCGCTGCGCGACGTCCCGCTGGACGAGCGCGAGTTCCTCGCCAAGCCGATCAGCCCCGACGCCCTGACCGACCGCGTGCGGAAGGCGCTGCAGTGATCGAAACTCCTCCCGCGCCCGCGCCGTAGGGTCCTCCACGCCCGCTCCGCCCGCCGGAGCCCCTCGGCCCCACATCCCATCCCGCGTGGAGGACGCCATGTCCGCAGTCCTGCAGGACCTCCGCTACGGTGTCCGGCTGCTGTTCAAGAACCCCGGCTTCTCGGCCATCTCCGTCCTGACGCTGGGACTCGGCATCGGCCTGACGGCCATGATGTTCAGCCTGGTGTACGGCGCCATCCTGCGCGGGCTCCCCTTCGAGGACGACCAGGAGCTGATGCACCTGGAGGAGAACAACCCCTCGCGCGACCAGCCGAGCGTCGAGGTCGGCATCCACGACTACGAGGAATGGCGCGCGCAGCAGGGCGTCTTCGAGGACCTCGCGGCCTTCTACACCGGCACCGTGAACATCAGCGGGTCGGAGCGCGCGGAACGCTTCGACGGCGGGTTCGTCACGGCCAACACCTTCGGGCTCCTGCGCGTGCGCCCGATCCTCGGCCGCGACTTCCGCGAGGGCGAGGACCTCCCGGGCGCCGAGCCCGTCATCCTGCTGGGGTACGACGTCTGGCGGAACCGCTACCTCGGCGACCCGCAGATCGTGGGGAAGACCATCCGCGCCAACGGAAAGGAGGCGGTGGTCATCGGGGTGATGCCCGACCGCTTCCACTTTCCCTACACGCAGTCGGTCTGGGTGCCGCTGGGACGCTCCGCCTCCACCGAGAAACGAGGTGACGACCAGATCACGCTCGAGGTGTTCGGGCGGCTGAAGGACGGGACGACCCTCGACCGGGCGAGCACGCAGATGGGCGCGATCGCCCGTCGGCTGGCGATGGAGTACCCGGAGACGAACGAGGGGGTCGGGGCGACGGTCAAGCCCTTCGCGGAGGAGTTCATCGGCGAGGAGCCCCGCGCGCTCCTCTTCACCATGCTGGGCGCCGTCTTCCTGGTGCTGCTGATCGCCTGCGCCAACGTCGCCAACCTGCTGCTGAGCCAGGCCGCGCTGCGGGTGAAGGAGATCGGGGTGCGCTCGGCGCTCGGCGCCTCCCGCTCGCGGCTCGTGGTGCAGTTCCTCGCGGAGCCGCTGGCCCTGGCGGTCGCGGGGGCCGTCCTCGGCGTCGGGATCGCCTGGTTCGCGCTGCGCCTCTTCACCCACGCGATCGCCGACACCAACCCTCCCTACTGGCTCGAGTTCGGCATCGACGGACCGGTGCTCCTCTTCGTGCTCGGCACCGCTCTCTTCTCGACGCTCGCCGCGGGGGTCCTCCCCGCGCTGCAGGCGGCGGGCGGCAACACCGGTGAGATCCTGAAAGACGAGTCGCGGAGCGCCTCCAGCTTCCGTCTGGGCCGCATCAGCCGCGCGCTGGTCGTTTTCGAGATCGCCCTCTCGTGCGGCCTGCTGGTGGCCGCGGGGCTGATGATCAAGAGCGTCGCCAAGCTGCGCACCATCGACTTCGGCTTCTCCACCGAGCAGGTCTTCACGGCACGCGTGGGCCTCCCGGAGAGCGACTATCCCGAAGGGCCGGAGCAGGCGCGCTACTTCGAGGAGCTGCATGAGAAGCTGCGCACCGTTCCCAACGTGGAGAGCGTCTCGCTCTCGGAGTCGCTCCCGGGACTCGGCTCGGCGCGCGACGAGGTAGGGATCGAAGGGGTGGCGTACGCCACCGACCGCGACTACCCGACGGCGCACCTGGGGGTGGTGGCGCCCGGCTCGTTCGACGCCTTCGGGGTGTCGGTCCTGCAGGGCCGCGACTTCGGCGAGCCGGATCGCGAGGGGAGCCTCCCGGTGGCGCTGGTGAACGAGAGCTTCGTGCGGAAGCACTTCCCCGATGGTAGCGTCCTCGGCCGGCGCATCCGGGTGGGCGACTCGCGCAGCGAGGAGCCCTGGCGCTCCGTGGTGGGTGTGGTGCCCGACATGCACATGGACGGGGTCGAGAACCGGGAGCCGGCCGCGCTCTATACCCCGCTCTCGCAGACCCCGCGGCGCTTCATGAGCATCGTGGCGCGCAGCCGCGGGGCCCCCCTCGCCCTGACCCCCGCCGTGCGGGACGCGGTAGCGGCGGTGGACGCCGACATCCCGCTCTATTTCGTCGAGACGCTCGCGTCGCGCATCGCCACCAATACCTGGTTCTACCGCGTCTTCGGGACCATCTTCATGGTGATGGGCTTCGTGGCCCTCTTCCTGGCGGCGATCGGGCTCTACGGGGTGATGGCCTTCTCCGTGAGCCGCCGGACGCGCGAGATGGGAGTGCGGATGGCGCTCGGGGCCCGCGGCCGCGACGTGGAGGGGCTGGTGCTGCGACAGGGGATGCTGCAGCTGGCCGTGGGACTCTCGTTGGGGCTGGCGCTGGCCGCGGGAGTGTCCCAGCTGCTCGCTTTCCTCCTCTTCGAGGTCCAGCCGCGCGACCCGGCGGTGTTCGGCTCCATCCTCGGCGTGCTCGCCGTGACGGGACTGCTCGCCTCCTGGATTCCCGCGCGCCGCGCCACCCGCGTGGACCCGATGGTGGCGCTGCGGACCGACTGACAGAGAGCGGAGGATCCACCTCCGCACCCGCACCCGCACCTCTTTCGGAGAAGAAGGAACGTCCAGCATATTCGAAAGCCGGGACCCCAGCCGAGGTGCCGGCCCCCTGTTCCCTATTCCCTATGCGGGAGTCGGTAATCCTCTCCTGGAGCGGCGGTAAGGACAGCGCCCTCGCGCTGTACGAGCTGAGCCTTTCCGCGGAGCTGGAGGTGGTGGGTCTGCTCACGACGGTGACCGCGGACCACGTCAGCATGCATGGCGTTCCGCGCGCGCTGCTGGAGCGGCAGACCCGCTCACTCGGACTTCCGGTGACGGAGGTAGAGATTCCCCCCGCCCCCTCCGACGCGGAGTACGGCGCCCGTCTGACGGCGGCCCTCGAAGAGATGCACGACCGCGGCATTCGCGCGGTGGCGTTCGGCGACCTCTTTCTAGAGGATATCCGCCGCTACCGGGAGGAGCTGCTCGCCCCGCTCGACATGCGCGCACTCTTTCCCCTGTGGGGGCGGGACACGACCGATCTGGCCCGCGAGTTCCTCTCGCTCGGCTTCCGAGCGGTCACCGTCTGCGTCGACTCGCGCGCGATCGATGGAGCCTTCGCCGGACGCTCCTACGACGAATCCTTTCTGCGCGACCTTCCGTCCGGGACCGATCCCTGCGGCGAGAACGGGGAGTTCCACACCTTCGTCCACGACGGCCCTGGATTCGCCGAGCCGGTGGGGCTCCGGGCGGGGAAACCCTTCCCTCGCGACGAGCGGTTCTGGGTTAGCGACCTCTCCGGGGAGGAGCGGTAGGCTGGGGTGGGAGATCTCCTTGAATCTGATCGAAGCGCCTGCACTCTCTTCATCCCGAGACTCAGGCCCGCTGGGGACGGATGAACGCTTCGCAGATGCTCTGCCACATCGCGGACCAGATGCGCTGCGCCCTCGGCGACATTCCCGTTACCGAGCGGCCAAACCCGCTGAGGAATCGAGTCCTGCGCCTGCTCATCGTCTTTGCGCCGCCCTGGCCCAAGGGCAGGATCCCGACCGCGCCCGAGATGAAGACGACTCCGCCGGCGGGGTGGGAGGAGGACCAGGCGGCCGTGCACCAGCTCCTGCTCCGCGCCGCGGAGCGGGGGGAGCGCGGAGACTGGTCCTCGCATCCCGCTTTCGGACGGCTCTCCGGTCGAGAGTGGGGCTGGCTGATCTACAGGCACATGGATCACCATTTGCGGCAGTTCGGCGTGTAGCCGGGGACCGGCGCCTGGGAAGAGGTGCTGGTCCCCGCTTCCGCGCCCTGGCTCTGGCGCGAAAGCGGTGCGAGCGCCTAACTTCTCCCCATGAATTCCCCCGAGACCCCTCCGTCGTCCGACCGCCGGCGCGTCGCCGTGACCGGCTCCAGCGGGCTGATCGGCTCGGCCCTGGTGCGCGCGCTGCGCGCCGAGGGCCACGAGGTGCTGCGCCTCGTGCGCCGCGAGCCCCGTCCCGGGCGCGGCGAAGTCGGCTGGGACCCGCGGGAAGAGCGGATCGACGCCGCCGCCCTCTCCGGGGTGGACGCGGTGGTGCACCTCGCCGGCGCCAGCGTGGGGGAGCGGTGGACGGACGAGCGGAAGCGGCGGATCCGCGAGAGTCGGGTGCAGGGGACCTCCCTTCTCTCCCGCTCGCTCGCTGACCTCCCGGAGCCGCCGCGCGTTCTGGTGAGCGTCTCGGCGATCGGTTACTATGGGGATCGGGGCGACGAGCCCCTCTCGGAGGAGAGCGACCGCGGCGGCGGCTTCCTCTCCGGCGTGGCGGTAGAGTGGGAGGCCGCGGCCGAGCCCGCGGCCCGCGCGGGCGTCCGCGTGGTGACTCCGCGGCTGGGCGTGGTGCTCAGCCCCGACGGGGGCGCGCTACAGCGGATGCTCCCGGTCTTCCGGCTGGGGCTCGGCGGTCGTCTGGGAGACGGCGGGCAGTGGATGAGCTGGGTGTCGCTCCCGGACGTGATCCGCGCGTTCTCCTTCCTAATCGGGACGCCGGAGGTGAAGGGACCGGTGAACGTGGTGGCTCCGGAGCCGGTGACCAACGCGGAGTTCACCCGTACGCTCGGCCACGCTCTCGGACGTCCCACTCCCTTGTTCGTCCCGAAGACCGCGCTCCGGCTGGCCTTCGGTGAGATGGCGGACGAGACCCTGCTCGCGAGCCAGCGGGTCGTGCCCGCGCGGCTCGTCGGGGCCGGGTTCCACTTCCGCCACCCCCACCTCGAGGGGGCCCTGCGGGCGGTGCTGGGAGGGGAGTAGCCCTCCGCCGTCCCCTCCCAACCCGTCGTCCCGGTTTCCCGATCCGGATGAGACACTCGATGCGCCGGTCCGTCTGCCTCGCCCTCGCGGCCCTGCTCTCCGGCTGCACCAGCGTCCGCTCCTTCTCGCGGGGCACGCTGGCCCCCCTGACGGACGCGTTCACCTGCTCCGCGCAGCAGCTTCGAGCCATGGAGTACGAGATCGAGCTGGCCGACTCCATCGGCGGCCTGCTGCAGGGGCGGCGCGAGATCACCGGGCTCACGGAGGCCGCGCGCCGGGGCGCCGCCGCCGCCACCGAGGTGCTCACCGCCGGCCTCGCCGGCGGGAAGCGCACCCGCTTCGACGAGCTGACCGTCTTCGTCTACATGCGGCACTACCCGCAGGGCAACACCATCGAGGTCACCGCCGGGATGCTCACGGTGGAGGAGGGCGGGCAGGCGCAGGAGCAGAGCGCCCCCACCGACGAAGCCCGCCGCGACGCGCGCAGCCTGCTGGACGTGTGCGCCCCCTGGAGCTAGACACGATCTGGTCCCTGTTCGGGCGACGAGGGGACGGGGGACCGGGGGGTGAAGTACCAGCGAGCCAGGGGTGAGGGCCCTTCGCGGACCCGCTCCCAATCCACGGCACTTCCACGCCAGCGCGCCCGAAAGCAACGGGCCGGCTTCGCAAACGGATGCCGGCCCCGGTCACCTTGTCGCTCCCCGAGCCGGCGTACCCGAGGGTTTCAGTGTATCCGTGGGAAAGGAGCGGGAGGGAGAGGGGAGGCACGTGCGGAGGGCGAAGAAACGAGACGAGAGCCGCCCCCGAGACCCTCATCCGTGCCTGCTCTCAAGGAAGCAGGGGTTGAGTCGGCATTCTCGGATCCACGGGGGGCTGAGCTCCGCTGTCCCGTATGGCCCTTTCATTGGAAAGATCGTGCCAGATCCGGGAACGGCAGGATGCGGCGGCAGAGGCCGCGGCCCGGCGGAGGATCTTCCGCCGCGGGGTGGCGCCGCCCCGCCGGGAAACACAGATTGTCCCTGGCTCGCCGGAACCCCCCTCCACCTCTCGAGGAGCCCATGAAGCGAAGGCTCGCCGCCCTGCTGCTCGCCTCCCTCTTCGCATCCGTCGGCGGCGCGACCGCGCAGGCGCCGCTCCCCTCCATCGCCGACAAGACCCGGGGGATGCAGAAGCTGGACGGCTTCCTCCCGCTCTACTGGGAGGAGACCACCGGCAAGCTCTGGATGGAGATTCCCCGATTGGAGGAGGAGCTCCTCTTCGTGGTCTCCCTCCCGGCGGGGCTCGGCTCCAACGACGTGGGGCTCGACCGCGGACAGCTCGGCGGCGAGAAGATCGTCTCCTTCGAGCGGGTGGGCCCGAAGGTGCTGATGATCCAGCCCAACTACGCCTTCCGCGCCGAGACCAACAACCCGGCGGAGCGGCTCGACGTGGAGGACGCCTTCGCCCGCTCCGTCCTCTGGGGCTTCACCGTCGCGGCGGAAACCGCGGGACGCGTGCTGGTGGACGCCACCGACTTCGCCGTCCGCGACGTGCACGGGGTGATCCCCGCCCTCCGGCAGTCGCGGCAGGGCACCTTCCGCCTGGACGCCTCGCGCAGCGCGGTCTACATGGACCGCACCCGCGCCTTCCCGCGGAACACCGAGATCGAGGTCACGCTGACCTTCACCGCCGACAGCGCGGGGCGCTGGGTGCGCGACGTCGCCCCGACCCCGGAGGCGGTGACGGTGCGCGAGCGGATCTCCTTCGTCGCGCTCCCGGAGCCCGGCTACGAGCCCCGCCTCTCCGACCCGCGCGCCGGGTTCTTCGGCATCTCGTACGAGAACTACGCGGCGCCGCTCGGCGAGCCGCTGACCCGCCGCTTCATCTCGCGCCACCGTCTGGAATGCCGCGACCCGGGAGTACGCCCCTGCGACCCGGTGGAGCCGATCGTCTACTACGTCGACCCGGGGGCGCCGGAGCCGGTGCGTAGCGCCCTCCTGGAGGGCGGCCGCTGGTGGAACGAGGCCTTCGAGGCGGCCGGGTTCCGCGACGCCTTCCAGGTCGAGATGCTTCCCGACACCGCCGACCCGCAGGACGTGCGTTACAACACGATCCAGTGGGTGCACCGCGCCACGCGCGGGTGGAGCTACGGCAGCTCGGTCAGCGATCCGCGCACCGGCGAGATCATCAAGGGGCACGTGACGCTGGGGAGCCTGCGGGTGCGGCAGGACTACCTGATCGCGGAGGGGCTGCTCTCCCCCTACACCACCGGCGACGAGACGCCGCCCGAGCTGGCGGCGATGGCCCTCGCGCGCATCCGGCAGCTCTCCGCGCACGAGATCGGGCACACCCTCGGCCTCTCCCACAACTATCTCGCCAGCACCTACGAGCACGGCTCCGTGATGGACTACCCGCACCCGATGGTGCGGCTCGCGGCCGACGGCCGGGTCGACCTCTCGCAGGCGTACGACGTGGGGATCGGAGAGTGGGACAAGGTCGCCATCACCTACGGGTACCGCGACTTCCCGGCGAGCGCCGGCGAGGCGGCCGAGCTGGACCGCGTCCTCTCCGAGGCCCGGGTGCGCGGCGTCGTCTTCCTGACCGACCAGGACGCCCGCCCCACCGGGAGCGTCCATCCCAACGCCCACCTCTGGGACAACGCCGGGAACGCCCCCGACGAGCTCGAGCGGATGATGAGGGTGCGGCGGGTCGCGCTCGACCGCTTCGGCGAGACCGCCATCCGCCGCGGGATGCCGCTGGCGACCCTGGAGGAGGCGCTCGTCCCGCTCTACCTGCACCACCGCTATCAGGCGGAGGCCGCGGTGAAGGTGTTGGGCGGGCTCTACTACACCTATGCCCTCCGGGGCGACGAGCAGGAGCCGATGCGCCCCGTCCCCGCGGCGGAGCAGAACCGGGCGCTGGAGGCGCTCCTCGCCACCCTCGACCCGGCGGAGCTGACGCTGCCGCGCTCGGTGCTCGGGACGCTGCCGCCGCGGCCCTTCACCTACCAGGCGCACCGCGAGCTCTTCGACCGCTACACCGGGCTCGCCTTCGACGCCGTCTCGCCCTCGGTGGCCGCCTCGGACCTGGTGGTGTCGCTCCTCCTGCAGCCGGAGCGCGCCGCGCGCCTGGTCCAGCAGGACGCGCTGCAGCCGGACCTCCCGGGGCTCGGCGAGGTGATCGACCGGCTGGTGTCGGCCAGCTTCGGCCCGCTCTCTCTCGGACCCCTACGAGGCCGAGGTGAACCGGGCCACCGAGCGGGTGGTGGCGGAGGAGCTGATGCGCCTCGCCTACAACGCGCCGATGCCTCAGGTGCGGGCCGAGGCATCGCTCGAGCTCGACCGGCTGCGGCAGCGGATGGAGGAGGAGCGGACCCGCGGCTCCCAGGCCGAGCGCGCCCACGCCTTCGCCCTTTCCGCCGACATCGAGCGCTTCCTGGAACGTCCTTACGAGCCCGCCCGCCGTCCCTCGCCGCTGGAGACCCCGCCGGGGAGCCCGATCGGGACCGGCGGACCCGCGTGGCTTCGCTAGTTGAATGACTTCGGAGGATCATCATGGCTCCCACGCTGAATCGCACCAGAGACGATCCCTGGAAGCTGCGGACTCCGCCGGGCACCTCCGAATACACGATCTACGCGGACGAGAAGGACGGGAAGCAGATCCTGGTTTGCACGGTCGGCGGCACCGTGTTGCACTACGACGCCCGGTGCATCGAGGATCTCCACGCGATGTTGAAGGAGACGAACGATTGGATGGACCTCGGGTGGCGCCGATGAGCAGAAGCCGGCGAGGGAAGACACCGTGGAGGCGTGGGGCCGTTCGGATGCCAACCCGATCGGCGGCTGGTACGGGTTGAAGAAGGGCCTGCGAGGCCGCTTCGGTGTCTACATCCCGCCCCTAATGGAAGAGCTCGGCCTGTGCGAGCTGGAGCACAACGCCAGGAACAATCGCATGCGAGCCAGATGACCACGGTGACGTCTGACAATTCGTTCAGGCGAACCGGAACGGCTTCTGACTTTACCCGGGGAGCGCTCTTCTTCGCTGGACCCTCGGTTTCAGGTCCGCGAATCGCCTGAAGATGTCTGGCACCGTCGCAAGCACATCGTCGGGAGGTGGAGAGATGCGCATGGTTCGGAGCGTACTCGGACGGTTTTTTCTTCACGAGCGTGGCCGTCGCCTCCAATCTCGTCCTGCTCGCCACGCTTCTTCTCCTGCCCGACCCTGCGCTGGAGGAGCACCTCGCGCTACGGCTGCTGGTGAGTGCGTTGATCCTTCCCGCCTATCTACCGCGTCTCCCGCTTCTGGTCGTCTCCGTTCAGGCATTCGGCCCCGGCCCGGCTCCCTCGTGGTTCGGCGCCCTGGTGCCGGTGCTCGCCATCGCGCCCTTCCTGCTCCTCGATCTGATTCGGGCCATGCTAGTTCTCCAGGCGGAGCGGCGGTGGGAGGCCGTTCAATCGCAGCTCGGCCGGGCCTGATACAACATCGCGACATAGCTTGGACCTGTTGAAGATCGAATCACGTCCGGCGTCTTGGCCCCAAAGAATGGAAGACGTACCGGGACCTTCGACTTCGTGCCCTGAGAGATTCCCCGGATGCGTTCGGAAGCACATTCGAGTGCGAATCCGGCGCGCGGAGGAAGAGTGGAGAGCGCGCGTCGCATCGGGAGCGACTTCTCCATCGGACCTGCCGCTGATTGCGGGAGGGACTGCACTCGAGAGCTGACACTTCGCGCCCCGTACCGCCGTACAGCAGAGGAAGCCCGCCGTTTCCCCCTCACCATCGGAGTCGCTCATGGACTTTGGAACGATCGAGGACGCTGCCGGACTCGTCTTCATCTTCGTCGTGTTCGGCGTTCCGGCGCTCGCGATCGGCGCGCGGCTGGCGCTACGCCCGATCGTCGACGCCATCGTCCGCTTGCGAGAGAGCTTCGCGCCCTCCGCCGCACTGCCGGCGGACCCGAGACTCCATGCGCTGGAGGCGGAGGTCGGCCGGCTGCGCCAGGAGGTGAAGCGCCTGTCGGAATCCGAGACGTTCAGTCGTCAACTGAGGAGCGGTGAGCCTTCCCCGGTCGTTCCCGATACCCGGGAGCGGCACCTCCGCGGCTGACAGGTCGCATATGGATTCCTCCGGTCCGCTCGCCTTCGGTTGCCACTCCCGGGTCTTGATCTCCCTCCCCGGCCGGCGATAGCTTCCGTCTCCCACCGGCCCCTCGCGGCCCAGCCGCCTGCGGGGGCGCTCCCTCTCGAACTGACCCCGGACCACCATGATCCGCACGATTCCGCTCCTCGCGCTCGCCGCGGCCGCGCTCACCTCCGCGGCGGGGGCGCAGCAGCGCGCCGCCGACCTGATCGTGACCGACGCCCGGATCTACACCGTGGACGACGCGCGGCCCGTGGCGGAGGCGATGGCGATCGGGGGCGGCCGGGTGCTCTTCGTGGGCTCGGAGCGCGGCGCGATGGTCTTCCGCGGACCCTCCACGCGGGTGGTGGACCTCGACGGGCACACGGTGGTCCCGGGGATGGTGGACGCGCACGCCCACCTCCTCGGGCTCGGGACCGCGCTGCGCAACGTGGACCTGGTGGGGACGCGCTCGTACGACGAGGTGATCGGGCGGGTGGCCGCCCGGGCTCGCGAGGTGCCCGCCGGGACCTGGATCCTCGGCCGCGGCTGGGACCAGAACGATTGGGGGGACACGCGCTTCCCCTCGCACGAGGCGCTCTCCCGCGCCGTTCCCGACCACCCGGTCTTCCTCTCGCGCGTGGACGGGCACGCGGCGCTGGTGAACGAGGCGGCGATGCGCGCGGCCGGCCTAGCCGCGGGGAACCGCCGATCCCGAGGGAGGGCGGGTGGAGCGCTCCGCCGGCGGGACGCCCACCGGGGTGCTGGTGGACAACGCGCAGGAGCTGGTGGGACGGACGATCCCCGAGCTCCCGGCGGCCGAGCGCAGGGCGGCGGTGCTGGCGGCGGTGAAGGAGGCCAACCGCTGGGGCCTCACCGGCATCCACGACGCCGGGGTCGACCCGGTTACCCTCTCCGTCTATGAGGAGCTGGCGGGGCGGGGGGAGTACGCTCTGCGGAACTACGTGATGATCTCGAGCGCCGACGCCTCGCTCGACCGCTACCTCCCGCGCGGACCGCAGAGCGCCCTCCACGACGGCCGCGTCTGGATCCGCGCGATCAAGATCGTCTCCGACGGCGCGCTGGGTTCGCGCGGGGCGGCGCTCCTGGAGCCGTACAGCGACGAGGCCGACCAGCGGGGGCTGGTCACCACTCCGGAGGAGAAGATCCGGGAGATCGCCGAGCGCGCCCTGCGGAGCGGCTTCCAGGTGAACACCCATGCCATCGGCGACCGCGCCAATCGCACCGTGCTCGACGCCTACGAAGCCGCGCTGCGCGAGGTCCCCACGGCCGACCACCGCTTCCGGGTGGAGCACGCGCAGATCCTTCACCCCGACGAGATCCCCCGCTTCGCCGAGCTGGACGTGATCCCCTCGATGCAGGCGAGCCACCAGACGAGCGACATGTACTGGGCCGAGCGGCGGCTCGGGGAGACGCGGCTCCTCGGGGCTTACGCCTGGCGCTCGCTGCTCGACCAGGGCGTGATCATCCCCAATGGGAGCGACTTCCCCGTGGAGGCGGTGAACCCGCTGATCTCCTTCCACGCCTCGGTGAGCCGCCAGGACGCCGAGAACTACCCGGCGGGGGGCTGGTACCCGGCGCAGCGCATGACGCGCGACGAGGCGCTGAAGTCGATGACCCTTTGGCCCGCCGTCGCCGGCTTCCAGGAAGAAGTCCTGGGATCTCTCTCTCCGGGAAAGTACGCCGATTTCGTCGTACTGGACCGCGACATCATGCGCGTGGCCCCGGAGGACATCCTCGCCACCCGCGTGCTCGCGACCTACCTGGGCGGCAAGGCGGTGTACGAAAGGTAGGGAACAGGGAACAGTCCCTGTTCCCTGTTCCCTGTTCCCTGTTCCCTATCTGGTAAGATTCGAGGCGGTGACGGTGAGCTCCTCGTCGGCGGCCATCTCCTCGTAGTCGATGCGCACGGCGATCGGGTAACCGAGCTGCGGATGGTACTCCACCGAAATGGCGTCCGCGTCGCGGTCGATCGCGTCCTGCACGAGGTCGAAGAGCCCCTCCACCTCCGGCCAGAAGCTCGCGTTCCCGGCATCGACCGGCGCGCCGCTTCCCTCGTAGACCCGGCTCTCCACCTCGCCGCCACGCACCCGCACCACCACTGGCGAGGTGAAGGTCTCCGGACAGAAGCAGAGGCGCCGCACGGTGTACGCATACTCTTCGACGTCCTGCGCGCGCCAGTGCCGGCGCTGCCGGTTCAGCTCCGACTGCGCCTGGTCGTGCGGCCCCGACTGCAGGACCGAGCACGCCGCCAGGCTGCCTACCGCCAGGAACGCCGCCAGCACGCCGCTCCAGGATCTCCCTCGCATCGTCCCGCTCCTCCGGTTTATCGTGGGGCCCTCGGGCCGCCCTCGCTCCCTCTTCTCCAAGAACGTCCGAGCGGTAGGGATCCTTACACCCTTCGCAGCCCGATTCTTGCGACCATGGGGATCGATCCGCGCCCCGTTCCGGCGGCGCGGGCAGGAACCCGGTCGGGAGAGAGAGCGATGTCGAGAGCCGTCGCCGCGGGATTGGCGCTCCTCCTGGCCGCGTGCGGGACGCCGCGGGAGTACGCCGCCCCCGCCCCGGCGGGCGCGCTCGACTGCGCGCTGCGGGAGGTGGAGGAGCTCGGGTACGAGCGGATGAGCGGGGAACCGGGCGAGGCGTACGTCCGCGTCAGCCAGCGGGTCGATCCCCCGCCAGGGATCCGACTGGAGGAGCGGCCGCCGCCGCCCGGTCCGGACGACGTCCGCCCGGTGGTCGAGACGGCCGCGATCTACAACCAGCTGATGCTGCGCGAGGACGATGGGATGCTGCGCATCGAGGTGCTCCACAACGCCGAGAGCGGACCGGCCCCGGAGCGCGAGGTGGAGATCGGCGCCGACGCAGACGCCCACGCGCAGATCATCCTCGCCGCCTGCTCCTCTTAGCGGGACGGGGCCGGCGTTCGAGAACTCGTTGTGGTCCTCACCGTAGCGGATGAGCTCCTCGATGCGCCGGGGGCTCTCGGTTCCCCGCGTCTGCGCGAGGCCTGCGCGGGCGAGCGCCTCCTTCCACTCCACCCCCGTCAGCTCGTCGTGGAGGAGGGCGCGGGCCGTTGACGCGCGGGAGAGGCGCGCATACTCTGTTCTCGGATCTCCCTCTCGCCCTCCTCCGTCCGGATCCCCGAATGCAGCCGCGCCGCGTGTTCACGGTCGAGGGGGCGAACTCCCTCATCCCGCTGCTGGAGGGGGTGCTGGAGCGGATCGAGGCGTGCAAGGCGGAGATCGACCGGCGCCACGGCCAGATGCAGGTGCTGGACGTGTTGTGGGGAACGAGCCTCCTCGATGCGGAGAACCCCGACCACGCCGAGGCCACGGAGCACCGGACGGCGATCCGGACGGCGGCGCGGGAGATCGAGAAGCTGGTCGAGGAGGAGATCCTGGAGCGCGGAATCCGCTTCCCGCAGGGAGGGCTGGAGCACGGGCTGATGGACTTCCCCACCACACTGGACGGCCGGTGGATCTATCTCTGCTGGCGGCGGGGCGAGGCGGCGGTGGCGGCCTGGCACGAGGTCCACGCGGGATACGCCGGCCGCCAGCCCCTCACCACCGAGCACGAGGCGCGGATGGGGCGGTGACCGCCCCATCCGCGCCTCGCGCCTCTCCTTACACCCCCTCCCCCACCTCCTGCTGTCGGCCGCCGGCGTGGACTTCGATGCGGCGACGGCGGGACCGCTCGCTCTTCGGGATCGAGACGAGGAGCACTCCGTCCTCGAAGCTCGCCTGAATCCGCTCCGCGTCCACGTCCCGCGGGAGGACGAAGCTGCGGCTGAACTGCCCATAGCGGCGCTCCGAGAGGTGCCAGCTGAGGCGCTCCTCCTCGGCCTCCCGCCACTCGGAACGGCGCTCGCCGCTTACCGTGAGCAGGTTGTTCTCCAGGCTGATCTCGATGTCGTCCGCCCTCATTCCCGGCGTGTCCATCAGGACGCGGAATCCGTCACCTCCATGGTCTGTGGTGTCAGCGAGCCACCTCTTCGTGGCCACCGCCGATAAAAGCAATGTCTATACCTGCTTACGGCCGGTCATGTTGGCCAGAATGGCACCTCGCGCGTGTCACTTCGACAGCTTCCTCCCGAGCCTGACAGGCTCCGCATCGGAGGGGAGCGCCATAGCCGTCCCCCGACGCTCCGGCTATGATTCGCCGTCCCGATGGATCCACCCCCTTTACCGCCGGGAGGCGCCATGGAGCTTCAGGAGAACGATCTCGCACCGGATTTCGAGCTGCCCGCCGATGATGGCTCGCGCGTACGGCTCTCGGAGCTGCGCGGACGCCGCGTCATCGTCTATTTCTATCCCCGCGCCGATACCCCGGGGTGTACCACCGAGGCGTGCGAATTCGGTGAGCGGACCCCGCGCATCGAGGAGAAGGGGGCGGTCGTGCTCGGCGTGAGTCCAGATCCCGTAAAGGACGTGAAGAAGTTCCGCGAGAAGTTCGAGCTCCCCTTCCGCCTGCTCGCTGACGAAGACCACGCCGTATCCGAGGCGTACGGCGTATGGGGAGAGAAGTCGATGTTCGGAAAGAAGTACATGGGGGTGGAGCGCACCACCTTCCTCGTGGACGCCGACGGCCTCGTCGCGCGGATCTTCCGCAAGGTCCGCCCCGAAGGGCACGCGGAGGAAGTGCTGGAGACGCTGTAACCGTCCCCCGACCCGCGCGCCCCGCACTCCCACCCGCCCGATTCGTCCCTGAACCCTTTCGCGGCGAGACGGGAGCCGCCTGCCCGGCCGCGCATCCGCGACCTGCCGGCCCGGGAGCCGCACGTGGGGGTCGCGTGGGAATGCGGCGACCGCGAGGAGGCGGTCCGCGGCGATCGCGAGAACCTGCAGGACCTCATCGACGGGTGGACCGGGAGCGAGGAACGGGCACTCCCTTTGTGCCGGTTGCTCCGTTATATTGATCCGCTACGTTATAGGTAGCAGCCCTGCCCACGGCCGGCTGGAGCTCTATCTCCCGAATCCGATCCGATGACGCACCTCGCCCCGCTTCCCGATCCCTGGCTGCGTGCAGTCGGCTACGCCACCGCCGCCCCCGACACCTCGGAGGCCCTCCTCGGGCTCCTGGAGGCGGCGGTGCCGGCCTGCCGCGCGAGCGCGGGCGCCATCCTCGACGGCGACGACGGCCGGTGCCGTGCAGTCTGGGGGTGCGCGGCGGACGAGATCCGCGCTCTGCTGCGCGAGGGCGGCCCCGTCCGGCGGACCATGCCATGGTGGGATCCTGGGAGTGGGGAGGAGCTCCAGGTCCCGCACGCTTCCGGAGCCTCCGTCGGGGGCGGCCCGCTGGAGAGCCTGCTGCCGGTGCCGCTGCGCGTGCGCGGGATCGTCTCCGGGACGCTCCTCCTCCTCTACCGTCCGGAGGACCGCCCGGATGAAGACGCTCGCGAGAACGCGCACGCCTTTTCGGCGCTGATCGCGCTGCTGCTGGAGAACGACCGGCTCGCCGAGGAGGCGCGCCTCGCCCTGCAGGCGCGCGGCCACTTCCTGATGGCGCTCAACCACGAGCTGCGCACCCCGGCCAGCGCCCTCGTTCTCACCGCCGATCTCCTCCGCTCCGGCGCCCACGGCCCGCTTCCCGAGCCGGTGGACAGTGCGCTCCTCGAGGCCGAGCGGCACATCCACGAGATGGTGGGTGTGCTGCGCCGGGTGCTCGACCTGGGCGAGCTGGAGAGCCACGCGGCGCCCGAGCGCGCGGACATCCTGAAGCCTCGCGAGGCGGTCACCGAGCTGCTGCGGAAGGTGGAACCCACCGCGAACCGGAAGCAGCTCTCGCTGACGCTCTACGTCCCCCGGGTCCTCCCTCCCCTGCAGACCGACGCGAGCCGCTTCTCCCGGATTATCCTCTACCTGCTCGCCAACGCCATCAAGTACACGGCCCAAGGAGGGATCGAGGTGAGGCTCGAACGGACGGTTCGGATGTCGGCCCCCGGACGTCAGGAGCCCATCCTGGTGGTGCGAGTGAAGGATACCGGACGTGGGATCCCGGCGGAGTACTTGCCGCGCATCTTCGAGCCCTTCACGCAGGTGGAGGAGGGTGCCCGCACCGACTCCCGCACTCGCGGCCTCGGCCTCGGCCTTCCCCTCGCGCGCCAGCTCGCCCGCTCCCTCGGCGGCGACATCGCGATCGAGAGCGCTCCCGGCAGGGGTACGCTCGCCTCCGTCCACATCCCGTACGTCCGGCAGTAGCGCGAATCCGTCTTCGCTACTTCACCCTCCCCCCTCGCCGACCACGCGGGGCACGGGGATGCGGGTCGCGCCGCGGCCGGACCTCGCCCGGTCGATCATCGTGTCGGCGAAGCGGTCGGCGAGCGCGGCGATGGTCAGCGCCGGGTTGGCGCCCACCGGGCCCGGCATCACCGACCCGTCGGCGACGAAGAGCCCCGGGTGGCCGAACACCTCGCCGTTCACGTCCACCACCCCCTCCTCCCTGCGCCGCCCCATGGGGACGCCGCCCAGCGGATGGACGGTGATCACACGCCGGTTCAGGTGCCAGAGGACGTTGTCGCGGAAGTCGCCGTCCCACGCCTTCGCGATCCCCCGCATGGTTTCCCGCATCCGCGTGAAGTATTTCGACGAGCGGTCGATGCGCCAGTCGCTCTCCAGCAGCCCGTCCTCCAGCCGCAGGCGCCCATCGGGCACGTCGCGCCCCATGCCGAGCAGCGGGACCGAGGTCGCGGAGAGGTGCGCCGCCCCCAGCACGTAGGCCAGCTCGCCGCTCAGGTCCGTGTCCTTCCTGATTCCCAGACTGGACAGGAAGCGCCTCCAGAGGACGTTCTTCAGCCGCCGCACCGTGCTCAGCATCCCTCCCGTCTCCAGCATCCACGCCGCGAAAGCGGGGTAGCCCGCGTCCTCGATGTAGAAGCCGCGCCCCGAGTGTCCGTCCGCCGCGTCGGCCATGCGAATGGCGCTCGTGATCACGGGACCGCTGGTCCCGTCGAGCACCCACGGCGTCCGCTTCCCCTCCACCTCCTCATGGCAGAGGAGGGCGAAGGTGAGCAGATCGCCATTGCCGCAGAAGTGAGAGCCGAGCGCCTCGCTGACGCCGGGGAAGGAGCTCCGGTTCTTCAGCAGCAGGTACGTCGATCCCAGAGTCCCGGCCGAGAGAATCAGCCGGTCGGCGGTGAGAGTGGCGAGCGGTGCGCCGCTGGGGGTTTTCTCCCGGAGGGTGTGCTGGCGATAGCGGATCTGGTAGCCCTCTCCGCCCTGCCGCGGCTCGAAGTGCATCACCTCGCAGAGGGTGCGGATCTCCGCCCCCAGCCGCCGCGCCTCGGAGAGATAGTTGTAGTCGAGCGTGTTCTTGCTCCCGTAGTTGCACCCCACGTCGCACTCGCCGCAGAGGCGGCAGGTGGAGCGGGTGCGGTCGTGCAGGTTGCGGTGCTCTTCGCGGATCGGCTCCCCGGGGACGGGCGCGTCGCCCTCGTTGGCGAAGGTCACCGCCAGCGGCGGGAGCATCCACTCCAGCCCCAGCTCGCCGGCCGCCTTCTTCATCGCCCGCGTCTTCATCGTGTCGCGGTACGGAGTCTCGTCGAACGGGTAGCGCTGCGCGTTCATCATCCGCTCCACCCGGTCGTAGTGCGGGTCCAGCTCCGCGCGAGTCACGGGCCAGTACTCGAACCCGCCCTTCGCCGCGTCCTCGCGCACGAACCACTTCTCGTCCTTGCGCAGCAGCACGTTGGCGTAGATCAGCGATCCCCCCCCGAGCCCGCTGGAGACCAGGGCTCCCAGATGGTTGAAGGACCATACGTTGAACATGCCGTGCAGGCCGTCGCTCGGGTCCCAGAAGTTGGTCTGCATCCCGTGCGGCGTGCGCGGGAAGGAGCCCGGGGGGAACGGCTTCCCGCGCTCCAGCAGGCAGACGTCGAGGCCCGCCTCGGCGAGGCGGTACGCCATCACCGATCCGCCGAAGCCCGATCCCACGATGACCGCGTCGAAGTGCTGCTGGGTGCTCATCTCTCCTCCGGGGTGGTCGCGGCGTTGACCACCGCGTGGGCCCTGACCTTCACCAGGCTGGGCGCGGGGGCCGCCAGGACGATGGGTTCCTCGATGAGGCGCACCCGCGGCGGCTCTCCCTCGCGCGGGCGGAAGTAGGGCTCCCCGGGCTTCGCGTCGGAGTCGATTCGCCAGCGCTCCACCCGGTCGATCCCCACGGGATAGACGGTGAGGGTGCCGTTCTCCGCTACGTGGAGGCGCAGGAAGTTCTTGTAGTGCTCGATGTGCTGGCTCGAGTATGCCTCGTTGAAGTTTACGCCCGGGAGGAGGGCCAGCCCGAAGAGGAGAGAGCCCAGGGTCCCGCCCACCACGACCATCTCCACCAGGAAGGCGACTCCCCGCAGCTCCGGGCTCCCGATGGCCAGTACCGAGTGGTTGAGCCAGGCGAAGAGCCAGGTGAGCAGCAGGACCATCACCAGGTGCGCCGCCCCGTGCACCGCGCCGAACCACTTGAGCCACTTCGGCCGGCCTGGATCGGGGGTGCAGAAGGTGTAGAGCGCCCAAACGAAGAAGGCCGCGAGCGCCAGCATCAGCGGAGCCCGTAGGGTGATCTGCATCGTGGTGAGAAGCACCCGGCCGGCGTCGCCGGGCGGCATGGTGCTCAGCCAGCGCATCAGATCGCCGGTCTGGAGGTGGACCCGGCCCGCCTCCTGGAGGAACCAGGTGAAGAGGGTGTACAGCGCTCCGAGGAACACGATGAAGCGCGGGTTCTGGGCTCCCAGGAAGGCGGCGCCCCCCCGGAGCGCCTGCGAGACGCGCGGCTCGGGGTACACCTTCCGGCGCTCGAAGCGCTTGGTACGCGGCGTCGCCCCCTGCCCGGGCTCCTGCGGATCCGCCTTCGGGAGCTCGACCGAGCTCGGGAGGAGGTGCGTGCCGTAGAAGTAGGCGCCGCCGCCCCCGGCGGTGATCTTGTGCCGCTCCCCCGTGGTGTCGGAGTAGCGCGCGTAGTGGTGCAGGTCGCCGGTGAGGGTGAGCGAGAGCTGCGCCTTGCAGGGGCAGAGCACCACCCGCTCGAAGAAGGCGATGTTCTCATACGCCCGCGGCGACTCCTTCACGTGCACCCACGCCGGCTGCCCCGTGCAGAGGATCACGCGGTCCCCTTCGTCCATCCGCTCCGCGACCTTCTTGAAGTAGTCGAGCTGCGGCTTGTCGATGTCGGACCCGAGCTGGATGTCGATTCCCAGCAGCCACCAGCGCTGCGGGAGCCGGAGCGCGAAGTAGCTGCGCGTCTGCCGCGTCTCCCAGGCGCCGATCCCGCGCTGCTGGCAGAACTGGCGCATGAAGGCGGTGAGCCCGTCGTACCAGTCGTGGTTCCCCGGTACGGCGAAGAGGTCGGGTTGCTCGCCCTCGGGAGCCCAGGGAAGGGCCGCCTCGTAGGGGCCCGCGAAGCGGTTCTCGTACTCCCGGCGTGAGGCCGTGGGATAGACCTGGTCGCCGCCCAGGACGAGGACGTCGCCGCGCGGGGTGGCGGCCAGCCGCTCCGCCCCGCGCCGCTCCTCGCCCCGCGCCGAGGGATCGGCGCCCGGGAGCCGCCGCTGCCCGAGCAGCCAGGCGAGGGTGTAGGTGGAATCGAAGCCGTCCCCCACGTCGGAAACGTAGTCGATCCACAGCTCGGTCCGCCGCGAGTAGTCGTGCACGGCGGGCTGGGCGTCGCGCGAGAGGGCGGCCTGCACCTCGCGCTTGTCGGCATACGCGCCGAAGATGCTGGAGAGCAGGGCGCGCACCGCCGTGTTCCCCAGCTGCACCGGGTCGAACCACTGCACCATCCGCTGCGGCCGCCACATCAACCGCTCGAGCGAGCCCGGCGGATCGGGCGGCCTCTTCCCCGCCGGGGGCGCCGGGCGCTCGAAGTGAACCTCGTCCTGAGTCATACCGTTCTCCCGATCCGGGGGGAGCCGCTCAGCGCGGCGCCGCCGCGGCGTAGCTCTTCCAGAGCTCGCCGGCGAAGAACTGTCCGAACTTGCCGAGCAGGCGCGCCCCTTCGGCCGCCGAGTCCGCGTCGATCGCGCGGATCCCGGCCATCACCCGGGTGAAGTCGGCGACGCCGAGGCTCAGCACCCCCGCCCCCACCACCGGCCCGCTGGCGTCGCTCCCCTCGTGCAGCCTCGTGAAGAGCGTCGTGGTGTCCTTCCAGAGATCGAAGCCCGGGTCGTCCCTCACCTCCTTGTAGCCGGCGAGATAGTAGCTCTTCCCGCCGTGCGAGAAGGGGAGCTCGTAGACCATCCGCTTCGTGCGCGGGGTCGCGGCGGGCGAGAAGAGACGGAAGACCCCCTCCCCCGTGGGGATCCCCACGCCCAGCGGGGGAAAGTCCACGCGGCCGATGAGGCTTCCGCTGTGCTGCGGGTCCTCGATGAAGCGATCCAGGTCCCGGACCGTGACGGTGGCGTGCATCGCCAGCTCGGTCTTCGCTTCGTGGCCGGCCCGGGCGCCGGATTCGGGATCGGTGACGCCGAGGGAGAAGCCGCCCTTCATCGTCTCGCTGAAGGTGATGCCGGGTTGGGGCGTGCTCATGATGATCGTCTCCGGGGAGAAGGGGAGGCCGGCCTCGGAACGGGTCGCGAGATAGCGGTACGCCTCGGCGTAGCCCAGGTCGATGAGGGCCGCGGCGTCGACCCGCCCCAGGTACAGATCCGGATCGAGCGGGAGCGGATAGGTGGGGCGGATCACGTGCAGGCGGATCGGCTCCGTCTGCCCGTAGGGCGAGTCCCCGGCGCGGATGCGCGAGTTCAGCTCGTCGAGCTGCTCCAGGTCCCGGTTCAGGTTGCCGTTGGCGGCCATCTCCAGCATCTGCACGTAGAGGTGTAGCGGCCCCCCGCGGTATTCGTCGGTGTTGCCCAGGCACCAGACCAGCCAGACCTCCTCCGCCCCGCGCCGGGCCGCCTCCAGCAGGTTGGCGTCGCGCACGAAGGCCGAATCGAGGTAGAGCGCGCCGTTCTTCTCCACCGGCGGCATCACGCCCGGGAGCGACATCCCCGCGACCAGGAAGTCGACGTCCATCTCCCGGTGAGGGATCACCTCGTTCAGCTTGCGGCTGTAGTTGAAGACGTTGAAGGTGCCCTCCACCCCTGCGGCGGCGCGGACGCGCGCCAGGTCGATCCCCAGATGCGGATAGACGTAGCGGACGAAGCCGTCGGCGCTCCCCATCGCCAACGCGTCGCGGGTGCGGAAGTACGACTCCAGCGGCATGAGGGTGAGGGAGCGGCGCAGGTCGAGCGAGCGCCAGCGCTCGCACATCTCCTCCGGCGAGAGGCCGGAGAGGAGCATGGCGAGGTTGAGCGCGCCGCCGGAGGTGGCGTCCATGTGCGAGAAGGAGAGGCCCTCCTCCGCGAGGGCGCGCAGCACCCCGGCCTGGTAGGAGAGCCGCACACCTCCGCCCGAGAGGACGAGCGAGCGGCGCGGACCGGGCGCCCCGGCCTCGGGAGTGCCCCAGGGGGTGTGGGCGGAGCCGTTCATGCGTCGGTGGCGAGGAGGTGGTCGACGACGAGGGGGTAGACGTCGCGGTCGGCATGCTCCCCCAGGATGCAGTCGACGTGGCCGTAGCCGGGGATCAGGTGGCGCGCGTAGAGATCCGCGCCGTTCGCGCGGCAGAGCGCCTCCCGGGTGAGCCGGGTGCTCTCCGGGAGGAGGCAGGCGTTTTCGGCGCCGTGCAGATAGGCGATGGGGATCGCCAGCCGGTCGAGGTGCGGAAGGTAGGCTTCCTCGCCCCGCTCGTCGACGATGTGCCCCTTCCGCAGGTTGCGGATCAGGTGGCCGAAGGCGCGGAGGTTCGTCTGGCCGAACAGCTCCCCCAGCGCGTCGTGGGTGGCGGCGGAGAGGCGGTCGTGCTCGTAGAGCGGGCCGTACATCGCCGTGATCCTCCGGCAAACCCGGTTGTCGCACCGCTCCTCGCTATCCACCGGGTGCAGCTCCATCCCCAGGGCCAGCATGCGGTCTCTCCAGTCGGCATCGGAGCCGAGGACGACGCTCAGCGTGTCCATCGAGAGCGTCTCCAGCAGCTCCGGCAGGGGCAGCCCGGCCTTGAAGCGGTTCAGCCAGGGCGCCCTCAGGTGGGTGGAGACCTGCGAGCAGACCGCGGAGCGCACCCCCCGCAGCCCGCGGAGCATGGCCATGGTGAAGGTCTGCGAGCCGACGCCGTGGGCGACCACCTGCAGGCTCGACGCGCCGCTCTCCGCGAGCACCCGCTCCACCGCGGCGGGAAAGTCGAGCGCGGCGACCTGATCGAAGCTCGACGGCCGGTCGGCGCCCGGCAGCTCGATGCTCAGACGGTAGTCGATGAGCCAGACGTCGAAGCCGTGCTCGAAGAGGTACTCGAGCAGGTTCGTCTCGATGGTGTCGGTCGAGTACATGCGGCTGGAGACGCCGATGCAGTGCACCAGCAGCACCGGCCCCCGCGGGCCGCCCCGGTAGCGGGTAAGCCGGAGCGCCTCGCCGTCGGCCGCGGCCAGGTCGTGAACGGCGGGGAGGCTCGCCCGGAGCTTCCGCCGCGGCCTCCGGGGGACGCGGCCCGCCTCAGCCGGCGATCTCATGCGGCCTCCCGACGTGGACGAGCTTCCTTCCCCGCGCCGCCGCCTCCTCGGCGGCTTCCGGCGAGCCGGGAGGCGGCAGCCACTCCTCGCTCTGCCCCAGCTCCACCACGCTCTCCATTCCCTCGGGCGCCGCCCGCGGCTTCTCGTCGTAGCTGAGGAACCAGGCCTCGATGTGGTCGTCGAGAGTCCCGTTCGATTCGGGCATGTAGGCGCTGAAGATGGGACGGTCGCCGATCTCGAGCCGGCGCAGCGTCTCGGCGCGGGGGTGGTCGCCGAGGGTGAGGCGGGCGGAGCCCTCCCGGAAGAGGGAGAAGCCGGCGCGCGCCTTCACGTAGATGTCGGACTTCATCAGCATCCCCCGGAAAGCGCACCAGTTGACCGCGCTGGTGCGTACCGGGATGCGGTCGAAGCGCGGCCGCTCGACCTCGACGCGCATCACCATCTGGCCGTCGAGGTCGTAGCGGCTGCTCACCGTCCGGTCGCCGATCTCGAAGTCCAGATTGGCCTGGTGCTTCGGCATTCCCCAGATCCCCTTCCCACCCTTCACCGAGACCTCGGTGCTCACCGGGAGGTCGAGGACGTACTGGCCCAGCCCGGAGCGGCGGCGGAAGAGGGCCGCGAGAGGGAGGGGCCGGGGGCGCGGCCCGCGCGTGCAGCCGATCCCCACGCTGAACTCGATGTACTTGCCGATGCTGGTGTGCCGGTAGTCGATGACCGCGACCACCAGGACGGCGCGGCCGCGCCAGACGACGGGGTGCAGCTCGCCGCCGGGAAGGAGCTCGGCCGCGCGGTCGGCGCGCACCGGGAAGGCGGCCATCAGGGCGGGGCTGTCCTTCGAGGCGACGGGGAGGGTGAAGGGGATTCCGTCGACCAGGGAGTGACGTCCGGTCAGCCTGCGCAGGCGCCTCGGAATCAGCATGGCACAGCCTCCTCAGTTGGGTTTGTCCAGCTCCTCGACCATGAGCGGAAGGACGTCCTCGTGGGCGTCTTTCCCCATGAAGACGTCGAGGTGGGCGTAGCCGGGCAGCAGGTGGAGCGAATGACGTCCCGGCCGGTGCGACTCGAACCATGCGTGGGTGCGCCGCTGGCTCTCGGGGAGGAAGCAGCGGTTCATCTCCCCGGCGAAGAGGGCGAAGCGCGCGGAGGTGCGCGGGGGCTGCGCCGTCACGTCGGCGGGGAGACGTTCCCCGTGGTCGGCGGAGACGAGGTGCCCCGCCTTCACGCAGCGGCGCATCTGGTCGAAGAAGGTCAGCGGCACCGCCGCGAACTCGTCGCTCAGCCAGTCGTGGGTGGCGTCGTCCAGGTTCTCGTGGCGCCAGAGAGTGGGGAAGCCCACTCCGTAGGCGAAGCTCGCCCAGCGGCAGACCGTGTTGTCGCACTCGCGGTGCGAGAGCTTGACAAAGGCCGTCAGGGCGCGCGCGAGCGGAGTCGGCGCCTCCTTCCCCCACTGGGGATCGATGAAAGGGGTGAGCCGGGCGATCATCGGTACGGCGACCTTCAGCTTGAGCCATGCCTCGGGCGGCACCACGGGGTGCAGCGAGACGGCGTTGCTGACGATGGTGGTCACCTGCGGGAGGAGCCCCACCACCGCCGAGAGGGAGAAGGAGGTGGAGCCCTGGCAGTGGATCACCGCCTTGACCTCGGCGGCGCCGGTCTCCTCCACCACCCGGCTCACGGCGGCCGGGTGGTCGTAGAGGGCGGCCTGGTCGAGGGTCCAGCGGTTCGCCGGCAGGTCGATGCTCGCGCGCCAGTTCTCCATCCAGACGTCGTAGCCGGCGTCGAGGAGGAGGTCGACGAGGGTCGCCTTCACGGGCGCGCGGAAGATGTTGGCCCTCACGCCGGCGCCGTGCACGAGGAGGACGGGACCCTTACTCGGCTCCCGCTCCCCCTGCACGTGGATCAGGTTGCACGGCAACCCGTCGCCCGCGACGAAAGGGACGAGCCGGTCCCGGGTGTGAGCGGAGGAGGAAACGGGCATGGCGGCCTCGACGAAGGGGAACGGAAGCGGGTGAACGGGTGGGGAGGGGCGGAGGGCGTGCGGCGCGCCACCGACTGCTGACGCGAAAAGACCGTTTCAATATTACGGCGCGTCCGCGGAACCGAAAGGTCTCTCTCTCCGCGGAACGCCTCCTCACTGGGCGCGGAGGTGCGCGAAAGCGCCGGTCCGCGCTGACATCCGGCGCTTCGCGCCTACGAATCGAGCCGTCGACCGCCCCCTTACCGGCACTCTCACGAAACGTGCCCTCGCCTCCTCCCTCGAAACGTCCAATGTTCAAGCGGGTTCCTCTACCCGGGGCTGCACGGCGGTCCTTCCCGTACGGGACACCTCTGCCACACCACTGGGGCGCCCGTGTCCGGCTGGCGGCGCCTCCGGGAAGCCGCTGTCACGATCCGACTTCGTGGCGCGTATCACGGTGGAGCGCGGGAAGAGACCCTTCGCGGCTCCGCCGATCTCGCTCCTCCATTCCACGGATTCGTTTCACGAACGAAGACGATGCAGAAGAGCCTCTTCCTGATGCCGCTGCTGCTGAGCGCCTGCGCGACGACGACCCATCCCGCCGCCGGGCGCTACGAGGGATTCTACACCTGGGGATTCGAGGTCAGCGGCTTCCAGCCGTGCGGGAGCACCGAATCGTGGTGGGTGACCGGAGGCGACCTCCAGTCGCGCTACGACGAGGTGGCCACCCGCGCCTACGAGCCCGTATACGTGGAGGTCACGGCCGAGGTGGGGCCGGAGGGGAAGTTTGGGCACCTGGGTGCCTCCTCGCGCGAGGTCGAGGTGAAGGAGGTCCTGGAGATGCGCGCCGCGCGCGCGACCGACTGCAGGTAGCTCCCCGCCACGCCGGTCCCGGCCCCCTCGCCCCGCGGCGGGGGGGCCGCTCCGCTTCCCCCGGTGCGTGGTCCTCCCATTGCGTATGTGCCGTCCGACACCGCAGCGAACCCGGAACCGCGAAAGGGGATCATGGAAGGAGACATCGTCTATCGGTCGGAGGACGGGCGGGAGTGGCTGGTCACGCTCGACTCCCCGGGCAAGCTCCTCTCCGTCTCGCCCGACCTGGAGAAGAGCGGCGCCCTCCTCCCGCAGCACGAGGTGCGCATCGTCTTCACCTCGGGCGAGGAGCGGCTGAGCGAGGAGTACACCGCCTTCTCCCGCCTGGAGGATCTTTCCCCGGAGGAGCTGCGGGAGTGGTTCGAGGCGGCGCGGAAGCAGGAGGGACTGTGAAGGAAGACCGGACCGTCGGATGCTGAAGGAGAGGATGGGGGTGGTCCGCGGCGACATCACCCGGCTGGAGGTGGACGCGATCGTCAACGCGGCGAACGAATCCCTGCTGGGCGGCGGCGGAGTCGACGGCGCGATCCACCGGGCCGCCGGTCCCGGCCTGCTGGAGGAGTGCCGTGCGCTCGGCGGCTGCCCCACGGGCGAGGCACGCATCACCGGCGGACATCGGCTGCCGGCGCGACACGTGATCCACACGGTCGGGCCGGTGTGGCGGGGCGGCTCCCACGGAGAGCCCGAGCGGCTCGCCGCCTGCTACCGCGCCAGCCTCGAGCTCGCCGCGCGGCACGGCCTCGGGATCGTGGCCTTTCCCTGCATCAGCTGCGGCGTCTTCGGCTATCCGGTCGATCGCGCCACCTCCGTCGCGGTGCGCGAGGCGTCCGCGTGGATCGAGGCGCACGAGCTCCCCGAGCGGGTGCTCTTCGTCTGCTTCGGCGACGAGGCCTGCGACGCGTACGGGCGGGCACTCGCCTCGTCGACCTGAGGGTCCCGACGCGGCTCGGCCCTTCCTTCGCCCTATTCTCCCGCCCTGGAGGCCCGATTGAGCACCCGGCGAGTTCCGCCCGCGCCCGGACAGGAGTCGGTCTGGGATTACCCGCGCCCCCCACGCCTCGAGCCGAACCGCCGCCACCTGCGGGTCCTGCTGGCCGGCGCCGTGGTCGCGGAGACCCGGAGCGGATGGCGGGTACTGGAGACCTCCCATCCACCCGTCTATTATTTTCCGCGCGGAGACGTGGACGCGCGCTGCCTCCGCCCCGCGTCGGGCGGGAGCTACTGCGAGTGGAAGGGCGCCGCGACATATTTCGACGTGATGGTGGCCCGCGAGGTCCGTCCGAAGGCCGCGTGGTCGTACCTCGATCCGACGGTGGGCTTCGGCCCCATCCGCGACCACCTCGCGTTCTTCGCGGGCCGAGTGGACGAGTGCTCGGTGGACGGCGAGCCGGTCGTGCCGCAGCCGGGAAGGTTCTACGGCGGGTGGATCACCCCCGAGGTGGTGGGCCCCTTCAAGGGAGCGTCCGGCACCTCGCACTGGTAGCCGCCGCATCGCCCCCCGGCGGCGTCCCTCACGGCTACCCCCCGCCCGGACTTGTCGTCGGAATCTTAGACCGGCGGCATGGAACGTGAAATCGCACCCCGCGACTCTCACCCCGGGCACAGGGTTGCGATGCCAATGAATCGAGGTAGCCGAGCGCTGCGCGCGCTCTCTCCGGCGCTGGCCGCGCTGCTGCTCGCGGGCGGCGCCGGCGCGCAGCAGGACTCCGTGACGGTCGCCGCGGGCGCGCGCTACGACGTCTCCGGTGCGCTGGGGACGCTCCTGGGCGAGGACTACCGCGACCTCTGGACCGTGCCCATCCGGGTGGCGGTTCTCGACCCCGACACCCTGGGCGGACTGCGCGCCGGCGAGCTGGGGGGCGGCAAGCAGACCGTCTCGATCCGCCTCCACGACGCGAGGGGCCGGGAGTACGTCTTCCGCTCGGTGGACAAGGACCAGAGCGGCGGACTCCCGGAGGACTTCCGCGCGACGCTGGTGGACCGGATCGCGCAGGACCAGGTCAGCTCGAAGCACCCGGCGTCGGCGCTGATCGCGGCTCCGCTGCTGGAGGCGGCCGGGGTGCTCCACGCGACTCCTCGTCTCCTCGTCATGCCCGACCATCCCTTCCTCGGCGAGCACCGGGAGCGCTTCGCGGGGATGCTGGGAATCCTGGAGGAGCGGCCGGAGGAGTACGAGGACGGACCCCGCTCCTTCGCGGGCGCCGAGCGCGTGGCCGGCTCGGAGACGCTGCTGGAGCACCTGGAGGAATCCCCGGAGCACCGCGTGGACAGCCGCGCCTTCCTGCGCGCGCGCCTCATGGATCTCCTCCTGGGCGACTGGGACCGCCACCTGGACCAGTGGCGCTGGGCCCGCTTCGACCGCGACGGCGTCCACTGGTGGGAGCCGATCCCCCGCGACCGCGACAACGCCTTCTCCCGCTACGACGGGCTGCTGATGGGCGCGGTGCGGAGCGGCGCGCCCATGCTGGTGGAGTTCGGGCCCGAGTACCCGCGGCTCTATGGCCTCACCGCCAACGCCGCCCCGCTCGACCGGCGGCTGCTGTCGGAGCTTTCGGCGAGCGCCTTCGACAGCGTCGCTCTCGACCTCCAGAGCCGGCTCACCGACGAGGTGATCGCATCCGCGGTCGCGAGCGCGCCGCCCGCGTACCATGCGCTGCGCGGCGTGCAGCTGGCCCGCGAGCTCCGCGCCCGCCGCGACCGCCTTCCCGAGGTGGCGCGCGAATTTTACCGCCAACTCGCCGCGGAGCCGGAGATCCGCGCCACGGACGAGGCCGATCTCGCCGAGATCGACCGCCTGCGGGACGGTTCGGTGGAGGTCCGGCTGCTCTCCGCGGAGGCGCGGGAGCCCTACTTCCGGCGCCGCTTCCTTCCCGGCGAGACGCGCGAGATCCGCCTCCACCTCCACGGGGGCGACGACCGGGCGGTGGTGCGCGGGGAGGCGGACCGCAGCATCCTCGTGCGGGTGGTCGGCGGCGGCGGCGACGACGTGCTGGTCGACTCGTCCCGCGTGGGCGGACCGGGCCGCCGCACCGGCTTCTACGACGACCGCGGGGAGAATCGCCTGCAGCCGGGAGGGGAGGCGCGGGTGGACACCCGCGAGTACCGCGACCCCAACGCTTCGCCGGACGAATGGAGCAACAACCTCCCGCCGGTGCGCGACTGGGGCTGGGAGAGGAGCTGGTTCAGGCCCGCGGCCGAGTGGCGCTACAACGTGGGTCCCGTCGTCGGCGGAGGACCCGCCTTCGTCCGTTACGGCTTCCGCCGGGAGCCGTACGCGTACCGGCTCTCCGGAAACGCGCTCTATGCCCCGCTGGAGACCCGCTTCGGCGTGGAGCTGGCGGGGGACTTCCGTCGGGTCGGCTCCCTCTCGCGGCTGGAGGTTCGCGCCCTCGCCTCACAGCTGGAGGTCACCCGCTTCCACGGCTTCGGCAACTCGACCGGGCGGACGGGCGACGACGGGCGCTTCAAGATCTGGGAGACGGAGTACCGGCTGGAGCCCGTGTTCGTGGCGGCGATGGGCGGGGGCGCGGAGCTCTTCGCGGGGCCGGTGGTGCAGTACACCCATCCCGACCTTCCTCCGGGAAGTCCGGCCGCCGGCGAGGAGATCTTCGGGACGAGCCCTTTCGGCCAGATCGGCGCGCGGGTGGGGGCGCGGCTCGACACGCGGGACCTGCCGAGCTACCCGCGGCGCGGGGCCTTCGCCGAGGTCAGGGGATCGGCCTTCCCGGCCGCGTGGGACGTTCCGGAGGCGTTCGGCGCCGCGGAGGCGGTGGCGGCCTCGTACCTCCCGCTTCCGCTCCCGCTCGAGACCACGCTCGCGGTGCGGGCGGGGGGACGGGCGGCGCGGGGCGGGTTCCCCCTGCAGCAGGCGGCCTTCCTCGGAGGACCGGAGTCCGTGCGCGGCTTCGCGCGGCAGCGCTTCGCGGGGGACGCCGCCCTCTTCGGCGGCGCCGAGCTGCGCACCTTCCTCGCCCGCTTCAACTTCGTGAGCCGCGGCGACCTGGGGGTGATCGCCCTCGCCGACGCCGGCCGCGTCTTCGCCGACGGCGACGGATCCGGCGCGTGGCACACGGGGGTCGGCGGCGGGTTCTGGGTGGGGATCCTCGACCGCTCGCGCACCTTCAGCCTGGTGTACGCGCAGGGGGAGGAGGGGGCGGTCTATCTTAACTTCGGCCTCCCGTTCTGAGGGGGCGGGAGACGCCGCCCCGGATGAGGACCGGCTACTCGCGCGGAGCTTCGCCGCCCGCCGCCGCCCCGCGATCCGCCGGTGGCGTCGCGCACCAGCTCCATACCAGCGCGCCTCCCATGCGGCGAGCTACGCTGTCGGGGAGCATGGGGGAGCCGGGGCCGCGCCGCTCCCCGCCAGCCCGGCCGCCGCCCCGCTCTCCCCTGCGCCGCTCGCGCTCCTGCTGGAAGAGCCGGCAGGTCGCGCTCTCCTGCTCGTCGGTGAGCACCTCCCGCACCGACTCGACCGCGCCCCGGTTGCTCTCGCGGATCCGCTCCAGGATCGGCTCCGTCCGCTCGTCCACCTGGAAGAAGCCGCGACGGCTCCGGTCGCCGATGCTCTGCAGCGAGTCGACGAGCGGCGCGTTCCGCTCGCGCACCGCCTCCGCGATCGAGTCGAGAGCGGCGATCTGCGCCGACTGCAGCGAGAGCTCCGAGTAGCCGAGGAGCGCGTAGATCGGCGGCGGCTCGACGGTCAGCGGGGTGACGATCCGGGGATCGTCGGCCGGGCCGGAGGCGCGGGCGCAGCCGGCGAGCAGCACCAGCAGCGCGGAAAGGGTCTTGCTCGTCATGGGGCCTCGGATCCGCGGGAGAAGGGCGAGCGGGCGGCATCCCCTCCCGAGCCTGCGAGCGGCGTGCCGCCGCGACACCTCGCGCCCGCCGCGGGGTATGATTCTCCTGCCCGGCCGCGCGGCCCTCCGCCGACGCGGCCCCTTTCCGCTTTCGCGACCGCCGGAGACCCGCTCCATGTCAGAGACCAAGAAGCGTCCCTCGGCCGCCGTCGCCTGGCGCGAGATGCGGCAGCTGATGCGCCGGCACCGGCGGTATCTGGCGATCGGCCTCGCGCTGATGGTCGTCAGCCGGCTCTCGGGCCTGGTCCTCCCGGCCAGCTCGAAGTACCTGGTGGACGATGTGCTGGCCGAGGGGCGGACCGACCTGCTGGTGCCGCTCGCCGCGGCGGTGGCCGCGGCCACCCTCGTGCAGGCGCTGGCCTCCTTCGCCCTCTCGCAGGTGATCAGCGTCACCGGTCAGCGCGCCATCACCGAGATGCGGCGCCGGGTGGAGGCGAAGGTGGTCCGCCTCCCGGTGCGCTTCTTCGACTCCACGCAGAGCGGCGTCCTCATCTCGCGCATCATGACCGACGCCGAAGGGATCCGCAACCTGGTCGGGACCGGCATCATCCAGCTCGTCGGCGGGGTGATGACGGCCGGCATCGCCCTCGGCTTCCTCTTCTACTACAATTGGCAGCTCACGCTCGCGAACCTCATCCTGCTGGCGATTTTCGGCGGGGTGATGGGGATGGCCTTCACCCGCCTCCGCCCGATCTTCCGCGAGCGCGGCGAGATCAACGCGCGGGTGACGGGGCGGCTCACCGAGACGCTGGGGGGGATCCGGGTGGTGAAGGCGTACAGCACGGAAAAGCGCGAGGACCGCGTCTTCGCCCGCGGCGTACACGGCCTCTTCCGCAACGTCGCCCGCACCATCACCGGCACCTCCGCGGTGAGCGCCTTCGCCTCGGTGGTGATCGGGGCGGTGGGGGTGCTGCTGATCCTCATCGGCGGCCGCTCCATCGCCGCCGGGGAGATGACGATGGGAGAGCTCCTCTCCTACGTCTTCTTCACCGGTCTGCTCGCCGCGCCGGTGGTGCAGATCGCCTCCATCGGCACCCAGATCAGCGAGGCCTTCGCCGGGCTCGACCGCATCCGGGAGCTCATGGACATGGACACCGAGGCCGACGAGGACCGCGGCCGCGATCCGCTCGGCGAGCTCGAAGGGGAGGTGGCCTTCGAGGACGTCTCCTTCGCATACGAGGAGGGGGTGCCCGTGCTGCGGGAGGTCTCCTTCGAAGCCCCCGCGGGGTCTACGACCGCGCTGGTGGGATCGTCCGGCTCGGGGAAGAGCACCCTGCTGGGGCTGGTGATGGCCTTCCATCAGCCTGCCTCAGGGCGGATCCTGGTGGACGGGAAGGACTTGCGGGAGGCGAGGCTGCGCAGCTATCGCACCCAGCTCGGGGTGGTGCTGCAGGAGAACTTCCTCTTCGACGGGACGGTGCTCGAGAACATCCGCTTCGCGCGCCCCGACGCCACCCGCGAGGAGGTGGTGGAGGCGGCCCGCATCGCGCACTGCGACGAATTCGTGCGCGGCTTCCCGCAGGGGTACGACACCGTGGTGGGGGAGCGCGGGGTCAAGCTCTCCGGCGGGCAGCGGCAGCGCATCGCGATCGCGCGCGCCATCCTGGCCGACCCGCGGATCCTCATCCTCGACGAGGCCACTTCGAGTCTCGACAGCGAGAGCGAGGCGCTGATCCAGGACGGGCTCCGCCGGCTGCGGCAGGGGCGGACCACCTTCGTGATCGCCCACCGGCTCTCGACCATCCGCAGCGCGGATCAGATCCTCGTCCTGGAGGAGGGAAGGATCGTGGAGCGCGGGACCCACGCCGAGCTGATGGCGCGGCACGGGCGGTACCGCGAGCTCCACGACCGGCAGTACGCCTGGGAGACCGAGCGCTTCATCAACCCCGGCGAGGACTTCACCCCCGAGCCCGAGAAGGCCAGAGCGCCGAAGCCTCCGTCCACGCGGGCTTCGGCACTGTAGGAAGCGCTACGTACTACTCGTTCCGCAGCCCCAGCACGCGTGCAGCCTCCGCGTCGGCGGAGCGGTCCGTCTCGGCGAGGTTGCGCACCATGTCCAGGTTCTCGAGGACCCAGCGGCCGCGCTCGAAGTGGACGGTGCAGACGAACTGGTGTCGCACCCGCTCCCCGTCCTCCCGCGCCTCCTCGACGAAGGAGGCGATCCGGTAGCGGCCCTCGCTGAGGGTGACGGAGCGCGTCTGGTCGAGGCTGGGGAAGGTCTCCACCGAGAGATCCCCGTCCATCCGCCGGGACACCTGGCGGGCACAGAAGAAGAAAGCTCCCGCATCGGTGTCCGTGGGCGCCCACGAGGAGAGCGACGAAGGGAGGCGCCGCGCCGCGAAGTCGGCATACCAGGAGGCGATGGAGTCCGCGTTCCGATAGCCCAACCCGCCGCCCAGCATCCCCGCCAGCGCGATGCCCACCACCAGCGCGCGCGACGAGCCCGCCACACCCTCCCGCGACTCGCTCTCCGGGTACGACCAGTCGCAGCGCAGACAGCGGCGGGCCGCGTAGGGCAACCTCCGGTGGCAGCTCGGGCAGGATCGGTTCGGCATCGTGGATCTCCGAAGTCGGGGCCGAGGAACTCTCAAGCCCATTCCAACTGCATAGTGCGTACCACCTTATCCACCTCTCCGGGAAGCCCTCTCTGATTCGTTTGCCGAGCGGGCGCTCCGCGCTCCGCAACTCCCTCACACCGGCGTCGGGAAGGCATCGGAAAGGGCGGAGCGGCGGGTGAGGCGCTCGACTCCGAAGGAGAGCACGACCTGCGCGGAGAACATCGCGGCCAGCACCCGCTCCATCGGCTCCGCGGGGGCGAGGAAGTAGACGGCGGCCGCGGAGCCCACCAGCGAGCCGAAGAGGGCGAGCCTGAGGCTTCCGCGCCGCCCGAGCAGGCGGTGGATGGCGAGGGGGGTCAGCAGGACGGAGACCCCGGCGCCCGCGTAGACGCGCTGCAGGTCGTGCTCCTGCAGCCCCTGGATCGCCAGCAGCCACGCCCCCGCGAAGAGCGCCACGGAGGCGGTGGTGACCACGAAGTTCCAGACCGCGGTGGCGGCGCGGCGGAACCACCGCGAGCGGGGGGCGGCCGGCGGCGGAGCGGTGGGGCGGAGGCCCTGCGGCCGCAGCCCCTCGAGCTCCACCGGGAGCCGCCCGGAGCCCCCGCCGGGACGTAGGCTGGATGCCTCCCCCCGCGTTCGGCGCCCCGTATCCGGGCCGCCGGCCGTGCGCACCGGCTCCGCGCGCGAAGGGGGCGAGGCGCCCGCGGCCCGCGTCGGGGCGTCGGGCGAGCGATGGGGCTCCCTCTCCCCCCCGAGCAGCGAGCCGAGCGCGTCCGCGAAGGCGCAGGCGTCGGGGAAGCGGTCCTCCGGGAAGGGAGAGAGCGCCTTGTGGAGCAGGGCGCGCGCCGGGGCCGGCAGCTCCGTCACCCGCGGCAGCGCGGTGGCGAGCGCGCGCGCGAGCTCCACCACCATCTGCCGCGGGTCGGAGGAGACGAAGGCGCGCTGCCCCGTCAGGAGCTGGAACCCCGTCGCGCCGAGGGAGAAGACGTCCGTCGCGGGGGTGAGGCGGCTTTCGCCGCGGAGCTGCTCCGGGGAGGCGAAGGCGGGCGAGAAGGGCGATTTTCCCGCGAGGGTGAGCTGGGTCACCGTCGCGTCGTCGAGCGAGCCGATGTCCGCGATCCCGAAGTCGAGCACCTTGGTCCGGATATCGCCGAGGCGGTCGCCGGGCTCCAGGAAGAGGTTCCCCGGCTTCACGTCGCGGTGGATGAGGCCGGCGCGGTGGCCGGCGGCGAGCCCGCGGGCGGCCTGGTAGAGCACGGAGAGCGCGATAGGAACTCCCGGTGGGCCTCTCCGGCCGAGGCGGCTCGCCAGGTCCTCGCCCCGCAGCAGCTCCATCACCAGGAAGTCGAGGCTCAGCTCGGGATCGGTTCCGAAGTCGTACACCGCGACGATATTGGGGTGATGGAGCGCCGCGGCGGCGCGGGCCTCGCGGTGGAAGCGGGCGCGGAGGCGCTGGTGCGCCGCCGGGTCGGGCGCGGCCACGGTGACCACCTTGATCGCCACCTCGCGCCCCAGACGCTCGTCGGAGGCCCGGTAGACCGCACCCATGCCGCCCCGCCCGATCACCTCGTCGATACGGTAGCGGTCGACCAGCGTGCGGCCCGCGAGCAGGCCCTCGATTCCATACATCGTAGCCAAGGCAGCGCGGAGGAGCGGAGGCACCGTGCGGAGGTCCCGGAGCGCCCGCGACGGGCGGCGCCCCGGTCGCGGATCACGAGGACGTTTCGGATCCCTCTACGGAATAGATACTTCCGGAGATTCGCACCGGCAAGGAAGACTCCGGGACCCCGAGCAGGTCTCCGGGAAGCCGACTTCGCCCTGGTACCTGCCGGTGCGGCGCGAAGGTCCGCGCCCGCGTCACACCCTCCGGCGCTCCAGGTCGCGCAGCAGCACCCGCGCGGCGTTCCGCCCGGAGGCACCCATGATCCCGCCGCCGGGGTGCGTGCTGGCTCCGGTCAGGTAGAGGCCCCGCAGGTGGCTCCGGTACCCCGCCATCCCCAGGAAGGGACGCAGCGCGAACATCTGGCTCACGCTCATCTCGAGGTGCATGACGTTCCCCCGGAAGAGTCCCAGCTCGCGCTCGAGCCAGAGCGGGTGCTGGAAGAGGCTCCCCACCACCTTGTCGCGCGTCCCTGGCGCGTAGACCTCGAAGGCGTCGAGGATCCGCTCCGCCACCCGCTCGCCGACCGAGTCCCAGCTCCCGGTCGCCAGCTCGTACGGATAGTACTGTGCCCAGAGCCAGAGGACCTCGCCGCCCGGCGGGGCCAGCGAGTCGTCCACGGCGCTGAAGGTCATCGCCACGAGCGGGGGGTCGGAGGCGGGCTCGCCGCGGAGGAAGTCGCCGTAGGCGGCGGAGATCTGCCGGCGATCGCGGCAGAGCAGCTGCAGCCCCACCCGCGCTTCGCGTCCCGGATGCGCCGCGTACCGTACCGGCTCGCGCAGCGCCAGCCGCAGGATGGCGCCGAATCCGTTCCCGATCCGCATCGAGTCCCACCCCGGCGGGCGGTGCTCCGGTGGGAGGAGCCGGCCGAAGGTCTCCCAGGCGTGCGTCCCCGACACCACCGCGCGGGCGCTCGCCTCCCCTCCCCGGGTGCGGATCCCCACCGCCCGCCCGCCCTCCACCCGCACCTCCTGCACCGGCGAGTCCACGTGCACCTCCCCCCCGTGCGCCACCACGTGGCGGCGCAACGCCTCGGTCAGCATCCCCGACCCGCCTCGCGGCCGGGCGATCCCCCCCTCGTGGTAGAGCGGCTGCCAGAGCAGGAAGGGCGCGGTGAGCGGCTCGGAGGGGGGTGGCCCCGACTGAGCCGCCATCCAGACCAGCGGCGCCTTCAGCTTCTCCTCGGTGAAGTACTCGTCCACCACCTCGCCGTAGGGGCGCAGGATGGAGCGCACACCGCGCCGCCAGTCGCTGCGGAAGGCGCGGTTGAAGACGAAGCGCTTCCCCAGCTCCCACGGGCTCGGAACGCTGAGGAAGGCTTCGCGAACCAGGCGCGCGAAGGGGCGCCACTCGTCCAGGAAGCGGCCGTACGCCTCCCCCTCTCCCGGAAACTTCGCCTCCAGATGCTCCACCGTCCGCGCCTCGTCGCGGTAGAGGAAGAGAGAGTCGCCGTCCGGGTAGGGAGCGAAGAAGAGGGGGTCCAGCTCCAGGTATTCCAGCCCGTGCGCCTCCAGCCCCAGCTCCTCCACGATCGGGGTGAGGCGGATGAGGATGTGGGCGCTGCCGCCGAGATCGAACCGGTAGCCCGGCACGACCTCCTGGGTGGAGACCGCCCCTCCCACGATCCCCCGGCGCTCGAAGACGCCGACCCGGTACCCGGCCTGCGCCAGGTAGGCGGCGGTGACGAGGGCGTTGTGCCCCGCGCCCACGATGGCGACGTCGAAGTCGGACATGGAGCTATCGGCTGTCAGTCATCAGCGATCAATCTTCGGCTGTCGACTGATCGCTGATAGCCGATAGCTGACAGCCGGGCCGGGGGGAACAGGAAAAGCATCAATCCCTGCACCACCAGCAGGTCGGTGGCGAGGAAGAAGACCGCCTCCTCGAGCGGGAGGCCGAGGAGGAGGATTCCGGAGGAGAGGTCGGGGGAGATGCCCCAGATCCCCAGGCGGATGGCGATCGCGTCGGCGATCCACAGATAGAGGGTGGGGAGGGCGAGGCCCATGGCGGCGGCGGGGAGGCGGGCGCGGATCGCGCCGGCGGCGAACGCCCACTGCGCCGCCAGCACGGGTGCCGCCCAGATCAGGATCAGGCCCAGGTAGGTTCCGCGCTCGAGCCGCAGCAGCCAGACGCCCGCCAGCGCCAGCGCCAGGTAGAGCGCGGCCCCGGGTGCCCGCGCCGACGGCCGGCTCCCCGCCTCCCGCTCCCCGTCCGCCGCCGCCGGTCCTCTCTCCAGCGCCTCGTAGAGCCAGAGGCCCACGAGCAGCGGCTGCAGCAGGAAGAAGAGGTACTCCTCGACGGGAACGTACCCGATGGTCCCGAGCACTCGATCGGCCCCGTAGTCCCAGACGCCGCGCCACACCAGGTAATTGTCCCAGGGGGTGGTGTAGGCGAGGGCGATCAGAGGCAGCAGCACCAGGAAGAGAGGGGCCCGCGGCGGCAGCCGCGCCCATCCGCGCCGGGCCCTCCGCGCGACGAGGAGCGCGAGGGGCGGGAAGAGGAAGAGGAGATGGAACTGGAGGTAGGTCACCGGCGCGCCAGCGGAGCGGGCGCCGGCACCTCCGGCGACCGGGGACGCGGCACCACGCGCTCGAGCACTTTCGCGGAGCAGAGCACCCCCGGAACCCCGCCTCCGGGGTGCGTCCCCGCCCCCACGAAGTAGAGTCCGTCCACGTCGCCCGACCGGTTGTGGTAGCGGAAATAGGCGGACTGCCGCAGGATCGGCTCCGGGCCGAACGCCGCCCCGTCCACGGAGCGGAGCGAGTGCTCGAAGTCGTCCGGGGTGAGGAAGGAGAGAGACACCAGGTCGTCCTCGAGTCCCGGGAGCAACCTCTCCTGGAGGTGCGCGCGGATGCGCTCGAAGTAGGGCTCCGCCTCGCGGCTCCAGTCGATCCCGCTGCGGTTGTTGGGCACCGGCGAGAGCACGTAGAAGGCCTCGTGCCCCGGCGGCGCCATCGAGGGGTCGGTGCGGGTGGGGGCGTGCAGGTAGAGCGAGAAGTCGTCGGCCAGCACCCGGCGCGAGAAGATGTCGCGGAGCAGCTGGCGGTAGCGATCCCCCATGAGGATGGTGTGGTGGGCCAGCTCCGGGTATGTCCTTCGGGTGCCGAAGTAGGCCACGAATAGGCTCATCGACTGGCGGCGGCGCGCCACGGCCCGGTCCGTGTTCCGGCGCCGGTGCGCGGGCGCGATCATCTGCGAGTAGACAAACGAGGGATCGGCGTTGCTCACCACGAGATCGGCCGGGAGCACCTCTCCTCCCTCGAGGCGCACCCCGCGGGCGCGCCCGCCGCTCACCAGCACCTCCTCCACGGGCGCGTTCAGGCGCAGCTCGGCGTCTAGCTCCTCCAGCAGCGTCACCAGCGCGGCCACCAGCGAGGCGGTGCCGCCGCGGGCGAAGTGTACCCCCCACTTCCGCTCCAGCCAGTGGATCAGCAGGTAGATGGAGGTGGTGGTGAAGGGGTTCCCCCCGACCAGGAGGGGCTCGAAGGTGAGGACGCGCCGCAGACGCTCGTCGCGGATGTAGTGGGCAACCAGGCCGTAGACGGTGCGGTAGCTCCGCAGGCGCGCCATCGCCGGGAGGACGCGCAGCATCTCGGAGACGCGGTGGAAGGGCTGGTCAGCGAGCCCCTCGTACCCGACCCGGAAGATGCGCTCCGCGTGCGCGGCGAGCCGCCGGTACCCGTCCACGTCCCGCGGCTCGAACGCCTCGATCTGCGCGAGGAGGCGCTCCTCGTCCCCCACGTAGTCGAAGCGGGTGCCGTCGGCGAAGAGGACGCGGTAGAACGGATCGACCGGCACCAGCTCGGCGTAGTCGCGTAGATCGCGCCCGACGAGGGAGAAGAGCTCCTCGAGAAGATAGGGGGCGGTGATGACGGTGGGGCCGGCGTCGAAGGTGAAGCCGTCGCGCCGGAAGACGCGGGCCCGCCCCCCGGGCTGGTCGAGGGCCTCCAGGATGGTGACGCGGTACCCCATCGCGCGCAGCCGAACCGCCGCCGCGAGACCGCCGAAGCCGCTCCCGATCACCACCGCCCGCTCGATGCTCATCGATCAGTCCTCCGGGACCTTGCCGGTCGCCTGCAGGGCGATCCGCAGCGCCGTGAGGTCCGCCAGGCAGTCCACGCCGAGCTCCGCCAGTCTCTCGCGCTGGGGCGAGACCCCGGGCCCGCCCACGAAGAGGAAGACGCCTCCCGGGAGCCGCGAGCGCAGCTCGCGGAGGTCGGACTCCACCGAGGGCGCGTCGGCGCGGTAGACCATGCTGAGGGCGACGGCGTCGGCGCCGGTGGTCTCCGCGGCGTGCGCGATGTCCCCCACGGGCAGATCGGGTCCGAAGTAGAGGGTGCGCCACCCCGAGTCGGCGGCCACCACCCCGGCGAGCATCGCGCCCAGCTCGTGCCGCTGCCCCGATGGGGTGGTGGCGAGGAGGAGGGGAGCGCCGGGGGCGCTCGGGAGGGTATCGAGCAGCCAGGCGAGCACTCGCTGCACGCACACCGAGAGCAGGTGCTCGTGCGCGGGGCAGAGCTCGCCCCCCTCCCACAGCTCCCCCACGCGCCGCAGCAGGGGAGAGACCACCCCTTCGACGAAATCCATGAGGCCGAGCCCGACCACCGCCCGCATCAGCACGGCATGGATGCGGGATCCGTCCATCGCCTCGACGGCCTCGAGACAGGCCGCCATGTAGCGGTCCGCCACCTCCGAGATGCGGGGAGCGCCCGCCTGTGCCGCGGACTGCTCCTCCTCCCGCACCAGCGCGACCAGACGATCCGTGTCGAGATCCGCCACGCGACCGATGGGATGGCCGGACTCGGTGACCCGCCGCAGCAGGCGCAGCCGGACGATGTCCGCGCTGGAGTAGAGGCGTACGCCGTTCTCGTCGCGCCGCGGGTCCACCAGCCCGTAGCGCCGCTCCCAGGCGCGCAGGACGTGCGTGGTCAGCCCGGTCCGCTGGGCTACCGCGCCGATCGGATATTGCGGCTGGGAGTCGGTATCGGAATCCATGGCTTCCGCTTGGAATGTACATCCGGTGTCCAACTTAATGGTCCCAAATTACCTTGACAATAGTTATACGCCGGAGTATCGTAGGAACGATTCGTGAGCCGGCCGCGCTGCGCGGCGTACCCTTTCCATTCCCCCCGTATGGAGGCGTCATGGGCGCAGCGCGCGAGCCGGCTCCGTACGCCCTCTCCCGGGACGCGGGACTCTGGGTCCTCTTCGGCTTCACCGCCCTCTCCCTCGTGGGGTTCTCCACCTTCGGCCTCCACCCGGAGCTGCTCCCCCGCGTGCCGCAGGTCGCGGGCTTTTACGGACCCGCCTTCCGCTTCTTCGCCGTCGGACAGATCTGGGTCGCCGGCGCCGTGCTCGCCCTCTTTCTCTTGCGGCGGGCGGGCCTTCGCTGGCTCCCCGCCTTCGCCGTGCTCTACGGGATCAGCCTTGGGAGCGAGCTGCTCGGCACCGGCTACGGCATTCCGTTCGGCGACTACCGCTACAGCGCGCTGCTGGAGCCGATGTGGCTCGGGCGGGTGCCGGTGGTCATCCCCCTGAGCTGGTTCTTCATGGCCGTCCCCTCGTACGCGCTGGCGCGGCTGGCGCTCCCCGGGCGCGAGCGGCTCGCGAGGCGGGTTCTGCTCGCCTCGGCCGTCCTGCTCGCGTGGGACCTGAGCCTCGACCCCGCGATGAGCCATGCGACGAGCTACTGGGTCTGGGGCGCCCCTGGAGCCTACTACGGCATGCCCTGGCTCAACCTCTTCGGCTGGTACGTCACCGGGCTGGCCCTGATGGGCGCGCTGGCGCTGCTCCGCTCCGACGGCTGGATCGCCGCCCTTCCCTTTCCCTGGCTCGCCGCCTTCTACGGGGCGAACCTCCTCCTCCCCCTGGGAATGAGCGCGGCGGCGGGGCTGTGGGGGGCGGTGCTCGCGACCCTCGCGGTCCTCGGCGCCACGGTGGGAATCGCCTGGCGGCTGGCGCGGCACCGCCGACCCTCCCCCGCGCTCCGCCCCTCGCCCGCCGGGGCGGCCGGGGCGGCCGGGCCGAACCCAGTCAGGGGCGCGTGATCCGCATGGCCTCGATCCCGCGAGCCACGGCGGATCCCCGGGTCGACGTCCTGGAGCAAGCCGCGGCGCACGTCCGCGACGCGTTGGGCGCCGCTTCGGCGGCCGCCGCCGCCGAAGGGATGCCGCCGCTCCCGCTGCGGGGGCAGATGATCCGCCCGCTGGTCGCGCTGGCGGTGGCGGAGCGTCTGGGAGAGGCGGCGGTCTCCGAAGCCTTCTGGAACGGCGTGCTCGCCGTGCAGCTCGCCCACGAAGCCTCTCTCGTCCACGACGACATCGTGGACGGAGCGAGCACCCGCCGGGGCGAGCTCACCCTGGCGGCGGAGCGCGGGGCCGGAGCCGCGCTGGTGCACGGCGACCACCTCCTCACCGCCGCGTACCGGGTGGCGACCCGAACCGGGAGCCCCGCCTTCGTGAACCTCTTCGCCCGGGCGGTGGAGCGAACCGTAGCCGGGGAGATCGCGCAGGGCAAGGCCGCAGGGGGGCCGCTCGACCTCGCCAGCTACCGAGAGATCGCCACCGGGAAGGCGGGCGAGCTGCTCGGGTGCGCCCTCGCCGCCGCACCCCTGATCGGCGGCTGGGACGCGGTGCCCGAGCTCTCCGAACTCGGCAGGCGCCTCGGGCTCCTCTACCAGATGGTGGACGATCTCCTGGACTACTGTCCCGCCGCCGACACCGGGAAGCCGCCGCTGGCCGACTACCTGCAGTCCCGCTGGACCTGGCCGCTCATCGAGCTGGCGGACCCCTCCTTCGGCCGGCCGCCGGAGGAGGTGCTCGCCGCCTTCGCCGCCCCGAGCGGGAGAGGGAGTGCCCTGCGCCGCTGCCTCTCCCGGCTGGAGGCGGCGGCGGAGGGGCTTCGGGTGGAGCTGGCGCAGGCTCTTGGGGAGAGCCCGATCCTGCAGGGTCTGCTGCTCGCCTGGCTGGAGCGCACCCGCCGCGCGGTCGAGCTGCAGGAGGAAGCCGCACGAGGAGCCCGCCGACGCCGCGAGGCGAGCCGCTCCCTCCTGCAGCGGGTCCCGCCCGCCTCAGAGGCGGGCGTTTACCTGGGGCGGCACAGCCGCTCCTTCCGCTTCGCCTCGCGCCTCTTCCCCCGCGCCGAGCGCGAGCGGGTGGCGCGGGTGTACGCCTACTGCCGCGTCACCGACGATCTCGTGGACCGCCCCGGGGCGGGTGGCGCGGCCGTCGCGGAGGAGATGCTCGAGGAGTGGGTCGAGCTCTCGCGCCGCGCCTATGGCGGCGAGCCCACGGGAATCGACCTCCTCGACCGGGTGATGGGAGAGGCGGCCGCAGCGGAGGTCCCCTTCGCGTACGCCTCGGAGCTGGCGGAGGGGATGCGGATGGACCTGCGCGGCGAAAGCTACCCCTCGCTCGCGGCGCTGCGCGTCTACACCTACCGCGTCGCCGGCGTCGTCGGCCTCTGGCTGAGCGAGCTCTTCGGCGTCCACGACCGCTGGGCCCTGGAGCGCGCCACCTCGCTGGGACACGCGATGCAGCTCACCAACATCCTGCGCGACGTGGGGGAGGACGCCCGCCGGGGGCGGATCTACCTGCCGCTCCAACTGCTGGAGCGGCACGGGATCCCTCCCGCCGAGCTTCGCGCCGCGGCGCGCGGAGAGCGGCTCGTCGATCCGCGCTACCCGCCGCTGGTCGAGGAGCTGCTGCAGCTCGCCGAGGCCGACTACCGCGATGCCTTCGCGGCGATCCCGTCCCTTCCCGTCCCCGTGCGGCGCCCGGTCGCCGTCGCCGCCTTCGTCTATCGGGGGATCCACGGCGAGATCCGCCGCCGCGGGTACGACAACCTCCGGCAGCGCGCCAGCACCTCCGCCCCCGCCAAGCTGGTGCTCGCGACACGGGCGCTGCGCGAGCTCGGCCGCACGCCCCGCCGCGGCGACCGCGGGGGCGAGCTGGTGTGCGGGCCGTGACGCGACGGCTCGCGGGGATGTTGCTCGCGCTGATCCTGCTCCACGGAGGCGCCATGCCCGCCCGATCGGAAACCCCTCCCGCCGGCGGCGCGGTGGAAGGCCCCGCGCCGGACACGTCCTGGGACCTGTCGCGGCTGCGCTCCCTCTACCTCGCCTCGGTCGAGGACGAGGGAGCCATCGACCGGGGACTGCGGGAGGTCGAGCGCCTCCGCGCGGGCCTGAGCGCCTCGGCTCCCGAGCATGTCGGGGCGACGCTCGCGGCCTACCGCGGCGCGCTGATCACGCTGCGCGCCAAGCACGCCCTCTGGCCCCCCAACAAGCTGCGCCACCTGCGGCGCGGGCTGGAGGTCCTCGACGCCGGGGTGGCCGCCCACCCCGAGGTGGCCGAGGTCCGCTACCTCCGGCTGATGAGCTGCTTCTATCTTCCCTCCGTGCTGAGCCGCGGGTGGAGCGTGCGCGAGGACTTCGCCGCCCTCGCCCGGCTCCTCCCCTCGGCGCGCTCGGAGGTTCCGGCGGAGGCGTACCGCGCCATCGTCCGCTTCGTGCTGGAGGAGGGGAGGCTGGACCCGGCGGAGCGCGCCGAGCTGAGGAGCGCCGCGGAGGCCGCGGAGGCCGCGAATGGATAGCCGCTTCTCGCCGCTGGCGCTCGCGGGGTTCGAGCTCTTCTTCCTTCCCTGGATGCGCCGCCGTATCCGGGCGGTGCTCCTGACCGGGCTGCCGCCGGAAACCGCTCCGTGCGCTCCGCTCCTGCTGGTCGCCAACCACGTGAGCTGGTGGGACGGCTTCGTGCTTCGCGAGCTCCACCGCCGGCTGCGGCCCCGGGCGCCGCTCTACACCCTGATGCTGCGCTCGGAGCTGGAGCGGCGCCCCTTCTTCCGCAGTCTCGGAGGGATCGGGATCGACCCTTCCGCGCCCGCCTCGGTGGCGCGTGCGCTGCGCGGGCTGCGGACGCGGCGGGAGGAGCGGCCCGATCTCGTGGTCGCCTTCTTCCCGCAAGGGGAGATCCGCCCCTCCTTCCGCCGCCCCCTCGGCTTCCGCCGCGGGGTCGAGCTCTTCGCCCGGCGCCTCGGGCCGCTGACGGTCCTCCCGGTGGGGATCCACCTGGAGCCGCTGGGGGCCTCCGCCCCCACCCTGCTCGCCTCGGCCGGCGCGCCCCTCACGGACGCCGACGGCGGAGGAGACGCCGGGGAGCTGGAGCGTCGGGTGGAGGCGGAGCTGGACCGGATCCTCGCCTTCCTGGCCCGCCACGGCGAACGGACGCCGCGCGAATGGCCGGCGGCCCACGACGCACTCCCCGAGGCGGCGGCCTCCCGCGCCGGGATTTCCGCGGCGGGCGAGGTCGAGGCGTGATGCAGTGGCTGGGTCTCGCCTCCTGCGCGCTGCTGGCCCTCATGCTCGGGATCGCCCTCTTCAATCTCGCCACCGCGCCGCGGCTGGAGCGCGCCGGGAAGCCGCAGCGGCTTCCCCTGGTGAGCCTGCTCGTCCCGGCGAGGGACGAGGCGGAGGTCCTCCCCCGCACTCTCCCGCGCCTGCTCGCCCAGCGCTACCCGCGCCTGGAGATCCTGGTGCTGGACGACTCCTCGGCGGACGGGACCGCGAGGGTCGTGGAGCACCTCGCGTCCGGAGACCCGCGCCTGCGGCTCCTGAGCGGCGGCTCCCTCCCCGAGGGGTGGCTGGGGAAGAACCGGGCATGCGACCGGCTCGCGCGCGAGGCGGCCGGCGAGGTGCTCCTCTTCTGCGACGCGGACGTGTTCGCGCAGCCGGAGGCGGTGGCGCGGACGGTGGCCCTGCTGGAGACGGCCGACGCGGTGACGGCGATCCCGCGGCAGCGGCTGCGCGGCTGGGTGGAGCACGCGGTGGTCCCGCTGGTGACGCAGCTCCCGGTGGCGGCGACGCTCCCGTTGCGGCTCGTTCCCGCCACCCGCTCGCCCGCGCTCTCGATGGCGAATGGGCAGTGGCTCGCCTTCCGGCGCCCGTTCTACGAGCGAATAGGGGGCCACGCCGCCGTCCGCGCGGAGGTGGTGGAGGACGTGGCGCTGGGGCGTCTCGTGAAACGCCGCGGAGGGCGCCTCCTCGCCGTGCTGGCGCCCGGGCTGCTGGAGGTGGAGATGTACTCCGACGCGGCGCGGGTGAGGGAGGGGTTCAGTAAGAACCTCTACCCGCTGCTTGGCGGGCGGCCGGCCTTGCTGGCGGCGGGGGTCGCTCTCTTCGCGCTGGTGGGGGTGTACCCCTGGGCGGGCGTCCTGCTGGGCGCGCCGCACGCAGCGCTCGCGCTCGCGCTGCTGGCGGCGCTGCGGGCGGCGGCCGCGCGCTGCTGCGGCCTCGGCTGGCGCTCCGTCGCCCTCCATCCCGTCGGAGCCGTCCTCGCGACGGGGATCGCCCTCGAGTCCTTCGCCGCCCACCGCGCCGGGAGACCGCGCTGGAAGGGACGGCGGCTGACGGTAGGAATCACGAAGCACGAACCAGGAGTCACGAACGACCGATGACCGACGACCGGCGACTCGCGACCCACGAGCGGGTGATTCTGGTGGACCCCGACGACCGGGAGATCGGCTCCGAGGAGAAGCTGTGGGCGCACGCCCGCGGCGTCCTGCACCGCGCCTTCTCCGTCTTCGTGCTCAACGCCGCTGGAGAGGTGCTCCTTCAGCGGCGCGCCGAGAGGAAGTACCACACCGGCGGCCTCTGGTCGAACACCTGCTGCGGCCACCCGCGTCCCGGCGAGGAGGTCGGCGCCGCGGCGGAGCGGAGGCTCTTCGAGGAGATGGGCTTCCGCTGCGGCCTGACCCGCCACTTCGGCTTCGTGTACCATGCGGAGCTGGGGGGCGGACTGGCGGAGCACGAGTACGACCACGTCTTCCTCGGGTGGTACGAGGGAGCCCCCGCGCCCGACCCGGCGGAGGTGGCGGAGTGGCGGTGGGTGCCGATGGAGCGGCTCGCCCGCGAGGTGGACGACGCTCCGGAGACGTTCACCCCCTGGTTCCGGACGGCGATGGACGGGCTGCTGCGGGACCCCCTGCCGCGGCCGGACGGGGCGCCCGCCGGCTCGCCGCGGAGCGGCGCGGCGGAGCCGGCGGTTTGAGGCCTCCTCCGCCGCGGGGCGATTCTCCCGGGCCGCCGCGCTGGGCCGCCGCCGTCCTGCTCCGGCGCCTCCTCCGGCGCCTCCACCGGGACTGGGAGGCGCTGCCGCCCCGGTCGCGGCGGGCGTGGTGGATCTCGCTGGGCGTCGGCCTGGTGCTGGTGGAGAGCTTCACCCTGGCGGTGGTTTGGGCGGGGCGTTCGCTGGAGGCCGCCGGGACGCTCGCCTGGGAGCCCGGCTTCGTGCGGTGGATCGACTCCCAGCCCTACCTCTCCTTCAACCTGGGGCTCTGGCTGGAGGGGCTCGCCAACGGGTTCGTGCTCTGGCTGGTGGTCCTGTACGCCTCCGGCGTGGCCGCCTGGCGCCGCCGCCCGCTCGTGGCGCTGACCCTGCTCACCGGCTACACGCTCATGTACCTGCCGATCGCCACCGGCTGGATCGCGTGGGACCGGCCCCGTCCCACGCTCATCGCCCAGGGGATCGGCTCCCCCGGCGGAATCTTTCGCAGCTTCCCCTCCGGCCATACCGTACAGGCGGTGTTCGCCTACGGCTACCTGGGCCACCTCTGGTTCCACCAGGCCCCGGCGCGCGCGGAGCGGGCGGCGATCGCCGCCCTCTTTCTCCTGGCGCTCCTCGCCGTGGTCGCCGGACGGCTCCGCCTCGGCGCCCACTGGCCGAGCGACGTGGTGGCGGGGACGGCGATCGGAGGCGCCTGGCTGGCCGCGGCGATCGTCGCGCTGCGCCGGGCGGAGCGGGCCCGAGACGCGGATCGCTTTCGGTGCGCGCCGCGCCCTTGATCGGGCGCCGAGGGCGGCCCGCCTCCCGGCGTACCTCTTGCACGCCCCATTCCCGCCGCCGGCGGACCCGAACCCGCTCCGGCGGCGGGACCTCCCGGAGCTCGCCTAGCGCCGTCCCACTCCCCTGACGCGACCGCCCATGCCGCTCCGTCCCCTGCTCCCGCCGCTCCTCCTGGCCGCAGCGACGGCCCTCGCCGTCGGCTGCTCCTCCCACACGGCATCCACCGGCATGAACGACACGCGCGCGCGCTTCCTCGCGCTGGGCGACTCCTACACCATCGGCGAGAGCGTCTCTCCGGAGGAGCGCTGGCCGGAGCTGCTCTCCGCCGCGTTGCGGGCCCGGGGGGCGGAGATCGGAGAGCCGGTCATCATCGCCCGCACGGGGTGGACGACGGACGAGCTCTCCGCGGCGATCGACCGGGCCGACCCGCGCGGTCCTTTCGACCTCGTGTCGCTGCTGATCGGCGTGAACAACCAGTACCGGGGACGTACCGCCGAGGCGTACCGCCCCGAGTTCCGCGCCCTGCTGCGGCGCGCCGTCGCGCTCGCCGGCGGGAGTCCGGAGCGGGTGCTGGTCCTCTCCATCCCCGACTGGGGCGCGACGCCCTTCGCGGAGGGACGCGACCGGGCGCGGATCGGGACGGAAATCGACGCCTTCAATGCGGCGAGCCGCGAGATCTCGCGCGAGCTGGGGGTCCGGTACGTGGACGTGACGGCGATCTCCCGCCGCGCCGCTGCCGAGCCCGGCCTGGTGGCCGCCGACGGGCTCCACCCCTCGGGACGGATGTACGCGGAGTGGGTCGAGGTCGCACTCCCCGAGGCGCTCGCCGCGCTGGGGGAACCATAGCGTCGGGCCGGAACTTCTTCGGGGAGGCGCGGGCGGTCGGGGATCTTCGCGCCGCCGCCGAGCGTAAGGAACTCCAGGGAGGAGGGGGCATGAACGAGAACCGTCGCGTCCCCGAGGGACTCCGCGGAGTGCTGGAGCAGGCGCTCGAGCTGGTGGGGGAGCTCCGCCACCCGCAGCGGGAGGACGAGGAGGTACTGCAGCACCTCCTCGACGACCTCCGCTCGCGGGTCTCCGATGCCCTCGGTGAGCTGCGCGGCGCGGACCTGGCGCGGAAGCGGGCGGTGCTGCGCCCGCTGAAGGTCGCCGACGGGATCCTGCTCTACCTCACCGACCCCACGCAGCGCGACGCCCGGGGCCGCCTGCGCGACGTGGAGGCTCTCCTGCGCGAGGCGCTCGGGGACGGCTTGTGAGAAGCCGTGGACCGTGTTATCGTTGTGGCCGCCCGGCCGGGGAATCTTTCGTTCCGGGTGGGTGGCGAGGGGCCGTAGCTCAGTCGGTTAGAGTGCCGGACTGTCACTCCGGAGGTCGCGGGTTCGAGTCCCGTCGGCCCCGCTCCCATCGCGAGAGGCCGGGCCTGCGCTGCAGGCCCGGCCTCTCGCGCGTCGGAACGGTTCTACCGGCGCGCTACTCCTTCCCGCGGCCGGTCCTCTCCTGGAGCTCGTCGATCCGCTTCGAGGCCTCCGCCTTGGTGAGCCCGTCCTCCACCTCCTCGCCCGCCTCCTCGGCGAGCGTGTGGAGATAGGAGCGCTGAGCTCCCGTCATCGGCTCGTCGCCCGTGGTCCAGCGGTCCGGATCCTTCTGCATGTTGCTCTCGTCCGCATGCTCCTGCGTTTTTCGGTCGGTCATCGGATCTCCTGGTCACGCAATGATTTCCCTCTCCTCCCCACCATCCCGTCCAGGGATCGTTCCAGTGCAATCCGTGTGCCGAACAAAAGCCGAATCCGCGTTACTCAGGATCCGGGCTCGTCCGGGCTGGGAGGCGCGGAGCCCGCCTCCGGCTCGATCGCCGCGCGGATCCGCGCGTGCAGCGCTCCGGCGGGCGGCGGCACCTGGCGCGCGGTGGCGCTGGTTTCGAAGGCGTAGAGGAAGTTCGTGAAGCCGCGGTCGTAGTCGGAGACCCCGTTCTGACCCGTGATCCGCATCCGCTCGTCGTAGAGCGTCTTCATCGCCTTGCTCACCCCGCGGACCATCGGATCGAGGCGCGGCCGCAGCTGGAGGATCTGGACCTTGAGGTCGGGCCGCAGCTCGAGCCCTTCGAGCCGCTCCCGGAACTCCGCCTCGCTCTCCCCGGAGAGGACGTAGAGGTTGCGGTGGAGCCGCTCGGCCAGCGCCGCCTGCACCAGGAGGGGATCCCCGGAGGCGGTCATGGAGAGATAGGCGAGCGCCTGCGCCTCCAGCTCGCGCCAGTACCCCTTCCGGTGCACGAACTCGTGCGCGATGATGTGCGGCTCGAAGATCCCCGTGTCCTTGAAGATGGACACGTCGCCCGAGAGGAGGTCGTACGAGCCGAGGGCGAAGGGGAACACGAGCTTGGCGAGGGAGAAGCTGCGCACCTGCCGGCTCGTCTCGACCCGCTGCCCCGTGATCCCGGCGAGATAGGCGGTGAGGTGGCCGTCGATGGCGACCGCCAGCTCCTCGCGGGGGATCCGGCGCGGAGTGAAGCCGTCGTCGAGGCGCTGGACGAGCAGGCGCACCTCCGACTCGCGCGTTTCGCGCGGCATCTCCGGCAGGTGCTGCACGTCGGCGCCGAACTCCGGGAGGAAGTCGACCTTCCGCACTCCCTGCCGTTCCGCCCAGTCCTGGATCGCGCTGACGGCGTAGGCTCCGAGCGCGGCGACCTGGATCACGCGCCCGGGCAGGGTGGCGCCGAGCAGCACCCGCGAGACGAGCGGGGCGGCGAGCATCACGTCGGTGAGCGCGACGGGCGAGTAGGTCGCGTCGTTGGAGATGCGGACTTCGTCCATGGAGACCAGCCTCTCCGAGGGTGGCGCCGCGCCGGAGGGCGCGGCGGGGACGGCCGGCGTGGGGCGCGGCCGCCGTGCCCTACGGGGTACTGCAAGGTTGGGGCGAACCCCCCGTGCAGCTGCTGATTCGGGCTTCGTCGGAGACCGGAAAGCGGGGTAGGAGCCGGCCGAGCAAGGGAGTCGCCCTCGCCGGATCGGCGCGCGGCTCAGGCCGCCGGCGCGACGGCCGGGAGCGGCTCGACGCGCAGGTGCTCCACGGCGACGGTGGCGAGGAGCTGCCCCGCGAAGTTCACGAGCGCGTGCTCCCGGTCGGGCGTCAGGAGGTAGATGTTGCCGCCGATCCCGTTTGGGATCCAGCCCACGAACCGGCCGCCGCTGCCGGTGATGGTGGCGAAGCCATTCGGGTGAGCCATCACGACCCTGGTTCCTGCCTGCATGAAACGGCTCCTGGTGCCGAGAGGTAAATTGAGCGATGATGAGGACCGGCGGGGAGGGCGGCGGCTCGTGCCGAAGACTGAAGGTCCTGCGGAGTTATTGGAGGAACGCTCTCTCCTAGCTTCGAGTATCGGCCGGAGTTCCTCTTTCTCCACGCGGAGCCCCGAGCCGCCGGGGCGCTTCGAGCCCCGCCCCCCCCGAGGAGTTTCCGGATGTACGCGACCTGCCTGACGTGCAACGAGCACCTGGGCCTCAACGAGGAGATCGGCGTCTTCCCGGTGGGGCTGCGCCTCGCCTTCGACGCGAAGCGCGGCCGCCTCTGGGTGGTGTGTACCCGGTGCGGGTGCTGGAACCTTTCTCCGCTGGAGGAGAGGTGGGAGGCGATCGAGGAGTGCGAGCGCCTCCTCCGGCGGACTCACCTGCGGGTCTCCACCGACACGGTCAGCCTGGCGCGGCTCCCCTCGGGGCTGGAGGTGATCCGGATCGGCGAGGCGCAGCGCTCCGAGGTGGCCGCCTGGCGCTACGGGCGCCGCTTCCTCCCCGGCACCGGCGGGCTGGAGGCGGCGAAGCAGAGGGCGGTGGGCGGCGCCAGCCGCCTGATGGGGAGCGCTCTGCGGGCCGTCTCGCGAGTGGCGCCCGCTCTCCGGCTCGACTACGACCTGCAGGCCTGGGTGCGAATCCACGGCCGGCCCGAGCGGATCGTCCACCTCGTCCCGCTGCCGGCCGGCGGAAGGGCGGTGATCCGCCACCGCCAGCTCCGCCGCGGCGGAGCTGGTGCGCCCCGAGCGGATGCAGTCCTGGCGCCTCACCGTGCCCCACGAGACCGGCCTCCTCCGCCTCGACTCGGACGCCGGGATCCGCACGGCGGGGAAGCTCCTGGCGGCGCTCAACGGCACCTGGATCGCCGCCGAGCAGGTGCGGGCGGCGATTCGGAAGCTCGACGACGCCGGCAATCCCGACGGCTACTTCGCGCGCGTCGCCCACCTGGCGCTGCGAACCTCCTGGGGCCGGCTCCCCGATGCGCCACGGGACGTTCAGGCGCTCCGGGCAGATGCGTCGGAGATGGAGCGGCTCGCGCTGATGCTCACCCACCGATCCTTCTGGGCCCGCGGCGCGATCGGGACCGAGCCGCGGATGGCGCTCCCCGTTCTGTCCATCGTGGACCGGCTGGCGCTGGAGATGGCCGCCAACGAGGACTCGGAGCGGGAGGCGCTGCAGGGGGAGCTGGCGGAGCTGGAGAGCGCCTGGCGCGAGGCGGAGGAGATCGCCGAGATTTCGGACACCCTCTTCGACGAGCGTTCCGCCTCCGCGAGGCCGCGCTGGCTTCCCGTCGCCGCATGCGCATGGGCCTGAGCCTCCCCGCCCTTCCCGGACCCGGGGCCGGCACCCGGGGTATGCGAGCATGGGGGTGGCGGCGGGGCGGAGCGAGCCAGCCCCTCCCGCCGGACGTACCCTTGCCCGATCCCGATCATGAAGCGTTGTCGGTACTGCGCCGAGGCGATCCAGGACGCGGCGGTGGTCTGCCGCTTCTGCGGCCGTGAGCTCGCGCCCGCCCGGAGCCGGAGGGAGGAACCGGGGTTTCTCCTGGCGACGGTGCTGCGCGGCGCGGAGGTCGTCTTTGGAGGAGGCGCGCTGGCGGCGGTGGCGTACCTGCTGGCGGAGGGGATCGGCATGGTGCCGCCGAACGGGCTGTTCGGCAACCCCTTCGGCCTCACCCAGGAGCCCTCCGCGCCGCCGCCCCTGGTCCTCTCGCTGATGGACTTCGAGACGCTCGACATCGACGCGGGGGAGCACTTCGACACCACCTTCGCGGTGTCCGACCCCCGCGCCTGCACCTTCACCGGGCGGGTGAGCGGCGTCGCGGGGGGCGACCGGGACGTCGACGTATTCCTCTTCGACGAGGAGGGATACGACCAGTGGCACGACGGGATCCATCCCGCCGCCCTCTTCGAGAGCGGGCGCACCTCGTCGGTGGAGCTGGAGGTGCCGTTGCCGGGCCCCGGCCAGTACGCCCTCCTCCTCTCGAACCGCTTCTCGCTCTTCACCGACAAGGCCGTGCGGGTGGAGAGTGCCCGCGTGACCTGCCCGTGACCCGCGCCGTGACCTTCGAGCCCCGGGACCCCGCCTTCGCCTCTCGCGTGCGGGAGAGCTTCGACAAGCAGCGCGTCATGCACACCCTCGGCGCCCGCCTCTCGCGAGTGGACCCGGGGGAGGTCGAGATCGAGCTCCCGTTCCGCGAGGAGCTGACGCAGCAGCACGGCTTCCTGCACGCCGGGATCGTGACCACCGTCCTGGACAGCGCCTGCGGCTACGCCGCCTCCAGCCTCATGCCCGCAGAGGCCGGGGTGCTGAGCATCGAATTCAAGACCAACCTGCTCGCCCCCGCGGCCGGGGAGCGGCTCGTCGCCCGCGCCCGCGTAGTGAGGGCGGGCCGTACCGTCACCGTCTGCGAGGGCGACGCCGTGATGGTGACGAACGGGGAGGAGCGGCACGTCGCCACGATGCTCGCCACCATGATGACCGTGCGGGGAAGGCCGGGGGTCACGGGCTGAGAGAGGGCGGTTGTGTGGCGGCGGTGCTTCCTCTATTCCTTCCCGGCACGCTCACTCCTCACCTGGAGTCCCCATGACCGATCCGTCCGCCGTACCCTCGCTGAAGCGCCTCGCCCTCGGCGACCTCTGGCACGAGCTCGCCACCACCCGCCGGCTCCTGGAGCGAGTCCCGGACGAGCACCTCTCCTGGCGGCCCCACGCCCGGTCCTTCACCCTTGGACAGCTCGCGGGACACATCTCCAACCTGCTCTTCTGGCAGCGCACCACCATCCAGCAGGACGAGTTCGACCTCGCCTCGGTTCCTCCGGGTGGCGCCCACGTGCCCGCTGGCCGCGAGGAGCTGCTGCGCCTCTTCGACGAGAACGTGGCCGCACTCAGGGCCGCCATGGAGGGGATGGAGGACTCGGCGCTGAGCGATCCCTGGACCCTCACGCGAGCCGGCGAGGTAGTCCTCCAGATGCCGCGGCTGGCGGTGATCCGCGGTATGGGCATCAACCACCTGGTCCACCACCGGGGCCAGCTCAGCGTCTACCTGCGTCTGCTGGACATTCCACTCCCTCCCATGTACGGCCCTACAGCGGACGAATCGGCCTGAGCTCCGGCCGAAAGCTGGAATGGATCGTGCTTTAGGTGAACCACCCCGCGGCCGGGAAGGGTGCCGAACGGCGGAGTACTTCATCATCCACGGAATCGATGTCCAACGACCTGGTCGTCATCCGCGCATACGCGGATGAGTGCGCGGCGGATGCCGCGCAGGCGGAGCTTCAGAACGCCGGCATCCACTCGTTGCTCCTCGCGGGCGGCACGCCCGGAACGGGAGCGGGGATCGGCCTCGCCGTGCACCAGCGCGACGTGATCCTGGCCGAGGCTGTCCTGCCGACCACCCCCTCGAACCCCGCCTGAGCCGCACTTCCCGCCCCGGCTCTCGGAGCGGACCCCTACCCCGTGCGCCCAGGGCGTTGGTCCGAGTTCACGCGGAGGAGATCCGGCCGTAGCGTATCGCCTCCGCGGGGCGCGCACTTCCACTCGCACGGCGATCGATTCCCAATGGCGACCCTCGGTCGCCTCGCCCTCAGCCGGTCCGCGTCAACGCTTCCAGGACGGCCTTCGCCGCCTCCTCGTCGGGGACGCTCCCCTGCGCGACGCGCGGCGAGCCGCCGCCCCGACCGCCCACCGCCGTGAGCGCCTCCTTCAACGCCCTCCCCGCCTCCACCCCGGAGTCCGGCGAGGCCGCCATGAGCACCGAGGGCGGCTCCTTCATCGCGGCGAGAAGTACCGCCCCCGGCAGGGCCGCCACCGCCAGCGCGAGGGCCCGCAGTGCCTCGGCGCCCCCGGCGGCCTCGCGGAGCACGATCCACCGAACGCCGGCCGCGTTGGGCTCCGCCGCGTCGGCCAGGGCGTGGGCGCGCACCTCCGCCAGCTCCTGCCGCGCTCCCTTCAGCTCCGCGAGCGCGGCGCGGTGCTGCTCCACCTGGCCCTCCACCACGGCGGGGGCCTCGTCCAGCGAGGTGCTGAGCGAGCGGGCGATCCCGGAGAGCGCGAGGAAGTCCGCGCGGGCACGGGCCACCGCGCGCATCCCGCAGACGAACTCCAGGCGCGCCGACTTCCTCACCCGGTCCACGCCGCGGATCAGGATCGGTCCGATCTCCCCCGTGGCGCGGACGTGCGTTCCGCCGCACGCTGCGCGGTCGAGCCCCTCGATGGCGACGACGCGCAGCGTGCCCGCCCGGCCCGAGGCCTTCCGCAGCCCTTCCGCCACGTCCGCCTCCTCGAACGAGACCGACACCGGGAGGTTCGCGAAGACGAGGGAGTTCGCCTCGCGCTCCGCCTCCTCGATCCGCTCCGGCGGAACCCCGCCGACGTCGAGGTCGAGGCTCGACGACCCCGCCCCGAAGTGGACGCTTACGGTTTTCCAGCCGAAGCGCTCATGCAGCAGCGCCGAGAGGAGATGCTGTCCGGTGTGCTGCTGCATGTGGTCGAAGCGCCGGCCCCAGTCCACCCGTCCCTCGACTGCGGACCCGATCGCCAGGGGGGCGGGCGCAGGGACCGCGAAGAGGTGGGCAATCCGCTCTCCCTCGTCCACGACGTCCACCACCGCGACCCCGGCGAGGGAGCCGGTATCGAAAGCCTGGCCGCCGGAGCTGGGGTAAAAGGCCGTCCGGTCGAGATAGACGCGCGTCCCGTCGGGGGAGACCTCCAGCACGCGGGCCTCGAAGGAGCGGAGGTAGGCGTCGGTATAGTAGAGCCGCTGCGTCATCGCGCCGATGGAGATCGGGTGGAGCCGCGGCGGGGCGGCAGGACCGGAGGGGACAAGGTACCGACCCGCGGAGCACCGGGAAACCGCGGAGGGGGGAGCGGGGCCCCGACACCAGCGGTCAGGCGGTGCGGGCGCGCGGTCGGGCTCCCGCGGGGAAGCGTGTCCCGCCGCGCATGGGACGGAGCATTGCGGCCGCAGGATCGGCGACGCATGTTGGGGAAACGACGGCCGCTGCCTGGCCGTCCCGCCTTCTCTTCCCACCTTCCCGAGGAGGTCGCCCATGCGTCCGCTTCCGCTCCTCGCCCTCTTGCTGCTCGGCGGCTGCGGGTCCTCCCGGTCCGGCCTCGCCCGCACCTCGGACGTCCAGCACACGACCACCGAGATCGAGACGGGGGAGGGGGTGACCTACAGCATTTCCCAGATCGTCGAGCGCAGCGTCAGCACCGATCTGGTGGACGGGACCGTAGAGGCGGCGTGGAAGGCGCTGCCGGAGGTGTACCGGGAGCTGGGCGTCCCGGTCACGATGGTGGACCCCCGCACCCTGATGCTGGGGACGGCGGACAACCGGTTGAGCCGGATCGGAAAGTCCCGGCCCTCCCGCTATCTCGACTGCGGGAGCGGACTGGCCGGGCTGTACGCCAACATCTACAGCGTTTCCGTGAGCGTGGTCACCCAGGTCCAGCCCTCCGAAGGCGGCGGGATCTCCGTCGACACGCAGCTCGAGGCGTCGGCGCGGGATCCCGCCCACAACAACAACGCCCTCCGCTGCACGACCAGGGGGGTGCTGGAGAGGGAGATCGTCGAGACGCTGCAGGCGCGGCTCTCGGGAGCCACCGGCTAGGCGGACCGGGTCTCGGCGCGCCAGGACGCCGGCTCCCGCTCGGGGGCCGGCGTCCTGCTCTGCGGGAGCATGCCCGCCGCGCGGGCCGACGCCCGGCCGCGACGGGCCTACCGGGCGACTCCGGCGGGGCGGGCCCGGCAGAGGCGCACCAGGTCCGCGGGGGCGAGGGAGATCTGCAGCCCTCGCTTGCCCGCGCTGACGTACACGCTCTCCCAGCGCAGCGCGCTCGCGTCCACGACGGTGGGGAGACGGCGGCGCTGCCCGAGCGGGCTGATCCCGCCGGTCACGTACCCGGTGGCTCGCTCGGCATCGGAGGCGTCGGCCATGGCGGCGCGCTTCCCGCCGAGCGCATCCGCCAGCGCCTTGAGGTCGAGCGAACGAGCCACCGGCACCACGGCCACGGCCAGCTCGCCGTCTACCGTGGCGACCAGGGTCTTCAACACGCGCTCCGGGTCGACGCCCAGCTTCTCCGCCGCCTCGTGCCCGTACGAAGCCGTTCCGGGATCGTGCGCGTACTCGTGCAGCTCGAAGTCCACCCGCTCGCGCCGCGCGGCCAGCACCGCGGGAGTCACCGGGAGAGCGCCGCCAGACCCGCCTGCGCCACCTGCGCATCCTGCTGCGAGGTCACCCCGCTCACCCCGATCGCGCCGATCACCTCGCCGTCGAGGGTCACCGGGATCCCTCCCTCCAGCGGGAGCATGTCCCCGACGCCGAGCAGCCCCGTGCGGCCGGCCGCCACCGCATCCTCCAGCACCTTCGAGGGCCGCTTGAACCGCGCCGCCGTGCGCGCCTTCTGGACCGCGATGTCGAGGCTCGCGGGCTGAGTACCGTCGATGCGCTGGAAGTAGACCAGGCCGCCGAAGGCGTCCACGACGGCGATCGCCACCGGCCACTGGTTCCGGAGGGCCTCGGCCTCGGCGGCGGCGGCCATCCGCTTCGCCCCGTCGAGGCTGAGGGCGCGGACCTGCATCGTCTGCGCGCGGGCCGCTCCCGGCGCCAGGATCGCGGCGAGGAGGAGGAGGGGCAGGATCGGGAGAGATCGGTACATGGCTCGGCGCGGGATGAGGGACGGGACGAAGGGGAACGGGACGCAAGCTATCCCACCCGGGGGCGGCGGAAAAGGGCCTTCCCTCGGCCTTCACGCGGCGTGAGGGCGTAGCCTCCCGGTGTTGTCGGCCCGCCCCCGCGTCGGGAAGCCGTCATCCCGTTCAGCCGCCGGGGAGCTCCCGCAGAATCTCCAGTCCCGCCGCGCGGACCCGCCCGCTGGGGTCGTGCGAGGGGTCGTAGGCCGCGAGGGTGGCCGCGCGAACCCGGAAGCGCGCGTGCACGGCGCGGATCCCTTCCCGCACCCGGGCGAGCGGGAGGCCTCCGGGGCCGGCGAACCCGTTGACCCGGTCCTCCCCGGCGTCTATCACGTCGAGGTCCACGTGCAGGTAGACCTCCCCCACCCGCTCCCGCAGCGCGTCAAGCGCGGCGGGAAGGCGGCCGATCGCGGCGGGGGGCACACGCGCCACACCGGCCGCGTCCAGCTCCGCCTCCTCGGTCGGATCCAGATCTCGTGCCCCGACGAGGAGGACCCGCTCCGGCGCGACCGGCCGGAAGCCGGGAATCTCCCGCGCCATCCCGCTCCAGCAGCGCCCCGTCGCCACCGAGAGGGCCATTCCGTCCAAGAAGCCGCTGGTGGAGCTCTCGGGCGTGTTGAAGTCGCCGTGCGCGTCCAGCCAGACGATCCCGACCTCCGTCGAGCGAAGCCCCCCGAGCACGCCTACCGCCGAGAGGCAGTTCCCCGCCAGCACCAGCGGGAAGCGGCTCCGCCAGGCGGCGGCCTTCACCCGCTCCGAAAGGACCCAACAGAGGCGGAACGAGGTCGCCACCTCGGTGGGAAAGGGGGAGGAGAGGGAGAGACGCTCCGCCTCCGCCGGATGTCCCGCGTCACGGAGCCTCTCCTCGGCGCCGGCGGCGAGGAGCGCGCCCGGACCCCGCCCCATGCGCGCTCCCCAATGCCCCGAGTCGTAGGGGACCTCGATCAGCCGCACGAGCATTCCGGATCCGGTACAAGCAGGGTGGCGACGACGCGCGGACACTTCTCGGCGAGCGACCCGAACAGCTCATGGGGCGGCGCGTCCGGAAAGAGCGGACCATCCTCCGCCTCCTCCAGGTAGCCGGCGAAAGGGTCGATGAGGCGGTGCCCCGCCTCGCGAAATCCTCGGACGTCGGTTCCGGCCTCCATCGAGGCTCCGTCTCCGGGGTGGAAGAGGTGCGCCCCGAGGGCGGGGGGGGCGACAGAGCAAGGTAAGGAAGGCGCGGCGGGGCGCAACGAGCGCGGCTCTCCGGGGGCTCTGCGGCGCGGACGGATGCCCGGCGATCTCCCGGTGGACCCGTCGCTCGAAGCCGCGGGCGGCGGGGGCTCTCGCGAGAACCGGCTCATGCGAAGTGTGCGGCCAAGAAGTGGAACAGCGATCCGAAGCTGCTCCGCTGCGCGGAGTGCGGCTGGAGCAACGTCACCCCGATCCCGGCGACGGAGTCCGCCAGCCCCGCGCTCGCCAGCGCCCAGTACTCCGCCTCGCAGTACGAGATCTGCTTCCATTGACCGATCGATCCCCGCCGGTCGGCTCGCTCGCGCCCTCGCGGCCGCCCCGCCCCGGCAGGGGCCGCGGATGGACGGTGCGGGCAGGGCAGGAGCCGCCGGCGAGCCGCGGAAGATGAAGGAGCAAGAAGGAACCCCCCGGTGCACCGCCGGGGGGTTCCGCGCGTCCAGGGCCGGAGATGGCGCGGGGACCGGACATGGGTCGTCCGACCCATGTCCGGCGGGAGAACGAGGAATATTCTGCGGGCTCTCTCCTTCGCCTCCCGGCGCGGGGCTGAAACCGGGCCTCGGCAGAGCGCGTAGGGGATCGGGAGGTGCGTTCACCCGCGAAAACGTTTCTTGCGTTCAGTATTGACTGAACGAAATGAATTGGGTAGATTTCCTGTCGGAAGACTCCCGATTTCGACAGGAGCGAGAATGCACGAGGCGGTCCAGAACTTCGTCGAACGGATGGGGCTGATGATGGAGTCCGAGGGGCTTCCCCGCATCGCGGGGCGGATCTTCGGCTTCCTTCTGGTCCACGAGGGCGCCTTCTCGCTGGACGAGCTGGCGGAGAGGCTCCAGGTCAGCAAGGCGTCGGTCAGCACCAACGCCCGCATGCTCGAGCGGTTCGGTCTGGTGGAGCGCACCAGCGCTCCCGGCGACCGGCGGGACTTCTACCAGATGGGGCCGGGCGCCTGGGACCGCATGCTCCGCTCGGCGCAGCGGAAGTGGGAGGAGGTCCGGCAGGCGCTCACGGAGGGCGCGGCCGCTCTCCCGGAGGAGATGGAGGTGGGGCGTGATCGGCTGATCCGCGCGGAGCAGTTCTACCTGCTCCTGATCGACGGCGCCGATCGGCTCCTGGAGCGCTGGCGGCAGCACGAGGACGGCGTCGCCGTCGCCGCGGCGACGAGTGGACAGAAACGCTGAAATCCATTTGATCGGACCGGGCCTCGCGGGCCCTGGAGGCATACGAGATGAGAGCAAGAGCAAGGTGGATGGTGGCCGCGGCGCTCACCGCCGCCGTCCCGGAGTCCCTCGCGTCGCAGCAGGCCCCCACGGGGCTCAGCCTCGAAGAGGCGGTGCGTCGCGCGACGCAGCAGAGCGAGGAGGTGCGGCTGGCGCGGTCGCAGGTGGCCCTCGCCCGGGCGCAGGTGACCGGCGCGCGGGCACAGGCCCTCCCGCAGGTCAGCGCGAGCCTGGGCTACACGAAAACCCTCGCCTCGGCGTTCGACACCGGGGGCGGCGGCTTTCAGCTCCCCGACTCGCTGCGCTTCGAGCCGGATCCGACGGCGCCCCTGGAGCAGCGGGTGAGCTACCTGGAGGACAGGACGCCCCTGGCGGGTCTCGCCGGGATCGGCGGGCTCTTCTCGGACCTTCCTTTCGGGCAGGAGAACGCCTATACGGCGTCGCTCTCCGGCTCGCAGCTCCTCTACTCGGGAGGGCGGGTGGGGGCGGCGATGAACATCGCGCGCAACTACCGCCGGAGCGCAGAGCTCGGCCTCGCGGAGCAGTTGGCCGAGATCGAGCTGCAGGTGCGCACCGCCTACTACCAGGCGCTCTTCGCCGGGCGGATGGAGGAGATCTCCGGCGAGGCGCTCGCGCAGGCGGAGCGCTTCCTCGAGCAGGAGCGGCTCCGGCTGAAGGCCGGGCGGGCCTCCGAGCTCGAGGTGATGCGCGCCGAGGTCTCACGCGACAACCTGCGCCCGCAGCAGGTCGAGGCGCGCAACGCCGCCGAGCTGGCGATGCTGAACCTCAAGCGCCTGGTGGACCTCCCGCTCGGCGAGCCCGTGGCGCTGACCACCGAGCTGGTGGCCCCGACCTCCGAAGAGCTGCGGGCGGCCGAGCTCTCCCCCGAGGTGCGGGTCGCGCAGCGCGCCACGCTGCAGGCGGCCCAGGAGCAGGTGGAGATCCGCCGGCAGCAGGTGCGGGTCGCGCAGGGAGCCTTCCTCCCGAACGTCGCCCTGCAGATGAACTATGGCCGGCAGCTCTTCCCGACGGATCCCTTCCAGTTCGAGGGCGACTGGCGAACCGACTGGACGGTCGGATTGAACGTATCGGTCCCTCTCTTCACGGGGCTGCGGCGCACCGCCGAGCTGGAGCAGGCGCAGGTGGAGCTGGAGCAGTCGCGGCTGCAGCTCTCGCAGCTGCGCGAGTCGGTGCAGCTGCAGTACGAGCAGGCGCGCGGCGAGCGGGAGCGCGCCCTCGCGGCCATCGAAGCGCGCGGGCGCACGGCCGACGTCGCGCAGCGGGTCTACGACCTCACCGTCCTGCGCTACGAGCAGGGGCTGGCCACGCAGCTGGAGGTGAACGACGCGCGGCTCTCGCTGCTGCAGGCGCGCACGAACCAGGCGCAGGCCGTCACGGATTTCTACATCGCCGACGCCGGGCTGACGCGCTCCCTGGTGGGTCCCTCGGCGGACGGGCTCCCGAGCCGTTTCGGGATCCCCGTCGCGCGGCGCTGAACACTTCAAGAGACTGAGAGATCGGGATGAACGCTTTCATGGACGGAATCCGGAAGGGGCGGCCGGTCGCGGCGGCGGCGCTCCTCCTCGGCTTGGCGGCCTGCGGGGGGCCGGAGGAGGGCGCCGAGGCGGCCGAGGCGCCCGCGCCCGAGGTGGTGTTCGGCGCCGGGGACCTGGCCCTCGCGGAGCGCTCGCAGCTCAGCTCCGGGGTTTCGCTGACGGGGTCGCTGGACCCATACCAGGTGGTCGAGGTGCGGGCGCAGGTTCCGGGGCAGGTGTCGAACCTGCGGGTGGACCGTGGGCAGGCGGTCTCGCGCGGCCAGGTGATGGCGGTGATCGAGGCGGAGGGGATCCGCAGCCAGGCCGCCGGCGCGCGGGCGGGCGTCGCCGCGGCCGAGGCGCAGCTCGCGCTCGCCCGGCGGCAACTGGAGTCGGCGCGCACGCTCTACGACGCCGGCGCGATGTCGGAGATCGACTTCCGAGGCGCGCAGGCGCAGCTCGAATCGGCGCAGGCCCAGCTCGCCGCGGCCCAGGCGCAGGCCGCCGGCGCCGGCGAGCAGGCCCGGCGGGCTACGGTGACCGCGCCCATCGCGGGCGAGGTCAGCGACCGCGAGGTGAGCGAGGGCGAGGCGGTGAACCCGGGGCAGGCGCTCTTCACCGTGGTGAACACCGAGTACCTGGAGCTCGCCGGCCGCGTTCCGGTGAACCAGGCGGCACGGGTGCGCGCCGGGCAGCCGGTGGAGTTCTCGCTCACCGCCCACCCGGGCCGCACCTTCCGCGGCGAGGTGGCGCGCGTCGAGCCCACGGCCGACCCGGCGACCCGGCAGGTGGGTGTCTACGTCCGCCTCCCGAACCGCGACCGCGCGCTGGTGGGCGGGCAGTTCGCCACCGGCCGCATCCTCTCCGGCGGCGAGACCGAGGCCGTGGTCGTTCCGAGCGCCGCGCTGCGCCGGCAGGGCGACGAAACCTTCGTGTGGGCGGTGGAGGACGGCGTGGTGGTGAAGCGGCCGGTGACGGTCGGCAGCCGCGACGAGGCCCGCGGGGTGGTAGCGATCACCGGCGGCCTCCAGGCGGGCGAGCAGGTGGTGGTGGCGCCCGGAGCGATCCAGGAGGGGATCCGCGTCCGGGTCGGCGTCGCGGCTGCGCCGTCCCCCGCGGGCGAGGAGGAGTGACATGACGGAACGAAACGACCTGAGGGAACAGCAGGAGCAGCGCACCTCCCACCTCCTCGGAGGGCTGAGCGGCGTCGCCATCCGGCGGCCCGTCTTCACCACCATGATGATGGTGGGGCTCGTGGTGCTCGGCATCTTCGGATACAACCGGCTTCCGATCGACGAGTTCCCGGAGGTGGACATCCCGGTGGTGGTGGTGCAGACCATCTATCCCGGCGCCTCGCCCGAGACCATCGAGCGGGAGGTCACCGAGCGCCTGGAGGAGGCGTTCAACCCCGTCGAGGGAGTGGACCGCATCACCTCCGTCTCGCTGGAGGGGGTGTCGCAGGTCATCGTCGAGTTCGACCTCTCCCGCGACGGCGACCTCGCCTCGCAGGACATCCGCGCCAGGATCGACCAAGTGCGGCGCGAGCTGCCCACCGACATCGAGGCCCCGGTGGTGAGCACCTTCGACCCCTCGGCTTCGCCGATCATCTCGCTGGCGCTCTCGTCGGACGACGTTGCGGTCCCGCAGCTCACCACGCTGGCGGACGAGGACGTCCGGCGGGCGCTGGAGTCGGTCAGCGGGGTCGGGCAGGTGCAGATCGCCGGCGGGCTGACGCGCGAGGTGCGGGTCTACCTGCAGCCGGACCGGATGCAGGCGCTCGGCGTCTCGGCGCAGGAGGTGATGGGGGCGCTGCAGCGGCAGAACCTCGAGGTGCCCGCGGGTCGCGTGGAGCGCGGCTCGCAGGAGCAGCTGGTCCGCGTCACCGGCCGCATCCTGGAGGCGGCGCAGTTCAGCGAGGTGATCGTCGCCAACCGCCGGGGGCAACCAGTGCGGCTCGGCGAGGTGGCGCGCGTGGAGGACGCCACCGAGGAGGAGCGCTCGCTGGCGCTCATCAACGGCCAGCGCGCCGTCTCGCTCGACGTGCTCAAAGTCTCCGGCGCCAACACGGTGCAGGTGGCCGACGGCGTCATCGAGGCGATCGGCGAGCTTCGGGAGCGGCTCCCGCAGGGGGTGCAGCTCCAGGTGATCCGCGACAACTCCGTCGGCATCCGGCAGTCGGTCTCCGACGTGATCCACGAGCTGATCCTCGGCGCGATCCTCACGGTAATCGTGGTGATGCTCTTCCTGAACGACTGGAAGGCGACGGCCATCACCTCGCTGGCGCTGCCGGTCTCGGTGATCAGCTCCTTCGTGCTGATGAACGCGCTGGGCTTCACGCTCAACGTGCTGACGCTGATGGGGCTCTCGCTCTCCATCGGCATCCTGATCGACGACGCGATCGTGGTCGTCGAGAACATCGTGCGCCACCGAGAGAAGGGGGTGGACCGCTTCACCGCCGCCGCCGTCGGCACCAAGGAGATCTTCCTGGCGGTGATGGCGACGACCCTCTCGATCGTGGCGGTCTTCGTCCCCGTGGCCTTCATGGGCGGGATCATCGGGCGCTTCTTCTATCAGTTCGGCCTCACGGTCGCCTGGGCGGTGCTCGTCTCGCTCTTCGTCTCCTTCACCCTGACTCCGATGCTCTCGGCGTGGTGGGGAGTGGACCCGCACGAGCCGGGGCACGGCGGCGGGAATGCGGTGACGCGCACGATCGGGCGCTTCAACGCCTGGTTCGACGCGCAGGCGGGGAGGTACCGCCGGGTGATCGAGTGGGCCCTCGGGCACCGCAAGACCACCATGGCGCTCGCGGCCGGTGCTTTCCTCGGCGCTTTCGCGCTCTTCCCCTTCATCGGCGGCGGCTTCATGCCCGACTCCGACAACTCGGAGTTCAACGTGGCCTTCGAGACTCCGGAGGGCTCCTCGCTCGCCTACACGCGCGAGAAGGCGCAGCAGATCGGCGCGGTGCTCGACGGGGTGGAGGGGGTGGAGTACACCTACACCACCGTCGGCGCGGGCGTCACGGGGACCGTGACGGCCGGGAACGTATACGTGAACCTGCTTCCGCCGGGGGAGCGTCCGCTCTCGCAGGACGAGATGATGGTGGAGGTCCGCGGGCGGCTGACGCGGCTCTTCGGGGTGCAGATCTCGGTGCTCGACGCCGGGAACGTCGGCGGGCCGCAGAAGCCGCTGATGGTCAACCTGCGTGGACCCGAGGTGGCCGACCTGCAGCGCCTCTCGGACGACGTCCTGGCCCGGATGAAGGTGATCCCCGGCGTGGTGGACGTCGAGAGCTCCCTGGGCGCTCCGCGCCCGGAGTACCGCATCGAGGTGGACCGCGACCAGGCGAACGAGCTGGGCCTGGACATCGGGGTCGTCTCCTCCACCGTACGGCCGCTGCTGGCGGGCGAGACCGCGACGCGCTGGGAGGATCCCACGGGCGAGGAGCGGGACGTGGTGGTGCAGGTGGAGCCGAGCCGGCGGACCTCGCTGGAGAGCCTCACCTCGCTGCCGATCGCCACCTCCCAGCGCGCCGAGGGCGGCGCGGCCATCACCGTGCCGCTCGGCCAGATCGCGGACATCCGGACGAGCAGCGCGCCCTCGCAGATCGACCACCAGGACCTGCAGCGCGTCGCCACGGTTTCGGCGAGCACCGCGCCGGAGCTCTCCATCTCGGAGGCCTCGTCGCTGGTGCGGGCGCAGCTCGACGAGCTGGACCTGCCCGAGGGGTACACCGTGCAGCTGGGCGGCGAGACGGAGCAGCTGGAGGAGACCGCGGGATACGTCGTGGAAGCGATCCTCCTCGCCGTGATCCTGATCTTCCTGATCCTCGCCTCGCAGTTTGAGAGCTTCACGCAGCCGTTCGCCATCATGCTCTCGCTGCCGCTCTCGCTCATCGGGGTGCTGCTCGCGCTGCTGGTGACGGACGACACGCTGAACATGATGTCGATGATCGGCGTGATCATGCTGATGGGGCTGGTGGTGAAGAATGCGATCCTGTTGGTGGACAACGCCAACGAGCGGCGGGCGCTGGGCGCGGACCGTTGGACGGCTCTGGTGGAGGCCGGGCAGGTGCGGCTCCGCCCGATCGTGATGACCACGCTGGCGATGATCTTCGGGATGCTGCCGATCGCGCTGGCGCTGGGCGAGGGCGGCGGCTTCCGGGCCCCGATGGCCCGCGCCGTGATCGGCGGCCTCATCACCTCCACGCTGCTGACGCTGGTCGTCGTGCCGGTGGCCTACACCTACTTTGACGATCTGGGGGCGTGGATGAAGCGCCGCTTCGTCTCCCCCGAGCGGGAGCGGGAGCTTCAACAGGAGCAGGAGCACGCCGGCCTCGCGCCCGAGCTGGTTTGGGGGGATTGACGGTTGGCTGCGCGGAAGAGAGGAGGAATTTCCTGGAACCTGCCAACGCCTGGGGGTTCTAATGGAGGTGCCTGCGGTACGGCTGCGGGTCACCGACTCGATTCAGTGGGGGGACAGAGGATGGAGGTCGAGGTCCCGCTGGGGACGGAGCAGGAGCTGAGCCGGCCGGGGCGGCGGCTCGCGGCTCGCGGCTCGCGGCCGGCGGCGGTGGCTGGGCCGGCTGGGGCGCACCGCCGAGGAGGTGGCGCGCCACACCGGCGACATGTCGCTGATCGTCTGGACTACGCTCGTGGCGATCTTCACCGGTCGGGCTCCGCGTCCGCCAGGTGCTGCGAGAGATGTACTGGATGGGCGTGCAGAGCATGCCCATCATCACGGTGACGGGGCTCCTCTCGGGCATCGTCACCTCGCTGCAGGGGGGCTACCAGTTCACCGGATCGGTGCCGCTGTACGTGGTGGGAAGCGTGGTGGCGTCCAGCATCATCCTGGAGCTGGGGCCGGTGCTCACCGCCGTGGTCTTCATCGGCCGCGTCGGCGCGCGCATCACCGCCGAGATCGGGACCATGAAGGTCTCGGAGCAGATCGACGCCCTCCACTCCCTCGGCCGGAACCCGGTGCAGCAGCTGGTGGCGCCCCGCCTGATCGCCGGCGCGATCGTGCTCCCCCTCCTCACCGCCTACGCCAACACCATCGGGATCGCCGCGGGAGCCTATACCGCGCGCGCCACCCTCGGCCTCGGTCTCGAGACCTTCATCTACGGAGTCCAGGTCTTCTGGAACACCTTCGACCTCTATTACTCAGTCGGGAAGGGGCTGGTCTTCGGGATGATCATCCCGCTGGTTTCCTCGCACATGGGGCTTCGCACCCATGGCGGCGCCGAGGGCGTGGGCCGGGCGACGACGGCGTCGGTGGTCTTCATGATCATGGCCGTCCTGGTCCTCGACGCGACCTTCCCGATGATCTTCCTGCGATGAGACCCTGCCGGGCCGTTCCGCCCCGGCCGACGGCTATCGGCGATCGCCGACGCCCGTGACTTCTCATGGTTGAATACCTCGACCTCTTCAAGACCTTCGACGCTCCCGTGCTGGCGGGCGTCAACCTGACGATCGCGACCGGCGAGACGATGTCGGTGGTGGGGCACTCTGGCACGGGGAAGAGCGTGCTCCTCAAGACCACCATCGGCCTGATCGTCCCCGACTTCGGGGACGTGCGGATCGATGGGGAGAGCGTCTTCCACAGCGACCGCCGGACGGTGGAGAAGCTGCGCCGCAAGGTGGGATACGTCTTCCAGAACGCGGCCCTCTTCGACTCGATGACGGTCTTCGAGAACGTGAGCCAGGGGCTTCCGGAGGAGGAGCTGAAGAAGGCGCGCTTCCGCGAGGTGCTGCGGCGGGTGGCGGAGGCGCTGGAGCTGGTGAATCTCGATCCCCGCGCTGTGCTGGCGAAGCTCCCCGCCGAGCTTTCGGGCGGGATGCGCAAGCGGGTGGGGCTGGCGCGGGCGATCGTCGGACGCCCAGAGATCCTCCTCTACGACGAGCCGGTGACCGGCCTCGACCCGGTGAACGCCGCCGTGGTGCACCAGCTGATCCAGCGTCTCACCGAGGAGCTGGGCGTCACCTCGATCATCGTCACGCACGACATCGAGGGGACGCTCCCCATCTCCGACCACGTCGCGATGCTCGACGAGGGGAGGATCCGCTTCGTCGGCACCCCGCGGGAGTTCCGCACCAGCGACGACGTCCTCGTCCGCGCCTTCATGGAGCGGGACGCCATGACCGGTCCGCAAACGATTCTGGAGGGAGTATAATGGCAACGGCAGCCGAAGCGCCGCGGGGCTCGGGAACGGACGTCTGACGGAGGAGGAGCTGTTCCGCGCGCTTCCCGCGAGGTCCGCCAACCGCGAGGTGCGGGTCGGGATCTTCGTGCTGGTGGGGTTGCTGGCGTTCTTCGCCGCCCTCTTCACCTTCACCGACGTCGGCACCTTCCGCGGCCGCTATTACGCCCGCACGGTGGTGCAGGACGCCGGCGGGGTGCGCCGCGGCGATCCGGTGCAGATGCGCGGGGTGAACATCGGGAGGGTGGTCGCCTTCCGCATGGTCCCTCAGGGGGTGGAGATCCGGCTGGAGCTCTACAACGAGTACGAGGTGCCCGAGGGCTCGCGCGCCCTCCTCAGGTCGAGCGGCCTGCTGGGCGGGATGGTGGTGGACGTCGTCCCCGGCAGCTCGGAGAATCGGATCGAGGACGAGGAGCTGCTCCCCGGGATGGCGGAGACCGGGATCATGAGCGCCGCCGATGAGCTGGCGTCGGGGGCGGACAGCGTGCTCACCCGCGCCAACGCGCTCCTCTCCCGGGAGACGGTGGGGGCGGTGAACGAGAGCGCGCTCGAGCTGCGGCAGCTGCTGGCGGAGCTGAACTCGCTCGCCTCGCAGCAGCGCCGCGAGCTGGCCTCGCTCTCGGCCTCGCTGCAGCGCTCGGCGCACGGCGTCGAAGCGGCCACCACTGGTGGCGAGCTGGAGAGGGCGGCGGAGAACGTCGACCGGCTCACCGCGCGCCTCGACGAGACGACCCAGTCGCTCGGCCGCGCCAGCGGCTCGCTGGAGACGGTGCTGGGCCGCCTCGAGCGAGGCGAGGGGACGCTCGGCCGGCTCACCGTGGACGACGCGCTCTACGTCAACCTCAACAGCGCGGCCACCAACCTGAGCCAGCTGGTGGCGGACATTCGCGCGAACCCGAAGAAGTACCTGAGCATCAGCGTGTTCTGACGCTCGCGGCCCCTCCCGCCGCCCTCACTCGGTCCAGCGCAGATCGGGGCTGCCCGGGAGCTCGCCGGCCTCGGCGGCGAGGCGGTAGAAGGTCCGCAGCCCATCGATCATCGGGGCGTCGAGCTCGTACGACAGTCCGCGCCAGTACTCGTCCAGCATGATCGCGGGGAGGCCGAAGCGGACGGCGTGCCGCCGCGCCAGCTCCGTCCGGTGCTCCGCACCGAAGCGGCGCGACTCCAGCAGCCGGCGGTGCAGCTGCCGAAGCGCCGCGGGCGAGCCCCGGGCGGCCTGCCAGACCGCGAAAGCAAAGGGGAGTCCGGTTTCGTCCCACCACTCCGCCCCCAGATCCAGGCGCACCGGGAGCTCCGGGTGGAGGTCCGGCCGAAGCGCCACGTCGCCGATGAAGAGGCCCGCGCTCGCCCCGGCGGCGAAAGGGTCCTCGCGCGCCTGATCGAACCAGACGAAGGTGGGCGCCGCGCCCCAGCGGACGCGCAGGAGGACCTTCAGCAGCACCACCGAGGTTGCCGAGGCGCTCGGAAGCGCGACCGTGCGGCCGTCCAGCTCGGACGGGCGACGGTCGCTCAGGAAGAGGATGCTTCGCACCGGCCCACGGGAGCCGATCACCAGCTCGGGAAGGATCCGGTAGCGCTTCGCGAAGCGGGCGTACTCGATGCTCGAGGAGGGGGAGACGTCGATCCCGCCGCGGGCCAGAAGCCCGTTGAGGAACGAGGGGATGCCGTCGACGAGCCGGGGGTCCCCGGGCATGGGCCGGTCGATGAGCCGCGCGTGCACGGGGAAGCAGTTGCTGTAGAGGATGTTGCCGAGTCGGAGCCGCTCCGGCCCTTCCGCTCGCTGGTCCGCCATGAATCTCGCTCGATCCGGGTGCCCTCCTCTCGGGAAGGGCCAAAGCTCGCGGGCGGGGGCGGGCGGCGCAAGCGGGCCTCGCGATCCGCACCCGGCCGCGCGGCGGCGCCTCCCCCGCCCCTCGGAGGCGCCCGGCGCACGATCCAGTTTACGCCTCCGGAAGAAGGTGGTAGGTTGAAGGTCAGGGGCCGGCGTACCTGAATCCATCACCAGAAGAGCCGAGAGAAACCATGGAGCGAAGAGAATTTGCCAAGAAGGCGGCGCTCGGGGTGGTAGGGGGAGGGCTTCTCACGGCCTGCGGCGAGGGGCCTGGACACGTGCGACGCTCCGTGGGGGTGCAGACCCGCCCCCGGGTGAACTGGAGGCTCGCGTCCAGCTTCCCGCGCGGGCTGGACACCATCTACGGAGCGTCCGAAGTGCTCGCGCGGCGAGTCGCCGCGCTCACGGACGATCAGTTCCAGATTCGCTCCTATCCGGCCGGCGAGCTGGTGCCGGGCCTGCAGGTGATGGACGCCGTCCAGCAGGGCACCGTCCAAGTGGGCCACACCACCTCGTACTACTACGTCGGGAAGAATCCCGCGCTCGCCTTCGACGCCGCCGTCCCCTTCGGCCTCACCGCGCGCGCGCAGAACGCCTGGCTCTACTCCGGCGGCGGGCTGGAACTCATGCGCGGACTCTTCGCGGACTTCGGCGTGATCAACTTTCCGGGGGGGAATACGGGAACCCAGATGGGCGGGTGGTTCCGCCGCCCGATCGAGTCCGCTCAGGACCTCCGTGGCCTGAAGATGCGGATCCCCGGCCTCGGGGGCGAGGTGATGTCCCGGATGGGGGTCTCCGTCCAGGTTCTGGCCGGAGGCGACATCTATCCGGCGCTGGAGCGCGGCGCGATCGACGCGACGGAGTGGGTCGGGCCGTACGACGACGAGAAGCTCGGCTTCTACGAGGTCGCCAACAACTACTACGCGCCCGGATGGTGGGAGCCGGGGCCCGGGGTGACCTTCCAGGTGAACCGGCAGGCGTGGGACCAGCTCCCCAGCGCGTACCAGCAGGCCTTCGAGGTCGCCGCCAAGGAGGCGAACCTCGGCATGCTGGCGGAGTACGACGCCCGTAACCCCCCGGCGCTGCAACGGCTGCTGGAGAACGGCGTGCAGCTCCGGCCCTTCCCGGAAGACGTCATGCAGGAGGCGCTCAGCCAGTCGATCGCGCTGCAGGAGGAGCAGGCGGCCGCAGACCCCACCTACCGCAACATCCTGAACGAGTGGAGGAAGTTCCGCCGGGACTCCGCCCGATGGTTCGACACCGCCGACCTGGCGTACCAGAACTTCGCCTACCCGAAGTTCTCTACGTAAGGCTATCGGCTACGTGCTGCGCGTCGAGGGAGGTCGTTGCAGAAGCTCGCAGGCCGTCTCCGTGTGAACGTGCGCAGGCCTCTCCATCCGCATCGGACGGAGAGGCCTGAACGTTCGGACCCGGAGACTGATAGCTGATACCGGATCCGCGGGGAGAGTCTGTCATTCCGAGCGGAGCGAGGAATCTCAAGGCCGGGACCCCCGCGTGAGATCCTTCACTTCGCTCAGGATGACGAACAGGAAGTGCTCACCCGGATTCCGTATGATAGCTGATAGCTATCTCGACACCAGCTCCGGGAAGAGGATGATGAGCACCAGGCCGATTACCTGCAGGCCGATGAAGGGGACGGCGCCGCGGTAGATATCGGTCGTCTTCAGCTCCGGCGGCGCCACCCCTCGCAGATAGAAGAGCGCGAAGCCGAACGGAGGGGTGAGGAACGAGGTCTGGAGGTTCATCCCGAGCATCACCCCGAACCAGACCAGGTCGATCCCCAGCAGCTGGGCGGCCGGCGCGATCAACGGGATCAGGATGAAGGCGATCTCGAAGAAGTCGAGGAAGAAGCCCAGCACGAATACGGCCAGGTTGGCGACGATCAGAAGCCCGATCGCGCCGCCCGGGAGGTTGGTCAGCATCTCCTCGATCCAGACGTCGCCGTAGAGTCCGCGGAAGACCAGGGCGAAGGCGGTGGAGCCGATCAGGAGGAACATCACCATGATGGTGAGCCGCGCCGTGGAGTCGAGGGCGCTGTGGACCGCCTCCCTCGTCAGGCGGCTGTTGAACCAGGCGAGCAGGGCCGCTCCCACGGCCCCGAGCGCGCCCGCCTCCGTGGGGGTGGCGATCCCCGCGAAGATGCTTCCCAGCACCACCAGGATCAGCGCGAGCGGCGGGAGCATCACCAGTGCCACGCGCCGCCCCAGCCCGGCGGCGGCGGCGGCCCGCATCTCGGCGGGAAGGGCGGGGGCGAGCTTGGGCCGGAGAAAGGCGATCACCAGTACGTACAGGGCGTAGAGCCCGGTGAGGATCAGCCCCGGAACGAAGGAGCCGAGGAAGAGGGCTCCCACCGAGACCCCGAGCTGGTCCGCCAGCACGATCAGCACCACGCTCGGGGGGATGATCTGTCCCAGGGTGCCGGCCGCGGTGATGGTCCCCGCCGCGAGAGCTTTGTCGTACCCGTAGCGCAGCATCACCGGAAGCGAGATCACTCCCATGGCGGTGACCGACGCCCCCACCACCCCGGTCGCCGCCGCCAGCAAGGCCCCCACGAAGACCACCGCCAGCGCGAGCCCGCCCCGCATCCGCCCGAACAAGATCCCGATCGTCTCCAGCAGGTCCTCCGCCAGGCCCGACTTCTCCAGCATCACCCCCATGAAGATGAAGAAGGGGATCGCCAGCAGGAGGTAGTTGCTCATCACGCCGAAGGTCCGCTCCGGCATGGCCATCAGCAGGGTCCAGTCGAAGTAGTCGGTCCAGACCCCGAGGAAGGCGAAGATGAGCGCGGTGCCGCCCAGCGCGAGCGCGACCGGATAGCCCGTGAAGATCAGGATCAGCGCCACCAGGAACATCAGCGGTCCCAGCCAGTCGCTGATCATCATACGTCCTCCGGGATGTGGTGGCCGGGCTCGACCGGCGCCGGAGCCCCGCGCAGGATGGCGACCTGCTTGAGCAGCTCCGAAATTCCCTGCAGGAGCAGGAGGACGAAGGCGACCAGGACCATCGCCTTGATGGGATAGCGTACCAGCCCACCGGGATCGGGCGACACTTCCCGCACTTGCCAGGAGGCGAGCACGGAGGGGTAGGAGACGAGCAGCATGAAGACTGAGAACGGAATCAGGAAGAGGACCGTCCCCAGGAGGTCGATCCAGGCTCGCGCCCGAACGCTGAGCTGCGAGTACACGACGTCCACCCGGACGTGGGCGTCGTGCCGCAGCGCGTACGCCGCCCCGAGGAGGAAGATCAGACTGAACAGGTACCACTGCAGCTCGATCGCGGCGGTGGAGCTGAGGCTCATGCCGACGAAGCGGCTGACGTAACGCGCGAGCGCGTTGAAGGCGCCGATGAGGATCATCAGCCCCAGCAGCCACAGCATGGCCTGCCCCACCCACTCGTTCAGTCGGTCGATGGCTGCCGGGATGCGCATCCATCCGGGAGGTCTAGCTCCGGAGAATTCCATGTCGGTCGCGGGAAAGGGTTGAAAGAGGGAGGAGCTGGACAGGGACTCCGAGTCCGGGAGCCGCTGCGTGGGCCCGGACGCGCCGGGGGGAGGACCTCGATGCCCGGTGGATCAGCGCCCGGCGGTCCGGTCGCGCTGCCGCGCGGCGATCTCGACCAGCCGCCGCAGCTCGTGGATCGGCTCGGGGCTGTCGTCCACCTGCAGGCGGAGCACCGTGTCGTTGTTCAGCCAGACCCCCGCGTCCTCGCCGACGATGAGCATCGCGGCGGACTGCATCCCCCGCCGGTCGCCGCCGGCGGCCTGGCCGGCCTCGAGCGCCGCGAGGAGGCGGAAGGAGAGGTGCCCCTCCGTGGCCTCGAACGCCCGAACCATGGCGTCCACGACCTCTGGGCCCGCCAGGATGTTCCCCTGCGCCGTGCAGTGGGCGCCGGCGGAGCAGGCGCGATGGCCGGCCCACTCGGTGGCCCGCGGCCCGGTGAAGGCGGCGATCCGGCCGAGGTCGTCGATCACGGCGAACTGGCGCCCCTGCTTCGTCCAGTCCTCCGGACGCGGGTCGGGATCGGCGCCCCACACCAGCGGGACGATCGCCTCGGGGGCGATGTCGCGCCGCAGGAGGTCCAGGGCCTGCGGCCCGTAGCTGACGTCCACGATCGCCTGGGTCGCAACCGCCCCGACCCCCGCCTCCGCCCAGAGGACGCCGTTCCCCACCGCGAAGACCCGCGACTGCACCGCGCCCCCGACCTCTCCGGTGGTGGGATCGTAGCCGAGGATGGAGAAGGTGGCAACCGGGTCCCAGGGGCTCGAGGGCGCGGGTGGCGGCGCGGTGGGAGCGCACGCCGCGGCGGCGAGCAGCAGCGCCGCGGTACCCGCGCGAAGGATGGTTCCGGTCAAGGTGGCTTCTCCGGATGGAGCGGGAAGGGCCAGGGAGAGCCCCTAATATCGGGTGCGAGGGCGCGCTCCGCAAAGGGGAAGGCGCGCACGACCCACGGCTGGGACACGGCTGTCCCTGGAAAGGGGCGAGGAACCCCGCCCGAAGGACGGCGATTCGATAGTTAAATGCATGCGAGAGTGCCTTTTACGAGGTGATCTCACTCGCGGGACCGGTTGTTGCCTTTCCCCGAGATGAAACCGAAGGAAGCGAGGACGGCCCAGCGAGCGAGGAGAGAATGCGGCAGAGAACGGTGTCGATCGAGCAGGCCAGCTCCGGGCTGGAGGCGTGGGTCCGGGCGGCCGCCCGCGGCGAGACGGTGGTGATCACCCGCGCGGGCCGGGCGGTGGCCACGCTGGTCGGCCCGCCGCCGGAGAGCCTCCGGAACGACGCGCCGCCCCGCGGCCTCGACCCGGCGCTGGTCCGCCTCCTCGGCGGGGACGATTCGGAGGAGACGCTGCGCTTCCTCGGCGAGGGCTGAGCGACGGGAGGCGCGACCGATCAGCCGAACAGCTCGCCCACCCGGCAGGAGAAGCCGGGGAGGACGTCCCGCCCCTCCAGCACATCCCCCTCCTCCAGCATGGCGACGTCCGCGCCAGGGGCGTGAACCGCCACCGAGCGGGTGCGGGGATTCACCACCCAGACCAGCCGCGTTCCGGCCCGGAGCCACTGCCGTACCTTCAGCTGCACCTCCTCGTAGGCGTCGCCCGGCGACACGACCTCGGCGGCGAAGTCGGGGGCGCCACGGCCGAAACCGCCCTGCCCGCTCACGTCGGGAATCCGCGCCTTCGACACGAAGGCGACGTCGGGCGCCCGCACCGTGTCGTCCGAGAGCCGGAATCCAGTCTCCGCACCGAGCGTCACCCCGAAGTCGCGGTCCTCCACGACCGCCGCGACTCGGCGCAGGAGCCTAGCCGCGATCTTCCCGTGCTCGTATCCCGCTGGTGCCATGGTCGTCACCTCCCCTTCGATGAGCTCATGGCGCATCCCGTCGTCGGGCATCGCCAGGAGCTCGTCCGCAGTCGTGAGCGTCCGGGTCTCCATGGATTCATCCCTCCTTCGACTCGTAGTCTTCCTTCAGACGCCGCACCACCGCCGGGTCGGCGAGGGTGGTGGTGTCGCCCAGGGCGCGGCCCTCGGCGATGTCCTTGAGGAGGCGCCGCATGATCTTCCCGGAGCGCGTCTTGGGGAGGTCTCCCGAGAAGAGGATGTCGTCCGGCCGGGCGATCGCCCCGATCTTCTGCACCACGTGCTGCATCAGCTCCTTCTTCAGCGCCTCCGAGGGCTGGTTTCCCTCCTTGAGGGTGACGAAGGCGGCGACCGCCTGCCCCTTCAGCTCGTGTGCCTTCCCCACCACCGCGGCCTCGGCGACCTTGGGGTGGTCGACCAGCGCACTCTCCACCTCCATGGTGCCGATGCGGTGCCCGGCCACGTTCAGCACGTCGTCGATGCGCCCGATGATCCAGAAGAAGCCGTCCTCGTCGCGCTTCGCCCCGTCGCCGGGGAAGTAGACGGCCGCGCCGGGCTGTGCGTCGTCGCCCGAGCCGACGGTCCGCCCCTCCCATTTGCTCCAGTAGGTGTCGCGGAAGCGCTCGGGGTCCCCCCAGATGCCGCGCAGCATGGAGGGCCAGGGACGGCGGAGGGCCAGGAAGCCGCCCCCCTCGGGGACGGACTCGCCGTCCAGCGAGAGGATGTCGGCGCGCACCCCGGGGAAGGCTCGCGTGGCCGAGCCCGGCTTGGTCGCGGTCACTCCCGGGAGCGGGGTGATCATGATCGCACCCGTCTCCGTCTGCCACCAGGTATCCACGATCGGGCAGCGCCCGTGGCCGATGTGCTCGTGGTACCAGATCCACGCCTCGGGGTTGATCGGCTCGCCCACCGTGCCGAGGAGGCGCAGCGAGGAGAGGTCGTGCCGCTCGGGGAAGCGCGTGCCCCACTTCATGAAGGCGCGGATCGCCGTCGGGGCGGTGTAGAAGATGGTGACCCCGTACTTCTCCACCAGCTCCCAGAAGCGGGCGCGGTCGGGGAAGTCGGGGGCGCCCTCGTATATCACCGCCGTCGCGCCGTTCGCCAGCGGACCGTAGACGATGTACGAGTGTCCAGTCACCCAGCCGACGTCGGCGGTGCACCAGTAGACGTCGTCGTCCCGGAGGTCGAACACCCACTTCGTGGTGGCGAAGCACTGCGTGAGGTAGCCGCCGGTGGTATGCATGATCCCCTTGGGCTTTCCGGTGGTGCCGGAGGTGTAGAGGATGTAGAGGAGGTCCTCCGCGTCCATCTCCTCCGCCGGGCAGTCGGCCGCCTCGAGCTCCACCGCCTCGTGCCACCAGACGTCGCGTCCTTGGGTCACCTCCGCCCCGTCGAGCGTCTCTCCGTCGGCGCCGTGGCGGCGCACCACCAGCACTTTCTCGATGGAGGGACAGCCCCCTTCGCGCTCGAGCGCCTCGTCGGCGCTTCGCTTGAGCGGCACGACCCCGCCGCGGCGATAGCCGCCGTCGGCGGTGATCAGCACCCGGGCCTCGGCGTCGCGGATGCGGTCGCGCAGCGACTCGGCCGAGAAGCCGCCGAAGACGACCGAGTGCGGAGCTCCGATGCGGGCGCAGGCGAGCATGGCGATCGCCGCCTCCGGGATCATCGGGAGATAGATCGCCACCCGGTCTCCCTTCCCGATCCCCATCCGGCGCAGCGCGTTCGCGGCCTTCCCCACCTCGCGGTACAGCTCCTGGTAGGTGAAGGCGCGCGTGTCGCCGGGCTCACCCTCCCAGAGCAGCGCGGGCTTGGTACGCCGCTCGGTGTCGAGGTGCCGGTCGAGGCAGTTGTAGGCGGCGTTCAGCTTCCCGCCGACGAACCACTTCGCGTAGGGAGGCTGCCAGTCGAGCACCCGGGTCCAGGGCTCGAACCAGTGGAGCTCCCTCGCCCACCCCTCCCAGAAGGCCTCCGGGTCCTCCTCGGCACCGCGGTAGACCTCCGCGTCGCTCACGAGGGCGCGGGCGGCGAAGCCGGGGGGCGGAGGGAAGCGACGGTCCTCCCGGAGAAGGGTGTCGAGCGTGGGGGGGGGCGTCGCCATGGTCGTCCTCCTGGGGGGCTGGATATCGGGCGGAAGCGCGGGCCAGTCCGGTCTCGGACCCCGTGCCGGGGGGTAAGACGGGGTCGCAAGCTCTCTGCCAGCGCCCTCACGGCTCCGGGAGGTCGGCGGACGGCAGGAGGAATCGCGAGGACACGACGCAGTTTTCCCCCTCCTGGTCCCACGAGAACACGAATGCGCGGTTCTCGTCGAAGTACTGCCAGATCTCGCTCTGGACGCCCTCCTCCACCCGATCCGGCGGACCGAGCTGCCGCTGGATCCGCTGTTTCTCCATGGCGCAGCGAGTGCCGAAGCCGAGACCCAGCCCGGAGGCATCGCAGCCGGCGGCCAGCAGCGCCAGCCCGAAGGGAAGGAGGAGGCTCGTTCGCATCGGCGGGCGGGTCAGAGGGAGACCGAAGGCACGGGCGAGCGCAGCGGGGCGTCGTCCCGCCCCGCCTCCCAGAGCCGGCGCGCCGTCCAGGCCGCGATCGCGCCGGCCAGGAGGAGCAGGAGGAGCGCGCTCCACCACTCGGGGTCCGCCCCGACCTCCCAGAGAGTGGGGGTGGGGGTCACGGGCTCGTCGCCCGCGAGGACACCCAGCAGCGCGACGGCATTGTTGGCCGCGTGAAGCACCACGCCCGCCCAGATGGAGCGGGTGGCGTACACCGTGAAGCCGAACGCGACCCCGAGGAAGAAATGCAGCGGGAAGATCCAGGGGAGCACGTGCATCGCGGCGAAGACAGCCGCCGCCGCCGCGATCCCCGCGGCGGGACCCCAGCGGCGCTCCAGCGAGCGCTGGATCAGCCCGCGGAAGACGAACTCCTCCAGGATGGGGGCGATCCCGACCGCCATGAGCGCCAGGGTGAGGCGTCCCACCGCCGAGCCGGTCACCGCCTCGAAAGGGGTGATGCTCTCCGGCGGAACCGGCACCAGCCGGAGGTAGACCTGCTGCAGCGCCCAGGAGAGGGCGAGGAGCACCGGTGTCGCGACCAGAGTCCAGCGCAGCGTCTTCCCGCGCAGCGGGCGGATCCGCAGGGTGGCGCGGCGGCGCGCCGCCCCCTCCTCGCCGGGGGCGAGGATGTAGCCGCGCAGCAGCCCCAGGAAGAGCAGCAGGATCAGCACTGGCGCGAGCGGCGGCGGGACGATCGGGCGCGGGGCCAGGAAGGCGAGCGCGACGATCAGCGAGCTGCCGACGTACCAGACCAGGAATGCGCCGAAATGCTTCAGGATCGCTTTCAACGGAACTCTTTTGGACCAAACGTTGTACGGAATCCCCCGCCCAAAGCTAGCGCATCCCGCAAGCCTTGCAAGCCGCGGGGGTTAGCTCCGCGGCCCCCGGAGCTTCAGAGTATGGCGTGGGCGGTCGATGCTAGGTAATATGAGGGCGGTTCCCTCCGGCTCCCCTCATGATCGTTCTTTGCCCGTGCCCTCTGTCCCGTCGTCCCGCGGGCGGAGGATCCGTCGCCCGTGCAGCCGCTGATCAACCTGGTTCGCTCCCAATGAGACGAGTTTATCGCCCGCTGCTGGTCATGCACCCCGACGCCGGTTTCCGCGACCGAGTGCGGCAGGCGTGCGGGAACGACTACCACTTCCAGGCGCTCCCGGACTGGGACACCCTGCTGGACTCGATCCGAGAATCGCCACCGGCGGCGCTGGTGGTCGTTTCCCCCTATGGAGACGGCATCTCGCACGCGGGCTCGAACGGGCGCAGCGGCCGCGCCCCCCTGGCGCCCGCCCTGCGGGGGCTCCTGGCGGAGTACCCTTCCACCGCCGTGCTCGCCGCTATGGAGGTGACCCCGGAGCGTTTCGACGACCTGCGCACGCTGGGGAAGTGGGGGGTAGTGCAGGTGATCTCGCTCGATCACGACGACACCCCCTACGCGATCGCGCAGCGGCTCCGCGCGGCGCGCGGGCGGCCGATGCGGGCTCTGCTGGAGCAGGTGCTCCCGCCCGAGATCCCGGGCCGCGCGCGGGCGATCCTCGAGGCCGCCGCCGACGTCGTGACGGTGGGGCAGCACGGCCGCGACCTGGCCAAGACGCTGCACCTCTCGCGGCGCACGCTGCTGCGCTGGTGCCAGCGTGCGGGCCTCCCCGCCCCCCGGCGGCTGCTCGCCTGGATGCGCGTCCTGCTCGCCTGCGAGCTGCTCGACGATCCCGGCCGCACGGTGCTGAGCGTCGCCCACACCTGCGGCTACTCGTCCGACAGCGGCCTGCGGCGCATCACCCAGAAGTTCCTGGACTCGAGCCCGAGCGACCTGCGCGAGCAGGGCGCATTCCGCCGCGCCTCCGACGAGTTCGTGAAGGTCCTTCACGAGACGCGGAAGGTGAAGAGCAACAGCCGGGAGGGGTAACGGGGGGGGTTCCGAAGGCCTCGCCATGCCGAGAAACTCCGTCTTGTCATTCCGAACGCGGTGAGGAATCTCGCATCCCATCGCCGAGAAACTCCGCCCTGTAGTTCCGAACGCGGGAGGAACCTCGCATCCCATCGCCGAGAAACTCCCTCCCGTCATTCCGAACGCAGTGAGGAATCTCGCATTCGATGACCGCGCGGAAGGGCCGGGTTCAGATCCCTCGCTGGCGCTCGGGATGACCGTACTTGTTCGGGGATGACCCTACTTTTCCGGGGTGACCGTACTCTTCCGAGACGACCCGTCTTTTCCGGAACGACCGTACTTTTCCGGGGTGACCGTACTCTTCCGAGACGATCCGACTTTTCCGTCACGACCCTAATTTTCCGGGATGATCTTACGTTTCCGGGGTAACCGTACTTTTCTGGGGTGACCGTATCTTTCCCGGGGTGATTGTATCTTTCCCGGCGTGACCGTCGCCTTGCAGGGCCGTCACCCTGTCACCCGCTCGAACGCCGTCCGGGCGTAGCGGCTGCCCCGAAGTAAGCCCCGGGCGAGGCGGAATGCCTCGCCCGGGGCTTGCTTCCGCGTGGGGGCGTCGACCTCAACCTCGGCCTCCAGCCGGTAGGAGACGGAGAGGTCCTCGACGATGCGCGGCTCGTCCGCGGTCCGCCCCACCTCCAGCACCTCCACCTGCGCCTCCGGCCAGAGGCGGCCGAGCTCCTTGCCGACCCGGTGCTCCGCGTCGGCGAGGCCGTACGCCGCCACCTCCACGCGGCCGGTGCCGCGCACCCTCACCACGAATCTCACCCCGTTCGGGCGGTGTCTCGAGGGAGGGCGACGCTGTCGAGCGGAAGGGCCGGCGGAGGCACCCCGGCGCCGGGGGTGTCCGACGGGACCGGGGCCGCCGCGGGCGCGTCCGCGCGCTCGATGTCGCGGATCAGGCGGAGCGCGGCGGCGCGTTCCGCCGGGGCAGTAGCACGTTGCCGCACCTGCTGCAGGTTCGTCCACGCCGCCGAGGTGTCGCCGAGCTGCAGCTGCGCGACCCCCAGATTGTAGTAAGCGCCGGTCCTGCTCGGGTCGAGCGAGAGAACCCGCTGGAACTCGACCGCCGCGCGTCCGGCCTGCCCGCTCCTCAGGAGGGTGAAGGCGTAGTTGTAGGCGTAGTCCGGGTTCTCGCGCGAGAGGTCGCGGGCGAGCCGGAACATCTCGAGGGCGCCGGCCGTGTCCCCCTCCGCCAGCATCCGCATCCCCTCCTGGTTCTGCACGAGGGCGTCGAGCTCCGGCTGCGTGCCCAGCGTTTCCGCGACGACGGATCGGCCCGGCGCGAGGTTCGGGAGCGAGTCGGGCGGAGGCGGGATCACCGGCTCCTCCGCGACCCGCGGAGCGCTCCCGGACTCCAGCCAGACCGCCAGCCCCGCGGCGCCCAGCACCAGCAGCACGAGCGTCCAGACGACGAAGCTCCCCCAGCCGCGCCGGCGCTCCGCCGGGAGGGCGGGAGGCGGGAGCGGGCGCGGCGGCCCCGGCGCCGCGCCACGCACCCCCCGCCCCGGCGGCGGCGGCGGCGGCGCCACCAGGGTGCGGTCGTCCGGCATCACCCGCGTCCGGTCGTCGTCGTCGTCGCCGGAATCGGACCGGGTGGGCGCGAAGGAGGGCGACGGGGCCACCAGGTAGGGGTCCAGCGGAACGTCCGGGAGCGAGCGCAGCGCCTGCCCCAGCTCCGCGGCCATCGCGCCGGCGTCCGGGTGGCGTTCCCCCGGGTCGAAGACGAGCGCCCTCTCCACCACCTTCGCGATCATGCCCGGGATGGCCGGGTTGCGTTCGCGGACGGGTGGGACGGGGACCGGCATCCCCAGCGACAGCCGGTTGCGGTCCGCGTCGGTGAAGGGCCGCTCGCCCGTGAGGAGCTGGAATCCCACTGCGCCCAGGCTGAAGACGTCCGACGCCGGGGTGAGATCTCCGAGCCCGCGCAGCTGCTCCGGCGAGGCGTAAGCCGGGGAGTGCGGAGCCAGCCCGTCCTGCGTGAGGTGCGCGAGGGTGTCCCCGTCGTCCATCAGCTTCGCGATCCCGAAGTCGAGCACGCGGACCTGCACCTCGCCGTGGTCGTCGGCGAGGAAGAGGTTGCCGGGCTTCACGTCGCGGTGGATCAGCCCGGCGCGGTGCCCGACCGAGACGCCGCGGGCGGCTTCGTAGAGGATCTTCAGCGCCGCCGGAAGGGGCGTGCGGGTGGCGCGGGCCAGATGGTCGGCGAGGTCGGCGCCGCGCAGCAGCTCCATCACGATGTAGTCGAGCCCGAGCGCCGGGTCGGTCCCGTAGTCGTAGACCGGGACCACGTTCGGGTGGTGGGGCAGCGCGGCCGCGGCGCGGGCCTCCCGAAGGAAGCGGACGCGCAGCCGCTCCCGCGCCTCCTGGTCGAGGGCGCCGACCACGGTGACCACCTTCACCGCCACCTCGCGGTGGAGCCGCTCGTCCAGAGCCCGGTACACCGCGCCCATCCCGCCCCGCCCGATCACCTCCTCGATGCGGTAGCGATCGCCGAGAACTCGGCCGGCCAGCAATCCCTCTAAGCCAGACATTCGGTCGCGTGGAAGGATCCGTCATCCCGGACGCAGCGAGAGATCTCAGGCTTGGAGATCCCTCGGTCGCCGGGGCTCCCTCGGGATGACAAGTGATGGTGCCGGTCCCCGGAAATCAACACCTTACTCGAAAACCGTCGCGTCGGGATCGCGCGGCGCTCGCGCCTCGGCGGGGTCTTCCCCCTCCGCCTCCTCCTGCGGCACCTCCTCAAGGCGCAGAACGGGGCCTTTGTCGCCGATACGCAGCGGCACGCCGGGAGGCAGCCATCCGGTGTTCGTCTCCGGCAGCGAGTCGGGGTGGAGCGGTCCGCGGCCGATGTGCGCGCCCGGGATCTCCCGCCCGGGCAGGTGCACCGGGTTGAGGCCGAGGTTGAACACCCGGAAGCCGGGCGCGCCGTCGCGCTCCTCCCACACCAGCGCGAGCTGTCGCCGGCTCACGTGCGGCGCATCGTTGATGGCGACGGTGGTGCGGAGCTGCGGGTCGATCGACTTCCGTCCCACCGTGATGAAGGAGTCGGTGAGGCGGAAGACCTCCTGCTGCTCCCCCTCCAGGTTCTCGACCAGCAGGAGCCAGCGTCCCGCCTGCCATCCCGGCGGTCCCACCTCGGCCACGCGCGTCGCGTCGGGATCCGAGACGGGAAGCGGCGCCACCGCGCCCGCCGCGCGGTCCGCCTCCACCGCGGGGAGTCCGGCGTGCGGGGCCGACCCTCCGGCATGGCCGGCATGGGCCGAAACCCGGTAGAGGGCGGCGTTCGGGTCCTCGGTGCGGCGGAGCTGCACGCGGTAGCCGCGGTCGTAGAGCGAGCCGTGGCGGGTGCACGAGTCGGTCAGCTCGCGCTCCACCGCCGCGGCCACGGGAGTCAGCGCCTCGGCCGCGTCGGGCCGAAGCGTGACCACCAGCAGCGTCTCCGGAAGGAGGCGGGCGTACTTGCCCGGCAGCGAGCGCGCGTTCTCCCGGTCGATCAGCTCGCCCAGCGCGAGCTTGATCTCCGGGAGCGCCTCTCGCAGGAGGACGTCCAGGAAGGGGTACGGGTCGTCCGAGTGGTCGACGGGCGTGGAATCGGTCATCGCGGGATCGGTCTGGGAGCGGGTGGCACCGCGGCGCCGGTGTCGGCGAGCGGCGGCCCGGCGGCGGGGGCGAAGGGATCGCGCAGCTCGGCGAGCTGGGCGCGCAGCGAGTCCATCTCGGTGCGGAGCCGCTCCACCGCGCCGCCGCGCTCCGCCGCCAGCTCCCGCATCTGCAGCGAGGTCCAGACGGCGAAGCCGGCCGCGGCCAGCGCCACGACGGAGAGGAGGAGCGTCGCCACGCCCCAGCCGGAGCGGGCGGGGGACGGGGACGGACGCGGGGTCGGCATGGGATCGGTTCGTTCGGCGGTGACGGGGAGCGCGGCGCCGGCGCCGAGTGCGCGGACCAGGACGGCGGTGTAGTTGTCGTCCGGGCCCCGCTCCTCCACCTTGCGGCGGATCGCCTCGCACGCCTCCGAGGAGCTGGCGGAGGCCATTACCTCCCCCAGCTCGTCGAGGCGCATCGCCTTGTAGATGCCGTCGGAGATGATGAGCCACGACCAGCCGGGGCGGGCCGGCAGCCAGGTGACGTCGGCCTCCCCGCCGCGGCCGACCGCCCGGTGGAGCCGGTTGGCGCCCGCGGTGTCGGGAATCTCGTCGAGGGAGATCTCCCCCGCCTCCCAGCGGGCGAAGGCGGGCGTGTGGTCGCGCGTCTCCAGGCGCACCGCGCCGTCGGGAGAGCGCGAGAGGATGCGCACGTCGCCGACGTGGGCGCCGATCCACTTCACCCCCTCGCCGCGCGCCGCGGCCAGGGTGAGGAGGCCGAGCGCGCACCCCATTCCGGAGCGCTGCGCCGGGTCCTCCCCGGCGGCCTCGGTGACGCGCGCGTCGGCGGCACGCACCGCCCGGCGGGCATCGTCCATGCTCAGGATCGGCCCTCCCTCCACCAGGGCCCGCAGGGCGGTGTCGGCGGCGAGGCGGCCGCCCTTCTCGCCTCCCATGCCGTCGGCCACGGCCAGCAGCCCGGTCTCGGAGAAGGCTTCCACCGAGAAGGCGTCCTGGTTCTCGCTCCGCGGCCCCTGCTCGCTGACGGCGGCGATGTCAAGCCGGAGGCCGTGTGCCTCCACCGCCCCACCGGGTTCGGTGAAGAGGCTCATCGGACGCGGATCCCCTGCTCCGAGAGGTCGCCGGCGGGGCGCTCCGCGGCGGCGACGCGGTCGGCCTCGGCGCGGCGGTGGCTGATCGCGGCGATCACCCCGAGGGCGAGCGAGGAGGCGAGCAGCTTCGCGCCCCCGTGCGCGGCGAAGGCGGCCGCCACCCCGGTGAGCGGGATCACCCGGATCCCCCCCAGGGTGGCGAGCCAGAAGGGGATGGCGATCAGCATGGCGAGCCCCGTCACGAGGGAGCGGTCGAAGGCGCTCCGCTCGCGGACCGCCACGGAGAGCATCTGGATCAGGAAGGCCGTGTACAGCAGGACGAGGGAGAGCCCGCCCGCCAGCCCCCACTGGGCCGCGATGGTGGTGATGTACCCGTCGTCGGCGGCGTTGGGGGCGGTTTCGGCGTGCCCGCGCCCGGGACCCTCGCCGAACCACCCGCCGGCGAGCACGTTCGCGTCGAAGAGCTTGATCTGGTGCACCCGCGCGGCCCACGCCTCGGCCCGGTCCTCCGTCATCGCCGAAAGGTCGCGGTAGGGCTCCCGCGCCAGCGCCAGGCGCGTCTGCGAGCGCTCGTCCACCCGGAAGACGGCGAGCACCAGCATCGCCCAGACGGCCAGCATGAGGCCGGCCCACCACCCGCGCCGCGTCCCCACCAGCAGCATCGTCGCCAGGCTCCCGGCCAGGATGATGGAGAGCCCGAGGTCGTGGATGAGGAGGAAGGGGACGACGGGGAGGGCGCCGAAGAGGAGGAGCCCCAGGATGCGGCGCGGCGCGGCGAGCTGCCCCGGACGCGCCAGGTTGTAGGCGTCGTCCGCCAGCACCCCGGCCCATACGCCCACGAAGACCGGCAGGAAGAGCTCCCAGGGCGTCGTCCCGCCGAACTTCCCCGTGGCGCGCACGTCGGGGATCAGCGACACGGCGAGGAACACGCCCATCACCGCCGCGAAGGGCCAGACCCGGTGCTGGCGGAACCAGCGGAGCCGCTCCGGCCGCCGCGCCCAGAGGAAGGCGAGGAGCAGCACCAGCGGCGCCAGCACCACGGATCCGGCGGAGAGGAGCCGCGCCGGACCGCTCCGCTCGGCCCGGGTGGCGGAGCGGACGGCCTCGAGCGGGTCCGGGATCCCGGGCGGCGGGCCGCGGAAGACGACGTCCTGCCGGTCGCGGTCGTAGGCTCGCAGGATGGTGGTGAGCTGCGAGCGCTCCGCCTTCAGCGCGTTGGCCTCCACCCGGGTCCCGGACACCGCCTGGTATACGGGGTCAGTGAAGATCTGGAAGAGCGAGGGCCGGGTGAGGAAGAAGATCATCACCGGGAGGGCCACCACGGCCCAGTTGCCGCGATACCCCAGGACGCGGAGCGCGGGAAAGAGGAGGAGCCAGGCGAGCGCCGAGGCGGCGTCGCGGACGAGCACGCCGCCCGAGGCGGGGGCGGTGCCGTGCACCGGCCATACCCCCTCGATGATCGAGAAGTGGGCGAGGACGTAGAAGGCGGCGGCGACCGCCACCCCCAGCCCGAGACGGCGCGGCATGGAGCGCTCCGTCTCCTTCCTCCGCGCGCCGGGACGGTTGTGCTCCCGGACCCGGATGGCCACGCCCGCCGGGCCGACTTCCTTCCGGCGCCGGGGGAGGCGGAGCCGGCTCCAGAGGGTCATCACTCCCCCTCTTCCGCGCGGTTCGCGGCGTCGGCGGCGAGCACGCGCGTCAGCTCGGCGGCGATGTGCGCCGGCGCCCGTCCCCCGGGTCCCCCGCCGCGGAGGAAGACCACGACCGAGTAGCGCGGCCGATCGTCGGGGCCGAAGACGAGCCCGGCGAACCATCCGTTGTCCGGCGCGCCGGCCACCTGCGCGGTGCCCGTCTTCCCGCCCAGGTCCCAATCGAGCCCCCGCAGGGTCGGGAGCGTGCCGCGCGCCGTCCCCCGGTCGACCACCTCGCGCATCGCCCGCATCAGCCGCCGCGCCGTCTCCTCGCTCATGATGCGCCCCTCCTCCCGGCCCTCCCCCAGCATCGCCCGCTCGATCGTGGGCGTGAGCATCACCCCTCCGTTGCCGATCGCCTGGACGAAGCGGGCGATGTGCACCGGCGTCGCGTCCAGCGGGCCCTGGCCGATGGCGAGCTGCCCCCACTCCGCGGCGCCGGTCTCCTCGCCGATGCGGATGCGGGCCGGGGGCGGGCTCATGCGCCGTGCCCACGCGTCGGAGCGCGTCGCCCAGAAGTCCCGCTGGAAGCCGCCGGGAGCCTCGTCGGTGTAGGGGACGAAGCCGAAGCGGCGGTAGGCGTCCACGAAGGCGCGCTCGCCCAACCGCTCGCGCATCAGGAGCGCCATCCGGACCGCCGTGGTGTTGCAGGAGAAGACGAGCATTTCCTCCGGCGCCGAGACCTGCGGGATCGAGAAGCCGCCGGAGTTCTGGATGGTGGCGCGGGAGCTGAGGCGGATGGAGGACGGGCAGGCCAGGGTGGTGTCCGGCATGCCGTTCTCCCACCAGAGCGCCGCGACCGCCAGCTTGAAGACGGAGCCCGGGGCGGCGTACTCCTGGATCCCCAGGGGCGGCTGGTCGGGCCCGCCGGTGGAGGCGTACGCCACCATCGCGCCGGTCCGCACGTCCTGCACGACGACCGCGCCCGGAAAGCCGCTGCGCCGCAGGAGGTCCCAGGCGGCGGCGGTGGGGCGCGAGCAGAGCGTCAGCCCGAGATCGGTGCCGGCGGGGTGCAGCTCTCCGCGCTCGCCGAGAGAGCGCGGCTCACGAAGCTGCTCCGCGAAGAGGCGCTCGACGGTGTAGTCCCGCTCGTCGGCGTCCTCTCCCCCGCCGACGAGGTTGGCGCCCGCCTGGCCCAGCGGGTAGAAGCGCTCCACCTCGCCCGAGCGGGCGCGGTAGAGGGCGAGGGCGCTCTCCGGCGAGTCGTGGCAGCCGAGGATCCATCCGCGCACCTCGGCGCGGCGAAGCTCGGTGCGGCGCGGGTCGCCGAAGCGGGCGTAGGCCAGGCGCCCCTCCTCGATCTCCTCGCGCTGGGCCAGGAGCCGGGCGTGCCCCGCGGCGTAGACGGCGGCCAGCACGAGCATCCCGATCGCCACCCGCAGCGGCCAGCGCTCCTCCGCATCGCGCCAGGCACCCTTCAGCCAGCGCACGATCCAGATGCCGGCCCCCAGGCCGAGCGCGACGAAGGCGGCCCGGAGGATCCAGCTGAGAATCGCGTCCATGTCGCTCTACTTCTCCACCCGGGAAACCCGCAGGGTGGTGGTCCCCATCCGGACGGTGTCGCCGACCGCCACCGGGAGCGCCTGGTGGGGAGGGATCGGCTCGTCGTTCACGAAGGTGCGGTTCTTCGAGTCGAGGTCGGTGACCCAGAGCCGGCCGCCGTCCACGCGCAGCCGGACGTGGCGGGAGGACATGTAGCGGTCCCCGATCCCGAACACGCCGGGCTCCGACTTGCGGCCCAGCGTCATCTCCCCTTCGACGCGGAGGGGGTCGTGGAGGGTGGGCGAGTCGACCACCTCCAGCAGCGCCGCTCCGCCCGCCGACGGCTCGACCACGGGCGAGGGAGCGGCCGGCGGGCGGTCCCGGACCACGGAGGCGCCGCCGTCCCGGTCGGCGCCCCGCTCGCGGGCATCGAGCCCCACCGGCTTCACGAAGGCGAACTCGCGCTTCGTGTCGAGGAGGATCACCTCCAGCCGCAGCCCCGCGCGGGAGATGTTGTTGTCCTCGGCCCACTGCAGGGCGAAGCGGCGGAGGTGCTCGGCCTCGTCGCGGGACCAGAGGGAATGGTCCATCCCCTGGGCGACAAGGTCGGTGGAGGCGTACACGCGCAGATTGGGCGCGATGCGTCGGTCGGCGTAGCGGCGCAGCGCCTCGCGCACCCCGGCCTCCAGCTGCTCGCGCAGGGTGGGCCGCAAGAACTTGCGAATCAGGTTGAGCATGGGCGCTGGATCCCGGCGGCAGCGGTGGAGTCGTCGCGTTCCCGGCCGCGTTCGGCCGTGCAGCGTCTCACAATAGGCGCAGTGCACGCGATATGCCACCTCTCCAGGAGGTATTGTCGGAAGGTAGTCGTTCAGCTCCCCCACGGGTTGGCCCTGGAGATGCAGGCTGCCGCAGGGCATGAGCATCGTGGAGCAATTGGAGGCAGCGGGTGAGGTCCTCTCCCCTGCGGTGCACGCGGCGACCTTGGCGTTGGAAGCCGAGGTCGCGCTACTGCGCGCTCGCGTAACAGAGTTGGAGGCCCGTCTCGGCTTGAACCCTACGAACTCCTCCCTCCCTCCCTCCTCGGATCCGCCCGGCACCGCACGCACGGCGAAGCCGAAGAGAGGTCGGCGGCGCGGCGGGCGGAAGGGGCACCCGGGGCATCCTCGCTCCCTGCTGCCGCCGAGCCACGTGGATCATGTCGTGGAGCATCGGCCCGAACACTGTCGCCGCTGCGGCGGCTCCCTCGCCGAGGGCCGGATCGCCGGCTCCGCCCCCCTCCACCAACAGATCGAGCTGCCGCAGATACGCGCCGAGGTGACGGAGCATCGCGCCCTGGCGCTGTGCTGCCCCGCCTGCGGCACCCCGACGCGGGCGGCCCTTCTCGAGGCGGTGGCGGCCTCCGGCCTCGGCCCTCGGCTCAGCGCGCTCGTGGTGCTGCGGATGGCGCGCTTCCGCCTCAGCCGGCGCGCGGTGCGCGAACTGCTGGGCGATGTGCTCGACCTGGAGCCGCCGGCCCTGGGCAGCGCGCAGGGCCGGTGCGACGAAGCGCGCGCCGCCCTGCACGCACCCTGGAGGGAAGCCCCGCGCGAGGTGCGCCGGAGCCGCATCATGGGGGCGGATGAGACCCCCTTGGAAGCGGCGCGGCCAGAGGCGCTGGCTCTGGGTAGGGGTGGCCCGAGGGGCCGCCGCGTTTCGGAGCGGGCGAAGTCGCCGCGCCTGGGAGAGGGAGCAGCTCCCGGGGCGCGCGCATCCGGGGATCCTCACCACGGATCGCGGGCGGGCCCGACGGCCATCCCCTGGAGCGGCGCCAGCTCTGCTGGGCCCACGTGAAGCGGAATGTACTCGACAAGGGGCCGCAGACGAGGCGCTCCGAGGTGGCGGCGGCGCTGAAGACCATCTGGCACCAGGAGAACGCCGAGGAAGCCCGGCACAAGGCGGCGCGGGTGGAAGGAGCAGTTCGGGCGGATCCACGAGAGCTGGGTCGAGCGGCGGTACCTCGATATGGCCCCGCTCCACGAGTTGGAGCGGTCCCAGACGACTCAGGCGAGCGCCGCCTGAGGACGCGCAGCTCCAGCACCGGATCACTTTTACACACGAAACGTTGCGCTATCCAATAGGGATCGTCGCTTCGGGTGCCCTCCCGAGCGACCTGCAACCCCGCGTCGGCGCAGCCTTCCGCCTGGACCGCGGCCCGCTCCGTGGCGGGCTGCCCGCGGGATGATGCCGGCGCGCCCGAGAGTTATCGTGCGCTGGTGCGTTCCAATGATGTAGGCCTCGCACGACTGGCCTCCGGGCCACTTCACCACTACCTTCCCAGTAGTGCATGTGGCTCTACTTATCGGAGGTGATCCGTGACACAGACCGAGACCAAGCCCGTAATTCACAGCGACCCCGAGATCCTCGGTGGCACACCGGTCTTCGTCGGTACCCGTGTACCGTTGAAGAACCTGATCGACTACTTGGAGGGGGGGCATACTCTCGACGAGTTTCTCGACGACTTCCCGAGCGTCCAACGGGGCCAGGTTGTTGCGGTCCTAAAGGAAGCCAAGGACCTACTGATCCAACGTGCGAGTGCTGCTTGACGAGTGCGTGCCCCGGAAGCTTCGGCGTGAATTTCCGGGGCACGAGGTCTCTACGGTCGTTGAGGTGGGCTGGGGCGGGATCAAGAATGGGGCGCTCCTGCGCCGCGCCGCAGCTGAATTCGACGTGTTGGTGACGGTGGACAGCAATCTTGAGCATCAGCAGAACACGGCATCGGTGCCGATCGCTGTGGTGGTGATGATCGCCTTCAGCAACGACGTCGATGTACTGCGCCCCCTGATGCCGCAGGTGCGCGACCTCCTGCCGCGCATCCAAGCAGGCGAACTCTACCGCATCGGTGCGGCCTAACCCCGGGTTGCAGGGGACGGAATCGCGGGCATATTTCTGTGAACGCCTCCTGTTGCAGCGCACGCGGTCCCGCCCCTGAACCCGAAGGTCGTTAGCCGTCATCGAGCAAGCCCGGAGCGATGAAGAAGATCGACCTGAAGAAAGAGTTAGGCACCCTCTATCGAGTCCCGAAGGGCAAAGTCGTTGAGGTCAAGGTCCCACCTCTCCGGTACCTCATGATCGACGGGCAGGGTAATCCCAACACCTCGCAGGTGTACGCGGACGCCGTCGAGGCCCTGTTCTCCGTTTCCTACACGGCCAAGTTCATGGTCAAGAAGGGACCGCAGGAGATCGACTATGCGGTGATGCCTCTCGAAGGCCTCTGGTGGGCCGACGACATGACCTCGTTCACCGTGGACGACAAGGCGAGTTGGAAATGGGCGATGATGATCCTCCAGCCAGACTTCGTTCCAGAGGATGTCATCGCCGAAGCCCTCGGGCAAGTTAAAAAGAAGAAGCAACTCCCTGCCCTCGAAGAGCTTCGCTTGGAGGAGTTCTCCGAGGGGAAGTGTGCTCAGGTGCTCCACATCGGCCCGTTCTCGGAGGAGGGACCGATCATCGAGCGGCTCCACGCTTTCATCGATGAACGCTCAGGTCTGCAAGGGAAGCACCATGAAATCTACTTGAGCGACATCCGCCGTGCCGATCCCAAGAATTGGAAGACCATCATTCGCCAGCCGATGGGATGACGGCTAACCAGTCGCTGAACGCCGACGAAGGGCACGCCAGACATTCAGGTGTTCTGCTGATTCTGGTGCGTGTGCCCTTCGCGGGTTAGCTTGAGTCGTTAGGCATCAGCGTCCAAACCCCGCAAGCCTCAGAGGAATAGGCGCCCTAGCTGAGTTCGTCCCCTCATTCAACCCGGATCCTGCACGGGTGAGGGAGGGATGAGGTAGGGGGAGGATGCAGAATACCGCCTGGGGCCGTAGGTTGGGTGGACTTCCTGGCAAGAAGTTCCCTCACAACCGGAGGCACCCAGACGGTGCGCGTCCATCCTGTCCCCACTCGACCTCACGTGCATGGCACGCCGGCCCTGGGGGGGGGTGATCGGCGCCGCCGGGACACGGGATCGATGGGCTCCGGCGACGTATGGCGCGGGAAATAGCGAAGAGAGGAGATGACAGCGGCTTGCATCGGTATTCGATGTAGCTGACCAATCAGCTTCCCTCCGTGGCCTTCCGCCGTTCTCGATCCGCGCGGCACCGGCCGTGCATGGGAGGGAGTGGTCGTCGGGAGGGCTCAACCCCAGCGCGAGGAGAACCGGGTGCGGATCGAACACGAGCCGGAAGAGCAGCGCTTCGTAACCCAGGTGGAGGGCGGACCGGCCATCCTGGAGTACACGACGCCGCGGGAGGGGGTAATCGACCTCGCCCACACCTTCGTCCCGCGCGAGGCGCGCGACGAGGGGATCGGCGACGCGCTGGTGACCCGGGCCCTCGACCACGCGCGCGCCGAGGGCCTGAAGGTGATCCCGAGCTGCCCGTTCGTGCGCGCCTGGCTCTCCGATCATCCGGGGCACGAAGAGCTGCTGGCCTGAGGGGCGTCCGCCGCCGGAGACCCGCTACCGCCGCACGGAATCCAGCGCCCGCACCCCGGTGCGCTCGATCACGCCTTCCATCTCGCGGGCGGCGCGGCGCAGCGCGTCGGCGGGCTCGGACTGCCGCACCAGCGCGCGGTGCAGCTCCACCTGCAGCACCTCCGAGAGCTGGGTGTAGATCGGGGTGACGGGACGGGGCCGGGCGCGCTCGACGATCTCCCGCGCCCGCTCCGCCGGCACCGCCAGCGCGCGGGCGAGGCGCGGGTCGTCGTAGAGGGCGGGACGGGCGGGGAGCTGCCCCGCCACCTCCGCCCTCTCCAGCATCTGCTCGGGGGCGGTGAGGAAGCGGATCAGCCGGTATGCCAGGTCGGGGTGCTCGGTGTAGGCGTTCAGGGCGAGCTGCGCGCCGCCGAGGGCGGCGGTCGGCTCGCCGCCCGGCGCGGCCGGCATCGGCGCCACCGCGAAGCGCCCCGCCACCGCCGACTCGGCGCTGTCGCTCAGCAGCGCGTAGGCGTAGGGCCAGTTCCGCATGAAGGCCGCGTCGCCGTTCTGGAAGGCGAAGCGCGCCTCCTCCTCGTGCCAGGTGAGCACCCGCTCCGGCGAGACGCGGTAGCGGTATACCTGATCGCGCATGAAGGTCAGCGCCCGCACCGCCTCGGGCGAGTCCACCGCCACGCGTCCGTCCGGCGTCATGATCTCCCCGCCGAAGGCGCCCAGGTACTCCAGGAAGGTGGTGACCAGCCCCTCGTAGCGGGCGCCCTGCCAGACGTGCCCCAGCTCCGCGCGCGGGGCCGCCTCGCGCGCGAGGCGCACCAGCTCGTCGAGCGACGCCGGCGGGTGCGGCACCAGGTCGGTGCGGTAGTAGAGCATCCCCACGTCCACGAACCAGGGGAGGGCGAAGAGCCGCCCCCGCCAGACGTTCGCCTTCACCGTGGCGGGGAAGAACTCCCCGCGCGCCGGCTCGAAGGCGTCCAGGGGGAGGATCCACCCCGCGGCGGCGAACTCCGCCGTCCACACCACGTCGAGCTGCAGGACGTCGGGATCGCCGGCGCGGGCGTTCAGCCACTGCACGTAGAGCTGATGGCGCTGCGTGGCGTCGTCGGGCGCGCGCTGGATCTCCACCTCCACCCCGGGCTCCACCGCCTCGAAGCGCGCGACCTGCCGGGCGAGCACCTCTCCCTCCGCCCCCACCGCGCTCCCGGAGAGGGTGAGCCGCGTCGCTCGGTCCGGCGCCTCCCGGCCGCACGCCGCCGCGAGGAGCGGGAGCGCCAGGAGGAGCAGCCCGACGGCGAGCCGCTTTGCCAGGGAAGGCGGAGAGGGTAGATTCCCGGCCATGAGATCAGGCATCTCCGCGTGGGCGCGCTGGATCGCGCTGGGGGTCTACTGCGCGAGCATCGTGTCGGCCAACTGGCTGATCCGGAACGTGGGCGCCGTGGTGCTCCCCGACGGATCGCACCTGGTCCCGGTCGGGTTCGGGCTGCTCGCCCCGTCGGGCGCCTACGCGGCCGGCGTGACCTTCGTGGCCCGCGACGTGGTGCAGCGCTCGGCGGGGCAGCGGTGGGCGCTGGCGGCCATCGCGCTGGGGACGGTGCTCTCAGTGCTGGTGGAGCCGCGGCTCGCGCTCGCCTCGGGCGTCTCCTTCTTCTTCTCGGAGCTGGTGGACTTCGGCGTGTACACCCCGCTGCAGCGCCGCCACTTCGTGCTCGCCGTGCTCGCCTCCGGGGTGGTGGGGAGCGCGGTGGACAGCGTCCTCTTCCTCCACATCGCCGGGATCCCGCTCGCCGCGGCGCTGCCGGGGCTGGTGCTCGCGAAGCTCTGGGTGCAGCTCCTCGCGGCGCCCGTGGCGGCCTGGCTGCGGCGGGTCCTCCCCGAGCGCGGTTGACGCCTCTGCCCTCACCCCATCCCCAGCGCCCGCAGCAGCGTCGCGAGGAGCCACACCGCCCCGACTCCCGCCCCGATCAGCAGCACCGCCAGCCCCAGCATCACCCCCACCACCCACCGCCGGCTCGCACGCGTGGCCTCCTCCGGCCGCTCGAGCTGGCGGCTCAGCAGCCGCACGTTCCTCACGTTCGCCTTCCACCCGGCGTCGAAGAGGTCGCCGAGGAGCGGCACCGTCCCCACGGCCGCCTCCAGCGCGACGTTCGCGGCCATCCGCAGCAGCGTCGCCCGGGAGGCCCCCAGCCCGGCGGCCTGCAGGAGGATGTAGCCGGAGAGGGCGGCGCCCGCCAGGTCGCCGACCCCCGGAACCAGCCCGATCAGCGGGTCGAGACCGATGCTCCGGCCCGTTCCGGGGATTTGGATGGAGCTGTCGAGGAGGCGGGCGAGCGCCCGGACGCGCTCCAGGCGCGCCGGCTCCTCCGACCGCGAGGGAAGGGATCGTTTCATGAGCGCAGCCTCTCCTCCAGGGCGTCGCAGGCGGCCGCCACGCCGTCCTCGGCGCGCACGGTGGCGGCGACCTCTCCGGCGCGGCGGAGGTAAGCAGGATCGTCCAGCAGGACGCGCAGCTCGTCGGCCACGCGCAGCGCGGCGTAGCGGCGGGGGAAGAGGGTGCGCGCGACGCCGAGGTTGGCGACGCGGAAGGCGTTGTCGGGCTGGTCGTGCGCCCAGGGCACCACCAGCTCCGGCCGCCCCGAGCGGAGCGCGTGGCCGGTGGTGCCGATGCCCCCCTGGTGCACCACGGCGGCCGCGCGCGGGAAGACTGCCGAGTGCGGCGCGAACTCCACCGCGATCGCGCTCCCCGGGAGGGGGCCGGGAGGAAGGTTCGCGGGGTCGCGGCCGACCAGGAGCACCGCGCGGCGCCCGAGCCGCTCCGCCGCGGCCAGGCTCTCGCGGAAGAAGTTTCCCGCGGCCATCACCGCCGAGCTCCCCAGCGTGAAGACCACCGGCGGCGGGCCGGAGGCCAGGAAGCGCTCCAGCCGCGGCTCGAGGCGCTCGCCGCGGCGCGGGCCGTCGTAGGGGATCTGTCCGGTGACGCGGGTATGCGGGGGCCAGTCGGGCTGCGGGTCCGCGAGCACGCGGGAGAAGAGCGCCAGCACCAGCCCGGGCGAGAACTGTCCCTCGAAGATCGGGTCCCGGCCGGGCGAGAGACCGAGGTCGGCGCGCAGCGCCCGCACGGGACGTCCCCAACGGCGGACAGCGGCCTTCACGGCGCGTACCATCAGGCCGCTCACCCCGGTGCCCAGCCTCCGCAGGTGCACCAGGCGAGGCGCCGGCGGGAAGACGGGGAGGTCGTGGACGGAGAAGAAGCTCATCGGGGCCAGCACCGTCGAGACCCACGGGATGCCGGTCTTCTCGGCGAGGACGGGCCCGGCGAAGGCGACGGGGTGGGTGACGAGGAGATCCGCGTCCCGGGTGGCCTCGCGCAGGTCCCCGTATGAATCGCGCAGGGCGGGGCCGAGGATCTCGCGGACGATCACCTCGGTGCCGCGTTTCGGCTCCATGATGCGGCGGACCACGTCGCCCCGGGTCGGGTCGACGTCGGGGCGCAGCGGGTGGAAATCGATTCCCTCCGCCTCGACGTAGGGCCGGTACCAGGCCGGCACGACGAGGCGCGGGCGGTGGCCGCGCGCCCGCAGGCCGAGCGCCAGCCCCAGGTACGGGTTGACGTCCCCGAACGAGCCCCAGCTGGTGATGACGACGCGCTTCCCCATGGTCCCCTGCGCCGCGGTGGAGTGGGAGTGCCGCGCCCCGGCCGACGCAGCAATCGAACCAGTCTCCCGGTGGGGCGCCCGGGGCGCGGGCCCGCTCCTCTCAGTTCGCCGCCTCCAGGGCGAGCCGTTCCTGCTCCACGGCGCGGAAACCGATCGGCAGCACCTGCCAGAGGCCGCGGCCGGAGAGGTCGAAGACGTCGCCGGCGCCGACGGGGCGGGATCCGCGCCCCTGGGGCCGCAGCTCGGAGGCGTGGCGGAGGAGCAGGCGCTCCAGGATCTCCTCCATCGGCTCCTCGTCGCCGGTGGGGATCACCCCGCTGTAGACGAGACAGAAGGCGATGCCGTCCCGCCCCGTGGTGGACGAGTAGTAGTGGAAGCGGCCGTCGACCGGCTGGAAATATCGGTAGCGCTGGAGCATCGTCATCCGGGACTCGATCGCGGGGGAATGACGGGCCGCTTCGCGGGGCGAGGCGGCGCTGCCTGGAAGTAGCGGCGCCCGCGTCCGGATGCTTGAGCCCCGGGTCCCGGCCGGACGACTCTCCCGCCCGAACCGGCCGACCTGCGCGCTCGCCCCTCTCCTCAGCGGGGCATGTCCGGGCAGACGAAGGGCACCGGCGCGGGGCGATAGCTCTCCTCATGCGGGCCATCCACGAGGGCGAGGCGGAGCCGTAGGCTTTCCTCGTCCGCCCCCAGCACGCGAGCCTCGATCTCCATCCCGTCCTCGGACCAGGCGAGGGTGCTGTCGGAGAGCATCCGCCAGGAGGCCAGCCGATAGGTCTCCCAGCACGAGTCCAGCAGGAGCGTGCCGTCCGCCAGGAAGATCCGCATCACGCCCGGGAGCCCGGAGGAGTCCGCCCGGATCCAGACGCGGCCGGCGAACGAGGGATCAGGCGCGGACGCGGCGGGGGACGCCTCCGGCTCCGCCTCGGGGGGCTCCGGAGCGCAGGCGGCCAGCAGGAGCAGGGCGAGAGCGGCGCGCGCTCCGGCCGAGGGGAGATGTTCGAGTCCTCCGTTCATGGTCTCGTGCGGGAAGTAAGGAGTGGAAAGTAGCCGCCGACCTCCCGCGCGCTTCGCCGGGGCTGGATCCGTCGGCCGGATCGAGGTCGAGCAGGGAGTCTCACGAAACGGGAGAATCAAGGCGCTGAGCCAGCGTGAGGGCGCAGTTCGCGGAGGAGACTCGTCGTCCCGATAGCCGATCTCGCCCCTGGTGGCCAACGGGGGGAGATGGGAGGGAATCAGATCCTGGTGCGCGGCCAGGCCGCGACCTCGGCCTCCGCCATCCGGACGCGCTCATCCTCGCACGTACATGACCGTATAGTATAGGGTATGATCAGGGATTGCCCTCCGAGGCCGGGAACCGGGTCCCCGGGACCGCGGTGCGCCGATGTGCGCGAACAGCGTGGCGAGCGGCGCCACCAGCGGCAGGACCGCGGCCCGCGGCGGACACCCCGGTGCGCCGCGGGTCACGGCGCCCCCCCTTCTGCCATGAGGTCCTCCGCGGTGGGGAGCGAGAAGAAGAAGGTGCTGCCGCGCCCCACCTCGCTCTCGACCCACATCTCCCCTCCGTGCGCCGCCACGATTCCCTTGCAGATCGTCAGCCCGAGCCCCGCGCCGCCGCGGCGGTGGCTGCGGGCCTGCCAGAAGCGGTCGAAGAGGTGGGGGATGGATTCCGGCGGGATCCCGCTCCCGTGGTCGCTCACGGAGAACACCACGCGGTCCCCGGCGGCGCGCGCGCCCAGCACGACGCGGCCGCCCTCGTCGGAGAACTTGACGGCGTTGCCGATCAGGTTCGAGAAGAGCTGGAGGACGCGGTCCAGGTCCGCCGCGACCGGAGGGATCTCGCCGGCCGGCTCCGCGGCGATCTCCGTGGAGCGCTCGGCGCCCAGGCCGCCGAACTGGTCGAGCGCCTCACGCAGGAGCGAGGCGACGCGGTAGCTCCGCAGCTGCACGCTGAAGGTGCCGGACTCGATCTTGGCGACGTCCAGGAGGTCCTGGATTAGCCGGTTCATGGCGTCGGCGGAGCGCAGGACCGATCGCGCCATCCGGAGCGTGAACTCGCCGTCCGGCTTCTCCTGCGCCGCGTCGCGGATCAGCCCCGCGCCCATGATGATGGTGTTGAGCGGGTTGCGGAGATCGTGGGCCACGATGCCGAGGACGTCGTCGCGCACCCGCACCGCGCGCTGCGCCGCCCGGTAGAGGCGCGCGTTGTCGACGGCCAGAGCGGCCCGGCTCGCCAGCTCCGCCGCGAAGGCGAGATCGCTCTCCGAGAACCGGCGGTCGGAACCCGCCGCGTAGAGGGTGATGGCGCCCAGCACGCGCTCTCGGGCCTGCAGAGGCACGATCATCAGCGAGCGCGGAGCCAGCTCGCGGAGGAGCGCCTCGTGCTCCTCGTCCACCGCCGCGGCCGACAGATCTTCCGCCGTGATCTCCGGGATGAGCTCCGGCTCGCCGGTGCGGAGCACGCGCCCCACCGGGTCGTTCTCCACGCTCGGATCGGGCGGATAGCGGCGGAGCAGCTCCCGCAGCCGCTCCTCCGTGGCCGGGTCGCTCGCGGCGATCTCCACGGCGCGGACCCGGCCCTCGTCCTCCAGCACGTCGATGGCGCACCAATCGGCCACACTCTCGGCGGTGAGGCGCGCCACGCTGTGCAAGGTCTTCCCGTAGTCGAGCGAGGAGGAGAGGGTGCGACCCGCCTCGGCGAGGAGCCGCTGGGACGTCTCCGCGCGCTTCCGCTCCGAGATGTCCGCGAGCACCCCGGCGACCCCCGTCACCCTCCCGTCCTCGTCGCGGGTGGCGGACGCGGAGAGCGTCACGTCCACCCGGGTGCCGCCCTTCCGCCGCAGCCGGAGCTCCAGGCTCGCCACCATCTCGCCGGCCAGAACCCTCGACAGTCGGCTCCGGAACTCGTCGGCCTCGGCCTCCGGCACCGCCGGAAAGAGGCGTCCCGCCGCCTCGGCTTCGGTCCAGCCGAGGATGCGCTCCGCGCCCGCGTTCCAGGAGACGACCTTCCCTTCGGGGTCCAGGGCCACCAGGGCGTACTCGGCGGTATCCTCCACGAGAAGGCGCAGCGGGCGGTCGTCCGCGGGGGTCGGATCCGCGATCATTCGGGGCTCTCCTTCAGGCAGTCGGGCGTACCGTCCGTCGGCCGGGGTTCCACTAGGAATCCGGGGAGCGCGGAGCGCAGGTGCAGGTCGCGCTGGGGAAAGGGCACCTCCACGCCGGCGACCCGGAACCGCGCGTCGATCTCCGTCAGGAGCTCGCTCCGCACCACCAGCCGGTCTACAACGCCCAGTACCCAGACGCGCAGCTCGAAGTCCAGCGAGCTGTCGCCGAAGCCGACGAACAGGGGCTGGGGCGGCGGCTCGTCCAGGACGCGGGGATGGTCGGCCGAGACGGCGGAGAGGATCTCGAAAATGGTGCGCAGCTCACTGCCGTACGCCACGCCCACCGGGACCACCAGCCGGGCCACGCTGCTCGACAGCGTCCAGTTGGTCACCTTCTCCGAGATCAGGTCGGCGTTGGGCACGATCATCTCCGACTGGTCCAACGTGAGCATCACCGTCGAGCGCAGGCCGATCCGACCGATGACGCCCCACTCGCCTCCCACGACCACCGTGTCGCCGACTCGGACCGGCCGCTCGAAGAGGAGGATCAAGCCGCTCACGAAGTTGTTGACGACGTTCTGGAGGCCGAAGCCGATGCCGACGCCCAGGGCGCCCGCGATGAGGGCGAAGTTCTCCAGCTGGAAGCCGATCACGCCGAGCGCCACGATTGCGCCGACCACCACCAGGGCGTAGTGCGAGAGGGTGGTGACGGCGTTGAGCACCCCGGCGTCCATCTGGCGCGGTAGCGCTTCGTCCTGCAGGAAGGCGCGCAGCGTCCAGCTGAGGAGGAAGGCGAGGTAGAGCACCAGCGCGGCCAGGATCACGCGCTCCGCCGTGATCTCCACCGAGCCGACGCTGAAGCCCACCGCCAGCAGCGCCTCCCACGTCTGCAGCGGAGAGGTGATCACCTCCCAGACGTCGAGGAGGTAGAGCGCGGTGCCGATCATCAGCACGGCCTGCAGCAGCCACGCCAGCCGCTCGGCGAGCGGGCGCGCGACGCGGCGCACGAAGCGGAACCGGCTCGACGGGTCGCGGCGCAGAAGCCGCTGCAGCCCTCCTCGCGCCAGCAGGACCACCAGCACGAGCGTGAAAATCGCCACGGCGCTGACCATCGTCGACCGGACCGCCCAGCGGGCGAACAGATCGTACCCGAACAGCTCGGCGGCCAGCACCAGCGCGGCTCCCGCCGCACTCAGCCCGAGAGCCCAGACCGCCGCCCGGCTCCGCGTCCCGCCCCGGGCGTACGCCGCGACGCCGAGGAGGCCCGCGCCCGCCGCGGCGAACGTCGCCAGCGCCAGCCGGACCCAGCCCTCCGGAACGGGGGCGGCCTCCGCCACCAGGAAGAGCGGGAAGAGCCCCGCCACGACGTAGACCGCGCGGCGGGCGCCGGGGTCGCGGATCCCGCCGCGCGCGAGGACCGCGCCGGACACGCCGAGAAGAGCCCAGATCGCCACGTTCGCCAGGGGCGCGGCGGCGTAGCCGCTCGACACCAGCGAGGTGCCCAGCAGGACGGCGGTGGGCCAGGGGCGGCGCGCGAAACGAGTCCAGGGGCCGGCGGTTCCGCGAAGCCGGCCGATCAGCCACCCGAGCGCCGCGACGAGGAAGAGGTGGAGCGCCAGGACTCGTCCGTGCGCCGCGATCCAGGCGGCCAGCGAGCCGCCCGGAACCGGCTCGCTTCGGGCGTCGAGCGTCCCCCAGAACTCCGGGGAGAAGAGCGGCGGGGCGCTTCGCCCGAACAGGGCCTCACGCCGGCGGGAGCGCAGGTCGCTGCTCGCCTCGACTACCTCCCGCGCCCCCTCCTGGAGCGCCGCGAGCGCCCGGCGCCGGGCCAGCATTCCGGTGGCGGCCGTCGCCAGCTCGCGCTGCACTTCCGCGGCCTGGGCGAGGGCGTCCTGCACGTCGGGGGCGAGCAGCGCGTACTCGGGCGTCCCGCCCAGTTCGGCGCTCCACTCCAGCCAGAACGCCCGCCGCCGCGCCCACCCGTCGCGCAGGGCGCCGATCCGCTCCAGGCGGTCGGAGAGAGCCTCCACCAGGGCGTCCAGGCGGTCCTGCTGGGCGAGCGCCTGGTCGTGAAGCTGCGACAGCCGCTCCGGCGCGAGCCAGGCCTCCGTCTCCAGGCGCGCCAGCGAACTCCGCAGCTCCGCCACCCGTTCCGCCGTCTCCCGCAGCTCCGCCTCCGAGAGCCCCCCTCCGGCCAGCCCGGCGGCCTCGTCGAGCGCCAGCGCGGCGCTGTCGGCCAGCGCCGCGGAGCGCGACACGACTTCGAAGGGCCCCGGGAAGCGCACCGAATCCGCGGGAGGCGCCGCCTGCGCAGCCGCCGTACCGCCCGTCGCGCTCGCGGTGTCGGGCGCCTGGGCGTGCGCCCGGCTCAGGCCGGAAAGGGCGCCGCAGAGCAGCAGCGCGAGCACGGCGAAGCACGGGTCTCGCATGGATCGTGGCCAAGCCTTCGTCGCGGGGGTAAGATCGAGCAGGCACGGCGAGCACGAGGCCCCCGAAGGGCCTACGCTCCTCACCCTACGACTCCCGCCGGCTCATCGCCAGTCCCCGGTCGTGGAGGAAACGCTCATCCGGGCCGCGGCCCGGAGCTCCTCCGCCAGGTCGGCGAGCGAGAGCTCGCGCTGGCTCAGCCGGAGGCGCGCAAACATCCGCCCGCTGGCGCGCGGGATCTCCGGCTGGCCAGCACCGCCAATGCCTCGCCGCAGTCATCCGCCCGCTGGCGCGCGGGATCTCCTCGGCCTCGAAGAGGAAGGCCGGCACGCTCGATGAAACGCCCGGGTGCGGACGCCAGCCCGGACACCCGGTCGGGGGGAGCCGGAACCCATGCTTCTATACAAGGTAAAAGAGCGGTTGCCCAGCTCCGCTCGATCCCCGGCCCCACCGCGACGACTTACATGCCCAACCCTCTTCGTACGACGCGCGAATCGGGCCCGCTCCGTTTGCAGGACACCGTCCGGCTCTCCGCGGATGGTCTGGCCAAGGTGCTGGGAGATCTGGAAGCCCGGGTGATGCGCATCGTATGGGAGATTGGGCGTCCGGCTCCGGCCCGGGAAGTCCATGAGCAGGTGATCCGAGAACACGGTGTCGCGATCCACACCGTGATCACGGTCCTCAACAAGCTCGTGGCCAAGGGGCTGCTCCATCGCGAGAAGCAGGACGACCTGCTGCACTACCGGGCGCTGCTCACCGAGGAAGAGTTCCTCGCACACGCCTCGCGGCGCGTGGTGAATGGGATCCTCTCGCTGGGGCGAGAGGCGGTCACGGCCTCGTTCGTCGACGTGCTGGCCGAGAACGATCCGCGGCAGCTCGAAGAGCTCGCGCGACTCGTTCAGCAGCGCATCCGGGATCGGGGCGAGCCGTGATGCGCCGGGAAAGCGCGTCCCTGGTCACCCGCGAAGAGGCGCACCGCCGGGGGCTCCTGCTCGGGATCGGTGCGCTGCTCGTGCTGAGTGTCAGTCCGATCTTCGGCCACCACTTCGCCACCAGTCTCGAGCATGGCCTGCGGGGTCGGGATCACCTGGGCCCGATCTGTCTGATCGCGCTGCACGAGATGCTGGCACCCGTCCATTCCCTCTTCCACGTGCTCGTCGTCGCGGGCGTGCTGTACGCCACGTACGACCGGCTCCGTGCGGCATTTCGGGTACGTCGGTCACTCGCCCCGTTGGAGACGGCGGCGCCGGCGGAAGGAGATCCGTTCTGGTCCGCGGCGGTCGCCGCGCGAGTCGACCCTCGGCGGGTGCGGGTGGTGGCGGGTTTGCCGAACCCGGCCTTCACGGTGGGCTGGCTCCGCCCGCGGATCTACGTGGAGAGGTCGCTGAGCGAACGGTTGAACCGCGATGAGCTGGCGGCGCTGCTCGCACACGAGGGCGCGCACGCCGCGCGGCGCGACCCGCTCCGTCTGTCGCTTCTCCGCTTCCTGGCGCTCACGCTCTTCTGGATCCCCGCGCTGCGCCGTCTCGCCGCCGACGTGGCCGCCGAAGCCGAGGTCCAGGCGGATGACCGGGCCGCGAGAGAGCGGCCGCTGGCGTTGGCCAGCGCGATTCTCGCCCTGTCCGGTTGGCGGCAGCCCGATCCCGCGCTGGAGGACGTGGTGGGATTCGCGCAGCGAACCAACCTCCTGGATCGCAGGATCCGGCGCCTGGCCGGGGAGGAGCCGCCCGTCGGAAGCCACCTCACCAGGAGGTCCCTGGTGGGCGCGCTCCTGGCGCTCACCATGGTGTGGAGCTCGGGCGCGATCATGGCGCACCCGCTGCCGACGAAAGAGGACTCGCACCACCTGCGCCATTGCGAGCACCCCGGCGACCGGACGCTCAGTCACCTCCTCTGCGATCCGGATGCCCCGCGGACGAGCGGCGACGAGTGCCCCCATGCGCGGGTTCGGATTCCCTCCCTCGCTTCGGGGTAGACCCTGCCGATCACGGAACCGGGGGCATCGACTTGCATGTTTGTTTTATGAGCACTAAAATTGCCTCTGGCGAGACCCGGTTGCCGCGGGGGGGAGCGAAGGCTTCCACCGGTCCCTCCCGGAACGCTTTCACCCGCAGAGCTCGCCCCCTCGATGAGAATCGTGATCGCTGTCCGCATCTCGTGGGTTCGCGCCGCACTGCGAGTCCTCCTTTCGTTCGGCGCCGTGCCGGGTGCCCTCGCGGCCCAGACCGATTACTACAACACGGACGCGGGGCGCCCGGTTCGCGTCGAGGACGCGTACCCGGTGGAGCGCTACGCCTTCGAGGCGCAGGTCGCGCCGCTGCGTCTGGAGCGCACCGACGGCGGTGAGTACCACTGGGAGATCGAGCCGGAGCTCGCGTACGGGATCCTGCCGCGTACCCATCTGGAGGTAGGGCTGCCGCTGGTCTTCGCGGATGCCGCCGGGGACGAGGAGGGGCTCGGGGTCGGCGGGATCGACGTGTCCCTGTTTCACAACCTGAACGTGGAGACCCGCACCCTGCCGGCGTTCGCGGTCGCGGCCGGAGCGGTGCTTCCGGTGGGCGGCGCCTCGCCCGATCGGTTCCATCCCACGGTCAGGGGAATCGGGACGCGAACCTTCCGGCTCGCCCGCGTGCATGTGAACGCGCAGTATGCCTTCGGATCCGTCCCGGATCTCGAGGACCAGGCGGGGGAGGTCTCCCGGTGGATGGCGGGCGTGGCGGTGGACAAGACCTTCCCGCTTCGCGCGGCACTGCTGATCGCCGACGTATACGTGGAGCAGCCGCTGCACGAAGAGGCGGACCTGAGCTGGACCATCGAAGCGGGAACCCGATATCAGCTCAACCCGTTCTTCTCCCTCGACGCCGGGATCGGCCGGCAACTGACGGGGGCGGATCGTGGCTGGTTCATCACGTTCGGGGCGGCTCGCGCCTTCGCCTTACGGGGGCTGTTCCCGATCGGCCGGCGAGGAGCGGATTGAGGATGAACGAACAATCTCCAACGGACCGGGACCCGCGGCAGTTTGCAGCGGCTAAAAGCACGTGCGGGTGCCGGATCTCGAACGATCGAGGAGTACACATGAAGCAGGGGACATCGCGAGGCCGTGTCCTAGGGGGCGCCGCCGCGCTCGCGGTCGGGATGGGGCTGCTGGTCGCGCCCGCGAACGCGCAGTGGGTGCAGCAGAACGAACAGTTCTACCTGCCCGCCTCGCACAACTGGGTCTTCCGCCAGAGCTACTCCGGCGCCGACCGTCTCTTCAACGCCTTCGATTACGGACACGCCATCCTATACGAGGAGCTCTACACCCGGCCGGATGCCCCCGTGGATCGGCTGGAGGTAGAGGAGTACGACTTCCTCACTCGAAACCTGCTCAAGCGACCGCCCCGCGTGCCGCTCGAGGAGGGGGCGATCGAGATCGCCTACGTGAAGCTGGCGCCCGAGGCCAAGCTCATGTTCGAGTGGGCGCACGTCCTCCATCGCCAGCTCTACGACATCCTGGCCGACGAGCGCCTCTCGCAGGCGGAGAAGGACGCGGCCGTCGCCGAGGTGGTGGCCTATTACAAGACACGTCCGGATCTCGCCTTCAGCTCCCGGCCGAAGAGCATGGAGCTGATGGACGGGCAGCATTATTCGCTGGCGTTCCGGGAGAAGTACCCGAAATTCAACGGACTGATCTGGGCGTACCACTGGCTCCAGGTCGGCCTCTACGAGCCGCTCATGGTGAACACGGACGTGGCGAGCCGCGCCAAGGGGGTGAACGCCACCGTCGGACGCTTCTGGCAGATGCTGGAGGATGCGCCGGAGACGATGCCGTATCTCATGCCGATGACGGCGGGGGTGGCGCCGACCTTCTCGGCGCGCTACCCCGAGGCGGCCATCATCTTCGACAACCTTCACATGATGCACGACGTGATCTCCGACATCCTGACCTCGCCCGCGGTGCCGCGAAGGGCGAAGCGCGAGGAGATCCTCCGCGCGGCGGAGCTCTTCCGGGACGATACCTCCTTCGTGATGAGTTTCGAGGAATGGAGGTCCATGGGCGAGACGATGGGCCTGAACAACATGGGCGGGCCGGCCGTCGGGTTCCTCGCCGCGCTGCCGGAGCCAACCGTGCCGCGCGGGATGTCCATGGCCGGGATGGATCACGGTTCCATGGCCGGGATGCAGGGAATGCGGCACGGCCAGCCCGGAGCTCAGCCAGTGGACCAGGGCGCGATGGGCCACGCGATGCCCGGGGATACCGCCGCGGGTCATGCCGGGATGCAGCACGGGAGCACGACCCCGCCGCCCGATAGCGCGATGCGGGCGATGCCCCCCGGTGAAATGCGGATGGACGACGCGACGATGCAGCGCGTGATGGAGATGTACGTGCGCATGCTTCAGGACCCGGTGATCCGGGAGCGGATCGCCACCGATCCCGACCTTCACCGGCTCTGGTCCGACCCGGAGGTACAGGCGCGGCTCAGGGAGCTGCAGCGGATGCATCCTCCGTCGGGGAAGCGGGAGTCACCTGCGGATCACCGCCAGCCGTAAAACAAGCCACGCCTCACCGATCGCGGTCACGTTCCGGCTGTTCATCCGGCCGGACGGCAACTCCGATACGCCACTCGGAGGTCATGGAAGCACCGGACCTGGCGGAAATCCTCCGGAAATGCTTCCCGGAGGCGACCGCGGGTGCGCTGGCTTAGAGCGGCGCCTATGCCCTCACCCCCCCTCCCCCGGCTCCAAATCCACGGAACTCCCCGACTTCCGCGGTGGTACACCGGGGAACGTGCGGTTCGCGCTTCCCCGGTCCTCTCCCCGATGCGTCTCCTCGTCCTCCTGGCGCTGCTGGTGCTCGGCGGGGCCCCCGCCGCCGGCCAGGCGGATCCGCCGGACGCCTACGGCGACGCCCGGGCGCGGGAGCTGGTGCGGCTCGCTCGCCAGCGCCGAGCGGCGGTCGACACCCGGATCACCGCCTACCGGACCACCGCGCGCGAGCGGATCTCCGTCCACCTCGGGGTGATGGGGATCGAGCGGCTCCTCTTCCGGCGCGAGACGGCGGCCCGCATCGACTGGAGCCGGGACACGGTGCGCATCGAGCTCCTCGGCGCCCGCGAAGCCCAGCCCTTCGCCGGCGACCGGCCGCAGCGCCCGCCGCCCGACCTCCCCTCGCTGCTGCCGTCGCTCGCCTTCGACCCCGTGCGCTCGGAGATGCTCTTCCGGGTCGACTCCACCGACCTGCGCCACCCGCTCGCCCCCGGGAGCGAGGCGAGCTACCGCTTCTCCAGCGGCGACAGCACCTCGATCCGCCTCCCCGACGGCCGCACCGTGCGCCTCCTGGAGCTGCGCGTCACCGCCCGCCGCCCGGAGCCGGACCTGATCAACGGCTCCTTCTGGCTCGACGCGGAGACGCACGCGCTGGTCCGCGCGGTCTTCCGCCCCGCCCGCGGCTTCTCCACCGCCGGAGAGGGTCTCTCGATGCTGACCCCGGAGATCAGCGGGGAGGTGGACCACGTCGCGATCGACTACGGCCTCTGGGACTTCCGCTGGTGGCTGCCGCGCGCCGTGGTGGCGCGTGGCGTGGCCCGTGTGATGGGGGCGCGCATCCCGCTGGCGTACGAGCGCAGCTACGAGGCGTACCAGGTGGAGGGCGATACCTCCGCCACCGCGTCCCTCGCGGACGCGCCGCCAACCGCCGGGGCGGCGCGCCCCTGCCGGCCTCCCGCGGCGGGAAGCATCACCATCCAGGCGGGGGACGCAGCCGCCGCAGCGGCGCGCGACACGGCATGGGACGCCGCCTTCGCGCGCGCCGCCCAGCGCCTCGCGGCCGGCGACACCGCGGCGCGAGCCGGGGCGGACGGCCGTCCGCCGTGCGACCGCGCGTTCCTGGTTTCCGCGCGCCGAGGGCGTGGACCTCGTCTCCAGCCCGGTGTTCGAGGGGAGCGTCTACAGCGAGGGGGAGGGGCCGGTCGGCGAGGCGGAGCTGCGGGAGATCCAGGGGCTGCTGCGCGGGCTGCCGGAGAGCCCCTGGGGGATCGGCCGGCCGAGCCTGCGGCTCCTGGATCCCACCCTGGTGCGCCTGAACCGGGTGGAGGGGTTCTCGCTGGGGGCGGGGGCGAGCCTCCCGCTGGGCCCCGCGGAGCTGCGGGGCGAGCTGCGCGCCGGGACCACCGGGGAGGTCGGCGCGCGGCTCGCCGCCCTCCGCTTCGGCGCCTCTCTGCGCACCGAGGCGGCGGTATATCGCGGTCTGGAGGCGGTGGAGCTGTCTTCGCGCCCCTTCTCCCTCACCAGCCTGGCGAGCGTCCTCCTGCTGGGACGCGACGACAACGACTACTTCCGCGCGACTGGCGTCGAGCTGCGGCTCGCGCCCCCGGAGGCGCGGCGGCAGTGGTGGGACCTGCGGCTCTTCGCGGAGCGGCAGGAGCCGGTTCGCGCCCGTTCGGTGCCGAGCCTCCGCGGCCTCTTCGACGACGACTTCGACTTCCGCGGCAACCTCGCCGCCGAGCGGCTCGAACAGGTGGGCGCCGCCCTCCGCCTGCGCGCCGGGCTCGGCGAGGACCCGGCGCGGGTCCGCGGGCGCGCCGAGCTGGAGCTCCTCGGCGAGACGGGCGAGCGCACGTTCGCCCGCCCGCTCCTCCGCCTCGGCGCCGACGGACCCCTTCTCGGCGGCGTGGGCTTCGGCGCCTCGCTCGCCGCCGGCGCGGGGCTCGGCGACCTCCCGCCCCAGCGCGCGTGGCAGGTCGGTGGCGCCGGCAGCGTGCGCGGGCACGACCCCGCCGCGCTGCGCGGCGAAGCCCTCTGGCTCGCCCGCGGGGAGCTCACCCTCGGGCCCCCGCTGTACCGGCTCTCCCTCTTCGGCGACGCCGGCTGGGCGGGCGACCGGAACGACCTCGCCTCCACCGGTCCGCTCCGCGGCGCGGGGATCGGGGCCTCGCTGCTGGGCGGGCTCCTGCGGCTGGACCTGGCGCGCGGCCTCGACGGCGGCGGCACCCGCCTCCACCTGCGGGTGGGCGCCCCCTTCTGAGGGCCGCGGCCGGGGGTCATCCACAGCTCGTCGTCGTTCAACCTCGGGAATCGCGGATCCACCCGCCCGGCGCGCTCTGCGCCGATGCGGTCGATGTGATCTGGAGCGGTCCCCTTTCGGTGGATCAACTCCCCCCGTCCGACGCAAGCCGACCAGCGGCCGCGAACGCCGGATCCGCAAGCAACGCGTCGCGGAACGCGAGCGTTGCGTCCCACTCTGGAGCGGGCAGGATGTACAGATGGATCTGAGCCGCACGCCGTCCCCGATCGTCGTCGCGCACGTAGTAGCGGCGTCGCGGGTCGTCGCCGTGGGTGCCCCGATGCAAGTAGCCGAGCGCCTCGATGGGAGCCACGCATGCGTCCGCTACGGCGACCCTGGCGACCGCCACTCCGACGTCGAGCACGGGCTTGCCGGCCAGGCCGGGCACGGCGGTGCCGCCGACGTGCTCGACCGCCAGAACCTTCCCTCCCAGGGCACCGCGGAGCCGATAGGCTTCGGCGGAGAAGCGTGCCTCCCAGATCGGCTCGTGCTCGACCAGCCTGAGGGTGACTGCCAGCGGCACCTGCGTCAGCGTCGCGTTGAGTACCAGTCCAGCACCCGCGAGGCGCGGAGGGTGACCCACCGGCTCGGCCGGCCCTCGCCCTCATCCGTCTGGACCGGCATCGTACCGGGGTGCCGGATCTCGAGCGGCCAGCGGCCATCCTCGTCGCGCTTCGACGCGACCAGGTCGATTGCCTCGGCTATGCGCTCGTCGGGCGCGACGCCGGCGCGGCGCAGGTACTCGAGCCCCCGCAGCACGTCGTAATGCCACCACGTCGGGAAGGCGAAGCGCGTCCATGCGGCGTCGACCACATCTCCGGTCGACCGACGGCGGAAGAGGCGGCGCTCGAGGAGGTACTCATGCCCGCGGAGACGGGCCGCGGTCACCGCCGGGCTGCCCCCGCCCGCCCGTTCGTGCTCCAGCAGGGCCTCGAGCACGCAGATCGTGGTGTTGAACGACGACCGCGTCGAGCCGTTGGGTACCTGGCAGTTCCAGCCGCCGTCGGCCAGCTGCTCGCCGAGCAGCCGGTCGACGATGCCCTGGACATCCTGGCCGAAGTAAGCGCCGGGCGCCGCCACCTGTCCGTTGATGCAGGGCTCCACCTCGCCGGCGAAGAAGGGGTTCTCGTCGGCTTCCCGCGGACCGCATCCTTGCCACGTCACTTTGTCGCGGACGAGACCCACCGCGCGCTTTGCCTCGTCGCTGGCGGGGTCGAGGCCCATCTCCCACAGGAGCGACAGGGCGTGCATCGTGGAGTCCCACCCGCGGTTCCACGCCGCGCGACCCCACCGCCCGTCGAGCGACTGGAGGGCCAGCAGCCGCGCACCCGCGCCCTCGGTCGCAACCCTTGCACGCTCGGCCGCGACCTCGCCCGCGGGCGCATCGGTGAGGTCGCGCATCACCTGCCAGCGGATCGAAGGGTCCGAATCGAGCAGCCAGCGTACGACCGATTCCTCCAGTTTCGGGGCTCGCCGTTCGGGGGAAATGGCCGTCATCTGCTGGTTCTCCTCACCTGGAGCGGTCCGGGGTCGAGTGGGGCCGGCGCCTCCCGCTCGGCCCGCCTTGGCACCTCGCGAGTTGGGCAGCCGCTCCCGGTGGGCAGCGGCCGCCCCGCGGCGGCTTACCCATCCCTCGGACCACGGACGTCGATCGGCGCCTCGAACCGCCGCCACCGCGGGTCCCCGTGGAGCGGGAGGAACCACGGGTCCGTTGGAATCTGCTCGATGAGCGGCTCCCGCTCCGCGACCGCCCGATCCAGCGCGGCGAACGCCGCGTCGCGGTCCCCGAGCCCCATCTCGACCGCCGCCCGTATGAGATTGACCGGTCCCCCCTCGGGGATCGCCGCGAGCGCCCGCTCGGCATCCGCCCGCCGCCCCGCCCGCGCGAACGCGTACGCCTCGTAGATGTCGAGGGCGATGTAGTCGGGGTCGCGCTCGCGGACCCGCCCGAGGAGCGCGAGCGCCTCGTCGGTATCCCCCGCGAGGGCAAGTTCGTTCGCGAGACTGGATATGAAGTTCACGTTGTCGGGGGCGAGCGCGACGAGCGCACGGAGGAGCTCGATGGCCCGTTCGGTCCCTGTGTAGACGAAAGCGGCGGCCTGGAGCACGTCCGGCGAAAGCGGGTCGAGCGCCACGGCCCGCTCGGCCGCCCGGACCGCCCCGGCCTCGTTGCCCAGGAGACCGAGCACGAAGCCCAGGCGGGCGAGGGCGGCGGCGTCGCTCGGGTTGGCCGCGACCCGCGCGCTCGAGGTGCGCCTGGGCCGCCCCGAGGTTCCCGTCCCGCTCCTCCGCCACCGCGCCGAGCGCGAGGTGCGCGCGCCCCTGGTCCGGGTCGAGCGCGACCGCCCGTCGAGCCGCCGCCCGGGCTCGCTCGTACTCGGCCTCCCAGTCGTCCACCAGCCGGAGCTGCGCGCGCTGTTGGCGGACGATCGCGAGGCCGGCCCACGCCGCGGCGTACGTCGAGTCGAGCGCGAGCGCTTCCTCGTACAGCCGCTCCTCCGCCGCGTAGTCGAATTGGCGGTCCCCCGTTTTAGGGGCCTCGCGGGCCCGGAGCACGAGAGCGTACGCTTCCGGGTCCTCGGTCCCCCGTGTCAGCGCCTTCGCCCCGATCCGGGTCCGGAGCTCGTAGGCTACGGCCCGGGCGATCTCCTCCTGGACCGCGAACACGTCGGCCACCTCCCGGTCGTACGTCCCGGCCCACTCCTGGAGCCCGGTCTTCGTGTCGACGAGCTGAGCCGCGACGCGGACCCGGCCGGCGGCATGCCGGACGGTCCCCTCGACGAGGTGGGCCACGTTGAGCGCTCGGCCGACCGAGTCGGCCGGGACGTCGGCGCCCTTGAACGCGAAAGCCGAGGTGCGCGCGGCGACGCGGAGGGAGGGCACGCGGGCGAAGGTGGCGAGGAGCTCCTCGGTGAGCCCGTCGGCGAGATATCCGGCCGAGTCGGCCCCGATGGTCTCGAACGGGAGCACGGCGAGCGTCGTCTGGTCGAAATCGGGCTCGGCGAGCACGGCGGGCACCGCGCCCTCGGCCATCGGCTCGGCCGGCGTCCCGCCGCCAACGGCGGCAACCCCGATCCCGGCCAGCAACAGGAGGCCGGTGAGGAGGCCGGCCTCGACGCGGCTCACCTTCTGGGCCCCCTGCTCGCCGTGGTACCACGCGAGGACGAGCGCGGCGGCGAACCCGACAGCCGAGACGACGATGAGGCCGCGGAAGAAGGCGTCGGGCCATCCGAACCGATCGCCTACGAGGTTAAGGACCTGGAGCACCAGCCACGCCCCGGCGAGGTAGGCGACCGCCCAGCGGACGATCTTCCGGTCCTTGATCTCGTCGAGGGAGGGAAGGGGCACGGGCGGGGCTGATGGTTCGGGTCTGCGAACCTGCGGCACGGGCGGGGGCGGCGCCAGAACAGCGCTTGGAGATCATCGGCCGAGGACCGCGCGAACGGGGATACCGAGCAAGGTAGCGCGGACCTCCGGGCAAAGCAACGAACGCGAAGCCCGGCGTCCGGTGCAGCGGCGAGTCAACGCGCGCTTGCGCGGACGGCCTCCACGTCGATCCCTCCGTCCGCCATCTTCCGCTCCCCCGCCTCGATCACCGCCTCGGTGAACGCCTCCAGGAATGAGTCGCGACCCGAGAACCGGCCCGTCTTCGAGTAGACGAGCCCGTACTCCACCGGCTCCCATGTCGAGAGGTCGGCGAGGTTGTGCTGGTTCTGGACCTCTAGGAGGTCGAGCGCCCGGGCGAACCGGGCCTCGGCGGTCGCGCCGGCCTCGAACTCGTGCCAGAGGTCGTACACCTCCTGGGCGGTCGGGGCCGGGAGCATCGCGCGGAGGTTCTCTATCGCCGCTCGTTCCCGCTCCGCCTTCCGCTCCTTCGCCTCGCCCGTGTCGAAGAAGACGACGTCGCCGGCCTCGGCTTCGACCAGGTCGTGGACGATGACCATCCGCAACGTCCGGCAGAGGTCGGTGGGGTGCTCGAGGTGGGGGTGGAGGAGGACGGCCATGAGCGCCATCTGATAGGAGTGCTCGGCGACGCTCTCACGCCGGCCCTCGGAGGTCCACGAGTGGCGGAGCTCGAACTTCAGGCGCTCGGCGAGCCGGAGCATGTCGAGGATGGCGGGGATCGTGTCCATCGGGGCCACAGGCTCGGGGATGGGGGCCGCGAGCATGGCCCGCTCGATCTGGACAGGTGACGGTACCCGAGGGCGTACCGTCACCTACCCGAACTTACCACCCGTCGAGGAAGTCGTACACCTTCATCTCTGCTTCGGCCGGTTCATCGTTCGGAGCGATGGAATCACCCGGGTCGGCTTTCGCCGCCCCATGGCCATGGCGAGCGCCTGGAGCACCCGCGGGGCGGGCAGCGCTGTGGAGGCGGGGAAGCCGCGCCGCCAGACGGCCCTCGGCATACTCTCCGGGTCCGACCGCGCGCTACCGCGCGCCTTCCGCGAGATGCGCTTCGAGCATCCGCCGCAGCTCCGCCAGCTCGGCGCGCTGAGCGGCGAGTTCGGCGCGCAGCGCGCGGTTCGCCGCGCTCAGCTCGCGAGTGCGCGCTTCCAGCGCCCGCACTCCGGCCAGGTTCACGCCGTCGATGTCCTGCGAGCCGATGGTGCGGTCGTCGGCGCCGAGGCCGAAGGCCGCGCGGAAGTCCTCCGCCATGGGGCCCATGTGCCGCACCGCGCCGGGCTCCGCCTGGTAGAGCCAGGTGAGCACCGGCAGCGCCGCAATGCGCCCCAGCAGCGCTTCGCCGTCCACCTCCGCGAAGTCGCGCTTCACCGTGCGGCTCGATGAGCACGTCCACGACCCCGACCCCGCCGGCAGGTCGCAGCCGGTGTTGCCGCTGACCCCGGGCAGGGCGTTGGCCGCCGCCGAGGTGCGCAGCGCGATGCCGCCCGAAGCGCGGACGCGGAACTCGTTGTCCGCCTGGTTGTTCACCCAGCCGGCGGCGGAGGCGTCGCCCCAGACGAAGGACCCTCTTCGGGTGCCGCTGGTGGCCTGGACGCCGAGCGCGATCGATTTCACGCCGTTCGCCTTGACCGTCCAGCCGAGAGCGATGGAGCCCTCGAGAATGGCCTCGTTTCCATTGCCCAGGACGACGCACCCCACCCCGAAGCACTTGTTGTAGCTTCCCGCGGCGAATCCGTAGTCGCCGCTCACGACGTTTCTTAAGCCGAACGTCGTGGCCATCAGGCCAGACGCCGTGGAATAGGCGCCGTGCACGAACGAGCTCACCCCGCTCGCGAGCGTCTCGTTGCCGCCGGCGAAGGAGAAGTCGCCCACGCTGGCGTCGTCCCACTTCGTGTCGGTCACTTTGCCGAAGCGCATCGCGCCCCGGCACGGGTGCCACACGAAGCGCGTTCCGGCGCCGCTGGCGGGGCTCTGGCTGGCGCACTCCCCGCTGCTCCGCGCGTCGACCGCATCGCCGTAGGCGACGAACGCCCCGTTTCCGTTCACCGCGAACGCCGTCTTGAGCGGGCTCCCCCCGACCACCCGCACCGGGTTCGCCTCGCTGCTGCCGCCGACCGTGACGTTCGTCAGCGTGAGCGACCCCGACGCGAGGTCGATGCCGTTGCAGGCGTACGTCACGACTCCGGTCGACGACGTGAAACGGCTCCCCCCGTTCTCGCAGACCGAATGCCCGGATGCGAGAGCTTCGCTCACCACCGAGCCGCCGGCTTCTCCCTGATCGCCGCGGGGTCCCTGCGGACCCACGGGGCCCTGAGCGCCCGGCGCGCCGTCCGCACCTGCCAGCCCTTGCGGCCCCTGCGGCCCGGCTTCACCCTGCGGACCCTGAGGTCCCGCGGCGCCGTCCGCACCCGCCGGCCCTGGCGGTCCGGCGGGGCCAGCCACTCCCTGTGGACCCACGGGGCCGTGAGCGCCCGGCACGCCGTCCGCACCTGCCAGCCCCTGCGGCCCCTGCGGCCCCTGCGGCCCCTGCGGCCCCTGCGGCCCGGCTTCACCCTGCGGACCCTGAGGTCCCGCGGCGCCGTCCGCACCCGCCGGCCCTGGCGGTCCGGCGGGGCCAGCCACTCCCTGCGGGCCGACCGGGCCCGGAGCGCCCGGCGCGCCGTCCGCACCTGCCGGCCCCTGCGGCCCGGGTTCACCCCGCGGACCCTGAGGTCCCGCGGCGCCGTCGGCACCCGCCGGGCCGGCCGGTCCTTGCGGGCCCGGAGCGCCGTCAGCGCCGGCAAGTCCAGGGGCTCCATCCACACCCGCTGGCCCCTGCGCTCCCGCCTCGCCTTGTGGCCCCGGAGCGCCGGGCAGGCCCCGCGCGTTCCAACCGAACTCCACGTGCTGAGGCGCCACGCACGCACGGGGCAGACCGTCCATGCCGACGCGGTATACGGTGCCGGTGGCGGGCACGTAGCACGCGCGCAGCGAGTCTGTGGGGGCGACGGCGAGCGCCGCGGACAGCTCGGCGGCGGGCGTCTGCTGAGCGGCCGCTGGCAGCGCGTGCGCGACGGTCACTGCCGCCGCGGCGAGCACTGGGCGCCGAAGGTTCCGGATCATTTTCCCGCGAACGGTCATCCCTGTCTCCCCGAGGCCAGCCGAGGCCTCGTCTGGTGCGGTGAAGTCGCGGCTCAGCGATCCAGCGACTGGATCAGCAGGCCGACGTGGTACAGCGTCAGCTCGATCACACTGCGCTCCTGGGCCACCAGACAGTCGTCCGCGCATTGCGCCAGCGCTTCTCGCGCGCCCGCCGCGGAGCTCACGGTCGCCGCGGCGTCGCGGAGCTCCATGGAGCGCTGCAGATCTGCGAGGTGTTGCTGCAGCCTCGGGTACACACCCGTGCCCCTGGCCTCGGCGGGCGCGAGCGGCGTCACGCGGGCGCTGAGGTCGTGCGCGGCAGGCAGCAGCCGCTCCATCTGCAGCCGTGCGGGCTCCGGCAGCGGCGGCGCGGGTGCCTCGGGCACCTCCGGTGGCTCCGGCGCCGTGGGCGAGCGCTGGGTATCGCACGCTCCCAGCACGAGCGCTGCCAGCAGCCAGCCAAATCGTGTCGTGCGTTCCATCGTTCCGATTCCGGAGTAGTCCGTTCGTTGGGCCGCCAGAGGTGGCGCCGAACCGTGGCGGCTTGGAAGCAGAGGTAGGCCGCTCCCCTCAGGGGACAGCTTCGGCCCCATAGCTCCAGATCTTGAATACTGAACCGCCCCGGTCGCGACGCCTCGCGCCGCGGATCCCCCAGGCGAGAGAGGCGGCGTCGGCCCATCGTACCGCCCCTCGTCCGCCAAAACGATCGCGGCAGCCTCTGCCGGTCCGCGTGCGCTGTCCAGGACACTTTGCCATCCGCCGGTGCCTTCGACCCGCCCGTCCGCGACGCGTTACCCACGAAGATGATGCCGCTCGCCGCACAGAAGCCGGTGCGCAGTGCCGCCCACGCGAGCCCGGATTGATTCAGCATCTCCTCGGTCGCGGCACAGGATGCATCGGGGGAAGCACCGAGGCGGCGCCCGCGTCCATCCGGCGGGTGTAGACGACCCACCATGCGCCAGCGGCGTGCGCCGCCGCGATGCCCGCGTGGTGCTGCGCGAGCAGATCGCCGCCGTACACCTGCACGTTGGACGAGACGATCAGCACCTGTTTGGCGCCCTCGAACGCATGCCCGAGGCTGTCCGGCTCGGCGAAACCGCCACGAGGGACGCGGACGCCGAGCGCCGCGAGGTCGGCGACCTTTCGGAACTCCGGTCTACCCGCAGACGCAGCGCCGGATTACGGCCGGTCCGTAAGGTCCTGGTGCAGGATCTCCGCGTGATCTTGCGCCTGGATGCGAAGCGGAAGCCGGATGCCATGGAGGTGGTCTGGACAGCCGCACCTTTCGCCCCGCAATGGAAAGCGGGGCCCGCGCAGACCGCGAGGGGCACAGGTGCAAGAAAGACGCGAAAACCCACGCCGCCGTGGACACCGGGGGCATGTGGTGGCGTTGCGTGACACGGCGGCGAATGAGCAGGACCGGGCTCCGGTGACAGCGCTCGCGGAGGCCGTACAGGAGGCCAAGGTCGAGAGCGTGTAACTGGCCTGCGTCGATCAGGGCTACGCCGTCAAATCGGAAGCGAACCCGGCCCAGGAGCAGGGCGTCGAGCTCGAGGTGGCCGGGCTGCGGAGGCAAAGCGCGGCTTCGTCCTGCTCCCACGCCGATGGGTGGTGAAGCGCTCCTTCGCGGGGTTGCTCAAGTGCCACCGCCGGAGCCGCGACCACGAAGCGCTGCCCGAATCGAGCGGAGCATGGATCCGTCTCGCCGTCACCGGCCTATGCTGCGGCGCCTACAGCCGAACTGAGGATCTCAACACGCTCCAAGTAGATTCTTGCTGAGATTTCAGGGCGATCAGCACGCCGAGGCTGCCGAGCACCGTCACGAGCCATTCGGCGCCCCCGCCCCTCCCCCCCGCCCATTTCGTCCCGAACAGCAGCAGAGCGAACAGGACGGGGACCCAGAAGCGCCGCTCCCCGTGCATCCGGACCCCGGAGCGGGCGATGCCCGCCCCGACGGCGAGGCTGGCGCCGGTCAGCGCCAGCTCACCGTCGGATTCTCCGCGAGCGCGGGGGCGACCACGAGCAGCGCGGGCGCGGCCAGGCAGTGCACGGCGCAGAGAACGGGCGCCGCCGCGCCGAGTGCCGCAGGCAGCGGGGATGCCGCGTCGGCGATGCTCATCGGCGGCGGCCCCGCATGCGAAGCGTCGCCAGGATGCTTCCCGCCGCCTCAGTGCGCATGATCGACGACCTCGATGGGCAGGGGGGGGTTGGTCTGATAGTCGGCGTGGCCGCCGTGGAAGACCTGGATGGCCGCGGTGGTCTCGCCCGCGGCGAGTCCGGCGAAGTGGCCGTGGTCGCTCTCCGCCTCGAACGAGGCGACGGCGGGGTTGGCGATCTCCACGCGCAGGGTGAACTCCTGGCCGCTGGGCGGGAGCTGGAAGCGATCCCCGTCCTCGGCGACGAAGAAGATTCTGACCTCCATCTCCTCGTTCGGGTGCAGGTGTAGCGCATCGCCGCCGCCCTCGAAGTCCCAGTGGTCGCCGTGCAGCTCGGCGATCAGGTTGTTCTGCAGGTCGGTGATCTCCACGGACGCGATCTCCTCCAGGTGATCGTCATCCTGCTCCACGGGGTTGTCGCAGGCGCCGAGGATCACCACGGCGGGGATGGCGATCAGACGAAGAGGCTTGATGAATTTGGATGGCACGATACTCCTCCAGGTTGATGAATGGACCTCCGGCAAATCCGGAGGGTCCGGGTCCCGCGGAACCTGCGGCCAGCGGCTCACAGCTCGACGTGGTACAGCAGGCGGAGGTTGCGCCCCGGCTGGGGCGCGACGGCCCGGATACGCGACAGGTGATCGCGCCAGGTCTGGTCGGTCAGGTTGCCGACCCCGAGGGTGAGAGAGTGGGTCTGGCCCCAGGCAGTCCATCGCAGCCCAGCTCCGAGCTCGAGGAGCGAGTATCCGTCGGTGACGATCTCGTTCTCCGCGATCCGGTCCTGGTCCGCCGCGAGGCGCCATTCCACGCTGGCGAACCACTGCGGCCGTTCGTACCGGCCGCCCACCAAGCCCTGGGGCGGCGGGATCGCGGGAAGCGGCTCGTCTTTCTCGACGTCGCTGCCTCGGACGTAGCTCCCCTGCGCCCGCAGCACGAGCGAGGAGACCGCCTCCCACTCCACCATCCCCTCACCGCCGAGGAGGAGCGCGTCCGTCTGCGCCGCCTGGTAGACGGGGAAGCGGCCGAGGCGGGGGTCGAGCTCTCCGGTGGGGACGTAGTGGATGAACCGGTCGATCCGGTTCCGGAACACGGCGGCCTCGCCCCGCAGCCGCGGACGGGACAGCCGGGCGAACAGGTCGAGGCCGAGCCCAAACTCCGGGTCCAGCGTAGGGTTCCCGATATTGTAGGAGTAGTCGGCCAGGTGGGGACCGTCGGAGTAGAGCTCCTCGATGGCAGGCGTGCGGAAGGCCCGCGCGACGGTGACCCCGGTCGTCAGGTCAGGGAGGATCTCGACCAGGCCGGACACGGACGCCGACACGGCGCCGAAGTCGCGCGTGCCCACCTCTCCGAGCTGACCGGCGCGGGTGTCCAGCGGCTCGATGCGGGTCCAGTCGTAGCGAGCGCCCGCCTGGAGGCGGAAGGCGTTCCACCCCAGCTCCTCGTAGCCGAACCCGGCCAGGGTGTACTCGCGGGCGGGGCGAGTGCCGGTGTTGGAGCCTGCCACGCTGAAGTCCTTCCCCGATCCCCAGAGCCCGAGCGCGCCCTCCTGCCGCAGCACGGCACCCTCGTGGCGGTGCCGCGCGATCACCCGGGCGGTCCCGCTGAGCTGCCCGAACTCGGTGCCGACGAAGCCACGGGACTCGATCTCCCGGTGGCGGTACCAGGTGTAGGTGCCGTCCATCTCGACCGAGCTGAACGGCCCGAGTCCGGCGAGCCAGGCGGCCGTGCCCATCCCGGTGACGCGCCGCATCTCGATGTCCACCCCGCCCTCGTGCGCGCCGGGGATGGTCTGCCCGCGGAAGGTGCCCGGCACGCCGTAATCGAGGGCGAAGTCGCGCACCGCGAACCCGACGAACCCCTCGGGCTGGATCCAGCTCAGGCCCGCCCCCGCGCTGTGGCCTCCAAGGTCGGTCGATGGAAGGACGCCCAGCGGGGTGTGCGTGTCGCCGGCGACCCGGCCAGACCCCGCCACACGCCAGGCGACCGGCCCCACCGCCCCGCCCAGCTCGGCCGCCGCGGAGACCCCCTCGTTGACCGATTCGGCCTGCAGGCTCGCGCTCCCGGTGAGGCGCTCGGGGCGCATCCGCGGCACGTCCTCCCGGATCACGTTGATCACCCCGCCGAGGGCGTTGCTGCCGTACAGCAGCCCGGCGGCGCCCCGCACGACCTCGATCCGCTCCGCCCCCAGGGGATCGACCGAGACCGCGTGGTCCGCCGAGGTCGACGAGACGTCGCCGGTGCGGTTGCCGTCCTCGAGGACCAGCACCCGGTCGCCGGAGAGGCCGCGGATCACGGGCTGGGACGCGGCCGGGCCGTTGTAGCGCTGCGCGATGCCGGGCTCCCCCGCCAGCGTCGCGGCGACGCTGGCGTCCGCTCGCCGGCGCAGCTCGGTGCCCGAGAGGACGGAGGTCGGCTGGAACACCTCGTCCGCGCGCTGCTCCCGCCCGCCGGCGGTGACCACGACACCGGGCACCTCCAGCGCCGAGGCGCGCATCCGCACCGTCACCCGCGCGGTGTCTCCCGCGGGCACCACGACCTCCCGCTCGACCGGGGCGTACCCGATGCGCCGCAGCGAGAGCGCGTACGTTCCGGAGGGGAGGCCGCGCAGATGGAACGCTCCGTCGGCGTGCGAGATCTCGCCGCGGCCGAGCGCCGGGATCCGCACGGCGACGCCGGCGAGCGGGGCGTCCCGGTCGGCGTCGACAATGCGCCCGATCAGCGTGCCTTCGGCGGGCGTGTCCGCCGCCGGACGGCCCTGCGCGGCCGCCGGAGAGACGAACGGGACGGCGATCGCGCAGCCGAGCAGGACGGCCACGATCCATGGACGAACGAGAAGGCTTGCCACTGTACCTCGGGTCTGATCATGAACACGGCACCGCCGGGGACGGCCGACGCCGGTGCGACGCACAGGCGCCACACGACGTACAGCCGGCCCTGTCCTGGGATCAGCCCGGGATCACGTACGGACGTACGCGGTCCTGCGCTGGCGCCAGCGACGGATGGGTGGAGCTACCGGGTTTCGGGAGGGATCAGACCAGCGGTGGGGCGCGCGGACCGAGGGAAGAGGTCGCGGCGAGAGCGCGCGGGATGACCCGCGACGGCAGGGAAGGACGGAGATCGAGGGCGAGCGAAAGGAGAAGGTGCGCACCAGGGTCCGATGGGGCATCGAACGACTGGAGCGTCCGGCAGATTACGCAGTGTTCATGGTGGTGCGCCGAGGAACAGGGAGGCGCGTCGTCGGACTCAACGTGGACCGACGCGTGCGCCTCGTCCGCCTGGACGTCCAGACGCGCATCCGCGATCGGGCCCAGCCCCACCACCAGGAGGTGGAAGAGCAGGGTCAGAAACGCGGAGCGGCGGCTCCAGGGGGACAGCGTACCCACCTTCAAGTTGATCGGCGTTCAGGGAAGTCGGATCAAATCCAGACGATCCGGATGGCCTCGACAAGATGTGTCGGCCGGAACAACGTGTCAACTACGATCCATACGCGCGTCCGAATAGGACCCGCAGATCAGAGAGACAGAGCCCGATCAGCTCCGGTGGTGAGACACCCCGGCCGGAGCCCGTAGAGGGTGATCTCGTGATCCTCAACCTGAAACTCTCCGGCGAACGGCTGACCGGAGGGGGGCGCCGCACTACGCCCTACGGCCGATTTCTACCAGGGGCTGCTAGACCCTCAGCGAGCCGCGGAATCCCCTGGCGGAATAATAAGACTGTGCACCGTTGTGATAAACGAATACGCATCCGTAGCGTCGATCACAAAAGAGAGCTCCCCCGAGTTCTCGAATATCCGAAGGCGTTTTCACCCAGCTCGACGTTTTCATATCGAAATCCCCGAGCTTCTGCAGCTCTCGATATTGTTCTTCCGTCAAGAGTTCAATGCCCATGGCGGCAGCCATGTCGACAGCGTTGTTCTCTGGTCTGTGTTTTTTCCTCGACTCCAGTCCTTCGCGGTCGTAACAGACACTTCTGCGGCCCGCAGGACTTTCGACGGAACAATCATAAAAAATGTACTCGCCCGTCTTTTCATCACGACCAACGACATCTGGTTCACCGCCCGATGTTTCCATTTGATCGAGTGACCACAACTTTTCAGTACTAGCTTCCAGCTTCGCTTTCACTTCCGTCCATTCAAGACTTCTGTGTCGTATCATATTCTTCTCGAAACGTGCTTTCAATGCCCCGAGTAGTTCTTCCCGTTGTTGCGCTTTCATATCTATTGCTCACGGTGGCCGCGCTGCGGTTCGTCGCCTTCGCCTGCTCGATGCTGGGCCGCTGGTTCGCCTTCTCGAACGCTGCGTGGGCGTCCTCGACATGGACGTACGGGATCGAGCCTAGTACTTCCGGCGGACTGACCGGGCGGACGGCTCCTCCTCCTTTCTCGGAATAGGCGAACAGGTGGACATGGCCGCCTCCGGGGAAGCGCAACGGGTTATGTGTAAAAGCTATCCGGTAGTGGGGTTGCACTCTGCTCAGGCGACCGCCGCCTGAGTCGTTCGGGACTGCTCCAGTTCGTGGAGCGGGGCCATGTCTAGGTAGCGCCGCTCCGCCCAGCCCTCGTGGATCCGCTTCAGCCTCGCCGTCACCAGCAGCAGTGCACTCTCCTCATGCGGGAACTGCTCGGCCACCTTGGTCCGCCGACGGATCTCCTTCATGAGCCGCTCCAGCGGGTTGTTGGTCCGGAGCATCTTCCAGTGCTCCCGCGGGAAGCGGTAGAACGTGAGGCTGTCTTCGAGTGCCCCCTCCAGGGTGCGCATGGCCGCCGGCAGGCTCTTCCGGTACTGCTCGATGACGCGTTGCGCCTTGTGCCGCGCCTCGTCCGCGTTCTCCTGATGCCAGATCGTCTTCAGCGCCGCCGCCACTTCCGAGCGCCTCGTCTGCGGGACCTTGTCGAGGACGTTGCGCATCACGTGCACCGTGCACCGCTGCCAGCTCGCGCGGGGCAGGAAGTCCGCCATCGCCGCCTTCAGCCCCGCTCCGGCATCGCTGATCACGAGCCGCACGCCCTGAAGTCCACGCTGCGCCAGGCCCCGGAGCAGCCCTCGCCAGCTCTCCTCCGATTCGCGGAAGCCGGCCCCGCAGGCCAGCACTTCGCGGAATCCCTCCTCGTTGACCCCGATCGCCACCAGCACGCTTACCCGCTCGCTGGCGCCGCCCCAGCGCACCGTGAGGCTGATGCCGTCCAGGTAGAGGTACGGGTACGCACTCGAGAGCGGCCGCTCCCGCCACTCCTGGAGCCGCTCCGAAAGGCGGCCATTCAGCCGGCTCACCGTCGAGGCACTCAGGCCCTCCCCGGCCAGCGCCTCGGCAATATCGCCCACCCGGCGCGTGCTGATCCCCTCCAGGTAGGCGCGAAGCAGCGCCTCCTCCAGAGGCGACTCCATGCGCCGATACCGCTCGAAGACACCGGGGCGGAAGCTACCGTCGCGATCCCGCGGCACGGTGATGTCCAATGCTCCGACCCGGGTCTTCAGCCCCCGCGTGTAGCTGCCGTTGCGATAGCCCTGCCGGGCCTCGGTCCGTTCGCCGGGCGCGGCGCCGAGGTGGGCGGCGATCTCCGCCTCGAGGATCTCCTCCAGCACCGCCTTCACGGCGCTCCGGATCTCGTCCTCGATCCAGCTCCGGTAGTCGGCGGCTCCAAACAGATGCGGCCCCGGCCCTTCGGTGCACACCTCGATCCCGTTAGATTGCATGTCGGACAGGCTCATGTTCTTCTCCGGTCAGTAGGTTGGCTTCGCAACCCCTGCTACCGGTAAGGCCATGGGCCTGTTCACTTTTACACAATCAATGGTACGCTACCGCCTCCGGCCGCCGGAAGATCCATGGTGAACCTCCACCCCAGGACCGCGGCGCACCATGTCTTGAGGAATCGTAGCCATAGGGATGGAGTCTACGGCGTCGCATACCGAGGAACAAGCTGCTTCGAGGTGTGCGGCCCACCCAGGTGCCACGCCGAACCGTTCCACATGAGTCCGCGCGGAGATCCGGCTGCGGCATCGGAGCCGGAGCACCGAGGAGTCGTTCACCCGTGGGGTGCTCGGTGAGACGAAGGGTCGCCGCCGCCGAAGCGCCTCTCGCGCGGCCTTGACAGATCTCCTCCGGCTCCGGTATCCTGAGCCATCGGGGGAACCTCTCCCCGCGCCGCTCCAGCAGCCGACGACGAATGCGCTTCCTCTCCTGCACCCCGTGTTGCTGTCCCTGCGCCTCTCTCCCGGGAGAGTCGGACGGGCGCGTGCGCACGCTGGCGGACGCGTAGATCGAGGAAGGACCCTCGGTCGCCCCTTCCGGCCCTCCCTTTAGGAGGGCCGGTTTCGTTTCCCGATCCCGCGCCCCGAACCCGTTCCGCCGACCCATGACCCCGAACTCGCCGACCCGCGCCCTCCGCCGCTGTATCGGGTGTCGTCCCGAACCGGGATGCGACGGGACGCGCTTGGCCGGGAGGCACGCCACCTGACGACGATCCGGCTCCGCACCGGGCTTCGACACCGGCTCCCTCCTCCTTCGGAGAGAGTCGTTTTTCTCTTTTCCTCGCCGCGGGCGCGGCGCGAGAGCGCCGCGCCGGGAGCGTCCCCATGAACCTCGGCCTGCTGCTGAACCTGGGCGTTTTCGCCCTGCTGCTGACCTGGCTGGCCCGCCGGCAGGCGGGCGGCACCCCCCTCTCGCGGAACGTGCTGCTGGGCCTGATCGCCGGCGCCGCGCTGGGCGCGGCCCTGCAGGGCGCCTACAGTACGGAGCACGCCACCCTCGCCTCGACCCTGGACTGGGTGGGGCTGGTGGGCGGCGGCTACGTGCACCTGCTGGAGATGATCGTCATGCCGCTGGTGCTGGTCTCGATCCTCTCCGCGGTGACGCGCCTGGACGACGCCCGTTCGCTGGGGCGCATCAGCGGCGGGGTGCTGGGGCTGCTGATGTTCACCACCGCCGCCTCGGCGACGATCGGGATCGGCATGGCACGTCTCTTCGGGCTCTCGGCCGAGGGGCTGGTCCGCGGGGCGCGTGAGCTGGAGCGCGGAGCCGCTCTCGAGGCGCGCGTCGGCGAGGTGGCCGGGCTCAGCGTCCCCGACCTCCTCCTCTCTCTCGTTCCGACGAATCCCTTCGCGGACCTCGCCGGCGGGCGCCCCACCTCCATCCTCGGCGTGGTGGTCTTCGCGACGCTGCTGGGGATCGCCGCGCTCGGCCTGCGGCGCGAGAGCCCGGAGGCCGGGGAGCGGGTCGCCGGGGCGATCGACGCGGCGCAGAAGCTGGTGATGCGCCTGGTGCGCATCGTCATCCGGCTGACTCCCTTTGGCGTCCTAGCCCTGATGACGCGGGTGGTAGCCACCTCCGCCCTCGACGACATCCTCGGGCTGATGCGTTTCGTGATCGCATCCTACGTCGGTTTGGCGATCATCCTGGCGATGCATGCCCTCCTGCTGGCGCTCGCGGGGATCCACCCCCTGCGGTACTTCCGGAAGGTCTGGCCGGTGCTCACCTTCGCCTTCACCTCGCGCTCCAGCGCCGCGGCGATCCCGCTGAACGTGGAGGCGCAGGTCGACCGATTGGGGGTGTCGCCGGGGATCGCCAACTTCTCGGCCACGTTCGGCGCCACCATCGGGCAGAACGGCTGCGCCGGCCTCTACCCCGCCATGCTGGCGATGATGATCGCTCCGAGCGTGGGGATCGACTCCCTGTCGCCGCACTTCCTGGCGACGCTGGTGGGGGTGGTGACGCTCGGCTCCTTCGGGATCGCGGGGGTCGGCGGGGGAGCCACCTTCGCCGCGATCATCGTACTCTCCTCGCTCGGCCTTCCGGTGGCGCTCGCGGGGCTGCTGATCTCCATCGAGCCGCTGATCGACATGGGGAGGACGGCGATCAACGTGAACGGCGCCATGACGGCGGGGATGGTAACCAGCCGCCTGCTCGGCGAGACGGACCTGGAGACCTTCCGCGGGGAGGGAGAGGCGCCGGCGCACCCCTGGGCAGAGGAAGGCGCCGTTGCGGCGGCGCCGGCGCTCTGAAGGAGCGTGCCTCTCTAGCCGCCGGCGCCGGCGTGGACCCGCTCCGCCTGCCACAGGTGGCGCTGCTGGTGCCGCGGGAGGATCGCCAGGCAGCTGAAGAGGTTGTAGCTCACGCGCGGATCGAAGGGCGACCTCACCCTCACCTTCTGTAGCGCGAGGCCGTCGGCGGCCTCCGTGAGGGCGATCTGCTCTTCCTGGAGCCGGTCGAACTCGGCGACCAGCGCCTCCACTCCTTCTCCTCGAGACGGCACGAAGGCGGCGGGGGTCCGCATGCGGCTGCGAACCGGCGGGCCCATCGTCCGCCAGAGGAGCCAGCCGATCGGGTCGCGGCGGTACCGGGCGGCTGTCCCTTTCCCCTTCCGGCGCGCCTCCTCCAGCGCCTCTCGCAGCAGCGGGAGATACGCGCGGCCGGTGAGGTTCAGGTGCTCGACGCACTCCGCCGCGGACCACCTGTCGGGATCCACCCGCCGGGACCACTCCTCCGGAGGGAGGCTCCCGGCCAGGCGGTGGAGGCGGGCCTGCGCCTCGCGGAGCTCCCCGACGATCGACGCGAGCTGGGGGTTCATGCCTGTTTCCCAGAAAAGGCGGGAATCGGAGCTCGCGGAAGCATCCGCATCCTCACACGATCGGCGGACCCGCTCCGCGGGGCAAGTGGAGGGCGCTCGGAGCTTCATGGGGAGATTTCCGGCGGGGCTCGCCGGGGCGGGCGGCGGAGCGTATCCTGAGGACTCCGTGCGCCGCTCCGGCGCGCCGCCTTCGCCACCTCCACTCCCGCTCCCATGGACTCTCCGCCGACCGGCCCCGGGGGGCTGCCGATCCTCCTCTTCGAGCACGCGGCGGCATGGGCCGATTGGCTCGACCGCAATCACGCCGGCTCCCCCGGTGTATGGCTCCGGCTCGCCAAGAAGAAGGCGCCGCTCGACTCCGTCTCCTACGCCGAGGCGCTGGACGAGGCGCTCCGCTTCGGGTGGATCGACAGTCAGAAGAAGGGCTACGACGAGGCGTCGTGGCTGCAGCGCTTCACCCCGCGCGGGCCGAAGAGCATCTGGTCGAAGATCAACCGGGAGAAGGTGGAAGCGCTGCTCGAGGCGGGCCGGATGCGCCCCGCCGGCCTGGCCGCCGTGGCGAGCGCCCGCGATGACGGGCGCTGGGACGCCGCATACGACTCGCAGCGCACCGCCACGGTGCCGGAGGACCTGCGGGCGGAGCTGGACCGGCACCCCGCCGCGGCGGCCTTCTTCGACGCGCTCGACAGCGCAAATCGGTACGCCGTGCTCTTCCGCGTGCAGACGGCGCGGCGGCCCGAGACGCGCGCGAAGCGGATCGCCTCGCTGGTGGAGATGCTGGAGCGGAAGGAGAAGATCCACCCCTGAGCCTCCGCTGCCGGCGGGGCTGGTGTGTCGGCCCGCGGGAATATATGCTGGGCGGAGCGTCGGCGTCCGGCCCGACTCCGATGTCATCCGGTCGCCCCCGCGTGCCGTCACCGTCGACCCCTCTCGCTTCATGCTTCGACGCGACTTCCTGAAGGCCGCCGGCCTCGCCGCCGGCGCGGCCGGCCTCGGAGCCTCTCCCCTGTCCTTCGCGGCCTCCGCGGTCGGACAGGCCACCGCCTCCCGCGCGCTGCGGATCCTGATCCTGGGGGGCACGGGGTTCATCGGACCGTACCAGGTGCGCTACGCCGTCGACCGCGGGCACCAGGTCTCCGTCTTCAACCGCGGCCGCCGGCAGGCGGACCTCCCGGAGAGCGTGGAGCACCTGCAGGGCGACCGCAACGGCGACCTGGATTCGCTGCGCGGCCGCGAGTGGGACGTGGTGATCGACAACCCCACCACCCTCCCCGTCTGGGTGCGAGACGCGGCATCGCTGCTCAAGGACTCCGCCGGCCAGTACATCTTTGTCTCGACGATCTCCGTCTACGGCGATAACACCTCGCAGCCGGGGATGGACGAGATGACCCCGGTGGGGCGCTACGAGGGCGCCGACCCGATGGCGGAGACGATGGAGAGCTTCCAGGCGAACAGGGGAGCGCTGTACGGCCCGCTCAAGGCGCTTTCCGAGAAGGAGGCGGAGAAATGGTTCCCCGGCCGTACCACGGTCGTCCGCCCCGGCCTCATAGTGGGCCCCGGAGACCCCACCGACCGCTTCACCTACTGGCCCGTGCGCGTGGCGCGCGGCGGCGAGGTGCTGGCCCCCGGCACCCCCTCCGACCCCGTGCAGATCATCGACGCGCGCGACCTGAGCGAGTGGATCGTCCGCCTCGCCGAGCAGCGGACCTTCGGGACCTTCAACGCCACCGGCCCCGCGGAGCGCCTCGGGATCGGCGAGATGCTCGGGGCGATGCGGCCGCTGGCGCGCGCGCCGGTGAGCTTCACCTGGGCCGACGCCGCCTTCCTGCGGGACCAGGGGGTCTCGCCCTGGTCGGACATGCCCGTCTGGGTTCCCCCGCGGGAGGGGAACGAGGGCTTCGCCGACGTGAGCATCCGCCGCGCGCTCGAGCGGGGGCTCACCTTACGTCCGCTGCCGACCACCGCCCGGGACACGCTCGCCTGGCACGCCTCGCGTCCGGCGGAGGAGCAGGCGCCGCTCCGCGCCGGCCTCTCGCCCGAGCGCGAGGCGGAGGTGCTGCGCGCCTGGCACGCGCGTCCCGCCCGGTCCGCCGCCGTGCCCCTCGAATCCGACGATCGTCATGCCTGAGCGTCTCCTCCGCGCGCTGCGCCGTGCGCTCGTCCTCGCCGCGCTGGCTCCGGCGGCGGCGGCGCAGGAGCCGGCCCTCGCCTCCCCCGACCGCTTCCTTCCGATCGATCCGGCGGTGCGGACCGGCACGCTGGAGAACGGGCTTCGCTACTACGTCCGGGCCAACGACGAGCCGCGCGACCGCGCCGAGCTGCGTCTGGTCGTCGACGCCGGGAGCGTCCTCGAGGACGACGACCAGCGGGGACTGGCCCACCTGCTGGAGCACATGGCCTTCAACGGCACGCGCAACTTCGAGAAGCAGGAGCTGGTGCACTACCTCGAGTCGGTGGGGATGCGCTTCGGGCCGGACGTCAACGCGTACACCGGCTTCGACGAGACGGTCTACATGCTCACGCTCCCCACCGACAGCGCGGGGGTGCTGGAGACGGGGATCCGGATCCTGGAGGACTGGGCGCACGGCGTCACCCTCGATTCGCTGGAGGTCGAGAAGGAGCGGGGGGTGGTGATCGAGGAGTGGCGTCAGGGGCGGGGCGCGGGGAGCCGCATGCGCGACGAGCAGTTCCCGATCCTCTTCCGGGGCTCCCGCTACGCCGAGCGGCTCCCGATCGGCACCCTGCGGAGCCTGCAGACCGCCAGCCCCGCGGCGGCGCGCCGCTTCTACCGGGACTGGTACCGCCCCGACCTGATGGCGGTGGTCGCGGTGGGCGACTTCGACGCCGACCGCGTCGAGGCGCTGATCCGAGAGCGCTTCTCCGCCCTCCCCCCGGCACACGCGGCGCGGGAGAGGCCTTCCTTTCCCGTTCCCGGCCATGCGGAGCCGCTGGTCGCGATCGCCACCGATCCGGAGGCCGCCTACTCGACCGTGGGCGTGCTCTACAAGCAGCCGTCGCGCGCCGACTCCACCGTGGCCGCGTACCGCCGGGAGATCGTCGAGCAGCTCTACGACGGGATGCTCAACGACCGCCTCGCCGAGCTGGCGCGGGAACCCGATCCCCCCTTCGTGAACGCCGTATCGGCGCAGGGGAGCTTCCTGCGCTCGGGGGAGGTCTACCAGCTGCAGGCGGTGGTCTCCGAGACGGGCATCGAGCGGGGGCTGGAGGCGCTGCTCACCGAGGCGGAGCGCGTCGCGCGGCACGGCTTCGCCCCCACCGAGCTGGAGAGGCAGAAGGCAGACCTGCTGCGCGCCGCGGAGCGCGCCTACGCCGAGCGCGAGACGACCCCCTCCGCCCGGTATGCCAGCGAATACCTCGGCCACTTCCTCGAGGGGGAGCCGATCCCCGGAATCGCCGTCGAATACGAGCTGTACCGGGACCTCGTGCCGGGGGTGCGCCTGGAGGAGGTGAACGCCCTGGCGCGCGAGTGGCTCACCGACGAGAACCGGGTGGTGCTGGTCAACGCCCCCGAGAAGGAGGGGGTGAAGGTTCCGGAGGAGGCGGAGCTGCTGGCGGTGTTCGGCGAGGTGGAGGCGAAGGAGGTCGCCGCCTACGACGACGACGTCTCGGATGCGCCGCTGCTGGAGGCGGAGCCGCGTCCCGGCTCGGTGACCACGGAGCGGAGCATCCCCGAGCTGGGGGTGACGGAGTGGGAGCTGAGCAATGGCGCGCGGGTGCTGCTCAAGCCCACCGATTTCAAGGAGGACGAGGTCCTGTTCTCGGCGTACAGCCCGGGCGGGTACTCGCTCGTCCCGGACCGCGACCACATCGCGGGAGAGACGGCCGCGACGGTGGTGAGCGCCAGCGGCCTCGGCACCCTGGACGCGACGGCGCTCCAGAAGCGCCTCGCGGGGCAGGCGGTGCGGGTCGTCCCCTACATCGGCGCGACCGAGGAGGGGGTGCGGGGGAGCGCCTCGCCGCGCGACCTGGAGATGCTCCTCCAGCTCGTCCACCTCTCCTTCACCGCGCCGCGCGAGGACAGCGCCGCCTTCGAGGGGTTGCGCGCCCGGCAGCGCGCGGTGCTGGAGAACCTGGGGGCGAACCCGGAGCAGACCTTCTTCGACAGCATCCGGGTGGTGCTCGCGCAGCACCACCCGCGGGCGCGCCCGGTCTCGATGTCCACCCTCGACTCGATGGACCTGGGCCGCTCGCTGGAGATCTACCGCGACCGCTTCGCGGACGCGGGGGACTTCACCTTCGTCTTCGTGGGGAACTTCGAGCCGGCGGCGCTGCGCCCGCTGGTGGAGCGCTACGTCGCCTCGCTCCCCGCCACCGGCCGCGAGGAGCGCTCGCGCGACCTGGGGATCGACTATCCCACCGGGGTGGTCGAGAAGGCGGTGAGGAAGGGGGTGGAGCCGAAGGCGCTCACGCAGCTGATCTTCACAGGTACGTTCGAGTTCGACGCCGCGAACATGCGCGCGCTGCAATCGCTCACCGACGTGCTGCGCACCCGGCTGCGGGAGGACCTCCGCGAGGAGCAGAGCGGAACCTACGGGGTGAGCGTCAACTGGTCGGCCGACGCCGCGTTCGACACCACCTACAGCGTGGGGATCGGCTTCGGGTCGGACCCGGCGCGCCGGGACGAGCTGGTGGGGCACGTCTTCGCGCAGATCGACCGCCTGAAGGCGGCCCCGCCCACCGACATGGAGCTGGCGATCGCGAAGGAGCAGCAGCGCCGCGCGCTGCAGACGCAGCGCCGCGAGAACGCCTTCTGGATGCGCGAGCTGGTCGCCCACGACGTGCGCGGCTGGGACCCGCTCCACATCCTCCACCTCGACGAGGAGATCGAGGCCGTGACCCCGGACGCCGTTCAGGACGCCGCCCGCCGCTACCTGGACACCGGGAACTACGTGCACGGCTGGCTGGTGCCGGAAAGATAGGGGACATCCCCGTCCCCTCCTACGGTACCGCCGCAGCCGAGGACTCCTCGTCTCCCGTCTTGCGCAGGATCATCTTGTGGGCGCGCAGGCGCAGGGCGTTGAGGCGGATGAAGCCGCGCGCGTCCTCCTGGTCGTATCCCCCGGCCACGTCCATCGAGGAGAGCTCACGGTCGTAGAGCGAGCTGGGGGACTCGCGCCCCTGCGCAACCACGTTCCCCTTGTACAGCTGCAGCCGCACTCGCCCGTCGATCAGCCGCTCCGACTGCCTGAACGCCGCCCGGATGAAATCCATCTCGGGCGAGAACCAGAAGCCGTTGTAGATGATCTCCGCGAAGCGCGGCGAGAACATATCTCGCAGGCGGAGAACCTCGCGGTCCATCGCCAGCCCCTCCAGGTCGCGCAGCGCCTGGTGGAGGATGGTGCCGCCGGGCGTCTCGTACACCCCGCGCGACTTGATCCCCACGAAGCGGTTCTCCACCATGTCCACCCGGCCAATCCCGTGGCGTCCACCCAGCTCGTTCAGGTAGACGAAGAGCTCCATCGGATCGGTGCGGACCGTGCCGTCGTCCCGGTTCTCCACCCGCACCGGCGCGGCGTCCTTGAACTCGATCTCGATCCGGGCGGGCTCGTCGGGCGCGTCCTGCGGCGAGCGGGTCAACTTGAACATGTCGGCGGGCGGGGCGCGCATCGGGTCCTCCAGCAGCCCCGCCTCGTACGAACGGTGCATGAGGTTCTCGTCGCTGGAGTAAGGCTTCTCCACCGTCGCCTCCACGGGGAGCTCGTGCTCCGCCGCGAAGGCGAGGAGGTCGGGGCGCCCGCGGAACTTCTGCAGGAACTCCCGGTCCTTCCACATGGCGAGGACCTTCAGGTGCGGGGCGAGCGCCGCGTAGGCCAGCTCGAAGCGCACCTGGTCGTTCCCCTTTCCGGTGGCGCCGTGGGCCAAGTGCGTCGCGTCCTCGCGCAGCGCCACCTCCACCTGCCGCTTGGCGATCACCGGGCGCGCCAGCGACGTTCCCAGGAGGTAGCGGTTCTCGTAGATCGCGTTTCCCGCGATGGCGGGAAAGATGAAGTCGGTCACGAACTCGCGCTTCAGGTCCTCCACGTAGACCTTGCTGGCGCCGGTGCGCTTCGCGCGCTCCGCCACCTCGTCGAAGTCCTCCTGCTGCCCGACGTCGGCGACGTAGGCGACGACGTCGTAGCCGCGCTGCAGCAGCACCTTCAGGATGCAGGCGGTGTCCAGCCCGCCGCTGTACGCGAGGACCACCTTGTTCGATTGCACTTGTGCCTCCGCCGGAGGGGTACGAGTATACGGAAACCGGACTAGGAAATAGAGGATCGGAGGCCGGACGGCAAGCATCGTGCACCCCGCTTCCCGGACCGTCCGCGAGGGGTGCGGCGCGGGTTCGACCGGGGCGCCCGGGCCCGCGCCCGCCGGCCCGGCGAGGGAGTTCGACCGAAGACGGCGCCTCCCGGGGCCGCCGTACCACACGAGCCCGAGAAAGAGATCATGCGCAGAGAAGAAGAGGAGCGGGAAGCTCCCGAAGGACCGGCGAGCGACATGCCGACGACGCCGCTGAGCGACCCGATTCGCGAGCGGCTCTTCAAGAACCGGAACATCATCATCAGCGGCGAGGTCAATCAGCGGCTCGCGGCGAGCGTCACCGCGCAGCTCCTGGCCATGGCCGCCGCCTCCGAGGAGCCGATCACCGTCTTCATCAACTCGCAGGGCGGACACGTCGAGTCGGGGGACACCATCCACGACATTATCCGCTTCGTGAAGCCGCGCGTGCGCATGGTGGGGACCGGGTGGGTGGCCAGCGCGGGCGCCCTCATCTACGTTTCCGTCCCCCGCGAGGACCGCTTCTGCCTGCCGCACACTCGCTTCCTCCTCCACCAGCCGGCCGGCGGGGCGGGCGGCACGGCGGCGGACATCGATATCGAGGCCCGCGAGATCATCAAGATGCGCGAGCGCCTCAACCGCGTCTTCGCCGAGCAGACCGGCCAGCCGCTGGAGAAGATCGCGGACGACACCCGCCGCAACTTCTGGCTCGGCGCCTCCGAGGCGATCGAGTACGGCCTGGTCGGCAAGATCATCGACCACGCGGACGAGCTGGAGTAGGGCCTTCCCGCCCCTTCCCGGCCCTGGGCCGCGGCTCCCTCCCCGCCGCGGACCGGGGCCGTTTCTTGACCTCCTCGTTTCCCTCCCGCGCAACCTCCGTGGTGCTGCCGGTGTAGCATCGCTGCGGAGAGGCCGATTCTCGCAGGTAAGCTGCTCCCGCCACTTCGAATCCAGGAGCCGGAATGCGGTTCACCGACATACACAACCACCTCCTTCCGGGCGTGGACGACGGCTCGCGCTCCGTGGAGGAGACGCTGAGCGCGCTGCGGCGCTTTCGTCAGGCGGGGGTGTCCGAGCTGGCGATGACCCCGCACCTGGGGCCCTCGTGGGGCGCGAGCGACCTGCCGCGCCGCCTCGACGCGCTGAGGGACGCCTTCGAGCGGGTGCGCGAGACGGTGGAACGACACGACGGGCTTCCCGCGGTGCGCCTCGGGCAGGAGGTCTTCGGCTGGGACGCCGAGCAGGCCGCCCCCCTGCTGGAGCACCCGGAGGTGGGCTTCGCCGGCACCGATCTGATGCTGATCGAGTTCGGCTTCGACCTCGGCGGGAAGCCGGAGGAGGTCCTGGAGCGGGCGCACGCCGCGGGGCGGCGCGTGGTGGTGGCGCACCCGGAGCGCTACCGCTACCCGGCGGGCATCGACCCGCTCGCCACGCTGCGGCGCTGGCGCGACCGAGGGGCCTTTCTGCAGGTGAACCTCGGGAGCCTCACCGGCTACTACGACCGCGGCGGCACGCTACGGGACCTCGCCTGGAGCATCGTGGAGGAGGGGCTCGCGCACGTGCTGTCGAGCGACGACCACGGCGAGAACCGGCCGCAGACGTACCATCGCGAGATCCACGCGAAGCTGGAGGAGCGCGGCGCCTCCGATCAGGCCGCGCTCCTCCTCGGCGAGAACCCGGCGCGCGTGCTGCGCGGCGAGGCGCCGCTGGAGGTCGCCCCCCTCCCCGAGCGCTCCCTCGCCGGCGCGGCGGTGTGATCCGCGCCCGCGGGGCTCACCGCGCGTGGTCCGCTTCCTCGGCACGCGCGGAGGTTTCCTGATCGAGCGCGGGGCGGACCGTCTCCATGAGCGGGTCGCCGGATATGTAGCGCTTCCCGTACTCAGGTCGAAGCGGTAACCGAAACCGGCGGGGTTGCGTCCCCGTCGTCGCCCACCCTCCCGATCCCGGAGCCGTACATGCCGAGAACTGCTCCCCTCGCCGCGCTGGCGTTCGCCGCCACCCTCCCGGCCCTCCTCCCTCGGCCGGTGGCCGCGCAGGCGGGCTTCGACACCGTCCGGGTGCAGCTCCAGACGGTCGCCGGGGGCGTGCACATGCTCGTCGGCCGCGGCGGGAACATCGGGGTCTTCGCCGGGCCGGACGGCGTCTTCCTGGTGGACGACCAGTACGCGCCGCTCACCGAGAAGATCCGCGCCGCCGTGGCGACGATCAGCCCCGAACCGATCCGCTTCGTGCTCAACACCCACTGGCACGGCGACCACACCGGCGGCAACGAGAACCTCGGCGAGGCGGGCACCCTGATCGTCGCCCACGAGAACGTGCGGACCCGCATGAGCTCCGAGCAGTTCATCGAGCGGCTCAATCAGCGGGTCCCGGCCTCGCCTGGCGAGGCGCTGCCGGTGGTGACCTTCGACGACGCGGTCACCTTTCACCTGAACGGCGACGCCATCCACGCGTTCCACGTCCCCCCGGCGCACACCGACGGCGACGCCGTCGTGCACTTCCGCCGCGCGAACGTGGTGCACATGGGCGACACCTACTTCAACGGGACCTATCCCTACATCGACCTCTCCTCCGGCGGAAACGTGGACGGGATCGTCGACGCGGCCGACCGGGCGCTCGCCCTCTCCGACGCCTCCACCCGCATCGTCCCCGGCCATGGGGCCCTCTCCGGACCGGAGGAGCTGAGGGCGTACCGCGAGATGGTCGTCTCCGTCCGCGACCGCGTCCGCGCCCTCCAGGCGGAGGGAGGGACGCTGGAGGAGGTGCAAGCCGCCCGACCCACCGCCGCCTTCGACGCGGAGTGGGGGGACGGATTCATCACCCCCGACTACTTCGTGGAGACCGTCTACCGGAGCGCACCCCCCCGGTGAGGCGCTCCGCCGGCTCCGTTCCTCCGGGTCGGTCCGAGCTCCGGCCGCGCCTCCCTGATCGACGACTAATCGTCCATCGCGGCGCCCGGATCCGCGGTGGGGAGATAGCAGAGACTCTCCAACTTCGCGGCGAGAGGCTCCCCGCGCCGGACCAGGTGATCCCCGTAGTCGATCAGCGCCTTGGTGGTCGGCGTCCGGGCGATCATCGGGGTGACGGCATCCAGCGGCGCGAAGTAGGGGCTCAGCTCCCGGAGAGGCTTCAGGAAGCCGAAGGAAAACGCGTCGACGTACGTCGCCAGCTCCGGGTGCCCCTGCCGGACTCCGTACTGATGCGTGAGATCCCGCTGGAATCCGCGGAAGCGGTCGTAGCGCAGCACCGCGGGAGGATGGGTGGAGCGCGTGACCACGAAGCGCTCCCCGCTGCCGGGCGGGGCGTAGAAGGTATCGTCCGGCGAGTATCTCCGCTCCGCGAGGGCCCACATCACGGTGAAGCAGCAGCAGGCGACGTTGAAGATCAGCAGCCGATCCATCAGGTCGATGCGGCGCCCGGCCATCTCCGCCATGGGATCGTACCCCCAGAGGAGATGGCCGATGCAGTGCCGGACGGCGAACTCGTCGGCGTGGATCTCGAGTCCCTGGAAAACCTCGTTCCGCCGCGGCGCCGCGTCGTTCCCTCCGCCTCCGTCGGCCCGGTCGGCGGAGAACTCGTGGAGGCGCTCGACGCCGAGCTCGGTCTCGGCGAGGGCGACGTGGCCGCAGAGCGCATGCGCCCATTCGTGCAGCCAGATCAGCCGGATCATGTCGTAGAAGAGGGTGTAGCTCCCCAGCTCCCTCTCCGCTCCCGGTCCCGCGGGCCACCCGGCGACGATCTCCAGCGCCTCCGCTTCGCCCACCTGAGCATCCCCTCGCAGCAGCGCTCCCAGGTCCGGGTCGCGCGGGAGTGTCGACCGCGTCGTCTCCGCCTCCCCCCGAGCTCCCGCCCGGGGCCGGTGGGCCAGCGCCGCTCCGAGCCGCTCCGAGACTCCGATCAGCCGCCGGACGAACGCGATGCTCATGGTGGCGAGGTGGCCGAACCGCTCCCGAGAGCAGATGGCGGGGTCGATCTGGTCCTCGGCGTAGTACGCGGCGCAGCGGAACGGCTCGACCGTCGCCACGTTCCAGTGCTGCCGGGAACTCAGGTACAGCGCGTCGTAAAAGACCGCCCGCGACAGATGATCGGAGAGCGCGTTGGTGGACCGATACGCGGGCGGGAGGCCGGCCACCGCGCCGATCTCCGCCGCGCGCGCATCGTCGGACTCCCTCCGTCCGGGGCCGATGAACTCGATCCCGAGCATCGCACGCTCCCGCGTCCGGGTGGGAGGAAGCGGAGCGCCCCCGCGAGCGGCGGCGGGCGCTCAGCGACCGTGGAGAAGCTCGGCGATCTTCGCGAGAGAGTCCGCCGCGGATTCCTTGGCGTCCGGCCGGTAGAACCGTGGCCCGTCGGCGGAGATCACGAGCACCTGCTTCCGGGGCCACCCCGGCATCTCCCGGACCTCGACCCGCTCGCCGGTGGCGTCGATCAGGACTCCCGCATAGGCGGCGTCCCGGTACAGCTCGATCAGCGCCCGCACCAGCGCGGTGGCGGCGAGCGCGGTCGAGATGACGGTGATCGGCTCGAAGCCCAGGCCGGTTCGCAGCGGGGCTCCCGCCTCCTTGAGAGCGCTCACCGTCTTCCTCTCGTGGCCGGGAGCCGGGTGCCAGACGAGCTCGATGTCGTTCATCGTGCCCGCTCCTTCAGACCACCGCCGGTCATGAGGTCCTCGCGCACGTATGCCTGGAAGATGCACCCGGGCCGGACGGGAACGTAGAGAGCGTCCGGCGGGGGGTCGTCTCCGGGATCCGCGAACAGGAGGATCCCCTGGTACTCTCCCACCCGAGCGAGCAGGTCGCGGGGGATGCTGCGCTCGGCCTCGACCTTCAAGAACCGCTGGCCGCCGAAGGGGATCGCGTCCCCCGCCACGAACCACCGTTCGGCCCCGCCGTACCCCGCCAGCAGGCTCACCGGATGGACGCTCTCCAGCGGCCGTACCTCGCCGTCGTCCAGCACGACCGTGCGTCCCTGGCCGTCCCGCTTGGCCGCCAGCTCGCGCAGGCCGCGCTCGCTCGCGCGGTCGACGACGCAGACCGCGGTGTCGGCGAGGGAGGAGTAGCCGGCGGGCGGCTCCCGCGCCGGGTCGGGGTTGCCGGCGCACGCCGCCGCGGCGAACGCGGAGACGCTCACCGCCAGGGCCAGAAGGCTGCTCGAAGACATGGGATTTCGGGCCGTTCGGGGATGGAGTCGCTTCTCACACCATGGCGAAGCCGACGGGGGCGGTCAAGGGACTCGGTCCCGCTCCGCCGCCGACCCTAGCGCCCCCGCGCGCGAGCCGTGCCGGGATCAATTCGACCGCAAGATCCGGGTGGCAGCGGCCGGCTCCGCGCCTTAGCGTAGAGCGCAGGAACCGAACCGCACCCAACGGAGGGAGCTGATGATCCGCACTTCTGACGGCAGGGCGCGCTGGACGCCGAAGCCGCACCCCGACGAGGCGTGGACCGCCGTCCTCGCCCGCGACCCGCGCTTCGACGGCAGCTTCGTCTACGCGGTCTCCTCCACCGGCGTCTACTGCCGCCCCGTCTGTCCTTCGCGGCGGCCCCGGCGGAGCAACGTGGCCTTCTTTCCCGACCCGGCCGCCGCCGAGGCGGCGGGGTACCGGCCATGCCGCCGGTGCCGTCCCCGCACCGGCGCCCCCTCCCCTTCCACCCTGGCGGTGGAGCGCGCCCGCGAATACCTCGACGGGCACCTCGACGAGCGGGTGACGCTGGCGCGGCTCGGCAGGGTGACCCACCTGAGCCCCTCGCACCTGCAGCGCACCTTCAAGCGGCTCCTCGGGGTCTCGCCCCGCGAGTACGCTGAGTCCCGCCGCGCCGCGCGCCTCAAGCACGAGCTGAAGCGGGGGGAGACGGTCAGCCGCGCCTCGTTCGAAGCCGGCTACGGGTCCAGCAGCCGCGTGTACGAGCAGGCGGCCGCCCGGCTCGGCATGACGCCCGCCGCCTATCGGCGCGGCGGGCAGGGGTTGCTCATCCGCTTCTCGATCGTCGATTCGCCGCTCGGCCGGCTGCTGGTGGCGGGGACGGAGCGGGGCCTCTGCGCCGTCACTCTGGGCGACGACGACGCCGCGCTGGTGGAGGCGCTGCGGCGGGAGTATCCGCACGCCCGTATCGAGCCGACGGAGGCGGGGCTGGAGCGGTGGCTGGAAGTGATCGTCGGCTCCCTGCGAGGCGGCCCCGAGGCGCTCGACCTCCCGCTCGACGTGCGCGCGACCGCCTTCCAGCTCCGCGTCTGGCGGGCGCTCCGCGAGATCCCCGTGGGGAGCACCGCCTCGTATGGCGAGCTGGCGGCGCGGATCGGCGCCCCCTCCGCCGCGCGCGCCGTGGCGCGCGCCTGCGCCACCAATCCCGTCGCCCTGGTCGTCCCCTGCCACCGCGCCGTCCGCGGGGACGGCGGGCTCGGAGGATATCGCTGGGGCCTCGACCGTAAGCGCCGTCTCCTGGAGGGGGAACGCGCCCTCGACCCGCGCGAGCCACGGGGATGACGGAGAACGCACCCATTCGGGACGCCGACGGTTTCCCTTGTGTGCGCGCCTTCCGGTTCCTAGCTTGCGGAATCCACCCCCGACCCGGAGCAGCCGATGACCCAACCGAGACCGGCGGAGTGTCCGGCCTGTGGCCACGAGCGGATCGCGCTCCGCTCCCAGCGGCTGGAGACCGAGCCCCTTACGCTGCGGGCGGAGACCACCGAGTGGATCTGCCAGCTCTGCCGCTACACCTGGACCCGCCCCGGCGCCTCCCGGACCGCCGTCCGGGAGATCGAGTAGCGTCGCCTTCCGTGGATCACCCCGACCCCGTCTCCGGCACCCCTCTCCCGCCCCTCCCGTACCTCTACTTCAAGCGCCTCCGGACCTGACGCCGCAGGGCTCGCGTGCGCGGAGGCGGGGAGCAACCCTCTGAAACCGATCCTGGCACTCGCCGGACCGATGGTGCCTCGGCTCCTCCTCCCGATCGACGTCTCCCCCGCGAAGGCCGGGAGAAGGCGCGGATAGGGGCGGCCCTGGCCTACCGCTCGCTCGCCTTGAGCTGCTCGTACTGGCGAAGGGCCGCCCGGATCTTGAGCTCCAGCCCCATTCCGCCGTAGCCGATGCTGGCGCGGGTCGCATTGCCCGTCACGCCGGTGCCGTCGTTCCGCTGCCCGTGGATGAGCTTGCCCATTCGCACCCCCTCCGGATGCGCCGCCAGGAGCTGCGAGGTGTCGGTGATCCCCGCGTGGCTGCCGATGTCCTCCTCCGTCTCGCCCTGCGACTTGAGCCAGGCGACGACGCCGTTCTCGTCGCCGTAGTAGTCGCCGAGGTGGTACACCCGGACCGGCCGGGAGGCCCACTCCCGGTTGAGCGTCTCGGCCACCTGGGCGAGCCCCTGCTGGTTGCCGCCGCTGTCGCCGATCAGGATGATGTCGGTGAAGCCGTGCGGCTCGAAGCTGCGCGCCGCGTACTCCACCACCTTGGTGAAGTACTCGTTGGGAAGGGTGATGGTCCCGGGATACTGCATGTGCCCGCGCAGCGGCGCCTCGACGCTTCCCTCGGGGACGTAGGCGAGGACGGGGGCGACCAGGGCGTTTCCGAGGCGCTCGGCGATCTCGCCGGCGGCATACTTCACGATGTAGTTGTGCTTCCCGAGGACCATGTGCGGGCCGTTCTGCTCCGTCCCGCCGGTGGGAATGATGACCGTGGTCTTCCCGGCCTGCACGGCGTCGCGGACCTCGGTCCAGGTGAGGTCCTCGATGAACACCTGCGGATCCTGCGCGGCGGCGAGGGCGGGAAAGGCCGCTCCCGCGAGGAGGGAGAGCAGGGCGAAGCGGGCGGCAGTTGTCCGGGCGGCCGCGGCCCGGGGAGTCGTGATGCTGGCTGAAGGAAGCATGGGACGCGCGAGGTGAGGGTGAGAGCGGGTCGTGCCAGGGACACAGTACAGTGGCCCGGCGCCGCCCGCCAGCGGCGCGCCGGCGAGAGCTCCCTTCGTTGTTCCCGCGGCGCCCGTTCCGTATACTGACTGAGGGAGCCAGCTGGACGCCGGAGAGTCCGGCTCGCACATCATTCTCCAGAACCAGAGGGGTTCCGATGAAGAAGATGCTCTTGGGGGTCCTCGCGGCGGCGGCGGTGCTGGGCGCCTCGGAGGCGAGCGCGCAGGGGGGAGGGGCCCAGGCCCAGCAGCCGATGGGGTTCTTCATCACGAGCGTGGGACCGGGCGACGGCGCGAACCTCGGGGGTCTCGAAGGGGCCGACCAGCACTGCGAGCGGCTCGCCGCGGCGGCCGGAGCGGGGGCGCGCCTCTGGCGCGCCTATCTCAGCACCAGCGGCGCCCTCCCGGTGAACGCGCGCGACCGCATCGGCGAAGGCCCGTGGTACAACGCTCGAGGCGCGCTCATCGCCGCCAACGTGGCGGACCTCCACGGCGACTTCCAGCGCGACCGGAACAGCATCAACAAGGAGTTCGCGCTCAACGAGCGGGGCGAGACGGTCAACGCCCGCGGAGACCAGCCCAATCAGCACGACATCCTCACGGGCTCCGACTCGCACGGACGGGCACTGCTGGGGAGCGCCGCCACGACCACCTGCGACAACTGGACGAGCAACGCGGCCGGCAACGCGATGGTGGGCCACCACGACCGCTCGGGGGGCGGCAACTCCTCCTGGAACGCGACACACCTCAGCCGGGGCTGCGGCCAGCAGGAGCTCGTGGCGACGGGCGGGAACGGCCTCTTCTACTGCTTCGCCGCGGGCTGACGCGCCGGAGCGGAGCGGACGGACGAGCGGCGGCGGGGTCGAAGCCCCGCCGCCGCTCCCGTTCGTCCGGCGCCGCCGGTCAGCTCCGGCCGCTCGGCAGCTCGTCGCCCTCCTCCGTATACGCCGGCGGGACGTAGACGTTGAGAGTCCGCAGCGGCTCGTCGCCGTTACTGCGGATCTCGTGGGTCTCCCCCCGCTCGATCAGGAGCAGGGTGCCGGGGCGCAGCACGTGGAGCTGCCCGTCGATCGTCGCCGAGCCCTCGCCGCCGGCCACGTAGAGCCACTGGTCGCTGCCGCGGTGGCGGTTCTCCGGCCCTCCCGTGGACTCCCCCGGCGCCAGTACCATCACGGCGGCCTGCGAGCGCTCGCTGCCGACGACGATGGAGAAGTCGGTGGTGAAGTCCAGCTGTGCGTGCCTCATGCGCGTTTCTCCGGGTGGAGAGAGAGTGAAGTCCCGGTACCCTCCACAAAGACCGTGCCGGGGCAGCGACGAGGTTGCCACCCGGAGGTGCCCGGCCGTCCCCGGCGTCCCCGGCGTCCCGTCGATCCCCTCGCGGTCCAATGTCCCCAACCACAAGCGGATACCCCGTACGTGCCCGCCGTGGGGACCCGCGACCCGTTTCCATCCGAGTAGCAGGCCTGAAGCCGCCTCGGTAACTGCTACGTATTGACGTAGCGGTCTTGGAGTTGCACTATACGGTATCCTCCGTCGCGTGGCCGACACCGGGGTGCGGGGTCGATGCGTACGAGGGATGCTGGGGGAGGGGCGGGGGCGGCACGAAACGGACACATCCGGAAGTCCCGATGAGCTCCATCGGGTTCATGCGTGCGCCGAGCACGCCCCTTCTTTCCAGGTACCGGAGGTAGGCTCATGCAACCCGACGTCGCGTTCCGCGATGAGGACGGCGTCCTCACACCCCTTCCGCTCCGGCCGACCGACCGGAGGAACTTTCTCCGGTGGTCCGGCGTGGCCGCCGCCGCACTGCTGGCCGGATGCCAGGACTCGCCCCTCGGGGTTCAGGCCTTGCCGAAGCCGGGTGGCGCGGTGCTGGACCACATCGGAGACGCCGTGTCCGTGACGCTGGACTTCAGCAACGATTTCGGCGTGCTGAACTACGCCTACGCGCTGGAGCAGCTGGAGGCGGCCTACTACATCGAGGTCGTGAACAACTTCGCCCCCGGCCTGAACTCGGACGAGCGGGACGTGCTGAGGGATCTCCGGGCGCACGAGATCGTCCACCGGGAGTTCTACGCCGCCGCACTGGGCGCCAACGCGATCCCGCGGCTCAACCTCGATTTCAGCTCCGTCGACTTCGGTTCGCGGCGGGCCGTGCTCCGCCTCGCCCGATCCTTCGAGGACACGGGGGTGGGCGCGTACAACGGCGCCGCCAAGTTCCTGGAGAACGGCGCGTTCCTGTTGGCCGCCGGGCAGATCGTCTCCGTGGAGGCGCGCCACGCTTCCGTGGTCCGCACGCTCCTGGGGAACCAGTTCGCTCCGCGATCGTTCGACGAGGCGCTGGCGCCGAGCGAGGTGCTCAGCCGCGTCGCTCCGTTCGTAGTGACCGAGATCAATCTCATCAACGTGCCCGCGACCTGAGGGAGAAACTCATGAATCAGCAGAACGAACACCAACGGAGCGGAGCGGACGCGGCGGAGCTCCCGATCAGCCGGCGGGAAGCGCTGCACTCCGGGAGCCGTCTGACGCTGGGCCTCGCCGCGCTGTCGCTCCCGATCGGGCTGGCGGCGACGGTGCGGAAGGCGTACGGAAACCACCTGCCGCCGGCCGTCGTCGAAGTGCTCAACTTCGCGCTGCAGCTGGAGTATCTGGAGGCCGATTTCTACCAGCGGGGGCTCGACAGCGGCGTGATCCCGGGCCGCCACCGGGGCCTCTTCCGCGTCATCCGAGACCATGAAGTGGAGCACGTCCAGTTCCTGCTGGACGTGCTCGGGGATGCGGCCGTTTCCAGGCCGGAGTTCGATTTCAGCGTGGGCGGACTGAACCCCTTCGGAAACTTCGAGCAGTTCACGCTGCTCGCGCAGGGATTCGAGGACACGGGCGTGCGCGCCTACAAAGGACAGGCCGGCGCGCTGCTCCCCTCCGACATCTACCTCACGGCCGCGCTGACGATCCACTCCGTGGAGGCGCGCCACGCCGCGCGCGTCCGCCGGCTTCGGGATCTGGAGGGTTGGATTCCCTTCGACGGAGCGAACACGCCTCTCCCGCCGATCTACCAGGGCGAGGGGAACACGGTCATCGCGGGGCTGGACGTCGCGACGCTGCCGCTCATGCAGGAGTACGGGATCTCGCTGGAGCAGATCACGGAGTCCTTCGACGAGCCCCTGACCATGGAGCAGGTCCTCCAGGTGGCCGGGTTGTTCATCGTTCCCTAAGGATCTCCCGTCGATTCATTCCCTCTACGGCGCGGCCGCACCGCGCCACAACCTGATGCGAGGAGATACCATGCGAATTCGAGTTCCCGGCACGTTGCTCCTGCTCGCGCTGCTCGCGGCGCCCGCCGCGGCTCCGGCGCAGGCCGTCGCCACCATCGACGACTTCGTCGGCCCGTTCAGCTTCGGCCCGTTCCCCGCCGCTCCGCTCACCGTGGGCACCTTCTCGTTCTCGCTGCCGGCGGGGCAGTCCATCTTCTCCGCCATCCTCAGGGGATCGCTGGGCGGCCCCGGAGGAAACGTCGGCACGGCACCGCTCCAGCTCTTCCTGGACGGCCTCATGGTGGCCGAGTGCACGGTCGAGGCGCCCTGCTTCCGGAACCGGACTCCGTTCAGCTTCGCCTTCGCGCCCGACCAGTTCTCGGTGCTGGACGACGGCATGGCGACGCTGACGGCGGTGCAGACGGGTCCCTTCGTGATGAAGGTCTCCAACGCGACGTTGAGCGTCAACGCTCCCAACGCCGTGGTGCCGGAGCCGGCGAGCATGCTGCTGTTGGGCACCGGACTTGCCGGTGTGATCGGGGTCGCGCGCCGTCGACGCCGTTCCGGCGACCTCTCGAGGTCCTGACGGCGGCGGCGCGTTCCGATTCCCCCGCCGCCTGGCGGGGGAATCGGAGAGCGGGCGCACCCGTCGGCAGCGGCCGGTTCAAGCCTGCCGGCCTCTCTAGAGGAGGAAGAATATGGCCGAGATCGGAGTCAGGCGGGGCGGGGGCACGTCCCCTGTCGACTGGCGCGCCGCCATTGGCGCGGGGATCGTCGCCGGGGCGGTGTTCTTGATCCTCGAGATGATGATGGTTCCCGTCTTTCTCGGCGGAAGCGCGTGGGGCCCGCCCCGGATGATCGCGGCGATCGTCCTGGGGCAGAGCGTCCTGCCGCCACCGGCGACGTTCGACCTCGGAATTCTGATGGCGGCGATGGTGGTGCACTTCGCCCTGTCCATCCTGTTCGCCGTGATCCTGGCCGCGGTCGTCACGCGGGTCGGGTATGCCGCCGCATTGGCGGTCGGAGTGGGATTCGGGCTCTTGCTCTACGTGGTCAACTTCTACGGAATGACCGCGATCTTTCCCTGGTTCGCCAACGCCCGCAACTGGGTCGGCATCGTCGCCCACGCCCTGTTCGGCCTGATCGCGGCCTGGTGGTACGAGGTGCGGGCGCGCCGTCCGGACCCGGTTCGGGCCGGATAAACGGCATCCGCCGGAAAGGAGACTCGGCCCCCGCGCCGGCGCCTCCACGCGGCCCCGCCGAAAAGGCGGGGCCGTCAGTGCATGATCCGGTGGAGCGACAGGAGCGCGCGCACCACGTCGGTCCCGTCCGGCTGGCGGTAGCGGCTGAGAACGAAGTTCGACTCGCGGTTGCTCCACGCCGCCGTCTCGCCCGGAGCGGCCGTGGACGGGTGGGGCGCGCGGCTCACCGGCGGCCCGTACTCCTCCGCGAGCGTCCGAACGAGCGCGTCGAAATCGGCACCGGGCGGGAGGGCGAAACGGATGATGGCGACCGCCCCGGGGCGGTCGGGAAGGAGCTCCACATCGGCGGCGCCCGCGAAGAGCGCCGCCAGCGGCGCGAGCAGGTACACCATCCGGTACCCGGGGCGGGGCGCCACCTCCTCCACCGCGGCGAGGGGCATGCCGAGGCGGACCGAGTCCCCGCTCTGCAGCCGGATTCCGCGCGGGATCGGCCGCAGGGCGGCGGCGCCCGGCGGCAGCGGAGCCGCGCAGTCCACCGGCACCGCGGCCAGCTCGGCGGACTCGGACGGCTGGCCGACGAAATCGGTGAAGGTCTCCACCCGCCCGCGATACCCTTCTCCTTCGCGGAGGAGCGCTCCGTCGAAGCCGCTGAAGCCGGTGGACCAGCCGAGATGCAGCGTATCCCGGGCCGGAGAGAGCCTCCACCCGCTGTATTCGTGCACGCTCGGGACGGAGCCTTCCACCTCCCGTACCAGCAGCGCCGGCCCGTCTACCGCATCGGGGCGCGGCAGGAGCCGCACGCGGGGCGGCGGCCGGAGGTAGATCGAGTCCGCCCCCAGGCCGGCCCCGCCGCTCCACGGGCCGACGGAGAGGTCGAGGCAGCGGAGCTCGTCGGGCGGAGCCTGGGCCGCCGCCGGAGCGACCCCGAGCACGGGGAGGAGGGCGAGGAGGAGGCCGCGGCGGATGTGGGGGAGGTATCGCACGGGCTCCTGTCGGTGGAGGAGCGTCGCGCGGGAGCCGTTCCCGCTCACTCCCGCGGGTGGAGGTGCTCGATCCGCACCGGGGTCCGCTCCGCGACGGCTTCGGCGACGAGGCTGCGGTGGCAGTGCGCCGGGTCGGCCTCCAGGCACAGAAGGCACACCCGCGACTCCCCCGAGACGAGGTCCACCAGCGTCTCGAGGTCCTTCCGCGCGCCCGGCGAGTCCAGGTGCCCGCGGAAGATCTCGCGCATCTCCTCGTGGCGGCCGGCCCGGGCGGCGGCGCGCCCCTCGGCGGGCGTCCCGAGGCCCCGCAGGTGGAGATAGCCGATCCCAGCCTCCTCGAGGTTCGCGGTCAAACGCGTCTTGGCGAACCCCGGCCGGCGCGAGCTGGCGACGGCGCGCACGTCCACGAGCAGCGAGATCCCCGCCTCCCGTAGCGCGTCGAGGAAGCCGCGGACGGTGGCGGACTCGTATCCGATGGTGGCGAGCGACTTCAGGAGAGTCACCGGGGCTCCGGGTCGCAGTTCCGGACGACGAGATGCGTCCGCCGTGCCCCGGAAGGGCACGGCGCGACCGCAGCAATTTACTCGCCCAGGCGCGTCGGCGGGAGCCCCGCGCCTCGACGCGGCGCCGGCGGCGTGAGAACCCGTCGAGCGGCAGCGGGTACAGGAGCGGGAGCTCTCGTAGCAAATCGAACTGGAGGAGACGAGAAGGATGGACCACGAATCTTCGGCGGGCGCGTGGCTCCGGCTGCCCGGCCACGAGGCGGTCCCCGCGCAGGTCCGCATGATCCACCGCTCGAAGCGCACCCGAACGGTGGGAGGGCTGCTCGCGCTGCTGGGGTTCTGGGCGCTCGCCCCGGTGGTGTTCTTGCTCCCGCCGCACATCCCGTGGCTGCTGGGCGCCCTGGCCGCGGGGGTCTACTTCGGGTACAAGCAGTGGAACGGGGAGTACGAGGTGCGCTCCTTCGCCGGGGAGTGTCCCCGTTGCCACGCCTCGCTCTCCATCCCGCCGGGTTCCCGCATCCGGCTGCCTTACCGGATGGACTGCTTCCGATGTCACCACGAGCCGTCGCTGCAGGTCGCGCCCGCCGGCGCGTAAGGCTCCTCCCGCGACCTCCGTCACTCCGGCGCCCCTGCGCTAAAGAGGAGTACGTCCCACCCGCACCGGTCCTACCTCTCCTCCTCCCGCACGACCGCGCGGATCCGCTCCGGGTCTCCGCGGCCGAAGCCCGGCATGATCTCCCGCTCGTACCAGCGCAGCATCGCCTCCGCGGCCGCCTCGGAGTAGAGGACGGGCACACCTCCCATCTCCCGCACCCAGCGCGCGTCGGCCTCGTCGAAGACGCGCACCAGCGTCTTCACCCCTCGCGCGTACTCCAGGAGCCGCCGGTTGTCCTCCGGGCGGCGGATCGTGGAGGTGATGACGCGCGCCTGCCGCGCCCGCGCCTGCCGCAGCACCTCGAGGTCCGAGGCGTCGCCGCGGATGGTCGCGATCTCCGCCTGCCGCAGCCGCTCGATCACCGACGGATCGTCGTCCACCACCACCACCTCGTAGCCGGAGGCGAGCAGCGTCTCCGTGAGCGGAAAGCCCGTGGTGCCGGAGCCCAACACCAGCACGTGCCCGCCCGCCGGCGGCGGGATGTGCCCCTCGCGGCGGAGCGGGTGGATCCGCATCAGCCGCCACACCACGGCGTCGTTCACAAGAAAAGGCGTCGCCATCATCGTGATGAGCGTCACCAGCGCGATCACGGTGAAGACGCTCTGGTCGATCTGCCCCTCCAGCATCCCGTAGAGCCCCACCACCAGCGACAGCTCGCTGGTCTGCGCCAGGAGGACCCCCGCCTCGAGCGCGGGGCGCGCCGAGAGCCCGGCGCGCTCCGCGATGGCCGCGACGAGCGGGGGAGTCGCCACCACCACCAGCCCCGCCAGCACCAGGGCCTGGGCCCATTCCGTGCCCGTGGGGATGCGGATCAGCGCCCCGAGCGCGGTGAAGAAGACGGCCGAGAAGAAGTCGCCCACCGAGCCCAGTTGCGGTCGGACGATCGCGTTCACGGGGAAAGCCGAGAGCGAGACGCCCGCGAAGAACGCCCCCACCACCAGCGGCAGCCCCAGCAGGTCCGCCAGGCCGATGAAGACGAAGAGGAGCGCCAGCACCGTGAGCAGGAGCGCCTCCTCGTCCTCGTCGAGCTTCTCCAGCAGCGGAGTGCCCCAGCGGACCATCGCGAAGGTGAGCCCGAGCAGCGCCGCCACCCCCACCAACCCCAGCAGGACCGAATCGATCCCCGCCGGGGTGCGGGTGAGGATCGGCACCATAACGATCACCAGCAGATCCTGCAGCAGGAGCACACCGATCACCAGCCGCGCGTATGGCTCGAACATCCGCCGGCGCTGGCGGAGGAGCCGCACGATGACCAGGGTGGAGCTGGCGGTGAGGGCGAGCCCGAGGTAGGTCGCGCTCAGCGGGTCGAAACCCAGCGCCAGCGAGGCGGCGAGACCCAGCCCCGCGAGGACGAAGAACTGCAGCACCCCCACCCGGACCGCGGATTGGCGCTGCGACCGCGTGCGGCGCGGGTTCAGCTCGATCCCGGTGACGAACATCAGGAAGGTCACGCCGAGGACCAGGGTGTCCTCCAGCAGCTCCGCCGGCAGGAGCCCCGAGTAGGCCAGCGCCACGCCGCTCAGCAGCAGCAGCGGGATCGGCGGGACGCGCAGCGCCTTCGAGAGCGCGTAGGCGACCGCCGCGCCGGCGAGGAGGATGCCGATCCCCAGCATCAGGCGATCACCCCCTCGGCGCGCAGCGCCTCGGCGACCTGCCGGATGCCGTCGTGCTTCGAGATCATCAGGTGCGTCGCCCCGTTCTCGCGCAGCTCCTCTATCAGAATCGGGTCGAAGGCATGGATGCTCGACGGCACCCCGGCCCGCCGCGCGCGCCAGGCGAGCAGGTTGTTCGCCTCCTCGATCTGCAGCGCCGACACCAGCAGCTTCGCCCGCCCCAGGCTCGCCTCCTCCAGGATCGAAGGATGCTCGGTGTTGCCGACCAGCATGGCGCAGGGGGGGAGACCGCTCAGCTTCCGGGGGTCGGTGTCGATCGCCAGCACCTTCTCCCCCCGCCGGGCGAGCTCCTCCACCAGCCGCCGACCCAGGGTGTTCATCCCCACCACCACGACGTGCCCCTCGAGCTCCTCCGCGCGTGCGGGCTCCTCGCGGCGCTCGGCGCGGAAGGGGCGGAGCGCGCCGCCGGCCGCGAGGAGGCGGTAGACGCGGTCGCTGGTCTGGATCAGCGCCGCCGAGCTGCCGATGGTGAGCAGCCCCACCGCCCCCACGATGGCGAGGAATTCCTCCCCCACCAGCCCGGCGCCCAGCGCCAGGGAGGCCACGATGAAGGAGAATTCGCTGATCTGCCCCAGGGTGAGCGCCGTCAGGAAGCTCGTCCGCTCGCCGTAGCCGAGGCGCGGGACGAGGGTCATCAGGATCGCCGGCTTCACGAGGAGCACGAAGAGGGTGAGCACCAGCACCACCGGCCAGCGCGCCAGCGCGGCCCCCACCTCCATGTGCACCCCCAGCGAGACGAAGAAGACGGCGAGGAAGAAGTTCACCAGGGGGTGAACGCGCCGGACCAGCTCCTCGTTGTAGTCGAGCTGCGCGAGGCTCACCCCCGCCACGAAGGCCCCGATCTCCACCGAGAGCCCCAGCGCCTGCGCGGCGAGGATGAAGGCGAAGCACCAGGTGAGGCTCCAGACGAAGAGCGCCTCCACCGAGCCGCCGAGCCAGCCGAAGAGCCGCGGCAGCACGAAGCGGGTGGCGGCCACCGCCAGCGCCACCAGCGCCGTCATCCCCACCGTGGCGAGCGCCAGCCCGCGGCCGACCGTCTCCAGGCTCACCGAGCCCTGGTCCTCCAGGCCGGCGAGGAGGGTGAGGGCGATCGCCACCGCGACGTCCTGCACCAGCAGGACGCCCACGGCGATGCGGCCGTAGAGCGCGTGCAGGTCGCCCTTGCGGTCGAGCAGCTTCACCACCACCACCGTGCTGCTGAAGGTGAGGCCGAGCGCCAGCAGCCCCGCCGGCAGCGGCTCCATCCCCAGCCCCAGCGCGAGGAGGAAGCCGAGACCGAAGGTGAGGGCGATCTGCCCCACCCCCGCCAGCACCGCCGCGCGCCCCACGTCGCGGATCTTCTCGAGGCTCAGCTCCAGCCCCACCAGGAAGAGGAGGAGCGCGATCCCGACTTCGGAGATCAGGTCCACCTCCTCCGTCGCGTGGATCAGCCCCGTCATCGGGCCCAGCATCAGCCCGGCCAGCATGTACGCCAGGATCGGGGGGACGCGTACCGCGCGCGCCGCCAGCAGCACCGCGGCGGCCGTCACCAGGATGAGTCCCAGGTCCCTCAGGATCGGAAAGTCGGTCATCGAGTGTCTTCGCCCGCTTTTTCCGCCGCCGCCCGCCGGCCGTCGGGCCGGAGAGCGCGCGGGAGGAGCGATGGCGACGCGGGGAGCGGTGCGTGCGGAGAGAGCTTCCATGCCGGCGAACGCGCCGGACGTTGCAAGATAGCGGCCCGCCGGCGCCCGGGCGAGGCGCGCGGCGGGGCCGCCGGCCTCGCTTGCCCCGGGCCGCGGCGCGCATGATCTCGGGGAGAGCCTCGACACCCCGGGGGGAGGGTCACGAGGAGATCCTGGCATTCGCGGGCGCCACCCCGCGCGCCCGCCGCCGATGAGCCTGGTGCCCCCGCGCCGCCCTGCCGCTATCCGGCCGGCGAGCCGAAGCGCTGCACGAAGCGCCGCTCGCCGTCGGTGGTGCCGATCAGGATCAACTCGGCTCCCGCCGGAAGCGGCAGGGCCGGGGGCGGGTTGATCAGGGTTTCCCCTCCGTTCTCAACCGCGACCACGCTGCATTCCGTCGTCTCCCGGATGCGGGTTTCGGCGAGGGGACGCCCGACGAAGTCGCGCGGGACGGGGTGGCGGAAGATGTCCAGCCCCTCCGCGAGCATCACGACGTCGTTCCGCTCCAGCACGTTGTACACCGCGCTGGCGCCCATCGAGGCGTACGACATCACGAAGTCCGCTCCCGCGCGGTGCAGGGTGGAAACGTTGCGCTCCAGGTTGGATCGGCTGATGATCTGCATGTCGGGACGGAGGCGGCGGCAGTAGATCGTCAGGTAGATGTTGGTGGCGTCGTCGTTGGTGGTGACGATCGCGGTCAGCGCCTCGTGGATCCCCGCCCGCTCGAGGCAGTCCAGGTCGGCGGCCGAGCCGAGCACGTAGGTGTGCGGGTTCCGGATGCGCTCGGGATCCTTCTCCACGATCCGGTACGGAACGTCCCGGATCTGCAGAGCGTTCGCCGCGGCCCTCCCGACCCTTCCCCCGCCGAGGATCAGCACGGGAGCATCGGAGAGGTTGTAGATGGCGGTGAGATCGCGGAAGCGCGCGAACTGCTCCTGCGATCCCGCGAGCACCAGCACCGTAGTGCTCTCCATGCGGGTGCCGGGGTGCGGAACCTCGAAGCTGCCGCGCTCCCAGATTCCCACCACGGTGAGCCCGGTGGCCTGCCTGAGACGGCTCTCCGCGAGCAGCTTCCCCACCCAGGGGGTGCCCAGGACCGGCGCCTCGGCGATCAGCAGCTCGCCGAACTGCCCGACCACGTTCGCCCTCACGTCGCCCCCCAGCGTCCGCCGTGCCAGCGACCGGCCCAGCATGTCCGGGAGGTGGAGGACGTTGGTCGCGCCGGCGAGCTCCAGGATGTCGACCGACTCGGGGGCCCGCGCCACCGCCACGATGGGCACCCGGGAGGTCAGCTCCCGCACGGAGAAGGTGATGTTGGTGTTGAGGAAGTCGTCGCCCGTGGCGACCACCAGCGCCGCGTCGGAGGCGAGCAGCCTCTGGTAGGTCTCCCGGTCGTCGCGCTCGCCGACCACCACCCGCACCCCCTCGTCGTACAGCTCCAGCGCGCGGGTGATGTCGGGCTCCAGCACGAGGTACGGCCGTCCGTGGTAGCGGAGGCGCTCGATCAGGGAGGCGGTGACCGAATCGTAGTGGGTCAGGATCACGTGCCCCCGCATCCCCTCCGGAGCCTCGCGCGGGGCGCGGCGCCGGGACTGCGCCTCCAGCCAGGGCGCGTAGAAGAACTGGATGAAGGTGAACGGGAGGACCACCAGCAGGAAGATCACCCCGGAGAGCAGGACCAGCATGGAAAAGGCCCGTCCCAGATCGCTCTGGAAGGTGATGTCGCCGAAGCCGAGCGTGGACATCACCGTCAGCGTCCAGTAGAAACCGGTGATCCAGGAGTGCCGCTGCCCTTCCGCCGCCATCAGGAAGTGGAAGGCGACACTGTACACCGTTATCAGGAGGAGGAGGAAGAGCAGGAATCCGATCAGGAGACGGAGATTCCGCCGCACTGGCCGGTTCTGGAGAAAATAAGCGAGCTGCGCCGGGAGGAACTTCATCGCCGCGAGATGAGGTCGATGGGTGATGAGAGCCGGCCATACCGTCGGCTCCTCGCTGGCCGGCGCCGCCATCGGACCCGGTGCGCCGGGGCTGGTACGGGACCGCGAGCGGGTGGACGCCGCCGCGGAGGTGGGCTCACTCCTACGGCACGCAGTAGAAGAAGTGCGCGGGCAGGATGTTGAGCGGCTCGAAGCTGCGATCGACGGCGCGGAAGACCTGCTCCAGGTACGGCAGCACCCGCGCGGAGAATTGATAGACGAGAAAGGCGCCCTGCGGGTCGAGGGCGCCGCGGGTGGCGCGGAGGATCGAGCTCCGCACCTCCTCGGGCATCGTGCTGAAGGGGATCCCCGAGATGATGTAGTCGGCCGAATCGAAGCCCAGCCGCACCAGCTCGCCGCGTACGTCGGCGGCGGAGCCGTGCACCACGTGGAGCCGCGGGTCGAGGATCGACTCCCGGAGGAAGTCGACGAACTCGCGGTTCGTCTCCAGCACCACCAGCGTCGCGTCGGTTTCCATGCGACGCAGGATCTCTCCCGTGAAGGTCCCCACTCCGGGGCCGTACTCCACCATCACCCGCGCCCTTCCCCAATCCACCTGCCCGAGCACCTCGTCGATGAGGAAGCGAGAGCTGGGAATCGCCGATCCCAGCATGACCGGATGCTTGACGAAGTTCCGGGCGAACAGGAGCATCTGGTCCAGACGGGACGGTGCTCGTCGGGGCATGAGCGCGCGTTCCTTTCTCGTTGTCCCGGGGTGGGCCGGTCCTCCGGTCGTGCAGGGGTGGGCGCACTCCTCCGGCCGCTGTCCCCGACCCGCTCACCGTATCCGTCGAGCCGCTGCCGCGGTGCCTACCCGGACCACCGAGCCCGGCTCCCTCTCCTCCGAAGGTCGGCCCCTCCCCAGTCCTCTGCGGAGGCCGCCGCGCGCAGAGGCTATTCGCAAGAGGTGGACCCGGATGCGCCCGCGGCGTGCGCGCCCGCCGCCGAGGTAGTGCTCCCGGTCCTTCCCGGTGGGACGATGGCCCGAGATCCGCGTAGCACTCCCCTTGCGTGTACCGCGCGGTGACCCGCCCCTCACGAAAGGAGCTCCGGACATGTCCCATCGATCGCTCTTGCTGGCCCTTCTCGCCTGCGCGCTGCTGGCCGGCTGCTCCGACCGGGACCAGCCGTACGTGGAGGACGACGGCGCGGTTCCGGCCGGCGCCATCCCCGCTGCGCCCGAGGTGCGGCCAGGGGCGCCGGCCGCACCAGCCGCGACGCCTCCCCCGGCGACACCGCCCGGAGCCGCTCCCGCCGCCGCGCCTGCCGACACGGCGCGGTGATCCGCTGCTCCCAGTGCGAGGGGATCGAGCGGCAGTTCGGCGAGCGCACCGCCGAGCGCGACCTGCGCCGCTACCGTCGCCGGGGCCCCATCCCTTCCTCCCGCCTCCTGATCGAGGCGCTGCGGGCGGAGGGGGTCGACGGCAGCGCCCTCCTGGACATCGGAGGCGGGGTGGGCGCCGTCCAGCACGAGCTGCTGGAGTCGGGGGCCGCGCGGGCGACGCACGTGGACGCCGCCACGCACTACCTTGCGGCCTCGCGCGAGGAGGCCCGCCTCCGCGGGCACGCGGACCGGATCACCTACCTGCACGGCGACTTCGTGGAGGCGGCGGATCGCATCCCGGAGGCGGACGTGGTCACCCTGGACCGCGTCCTCTGCTGCTATCCCGACATGTCGCGCCTGGTGGAGAGCTCCGCGGCGAAGGCCCGGCGGCTCTACGGCGTGGTCTTCCCCCGCGACCGCCTGGTCACCCGCCTCGCCCTCCCGGTCGCGAACCTGGTCAATCGTCTGCGGGGCATCCCCTTCCGGGTCTACCTTCACGCCCCGCAGGCGATCGACGCCGCGATCCGGCGGCAGGGGTTGAGCCCGCGCTCCCGCGGCCGCACCTTCCTCTGGCACGTCGCCGTGTACGCCCGGGAGGGCGCCGGGTGATCGCCCCGCAACCCGCCGAGGCCGGATCCATGTCCCATCCGTTCCATTCGATCTACTCACACGGATTCGTCCGCGCGTCCGTGTGCATCCCTTTCGTGCGGGTGGCCGACCCGGCCTTCAACGTGGAGCAGACCCTCGGTCTCGCGCGGAGCGCCTCCGAGCGGAACGCCGCCATCGCGCTATTCCCCGAGCTGGGAATCTCCGCCTACTCCTGCGAGGATCTCTTCCACCAGGACGCCCTGCTCGACGCCACCGAGGCCGCCCTCGCGCGGCTGGTGGAGGAGAGCGCGTCCCTCTCGCCGGTGCTGCTGGTGGGGGCGCCGCTGCGCTTCGAGGGGAAGCTCTTCAACTGCGCGGTGGTGGCATACCGCGGCCGGGTGCTGGGGATCGTGCCCAAGAGCTATCTCCCCAACTACCGCGAGTTCTACGAGCGGCGCCAGTTCACCCCGGGCCGCTTCGCCGTGAGCCGCGAGGTGCGCTTCCTCGGCGCCACGGTCCCCTTCGGCGCCGACCTCGTTTTCGACGCGGTGAACGTCGAGGACTTCGCGCTGCACGTGGAGATCTGCGAGGACGTCTGGACGCCGATCCCGCCGAGCAGCTACGCCGCGCTGGCGGGCGCCACGGTGCTCGCCAACCTCTCGGCGAGCAACATCACCGTGGGAAAGGCGGAGTACCGGAAGGACCTCTGCGCCTCGCAGTCGGGGAAGTGCATCGCCGCCTACCTCTACTCCGCCGCCGGCCCCGGCGAGTCCACCACCGATCTGGCGTGGGACGGGCACGCGCTCATCTACGAGAACGACGAGCTGCTGGCCGAGTCGCGGCGCTTCGCGGGGGAGGAACAGATGATCGCCGCAGACGTGGACCTGGAGCGCCTGGCGCAGGACCGGATGCGGATGACCAGCTTCAACGACTCCGTGGGAGAGCACCGGGAGCGGGTGCGGGCGATCCGCCGCGTCCCATTCGAGTTCCAGGTGCCGCACGGCGCGATCCCGCTGCTGCGCGCCGTGCCGCGCTTCCCCTACGTGCCGAGCGACCCGCGGGTTCGGGACCAGCGCTGCTTCGAAGCCTATAACATCCAGGTGCACGGACTGATGAAGCGCCTGTCCGCGGCGGGGATCGAGAAGGTGGTGGTCGGCGTCTCCGGCGGGCTCGACTCGACGCAGGCGCTCATCGTCGCGGCGCGCACCATGGACCGGCTCGGGCTGCCGCGCACCGACATCCTCGGCTACACCATGCCCGGCTTCGCCACCAGCGAGAAGACGAAGGGGAACGCGCACGCGCTGATGGAGTCGCTGGGGATCACCGCCCAGGAGATCGACATCCGCCCCTCGTCGCTGCAGATGCTGAAGGACATCGGCCACCCCTTCTCGGAGGGAGAGCCGGTCTACGACGTCACCTTCGAGAACGTGCAGGCGGGGGAGCGCACCTCGCACCTCTTCCGGCTGGCGAACTACCGGGGCGGGTTGGTGCTGGGCACCGGCGACCTCAGCGAGCAGGCGCTCGGCTGGTCCACCTACGGGGTGGGCGACCAGATGTCGCACTACAACGTGAACGCCTCCGTCCCCAAGACGCTGATCCAGCACCTGATCCGCTGGGTGGTGGAGACGGAGCAGTTCGACCCCGCGACGGGCGCGATCCTGACCTCCATCGTGGAGACGGAGATCTCCCCCGAGCTGGTGCCGGGGGAGGAGAGGGGGGAGGGTCCGGCGCAGAGCACCGAGGCCCGGATCGGTCCTTACGAGCTGCAGGACTTCAACACCTACTACGTCACCCGCTTCGGATTCCGCCCCAGCAAGGTGGCCTTCCTGGCGCTGCACGCATGGGGAGACCGGACCGAGGGGGAGTGGCCGGAGCTGCTCCCCGAGGAGCGCCGCCGCGAGTACGACCTGGAGACCATCAAGAAGTGGCTGGAGGTCTTCCTCTGGCGCTTCTTCAAGACGAGCCAGTTCAAGCGCTCCGCGATGCCCAACGGCCCCAAGGTGGGCTCTGGCGGCTCGCTCTCCCCCCGCGGCGACTGGCGCGCCCCGAGCGACTCGGAGGCGGTCGCCTGGCTGGAGGAGCTGCGGCGGAACGTGCCGTGAGAGCTGCGGCCGCCCTCGGGTGGTGAACGAACAACCCCGCCTCAGCTCGATTCAAGCACGCTTAACCCTTTGGGGCAGGTGCGGATCACTTGACCATCGCTCTTCAAAAGTTGTAGGATCGTGGAGTAAACCTTTACAGCACGAACTTGAGAGGAGATACCGTTGCTTACCCGGCTCGAAGTGAACGGCTTCAAGAACCTCCTCGATTTCTCGGTCGATTTTGGGCCATTCACGTGCATTGCGGGACCGAACAGCGTCGGTAAGTCTAACGTTTTCGATGCGATTCGGTTCCTCTCCCTGCTTTCTGATCACACGATCATGGAGGCGGCGATGCTCGTGAGGGCCGGAGATATCGAGACGAGCGATATTCGCGACCTGTTCTGGACGCGAGGCGATGATCGACTCAATCAGTTCCAGATGGCTGCGGAGATGATTGTGAAACCCCACGTCACCGACGATTTCGGACGGCCCGCGGAGGCAACGTCAACTTATCTACGCTACGAGGTTCAGATCGGATATGAGCAACCCACCTATCGGGGGACTCTAGGACGACTCGTGCTGCTCTCCGAGTCACTGGGCTACATCACCGAGGGAGAGGCCGCGAATAGACTGCGGTTTCCCTCCAACGCTGGGCGGTTCCGCCGCCACGTGGTCCAGAACAAGCGAAAGAGTCGGGCTGGATACATTTCTGTCAGGCGGGCCGAGGATGGTGCGACAGAGATTGTCGTGCATCAAGATGGAGGATCGCGCGGACCTGGCCAAACTGCACCAGCTGTCACTGCCCCACGGACGATCGTGGCCACATCGAACACATCCGTGACGCCTACCATTCTCGCGGCTCGGCGTGAGATGCAGGGATGGAGATTCCTGGCTCTTGAGCCGAGCGCCATGCGGCGTCCGGATCGCTTCCAGACTGACGCGTCCGTCACCTCGAGTGGCGGGCATATTCCAGCGACCGTCAACCGGTTGGGGGCGGAAGCGCAAGCGAACGGTGGTAGTGCGGCCGACGTTGCCGCTGAAATCGCGACGCGCGTCGCTGAGCTCGTTCCGATCACGGAAGTCGAGGTGGACATCGACCAAGTCCGCCAACTCCTTATACTCGTTGTGCGGGAGCAGAGCGGGGCGCGCCTGCCGGCGGGTTCTCTCTCAGATGGAACGCTCCGATTCCTGGCCTTGGCCGTTCTGTTAGCTGATCCGATGTTGGAGGGTTTGATCTGCATCGAAGAGCCGGAAAACGGCATTCACCCCGCGAAAATGTCCGAGATGGTGGACTTGCTGCGCGACTTGGCGGTGGATCCACAGGAGAAGCCGGGAGGGGACAATCCATTCCGACAGGTGATCGTCGCGACCCACTCTCCCGTGTTCGTGCAGTTGCAGCGCCCCGACGATCTGCTCTTCGCGGTAGAGGCACGTGTGAGGCGCCCTGACGGACTGCCAGCACGTACTCTTCGGTGTCGACCACTCCACGATACCTGGCGGGCGAGAGCGGGTGACCCGGCCGTCGGTATGGCTACTATTCTCGCTTACTTGTCTTCCCCTCCTGGAGCACAGCTGGAGATTCCCGAGATTGCCGGCGTATGAGGATACATTTCGTGCTAGTCGGGGAGGGCACGTCGGACGAAGGTCTAATCCCGCATCTTGAGAACCTCTGTATCCATTCGGGAGTCGACGAGGTGACTGGAACCGCAGTCGACTTCCGGCGCCTCGATCAGCCGGTAGGCCACTCGGTGGAGGCGAGATTGCGAGCGGCTGTTCAGCTAGAGCCCGCGGCGAATTTGTTCTTCATACATCGAGACGCAGATGGTCCGGACCCAGCGTCCAGGCGCGCGGAGATCGATAGAGCAGTAGCAGCTCTGGGGTGGGCCGGACCGTACGTTGCACTGGTGCCGGTGCAGGAGACGGAGGCGTGGATTCTGCTGGATGAAGGCGCGATCAGAACCGTTGCCGGAAAGCCGCACGGTCGAATACCACTCGACCTGCCCCGACCCTATCAGGTAGAGGACGTCGCGAATCCAAAAGAGCGCCTCCAAGAGGCGCTTCTGGCGGCGTCGGAAACGACTGGTCGAAAGCGAGCAAAATTCCGCCGCGCCTTCTCCGACCATCGCCGGATTCTTCTTCAGCGGCTGCCGATATCGGGGCCGCTCCTCGAAGTAGCCTCCTGGGCTCGGCTGCAGACGGACCTTCGGGAGACCCTCTCTCACCTATGAGGTGATATCCGGCGGCGGTGGGGCCGGTGTCGGGGCAACGACTGATGGGAGACGCCGAGCAGCCGGGAATGGAGAGGACGGCCAGCTTACCGAATGATCTCCGAGATCAGGTTGCCGCCTCCGGGTCACCGACAACTCTTCCCCTGGCGCATTCTATCCTCTTCGCGCAGATTTCGCGTTCTCGACCCCTCTGCCCCTGGCTCGTCCCGGTCCCCGTCCCCTGGAGAATCCGCATCGTGATCAGAGAGCTTCTCCCCGCCGGCCTCGTTCTTCTCGTGCTCGGCTCCCCGCTCGCGGCGCAGACCGAGGGAGACGGAGATACTCCCGGCCGCGGCGTGTCCCTGACGGCGCAGGCGGCCCGCACGGAGCTGGCGCCGATCGTCGACGGACGCCCCGACGAGGCCATGTGGCGAACGGCCCCGGTGCTCGGCGACTTCGTCCAGCGCGAGCCGACCGAGGGGCGTCCCGCCTCCGAGCAGACCGAGGTGCGCATCCTCTACGACGACCACGCCCTCTACATCGGCGCCTGGCTCTTCGACCGCGATCCCGCCTCCATCCTCCCCGGCGAGACCCGGCGCGACGCCGAGCTCCAGGAGGGCGACGCCTTCGTGGTGGTGCTCGACACCTACCGCGACCGCCAGAACGGCTTCCTCTTCGCCACCACGCCGGCGGGGATCGAGTACGACGGGCAGATCACCCGGGAGGGCCAGGGCGGCACGGGCCGGCCCGGCATGGGCCGCGGGACGGCGCAGGCGGGCTCGGGCGGGGGGTTCAACAAGAACTGGGACGGCAGCTGGGACGTCGCCACATCGCGCGACGAGCGCGGCTGGTACGCCGAGTTCCGCATCCCCTTCTCCACCCTGCGCTACGGCAGCTCCGGCGTACAGACCTGGGGCCTGAACCTCTCGCGCAACATCCGCCGCAACAACGAGGAAGCCTTCTGGGCTCCGATCCCGAGGCAGTTCGACCTCTACCGCGTCTCGATGGCGGGGACGCTCACCTCCCTCGAGGCGCCCTCGCAGCGCACCCTCACCGTCACCCCGTACCTGCTCGGCTCGGCTCGGCGCGACTACGTGGCGGGGAACGACGCCGCCTGGAAGGGGGACGTCGGCGGGGACGCCAAGGTGGGGCTCACCCCCAGCCTCACCCTCGACCTCACCTACAACACCGACTTCGCGCAGGTGGAGGTGGACGAGCAGCAGGTCAACCTCACCCGCTTCCGCCTCTTCTTCCCGGAGAAGCGCCCCTTCTTCCTCGAGAACGCAGGCACCTTCTCCGTGGGAACCCCGCAGGAGGTGGAGCTCTTCTTCAGCCGCCGGATCGGCATCGAGGACGGCCAGCCGGTGCCGATCGTCGCGGGGGGGCGGGTGAGCGGGAAGGCCGGCGGGCTCACCCTGGGGCTCCTGAGCATCCAGACGGAGGAGTTGCAGGCGGCGGACCCGCGGGGCGCGGGAGACCCGGTGACGCTGGTGCCCTCCAACAACTACTCCGTCGCCCGGGTGATGCGCGAGCTGCCCAACCGCACCCGCTTCGGCGCGATCGCGGTGTCGCGCCTCAACACCGCCGACACCGAAGACTACAACGTCACCTACGGCCTCGACGGGCGGCTGGGGATCGGGCGGGCGCTCACCTTCGACGCCTACGCCGCGGGGACGCAGACCTCCGACCCCATACGGGAAGGCGCGGAGTACGCCTACAGCATGAGCGGCGCGTACACGGGGAGCGTGTGGAGCTTCAACGCCGCCTTCCGCGAGGTCTCGGAGGCGTTCAACCCCGAGGTAGGCTTCCTGGAACGGGGGGATTACCGCTTCGTCAACTTGCGGGCGATGCAGAAGATCCGTTTCCCGGGTGTCCCCTGGTTCCGGGAGATGCGCCCCCACGCCAGCCTCAACCAGTACTTCGATCTCGACGGCTTCACCGAGAGCCGCTGGGTCCACATCGACAGCCACTTCGAGTTCGCGAACGGCGCCTTCTTCCAGCTCCCGGCCCTGAACCTCCACCGCGAGGGGTTGAAGGTGCCGTTCGAGATCGCGAAGGGCGTGGTGATCCCGGCGGGGAGCTACGACTACGTCAACTGGGGGTTCGCGTACAACACGAATCGCTCCGCTCCGATATCCATCGAGGGTGGAATCGACATCGGCGGGTTCTACACGGGGCGGAGGGCGGGAGCGAACACCACGCTGAACGGGCGGATCGGCGACAAGCTGCTGGGAAGCCTTCGGTTGACCCACTACGACGTGCGGCTCGACGAAGGGGACTTCACGACCTCGCTGATCGGGCTGCGCGCGGCCTACTCCTTCACGCCGCGCGTCTACCTGCAGTCGCTGATCCAGTACAACGACCAGACGGAGAACTTCTCCAGCAACATCCGCTTCGGGTGGCTGAACACGGCGGGTACCGGTCTGTTCATCGTGTACAACGACTCCCAGGAGGCCGCGCTCTTTGACCGCTTCTTCCGCGAGCGCCGGGCGCTGGAGCGGACGCTGGTCATCAAGTACACCCGGCAGCTGAACCTGGGGGGGTTCTGAGCCGCCGGGGGATCAGCCCTTCAGGAAGGCGGCGCGCATGAGGGCCAGCTCGCGGGGCGAGAGGTCCTCGACCGGCTTCCGATAGAGGACCTCGATCGGGGCCGCGCCGCGCCGCACGATCAGCCGGGCGGCGACCTCGGGCTTGAGGCGACGGTGCGGCTTCGAGGGCCGCGGGGCCGCGGGTGCGGCCGGATGGTTCCAGCCGCGCCCGGCGGCCGGGGGGGTCTGCGTCGAAGTCATGAAGGTGCGTCTCCGGTGTGGGAAGGACGGGCGGGTGCCTCGCTCCCGCCATGTTGATGAAGATCGCCCCGGGGCGCGTGGGTCGTCTGACCCCCGGCCCCGCGGAGAAAGGAGGACGGGGCTACCCGCGCACCCCTCGGCGCACGGCGGTGCCGAGGGCCCAGACCAGGGCAGCGCTGGCGAGAACCGCGCCCGCGAGCAGCCCCACCGCGAGCCCGCGCTGCTGCCCCTCCGACATGTAGAGACCGTAGCGGTCGTTGAGCGCCTGCGCGGTCCGCTCCAGCCGGAAACCGCCGCCCCGCTCCGTCCCCGCGCGGCTCCCGCCGCTTCCCTCCGGAGTCTCCATCGAATCCTCCTGTTCCGAGAGCCGAGAGCCTGGTCCGGCCGGATCGGCCGGTGCGATGGGTTAGAGCGTCCCGCCAGTGCAAGAGACGGTCCCTCCTCGAGCCGGATCCGTCCCCCGTCGCCCCGTCACCGACGACCCTTGCGCGCGGGGAAACCGGTTCAGCCGAACCCCGGCTCAATCCCCCGCCGCTGCGACCCGGGCGATCGGCTCGCCGCAGCGGGAGCGAACCGCCTCCACGTCGTCGGCGACCGGGCCGGCGGGCAGGTTTCGGCGCCCCACCCGGCTGCTCCCCACGCGCAGGGCGATCGGCTGCGGTTGCCCCTGCGCCACTCCCACGGCGGGCGCTCCGTTTCCCGGCGACCTCACTCGGGTGACCACCTCCTCGAAGCGCCTTCCCTCGACGGCCAGCCGGCGCTCTCCCGACTCCCCCCATACCGCCACCGTCATTTCGCCTACGACCCGGTGGATCCCCGCCCGCGGCATCTCGCGCTCCGCTGTGAAGGAGCCGGTCGCGATCCGCTCCGGCGGGGAGAGGATATGGTAGCCGAGGCTCGCCAGCGTCTGGCCGGCGCACGAGAGCGCGTCGGGCGCGGCCCTGACGCCGCGGGAGTGGAGCATGCAGCCGGTGAGGAGTACGAGCGGGAGCAGGGCCCGGTGCCGCATGGATGCCTCCGGGAGAGCGTGGGTGAGAGGACGGGCGGAGAGGTGCCGCTCTATGCAAGGAACGCGCTACGGCGAGGAGGAAGCGGATCCCGCACCGGGCGCTCAGGAGGTACCCTCGCGCATCGCCACGATCAGCCCGTCCCGGATCGGGACGAGGGAGGGGATCCACCCCGCCCCGCCGGCGGTGACGCGCCGCGTGAACTCCCGCACCCCCTCGGTGGCGGGCGACGTATCCTTCGGGTCGAAGATGCGCCCGCTCCAGAGCATGTTGTCGATGATCAGCACCCCGCCCGGGCGCAGCTTCTCCTCGATCACCGGCAGCGAGGCGGGATAGCTCTCCTTGTCGATGTCGTTGAAGACGAGGTCGAGCCCGCCCTCGCTCGTGCGGAGCGTCTCCACCGCCTCCCCCACGTGGTACTCGACAGTCCCGGCGAAGCCCATCGCGTCCAGGTGGCCGCGGGCGCGCCGGGAGAGATCCTCGTCCCACACCACGTGGTGGACCGTCCCCCCGCCGTTCTCCTTCACCGCGCGGGCGAAGAAGGCGGTCGAGTACCCGAAGCCGGAGCCCAGCTCAAAGACCCGCCTCGCGCCCGTCATGCGCGCCACGAGATAGCAGAGCTGACCCGAGGCGGGACCGATGATCGGGAAGTCGTGCTCCCGCGCATACGCCTCCATCTCCCGCAGCTCCGGCGGGCGTGGGGGCACCAGCGAGTCGAGGTACTCGCGCACGCGGGGGGAGAGGAGCTCGCTCATCCGGTCCTCCCGGCTCAGGGCCGCTCGGCCGTGCAGACGCCGTGGCCGATGAAGATGGTGAACATCGAGGTCACCACCTCGGTGAACTGTCCCGTCCGCAGCTCGCTCTCGGGAATCGGCGGGCCGTCGTAGATCTTGAGCAGATAGGCGCCCTGCATGGCCGAGAGGGTGAGGATACCGGCCTCCGCGGCGCTGGTGATCTCGATGGGGCCGCACCCCTTCGCGTCGCAGCGCTGGATGAGGATCGGCTCCACCTGCGCGACCGCCTGGCGCAGCGCCGGCAGGTCCGGCGTGAGGAGGTGGATCCCGGCCGACTCGGCCGGCTCGCACCCTTCGGTCGTACAGATCATGCGGCTGTCGTAGGCGCAGCGCGCAACGTCCTGCGCCGCCGCGACGGCGGCGGAGGCGGCGAGGAGGAAGGCGGCGGCGAGGCCGGTCCGCAGCGATATCAGGGTCCCGATGGCGATCATGGAAGGAGTCTCGGCCGGTGAAGGGTGGAAGCGCGAGGCACGCGGGCCGCTCAGTGGGTCATCGCCCAGAGGGCGGCGTTGATGCCCACCGCGTAGGCGGCGGGTGAGAATGCGTCGAGGAAGCGCGGATCCTCCCCCTCGCGCTCCCACCCATCGGCGATGTCGGTGTTGTAGGTCATCAGCATCACCAGGCGCCCCTCCTCGTCGAGGATGCCGCGGATGTACGGGGTCGCGCTCTCCGAGCCGCGCTCCGAGGTACGGCCGCCGCTCCGCCGCCAGAACTGGATCGAGGGAATCTGCGGCACTTCCTCCACCTCGTAGTAGGCGGAGAAGATCGGGTGCGCGGGCCAGAGGTCGATCACCTGGGAGCCGGGGAGGATGCGGCGGATCTGCTCGCTCCACTGAGCCCACGCCCGGTCGCCCCAGAAGTCGTCCGCCCAGAGGAAGCCGCCCTTCAGCAGGAACTCGCGGAGTCGCGCCGCCTCGTCGTCGGAGAAGCCGGCGGTGCCGGCGTCGGAGACGAAGAGGAAGGGGCACTGGAAGAGGTCGGGGTCCGTCGCCCTCACCACCGCGTATCCGGGCTCTCCATCGCGCCAGCGGCTGATCCGGGTGGCGGTGAACTGCGAGAGCCGCATCATGAAGTTGTGGTCCGATCCGGGGTAGTCGGTGCTCCACCCCTGCCCCCCCGCCTCCCGCCGCACGCTCGAGTAGAGCAGCCGGCAGAAGACGAAGCCGTCCCGACGGTCGGGGAGCCCCTCCCGCGGCGGCGGCGCGCGCCGCCCCCAACCGCCCCAATCGGGCGGCACCTGCGCCACCGCCGCCGCCGCGACGGGGAGCAGCAGGGCGGCCAGCAGGAGCGCGGCGAGGGACGGTCGCCCCCTCCGCGGGGGCCTTTCAGGCCGCTCCGCGCCGCCAGCCGATCGGGTGGGACTCTGCATGCGACCCGGGGTTCTGCGTGTCGAGTCTCGGTCTCCCATTCGCCCACCTCCCGGCCCGAGGCTCGCTCCGGCCGCGCCTAGCGCCGGGAGGGGACGCCGGGGTCACGGGTGAGTACGACGAAGTCCGCGCGACCGCGCTGCCCGGACGCCGCGGCGGCGTCCGCCGGATCGGCGGCCGGGACGAGAGAGACGATCGCCACGTTCAGCCGTCCGCGGCGGCGCTGGAGGCGCGGGACGATCCCCATCCCTTCGTCGGAGTGGAAGGCGCCGTTGAAGTGGAGGGTGAGCGGGTTCCCCTCGCGCGCCGCGAGGATCGACTCCGCCATCGTCTCGTCCTTCAGGCACTGCGCCTCGTAGAGCCGGCGGATCATCGCCTCCATCTCGCCGGAGGCGTCGGTGCCGTGGGCGCCGGCGTGGCCCCGCATCTCCGCCGAGAACCGCTCGTAGTACGCGTCCTCCGGGCAGCGGACGGAGACGGCGGCGAGCGCGCGCTCCGCCGGGTCGAGCGTCTCCAGGGCGGCGAGCCCCTCGCGGGCGACGGATGCGGCCAGCGGGCGGGGGACGTTGCTCGCCACCACCCGCCAGCCTCGCTCGCGGGCGATCTCCACCAGCGGCCGATAATCGGTGGTGTAGTTCGGCCAGGGGCGGGACCGCTCCAGGAACTCGGCCTCGGAGATCTCGCCCGCCAGGTAAGCGTCGAGCGCGGGCTGCGCGTCGCGCTCGAACATCTCCAGCGCCACCACCACCGGCCGCGTCCCGCCGAGCTCGCGCAGCAGGTCGAGCTCGAAGCGATGCCCCACCGCGTCGTCGTGCTGCTCGCCGACGAAGACCACGTCCGCCTCCCCGAGCGCCTCCACCAGCAGCGGGAGCCCGTCCACCGGATTCCCCTCGAAGTCGTAGATGCGGTACGCCTCCGTCCCGCCGCCGCGGGGAGAGGCCGCGGGAGGAGCGGCTCCCGCGCACCCGGCGAGAACGGCGAGGGCGGCCGCGCCGAAAAGACCGCGGAGGAGACGTAGGCTGAATGGGGACACGGTGCCGCTCCCGCGAGTGTCGAGGGGGTCGTCGATCCAGCGCGAGGGGGAAAGTACGCCCGCCCGCGCGCCACCGGCAAGCTCGCCGCCGGAAGCCGCTCCGCTCAGGCCGCGAGCCGCGCCGGCTCCCTCCGCGCCGCGCTCGCCAGGCCGATGCCGGCGCCGATCAGCGCGATTCCCCAGAGGTGGTACCCCTGCAGCGTCTCGCCCAGGGAGACCGCCGCCAGCAGACTGCCGAACACCGGCATCAGGTGGAGGAACTGCCCGGCCCGGTTCGCCCCGATCAGCTCCACCGCGCGGTTGAAGCAGAGGTACGCCAGCAGCGATGGGAAGACCGCGACGTAGCCGATGGCGCCCAGCGACACCGGAGTGAGGCGGAGGGACTCCACGAGGAAGTGCTCCCAGACGTACACCGGCAGGAGCATGGCGGTCCCCAGGGCGAAGGTGGCGGAGATGAAGCTGAGCGGATGGACGCGCGGCCGCCGGCGCAGGAGCACCGAGTAGAGGGCGTAGCAGACCACCGCGAGGAAGATCCAGCCGTCGCCGGGGGCGAGCGAGAGCTCCACGAGCGAGCGGAGCGACCCGCGGGCGACGATCACCACCACCCCCGCGAGGGAGAGCGCCACGGCCGCGAGCTGTACCCCGCCCACGCGCTCGCGGAAGAGGGCGAAGGAGCAGACGAGGATGATCAGCGGCATCGTAGACTGCATGAGCAGCCCGTTGAGGGCCGTGGTGGTACCCAGACCGATGTAGACGAGGGTGTTGAAGGCCGCCACACCGAGCGCGGAGAGCCAGAGGAGCTCGGAGAGGCCCGCGCGCAGGAGGGGGAGGTCACGGCGAAGGTGCGGCCAGGCGAAACCGATCACCAGCAGGAAGGCGCCCGCCCAGCGCCAGAAGGCCAGCGCCACCGGCGGCACCGCCGCGCTCACCCCGCGGCCGAGCACGAAGTTGCCCGACCAGGCGAGCATCGCCGCCACCAGCAGCGGTACGGCCGAGCCCCACAGGCGCTCCCGCAGCCTCACGGAGCCGCCCGCTCCGCCACCGGCTTCGCCCGGCCGAAGATCTGGGCCGCCACCCCCGCAAAGGCGTCCTCCGGGCTTCGGTCGAGATCGAAGAGGGCGAGCTCGTCCGGCATCGGGTACGGGTCGAAGGTCGGCGGGTGCGGAGCGCCGCGGAAAGATATCACCCCCGGCGAGATCCGGCATCCGGATCCGTCCTCCTCGCGCTTCCGCTCCCGAGGCTCTAAGTTATGGAGACTCGACTCCGCCGCCCGTCCCGAACCCGCGCCGCGCGGAGCTCCCTTCCCGCACCGTCTCCCGCCTCTGGCTCCATTCCTGCACAGGTTCTCCCGATGCGTCGGTCGGAAGGGTGCCGGACAGGTCCGGCACGACCGGCACCGGTGAGGGGTCGATGCCGCCCATCGCTTCGCGTCCGCGGCGCCTCTGCTGTCACAGCACTCATGCCCACGGAGGAGCAGACATGATCCGAAATGCCCTGAAGCTTGGTGGAACGTTCTCCGTCGTTCTCCTCGCCGCCTGCTCGGCAGGAACCGAGGCGCCGCCCGCGGCACCGCAGCCGCAACCCGGCGCCGTCGCACCGGCCGCCCCCGCCGCTCCGGCCGCGGGTGCGCGCACCACCCTCGACGGAGTCTTCACCGCCGCCCAGGCCACGCGCGGCCAGCAGGTCTTCACCCAGATGTGCGCCGGGTGCCACAGCACCTCCGAGTGGACCAATCCGGCCTTTCTCCAGACCTGGACCGGCGTCCCGCTCCACGACTTCTTCACGCAGATCCACGACACGATGCCGATGGATGCCCCCGGCAGCCTGACGCGCGAGGAGTACACGGACGTGATCGCGTACATGCTCCAGCTCAACAATCTCCCCGTCGGCTCGATGGAGCTCCCGTCGGACGAGGCGGGCCAGCGCGCCGTGGTGATCCAGCCGCGCCCGGGCGAGTAGAAGTACGCGGTACGGAGTACGAGCGGGGCCCGGACATCCCGACGATGTCCGGGCCCCTCCGCGCTCGGCGAGGGCCCTCGCCCCCGTCACCCCTCTCGCGAGACCGGCGCGGGGGGTGAGGGCCTCCCGTCCGGCTTGCCGAGGTCCGCACCCCGAACTCCGCACTTCTACGCCGGCTGCTGCTGGGTGAGGCAGTGCAGCGTCCCCAGCCCCCACACCAGGTCCACCGCGTGGATCCCCACCACCTCGCGGCCCGGGAACAGCCCGGCCAGGATATCGAGGGCTACGCGGTCGTTCGGGTCGTTGAAGGTGGGGACGATCACCACCCCGTTGGCGATGTAGAAGTTCGCGTAGCTCGCGGGGAGGCGCTCTCCGTCCATCGTCACCGGGCGCGGGAAGGGGAGCTTGACTACCCGCAGCCCCCCCGGGAAGTCGCGCGCGGCCAGCTCCAGGCGATGCAGGTTGTCCCGCATGCGGGCGTGGTTCTCGTCCGCGGGGTCGGGCTCGTACGCGAGCACGACCGTGTGCGGGTCCACGAAGCGGGCGACGTCGTCCACGTGGCCGTGGGTATCGTCGCCCACCGCACCCTCGCCGAGCCAGATCGTCCGCGAGATCCCCAGGTACTCGCGGAAGGCGCGCTCGTACTCCGCGCGGCTCATTCCCGGATTGCGGACCTGCACGTCGGAGAGCAGCCACTCCTCGGTCACCAGCATCGTGCCGGCTCCGTCGGTCTCGATCCCGCCGCCCTCCAGCACCAGACGCCCCGCGCCGTCGGGGCGCTCGGCCACGACGATGGGAAGGCCGCTCAGCTCCGCCACCGCCTCGCCGACCCGCTCGTCCCGGAGGTGGTTCCCGTACTTCGCCCAGCCATTGAACCGCCACCCGATCCACTCGAACCCGCGGGGGCCGTGGACGCCGGTGGGGCCGGAGTCGCGCAGCCAGACGCGATCGGTCGGCACCCGGTGGAGCGAGCAGCGGCCGAGGTCGACACCGTGCGCGAGGAGAGCCCGGCGCGCCTCGTCGCGCACCTCGTCGCCGTTGCAGAGGATGTGCACCGGCTCGTGCCGGTGGAGGACGCGCGCGATCTCCGCGTACACCCAGGGGATCGGCGCGAACTTCCCCGGCCAGTCGGGCTCGTGGTGCGGCCAGCCGATCCAGGTGGCGGCGTGCGGCTCCCACTCGGCCGGCCAGCGCCTCGCCTCGCCCGCCCTCACCCCAGGTACCTCTTGAGGATCGGCCCGTAGGCGTCGATGCGGCGGTCGCGCAGGAAGGGCCAGTTGCGCCGCGTGTACTCGATCCGCCCGGGATCCACCTCGGCGACGAGGATCTCGGGGTCGGCGCCCGCCTCGGCGACCAGCTGGCCGAAAGGGTCCGAGACGAAGGAGTGCCCGAAGAACTCGATCCCGTCGGTGCCGGGCTCGGGCTCGTGGCCCACGCGGTTGGCGGCGGCCACGTAGACGCCGTTGGCGATGGCGTGGCTGCGCTGGATGGTGCGCCAGGCCTCCACCTGCGGCCGCCCCCACTCCTCCTTCTCGCCGGGGTGCCAGCCGATCGCGGTCGGGTAGAAGAGGACCTGCGCCCCCATGAGCGCGGTGATGCGCGCGGCCTCGGGGTACCACTGGTCCCAGCAGATCAGCACCCCGATGCGCCCGAAGCGGGTGTCGAAGGTGCGGAAGCCGGTCGCGTTCTCCGGGCTCGAGCCGTGCTGGTAGATCTCGCCCGGCGTGAAGTAGTACTTCTCGTGGAAGAGCGGGTCGTCGGGGATGTGCATCTTCCGGTAGACGCCCAGCACCGAGCCGTCGGCGTCGATCACGGCGGCGGAGTTGTGGTAGACGCCGGCGGCGCGCTTCTCGAACATCGGGACGATCAGCGCCACGCCGAGCTCGCCGGCGAGGCGCCGCATGCGCTCGACGGTGGGTCCGCCGGGCATCGGCTCGGCGAGGTCGAAGCGCTCGGCGTCGGTGACCTTGCAGAAGTAGGGGGCGTCGAACAGCTCCTGCAGGCAGATCATCTGCGCGCCGCGGCCGGCGGCGTCGCGGATCGCCCGCTCGTGGGCCGAGACGGTGGACTCCTTGTCCTCGCCGACCGCGAGCTGGATCAGCCCGATGGTGAATGTCTCGTCGTTCATCTTCCGTGAGTCGGGAATTCGGGGGAATCGCGAGGGAAGTATGGGCGCCTCTCCCCGGCCCCGCAACGAACGAGCCGGTGGAACCCTCCCCCCGAGCCGGGGTGTAGATGTCGTTCGACCCCCGTCCCCGTCCGCGTCCCGAGGCTCCGCTCCCGATGAAGAACCCCGCGTCCCTCGCGCCCCTCCGGTCCCGGGGGCGCCTCGCCGTCGCCGCCTTAGCGCTCGCGGGCGGGTGCGTCGTCGCGACGCCCGCGCCGCGAGGCGCTCCTCCGGCGCCCTACACTCCCCCGCCCCCCCCGGCCGACACCGGCCTGATCCGGATCGGCGCCCGCTCCGCGCCGGCTCCGCTCCCCGCGGACCTCCCGGAGATCCCGCGGGAGTTCCGCGGGGTCTGGGTGGCTTCGGTGGGGAACATGGACTGGCCCTCGCGCCCCGGCCTGCCGGCGGAGCGGCAGCAGGCGGAGCTCCTCCGCATTCTCGACCGGGCGCGGAAGCTGGGGCTGAACGCGGTGATCCTGCAGGTGAGGCCCGGCGCCGACGCCCTCTACGCGTCGCCGTACGAGCCCTGGTCGGAGTACCTCACCGGGACGATGGGGAAGGCGCCGGATCCCTTCTACGATCCCCTCGAGTTCGCGGTGCGCGAGGCGCACCGGCGCGGGCTGGAGCTGCACGCCTGGTTCAACCCCTTCCGGGCGCGGTACCCTTCGGCGAAGTCTCCCGTCTCGGCGGACCACGTCAGCCGCACCCACCCCGGATGGGTGCGCCGCTACGGCGGGAACGTCTGGATGGACCCCGCGGAGCCGGGGGTGCAGGATCTCTCCGTGGAGGTCATCCTCGACGTGGTGCGGCGCTACGACATCGACGGCGTCCATATCGACGACTACTTCTATCCCTACCGCGAGTACGATCGGCGGGGGAAGCTGATCCAGTTTCCCGACGAGGCGAGCTACGCCTCTTACACGCGTGGGGGCGGCGCCCTGGGCCGCAGCGATTGGCGGCGGGAGAACGTCAACCGCTTCGTGGAGCGCCTCTACGCCGAGATCAAGCGGGAGGACCGGCGGGTGAAGTTCGGGATCAGCCCGTTCGGGATCTGGCGGCCGGGCCACCCGGCGCAGATCCGCGGGCTCGACGCGTACGAGGAGATCTTCGCGGACGCGAGGAAATGGCTGAACAACGGGTGGCTGGACTACTTCACTCCGCAGCTCTACTGGCCGATCGCGCAGGAGGCGCAGAGCTTCCCGGTGCTGCTCGACTGGTGGGCGGGGGAGAACCGGGCGGGGCGGCACCTCTGGCCGGGGAGCTACACCGACCGCGTCGGGGGGCGGAGGGGATGGCCGGCGCGGGAGATCCTCGACCAGATCGAGGTGACGCGCCGCACTCCGGCGGCGACGGGGAACGTCTTCTTCCGAATGAGCAGCCTGCTGGCGAGCTCCGACAGCCTCGCCGAGCGCCTGGCAGGGGCGGCCTACGCGGGCCCCGCGCTCGTCCCTTCCTCTCCCTGGCTGGAGCGGGCCGCCCCCGGACGCCCGCGCGTGGATCTGCTCTCCCGCTCCGGCGGCCGCACCGTCCTCCGCCTGGCGCCGGAGGGGGAGGAGGAGGTCTTCCTCTGGACCGTCCGCGCCCGCGACGGCGAGGGGTGGACCTCACGCCTGGTGCCCGGCTGGCAGCACGAGGCGGTCCTGAACGGCGCCCCCTCCCAGATCGTGGTCACCGCCGTGGGACGCACCGGGAACGAGAGCCCCGCGGCGCTGGTCGGGGAGCTCGGGCGGTAGCGAGGTAACGCCCTCCCTTGTCATCTCCAGCGCCCTCACTTGTCATCTCGAACGCAGTGAGAGATCTCGACTCCGGCGATGGCGCGGATGGTCCGGCTTGAGATTCCTCGCTGGCGCTCGGAATGACAGGTACTTACGGTCCTTTTTGGCACTGGCACTGGCACTGGCACTGGCACTGGCACTGGCACCGGCACTGGCATCGGCACTGGCACTGGCATAGAGTACTTTCGCGCTACATCTCCCTCGGGAAGGGGTCGGGCTCGATGCCGATGGAGTCCAGCAGGTGGAGGGCGAACTCGGAGAGGCCGCGGTGCAACGTCTCCTGGATATCGAAGATCTCGTTGGGCTGGAGGTGGTCCCAGAAGTTCCCCTCCTGTCCCGTGCGGATTCCCCGCCCACGCCGCAGCTGGTTACCGCTCTCCACCGCGGCGCGCACCAGCGCCGGGTCCGGATCCTCTCCCAGAAACGCGAGGACCCGCGTGAGGGCCTGCCCCGGGTCGGCGTCCAGCTCCCCGTAGGAGAGGAGGAGCGAATCGCGGTGGGTCAGCAGCTTTCGGGCCCACGAGTTCATGTAGTCCACCCAGGAGAGGAGCCCCAGCTTCGGGTGCCGCAGGAAGTCCCGCATCGGCCCCGCGTACTCCCCCTTCTCGCGCGTGAGGTGGGAATAGGCCGAGACGCTCACGTCGTAGGCGTTGCGCGCCAGGAAGACGACCGGGTAGCCCCGGTGCAGCTCCCACGAGAAGGGCTGGTGGCAGACCGCGGCGAGCGGAAGGGCATCGGCCTCGCGGAAGCGGAAGGCGGGGTAGCCGCGAGTCGCCTCGTCGTGATGGTCGGGCACGAGGGCGAACACCGTCGCCGGGGTCACCTCGAACCCCAGGTCGTGCCGGGCGGCGAGGTAGCGGGCGGTGAGATACCGCAGCCACCGGCCCCCGCTCCGGGGGTGCGAACAGATCAGGGCATCGGGGTTCATCGATGGCGAGGTTCTGCCGCTATCGCGCGGCCGGGTGCTTCGCGGCCAGCTTCCGGACCGTCGTCGCGTTGCGTATCGTGACCGGCCCGCCCAGCGCCCGGTCCAGTGCGGCGCCCGAGAACTTCGAGTCGCTCGTGCGGATGCGGCATCCCCAGTACACTTCGCGTCCGCGAACGTGAAACTCATCCACCTCCGAGCGGAGTCCCATCACCCGCTCGCGCGCCTCCTCGCCCGGCGGGGCCTTGAGGAAGGCCACCGAGACGGCGAAGAACTCCTCGCCCGGCGGGAACGGCTCGTGCTCCGCCACCGCGGCCAGCTCCCCGGGCGAACGGAGGAAGGTGGCCACCTCGTAGCCGAGCGAGCGCTCCAGGTGCTCCTCGATGCGCCGCTCCAGATCCGCCGCCTCGCCGGACGCCTCGAAGGCCGCGTTGCCGCTCGCGATGAAGGTCGACACGTCGAGCAGCCCGATCTCCTCGAAGAGCTCCCGGAGGCGGTCCATCTTCACCGTGTGGCCGCCCACGTTGATGGCGCGCAGAAAAGCGATGTGGCGGCGGAGCGGCTGCGGCCGGGGGTCCAAGGGCCTCCGAAGAAGAAGGGCCGGCGCGGGCCACGTCGTGCGGCCGGGACTCCCAAGCTCTGGCACCCGGCGCCGTTGCGCAAGAGCGCGCGCCGAACGCGCTACGGAGCCGCCTCCGCCTCTCCCGCGTCGCCCGGCTTCCGGAAGAGCGCCACGTCGCGGCCGGGGAGCTCGAGCGCCCAGCCGAGATGGCCGGCGATCCAGTTCATGGTCGCGGGACGGTAGAAGCAGACGTGGGTGGGATCCCGCGCGTAGCGCCAGCTCCCGATCGGGATCTTCTCCGGCGGCATTCCGGTCATGATCGCCAGCCATCCGCCCGGACGGAGGAGCCGGTCCAGCCGCCGCAGCTCCTCGCCGGGGCGGAAGAAGTGCTCGGCCGCCTCGGTGCAGGTCACGAAGTCGTAGGTGCGGCCCAGCGGCGCCGGATCGGGGGCGAAGAAGGGATCGTACACCGCCATCGGGTGGCCGCGCTCCTCGAGCATGAGCGAGAGCGTCGGGCCGGGGCCGCAGCCGTAGTCCAGCCCCTCGGCGCCCGGCGGGAGCCGCGCCGCCAGGGGCGCCGCCGTCCGCTCGAGGAAGGCGCGATAGCCCGCGTCCGCCGGGTCGTTCCGGTGCGTCCCGTAGTGCTCCCGCTCCGCCGCGGCGCCGAGCCGCTGCCCCGGGTCCAGGAAGAGCAGCGCGCAGCGTCCGCATTCGAGGTAGCGCCTCGCACGAGCCCGGGCAAAGGGGCGCGCCCCCGGGGAGCCGCACAGGGGGCACTCCGTCGCTTCGGTCATGACGGGTCCGCGCGAAGCGGGGCGGCGAGTAAACTTTTTGGGTCCGGTTCGCGTCGTAGAGAGGTACGCCGCTCGACCACGACCATCTCCCGGTCCTCCCAAGGTATCCATGCGCAACCTGAAGCTCGCCTTTCGCACCCTCTTCAAGACCCCGTTCGTGACGGCCGTCGCGATCCTCTCCCTGGCGCTGGGGATCGGGGCCAACGCGGCGATCTTCTCGCTCTTCGACGAGATGCTGCTGCGCGCCCTCCCGGTGCAGGAGCCCGACCGGCTGGTGAATCTTCTTGCGCCGGGCCCCAAACCGGGCTCGCAATCGTGCAACCAGGCCGGCGACTGCGACGCCGTCTTCAGCTACCCCATGTCCCGCGACCTCCAGGAGGCGCAGACACCCTTCGCCGGGATCGCGGCGCACCGGGCGTTCGGGGCGAATCTCTCCTTCGAGCGCCAGACGATGAACGCGGAGGGGATGCTCGTCTCGGGCTCGTACTTCCCCCTCCTCGGGCTGCGCCCCGCGCTGGGGCGGCTTCTCGGGCCCTCGGACGACGACGTCCCCGGCGGAGACTTCGTGGCGGTGCTCAGCCACGGCTACTGGGAGTCGCGCCTCGGCTCCGATCCGAATGTGCTCCACCGGCAGATCGTCGTCAACGGCACCTCGCTGACCATCGTCGGCGTGGCGCCGGAGGAGTTCGAGGGCACCACGCTCGGGGCGCGGCCGCGGGTCTTCGTCCCCATCTCGATGCGCGCCGAGATGGAGCCGTACTTGGGCGGCGACGCGGGGCTCGACGACCGCCGCAGCTACTGGGCCTATCTCTTCGCCAGGCTGAAGCCCGGCGTCTCGACGGAGCAGGCCACGGCGGCGATCAACGCCGCCTACCGCCCCCTCGTCAACGACGTGGAGGCGCCGCTGCAGGAGGGGATGAGCGAGCAGACGATGGCGCGCTTCCGGACGCGCGAGATCGGCCTGGAGGAAGGCTTCCGCGGGCAGAGCTCGGTGCACGGCGAGGTGCGCACCCCCATCCTCCTCCTCTTCGCCATCACGGGAATCGTGCTGCTGATCGCCTGCGCGAACATCTCCAACCTGCTGCTGGCGCGGGCCGCTAATCGCAGCATGGAGATGGCGGTCCGGCTCTCCCTGGGCGCGAGCCGCCGGCAGGTGCTCGCGCAGCTCCTCACCGAGTCGTGCGTGCTGGCCGCGATGGGCGGGATCGCGAGCCTCTTCGTCGCCCGCTGGACCCTCTCGCTCATCGCCTCCATCCTCCCGGAGGAAGCGGCCACGACGCTCCACCTCTCGCTGAACCCGGGGGTGGTCCTCTTCGCCGGGGCGCTCGCGATCGGCACGGGGCTGCTCTTCGGGATGTTTCCCGCCCTCCACAGCACGCGCCCGGACCTGGTCACCTCGATCCGCGCCGGGGCGGGGCAGCTGGTGGGCGCCCGCTCGGCCGCGCGCTTCCGCTCGGCCCTCGTGACGCTGCAGATCGCCCTCTCGATGGCGCTCCTCATCTCGGCGGGGCTCTTCCTCAGGAGCCTGATGAACGTGAGTCGGGTGGAGCTGGGGGTGCAGGTGGAGAGCGTGGCGACCTTCGGCGTCTCGCCCGAGCTGAACGGCTACGAGCCGGCGCGCTCGCGCGTCTTCTTCGCGCGCCTGGAGGAGGAGCTCGCCGCCCTGCCGGGGGTGACCTCGGTCACCGCCGGCCGAGTTCCGCTCCTGGCGGGCAGCAACTGGGGGACGGACGTGCAGGTCCAGGGCTTCGAGGACGGACCGGACATCGACTCGAACTCGCGCCTCAACGAGATCGGGGCCGGCTACTTCCACACGTTCGGGGTGCCGCTGGTGGCGGGCCGGGAGTTCACCCCTTCCGACGCCGCGGGGACGCCGAAAGTGGCGATCGTCAATCAGTCGTTCACCGAGAAGTTCGGCCTCGGGCGCGACGCCGTCGGCAAGTACATGTCCGGCAATGGCGCCGACGAGATGGACACGCAGATCGTGGGGGTGGTGCGGGACGCGAAGTACAGCGAGGTGAAGGACGAGGTGCCGCCGCAGTTCTTCACGCCCTACCGGCAGAACGAGGAGATCGGCGGGATGACCTTCTACGCGCGGACGTCGGGAGACCCGGCGCAGCTCCTGCGCGCGATCCCGGGCGTGGTGGCGTCGCTCGATCCCAACCTCCCGGTGGAGAACCTGAAGTCGATGCCGCAGCAGGTCCGCGAGAACATCTTCCTCGACCGGATGATCAGCACCCTCTCGGCGGCGTTCGCGGCGCTGGCGACGCTGCTGGCGGCGGTGGGGCTGTACGGGGTGCTGGCCTACACGGTGGCGCAGCGGACCCGCGAGATCGGCGTCCGCATGGCGCTGGGGGCCGACGCCGCGCGCGTGCGGAAGATGGTGCTCGGCCAGGTGGGGCGGATGCTGCTGGTGGGGGGGCTGATCGGGATCGGCGCGGCGCTGGGGCTGGGCCGCGCCGCCGGCTCGCTCCTCTTCGGGCTGTCGGGGAACGATCCCCTCGTGGTCGCCCTCTCCGCGGTGATGCTGGCGGCGGTGGCGCTGGGGGCGGGCTACATCCCCGCCCTGCGGGCCTCGCGCGTGGACCCGATGCGCGCGCTGCGCTACGAGTGACGGGGGTGACGGGGTACCCGACCCTCCGGAAAGGCAAGGGTTGGCCGGATCGCCAGTGAGGGATCTGAACCGGGAGCGTTCGCGCCGGTCGGCAGTCGCGGTGCCGGGCGGTTGAAACCGCCACGACAATTACGGGAAGCCCGCCAGAGCCGTAGCGCGGCGGGTGGAGAGCGGCGGCGCCCTCACCCCGCGGCACTTCCGCTCCAGCGCGTCCGAATCCGAGGGGCCGGCATCCCAAACGGATGCCGGCCCTTGTCACTCCGTCACTCCGTCCGGCGCGCCGCCGCCGCCTTGGCCGCCGAGAGATAGCCGGGCGTGAGCCCCTGGGCGGCGGTGCGAAGACGCTCGGGCAGCGTTTCGATGCTCGCGATCCACCGGGTGCGCTGCTCAGCAGTTGCAGGCCCGTCCGGCATGGGCATCCTGCCGATGGGGCAGCGAAGCTCGTCAGATGCTTCCATGCCTCTTCACGAGAAAAGAGTGCGCCACTCAGCTCGCCGTGCCGCGTCTGGTGAAGGTGCTCCCACGGGCGGATCCCCACCTCGCGCGAAATGCTCGGCCAACAGCTCATCCACCCTCCACGGTCGTGTCGAATGCACCGGTCAGGATCTCCCCGTTTCGCTTGACCTGTACCCAGACGCGGTAGCGCCCCGGCCTTGGGAAGGCGTACGGGAAGCTGACGGTGCTCTGCCCCGCCGCATGAGCCGAGTGTATCCCGCCCATCTGCTCCATCCCGCTCCGGGTGATGCGCTGGCCGAGCATGCCGCGCACCGTGTCGCCGGGCTCGCTCATCTCGATCACCTTCTGCGTCGCCATGGCGATGCTGCCGGTCGGATGGAGGTGGACGAAGACGGAATCGTCGGCGCGGGTCACCATCGCGTGGCTCGTCATCCCCATGTAGGGCTCCAGCGCTGCAGGGCCGCCGTCCGGCGCGCGGACGGAAAAGCGCAGGTCGGCTTCCCGATCCGCGCGCAGCACTCCGCTCCCTCGCTCCCAGGTCATGGTCGAGCCGTCGCTGAGCAGGATGCTGGTCTCGCCCTCGCGGCTTCCCAGCGCGCCCTCCACCCACCAGGCGTCGTCGGCGTCGGGCGGCGCGGTGCGTGCGCCGCTGCGGGTAACTGCCGATGCCGCTGCGGCTGGCGGCAGCTCGACGTCGCTTACGAGGGTGTGCGACATGCCGTTCTCGCGCACGATGTCGCCGTAGACGCGGTAGCGGCCGGCGGGCAGGGGCGGCAGCGTGACCCCGAAGTCCGTCGAGTCGCGCGGCACGGGGTGCAGGTGCGCAAAAGCACCCTTGTCGTCCCGCACCAGGAACATGTGCATCAGCTTGCCGTGATCCGGGATCAGCGGAGCCATCCCTCCCTGCCGGTTCCGCCGCAGCCACGCCTCGTCGTTGCGGTTCAACCAGGCCGAATCGGTGATCGCCAGGGTGAGCACGCGAGCGTCGCCGACGCGCTGCACCGTGGTTTCGGAGGCCAACGTCCAGTTGAGGAACCGTTCGATGGCCGCCTCCTCCGCCTGCCACCATCTCCACCCGCCGAAGAGGAGCACGGCGAGGAACAGCCCGGTGCCGGCCATCGCCAGGCGCGCGCGGCGCCTGCGCCTGCGGTCCGGCACTTCGCCTGGCGGCAGCACGCTTTCGCGGACCCCCGCGCCCACGATCGTCAGCAGACCGGCGAAGAGGAACAGGCCGATACCCGCCAGCAGGATCCCGAGCGGCCGATCGATCCCGAGCAGCTCGGTTGGAACGGCCGTCACCGGTATGAGCGCCGTGCCCGTGCCGCGGCTGCCCTCCACCGTGACGTTGATGCTGTAGGCACCCGCAGTCATGAGCCAGAGCTGCGTGCTGTACAGCTCGGCATCCCCGGGCACCGGCTCCGCGACGTCGGGGGGCGGTATCGCGCCCTCCTGCGCCGTCGCCTGCGCCGGCGAGGCGGTGACGCGGCGAACCCCTTCCCCCCGCACCCGGATGGTCACGTCGGCCAGGCCGGGAACCGCGCCGGGCGCGCGCACCACGACCGTGACCGGGTACGGCCCCGCGTTCCCCGAAAACCAGGTGTCGGGGCTGCCGACGTGCGCCGAGCAGAACAGCGCGATCGCGGCGATCGCGAACAGCCGGAGCCCCCTTCCCCCGGCCCCTTCTCCCACAAGGGGGGCAGGGGAGACCAGCCGCACGAGCTTCTCCCTTCTCATCGCCGTACCCTCCGCATCCAGTTGCCCCAGGTGAGCCCAACGCGCGAGGAAAGCATGCCGATCACGACGGCGATCCCGATCCCCTGCGCGAAGAGCAGCGGGCTCCAGTTGCCGGCCGCGTCTGTCTCCAGCGTCTGGTACTCGTAGCGCCAGGGGCCGAGCCGATTCATGTACGCCCACTGATCGGCCGCGAAGACGTAGTTCCGCGCGTAGGGCGAAAGCAGGAACTCCGCCCAGAACCAGTGGACCGTGAGCATGAGCGCGACGAAAGCGACACCCGCCGTGGCCGCCAAGATCCAGTCGCGGCGGTCGCGGAAGCGGTGCAGCAGCAGGTCCAACGCGAAGGCGGGGATCACCAGCAGCACGGGAAAGGAGAGGGGCACCATGCGTGTTACCGGATTGTAGATGGGTGCCAGTCTCGGGGTGGCGGGGAAGAGCTGCAGGATCCAGATCATGACCGCGATGATCGCCATGTAGACCAAAGCGGTGACTGTGGCGGGCCACCGCAGCTTGGACGCTCGGGCCACGGCGAGCAGCAGGACCGGGAAGATGGTGGCCGTCGCTTTGTAGAACGTCGAGCCGTGCATCACGTTCCCGTAAGCGATGAAATCCGTCGCGATGATGGCCGCCAACGCGACAAAGATCCCGGCGGCGTAGACATACATAAGTCCGAACCGGCGCTCCATCCCCTCGACCTGCGCGCGGTTCTGAGCGCTCAGCGCCATGATCATCGCGCCGAGCTGAATCGCCATCATCCCCCCCGCGAGCACCATGTGCGGAGGCGAAAGGATCTTGACGTCCAACCCGTAAGCGTTGTGCCACCAGTCGTCGAAGGGCACGGAGCCGATCATCGCGAGCGCGCCCCAGATACAGATCCAGGCGCCGAGAGGGCCGCGGAAGCCCCAGAAGCGGACGGAGCGGTCGCGCTGCTCGCTGCTGCCGGCGAAGGTGGTCTTCAGCACCAGCCAGCCGCAGGACAGGCCGGCGACGCTCGCGCCGATCTGCTCGAGCACGTGCGGCGGCGACCAGAGCGAGTCGCGCCCGATGCTCATGTGCCAGGAGATGTCCCAGATCAGCCCGACCACGATGGAGGTCGAGGAAAACAGCACCGCGTAGAGCACCCAGGGTGTGGCGGTGGCGCTGGCGAAAAGGTCGGTTCGCGCAGGGCTACGCTCGCGCGGGAGGGTGTCGACGGATGCTTCCATGGGTAGGCTCCTCGGGACGGTGGGGCGGCAGGGCCGTCGAGGATAATGTAGGCGCGGCAACAGGATCGATCAAGAAAATTTCGGAGAGCACAACGGGGAGGGAGGCATTGACGCGGCGCGAAACCCCTTCCCAGGTGTTACACCGTGTCCACCGACTTAGCAAGGAGTTGCCGGATCCGATTTAGCACGGTCGTAACCGTTCATCGGGTAGGAAGCAGGCGGGGAATCGGCTGATTCGATCTATGGGCGACTATGGCTTGGGTGAGATAGTCCAGGAGATTTGCCTGCGGCTGCCGACGGGTGGCCACGACCGTGAGCACGTGTTCGGCGAAGCGCAGCCCCTTGCCGCCGGCCGAGCCGAAGGAGGTCCGGCGCCACAGCACGGGGCCTCGTACCGCCCGTTCCGCGGCGTTGTTCGTCGGCTCCACCGCCTCGACGCTCGCGAAGAGCCACAGCGCCAGCCACAGCCGCTCCAGATTCCGGGTGAGGGAGCGCGCCTCGCGGTCCTGGCTCTCGGCGGCGCACTTCAGCAGCCGCCCGAAGCGGGCGCGCACCACGGCCATCTCCCGCCGCATCGCGCTGCGGGAGATCTCCCCCTCTCGCCAGCGCCGGAGCGCCTCCAGCAGGCGTTTGGCTTCGTCCACCTCCCAGCGGCCCAGGGAGGCCGCGGCGCTCCCGCGATCGTGCAGCGCCTGCAGGTTGCGGCGCAGATGCGCTCAGCAGAGCTGGCGCCGCTCCAGGGGATGGCCGTCGTAGGCCCGCCCGCGGTCTGTGGTGAGGATCCCCGGATGCGCGCGCCCCGGGAGCTGCTCCCTCTCCCAGGCGCGGCGACTTCGCCCGATCCGAAACGCGGCGGCCCCTCGGGCCACCCCTACCCAGAGCCAGCGCCTCTGGCCGCGCCGCTTCCAGGGGGGTCTCATCCGCTCGCGCACCGCGCGCCGGCTACAGAGCGCCAGGGCGCGATGCTCCGTCACCTCGGCGCGTATTGGCAGCAGCTCGATCTGCGGGTGGAGGGGGACGGAGCCGGCGATGCGGCCCTCGGCGAGGGAGCCGCCGCAACGGCGACAGCGTCCGGGCCGAGGCTCCACGACGTGATCCACGCGGCTCGGCGACAGCAGGGAGCGAGGATGCCCCGGGTGTCCCTTCTGGCCGCCGCGCCGCCGACCTCTCTTCGGCTTCGCCGTGCGTGCGGTGCCGGGCGGATCCGAGGAGGGAGGGAGGAGTTCGTAGAGTTCAAGCCGAGACGGGCCTTCACCGCCAGGGTCGCCGCGCACACCGCAAGGGAGAGAACCTCACCCTGTCACTCCGTCCGGCGCGCCGCCGCCGCCTTGGCCGCCGAGAGATAGCCGGGGGAGAGCCCTAACAGGTTGGAGATCTTCCGGGTGAGGTAGTGCTCGTGCTCCGCGATTTCGCCGTCGGCCAGCACCACGCCCCACATGATCTCCGCGAGCACCATCTTCTGCCCGATGTCGTAGCCCTCCTGCAGCACCGAGGTGAAGCGGAAGTAGTCCACGGAGCTCTGCCGCTCCTTCTCGGCGAGCTCGAGGAGCTTCCGCCCCGACTCGGGCGGGAGGGCGAAGTGCCGCTCCAGCACCCCCTCCAGGTGAGTGCGCTCGGCGGTGGAGAACTCGCCGTCCGCGTGCGCCACCTCCAGGAGGAGGGCGCAGGCGGCCAGATGGAGGGGGTCCACCGCCGCCGGGGCGGGCGGGGCGGCCTCGCCGGAGGCGTCCGGACGGGCGCCGAAGAGGGTTCGGATCGAGTCGAGGAACATGAGGTCACTCCCCCGGGAAGCGCTTCGCCAGGCGGATGAAGCGCGAATCGCGCTCCTCCTCCGGCAGCGCCTCCACCTCTGCATTCCCGTCCTCCTTCACGAATGCGCGCGACATGATTCCCTCCCGGAGCGAGTCGTCCCGGAGGAAAGATGCGCGCGCGCGCCGACAATGTCGAGGCCCTCAGCCCCGACGGGGCGCGCCACCCCTTCTCCATCAGACAAGGGAGACGAGGGGGTGAGGAACGCCGGGGTCTATCGGTAGGAGCCGGCGATCAGCTCCTCGGGGAGGAGCACCTTGTCCCCCAGCCCCACGCCGTGCCGCTCGAACCAGCCGCGGTTCACCTCGAGCGCGGAGCGGTAGGGGGCGCCGGGGGGGTAGGTGTCGCAGAACTCGGGAGCGGGGCTCGCGCACGGCTCCATCTGCCGGATCGAGACGATCCGCCCCATCAGGTCGAGGTAGGCGATGTCGAGAGGGACGGGCGTGTGGAACATCCAGTATCCCGCCTCCGCCGGCTGGTCGTCGCCGTAGACGAAGACCATCCCCGCGTCCTCGGCGAGCGAGGTGCGCTCCATCAGCCCGACCGCCCGCTGGTCTTCGGTGGCGGCCACCTCGACGCGGAGGGGGAAGGTGTCCGTGAGGGTCGCCACCCGCACGAGGGCGGTGTCGAACGCCATCAGCGGGACGTCCGCCCCCGCCGCGTCGTCGTCCCCGCCGGCGCAGGCCGAGAGCGCCGCGAGCAGCAGCGCGCAGCAGAGAGCCCGCCTCACCGCCACTCCTCCAGCACGAGCAGCTCGGCGCGGACCTGCGCCACCAGGTCCGCGATGGTGAGGAAGTCCTCCGGGCACTCCGCGAGGTAGAGCATCTCGTGGAGGACGTGAATCCCGTAGCGCAGCTTCTCCCGCCGGTCGCGGATCCGCCGGAGACGGCTGACGCCCGCGCGGATCGCTCCCGGCGTCTCGCTCGACGGCGGGCTCGGATAGCGGATCCCCAGCGCCGAGCTGAAGTCCGGCGAGGGGGTGGAGATGGAGGATGCGTCGAACACGGTCCGCTGCGGTTCGGGTGACGCCCGGGAGCCCCACTCGGAGGCGGGGTCCCTCTCCAGTTCGTATCGGCAGGTCGGGTGGGGGGCTCAAGCGGGTGTCGGCGGCGGAGCCCCTCAGAGCCGGGCGTGGCCAAAGCTATACCGAGAGAGGGCGGAGAAAGGTCCGGTTCCCGCCAGGAAGGAGAGATCTCCGGCGCGATTCACCCCAGCAGCGCGGTGTAGCGCCGCAGCATGTAGCTCCATCCCTCCGGCGAGTCCAGGGCCGCGCGGTACGCGTCGGCGCCGGCGCCGTGGCGGGAGAAGTGGCGGTGCTCGAACTCCACGCGGGTACCCCCTTCCTCCTCCGAGAGGAAGGTCAGCTCCACTTCGCTCGCCCGCTCGGGGTCGGGAACGGGCACGCGGTCGGGGCCGATCTGCCAGGCGAGGACGAGCCGGCGCGGCGGCTGCCAGAGGAGCACGCGTCCCCAGTCGCAGCGGAAGCCGTGCGGGCCGCGCTCGAAGCAGGGGCCGCCGACGCGCGGCTCCAGACCGATCCACTCCAGGCTCGGCCCCGCCCAGGTGTACTCAGGCGGCCACCACTGCGCCATGGCGAGCGCGAAGATGTCGAAGGCGTGCGCCGGATCGACCGGCACCGCGTAGGAGCGCTGGATGGGAGCGATGGTCATGGATCTCGGAGGGCGGGGGTGCGGGTGGAGCGGCGCGCGACGAGGCTCGCAACGTCGCGGGCGAGTCCGCGACGATCTGCGAACCGAACCAGATAGCTCGGTCTCCCGCGCGCCGCAACCGCCTCTCTTTCCGCCCTCCGCTTGCTCGGGGACGGAGCGACGGAATATCTTGCCACGGTCGACGATCCGTTTCGCGGAGCTCTGCGACGCCTCTCCGGCGGGAGCCGCGTCGGGCGCGTGCTCGACATCGACTTCCGGGAGGTCACCCTTCCCGAGCCTCCGCCGCCCGAAGCGGGAACCCCGGCGGAGTTTCCCTCCACCCTCGCCTTCGGGAACGGCTACGAAGGGGGCGTGGAGCAGGGGCCGCGGGGTGCGCACGGGCGGCTGCTCCCGCGGAGGGACTGCTGCTCAGCGTCTCGCCGCCTCCACGGTGCCCGGGAGCAAGCGCCCATCCGCCCTCCAGCAGCCGTTCCCGCCGCGGGTCGGGGCGGACACCCTGGAGATGAGGGACGGTGCCGATCTGCTTCTCCCGATCGCGGCGGCATGGCCGCCGTACCCCCGGGACTGGACGGTCAGCCAGTCTTGGCAGCTGACGCTCGGCGGCGGCTCGGCGCCGATCGGCATCTCCGGTGAAGGCCGGCTTCCCGGCCCCCTCGTGGTGCCCGCGAGCCCCTCTCCACGTCCGTCCGACGGCATCGTCGCGGTGCAGCTCTCCGTCCACAGCCGCATCGACCTGGGAAACCGGTGGAACGAAGGCTACTCCGGCGAGATCCCTTTCCGAGCGTCGCTCCGCTGGACGGTGCGGCGGACGGAGAGCGCGCCCTCGGGCTGACGTCCGAACCGATCCCCTTTGCCACGAGATCGAATGTCCGATCAGGAGTCCGGCTCGGTAGAGCACCTGGAACAGGCGCGAGAGGTCATCTGGGACGCCCTGCAACTGCTCGAGCACGCGCAGCGGGTGCTCTTCCTCGCCGGCGACCACTACGTCAAGGACGTCTGGGGCGATGGGGTGGGCCGGGTGATCGAGATCACCGAGCGGATGGCGGACCTGAACGGGAACCTCATGGCCGTGCACATCGACCTCGGCCGGCTCTCGCGGACCGACCGTGCCCGGGAGCGGTAGCCGATGACGCGCCCCCTGGAGGGGAGGATCGTCGTGGACGTCTCGCGGATGCTCCCGGGGGCGGTGCTGGCCCGGATGCTCCTCGACCTCGGGGCGCGGCTGATCAAGGTCGAGGAGCCCGGGCGCGGTGACCTGATGCGGGCCGTCCCGCCGCTGGTGGAGGGGACCGGCGCGGGCTTCGCCGCCCTCCTGGCGGGGGCGGAGTCGGTCTGCCTGGACCTGCGCGCCGCGGAGGGGGCGGAAGCGCTCCGCGCCCTCGCCCGCCGCGCCGACGTCCTGGTGGAGAGCTTCCGCCCCGGCACGATGGAGCGCTGGGGGCTCGGATACGAGGCGCTGGTCGGCGGGAACCCGGGGCTCGTGCAGTGCTCGCTCTCCTCGTTCGGCTCCCGGGATCCGGGTGCGGAGCGGGTGGGGCACGACCTCAATTTCGCCGCCGAGTCGGGGCTGCTGGCGCAGCTTCCCGGCGAGGGCATGCCCTCGGTGCAGCTGGTGGACGTGGGGAGCGCCCTGCTCGCCTGCTCGGCCGTGCTCGGCGCCCTGCTCGCGCGCGAGCGCGACGGCCGGGGAAGGCTCGTGGAGCAGCCGCTGTCCGCCGCGCCCCTCCCCTTCCTGGCCTGGATCCGCGCGGACCTGGCGGCCGGGGGCGGCGAGGCCCGCGAGCGGATGCTGAGCGGCGGGACCGCCTGCTACCGCCTCTACCGCTGCGGAGACGGGGAGCGGGTGGCCCTGGGGGCGCTGGAGCCGAAGTTCTGGCGCGCCTTCGTGGAGGCGGTCGGGCTGCCCGAGCTGGCCGGCGACGGGCTCGACGCCGGGCCGCGCGGCGACCGGGCGGCCGCGGCGGTGGCGGCGCGCCTCGCGGAGCGCCCGAGCGAGCACTGGCTCGAGCTGGCGGGGGAGCGGGGAATCCCCCTCTCCCCTGTCCGATCGGCCGCCGAGGCCGCGCGGGATCCGTCTTCCGGCGAGACGTGCTCCTTCCTCCCCGGCTTTCCCTCCCCCGGAGGCCGTGCGCCCCGGTGCGGCGAGCACACGGAGCGAGTGCTGCGGGAGCTCCGCGGCTAGACTCCCGATTGCCATGCCGGCGCCCGCACCCGAACATGTACGGGATCCGCCTTCGGGAAGCACGCCCTGACCCGCGGCGCTCCCGCCGCACTCTCCCCCCGACCTTCCGGACCGATGCACGGAGACGAGCTTTCCCGCAGAGAGTTCCTGCGCTTCGGCGCCGCCGGCGGCCTCGTCGCGCTGTCGGGAAGCCAAGCGAATTCCGCCCCTCCGATCGCTCCGCCCCTCACCTTCCGGCGGGAGGAGGCGACGATCGCGCAGCTCCAGGAGGCGATGGCGGCGGGGCGGCAGACCTCGCGCTCGCTGGTGCAGGCGTACCTGGAGCGCATCGGGGAGCTGGACCGGCGCGGCCCGGCCCTCCATCACGTGCTCGACCTCAACCCCGACGCCATGGCGATCGCGGCGCGGCTCGACGAGGAGCGCGCCGCCGGCCGGCTGCGCGGGCCGATGCACGGGATCCCGGTGCTGCTGAAGGACAACATCGACACCGCGGACCGCATGACCACGACGGCCGGCTCGCTCGCGCTGGAGGGCTCCGTCGCGCCGCGCGACTCCTTCGTCGCGCAGCGGCTGCGCGAGTCGGGAGCGGTCCTGCTCGCCAAGACGAGCCTCAGCGAGTGGGCCAACTTCCGCTCCACCCGCTCCTCCAGCGGCTGGTGCGCCCGCGGCGGGCAGGGGAAGAACCCGTACGCCCTCGACCGCTCCCCCTGCGGCTCCAGCTCGGGAAGCGGCGGCGCGGTGGCCGCCGACTACGCGCCGGTCGCCATCGGCACGGAGACCGACGGCTCGATCACCTGCCCCGCGGCGCTCTGCTCGCTGGTGGGAATCAAGCCCACCGTGGGGCTGGTGAGCCGCTCCGGGATCATCCCGATCTCCCACAGCCAGGACACCGCCGGACCGATGGCGCGCACCGTGGCGGACGCGGCCGTGCTCCTGGGGGTGCTGACGGGGGTCGATCCGCGCGACCCGGCCACCACCGCCAGCCGCCAGCGGGCGATGACGGACTACACCCGCTTCCTCGACCCCGCCGGCCTGCGTGGAGCCCGCATCGGCGTGCCGCGGAAAGGTTTCTTCGGCTACAGCCCCGAGGCCGACCGCCTCGTGGAGGAGGCGCTGGAGGTGATGCGGCGCTCGGGGGCCGAGGTCGTCGACCTCGCCGAGCTGCCGCACGCCGACGAGTACGGCGACAGCCAGTTCACCGTGCTGCTCTACGAGTTCAAGAACGGGCTGAACGAATACCTGCGCGGGCTCGGCCCGGGGGCGCCGATCCGCTCGCTCCGCGACGCCATCGAGTTCAACGAGCGCCATCGCGACCGCGAGATGCCGTACTTCGGCCAGGAGATCTTCCACATGGCCGAGGAGAAGGGTCCGCTGACGGAGAAGGAGTACCTCGACGCGCTGGCGACGAACCGCCGGCTCTCCGGCCCCGAGGGGATCGACAAGGCGATGGACCAGCACCGGCTGGACGCCCTGGTGGCGCCGACCACCAGCCCCGCCTGGACGATCGACCTGGTGAACGGCGACCACTACCTCGGCGCCGCCTCGACCCCCGCGGCCGTGGCGGGGTACCCGCACATCACCGTCCCGGCGGGTTACTCGTTCGGTCTCCCGGTGGGGCTCTCCTTCTTCGGCCGGGCCTGGAGCGAGCCGACCCTGCTCCGCCTCGCGTACGCTTTCGAGCAGGCGACGAACCACCGTCGCCCGCCGCGCTTCCCGCCGACGGCGGAGGTGTGAAGTTCGGTCGTTCGTTATCCGTCATCAGCTGTCGGTCTCGTCCCTTCCGGAGTATGGAGACCTCCATCGTTTCGACCGCCGTCATCTTCGCCCTTGCCGGCCTGATCACCCTGGCTTTGGGATACAGCATCCGTGCGCACGGGCGAGTCGATCTCCTCGCTGGCTATGATGCCGCGCGCGTGCGTGATGCCAACGGGTTGGCGCGCTATGCCGGGGCACGAGTTCTCCTCCTCGGTGCGCTCACGATAGCCGCCGCGGGAGCGTTCCTCCTCCTGCGGGGGTTCACCGCCTGGGTGGCTGCCGCATGGGGCACGTCGATCCTGCTCGTTACGGCTGCTCTGATCGCGGGCGTCCGACGCTTTCCCCTGTAGCCTCCCTGTCGCGCGTATTCTGTGCCTCGTTCTACCGCTGTCCTGCCTGTGGGTGAGCGGCTCTCCGTTGGGCCGCTCACCTCGAGCTTGAAGAGCATAGGCGACGCGGGTATATTCGGCATTATGAGCACCATCGATGAAATCGAATCCGGCGTGAAGCAACTCTCGCCAGCCGAGTTGCGAACGTTTCGTGCCTGGTTCCTGAACTTCGACGCCGAAGAGTGGGACCGGCAGATCGAGCGCGATGCGGCGGCGGGTCGGTTGGATGCGCTCGCCAACGAAGCGGTGGCCGAGTTCCGGGCGGGACGCACCCGTCCTCTGTGAGGCATCACGCAAGCGCACCCTTCTGGCAGGTGTAGGATGCGCTCCCGCCCGAAGTGCGGCGGCTCGCCGATGAGAACTACGAACTGCTCAAAGGCGACCTGCGGCACCGGGCGCTGGCCGTAGAAGAATCTGGGGACCTGATTTGGTTCTGGATCGGCAGCCACGACGAGTACGATCGGCTGATACGTACCCGCGGGTGAGCATAGCCGCGCCTGGAGCCGTCCAACGCGGCGCTGCAGTGGACGGATGGCGTGCCGTGCTCTCGCAACGCCGTCGGTTCCGGCGCGGGCCCTCCGCCACTGAGCTTGGGTCGTCAGGTCGCTTCCAGTCACCCGCATGGCTACTGAGTTGATCGCGGTTCTCCTCGGAGCGTTGGGCGCTGTGATTGGTGCAGCAATTCAATACGGCTTTCAGCGTCTCTCAGCCGAGCGCCAGGAGCGTCGCGAGATCATCGAGACTCACTTCCTGCAGCTTCAAGACGCTCTCGAATCGCTCTACTACCGCATCAACAACCTTCGGGATTGGGGCGGCAAGCAGGTGATGAGCGACGACTACTTTCGCCGGACCACGGTGTACGCTCTCGGTCGGGTCCTTGCCTATGAGAATTTGCTGGTGTCCAAGGGAATTTACGCGAAGCTCCACTACGACGAGGCGCTCAAGCGACAACTGAAGAGCGGCCTCCATGAGATCAACCACGGCATGGACGATCAGCGGTTTCTTCACTACCACCGGGTTCAGCTGGCGGAATCACTCCTGAGGGAGGAGCGGGTACTCTCGTATACGACGTTTCTCTCCCGAGCGGAGGATGTCAAGCTTCAGCCGGTCGTCGCAGCCGCAGCCAGCTTCGTGGAGAATGCGCAGCCGGCTGCGTTAGATGAGATTCGAACGGCAGCGAGCGAGCTGATCCAGCTCCTAGAGACACACACCAGAGTACCAAGCGCGTTGACCTTGGCGAAAGGTTCACCGGTTCGCTCTCCACAGGCCTGACGACGCGTTGCACTGGACGAAGGGCAGGGCATCATCTCGTGATCGCCGCCGGCTGCAGCGCCGGCCCCTCGCCAGGGTCGTTGGGCAGCTGCCCTCGGCCGAGTGCGGGCGGTGGACTGGCCTGCATCTCCGCCGGAGATTCCTGCTATGAGCCGAACCATGGAACTGCCCGAACCCGTCTACCGGGCGCTGCGCGACGTTGCCGAAGCCAGCGACCTGGCCCCCGCGGAGTGGATTGCCGTGCGGGTAAGCGTGCCCGCTGAGGCCGGGGCTGAGCCACCGGCTCGAACGCCCGCCGAGTTGCGGCGGCTCGAGCAGATCCAGGTGGAGAACCGCATGCTGAAGCAATGAGTCGCCGACCTGAGCTTGGATGAAACCATTCTGCAGGAGGCTCTGCAGCGAAGACGGGACAGCTACACGACTACTCCAGGGCGACGCTTTGTGTTCGGTCAGAACTGGACTGGCCCTCGCACGGAATCCCGCTAGATTTCGGTCATGGCTACCGTCGCTCTCACCCGCCGCGAAGCAATCGACCGCCTGCTGGCGATCGAGGCGAACATCCGAGCCCTCGGTGTTCGCCGGCTCGCGCTGTTCGGCTCCGTAGTGCGTGACGAGGCACGTCCGGACAGCGACGTGGACTTTCTCGTCGAGTTCATCCCGGGGCAGAAGACATTCGACCGTTTCATGGCTCTTGCCGACCTGCTCGAAGCCGCGCTGGAGCGGAGGGTTGAACTCGTCACCACGGAAGCGCTCTCCCCGTACATCGGGCCCCACATCCTCGCCGAAGCGGCCGATGTCGTTTGCGCCGCCTGAGTACCTCCGTCACATCCTGGCGAGGTGGACTTCCTCCGCGATCAGAGCCGGAGGCTGAGCCCAGAGCAGTTCGAGGCGGATCCGGTGCAGCAGCGAGCCTTTGTTCGCAGCCTCGAGATCATCGGCGAGGCGGTGAAGAAGCTACCCGCGGAGTTCCGCGAGTTGCACCCCGAGGTGGAGTGGCGGGAGATCGCCAAGATGCGTGACCGGCTCATCCACGGCTACTTCTCCGTCGATTACTCGCTCGTGTGGCAGGTCGTTCAGACGAAAGTGCCGCAGCTTCGGGAGCACGTCTCCCGGATCCTCAGTGCCTTGGCCTGACAAGCCCCGTCGCGAAACGTCCTCGGCTCCAGAAATCCACCCCGACCCGCGACCCGTCATCCGTTCAGGCCCAACGGATGACGAACGACGAAACCCCATGCCCATCTTCCGCTTCGACCACGCGGTGATCCTGGTCGACGATCTCGATCGCGGGGTGGCCGACTACCGAGACCTGGGGTTCACCGTGACTCCGGGCGGGACGCACGCGGGCGGCGTGACGCGGAACGCGCTGGTGGCGTTCCAGGACGGGGCGTACCTGGAGCTGCTCTCGTTCGCGGGCCGGCTCGGGTGGTCGCTCCCCTGGCTGCGGCGGCTGGGGCTCTCCGGCCGGGCTGCGGGAAACCGCGAGGGGATGGACCGCCGCTTCCTGCAGCGCGCCGCGGCGGGAGAGGGGCTGATCGACTTTGCGCTGCGGCCCCCGGAGATCGCCGCCGACCTGGCCCGGGCCTGCTCCGCCGGCCTGGAGGCCGAAGGGCCGCTTCCCGGCGGCCGCCTCCGGCCCGACGGCGAGGAGGTGGCGTGGCAGACCGGTATGCTGACCGCGCGCGACCTCCCCTTCCTCTGCGCCGACGTCACCCCGCACGAGCTGCGCGTTCCGGGGGGAGAGGCCCGCGAGCACGCCAACGGCGTCACCGGGGTGGCCGGCGTGGTGGTGGCGGTGCGGGACCTGGACGCGAGCTCGGCGCGGTACCGGGCCCTGCTGGGGGTGGACCCGGTGCTCGAGCCCGACGCCGCCCTCTCCTCCAGCCGCTCGTGCGTCTTCCCGATTGAGGGAGCGGAGATCGCCCTCGCCTCGCCGGGAGGGGCGGACGACCCGGTCCGCGCGCGCCTCCGCTCGGGCGAGGGCCCCTGCGCGCTCCGCCTGCGCTGCACGGGGCCGCCTGCTTCGCTCGATTCCGATCGGACGCACGGGGCGCGGCTGGAGCTCGCCGCGCCTTCCCCGGAAGGCTCCGCGGGATGACCGGCGCCGCGGGGGGAAGCCACGACGTCGTCGTCGCCGGCCTCGGCGCGATGGGGAGCGCCGCCGCCTTCCACCTCGCGCGGCGCGGGGCGCGGGTCCTCGGCTTCGACGCCCGGACTCCGCCGCACGATCGCGGCTCCTCGCACGGGGAGTCGCGCATCATCCGCGAGGCCTACTACGAGCACCCGGCGTACGTCCCGCTGGTGCGGCGCGCCTTCGAGCTCTGGCGGGAGCTGGAGGGGCTCTCCGATCGTCCGCTGCTGCGCCGCACCGGGATCCTCAATCTCGGCCCGCGCGACGGCGAGCTGATCCGCGGGGTGCTGCGCAGCGTGGAAGAGCACTCCCTCCCCCACCAGCGGCTCGACGCCGCGGAGGTGGCGCGCCGCTTCCCGCGGCTCCGCCCCGCGCCCGGGACGGCCGCCGTGTACGAGGAGCGAGCGGGGGTGCTGGACGCGGAGGGAGGTGTCCAGGCGCAGCTGGACATGGCGCGAGCGAACGGAGCCGCGCTGCGCTTCGGGGAGGCGGTGCGCGAGTGGCGGGAGGACGGGGAGGGGGTCGAGGTCGTCACCGATGCCGGGCGCCGCCGGGCGGGGGCGCTGGTGCTGACGGTCGGTCCGTGGCTCCCCGGCTTCCTCCCGGAGCTTCCGGTGGAGGTGGAGCGGCAGACGACGCACTGGTTCCGGCCACGGGAGCCGGAGGGTTTCTCGACGGGCCGCTTCCCCGTCTTCCTGTGGGAGACGGAGACGGGGAGCTTCTACTACGGCATGCCGGACCTCGGAAAGGGGGTCAAGGCGGCGCGGCACCACGGCGGGGAAACCGGCCCGCTCGACTCGCTGGACGACGAGGTGCGCGAGGCGGAGGTGGCGGAGGTGCGACGCTTCCTGGCCTCGCGCGTCCCCGCCGCGAACGGCGAACACCTGCGCTCCGCCGTCTGCCGCTACACCAACACCCCTTCGGCCCACTTCCTGGTCGACCGTCTGCCCGGCCAGGGGCGCGTGTGGGTGGCGAGTCCCTGCTCGGGGCACGGCTTCAAGTTCGCCCCCGTGATCGGGGAGGTGCTGGCGGACCTGGTGACGGAGGGTACCACCCGGCACGAGGTGTCGCTCTTCGCGCGGGAGAGCGCGGGGAAGGGGCCCGGCCCGGACGGCGGGCGGCGGGATCACATCCGCTCCGGCACCTCGATGCCGAGGAGCGAGAGGGTGAGGACAAGCTGATCGGAGACGAGGCGCGTCAGGGTCAGCCAGGAGCCGCGCCGTTCTGCGTCCTCCTCCGATAGGACGTGGTGGCGGTGATAGAACACGTTGAAGCTCTGCGCGAGGTCGTAGGCGTGCTCGCACAGGATGCTCGGCGCGCGGTTGTCGAAGGTGGCGAGGAGCGAGCGCCCGAAATCGAGCAGGCGGAGGTGGACCGCCCGCTCCTCGTCGGTGCGCGGCGGAGCGAGCGGCCCGGCGGCGATCCCGCGCTCCGCCGCTTTCGCGAGGAGTGACCGGGCGCGCACCGCAGAGTAGCAGAGGTAGGGACCGGTCTTGCCCTCGAAGCTGCAGAACTGGTCGATGTCGAAGACGTAGTCCGACTGCCGCTGGTTACGGAGGTCGGCGAACTTGATCGCCGCGAGGCCGATGCGGGCGGCGATCGTCTCCCGCTCCGGCTCGGTGATCTCGTCGGCGAGCTCGAGGGCCGCCACGCGCCTCCTCGCCTCGACGACCGTCTGCTCCAGGAGCGCGCGCAGCGTGACCGTCTCCCCCGCGCGTGTCCGGAGCGGCTTGCCGTTCGGGCCGTTGACGGTGCCGAAGCCGATGTGCTCGAGCGCCGGGGCGCTTTCCCGCACCGCTCCGGCGGCCTCGGCGGCGCGGAAGACCTGTACGAAGTGGAGCCGCTGGCGCTGATCGACGACGTAGAGCATGGCGTCCGGATCGTAGCGCTCGACGCGGTGCTCGATGGTGGCGAGGTCGGTCGCGCCGTACGTCACGCTCCCGTCGCCTTTCACCAGGATCAGCGGCGGAACCGGCTCGGAGTCCGCCGGGCGGCTGACCGGGACGATCACCGCGCCCTCGGACAGCTCGGCCGTCCCGGACTCGGTCAGCCGCGCGATCATCGTCTGCAGCCGGTCGTGGACGTCGCTTTCCCCTTCCCAGAGGTCGAAGCGGACCCCGAGCAGCGAGAAGTCGGCGCGGATGGAGTCCACCGACGCCTCCACCATCCGCCGCCAGAGAGCGCGGAGCGCGGGGTCCCCCGCCTGGAGCGCCGTCGTCGCCTGCTTGGCGTCCTCGAGCGCCTCCGGATCCTCGGAGCAGCGCCGCGCCGCCTCGGGATAGAGACGGCTCAGGAGGTCGATCGTGATCCGCTCCTCCACCGCCGGGCCGGGCGCCGCTTCGCCGGCGAAGTAGGGGAGCTCCGGCCAGAGCCTCCGGATCTCGGCGATGAGCATCCCCATCGGCAGGCCCCAGTCGCCGAGGTGCACGTCGCTCACGACGCGGAGGCCGAGGAAGCGCGCGCAGCGCTGCAGGCAGTCGCCGATGATGGCGGAGCGCAGGTGCCCGACGTGCATGCGTTTCGCCACGTTCGGGCCGCCGAAGTCCACTAGGAGCTTCCGCGGCTCGACGGCGGGCACGCCCTGGCGCGCGTCGCCCTCCAACGCGCCGGCCCGCTCGGCGAGGAACTCGTCGGCCAGCGAGAAGTTGATGAAGCCAGGCCCGGCCACCGAAACGTCTACGAAGGGGAACGGCGGGAGCCGCTCCACCACCGCCTTCGCGATCGCCACCGGCGACTGGCGCGCCTCCCTCGCGATCGCCATGGCGGTGGTGCACTGGAACTGCCCCATGTCCGGCCGGCGGGAGGGCTCCACGGTGGCGTTCGCCATGCCGTACCCCGCCGCCGCGAAAGCGGAAGCCAACGCCTCGTCCAGATAGCTCCAGATCATCGTCGCGAATCGATCCGATCGGAAAGCGGAAAGGTGAGCCGGCGGCGGGCGCGCCCGTCGCGGGCTCATGACGCCGCGATCCGGCCGAGCCCATCACAATGGACGGATCGAGGGAGGTCCGCAAGGCCGCCGGCCGGTCCGAAGCGGCCGCTTCGGACCGGCGAGCGACCTTCGTTCGGCCGAATGGGGGATCACCCTTCCTGCAGCGCCTTCTGGGCCTCCTCGCGCATGGCGGGGAGCACCTGGGCGTGCTCGCGGTACTCCTGCCGGTCGGTGTCCACCTCGGCGTCGAAGCGGTCGAGGAAGCGCTGGTAGAGCTGCCGCGCGGCCGCCTCGTTTCCCATCGTCTGCTCGGCCTGCGCCGCCGTGAAGAGGCCGAAGAGGTGGTCGGGCACCGCGGAGAGGATGGTGTCCGCCTGCGCCCGGGCCGCGCGCGGGTCGGCATGCACCAGCTGCAGCACCGCCACGTGGTAGCGTCCGTCCGCGTCGATGTCCGGCACGCGCTCGTACGCCATCAGAGCCATCGGGAGGAACTGCTGCGCCGCCGCGGTGTCGCCGCTGGAGACGTTCTGCATCACGCGGTTGAAGAGCCGGTCCGCGGCCTCGCGGGGCGTCATCGAGGCGAGGTCCACGCGCGACGGGTCACCCGTGCCGACGCCCGTGATCGGCGGACCCGTGGGGACCGGCACCTGCGCCGGCTCGCCGTCGCGGAAGCGTGGGATCAGCACCACCGCCAGCAGCGCCACTAGCGCCCCGGTGGCGATGACCCAGGGGAGCGAGCCGGAGGAGGAGCGCGCGGGCGCCGGCTGCGGCTGGTTCGTCGCCGAGGCGGCGGGGAGCGCAGCGGGAGCGCCACAGGAGTTGCAGAACCGTCCTCCCGGAGGAAGCTCGTGGCCGCACTCCCGGCACTGCGGAGGCCCCTCGACGCTCGCGCCGCACTGGGAGCAGAAGCGACCTGTGGCCTGCTCGCCACAGGAAGGACAGGTCTTCGTCATCGGAGGAGGGGGCACGGGGGATGGGAGTTCGCCGCGGAAATGTACGCGGGGAGCCAACTTCCCTCAAGTGGCGCCGCATCCCGGGAGGTCTCCCGCCGCTCCGGCTCGCCGATTGCAAGCAACGCGGGCGACGAACCGTTCCAGGAGAGGGGACCGCCGCCCGGGGGCGGGGCGGTTCCGCGGGAGCCGATCCGGAGAGGAGGCCGAGATGACCGAACGCGACCGCTATCGACTGCCCGTACCCGCCGAACGGCCGCGGGGGCTCTGGTCGAGCCTGCGCCTCCTGCTCAGCTCCGCCGAGAGGGCCAAGCGCCACCTCGAGAAGGGATACCAGCGCCGCGCCCGCCGCCGCCTCCGCGACAGCGGCCTCGATCGCGCCTGACGCCGCCAGCCCGCCCACCCGCGCGACGCATGGACGCAGAGACCCCCGGCCGCGGCCGGGGGTCTCTGCGTTCCGGAGGGTGCGGTCCGCGCGCGAACGTCAGAGCTGCGCCTCCAGCGCCGCGAGCTGCTCCTTCACCGAGCGCGAGCCGGTGCCGCCTCGCCCGCCGCGCGCTTCCAGCGACGCCCGCGGGTCGAAGAGCGCCTCCAGGTCCGCCTCCTCGAAGTGCTCCGAGACCCGCGTGAAGCTCTCGCGCGGGAGGTCGTCGAGGGAGCAGCCGAGCTCCTCCGCCGCGCGCACCAGCCGGCCCACCAGCGAGTGGGCTTCGCGGAAGGGCACCCCGCTGCGCACCAGGTGGTCGGCGAGGTCGGTGGCGAGCATCGCCGCGTCCACCGCCGCCGCGCAGCGGTGCGCGTCGAACTCCATCGTCGTCACACTCCCCGTCACCGCCGGGAGGAGGGTCTCCAGCGTGTCGACCGCGTGGAAGAGCACCTCCTTGTCGTCCTGCAGATCCTTGTTGTAGCCCGAGGGGAGCCCCTTCAGCGTCGTCAGCATCGCCATCAGGTCGCCGATCAGCCGGCCCGCCTTCCCGCGCGCCAGCTCCATCGCATCCGGATTGCGCTTCTGCGGCATCAGCGACGAGCCGGTCGAGAAGCGGTCCGAGAGGCGCACGAAGCCGAACTCCGCCGAAGTGAAGAGGATCAGGTCCTCCGCCAGGCGCGAGAGGTGGATCCCGACCATCGACGCCACGAACAGGAGCTCCGCGATCCAGTCGCGGTCGCCGACCGCGTCGATGCTGTTGGTCGAGAGGTGGCGGAAGCCGAGCAGCTCCTGCAGCAGCACTCGGTCGATCGGAAAGGGGCAGCCGGCGATCGCCCCGGAGCCGAGCGGAAGCACCGAGATCCGGTCGCACGCCTCCAGCAGGCGCGCGCGGTCGCGCGAGAGCGGCGCGGCGTGCGAGAGCAGCCAGTGCGCCGCCGAGACCGGCTGCGCGCGCTGCAGGTGGGTGTACGACGGCATCACCGTGTCCAGGTGCCGCTCCGCCTGCCCCAGCAGTGCGCACTGCAGCTCCTTCAGCAGGCCGTCCAGCCGCGCGGCCGCGGCGCGTCCCCAGAGGCGCGAGTCGGTGGCGACCTGGTCGTTGCGCGAGCGGCCGGTGTGCAGCTTCCCGGCGACGGCGCCCGCCTCCTCGCGCAGCAGCCTCTCCACGAGCGAGTGGATGTCCTCGTCCGCCGCCTCGCCCCACTCCGCCTCCGTCCAGCCGGCGAGGCGCGAGGCGACGCGCTCCAGCCCCTCGCACAGCTCCCGCGACTCCGCACGGGTGACCACCCCGGCGCACCCCAGGACCGTGGCCCACGCCCGGCTCCCCTCGACGTCCTCGCGCCACATGCGCCGGTCCACCGGCAGCGAGCGGTTGAGGCGGTCCATCTCCGCCGAGGGCTCCGCGGCGAAGCGGCCGCCCCAGAGTCGGGCGTGCTCGAGAGGGGTTTCGGTGGGCATCGACCCGTGACTGTCGTTCAGACGTCCCGCGCCACGGCGATCTCGTCGCAGGCGTGGAGCTTGGGGCAGTTGCGGCAGTCCGCCCACACCTTGAGCGGGAAGGACTCCTTCGGCACGGTACGGAAGCCGATCTTGTGGAAGAACTCCTCCTGGAGGGTGAGGGCGAAGACGGTGCTCAGCCCGAGGAGGCGCGCCTCCTCCATCAGCCGCTCGACCAGGCGGCGGCCCACTCCGGCGCCGTGCGCGCGCTCGTCCACGGCGAGCGACGCGACCTCGGCCAGCGTCTCGTTGTAGACCCGCAGCGCCCCGCAGCCGAGCACGCGGTCGTGCTCGTCCACCGCGACGACGAACTCGCGGAAGAGCCGCGCGAGCTGGTCGTGCGTCTTGGGGAGCATCAGGTTCTGCTTCGCGAACCGGTTGATCAGCGGCTCCAGCTGCCGCATGTCGCCGATGCACGCGGGGCGGACGGTCACCGAGACCGGCCGGGCCGCCGTCTCCGCCGCGCCGCCCGCGGCGGCGCGGAACCCGGGCGACGGCGCGGCCCCGCCCGCCGGATCGGAGGCGGTCGGCCAGGCCGGAGAGATCTGAATCACCATCAGAGGGAGCCTTCCAGTATGTCGATGCCCCGGGTCAGCTCCTCGTC
>CBDCDN010000034.1:0-131196 GCA_965215255.1 Longimicrobiaceae bacterium | reverse complement strand
CACCGCCGTCTCGGTCCGGATGCGCGGCGAGAGAGATCTCGCCCCCACCGGGGGTCTGGCCAGCCACCGCGAGGTCGTACTCCAGGCGCTCCGGGTTCCACGACCGGGCATCGCCGCCGCCGAGCGTGCCGATCGTATCACGCACCCACGTCCGCAGCTGCTCGAGCGCCGCGCGCACGTCGCTCTCATCCTCCGGCAGCGTGATCTCCGGCTCAGCGGGGAGGCCCGGGAGAGCGCCCTCGGCCTGGAGGTACAAGTTCACCCCGTGCGTGCCCCGCCCTGCAGCGACCTGCAGGAAGCGCAGCGCGTCGCGGTCGCGGGGCTCCACCTGCGCGCTCTCCAGAGGATACGACCGGCGGAAGGCAGGGATCAGGTCGTCACGGCCGAGGTCCAGGAGCGACTGCTCGAATACCTGCCCCAGCTCGACCACGAGCGATAGGTCGGTCTCGCTGAAGCCTTCCGCCAGGGCCACCGCCTCCAGGGGCACCCCGCCGGCCAGAGGCTGCGCATCGCCGGCCCCAACCGACCAGCTCCGCAGCCCGCCGAGCCGAGCCGCAACCTGTGCGTATGCAGGCGAGCCCGCATCCTCGGCGCGGAACTCCCCGAGCTGCCATTGCCGCGCGAGCATCCACAGCGGGTCCCGCACCCGCGCTGCCAGGCCCTCAGCGACGGAGCGTGCGCGAGGCCGCGGCTCCAGGCGGCTCCAGTAGGTGATCGAGGGCATGTCAGGTCTCCGCGGATAGGACGACGGGCCGGTCCGGGATGAGCGCCCCACCGAAGCCGGTGGAGACGGTGTCGTTCGCGGCGTTGGCGGCCAGGTAGATCGCCGGCAGCAGCTGTCCGAGCGCGCCCAGGAGCTCGCCGTCCACGGCGCGCAGCTTCGCCAGGTCGAGAGCCTCGTGCAGCGTAGCGGCCAGGCCGGCCAGGTCCCATGCCTCGGCGTCCGTCGGTGGGACCGCGACGAGCACGGCCTGTGGCGGCTCGGCGCCCGGGGTGTCGAAGTGGAATGCGACCCCGGTCGGCGCCTCGCGCTCCGGGATGGTCTCGTCCCACTCGTCCAGCAGCAGGCCCGCCCACGGCTGGTCCGATCCCGGCGCCGCGAGCCGGTGCAGGGTGAGCGACAGCGTGCCCGACGGGGGTTTCGCGCCCTCGCCGAAGGGGAGCGCGACCCAGCGCGCGCTCGCCCGGAACGGGAGCTGCACGACGTCGAGCGTCCCCGGGTGGGTGCCCAGCGCACCGCAGAGGAGGGCGAGTTTCCGCCACTCCGCCAGCGCCGGGCGGACGCGCGCCGCCTGGTAGATCCACGACTTCGCCGCGCGGGCGTCCCCCACGAGCGCGGGACCGGCTGCGAGCGCCTGCCCCAGCTCTTCCGGGTGCGGCGGGGTGAAGCGCAGCAGGAAGGGGAAGTCGCGCCCGAAGACCGCGCGGGCGGCCGCGGCGGCGTCGGGCGCAGCCGCGGCCCCGGCGAGGCGGCGCTCGACCTCTGCCAGAGCAGCCGTGGCCCGTTCACTGAGGACGCTCAGGTCGTCGCTGCGGGGGAAGGTATCCGGAATCCCGAACCGGCTCACCCCGCGCAGCTCACGCCGCAGCCCGGCGGCGTCCGCCGCGCCGAGCACCGCGGTGAGCCTCTCCCCAGCCAGCCGGAAGGCCTCGCGGGCCGCAGCGGCGCGGTCGAGCGCCTCCCCGGCGAGCGGATCCGTGGCGGGAAGCAACGGCGCTGCGCCCGCTGGCACCAGGTCCGCCCGCGTCAGCGGGCGCGCAGAGGCGAGCAGCCGGTTGAGCGCGCTCGCCACCTCAAGGACCTCCGGGAAGGTGCGGACCTCGTCGGGCCGCCAGCTCTCGGCCCGTGCGTAGACGATCCCTTCGACCCGCGCGCCGGGCGGCGCCCCGGCCAGGGCGGCCTCGGCCACGCGCTGGTCGAGCTCCGAGAGCGGCACGGCGCCCTCGCTCGCCGCCCGCGCCAGCGCAAGGAGGTCGAGCGGCCGCAGCCGGAGCGCGGCCAGGGAAAGTGTCTCCTCGGACAGCTCCGGCGGCGCATCGGGCGCCTCGCCGGGGAGGCGGACCGTCACCCGGCAGAGCACGGACGCGGGATCGCCGAGCACCCCGCCTGCCCAGCCGTCCACGTGCGGTTCCGCGCGCGCGCGCGGTGTCGGCTCCGCGTCCCACCCGGCCGCCTGCGGTGGGTTGCCGCCGAGCAGGATTCCCACCCGGTGCGTGAGCGGGATCCCCGACCGCGGCGCGTGGGCGACCGCAGGCTCCGGCGGCCTCCCCCCCCGGGCCAAGGCGTCCAGGCTGGCGTTGGCCCCGGCGGTATTCCCGCCGACGATCTGGAAGACTGCTTCCGCGGTCAGCAGGTCGGCGGTGGCGTCCGTGGCGTCTTCCAAGAGCTGGAGCTCGGCCTCGACCGCGGCCCGCTCCGCCGGAGTCGACGGCTCGCCGGCGCGGGCGAAGTCGGGGTGGGCCAGGTCCAGCGCTCCTTCTTTCCAGGCGTTGCGCAGCGCCAGGCCGTCCACCACGCTGCGCGCCGCGACGGTGTCGGGCGGGCCCTCCAGCTCCGGGTCGCCGGTCCGGTTCGCCAGCAGTGGGAAGCGGCGGCGCAGCGGCTCGATGAACCAGTCGACCCTGCGGTCGTGCAGCCCGCGCTCGAAGCGGTAGCCGAGCACCGCGCCGATCTGCTCCCCCTGGCGCACGGCGTCCAGCACCGAGAGGGCGGTGCGCACGCGTGCGGAGGACAGGTCGACGGCGTATGCCTCGCCCTGCTCGCCCGAGCGCGTGAGGTGCCCGTTGCGGAGCACGGCGGCGGTCGTGGCGTGCTGCATGGACGGCGCGTGGACGTATCCGGCGTTCGCCGTGGCGACCCGAGCCGTGCGACCGTCCTCTAGCGTCACCTCGCGGGACCCGCCGGCCGCTGCGGGGAACAGCCCCTCCACCCAGCCGAATGCGCCCAGGTGCACGCCCGTGGGGTTGGCCCCGCGTATCTCGTCCAGCCGCTTCGCCGCCAGCGAGTTGATCCACGCGTCGAGCCGGTGCGAGCACAGGTCGAGCGTCTCCGTGAACAGCCGCTCCAGCTCCGCCGTCGGCAGCCCCTCCAGGGCCGCGAGCGCCGCGTCGTAGTCGCGCAGCGTCCGCGTCTCCGGCGCCTGGCCGTCTCCGACGAGGAACGCCCCCAGCGCCGCGTCCCCGGTGAGCGCCGGGATGGGCCGCTCGAGCCGCTGCCAGATGGTGGGTCGCTCGAGCGTCGCCTCGGCGATCCCCATCAGCTCGGGCTCGCGCCGCTCGGCGGTGTCCGCCAGGCCGTGCGCGACCTGCAGCGCAACGGCGACCCGGCGCAGCTCCTCCAGCCGGGCGTGGCGCAGCATGCGGTACAGGAGGGTGTCGGGCGGCTCGCGCCCCTCGGGCAGCGTTTCGTCCCGCAGCTCGTCGACCGTCGCCTCGCGGATCCAGCGGACGTAGTCGAAGCCAAGGGCGGACTCGAGTCCCGCCTCCTCGGAGAGCGGGGCGGGGGCGACCAGGGGGTGCCGGAAGCGCCCGGCCCCGTCGGCGAAGTCCATCCCGAGGATGCGGGGCCGCAAGGTGGGGAATCCGATGAGGTTCATCACCGGGAACGCGATGAGCAGCTGCGCCTGCTGCCACGCGGTGGCGTCCAGCCCGAACAGCGCCAGCAGGTTCAGCCGGAAGTCCGGCCCGTGCACCTCGCGCACGCGGACTTCCCGGGTGCTGGCGTCCATCCCCAGCACCGCCAGCAGGTCGGCGTCCGGGTCCTGCGTGCGTCCCACGCGGGGCACCTGCCCGACCTGCGCCCGCCACACGTCGCGCAGCCGCCGCAGGAGCGGGGGCAGCTGGACGTCGGCCGCTGCGGCCCCTCTGCGCGGCGCCCAATAGTCGAGCGAGGCCACCGGCAGGACGCCGTAGGGCTGCCCGCCGACCCGGAGCGCCGGCAGGGGCCCCCGGCCGCGCACGTGCTCGACGAAGTAGCGCCGCGTCTCCGCGACCGCCGCCTCGCCCACGTGGGGCGCCATCATCTGCTCCAGGAAGTAGCCCCAGGTGACCGGCCAGAGCGCCTCGTTCATGGCCTGGGCCGCCGCCTGCTCGGTGCGGGCCGCCCCCTCCACGTGCGCCACGACGCCCGCGGAGAGGCCCAGCGCGCGCATCAGCCGGCGCCCGTCCCCGTCCTCGGTGTCGAAGGCGCTCCCCCGCTCCACCGCGAAGCTGCGCGCCCCGTCGGGGTCCGGCGGCGGGAACGGCGTCCTCGCCGTGTCGGTGTTGTTGGTGGGGGTCCCCTGGGCGACGAGGGCCAGCCCCTCGCCGTAGTGGTGCGCGTCCAGCAGTTCCTCCAGCGCGGCGCCCCCCTCCTCAGGCGAGAGCGAGCCCTTGACGCCCAGCACCAGGACGCGGTCGAAGCCGCGCCGCGCGTCCTGCGCGTCCAGGGGGATCCGCAACGCCATCCCCGCCTCCACCGCGCGGGGGAAGTCCACCGTCCAGAGCAGCTCCTCGTCCAGCTCCAGGCCGTCCCCCGACACGTCGATTCCCGTCCCGGGCGGCGACTGGGGGTCGAACCCAAGCGCCAGCGGCTCCTGCACGGGCCGGCTCACGGCGCGGCGCACCTCGACCCCCTCCCGGTACGCCAGCACGATCCAGCGGTCCGGGAGAAGGGAGGCCGTGGGGGCGCGGTCCCAGCTCTCGGCGCGCAGCTCCACCTCCGGGAAGAGGAGTTCGCCCTCCGGCCTCTCGGCCAGGTTGAGGGGCTCGGTCGCGCGGACGATCCAGGCGGCGCGGGGCGCGTCCACCTGCACGAGGAGCTCGCGCCAGGCCTCGGCCTCCTCGCCGGTCCAGGCGCTCTCCCAGTACCTCCGGCCGGCCGCCAGCTCCTCGTCGGTGAGCGGCGGGTCGTGCGCCTCCGCCTGGATCGCGTCCGGGTAGATGCGCACCCTCAGCTCCTCGCCCCCCCTCGCCAGGGCGAAGCGGGTCTCGACACGTACCGGGAAGAGCACGACCGGGAAGTCGGTGCGGAGTCGCGCCACGTCGGCCTCGGCGTCCCGCCCGAGCCACTCGCCGAGGCGGGCGACCAGCTCCTTCCCGCCCCCCGCGGCGGCGGCGCGTGCCTCCTCCAGGCCACGCAGGCGCCCCTCGTGCTCGGCCCCGGCGCGGCGGACCCGCTCGTCCCCGGAGCCGTGGGCGCGCAGCAGGCGCTCCAGCGCGGCCGCGCTCCCGGCGGCTTCGCGCGTCGCCCGACGGCGGGCCCGCATGGCCCCTGCGAGGGAGGCGCGGGCCTCCCGGAGCGCGGCGCGGTCGATCTCCTGGTTGGACATGGGGCTCACGCCTCCACGGGGAGTTCGTCGAGCGACATCACCGCCAGCCGGCCGCGCTCCTCCGGATGGGTGGTCAGGTAGGCGGCGAGCGCCTGGAAGGCCGCGCCCTTCTCGGCGGGGGGTGTGACGTCGGCGCGCTCGGCCAGGTCCAGCGTGGAGGCCACCACGTACCGCTCCCGGGCCAGCCGGACGAGGGGCGCCCGCTCCTGGGACGGCGCGAATTTGGCCGGGCCGCTGTTGAGCAGGGGCGCGCGCGCTGCCGCGCCTCTCCCGGCGGCGGCCAGCTGCAGGAACCGCGGCGGCCGGTAGTCCCCCACGCGGCGTGTCTCGAAGGCCGAGTCGAGGATCCGAGTCTCGTACTCGACCGGCGCGCCGACCGCGCTCCCATGGTCCACCGCGTCCCCGGCGAGGGTGAGGCCCGCATCCATCGGCTCGAAGGAGGGGCGCGACAGCTTCTCGTCATCGCTGAGCTGCTCGAACTGCGCCGGGGCGAAGAAGTCCTCGACCACCGAGAAGTCGGATGTGGCGCTCCCCCCGAGGGTCACCTCGGCCACATCGAACCGGGTCGCCCCACCCGGCGGCTCCGCCTCCCCGAACTTGGTGATCCAGCGCCGCAGGGGAACCACCGTCTGCCGTAGCATCACGCCCAGTGCCGGGTCATGGAGCACGCCGTCGGCGCCGGCCAGTGTGGCGCCGCGGTGCGCACGGGGCGGCTGGGTTCCGCTCCAGCTCTCGGGGTTCTGCACCGCGCTCTGCAGGAGCGGCCAGGGATCCACGCGCGGTAGCTCTACCTGCTCTTCCCGGCCGAAGGTGGCGCTGAACCCCACGCAGATGTCGGGGAACCAGCGGATCTCGAGGCACGCCTTCCCCGCCGCGTGCCAGGGCGTGGGCCCGCTGAGCGTCCCCGACAGGCGGATCGCGGCCAGGTCGGTACTCCCCTTGCGCAGCGCCACCTTGGCGCGGACGTCCACCACGAAGGCGAACGGCACAAAGGTGAAGAGCGCATCGAAGGTCACCTCGCCGGTGATGTTGAACCAGCCCTTCTCCGCGTAGAGCTCCGCCGCGGCGCCTACCTGAAGCGTGTTGGAGGTCAGCGCCAGGTAGCCTTGCAGCGTGAGGCGCGGGTTGTCGTCGAGCCCGATGGGGATGGTGATGCGCCGGAGCTGCGGGAATCCAGGGGGCGGGGTGTAGTCGGGGTGGAAGCCACCAATGGCCAGCGCGAAGTTCGGCTCGTCACCGCGCCCCGCCAGGCGCATCGCCATCTCCCCCTCGATGGGGAAGGAGACGACGCGCGAGTCGCGCAGCCGCCCGTCGAGCGCCACTCGCCCGCGGTTCAGGTCGATCTCGCCGAGGACGTCCAGGTTGATTTCAATCAGCGCCCGGTCCTTGCGAGGGAGGGCGAGATGGAGCTGCCCCAGCAGCACCAGCCGCGCCGGGTCCGGCAGCTCCAGCAGCAGGGCGAGCTCGCACTCCAGGAGCGGCGGCGTCCCCCAGCCGATGACTGCCATGGGGCCGAAGACGTAGCGGTCCTGGGCCGGCGGGAACACCTCCTGGAGGTCGCTGACGATCCGCCCCGCCTCCTTGATCGGGTCTTCCGCGAAGAGCAGGTGGTCGAGGCTCCCCGCGCGCAGCCGGGTGCGCAGCGCCTCCACCTCCATGCGCCGGTGGATCCCCGCCAGCCCCCCGACGCCGTTCAGCGTGAAGCCCAGCCCGAGCGGGATAGGGGTGAACTCGGCCGAGACGATGAGGAGGAACGAGTAGGCGGGTCTGCCGCCAGGGATGCGCGTGTCCAGCAGCCCGATGGCCTTGACGCCGATGCCGTGGACCTCCAGCTCCAGGGCGCCGGCGTAGCGGCCGGTGGCGTTCGTCGTAGCTCAAGAACCCGCCGCCGGTGATGGGGCCGGCATCGACCGAGAGGGCCATGCCGGCCGGGGGCTTGAAAGCGAAGTCCAGGTCGAGGTCCCCGAGCACGCCCGCCGGTCGGTCGTCCGGGACCGGGGTGAGGACGAACTCCAGCCCCACGTTCGCGATCCCGACCAGTACCGGACCCAGCTTTGCGGACCCGCTCACGGCGGTGCTGACCCCGGTCTCTCCGTCCGCGGCCCTCAGGCTCACCGCCACGTGGCTCATCTCAATCGCCCCGATCGTCCGGTGGACCGGGACGACGACGTCGAGCGTTCCTCCGCCGCGGAAGTGGAGACCGGTCCTGGAGGACCAGACGATGGAACTGTTGAAACGCGTGATTGGTGCGGGCGTGCTTACCAGGTCATTCAGAAAGGCGTCGAAATCCGCGCTGTCGAGAACGAGCTCGAGCTCCGGGAATGCCAGCTCGAGCTCAATCTCGGGTTCCTGAACCGACCCGAGTACCCGAAACCGGAACGACCAGCCACGGCCGCTGAGAAAGTGCGAAAACCAGGATCCGAGCAACAGTACGGGCTGGGGGATCGTCGACAGCTCCACGGATGCGTCGATGCTCGTGTCGCCGGGCGACTCGGGAACCACCCGTGCACCGCTTGGCCTGATCTCTATCCTCGCGCTGCGGTCGCGTGCGAAGGCTCCGGAAAAGGTGACGGAATACGGGGAGAGCGCGAATGCCGGCGCATCTCCCGTCAGTTCGATCGACGGACCGATAACGAGACCTCCCGGCGCCTCGGAGGGATCTTCCGCCGGTATGGGCAGTACGAACAGGGAGCCCGCGAACCGATCCCCACCTTCTGATCCCGTCCGGACAAGCACGACATGCAGCTCCTTTACCTCCGACCGATGCGAGTTGTTTGCGCTGTAGTATGCGTCTACCAGCGCTTGCGACGGCTCCCGTAGCTCGCCTGTGAACCCGATTAGGGAGACGAATCGAGCGATCCGCTCGAACAGCAGCTCATACCTGAAGGATTCTCCCGCAGCGCCCCACGCCGTGACTTCCTTGACGGAGCGAAAGGGGTCGGTAAGCAACATCGCGAGCCGATCCCACCTGAGCGCTCGTCTGACGTAGTTCTGCCGCCCCGGGGTCCCCTCGACGTCGACCTGTCCCTCCTCGATCACGCCCGCTCCGACCACCAGCGCGAACAGGAGCGGCCGATAGGTGCTGACGTATTCAGCGACCAATCCGTCGAGCAGCTCGCGCGAGAACGTCGTCCAGAGCTCGGCCGACAGGCTGACTGGCGCAGGCGTGGTCGAGAGGGCACGAATGCTCGAGAGGATGCCCTTGAAGCCGGACACGAGGTCTGCGATTTGATCGAGCCCCGTCTCGTCCGGTGACGCGGTGAGGACGGTTCCGAGAGACGACCCAAGCGCGCCGAGATCCTCGAGGATAGCGAAGGAGTCGGAGATCTCGGCGACGTCTATCGTGGTCGGATCGACCAACCACCCGTAGTCGGCCAGCAGCCTCACGAACGCTTCCTCACTCGCGAGGGCGTCCTCCACGGGCCGTACGACGCGCCGCATCTCGCTCGCGAAGTCCAGAAGGAGATTGGGGACCGGCATCGGGCTGTCTTCCTCCGGTCTCAGGGTTTGTCGAAGTCGCTCCCGTATCCTCCGGCGCTTGCCGGACCGCCCGCGTGCGCTTTGATCTTCGTGATCTCCCGATCGAACTCGCTCACCTTGAGTACGGCGCCACCCAGGAACGTATGCAGGGCAGGATCGAGGTTGAACTCCAGCTCGTAGAAGTCTCTCGTGTCCGGCGGGAACTCCTTCTGGAAATCAGGGGGCAACGTCAGCGGTTCGCATGCCTCCTCCGTCAGCACGAGCCAGGGGACGATCGGGGCCACATTGAAATTTCTTCGCCTGAGGTAACGGTGGTCGGTGCGGAAATTGCCGACGAACCATCTGCCTTTGACCTGATCGAACGCCTCGAGGACCTTGTTCTTGGGGAGAGCCTGGACCCTCATCAGGAGGAGGATGAGCTCCGCCGTCGCCGCTTTGTCGAAATCACCGCCGAAATTGCCGGCTCCGAGGGCCTTGATCGCTCGTTCCGCGATGTAGGTGCCGACCAAGTTCGAGACGAGGTCCTCCGGAGAAAATGAAGAGGTATGAGCTCCCAGCTGTGCTACCCAGTACGTCCAGATCTCGTGGAAGGTCGCCTGATCGTAGGCGATGCTCCGGGCCACCCGGATATGATCCTTGATCGGGATGTCCTTTTTGATGGTGACCGTACCGCCGAAGTCGAGCAGAAGGGAAAAGGTGTCACCCGCCTTGTCTTTTCCTTTTCTGCGTATCCAATTGAAGTAGAACCACGTGTAGTCGGTGGTCTCGCGGGTGTGGCCGAGATCCACGAAGCCGAGAGAGCAGGTGTATAGCAACCCGCTGATCTCGACTCCTCTGGTGTATTGAAACGTGCCGGCACCATAGAGATGGTCCAGCTTTGAGGTCAGATCGTAGACAGATTCAATCCTCCCTCCTACCGGATCGGGCGTCAACATGCAGCAGGGGCGAGAGCCCGGGCTCGTTGGCATCGCGCCCGCTATCGTTCTGTCGCCATCGGCCATCGCCAGACACCTCCTCAGGCGGGGATCGAAGACTGCAGCATGTCATTAGCGTGGATCGCTACGCGCACGGGCCGCTGCAGCATGGCGAATGCCAGCTGCGCGGCGTTGGTCCCGCTGCGGACGTGCCACGCCACGCCGGGCGGCTCGTCGATGAGGCTGGTGTCCGGCAGCTCCGCGTCCAGATCTACGTAGTCCACCGCGTCCAGCTCCTCCCCCGCCGCCACCAGGTGCCCCCAGTGCAGGTCGTTCCATGTCGGCGGCGGCGGTGCCCCCGGCTCACCGAGGTCCAGCCCGAAGCGGGGCTCGCCCGGCTGCTCCTGGAGGACGAAGAACCAGCCCAGGTCGCCTGGGCCGCCCCGCACCTCCTCCGGCGTCAGCGGGAACCCGAAGAACGCGACGTCCGCCCCCAGGGTGCCGCCGAAGACGGGCTGCTGCTCCTCCGCGCCCGGCTCCCGCTTCCCGGTCTCGGGGTTCAGCACGGCGCGTGCGGCGTAGACCACCAGATTGGGGTAGCGCAGGAGGACGTCGCCGCGGACGAGCAGCACCAGCCGCTCTCCCGTCGCCTGGCCGCGGGCGCCGTTCTCGCCCACGCGGGCCGACGCCTCCCAGCGGTGGATCGGCCGGATGTCCTTGAGCTCCTCGGGGTCGGGCGTCTGACCGGGACGCGGCGCGAACCCGCTGGGGTCCCAGAACTGGCGGAAGTAGGTGCGCCGCTGGTCGGTCGGGAACTCCCGCCAGAGCAGCTCGCGCCCCATTTCGTGGTTGAGCCCGAGCATGAACGCCTCGACGAAAGGCTGGTTGGTGACCACGAGCGACACCGTGTTCGCCCCCACCTGCTCCAGCCCCGGCAGCACCCAGTCCAGGGACAGCTCGGCGAGGTGCCTGTACATCGGCTGCGGGAAGTCCGGACCGGCCAGGACCGGCTCCAGCGGGTCGTCCGGCTGCCAGAGCACCCCGTCCGCGAGCTGCAGGCGCTCCCCGACGCGCGCCCCGACCGTCGCGCGCGGGTCGAGCGCGGCGACTAGCTTTTCGCGCAGCTCCCGGAGGGCGACGGATCGCAGGGGCGTCTCCGCGCCGGTCGTGGACGCGACGCTCGCCAGCATGGCCGTCGTGGCGGCGCGGAAGGCGCGCGCCGACGGGCTGTCGCCTCTCCCCCGCTCCCCGGTCGGAGGCAGAGGCGGCGCTCCCCCGACCAGCTCCGATTCAACCGCGACGAAATCCGGCCGGGCGGGGGCCGCCCGGATGCTTCGCGGGGTGAGCGTCCCGTCCCGGACCGCCAGGCCCCGCTCGGCGCGCTCCACGAGGCGTCGCAGGGGCGCGGCGCCCGCGAGCGCCGCCGCACCCGCGGCGGCCAGAGCGGCAGCGACTCCTCTCGGCCGGCGGAGCAGGAGGACGATCCCGGCGGCGGCCAGGCCGATCCCTCCAGCGAGGACGGGCAGCCGGGAGAGCACACGCAGGCTCGCGACCGATTGCGCACTCGCCCAATTGGGGACGAGCTCCTTCCCCGCACGGGACGGCGTGACCGCGCCGGCCGGGGTGGGGGGTGGCGGCGCGGGCGAGAGCTCCGCCCGGTTCATGCGCGCCACCACCTGCGAGCGCTCGCCCGGCGGACGGCTCTGGCGCCGGCCGATCGGTCCCAGCGGTCGCGCGATCCGGCGCCAGGTGGACCCCACCGCTCCCTCGGCGACCGGGCTCTCCTGGAGCCGCGCCGCGACGGTAATCGGGCTGGCGAGCACGCGTGCGTGGACGGGAGCGGTCAGCTGCAGCACCAGCTCGTCGTTGCCATGGCCGACGAGGTGGCGCGCGTGCACGCGCAGCGCCATCTCCCTCGCGAACTGCGCCCCACGCAGCCTGTCGTTGACGTCCGCGAGCCCCTCGGCCTGCCGCCAAGCGCCGGCCATGAGCTGCCGTTGGTTGGCCTGGACCACCTGCGTCCCCAGGCCGGCGGCCACCCGCGAGCGCGGATCCCCGTTCGCGTCGTGGAACCAGAAGGGCTGCCCGCCGGGTTCCAGCCGGTCCCGGGCGGCGTGCCACTGCCCGTACAGCGGCGGAGCGACCGAACGCTCGCCGTCGCCGTCCTCCAGCAGCTCGGCTGGCCGGTTGAGGAGCCCGCGCAGGGCGTCCACGAACGGCTCCCGCTCCGCGTCCGGCCAGGGCGTGCTCGGCGTCGTCGGAGCCCGCAGCGCCCCCTCCAGCCCGAGCGGACCCTCTGCGGCCGGAGGCAGCCCCGTCCCCAGGTTGCGGACGTCCATGGCGCGGATCCCCACCGTCGGTGGGAGACGGGCGGGCTGGAGCCGCTTCACCAGCTCCTCGAAGTCGCCCACGAGCCCGGTGGTGAAACGCCAGCGGTAGAAGAACGGCAGCTGCACCGATCGGGTGCCGGGCGCCCAGGCGGGCGCGAGCGGATCGGCCGCATCGTCGGCCGGCAGCCCCATCCCCGCCCGGCGCCCCGACTCGAACGTCGGCACCAGGAGCGCCGTGTAGCGCGTCCCCGGATCGAGCCTGCGGGGGCACAGCAGCCGCGATACCAGCAGGTGCGGCTCCGCAGCCAGCAGCTCCCGGGCCTGATCCGGTGTGAGGCTCTCCGCCCCGGCCAGCTGGGCATGGGCCCACGCCCAGGCCTGGTCGAGCCGAGGGAGCGGTGCGTCGGAGATTACGACCACTGGGAGCGGGCGGGTGCCTCCCGCCGGGAGCAGGTCTCCGACCTCCTCGTCACTGACGACGATTAGGCAGAGCCAGGGCAGGAGCCGATCCGCGACGGGCGCCGCGACCGGCGAGTAGCGCCACGGCAGGTCGGGCGCGTGGAACTCGATGAGGGGGAAGAAGTTGGGTTCCGCGTCGTGGACGTTCGGCGCAGGCCAGGTCCGGACGACCAGGCGCGGATCGAGTCCTCGGACCTCCCCCGGACCGAAGAGCCGCAGAGTCACGGAGGCCTGGCGACCCTCGCCGAACGAAACGGTGACCGGAACACTCAGCCGCCCCCCTGCACTCGCCTCCGCGTCGGCTCTGGTGGAAATGCCACGCCGCAGCCACGGCAGGAACGCGTTGCCGCCGACGGGAGCGCTCACGAGGGCCTCCTGACGACGATGCTCCCTGGAATCTCGGAAGGAATCGTTCGCGTGGCCGGAAGCGCCCGGGCTTCTGGCGAGATCAGGAGCCGCGTGGGTGTTGCCGGTGCATTGCGTGAGTGTGAGAGTGGGCTGGTGGAGGCCGGTGCGGATCGGGGGTAGGCTACCGGGAGGGGGAGGTTCCGGGTCGCAGCGCGGAGCCGAAACGGTTTCGCCGTCCTAGGAGCGCGCAGGGCACGACCGGTTTGCAAGAGGTAGATCAGATGCCTGACCGTGCACGGATATTCGCCCATGTGCGGACCGCAGGAAGAGAGTCTTCCCCCATCTGTGCCGGCGTGCCGGGCGCATCAACCGCAGCGCACGGAGGCACAAGGAGGCGCTGGAAGCGGCGCCTGTACACCGGCCGTCCCGCGTACTTCGTGCAATACCATGCGGGAAGAGTTAGGAAGTCAAGGAAGTTGTCTGTTCCCCAAGAGGGGTGATGCTCTTCGCGGGGTATGTCCTTCCTTTGGGAAGACTGGTGCCGGGGGCGAGTCCAGGTGCCGGTCTCAGAAATGCTGGTGCGGCGGAACCCGATGTCGTGGTTTGTGACCGAATTGGGACCCGCTCACGAAGCGAAGAGAATCGGGCGCTACGCCGGAGCGAATTGCCTTCAGACAGTCTTTGCCTGCCCGATTGGGGTACACCCCAGCGTGACGTCACGCGCCGGCCGCCGATCTTATCAGAATAGGGTTTGAGATCTATTTTCGTGACGCCCACCCACGAGAATCTTTGATCTCAACCTGACACTTCTCTCCCCATGCCGGGCGAACGCGTCGGCTACATCCGCGTCAGCACCCTCGACCAGAACCCCGAGCGCCAGTTGGAGGGCGTCGCGATCGATCGCGTCTACACCGACCACGCCTCGGGCAAGGACACCGAGCGGCCCCAACTGGAGGCCCTCCTCTCCTTCGTCCGTGACGGCGATACGCTGGTGGTCCACAGCATGGACCGCCTGGCGCGCAACCTCGACGACCTGCGCCGCCTGGTACAGGGTCTGACCCGTCGGGGCGTAAGGGTCGAGTTCATCAAGGAGAACCTCACCTTCACGGGCGAGGACTCGCCCATGGCCACGCTTCTCCTCTCGGTGATGGGCGCTTTCGCCGAGTTCGAGCGCGCGTTGATCCGGGAGCGACAGCGTGAGGGGATCGCGCTGGCCCAAGGCCGCGGTGGCGCGCGCCTTCGGCATCAGCCACGAGACCCTCTACCGCTACCTGGCCGAGAGCTGATCCTGTGCCGCGCCGCACCCTCCTCTCCCCCGCCGAACGTGCCAGTCTGCTCGCAGTCCCCAGTGCGGACGACGAACGGATTCGCCACTTCGCCCTGAGCGAGCGCGATCTGTCGGTGATCCGGCAGAAGCGCGGAGCCCACAACCGGTTGGGCTTCGCTGTTCAGCTCTGCGCCTTCCGGTACCCGGGGATCCGACTGCCGCCCGGAGAGCCGCCGCCGGACACCCTGCTGCACGAAGTTGCCCAGCAGCTCCGGGTGAACCCCGCCCTCTGGCCGAAGTACTCTGAGCGCGAGAAGAAAGGCGCGAGCATCTGCAGGAGCTGCAGACCTGGCTCGGGCTCTCTCCTTTCGGTCGGGAGCACCATCGCTCAGCAGTCTGCGCTCTCACGGAGCTCGCCACGCAGGCCGATCAGGGCATCCTGCTCGCGCGGGCTCTGCTGGAGCGCCTGCGGCGGGATCGGGTAATCGTGCCGGCGATCGATGTCATAGAGCGCATCTGCGCCGAGGCGCTGACGCGCGGCACCCGCCGCGTCCATGCGGCGCTGACAGAGCCGCTCTCGGAAGGCGACCGACAGCGGCTGGATGAGCTGCTCGAGCCAAAGGAGGGCTGGCGGGTCAGCTCGCTCGTCTGGCTCCGCCAGCCGCCGGGGGCTGCCTCCGTGCGGAACCTCCTCTTCCACCTGGAGCGACTCCGGGCGGTGCATGACCTCGCGCTCCCGGAGGGGCTCGCATCGGCGGTGCACCAGAACCGCTGGATGAAGCTGGCCCGGGAGGGCGGCCAGATGACCGGCCAGCACCTGCGGGATCTGGAGACGAACCGCCGGCACGCGACGCTGGTGGCCACTCTGCTGGACACACGGGCCACGCTGATCGACGAGACGATCGAGCTGCACGAGCGAATGCTCGGCAGCCTCTTCAGCCGGGCCAAGCGCCGCCACGAAGAGGACTTCCAGCAGGCCGGCCGTGCGATCAACGACAAGGTGCGGCTCTACTCCCGAATCGGCTGTGCCCTCGTCGAGGCTCGCCAGCAGGGCGGCGACCCCTTCGCCGCCATCGAGGCGGTGCTGCCCTGGGAGCGCTTCCGCGAGAGCATCGAGGAGGCTGAGAAGCTCGCGCGGCCGGAGGACTTCGATTACCTGCCGCGGATTGGGGACGGCTTCGCGCAGCTGCGCCGCTACGTGCCGGAGATGCTCTCCACGCTGGAGTTCCGGGCGGCGCCGGTGGCGAAGGACCTCCTCGCGGCGGTGGATCTGCTGCAGGAGATGAACAAGCGGCAGGCGAGGAAGGTGCCGGCGGACCCACCCACCAGCTTCGTTCGCCAGCGTTGGACGGACGTGGTCTTCACCGAGGAGGGGATCGACCGGCGCTTCTACGAGCTGTGCGTCCTCTCCGAGCTGAAGAACGCGCTGCGCTCCGGGGACGTATGGATCCCCGGCTCGCGGCAATACAGGGACTTCGAGGCGTATCTGCTCCCCGCCGGCCAGTTCCAGGCGCAGCTCGCCGAGCAGCAGCTGGGACTCGCCATGCCGGCGGAGTGCGAGACGTACCTGGAGGGGCGGCTCCAGCAACTGGAGAGCGCGCTCGATCGGGTAGAGATGCTCGCGGCGAAGGACGAGCTGCCCGACGCCACTCTCCGGGGCGAGCGTCTGAAGATGACGCCGCTCACCAACAGCGTGCCCGAGGAGGCCGACGCGCTGATGCGGCGCGCATACGCCCTCGTTCCGCACGTGAAGATCACGGACCTGCTGCTGGAGGTCGACCGCTGGACCGGCTTCACGAGGCACTTCACGCACCTCAAGAGCGGCGCTCCGGCGGGGGACCGGGCAGTCCTGCTCACGGCGATCTTGGCCGACGGCATCAATCTCGGCCTCTCCAAGATGGCGGAGTCCTGCCCCGGCACCACCTACGCGAAGCTCTCCTGGTTGCAGGCGTGGCACATCCGGGAGGAAGACCTACCGAGCCGCGCTGGCGGAGGTAGTGGGCGCGCAGGCGCGACACCCCTTCGCCGCTTGGTGGGGCGACGGCACCACGTCGTCCTCGGACGGGCAACGCTTCCGCGCCGGCGGCCGGGGAGAGGCCGCGGGACAGGTGAACACCCGGTACGGGAGGGACGCCGGCGTGCTCTTCTACACCCACGTCATCCGACCAGTACGCGCCCTTCCACACGCAGGTCATCCACGCCACGGTGCGCGACGCCACCTACGTGCTGGACGGGCTCCTGTATCACGAGGCCGATCTGAAGATCGAGGAGCACTACACCGACACGGCGGGGTTCACGGACCACGTCTTCGCCCTGATGCACCTGCTGGGCTTCCGCTTCGCCCCCCGCATTCGGGACCTGGCGGACAAACGTCTCTACATCGACAGCCCCGCGAAGCGCTACCCGACCCTCGCGCCGCTGATCGGAGGGAAGATCCACCTGAAGCATATCCGCGCACAGTGGGACGAGGTGCTGCGCCTGGCGGCTTCTATCCGGCAGGGAACCGTGACGGCGTCACTGATGCTGCGCAAGCTCGGCAGCTACCCCCGGCAGAACGGACTGGCGGTGGCGCTCCGGGAGCTGGGGCGCATCGAGAGGACGCTCTTCACGCTGGAGTGGCTACAGAACGTGGAGCTGCGTCGCCGCGTACACGTGGGGCTGAATAAGGGAGAGGCGCGGAACTCGTTGGCGCGGGCGGTCTTTTTCAACCGGCTTGGGGAGCTGCGCGACCGAAGCTTCGAGAACCAGCGGCACCGGGCCTCGGGACTCAACTTGGTGGTCGCCGCCGTCGTGCTGTGGAACACCGTCTACCTGGAGCGAGCGGTGAACGCACTGCGTGCGCACGGCCATCTGGTGGACGACGACCTGCTGCAGCACCTCTCGCCGCTCGGATGGGACCACATCAATCTGTCGGGGGACTACACCTGGAAGGCGCACCGATCGGTCGAGAGAGGGCAATTTCGCGCGCTTCGCCCTCTCACCTCGGCTTAGCGCCCTATTATTTTCCGTTTCGTGAGCAGACCTCAACACCTGTTCGGCCAGGTGATCGCCGGGGAAGGCCATGCACGCACAGGACAGGGCGAGAGCTGCAACGCGGCGGGACATGCGGGACCCGTGCAGGCAGGTGACCGGAATCGATCGGAACCGAGAACGGTTCCCTCGTTGGCTGCGAGGAGCAGCCAGCGGGTGCTTCGCGTATACGCCTCGGCCGGGGCTCGTTACAGTCTCCATCCCGACGTGCCGATCCTTGACAGGACAGTGGGAACCAACCGGTTGAACATACCCCGCCGATCCTGCCATGGGAAGATTGACGATCGAGCCGGCTCCGTACCCGGAGCTGCGCAAAGCCCTGGAGGCGTTACCGGGGGTCCGTCGCGTCCTCGTCGAGGAGTCCCCGGACCGCGTCCTCCTCGTCTGTGATCCGCCGGGCGGCTATCCTTCCATTGAGGCCGCCGTCCGGGCTCTGCTCGTTCGTGAGGGCATGCCAGAGGGATCCTCCCATCTCCAGGTCAGCTACCTCGGTGGCCCGAGGGTGCGGCGGCGCGTCCGCTTCGTGGGTCTCGACGGCCAGCGCACCCGTCCGGGACAGCTCTACGCCGCCGTATCCCTCGAGTGGAACGAGCGGATCTACGAGGGTCACGCCGAAGGAGAGAGCGGCCCGGCCGGAGACCTCCGCGTATGCGCTCAAGCCGCCCTCGCCGCCCTGGAGGCGGTGCTGGAGGGGGGGATGCGCTTCCAACTCGTCGGCGTGAAATCGTCCCGGATCTTCGACGACGATATGGTGGGGGTGCTGGTCTACGCGACCGACGCGCCCGACCGGCGCCTGGTCGGTACCTACCTCGTGCCCGAGGGCGACGCGCTCCGCGCCGCCGCCCTGGCGGTGCTGAACGCGACGAACCGCACGATGGGAAACTATCTCGTCACCTCCGAGTGAGACGGAGACGGGTCCGGGGTGCGCTCGTCGGAGCGCACCCCGGACTCCGTACTTCTCCCCTCGGACCAGACCCGCCTGATTCCCGGCTACGCCCTCACCCCCCCGACCCGCGGGTGGGCGCCCACGAGGCATCAGGGTCCAGCCGAAGGTCGTGTCACTCTCCCTTGCCGGCTCCCAGGATCGTGCTCGCGTAGCCGTTTCCCGGGTCGATCCCCGCCTTCAGCAGCCGGTCTACCGTCACCGGTCCCCGGTTGTAGGCCAGGAGCGCCAGCCGGACGTCGCCGTGGTAGTAGTCCAGGAGCGAGCGGAAGTAGCGGAAGCCGAGGCGCAGGTTGGTGTCGCGCTCGAAGAGCTGCTGACGGGTGATCCCGGGAGCGAAGTACCGCGCCGTCGCGGGCATCAGCTGCGTGTATCCGATCGCCCCGACCGGACTCACGGCGCGGGCCTTGAACTCGCTCTCCACTCTCACCATCTCGAAGGCGATCCCCGGCTCCACCTCCTCGGCCAGGGCGATCTCCTCGATCGCCATCGCCAGGTCCGCTCCGATCCCGTACTTCGACGACAGCCCGTTCACCCTCTCCAGGCGCTCGATCTGAATTCTCTGGAGATCGATCCTCCCCTGCAGCGCGTCCACCTTTCCGCCAAGGGAGTGGACCCGATCGCGCGAGGCCCCCCGCGCGATCCATCCGGCCGAGGTGTCCACTGACCGGGCGCCGAGCTCGAACGCCGCAAAGAAGAGCCCCCCCACCAGGACCATCGTCCGGATGCTCGGCCGGACTTCGTCGCGCGGACGCTTCCGAGCCGCGACCTCCGCTTGCAGCTTCAGGATGAGAGACTGCATGCCACCTCCGTTTCGGGTTCTCCCGCCGCCACGGGCCGGGGAGGGCCTCAGCCCTCCCCGGAGCCGGCGGTCCACACCCCGCTCCTGCCCCCCTCCTTGCGCAGGAGCCTCACCCCTCCGATCTCCATCGACCGGTCGAGCGCTTTGCACATGTCGTAGACGGTGAGCAGCGCCGCCGACACCGCCGTCAGCGCCTCCATCTCCACCCCCGTCCTCCCCTCCACCCGCACCTCGGCGCGCGCCCGGACGCCGGGCAGGGCGCGGTCGAGCTCGAGCTCGACCCGCACCGAGGTGATCGGCAGCGGATGGCAGAGCGGGATCAGCTCCGCCGTCCGCTTGGCCGCCATGATCCCGGCCAGCTGTGCGACCACGAGGACGTTCCCCTTGGGCGTCTTCCCCCCGGCGATCGCCTCCAGCGTCTCCGCGGAGGTGAGGATCCTCCCCTCCGCCACCGCCCTGCGGCGCGTGACCCCCTTCTCCCCCACGTCCACCATGCGGGGGTTGCCCTGCTCGTCCAGATGCGTGAAGGTCTCGTCCGTCGCCATGGAGTAGTATCGTCAGCTCGGCACCGTGTGGGAGAGCGCGGACCCTTCCGGGCCACCGAGTAGAAGATCGGACTGGATGCCCCGGAGCAGGTCGGCGACGATGAGCTGCGGATTCACGTTGCCCTGGGCGAGCTTCCGGGCCGCGGCGACCCGCTCCAGGGCGGCGGCGACGCCGAGCGGGTGGATCTCCCGCGTCTCTACGGCCCGCCGCAGGAGCCGGCGGACCTCGGGCTCGCCCACCCACTCGTCTGCCCCGGCGGCGACGGCCATGAGGTCGCGCAGCCACTCGCCGAGCGCCTCCAGCTCCCCCGTCAGCTCTCCCCTCGCTCCGGCAGGGGGGCGATCGTGTGCCGCGGCCAGTCGGGGCACCGCTCCGGAGGAGAGGGTGGCGAGGAGCATCTCCCGTGCCGTCCGGCGCTGCTTCTCGAGCGGCGCCGTTCCCTCCGCGGAGGGTGAGAGCCGCAGCGCCCGGCCGATCGCGCCGTGCGAAAGGGCGGCGACCCGGCGCGCCTCCTCCTCCTCCATCCCCGCTTCCTCCCGGAGGAAGTCGAGCACCTCGGCCGGCGCCAGCGGGGCCAGCCGCACCGGGAGGACGCGCGAGAGGACGGTCGGGAGCAGCGCGCCCGGCTGCGACGAGGTGAGCACCAGGGTGGCGTACGGCGGCGGCTCCTCCAGCAGCTTCAGAAAGGCGTTCGCCGCCTCTGGGCTGGATTCCTGCGGCACCATCAGCTCGGCGTCTCCCACGACGAACACCTTCCGACGCCCCATCGCGGGGCGCACCGAAGCGAGCTGCTGCAGCGCCTGGACGCTGCCCAGGAAGTAAGCCGGTGCGCGGTCGAAGGAGGGAAGGTGGCAGGGGTTCTGGCGGCGGGCATGCAGCTCCGCCCCCCGCTGCTCCTCCAGCTTCTCGCGCAGCTTCTCGGGCGAACTCGCGTCGGGGCGGGGAAGGGGAAAGAACCAGTGGATGTCCGGATGCTCCAGCCGGTCCGCGAGCCGGCAGGGGAGGCACGCCCCGCACGGGCCGCTCCGAGAATCCGGCGCCTCGCACACCACCAGCTGCGCGATCCAGAGCCCCAGGCGCTCCTTCCCGATCCCCGCCGGCCCGTGGAGGAGGATAGACTGCGCGAGCCCCCCGGCGGAAGTGGCGCGTGCCAGCCGCCTCCGCGCCTCCACGTGCCCCCGGACCGCCGGAAGGCTCACGAGGCGTTCCGGGCCTGAAGCCAGGCCAGCGGATCCACCGCGGCCCCGCCGGGAGCCCGGATCTGGAACTCCAGGTGGGCTCCCTCGGGAGTGCGCTCGCCGCCGACGGTCCCGACCGCCTGCGAGCGGGTCACGGCGTCCCCCTCCTTCACCGATACCTCCCGAAGGTACAGGTAGAGCGAATAGTAGCCTCCTCCGTGGCTCACGATCACCGTGGGGCCGTACCCCTCGAAGGGACCCGCCATCACCACCGTCCCGTCCTCGACCGCCTGCACCCGCGTGCCCGCCGCCGCCCCGATCCCGACCCCGTTCCAGCGGATCACGGTGCCGTTCGGCTGGGTGGAGCGTCCGAAGCGGTAGAGTACCCGCCCGTCCACCGGCCAGCCGAGCTTCCCCAGGTCCGCCGTGGTGAGGGTCGAGCGCTCCGCCGGGGCGGCGGCGCGCCCCGAGGCGCGGCGGCGCTCGGCGGCGAGCCGCTCCGCCTCCTTCCGTTTCGTCTCCAGCGCCGCGATGACTCCGGTGAGCTGCTTCTCGTCGCGGGCGAGCTGGTCGATCCGTCGCGAGGTCGTACGCTCCCGGGCCTGCATCGAAGAGAGGGCCTTCCGCTGCCGGTCCTCGAGCCGCGCGAACTCGGCGTGCTCCGACGTCTTCTGCTCCATCACGCCCTGCAGCTCGAAGAGGCTGCTCCGCAGCGCCCGCTCCCGGGAGACGAGCTGCGACTGCAGGCTCGCGACCTCGCCCAGCAGCGCCCGGTCGCGGCGCGCCACCAGGAAGAGGTACCGGTAGCGGTTGAGCAGGTCCGAGAAGCTGTCGGCGGTGAGGAGCACCTGCGCGGTGTGCAGCGGCCCGCGCTTGTAGAGGTCGCGCAGCCGCCGCTGGACCAACGCCTGCCGCTCGGCCAACCGGTCCTGCGTGGCGAGTAGCTCGCGGGTGTTGGCGGTGATCTGCGCCTCGCGCTGTGCCACCTGCCGGTCGAGCTCCTCCACGAGGCCCGCCGCGGCACCCACCTGGCCCTGCAGGTTCCGCAGCTCGCCGGAGAGCCCCGTCACCCGCGAGCGGATTCGGCTCATCTCCTCGCGCAGCTGCGCCCTCTCCTTCCGGATCTGCTCCAGCCGCCGCTGGCTCTCGGCGATCTCCTTCTCCGTCGCCGAGGTCCGCTGTGCCGCCAGCGGCGCCGGGGCGATGAAGAGGAGCAGGAGGAACGGCACCAGGTACCGCGCACCGCCGGCCGAGCGGCCGAACCGGTGCCGGACCCTCGAAGCTCCGTACCCCGTACCTCGCTTCGTCATACCGCCTTCAGGTGCCGGCGCACGGCGACGGCGCTGGAGAGGAGGCCGTAGAGCGCTCCCCCGGCGACGGCGAGGAAAGCCCAGCTCGCCGGAGGCCACGCCACCCGCAGGAGCGAGAGGTCCACGAAGTAGAAGGCGCCGTAGGTGAGCGCCACGGCCAGGGACCCGCCCGCGAGGCCCGAGAGCGCGCCCTCGATCAGGAAGGGGCGCCGGATGAAACCGTCGGTCGCGCCCACGAGCCGCATGATCGAGATCTCGTCGCGGCGCGCGAAGACGGAGATCCGTACCGCCGTGGCGATGATGATCCCGGCGACCACCGCGAAGGCGCCGCCGATCAGCGCCGTCGCCCCTCCCGCGATCCGCCGCAGGGAGACGATCTTCGCCACCCATTCCCGGCCGAACTCCACGTCCTCCACGAAGGGGTAGGCCATCAGCCGCTGTGCCACGTCCTCCACGGAAGCCGGGTTGCGGAACCCCGGGCGCAGGCGGATCTCGAGCGAGGCGGGGAGCGGGTTCACCTCCAGGTCCATGAACACCTCCCGGAACTCATCCAGCTCCTCGACCGCCGTGGCGAGCGCCTCGGTCTTGGAGACGTAGGTGACTTCGAGCACCTCCGGGAGGGCCAGCAGCTCGCCGCGGGCGATCGTCCGCTGGTCCGGCGCCGTTCCGTCGCGCAGATAGGCGACCACCTCCACCCGTTCCTCGATCTGCTCGATGGCGCGGCGGATGTTGAAGGCGGTGAGCGCGAAGAGCCCCACCACGAAGAGGCTGAGGCTGATGGCGACCACCGAGAGCAGGCCCAGCAGCGGGGTCCGCCGGAAGACGGCGAGCGCCTCGCGCAGCGCGTACGGCATCTCAGCTCTCCTCCGGCGCGGCGGGCCCGGCGGAGTCGAAGACGATCTCGCCGTGGCTCAGCTCCACGACCCGGAACTGCGGATGGGCGCGCACCAGGTCGAGGTCGTGCGTGGCCATCAGCACGGTCATTCCGGCGGAGTTGATCTCGCGGAAGAGGTCGAAGACGCCGCGGGCCGACCACTCGTCGAGGTTCCCCGTCGGCTCGTCGGCCAGGAGGATGAGGGGGTCGTTGGCGAGCGCGCGGGCGATGGCCACCCGCTGCCGCTCCCCACCCGACAGCTCGTCCGGGAGGCCGCTCTCCTTGGCGGCGAGGCCGACCTGCGCCAGCAGCTTCCGCACCCGCGGCCGGATGGAGGCGCGCCGCGCGCCGGTCACCTCCAGCGCGAAGGCCACGTTCTCCTCGGCGGAGCGGTCCGCTAGGAGGCGGAAGTCCTGGAAGACGACCCCCAGCTTGCGGCGCAGCTTCGGCACGTCGCCGCGACGGACCCGGGCCGAGGAGAAGCCGGACACCCGCACCTCCCCCGCCGAGGGGCGCTCCGCCATCTGGATCAGCTTCAGGATCGTCGACTTCCCCGCGCCCGAGTGGCCCGTGAGGAAGGTAAACTCCCCCTTTCGAAGGTGGAGCGAGACGTTCCGCAGGGCCGTACCCGAGCGGGGGTACTCCTTGTAGACGGACTGCAGCTTGATCACGCGCGAGGGCACCGCTCCAGGGTGGCCGGAAAAACGAGGTCCGAATCTACCCGAGCCTCCCGGAGGTGTCAAAGCGGCGCGCCAGCCTCGCGGCCAGGAGCACGGCCTCGACCATGGAGCCGGCGTCGGCGATCCCGCGGCCCGCGATGTCGAGCGCCGTGCCGTGGTCGGGGGAGGTGCGGGGAAAGGGGAGGCCGAGGGTGACGTTCACCCCACTGCCGAAAGCCACCGTCTTGAACGCCGCCATCCCCACGTCGTGATAGGGGGCGACCACCGCGTCGAACTCGCCGCGTAGGGCGCGGGAGAAGACGGTGTCGGCCGGAAACGGACCCCGGGCATCCACGCCCAGCGCGCGGAGCCGGTCGAGCGCCGGCGCGTACACCCGCGCCTCCTCGTCACCGAACAGTCCACCGTCGGAGGCGTGCGGGTTGAACGCGCACAGGGCGACGGACGGGGAGGGAACTTCCCACCAGCCGCGCAACGCGGCGGCGGTGAGCCCGACCTGCTCGACGAGCAGGTCGGAGGTGAGCGCGTCCGGCACGTCGCGCAATGCCAGGTGAGTGGTGGCGAGCACCACTCGCAACCCCGGCCCCGCCACCGTCCGCTCCGCCGCCATCATCATCCCCACCGCCGGCGCCCGGGCGAGCGCCTGCAGCATCTCCGTATGCCCGGGATAGCGCCACCCGCCCGCGTGAAAGGCGGACTTGTCGATCGGCGCGGTCACCAGAGCGTCCACCTCGCCCGCCATCGCCAGGCGCACCCCCTCGCGGATCGCCTCCCCCGCGAGCCGCCCCGCCTCCGCAGCGCCCGTCTCCGGAGACCACCGCCCGATCGCGCGCATCTCGGCGCTCTCTCCGATCCCTTCCGGGCCGATCAGCAGGTACTCCGCGGCGCCCCGGACGCGCTCGTCGGCGAGCGCCCTGGCGGTGATCTCCGGCCCGATGCCGCGCGGGTCTCCGAGGGTGATGGCGACGCGGGTCATGACGTGGCCCTGGCTAGCCGGCGTTGGGCTCGTCGCGCAGGACGCGGTAGAGCTCGCGGGCGGCCTTCTTGGAGATCGACTTGGGGGGGAGGGAGTCGACCGCGATCTCCAGGGTGTGGGAGGGGAAGCGAAGGGCGATCGTCTCGCCGCCCGAGATCGGATGGCTCGGTCGGGCGCGGACGCCGTCCACGAGGACGGCGCCCGAGTCGCAGGCGTGCTTCGCTTCGCTACGGCTGCGGGTGAGGCAGAGCCGGTCGAGCACCACGTCGACGCGGAGAGGCTCCGCCATCAGCCCACCATGGCGACGTGGATCTCGTTGCGCAGCTCTCTCACCAGCTGCTCCACCAGCTCCTGTTCCTGCAGACGGGTACGGAGCTGCTCGCGGACGTCCTCGAAGGTGTACTCGCCGGCTTCGCGCCGGCCGATCACCTTGAGGACGGCGAACTGCGCGCCCGCCGGCCCCTGCTGAATCTCCACCGGCCCCAGCACCTCCCCTTCCGCCTGGCCGCTGACCGCCTGGAAGTAGGCAGGCGGCAGCCGATCCGCGGGAAGGTCGGTGATCTCCACCTCGCTCTCAGGCGTCCCGTACTCGCGGGCGAGCGCCGAGATGGAGGCGCCCGAGCGGACGGCCTGGGCCACGGAGTCGGCCCGCTGTCGCGCACGCGAGAGATCCGCGTCGGTGACCTCCGCACGGATCAGGATGTGGCGGGCCTGCCGCTCGCCGCCGCGCGTCTTCTCGACCCGGATGATGTGGTAGCCGAACTCCGTCTCCACGATCGGGCTGACGGCGCCGGGGCGGAGGGCGAAGGCGACGTTCTCGAACTCGGGGACCATGCGACCGCGCTTGAACCATCCGAGGTCGCCGCCGTGCTCCTTGCTCCCCGGGTCGTCGGAGAAGCGGCGGGCGAGGACCTCGAAGTCGCCGCCCTCCTGGAGCTGGCGGAGCACGTCCTCGGCCTCGCGGCGGGCGGCGGCCCGGGCGCTGTCGGTCGGCTCCGGCTCGAGCAGGACCTGCTGCAGCGATACGGTGGCCGGGCGGTTCCCGAGGGAGGCGCGCTGCGCCTCGAAGGCGCGCCGGATCTGCTCCTCGGTGACGAGGGGGCGCGCCCGGTTGCGGAGCCGCTGCCCCACGAACTGCTGGATCATCAGCTGCGACCGCTGCTGGCCCGCCAGCTCCTGGCGATACTGCTCGAGCGAGCGGCCGGAGGCCTGGAGCGCGGAGAGGAACTCCTGCTCCGTGCGGAACTGCCGCCGGACGGCGAGCAGGTTCTGCTCCACCGTCTCGTCGACCTGGTCGGCGGGGACCTCGATTCCCGCCTCCTTCGCCGCCTCGAGGAGGAGGAGATCGTTCACCCGCGCCTCCAGGATCTCCTGGCCGGCCGCCTCGCGTTGCGCGGGATCCGCCGGAAGGCGGCCCGATGCCTGGAGCTGCGCCAGCTCGGCCTGGACGTCCGACAGGAGGAGCACGGTGTCGCCCACGACCGCGATCACGCGGTCCACGACTTCGGCGCCGCCGGCCGGGGGCGCCGGAACCTGCGCCCCGAGCGGCGCCGCGAGGGCGAGCGAGAGGAGGAGAGCGGAGAGCGTTCGCATTCGGGTCGTCGTGGTTGAGTCGGAGAAACCGGGCGGCGGGCGCCCCGGCGGCCCGGGAGCCGCGAGGGCGTGCCGGCGGCCCGGGAGCCGCGAGGGCGTGCCGGCAACAACTCGGGGGGCGGATCTCCGCCCCCCGCCGTCTGCCCGGTGTCATACGCACCAACCGGCACCCGGGTTCCGTCCGGGGCCGGGGGCGGTTCACCGGGCCGTATCCGTCGGCGTCACCGGCTGCGGCATCGGCGGCATCGCCGGCGGCATCGGCAGCGGCGCGCCACCCTGCGGCGCCGGGGCCGGCTGTCCGGCCCGCAGCTGCTCCAGATCCGAGATCACCTGGGGGAAGGTCCCCTCGTTGATCTCGCTCGGGAAGAGGTCGCGCAGCACCGTGCCGAGGCGGCCGAGTGGAACGAGCTGCGAGCGGCCGGCGACGGCGTCCTGCAGCATCGACTTCACCTGGGCGTCGATCGTTGCGGACGGAGCGCGGCGCCCGGCGAGCTGCGAGAGCCCCGTGGCCTGCAGGAGCTGCTGGAGCGCGGTGCGCGCCTCGACGCGGATCGCCTCCTCCTCCTCGCGGGAGAGGGCGATGTCGTGGGCGCGCGCCTGGGCCAGGAGGAGCTCCTTGCGCACCAGCTGCTGCACCGCGCTCTCCAGCTGCTCGTCGGAGGCGGTGGAGAAGGCGCTCTGCACCTGCGGCGGCTGGCTGCGGATGAAGTCGACGAACTCGCCGGTGGTGAGGGCTCCGCCCGCGTAGGTGGCGATCTCCCGGCTCGGCGGCGCGGCCGCGCAGCGACATCTCGGGCCGGCTCGAGATCTCACGCACCACCGCCAGCCCGCCCGCCTGGAGCTGGACCCCCGCGGCGGCGGCCAGCGAGTCGAGGTAGGCGGTCTCCGCCTGCTGTTGCGCCTGCTGTACGAGGAATTTCTCGAACTCCTCCCGCTGCTCGCCGACTTCGGGCTGCCGGCGCTCCTCGACCTTGATGATGTGCAGGCCGAACGGTGACTCGACGACCTCGCTGATCTGCCCCGGCTCCAGGGCGAAGGCGGCCTCCTCGAAGGGTGCGACCATCCGTCCGCGGCCGAAGAAGCCGAGGTCGCCGCCGCGGGCGCCGCTCCCCGGATCCTCCGAGAACTGCTGCGCCAGCGCGGCGAAGTCCTCGCCGGCCTGCGCCCGCTGGCGAAGCGACGCGGCGAGCTGCGCCACGCTGTCTCGCTGGGCCGGAGTCGCCTCGGCGGGGATGCGGAGGAGGATGTGACGCGCGCGCAGCTCGACGCCGGGGCCCTCGGTCGCCCAGGCCCGGTCGACCTCCTCCTGGGTGAAGGTGGTGTCCGGGCTGATCACCTGCTCGCGCAGCTTGAGCACCAGGCTCTGCTCCCGCGCCGGCGCGGTGAAGGCTTCGAGGTCCACCGCGCCGAGGGTGGAGTCCTCGGCGACCGCGGAGGCGAGGAGGGTGTAGTCTACCCAGACCTCCGCCAGCGCCCGGACCACCTGTGGGTCCGGGGGAACCTGCGGGTTCGAGGCCAGCAGCTGGGCCGCCTCCTCGACGCGGAGCTCCTTTCCGGCGGCGCGCGCCACGACGTCCGTATGCGCGGTCATCGCCTCCCCGAATCTCCCACATCCACTCAAGAGCAGCGGGGCTGCGACCGGAAGCAGCAGCCAGCGGGAAAACTTCATGTCAGTCTCCGTCCAGGGGTGAATAGGTCGGCGAAGATCGCCGCGCGGCCGGGGTGCCGTCGAGCGGCCCCGGCCCGACAGGATCGCGCGCAGCCGCCGCGGCGAGATGCGAACGCCTCAGGCCGCGATCGACTTGTCCCGCGAGAGGACGCTCAGCGCGCCGATCAGCATCGTCTCCATCGGCTCCGGGCCCCGCCGGTGCAGGGTGAGCGAGAGGGGAAGAGTCCGCTGCAGCTCCACCTCGAGCTGCCACTGCGCGAAGGCGGTCTGCAACGCCGACATGCGCGGCCCCAGGCCTTTGCGGAAGTTGAGCCGCGCGTCCCACGGGCGCACCAGGATGCGCTCGATCCCCAGGTCGCGCCCCAGGAGGCGCAGCGCGGTGGTGGCGAGCAGGGTCTCCGCCTCCGGCGGAATGGGGCCGTAGCGGTCCCGCATCTCGCGGCGCAGCGATTCCACCTCGGTGACCGAGTCGGCCTGCGACAGCCGCCGATAGAGGTGGAGCTTCTGCGCCTCGTCCGGAATGTACTCGTCCGAGAGGAGGGCCGCACCGTCCACGGAGACGTCGGCGTGCGGGTGTTCCTTCGGCCCCCCGTTGCCCTTGAGCTGCCGGATCGTCTGCTCGAGGAGCCGCATGTAGGTGTCGAACCCCACGGCGTGCACGTATCCGGACTGCGCCGAGCCGAGGATGTTACCCGCTCCCCGCAGCTCGAGGTCCTTCAGCGCGATCCCGTAGCCGCTCCCCAGCTCGGTGTGGTGCTCCAGCACCCGCAGGCGCTTCTCGGCGTCCTCGGAGACGTGCTCCGGGATGAGGAGGTAGCAGTACGCGCGGTGGTGGGACCGCCCCACGCGGCCGCGGATCTGATAGAGCTGCGCCAGTCCGAACTGGTCGGCGCGGTCCACGATCAGGGTGTTGGCGCTGGGCACGTCGAGCCCCGACTCGATGATCGAGGTGGCGACCAGCACGTTCACCGCGCCGCTCACGAAGCCGCGCATCACCTCCTCCAGCTCGTGCTCCCTCATCTGCCCGTGGCCCACCGCCACGCGCGCCTCGGGCACCAGCTGCGCCACGCGCCGCGCGACGGTGGAGATGGTCTCCACCCGGTTGTGGACGAAGAAGATCTGTCCGCCCCGGTCGAGCTCGCGCCGGATCGCGTCGTCGATCACGGCGTCCGACCAGGGGAGGACGTGGGTGATGATCGGCTGGCGGTCGCGCGGCGGCGTCTGGATGAGCGTCATGTCGCGCAGCCCCAGCAGCGAGAAGTGCAGGGTACGCGGAATCGGCGTGGCGGTCAGGGTGATGACGTCCACCGTCTGCCGCAGCTGCTTCAGCCTCTCCTTGTGCTTCACCCCGAAGCGCTGCTCCTCGTCCACCACCAGCAGGCCGAGCTCCTGAAATTCGACGTCGGGCGAGAGCAGGCGATGGGTGCCGATGACGATGTCCAGCTTCCCCGCCTTGAGGCGGTCGAGCGCCTCGCGCTGCTCCTTGGCGGTGCGGAAGCGGGAGATCGACTCGATCTTGACGGGGAAGCTGGCGAGGCGCTCGGAGAAGCTGCGGAAGTGCTGCTCGGCGAGGATGGTGGTGGGGACCAGGACCGCCACCTGCTTTCCGTCCTGCACCGCCTTGAAGGCCGCCCGGATGGCGATCTCCGTCTTGCCGTACCCTACGTCCCCGCAGATGAGGCGGTCCATCGGGCGCTGCGACTCCATGTCGCGCTTCACGTCGTCCGTGGCCTGCCGCTGGTCCGGAGTGTCCTCGAAGAGGAAGGCCGACTCCATCTCGCGCTGCCAGCGGGTGTCCGGCGGATAGGCGTGCCCCACGGAGGCCTCGCGGGCGGCGTAGAGCTCGAGAAGCTCCTGCGTCATCTCCTCGATCGCCTTCTGGGTCTTCTGACGGGTCCGGCTCCAGTCCCGCCCGCCGATGCGGTGAACGCGCGGCGGGACGGCGTCGTCGGCGTCGGCGATCCAGCGCTCGATGAGGTCGATGCGGTGCACCGGGACGCGCAGGAGCTCTCCGCCCGCGTACTCGATCACCAGCGTCTCGAAGATCTCCTCACGGACGCGGACCTGCTCCATGCCGCGGAACTGCCCGATCCCGTGGTCCATGTGGACGACGTAATCCCCGGGTTTGAGGGCGGCGAAGCTCTCCAGCGCGACCCCGCCGCGGAACTGCCGGCGGCGGCGCAGGCGGCGGGTGCGGCGGAAGATCTCGTGGTCCGTGAGCACCCGCAGCGGGGGCTCCGCCGCCGGCAACACGAACCCGCCGGTCAGCGATCCGATCGCCAGGGTGACCCGGCTCCTGACGCTCAGCTCCTCCAGAAGCTCCTGGAGACGCTCCAGCTGCCCCTCGTTGTCGCACAGGATGAGGGAGCGCTCGGAGTCCTTGCGCAGAACCTTTCCGAGGCGCTGCATGTCCCTGTCGATCGGCTCGGGCGGGAGGATGCCGAAGGCGATGCGCGGCGCGCCGGCGGGGGCGCCGGCGCCTCCCACGAAGAGGCGCGGGAGCGCGGCGACCCGCGCGCAGACGTTGGCCGACTCCAGGAAGAGGCGCTCCGGGGGTTCGGAACGGGAGCCGGCCCCGGCCTCCGCGGCGTGGAGGCGCTTCACCTCCTCCCAGGTCCGCTCCCACTCCGCCTCGGTGGTCGCGGCGTCGAGGTGCACCAGGACCGCCTCGGGGGGGAGGTAGTCGAGGAGCGAGCGCCGCTCCTCGGGAACACCCGGAGGCGTCTCGGGACGCGGCGCGAAGCGGACGTCCACCGGGAGGATGCGCACCTCCGGAAGGGTTCCCACGGAGAGCTGCGTCAGCACGTCGAAGTGCCGGATCGACTCGATCTCGTCGCCCCAGAACTCGATGCGCGCGGGCTCCGGCGAGCCGAAGCCGAAGACGTCGAGGATGCCGCCGCGGGAGGCGAACTGGCCCACCTCCTCCACCATGCCGACCTGCTCGAAACCCATCGCCTCCAGGCGCGTCCCGATCTCGGCGGGGCGGATGGCCTGTCCGACGCGCAGGACGAGCTGCAGCTCGTCCAGCCCGGTGACGGCGGGGGAGAGCTCCTGCAGCGCGCGGGCGGTGGTCACCAGGATGGAGACGCGGCCGGTCAGGAGTGCCTCCAGGGCCTCCACGCGGAGGCCGCCGATCTCGATGTGCGTCTCGGCCGCCTCGTACGGGAGGGACTCTCGCTGCGGGTAGAGCGACACCGCGCCCTCCCCGAGGAGCGCCTCCAAGTCGGCCGCGGTATGCTCCGCCGAGTCGGGGCCTGGCGTCACCAGGACCCAGACGCGCTCGGGGCGGGCCCGGTGGAGAGCGCCGATCAGCACCACGGAGGAGGAACCCGCCAGCTCCTCCAGCACCGTCGCCTCGCGCGCGCGCGGGAGGGAGCCGGCGAGCTCCGGGAATTGCGGAACCGTTCGGAAGGCTTCGATCAGGAGCGGGTGGGGCACGACAATCCTCCGCCGGACACGACGTGTCGCGCCGGCTTCGCCACCAGGAGCCAGAGTACGCGAACCTCTTCGGGACAATCCATGAGCGGTCAAACCTATAGGCGGGGGTGGGAGCCCGTCAATGGAGCCACCGTCCTCCGACCGCGGCCCGGTCCGTCCTCGCCAGGGGACGCCTGCGCGACGACGCTAACGGAACCTCCCCCCAGGTGCCGAAATAAACAGGGGTGGGCCGCCGGGAATGGAGTTTGCTTTTCTGGAGGCCGGTCCTCTCTCAATGGAGATCCGTATGCGTATCCCGCTGCTCTGGCTCGCGCTCCTGGCGACGGTGCCCCCCCCTCCGCTGACCGGGCAGACGCCCTGGTTCGGGTCGTCCGGAAGCCGCTGGGGAGACTACCGCGGCGCGCGCTATCCCGTCGCCCGCCTCTGGCTCGAGCGGGAGCGGGATTACTACCGGCGCGGGGAGCGGCTCGACGTCCGTTTCAGCGTCGCGGAAGATGCGTACGTCGCCGTGATCCACATCGACACCGACGGCGACCTCGACTTCCTCTACCCGCGAAGTCCCTGGGACGAGGGGTATGTGAGGGGCGGGCGGAGCTACACGCTACCGGGGGTCTCGGCTGCGGGATGGCTGGTGCGGGGGCGGCCGGGGATCGGCTACTTCTATCTGGTCGCCTCCCCTGAGCCGCTCGACTACCGCAACTTCTCGGGCCGCCGCGGCGGCGGGTGGGACTGGTCGTACGCCGGCCGCTCCGTCCGGGGCGATCCCTTCTGGGCGATGGAGCAGATCTCCCGGTTCCTCGTCGCCGACCCGTACGTTCCATACGCCACGGACTACTACAGCTACTACGTGGATGGCCGCTACCGCTATCCGAGCTACGCCTGCGCCGACCGCTACGGAGCGTCGGGGCGAGGCTGGGGATGGAGCTCCGCCTACGGTCCTTGCGACCGGCTGGACTACTTCCTGCGCGAGCACCCCTACTATTACGACGCGCGGCTGTACCGGGGCGACCGCCGCGACTACTTCCGCGAGCGCTACGGCGATCGGGAGCCGCGCCACGGCTACAAGGAGCCGCTGGACCGCCGCTCGCGCGGCGTGGAACGCTCGGCGCAGCCCGCGCCCGCGCCGCCGTCGGTGACGCCGCGGCGGCGTGACCCCGAGCCGCGCGACGCCCGGCCGGAGCGGCGCGACGCCCCGGAGCCTCGCCGGACCCCCGAGCGGCGCCCCGCGCTGGAGCGCAGGGGCGGCGAGCGCTCGGGAGCGACGGGGACCCCCGCGTCGCCGCGTCCGGCGCCGCGGGCGAGCGACGCCGGCCGGGACCGGGCGCCCTCCACGGGCCGCGCTGCGCCCCGCGCCCGCCCCGCGCCCCGCGACACTCTTCCATCGAAAAGGTAGGCCGAATGCCGATCCGTCCGCTCGCTCGGCTGTCCGGGGGCGCAGTCCTCGCCCTCGCGGCGTGCGCCGCCCCCGCTCCGGCGCCGGTCTCGCCCTCCGCCTCCGCCGTCACGTTCGTGCCCGTGGGAGCACAGACCATCACGCCGCGGGACATCTACGCGCGGGTCAGCTTCCTCGCCTCCGACGCCCTGCGGGGGCGCGATACCCCCAGCCCGGGGCTGGAGGCGGCCGCCGCCTATCTGGCGAGCGAGTACCTCCGCCTCGGGCTGGAGCCCGGCGGGGAGAACGGCACCTTCTACCAGAGGTATCCCTTCGGCACCTGGGCGCTCGACACCGCATCGGTGCACTTCGGGACCGTCCTGCCGGGGATGGAGGACAACCGGATGCTCGCCTACGGCACCGACTTCTTCACTTCGCCCGCGCCCCTCGCCTCCGGGGCGGACATGAACCATGCGAGGCTCGTATTCGCGGGGCCGCTGGGGGCCGAAGGGCTGCCCCCCGGCGACTACCGCGGCGCGGCGCCGATGGTGCGGGTGCCCGGAGAGTACTCGCGCGACTGGCGCGCCGAGGTCGCGCGCGCCCGGACCGATGCCCGCGAGGCCGGCGCCGTGGCCCTCGTCGTGGTGGTGGACCCCGCCTTCCCGGCGGAGCGCTTCCGCCAGCTCGCCGCGGACTCCCGAGTCCCGCAGCGGGGGATGCTGCCGGATGACGAGATCGCCGTCTTCTATCTTACCAGCGCCGCCGGCGAGGCCCTGGTCGCGCGCGCGGGCATCCCGGCCGCGCGCCTCGGGGCCGCTCCGGGCGCCCCAATCCCGCTGGACGGGGTGGAGGCCCACTTCGCCGCGACCGCCCGCTCGATCGCGCCGCAGGGCGCACCCAACGTGGTGGCCGTTCTCCCCGGCTCCGACCCTTCCCTCCGTAACGAATACGTGGTGCTCTCCGGCCACTTCGACCATGTCGGCGTGGGCCTGCCGGTGGATGGCGACTCAATCTACAACGGCGCCGACGACGACGCGTCGGGAACGGCGGGAATCCTGGAGGTCGCCGAGGCCCTCGCCTCTCTCGCGGAGGCGCCCCGCCGCTCGGTGGTCTTCCTTCACGTCAGCGGAGAGGAGAAGGGGCTGGTGGGCTCGCGCTGGTTCACCGACCACCCGACCCTTCCGCTCGAACGGATCGTGGCGAACGTCAACGTGGACATGATCGGGCGCAACGCGCCGGACTCGGTGGTGGTGATCGGGAAGGACTACTCCTCGCTCGGTGCGGTGGTGAACGAGGTGGGGTCGCGGCACCCCGAGCTCGGCCTCACCGTGTCGGACGACCTTTGGCCGGAGGAGCGCTTCTTCTTCCGCTCCGACCACTTCAACTTCGCCCGCAAGGAGATCCCCGCGCTCTTCTTCTTCACCGGCGTCCACGAGGACTATCACCGCCCCTCCGACGAGGTGGAGAAGCTGGACGTGGACAAGACGTCGCGCGTCTCCCAGCTGATCTTCTACACCGTCGCCGACATCGCCAACGCGGCGGAGCGCCCGAAGTGGGATCCGGCGGGCCTGGAGGCGGTCCGGGCGCTGACGAGGTGAAGTGCTGATGGCTACGTGCTGAGTGCTACGTAGCTCGGCCATCCTGTGAATACCGAGGGGCCGGGACGTCAGCGCGAGGTCCCGGCCCCTCGCGAACGTCACGGAGCACCAAGCACGTAGCAGGTAGCACGCTCAGTTCTTTTCCGCCTTGGTACGGACGCCGATGCCGAAGGTCCCGATCCAGCCGGTGCGGGCGGCGCGGGAGGCCTCTCCATGGTCCACCTTCGCGATGCCGAACTGCAGCACGCCGAGCGAGAGGCCGCCGGTCGACATCGCGCCGCCGTCGAGGTTCGACGCGTATCCGGCGCGTAAGGTGATGAGCGGGAGCTTCTGCTGGATCCCCACGCCCGCCATCGACTTCCACTCGCCCGAGAGGCGGCCCTGGCCGAGGCGATCGCGGTACGAGGCCGAGAGGGTCGTTCCCCGCGAGCCCTGCCAGGCGGCGCCTGCGTCGAGCGTGGCGGGAAAGTCGGCCCCGTCGTACAGCCCCTGCGCCGTCTGCAGCACCGCGAGAGGGGCGGCCGCCGGATCGACCCGCGTCTCGCTCCTCTCGTAGCGGTCCTCCAGGATCATGTACTCGCCGTCGTCGAAGTCGGCGCGGTCGAGGGTGAGCGAGCGGGTGTAGAGCTCGTCCGACCACTCCATCCGGCCGACGGCGTTCTTCAAGGAGGCACTCAGGGTGATCGAGGGGAACGGCTGCGCGGCCACGCCGAAGTCCAGGCCGTACCCCTGGCCGCCGCGGGCGAAGACGGTGCGGTAGTCGACCTCGATGGCGCGCGCTTCCGCGTCGATCCTCGGCTCGAAGAGCCGAGCGTTCAGCACGGTTCCCCCGCGGATGTAGTGCGCGGCGACTCCGAAGCTCACCCGGCCGACGCGGCGGCCATAGGCGGCGGCGAAATCCCAGAAGGTGACGCGGCTGCCGCGCGTGTCGCCGACCGAGTAATCGGTGCGGCCGTCCTGGTAGCCGTTGAAGAGGAGCTCCACGACATCTCTTCCGACCGAGTGCCGGCCGATCGATCCGTACGCCACGCCCAGGGCGAAGCGCCCGGTCTGCAGTGCCACGAGCGGGGCGCGCACGTCGTAGCGGATCTCGGTTCCGCCGGCCGGGATGGCGGCGAGGATCTCGTCGCGGCGCGCCGGGTCCGCGTCGTCGTAGTTGACGATGTCCGGCAGATCCCGGAACGCGGGGCCGACGATGTCGCCGCCCACGGAGAGCTGCGGGAAGGCGATCGACCACTCGGGCGTGCCGGTCAGGCCGAGATTCGCCGGATTGAGGAAGATCGTCTCGTTCCCGCGGGCCGCGGCCACGAAGGCGCCGCCCATTCCGAGCGCGCGGGGGGCGAGGGTCACCTGTGCCGCCGCCGGGGCGGCGGCGACTGCCGCGGCCACCGTCGCGGCGGCGAGCCGGATCGAATGCCAGTTCATCTCGTCTCCCTCGGGGATGGAGGTCGCGGGGGCGCGGGGCGCCGGAGAAAAGTCTCGGCCGGCCGCGGCCGGATCTGAAATCCCGGCCGGGAGCCGGCCGGTCGCCCGGAGCCACGGGACTTTCTCCCCCCGGCGCGCGCCGCTATCTTTCCCCGACTTCATCCGACCTTTCTGACCGAAGCGCAGCGAGCCGAATCGTGCTCATCGACCACATCCGGAACTTCTGCATCGTAGCCCACATCGACCATGGGAAGTCCACACTGGCCGACCGCCTGATCGAGGCGACGGAGACCCTCCAGGCCCGGCAGATGAAGGAGCAGGTCCTGGATTCGATGGAACTGGAGCGCGAGCGCGGCATCACCATCAAGCTGAACGCGGTGCGGATGCAGTACCGCGGGGCGGACGGGCGCACCTATCAATTCAATCTCATCGACACCCCCGGACACGTGGACTTCACCTACGAGGTCTCGCGCTCGCTGGCGGCGTGCGAGGGAGCCATCCTGGTCGTGGACGCCTCGCAGGGGATCCAGGCGCAGACGCTCTCCAACCTCTTCCTGGCGCTCGACGCGGGGCTGGAGATCATCCCCGTCCTCAACAAGATCGACCTCCCGGGGGCGGAGCCGGAGCGACGCCGCGACGAGCTGGTGGACCTGCTGGGCGTGGAGGCCGGCGAGGTGATCTACGCCTCCGCCAAGGAGGGACTCGGCATCCCGGAGATCCTCGAAGCGGTCGTCAGTCGCGTTCCGCCGCCGCAGGGCGACCCCGGAGCGCCGCCGCGTGCTCTCATCTTCGATTCCTACTACGACAAGTACGTGGGCGCCGTCCCCAGCGTGCGCGTGGTGGACGGGGTGTTCCGTCCCGGAATGCGGATCGCCTTCGGCTCGAACGACGCGGAGTACGAGCTCGACGACGTGGGATACCTCCAGCTCGGCCACGTGAAGGCGCCGGAGCTGCGGACGGGCGAGGTGGGCTACCTCAGCGCCTCCATCAAGCGGGTCGCCGACACCAAGGTGGGCGACACCATCCTGGACGCCGGCCACCGCGCGGACGAGCTCCTGCCGGGGTACAAGGAGGTCAAGCCGATGGTGTTCTCGGGGCTCTATCCGACGGACACCGAGCAGTACGAGGAGCTTCGCGACGCGCTGGAGAAGCTCAAGCTGAACGATGCATCCCTCAACTACGAGCCCGAGGTCTCGACTGCGCTGGGGTTCGGCTTCCGCTGCGGCTTCCTCGGGCTCCTCCACATGGAGATCATCCAAGAGAGGCTCGAGCGCGAGTTCGACCTCGACCTCATCTCCACCGTCCCGAACGTGGAGTACCGGCTGGTGATGACCAACGGAGACGTCAGGGAGCTGGAGAACCCCTCCGATCTCCCCGACCGCACTCGGATCGACCGGATCGAGGAGCCTTACGTCCACGCGCGCATCGTGGTCCCCACCGACTACATCGGCGGGGTTCAGAAGCTGTGCCACGAGCGCCGCGGCGAGTTCCGCGGGATGAGCTACCTGGACCCCACGCGCGTGGAGTTCACCTACGATCTCCCGCTGGCGGAGATCGTCCTCGACTTCTACGACCGCCTGAAATCGGCCACGCGCGGCTACGCCTCGTTCGACTACGAGCTCGCCGAGTACCGCCCCAACCGGCTGGTGAAGCTGGACATGCTGATCAACGGCGACGAGATCGACGCCTTCAGCGTGATCATCCACGAGGAGAAGGCGTACGAATACGGCCGTTCCGTGGCCGAAAAGCTGAAGGAGCTGATCCCCCGCCAGATGTTCGACGTGGCGCTGCAGGCGGCGATCGGCAACAAGATCATCGCCCGCGAGAGCGTGAAGGCGCTGCGGAAGAACGTGACCGCGAAGTGCTACGGCGGCGACATCACCCGGAAGCGGAAGCTCCTCGAGAAGCAGAAGGAGGGAAAGAAGCGGATGAAGCAGGTGGGGACGGTCGAAATCCCGCAGGAGGCCTTCCTGGCCGTCCTGCGGGTCGAGAGCTGACCACGTACCGCGGAAGACGCGCGTGCGGGAGCAGAGAGTCGCCGTTCCGGTTCCCATCGTCCGGGGCCGCTTGCGGGGCCGCTGGTGGCTTCCGGCCGCGGGAGGAAAGGTGTGGCGGGTGCTCGGCGGCACCTACGAGGAGGCGCAGAGCCGCCTGTTCGAGAGCGTGGTCGGGCCCGGGGACGCGGTGCTCGACCTGGGGGCGCATTTCGGCTACTATACGCTGCTCGCGTCCCTCCTGGTGGGGGGGAGCGGGAGGGTGTACTCGTTCGAGCCCGACCCGCGGAACGCCTGGTACCTTCGGCGCCACGCCTTTCTCAACCGGTGCCGGAACGTGTCGGTCGAGGAGTCCGCCGTCTTCGACCGCGCAGGCACCATCGGCTTCCAGCCGGGCCCCGGGAGCGGGACCGGCCACGTCAGCGCTTCCGGCGACCTGGAGGTGAGGGCGGTGAGGCTCGACGATTTCGTGGAGCTGCGGCGGATCCGTCCCGCGGTCCTCAAGATCGACGTCGAGGGGGCGGAGGGTGCGGTACTGGCCGGGGCGCGCGAAGTGCTCCTCCGGTATCGTCCTCTCATCTTCCTTTCCACCCACGAGCCCCAGATCCATGCCGCCTGCGAGCGCCTCCTGGACGCCTGCGGCTATCGAGTGGAGCTCATCGAAGGCCTCGCCGGGAGCGGTTCGAAGGAGGCCCTCTGCGTCCCGGTCGAGCACCCCCCGTTCGCCGTCGGTCCCGAAGGCTGAAGCGTCATGCGAATCTCCGTCATCGTCACCACCTACGATCAGCCGCGGGCGCTGGAGATGGTCCTCTGGGGATACGCCCGTCAGTCCCACGCGGATTTTCAGCTCGTGGTGGCGGACGACGGTTCGGGGCCGGAGACCGCGGAGACGATCGAACGGGTACGGACGGCCACGGGGCTCGGGGTGGAGCACGTCTGGCACGAGGACCGGGGCTTCCGAAAGTGCGAGATCCTCAACCGCGCGATCCTCGCCTCCACGGGCGACTACCTCGTCTTCTCCGACGGCGACTGCATTCCCCGCCGCGACCTGGTACGGGTCCACGCCGAGCAGGCCGAGCCGGGCCGCTTCCTCTCCGGCGGATGTCTGCGGATTCCGGCGGAGCTGAGCGAGCGGTTGTCGCTCGACGACATCCGCAGCGGGCGCTTCGCCGAGCTGGGCTGGCTGCGCGCGAACGGGTGGAGGCCGGGCCGACGCGCCCTGCGCCTCGTCCCCTCTCCCTCGATCGCCGCCCTCCTGGATCGGCTGACGCCGACGCGGACGCGGTTCGGCGGGCACAACGCCTCCACCTGGCGCGCGGCCATCGAGAGAGCCAACGGCTTCGAAGCCGAGATGGGGTACGGCGGACTCGATCGGGCGCTCGGGTACCGGCTGCGGAACCTGGGGCTGCGCGGCAAGCAGGTCCGTCATCGCGCGATCTGCGTCCACCTGCACCACGAGCGGCCCTATCGGAACGCCGAGACCCTCCGCCGCAACCGCGAGATCCTGGCGCGGATCCGGCGGGAGGGCGAGGTGCGGGCGAGGACGGGTCTGGCCGAGCTCGCCCCGGATCCGCTGCCGGGGGGCTGAGGCGTGGCCAGACGCCTCCTCGTCCGCGCGCCGAACCACCTCGGGGATCTGGTGATGGCGCTCCCGGCGCTGAAGGCGGCCGGCCCGGCGGACGTGGTGGTGGCCCGCTGGCTCGCCCCGCTGCTGGAAGTGGCGCGCGAAGCCGACCGCGGGCGGGGGATCGAGGCGGCGGTGGCCGAGGTGCTCCCGCTGGATCGCGGCGCCCGCGCGATGATGCGGCTCGCCGCCGAGCTGCGCCGCCGCCGCTACGCCCGCGGAGTACTGCTCACTCCCTCCTTCTCCTCGGCGCTCCTTTTGCGCCTCGGGCAGGTGCGCCGGCGCCGCGGCTCGGCGGCCGACCGGCGTCGGATCCTGCTCACCGAACCCGTAGGCGTCCGGTCCGTCCCACCGATGCACCGCGTCGCGGCGTACCTGTGGCTGGCGACGGGTGAGATCCCGGCGCACCCGCCGGTTCCGCGGCTGGAGGTGCCCGCCCGACACCGGGCGCGCTGGGGCGAGCTGCTCCCGCCGGGGGGAGCGCCGCGGGTGGGGATCTTCCCCGGGAGCCACGCGAGCTCCCGACGATGGGCCCCGGAGCGTTTCGCCTCGGTTGCCCGGTCGCTGACGGCGGGGGGGATCGAGACGGTCGTCTTCGGCTCCGCCGTCGAGCGGGAGCTGACGGCCCGAGTGGCCGGGAGCTGGGCCCACGACCTGGGCGGCCGCACCGACCTGGCCCTTCTGGCCGCCGGCCTGGAAGAGTGCGCGGTGGTGCTCTCGAACGACAGCGGTCCGCTCCACCTGGCGGCCGCGGTCGGGACGCCCACCGTCTCCCTCTGGGGGGCGGGCGACCCCGCCAGCACCGGGGTGCTCGGAGAAGAGCACCGGATCCTGCGTCGCCCTTCCCTTCCGTGCGTCCCTTGCGTGCGGAACGAGTGCCCCCGCAGCGGCCCCGGTTACCAGCTCGCCGACGGGGAGCGCGAGTGCCTGCGGCTGATCGGCGCCGAGGAAGTGGACGCCGCCGTCCGCTCGCAGCTGGACCGGATCATTTCCTGAGAGAGGATGCAGCTCGTGACCAGAGCCAAGCGCTGGATCGTCGGGGTCGACCTGGGCGGCACCAATATCGTCGTGGGGCTGCTCGCGATCGACGGGGGGGAGGTGAAGGGGCTGCGGATCCTCCCGACCGACTCCGTCAGGGGGGCGAAGTTCGTGGTGGACCGGATCGTGAATATGGTCCAGAGCTCCATCGACGACGTGCTGCGTATCGAGGGCGGAACGCGCGACGACGTGGCGGGGGTGGGAATCGGATCGCCCGGCCCGCTCGACCGGAAGGCGGGAGTGGTGATCAACACCCCCAACCTGGGGTGGCGCAACTTCCCGCTGCGAGACCTGGTTTCCAACGCGGTTCGGCTGCCCGCGGTGCTCGACAACGACGCGAACTGCGCGACCTATGGCGAGTGGTGGCTCGGGGCGGGGCGGAAGGTGGACACGCTGGTCGGCTTCACGCTGGGGACGGGCATCGGCGGCGGGATCGTGCTCGGCGGTGAGATCTACCACGGCTTCTCCGACGTCGCCGGGGAGATCGGGCACATGACCATCGACTCGACCGGACGCAAGTGCAAGTGCGGCAACTACGGGTGCGTCGAGGCGTACGCCTCCGGACCCGCGATCGCCCTCCGCGCGGTGGAGGGGATCGAGGCGGGGATCGACACCCTCCTCCTGGACCTGGTGGAGGGGAAGCTCGACCAGATCAGCGCCGCCACGGTGTACGAGGCGGTCGTGCAGGGCGACCTCTACGCCACCGAGGTGATGAAGGACACCGCCCGGTTCCTCGGGGCCGCCGTGGCGAACATCATCAACATCCTGAACCCGCAGATGATCGTGATCGCGGGCGGCGTGACGCGTGCCGGAGACCACCTCTTCACTCCGCTGCGGGCGGAGGTGCGCCGCCGCGCCTTCCGCGCCGCCGAGGAGGGCTGCCGCATCGTCCCCGGCGAGCTTCCCGGGACGGCCGGTGTGGTCGGCGCGGTCGCGATGTTCAAGAAGGCGACGTACGGCAGCGTCTGAACGGATTCTTGAGATCCCTCGGCGCGGTGGGCACCCTGGTCTGGGACCGCATCCGCCATCCTTCGGCGAGAGGCGTCGTCGAGCAGTGGGGCGGGGCGGTGTACTCCTTCGCGGCGCTGGCGGCCGCGGCGCCTCCGGGGTGGCGAGTCCGGCCGATCGTCAAGGTGGGGGAGGATCTCTCGGAGGCCGCGCTGGCGCGGCTCCGCGAGCTGCCAGGGCTCGACCTCTCCCCGGGCGTGCGCGTCGTGCCGGAGGCGAACAGCCGGGTGGAGCTCCGCTACGAGGACGCCGCGCATCGCCGCGAGATCCTCACCGGCGGCGTCCCGCCCTGGAGCTGGGAGGAGCTGGAGCCGCTCGTCCGCCCCCTGGACGCCCTCTACCTGAACTTCCTCTCCGGCTTCGAGATGGAGCTGGAGACGCTCGAGCGGCTCCGCGCCGCCTTCGCGGGGCCGGTCTACGTGGACCTCCACTCCCTCTTCCTCGGCCCGGCGGTCGGCGGCCCGCGCGTGCCGCGCGCCCTTCCGGACGCGGAGCGCTGGCTCCGTTGCTGCGACGCGGTGCAGCTCAACCAGGCGGAGATGGCGCTTCTCCTCGGCGATCCCGCGGCCGATCCGGAGGAGCTCCTGCGCCACGGACCCTCCCTCGCGCTGGTGACGCTCGGCGGCGGCGGCGTCCACTTCGCGGCCCGCGCCCCGCTCCCTCCCCGCCTGCGGGCGGCCGGATTCGCGGCGCCGGGGGGCGGGGCCGAGCGCGGAATCGTGGCCCCCGCGACGGGGACTCTGCCCGGCGACCCGACCGGGTGCGGAGACGTCTGGGGGAGCGTCGCCTGCGCCTCGCTGCTCGCCGGGTATCCGCTGCGCACCGCGCTGGAGCGCGCCAACCGAGCGGCCGCCGCCAAGATCCGTCACCCCTCCACGGCCTCCCTGCACCTGGCCGTCCGGGACGCACTCGCCGGGTGAAGAGCCCCGCGGCCGCCTTTCGTCCGGCCCGCGGGGAGTGTTACCTTCAGGCCGAGCCGATCCCGCGCCACGCAGCCGATCCGGATCCCTCCATGAGACGAGTGATCGCCGTCGCTCCGACCCTCGACGAGCGCGCCTTCGACGCGCTGGTCCATGATGTCGCGAGCACCCGAGACGACGCCGAGGCGGGAGAGGACCGGGAGCGCTCGGAATCCGCGGTCATCCTCGACGCGCGGCACGTGCGCTGGGCCGATCCGTACGGGATGATCGGCCTGCTGGCGGTCGGACAGCGGCTCGGCGCCGAGGGGACGCGCCCCGTGCTCCAGCTCCCCGAATCCCCGGACGTGGTGAGCTACCTGAGCCGCATGGGGCTCCTGCGGCACGCCGAGGAAGTGTTCGACGTGCACGGCGGTCCGCGGCAGAGACGCGACGGCGGCGCCTCGAGCGTCCTCCTCGAGATCACGCCGATCCGCTCGCACGAGGACGTGCACGGCGTGATCGACCACGTGCAGGAGCGAGCGGGTGCGATCCTCACCGAACGGCTCGGCTACTCGGGCGCGGACGCGGCGATGTTCAGCATGATCCTCTCCGAGGTCTGCCAGAACATCATCGAACACGCGGAAGCCGGCGGCTACGTCGGGATCCAGACCTATAACTGGGCCCGCCGCCTGGGGCGGCAGGTGGTGGTGATCGCGGTGATGGACCTCGGCATCGGCTTCCGCGGCTCGCTCGCCCGCGAGCACGCGGCACGCTTCGGCGATCGCTGGAGCGACGCGACCGCGCTGGAGGCCGCCTTCCTCCACGGGGTGACCCGTTTCCGCGATCCCGGCCGGGGGCAGGGGCTGAAGCAGATCCGCAGCCGGGTGGGCCGCTGGGGCGGCAAGGTGGCGATCCGCAGCGGCACCTCGCGCATCGCCGACATCCCCGACTGGGACGACGCCCCGCCCCTGGAGACCGACTTGGCCCCCTTCCCGGGCTCGCAGATCCTGATCGTGCTGCCGGCGAGGGGATGAAGGCTGCGGCTAGCCGACGACGACCATCACAGGAGAAAGCTCAACATGGACACAGTTACCTTCCACACGAACAAGGGCGACTTCACGGCGGAGCTGTACGAGAAGGAGGCGCCCAAGACGGTGGAGAACTTCAAGAAGCTGGTGGGCGACGGGTACTACGACGGGATCGTCTTCCACCGGGTGATCCCGGAGTTCGTGGTGCAGGGGGGCGATCCCCTCACCAAGCAGTACCCGCTCGACGACTCGCGGGTGGGGACTGGCGGGCCCGGGTATACCATCCAGTGCGAGACGAAGGGGAACCCGCGCACCCACGAAGCGGGGGCTCTCTCGATGGCGCACGCCGGGAAGAACACCGGGGGGAGCCAGTTCTTTATCGTCCTGAGCGAGGGGAGCTGCCGCCACCTCAACGGCGTGCACACGGTGTTCGGAAAGGTGGTCGAGGGGCTCGACGTGGTGGGTCGGCTGCAGCGCGGCGACAGGATGGAGACGCTGGAGCTGGGCGAGCAGGGTCCCGGCTGAGGATGGCGGCCGAGCGCGCCGTCTCCTCCCTCGCGATCGACCTCACGAAGCTCCTGCGGCGCACGGTGACCTCGTTCTACAGCAACCTGGTGACCCGGCCCACGGGCCGCGCGATCCGCATGGGCGTTGAGAGCCAGATCTCCGAGCTGGAGTCCGGCGCGACCCTCTGCCTCTCCGTTCTCGATTTCTCGCAGGTGCACGTGCTGGACTACTCCTGCGCGGACGAGATCGTGGCGAAGCTCCTGCTCCGCTTCCTGGAGCAGGACCGGCCCGCCGAGGCGTACTTCGTCGCCCGCGGGCTGCGGGAGCACCACCAGGAGGCGGTGGAGGCGGTGCTGGACCGGCACTCGCTCCTGCTCGTCGCGCAGGACGAGGAGGGGCTGCCCCGGCTTCTCGGCCCGGCCGATCCGCCGGAGCGGGCGTGCTGGGCGGCGCTCCTGTCGCTGGGGCGCGCCTCGGCGGCCGACGTGGCGGCGGAGGCGGGTCTCTCCGAAACGGCGACCGGCGCCGCCCTCGCGCGCCTCCTCGGGCAGCGCGTGGCGGTCTCCCTCCCCGCGGCGAGCTACTGCGCCCTTTCCTCCCTGCTACGGATCGAGCCATGACTCCGACGACCCTCGCGGACGACCCGTCCGGAGGCGGCCCCTCCACCCGCGCCGTCCACGCGGGAGAGCCCCCGTACGAGGCGGGCGCTCCCGCGGTGAATCCGATCTATCAGACGACCACCTTCTTCAGCGATCCCTTGGGCGAGGGAGAGCTCCTCTACACGCGCTACCTCAACAATCCGAACCACCGGCGGGTGGAGGAGCGCCTCTGCGCGCTGGAGCGCGCCGAGGCTTGCGTGGTGCTGGGCAGCGGGATGGGCGCCATGACGTCCGCGCTCCTGTCGCGGGTGAAAGCGGGGGACCACGTCCTCGCCGCCGAGGCGCTGTACGGCGGGACGCGCACCCTCCTCGATCGAGAGCTCTCGCGCCTCGGCATCGAGACCTCGTACGTGGACTTCACCGCCGCCGGGTGGCGCGACGCGGTGCGGCCGAACACGCGCGTCCTCCTGATGGAGACGGTTTCGAACCCGCTCCTGCGGGTCACCGACCCGGGGCCCCTCGCCGAGGTCGCGCGGAAGGTCGCGGCGGCCGTGCTGGTGGACGCGACCTTCACCACCCCGATCAACTTCCGCGCGCTGGACCACGGGGCGGATCTGGTGATCCACAGCGCCACCAAGTACCTGGGCGGGCACAGCGACGTGACCGCCGGGGTAGTCTGCGGGAGTGAGGAGGCGGTGAGGGAGGTGCGGACGCGGGCGCAAACCTTCGGGGCGGTGCTGGACCCCCACGCCGCGTGGCTGCTCGAGCGCGGCGTCAAGACCCTGGCCGTGCGGATGCAGCGGCACAACGAAAACGGGATGACGATCGCCCGCTGGTGCTCGGAGCGGACCGAGATCGCGCGGGTCCACCACCCCGGCCTCTGGTCCCATCCCGACCATGAGCGCGCGGCGAGCCTCCTCGCGGGGTTCGGCGGAATGGTCTCCATCGAGCTGCGCGGTGGGGGCGGGGCCGCGACGCGCTTCGTGCGCGCCCTCCGGGTGATTAAGCTCGCGCCCAGCCTGGGTGGAGTGGACTCGCTGGTCTCCGAGCCGCGGCACACCTCGCACGCCGCGATGAGCGCCGAACAGCGCCGCGCCGCCGGAATCGGGGACGGCTTCTTGCGGCTCTCGCTGGGCATCGAGGACGCCGGGGACCTGATCGAGGACCTGGAGCGGGGGCTGCGTGCGGCGGAGGGAGCGTAGCGGGGTACCCGGCCAGATCGACCGTCGCGGGCTGCGAGGGATCTCCGACCCAGAGGTCCCTCGCCGCATTCGGGTCGGACACCTTCCAACGGAACGAGACGGGCGAGAAGTGGAAGCGAGCGAGACGATCGATATTCTGGTGGTGGGGGCGGGTCCCTGCGGGATCGCGGTGGGGGTGGCGGCCCGGGACCGGGGGCTGAGTTGTGTCCTCTCCGATCGGGGCGCGGTCACGCAGTCGATGATCGAGCACCCGACGTATACCACCTACTTCAGCGGACCCGAGAAGCTGGAGATCGCGAGTCTGCCCTTCACCACCGCCGGCGATAAGCCAACGCGGCGGGAGGCGCTCCGCTACTACCGGAAGGTGACGAGCTACTTCGGCCTCGACGTCCGCCAGTTCGAGGAGGTGGTGGCGGTCGAGAAGGAGGGCGGCCTCTTCCGCGCCCGCACGCTCCGCCGCGGCGCGGAGCGGGAATACCGCGCCCGCAACCTCGTGGTCGCCACCGGCTACTACGACAACCCTCGCCGACTCGAGGTCCCCGGCGCCGACCTGCCGAAGGTGAGCTACTACTTCACCGAGTCCTTCCCCTACTTCGAGCAGGACCTCTTGGTGGTGGGCGGGGGGAACTCGGCGGCCGACGCGGCGCTCACCTGCTGGCGCGAGGGTGCGCGCGTCACCCTCGTCCACCTGTTCGACGAGCTCGACCGGGGGGTGAAGCCCTGGGTTCGCCCCGACATCGACAACCGCATCGCCGAGGGCTCGATTCCCGCCCTCTGGCGCCACCGTCTGCTCGAGATCCGCCCCGCCGAGGTCGTGGTCGAGAGCCTCGACACGGGCGAGCGTCGCACCCTCCCGAACGACTGGGTGTTGGCGATGATCGGATACGTTCCGGATCCGGGGCTCCTCCTCCGCGTCGGCGTGACGGTGGACGGACGGACGGGAATTCCCGCGCACGACCCCTCCACCATGGAGACCGACGTGCCCGGCGTCTTCCTCGCCGGGGTGGTGGCGGCGGGGAACGACGCCAACAAGATCTTCATCGAGAACGGCAAGCTGCACGGCCCGCTGATCGCCGAAGCGGTCGCCCGCCGGGGCCGCGACTGACCCTTTCCCCGGACCTCCGATGCCCAACTTCCGTACCCTCCTCTTCCTGGCGGCCCTGGCTTCTGCCGCGGGCGCGCCCGCAGCGGCGGCGCAGAGGCCCGCCACGGTGCCGGTCGATTCGGCGCGTCTTCTGGCGGACCTCCGCATCCTCGCGGCCGACTCGATGGAGGGCCGCCGCGCCGGCACGCGGGGCGGAGAGCGCGCCCGCCGCTTCGTGCGCGCGGCCCTCCTGGAGGCGGGGGTGACGCCGTTCGAGGGCGGCCTCGAACGGCCGTTCTCCCTGCCGGGGGAGAAGGGCGGCTCCGCGGCCGCGGCGAACCTGGTCGGTTTCGTGAGGGGGACGAGCCGGCCGGAGCGATACCTGGTGATCACCGCCCATTACGACCACGTTGGGATCCGGAACGGGGAGATCCACAACGGGGCGGACGACAACGCCTCGGGGGTGGCGGCGCTGCTGGCGCTGGCGCGCCACTTCGCGCGCAACTCGCCGGAGCACTCAATCGTCTTCGCCGCGCTTGACGCGGAGGAGGGAGGGCTGCGCGGAGCCCGGGCCTTCCTGGCGGACTCCCCGGTGCCCCACGAGGCCATCGAGCTGAACGTGAACTTCGATATGGTGGGGCGGAACGAGCGGGGGGAGCTCTTCGCCGCGGGGGCCTATCACTACCCTTTCCTCCGGCCGGTGCTGGAGCGGCTCACCGTCGGGGCGCCCGTCTCGCTCCGCCTGGGGCACGACTCTCCGAACCTCGGCGCCGACGACTGGACGATGCAGTCGGACCACGGCGTCTTTCACGAGGCCGGGATCCCTTTCGTCTACTTCGGCGTCGAGGACCACCCGGACTATCACCGTCCCACCGACGACGTGGAGCGGATCGAACCGGGTTTCTTCGTCGGCGCCGTCCGCACCCTGGTCCTCGCCGTGGAGGCGCTCGACGAGGGGACAGGGAGGTAGCGCGCCCCGTGCTTCCCGATCTCAGTCGCAGCCGGCGGCCATCGCGAACCCGCGCTCGGCGTCCACCAACGGGGCGGGATAGTTCCCGGAGAAACAGGCGGAGCAGACGGTGCCCAGCTCCGAGACGGCTTCGTTCATCCCCTCGAGCGAGAGGTAACCGAGCGAGTCCACGCCGAGCTGGTCGCGAATCTCCTCGGTGCTGAGGCGCGCGGCGATCAGCTCCTCGCGCGTCGGCATGTCGATCCCGTAGAAGCAGGGATGCCGTACCGGCGGCGAGGCGAGTCGGAAGTGGACCTCCGTGGCCCCCGCTTCGCGCAGCAGCGCCACCAGCCCCTGCGAGGTCGTCCCCCGCACCAGCGAGTCGTCCACCACCACCACCCGCTTCCCCGAGAGGACCTCCCGCACCGGGCTGTACTTCAGCCGAACCTTGAAGTCGCGCCCCGCCTGCGAGGGCTCGATGAAGGTGCGGCCCACGTAATGGTTGCGGATCAGGCCCAGCTCGAACGGGATGCCGGACGTCTCCGCGAATCCGAGCGCCGCGGAGTTCGCCGAGTCGGGGACGGAGATCACGCAGTCGGCCTCCGCCGGTTGCTCGATCGCGAGCTGACGCCCGAACGCGCGCCGCGCCCGGTCCACCGAGAGCCCCCAGAGCCGGGAGTCCGGCCGGGCGAAGTAGACGAGCTCGAAGACGCACGGAGCGGCGGGGGCGTAGGAGACCAGCGGGCGGAGCCGCGTCATCTCGCCGTCGCGGATGCGCAGGACCTCGCCCGGCTCGACGTCGCGCAGGTAGCGCGCGCCCACGATGTCGAGCGCGCACGTCTCGGACGCGACCACCAGGCCGCCGTCGCGGTGGCCGAGCACCAGCGGGCGGAAGCCGTGCGGGTCGCGCGCGACGTAGAGGGTGTCGCCGACGGTGATGAGGAGGGAGAATGCGCCCTCCAGCTGCGAGAGCGCGTCGTCGATCTGCGCGTCCACCCCGTCGCGCCTCGAGCGTGCGACGAGGTGCACGATCACCTCCGAGTCGATGGTCGACTGGAAGAGCGCTCCCTCGTCCACGAGCCGCGTGCGGAGCTCCTGGGCGTTGGTGAGGTTTCCGTTGTGGGCCAGCGCCAGCTCGCCCTCGGAATAGCGGACCAGGAGCGGCTGGGCATTGTGGAGCCCCGCGCCTCCGGCGGTCGAATAGCGGATGTGCCCGAGGGCGGTGTCGCCGTGCAGCTCCTGGAGGCGCGCCTCGCCAAAGGCGTCGGAGACCAGCCCCGTCTCCTTGTGGATCCGGTTGCCGCCCTCCTCCGGACGCCGCGCGGAGACGATCCCCGCAGCCTCCTGCCCCCGGTGCTGCAGAGAGTACAGCCCCAGGAAAACCACCTTGGCGGCTTCCGGGATTCCGCTGACGCCAACGATTCCGCACATGTAAGCCACCTCTGCACGAGTGCCGGACCTCGGGTGCGATCTCCGATCGGGTGTGGGAGCCTGCCCATACCCACCACCCGGCGGTTGGATCCCCGGTCCGCCGGAAGCGAGGGGACGGCCGACGAGGCCTCACGCCGACAGCCGATCTCCTTACGGCGCCGCCACCTCCGGGTGCAGCTCGGCGCCGATCTCCTCGGGGGTGCCGTCCATCCGGCGGGGAATCGCCCGCTCGTAGATTCGGGCGAGGTCCGCGATCGGCGCATCGACGACGGCTTCGCGGGCCCGGATGCGCAGGCGGCCGTCCGGCGACCCCACCGTGCCGATCCGGACGGCCGGCACGCCGCGTCCCTCGAAGTGCTCCCTCAGCTCCTCCGCCTTCGAGGCGGGGCAGCTCACCACCACGCGGCTCTGCGCCTCTCCGAAGAGGAGCGCCGCCGAGGGGAGGTCGTCCTCCAGGCTCACCTCCGCTCCGAGGGGAGCGGAGCCCCCGCCGAAGCAGCATTCGGCGATCGCCACCGCCAGCCCTCCCTCGGCGCAGTCGTGCGCCGAGCGGATGCGCCCCCCCCGGATGGCGTCCAGCAGCGCGCGCTGCAGCGCCCGCTCGAAGGCGAGGTCGATCGCCGGCGCGTCCCCCGCCACCGTGGCATGGACGGCCTTGAGGTACTCGCTTCCGCCCAGCTCGTCGGTGTTGCGCCCGAGCAGGATGATCGCGTCCCCCGGCATTCGGAAAGCCGACGTGGTCACATGGTCGATGTCCTCGACCACGCCGATCATCCCGATGGTGGGAGTCGGAAAAATGGCACCGCGCGGATTCTCGTTGTACAGCGAGACGTTCCCTCCGGTGACGGGTGTCTCCAGCATGCGGCACGCCTCGCCGATCCCGCGCACCGCCTCGGCCATCTGGTGGTACACCTCCGGCTTCAGCGGATTGCCGAAGTTGAGGTTGTCGGTCACGGCCCGCGGGAGCGCACCGGAGCAGGCGAGGTTGCGGGCGGCCTCGGCCACCGCGATCTGTCCGCCGCGGTGCGGATTGAGATAGACGAAGCGGGCGTTGCAGTCCACCGTCGCGGCTACCCCGCGGCGCGTCCCGCGCAGCCGCAGGACCGCGGCGTCCGACCCGGGCGCCACCACGGTGTTCGTCCTGACCGTCGTATCGTACTGCTCGTACACCCAGCGCTTCGAGGCGATAGTGGGCGAGTCGAGGAGGACCCGCAGCGTCCAGGTGGCGTCCGCTTCCTCCGGGCGGGGGCGGAGCGAAGCGGTCGTCCAGCCGCGCAGCCGGACGATCTCCGGGTTCTCCTTCCCCTCGCGGGTATAGGAGGGGCAGCCGCCCACCAGCGGCTCGCCGGGGATGTCCACCACCACCCGGCCATCCTCCCGGATCACGTAGCGCCCCGAGTCCGTGACCTGTCCGATCGTCGCGGCTTCGAGCTCCCACTTCGCGAGAATGGCGCGGACCTCCTCCTCGCGGCCCTCCTTCGCCACCACCAGCATCCTCTCCTGCGTCTCGGAGAGGAGGATCTCGTAAGGGGTCATCCCGCGCTCCCGCACGGGAACGCGGGTGATCTCGATGTCCACGCCGGTGCCCCCCCGCGCCGCCATCTCGGTGGAGGAGGAGACCAGCCCGGCGGCGCCCATGTCCTGGATCCCGACGATGTGGCCGGAGCGGATCAGCTCCAATGACGCTTCGAGGAGGAGCTTCTCGGTGAACGGGTCGCCGACCTGAACCATCGGACGCTTCGCCTCGCTCTCCTCCGTCAGCTCGGCGCTGGCGAAGGTGGCGCCGTGGATCCCGTCGCGGCCGGTCTTCGAGCCGACCGCCATGATCGGGTTGCCGACGCCCTCGGCGATCCCCTTGATCAGCTCCTCGCGCCGCAGGATGCCCACGGCCATCGCGTTCACCAGCGGGTTTCCCTCGTAGGCGGAGTCGAAGTAGACCTCGCCGCCCACGGTGGGGATGCCGACGCAGTTGCCATAGTCGCCGATCCCCTTCACGACGCCGGCGAAGAGGTAGCGGACGCGGGCGGCCCCGGGACCGTCGATCTCGCCGAAGCGCAGCGAGTTGAGCACCGCGATCGGGCGCGCGCCCATGGTGAACACGTCCCGCAGGATCCCGCCCACGCCGGTGGCGGCGCCCTGGTATGGCTCCACCGCCGAGGGGTGGTTGTGGGATTCGATCTTGAAGGCGATCGCCAGGCCGTCGCCCACGTCGATGACGCCGGCGTTCTCCCCGGGCCCCTGCAGGACCCAGGGCGCCTCCGTGGGGAGGGTCTTCAGCAGGGGACGCGAGTTCTTGTAGCCGCAGTGCTCCGACCACATCGCGCTGAACACCCCGAGCTCGGTGAAGGTCGGCTCGCGCCCTAGGATCGAGAGCACCCTCTCGTACTCCGCGGGTGAGAGCCCGTGCTCCTCCACCAGCTCGGCGGAGATCGCCGGATCGCCCGGGCGGGGTCGCATGCTCATCGTCTATACCGCCGCCAGATGCTCCGCCAGCGAGCGGAAGAGGCCCGCGCCGTCGTCGCTGCCGAGGAGCGGATCCACCGCGCGCTCCGGGTGGGGCATCATGCCCAGTACGTTCCCCCGCTCGCCCACGATCCCGGCGATGTCGCGCGCCGAGCCGTTCGGGTTGGCTCCGGGGGAGCGGCTCCCGTGCCCGTCCACGTAGCGGAAGAGCACACGGCCGTCGCCTTCCAGCCGGTCGAGGGCCTCCTCCTCCGCGACGTAGCATCCCTCGCCGTGGGCGATCGGGACGCGAAGCCGCTGCCCCTCGGCGTAGGCGGAGGTGAAGGGCGCGACCGAGCGCTCCACCCGCAGGTGCACCGGGCGGGAGACGAAGCGGAGGCTGCGATTACGGATCAGCGCCCCCGGCAGCAGCCCGGCCTCGCAGAGAATCTGAAAGCCGTTGCAGATCCCCACCACCGGCCCGCCGGCGTCGGCGAAGGAGCGGACCTCCCGCATGATCGGGCTGAGGCTCGCGATGGCGCCGGCCCGGAGATAGTCGCCGTAGCTGAAGCCGCCGGGGAGGAAGACCGCGTCCACTTCCTGGAGGTCGTGCGACCTGTGCCAGAGGAAGACGGTCTCGGCCCCGAGCACCTCCCGCGACGCCCTGTAGCAGTCGTAGTCGCAGTTCGATCCCGGGAAGGTGACCACGCCGATCTTCATCGTCCCGCCAGCTCCGTCACCTGGACCTCGAAGTCCTCGGTGACCGGGTTGGCGAGGAGCTGGCGGCACATGGCGATGGCGCTCCCGCGCGCGGCCTCGGCCGACGTGGCGTCGAGATGGAGCCTCACCAGCCGGCCCACGTGCACCTCCGCGATCCCGTCGAAGCCGAGGCCGGTGAGGGCTCCCTCGACGGCCTTCCCCTGCGGGTCGAGGATTCCCTCGCGCGGCACGACTCTCACCTCCACCTGAAACATACTCACAGCGAATCCCCTCGGTTGGAAGTGCCGCGGCGGCGGAAGCGCCGGCGCGGGCGGATCTCGCCGTAGTCGATCTCCCGCACCTCCCCCTCGTCGGACTCCTCCCCCTCCTCTTCGTCGAGGAGCGGGTCGCGGTCGGGGAGCCGCTCCAGAAAGCCCAGCACCACCGTGCGCATCAGGCCCCAGGCGATATAGGTGATCGCGAAGGGAAAGAAGAAGTACTCGGGGAAGGTGAACGCCGCCGCCACCGAGGCGAGCGCCATGACGAGCGCGAAGCGCCCGCCCCAGGTGCGGACCGTCAGGCGCGGAACCACCGGGTAGAGGACGTGGCTCACCATCAGCCCCGCCACCATCACCGTCAGCCAGACCGCCGCCTGCGAGACGTTCACATGGTCGAAGTAGGTCCGGAAGAAGGGCGTCTGCGTGAAGGCGAAGTACGTCGCCAGGGTGACACCCGCGCTGGGGGAGGGGAGCCCGTGAAAGGAGACCTTCGCCGTCCCCGCCTGCTCGACGTTGAAGCGGGCCAGCCGGATGACCGCCGCGGTCACGTAGATGAAGGCCACCACCCAGCTCCACCCGCCGTCGCGAAGGAAGGCGAAGTAGACGATCAGCGACGGGGCCACCCCGAAGCTGATGGCGTCCACCAGGGAGTCGAGCTGAGCCCCGAACTCGCTCCCGGTGCTGGTGAAGCGCGCGATCCGGCCGTCGAAGAGGTCCGCGAAGGCGGCCAGGACGATGAGCCAGCCGGCCGCCTCGAACTCTCCTCGCGAGGCGGTGATGATGGCCCAGATGCCCAGGAAGAGATTGCCCAGCGTGAAGGCGCTGGGGAGGACGATCACCCCGCGCTGCAGCCGCCGGCGGGCGCCGGTGTTCACGCCCGCCCCCAGGTGGAGAGATCCACGTCGTCGAGCGTGGAACCCGTGAGGCGGCGGAACACGTCCTGGTAGCGCTCCGAGGTCGCGCGCACGAGCGGGTCGGGGAGGTCGGGGCCGGGGGGCCGCCGGTCCCAGCGCCCGGCCGCGACCAGCGTCTCGAGGTAGTCCCGGACCGGCTGCTTGTCCATCGACTGCTGCGGCCGCCCCGTCTCGTACGCGTCGGCGGGCCAGAACCGGGAAGAGTCGGGCGTGAGGACCTCGTCCATCAGCCGGAGCCGTCCGTCGGCGCCCCGTCCGAACTCGAACTTGGTGTCGGCGATGATGATGCCGCGCTCGGCGGCGATGGAGCGCCCACGTTCGTAGAGGAGCAGACTGGCGTCCCGCAACTCGCGCGCGGTTTCCGCGCCCAGCAGCCGCTCGACCCGGGAGAAGGGGATGTTCTCGTCGTGCCCCTCCTCCGCCTTGGTGGCGGGGGAGAAGATCGCCGGGTCGAGGCGCGCCGACTCGACGAGAGCCGTCGTCAGCGGCTCGCCGGCCAGCGTGCCGCCGGCCCGGTACTCCTTCCACGCCGATCCGGAGAGATACCCTCGCACCACGCACTCGACGGGGATCGGGTCGAGCTTCCGCACCACCATCGAGCGGCGCTCCCAGACCGCGCGAGAGCCCCGCAGGGCGGGGAAGCGCTCCTGGATCTCGTCCGGATCGACGCTGAGCAGATGGTTCGGAACCAGGCCGGATAGGCGGTCGAACCACCAGGCGGAGACCAGCGTGAGGACCTCGCCCTTGCGAGGGATCGGCTGCGGCAGCACCACGTCGAAGGCGCTCACCCGATCGGTGGCGACGAAGAGGAGCGCCTCGCCCAGGTCGTAGACATCCCGCACCTTCCCTCGCCGGAGCAGGGGAAGGTCGAGATCCGTTCGGGAGATGGCTTCTCTCACGCCAGCGGGTCCTCGGGTGGAGTGCGGCCGGACGAGCGGGGATTCTAACGCCCGGGGGGAGGGGCTGCAAGCGAGCCACCTTGCCACCCCGCTCGTCGTTCCGAGCGCACGCGGTTTGCTGTTCCGAGCGCACGCGGCTTGTCGTTCCGAGCGCACGCGGTTTGCCGTTCCGAGCGCACGCGATCTGTCATTCCGAGCGCACGCGAGGAATCTGAAGCCGGATCTTCCGCACGATCGTCGGCTTGGAGATTCCTCACTTCGTTCGGAATGACAAACGACACAGGAGCCGTCGGGAACGACACGAGAGCCGTGGGGAACGACACAGGAGCCGTTCGGGGCAAAACAAGAGCTTCGCCAAGGACCACCCAGGAGAGGCGGGAAGACCCCTACCGCGAGCGTTCAGCCATGCACCCCGTCACCCCGTCACCCCGTCACCCCGTGCAGCGGCCGCAGCTTCCCCTCCAGGTAGCGGAGGAAGGGCTCCGGCTCGAGCGGCTTGCCGGTGGCGCGCTCGCACAGCTCCGTCGCGGGGAAGCGGCGCCCGTGGCGATGGATGCGCTCCCGCAGCCAGGCGAGCAGCGCCCCGAACTCCCCGCGCGAGATCTCCGATTCCAGCGCCGGAACGTCTCGGCTCACCGCCTCCCACATCTGCGCGGCGTACAGGTTGCCCAGGGTATAGGTCGGGAAGTAACCGATCGCCCCCATCGACCAGTGGATGTCCTGCAGCACGCCCCGCCGGTCGTCGGGAACGTGGAGGCCGAGGTCCTCCCGCATCCGCTCGTTCCAGGCCCCAGGGAGGTCCGTCACCGGGAGGTCGCGGCCGAGCAGCGCCCGCTCCAGGTCGAAGCGCAGCATGATGTGCAGGTTGTACGTGGCCTCGTCCGAGTCTACCCGGATGAGGTTGGGCTCGACGCGGTTCATCGCCCGGAACACCTCGTCCACGGAGGGGCCGCCGATCACGGCGCCGAAGCGCCTCCGCACCTCGGGGAGCGCCCACTCCCAGAAGGCGCGCGAGCGGCCCACCATGTTCTCCCAGAGCCGCGACTGGCTCTCGTGGATTCCCAGGCTCGCCGCTTCCGAGAGAGGTTGCCCCGGGAACTCCGCCTTCGGCAGCCCCTGCTCGTACAGCCCGTGCCCCGACTCGTGCAGCGTCGAGCTGAGCGCGTCGGGGAACTCATCCTCGCGGTAGCGCGTGGTGAGGCGCGTGTCGCCGGGGCCCACCCCCTGGCAGAAGGGGTGGGTGGAGGTATCGAGACGCCCGGCTCCGAAGTCGAAGCCGATCCGCTCCGCGACGTGGGTGCTGAAGGCCTGCTGCTCCGGGATCGGTACGCGCGCGGCGTGGATCCCGCTCGGGGGCGGGGGGCCGGCGGCGGCGATTTCCCCGATCAGCGGCGCGAGCCGGGCGCGCAGCCCGGAGAAGACCCCCTCGATCTCCTCGGAACGGACGCCGGGCTCGTACTCCGCCATCAGCTCGTCGTAGCGGCCCGCCGCCGTCGAGGCGCCGTAGCAGTCCGCCTTGGCGCGGCTCAGGTCGAGCACCTTCTCCAGCCAGGGCGCGAACCGAGGCGAAGTCGCTCCGCTCCCGCGCGTCGCGCCAGGCGTGCTGCGCGTGCGTGGTGGTCTGCGCGATCTCGCGCACCAGCGAGGAGGGGAGCTTCGCCAGCCGATCGTAGTCGCGGCGGATCTCCCGCAGGTTCGCGGTGGCGCGTGGGTCGGCGGCGAGCGCGGGCGTCCGCCTCGCACTCCGCCAGCCACTCTCCGATCCGCGGGCCGGTGCGAGTCTCGTGCGCGAGGCCGCTCAGAAGCGAGAGCTGGTCGGCCCGCAGGGAGGTGCCCTCGGGGCGGAAGCATGGTTTCCTGATCCCAGGAGAGCACGCCGCCGATGGAGGCGTAGAGCTCGGCCTCGCGCAGTGCGCCGGGAGGCTCTCGTAGGCCGGAGAGGTCGGAAGGGCCGCGTCAGACAATGGAGCTCCGGGGTGAGGGTGCGAGATCTCGGACGAGTACCGCTTCAGGACCGGCTCCACCCACTCGGCGAGGAATGCGTTCACCTGCTGCGGCGCCCGGCCCACGAAGCGCTCCGGCCGCAGCTCCTCCTCCAGCTCTTCGCGGGTGACGCCGAAGGCCTCGTCCGCGGCGATCCGGTCGAGGAGGTCGTTGTCGAGCCCCTCCCGCTTCACCCGCGTCCCCGCCGCCAAGGAGTGGCGGCGGGACGCGCTCGTGCAGGTCCTGCCGGTCTCCGCCGCGTTTCACGCTGCGCATCATCAGGTTCTCCGTCGCCCATGAAGGGGAGCTCGTCCATCAGGTGCCGGCGGATCATCTCGGGATACACCACCAGCCCGGAGGCGACGTTGTGCAGGAGGAGCAGCACCGCGTCCACGGCGAGATACGCCTCCGGGACCGCGATCCGCTTGTTCGCCGAGTCGTCGAGGGTGCGCTCGAACCACTGCGTCGCGGCGGTGGAAGGCCGGGTCGATCACCAGCGAGATGGCGTGCCGCGAGAGCGCGCAGATCCGCTCCGAGCGCATGGGATTTCGCTTGTACGGCATCGCGGAGGAGCCGATCTGCCGCTCCTCGAACGGCTCCTCCACTTCCTTCAGGTGCGAGAGGAGCCGAACGTCGTGCCCGAACTTCGAGGGCCGACTGCGCCCACCCGCCGCGAGGGTGGAGAGGGCGGCGAAGTCCACCTTCCGCGTGTACGTCTGCCCGGTGACGCCGTAGACGCTCGCGAAGCCCATCTTCTCCGCCACCCGGCGGTTCAGCCGCTCCACCTTCTCGCCGTCGCCCTCGAAGAGGTCGAGAAAAGGAGGCCTGCGTGCCGGTCGTCCCCCCGGACGCCGCGGAAGCGCAGCGACTCCCAACCGGAACTCGATCTCCTCCACGTCCAGGAGGAGGTCCTGGATCCAGAGCGTGGCGCGCTTGCCGACGGTGGTGGGCTGCGCGGGCTGGAAGTGGGTGAACGCGAGGGTGGGGAGGTCGCGGTGCTCGCGCGCGAAGCCGGCGAAGCGCGCCGACCGCGCTCACCAGCCGCGCCAGGACGAGCCGCAGCGCCTCGCGGGTGCTGGATGAGGTCGGTGTTGTCCTCCCACGAAGGCGCTGGTCGCGCCCAGATGGATGACGGCGCGCGCCTCGGGCGCCTGCTCGCCGAGCAGGTGGACGTGCGCCATGACGTCGTGCCGCAGCTCGCGCTCCAACTCTGCGGCGCGGCCGAGGTCCACCCGGTCGAGGTTCGCGCGGATGGCGTCGATCGCCCGCTCGGGGATCGGGAGGCCCAGCTCCCGCTCCGCCTCCGCCAGCGCGAGCCAGAGCCGGCGCCACATCCCGAACTTGAAGGCGGGAGAGAAGATGCGCGACATCTCCGGCGAGGCGTAGCGCTCCGTGAGCGGGTTCGAATAGCGGTCGGCCGGTGACGACATCGGTCGGTTTCGATCAGAGGTGGTGGAGGAGGGCGGCGGCGGCCGGCCTCGTCTCGGACGGCGGGGTCCGAAGGGCCGCCGCGGGGGTAGGCGACGCGGCGCAGGTACAGGCCCTCCGGCGGCGCGGGCGGCGAGGTCTCCGTTTTCGGATCTGGCCGCAGCAGGCGGGCCACGTCTCCAGGCGGGCGGCGGCCCAGTCCGATCTCCACCAGCGTCCCGACCAGGTAGCGCACCATGTGGTGCAGGAAGCGGTTCGCGCGCACGTGGAACTCGATCCCGAGCCCCTCCCACTCCGTCCAGCTCGCCTCCGTCACCGTGCAGCGGTCCCCGCGCTCCTCCTGCCCCGCCTTGGCGAAGCAGAGGAAGGAGTGGTCGCCGATCAGCGCCTCCGAGGCCTCACGCATCGGCGCGACCATCCAGCGGCTTCGCCAGCGGGCCAGCACCAGCGGGCGTGGAAGGGGGAGCGCGAGGCGTCGGCCAGGCCAATGCGGTAGACGTAGGCGCGGCTCAGCGCGTCGTAGCGGGGATGGAAGCGGGGGTGCACGGGCCAGGCTCCGGCCACCCATACATCTTCGGGGAGGAGCGCGTTCAGGGCGCGCCGCAGCCCGCGGGGAGACCACCGGAGCGGGGCGTCCACGGTCGCGACCTGGCCGGTGGCGTGCACGCCCCGATCGGTGCGGCGGAGCCGAGGATCCTCGCCGGGGCGTCTAGAAGGCGGGAGAGGATCCGTTCCAGCTCGCCCTGCACCGTCCGCCGGCCGGGCTGGAGCTGCCAGCCGGAGAATTCCCTCCCCGTCGTACTGGAGGGCGAGGCAGATACGGTGTGAGCCCGGGGAATCCATGGGGGCGAAAAGCTAGGCCGACGCGGCGGAATGTCAAGCGTGGCCTCGGCTTCCGCTCCCGCGTCGAATTGACAGCCGGAGAGGGTGGCCGAGCTTCCCCTGCCAGCACGACCGCGCCGTCGACGCCCCGTACCGGGAGCATGCCCAGCCGGAGGAGACGACCCTGGAGCAGCTGATTCGCACCGCGATCGAGCGGGCCGCTCACCTCGGACGAAGCGGAGGACGCCTTCGGCCGAATCATGGGCGGGAGCGCGAGCCCGGTGCAGATGGCGGCGCTCCTGGTGGCGCTCCGCACCCGCGGGATGGTTCCCGCGGAAGTGGCCGGCGGGGTGAGGGCGCTCCGGCGCGCCATGGTGCCGGTGCCGGCCCGCGCGGGGCCGAGGAGGTGGTGGACACCTGCGGCACCGGCGGGGGCGCGCTGACCACCTTCAACATCTCCACCGCGGCCGCGCTGCTGGCGGCGGGCGCGGGGGTGCGGGTGGCGAAGCACGGCAACCGAAGCTTCACCTCGAAGTGCGGGAGCGCGGACGTGCTGGAGGCGCTGGGGGTACGGCTGGATCTGGCGCCGGAGGAGGAGGCGGCGGTGCTGGAGGAGGCGGGGATCGTCTTCATGTTCGCCCCGCTCCACCACCCCGGCGATGCGGCACGTGGCGCCGGTGCGTCGCGAGCTGGCGATGCCGACGATCATGAACATCCTCGGTCCGCTGACGAATCCGGCCGGCGCGCGGCGGCAGGTGGTCGGCGTGTCGGATCCCGCGGTGCTGGAGCTGGTCGCGGAGGCGCTGGCGGAGCTGGGGCACGACCGGGCGCTGGGTGGTGCACGGCGCCCCGGGGATGGACGAGCTGAGCCCCCTCGGCCCCACGGAGATCCTGGAGCTGCGCGAGGGGGAGACCCGCCGTTGGAGCTTCGACCCGCGCGAGGAGCTGGGCTGGCCCGAGTTCTCGCCGGGGGAGCTCGCCGGGCGGCGGGCCCGGCGAGAACGTGGCCGTAGTGGTGGGGGGTGCTGAAGGGGGAGCGGCGGGCGCGTCCGCGCGGGCGGCCGTCCTGCTCAACGCCGCAGCGGCTCTCTACGTGGCGGGGGAGGCGGAATCGCTCCCCGCCGGGGGTCACTCGGAGCCGAAGAAGCGCTCGACGGGGGGAGCAGGTATGGAACGGCTGGGAGCTTCTCCGCGCGGCCCTCGCGCCGGTGAGGAGCGAGGGCGCGGAGCGCGCTCAGTTGACGAAGACCGCCCGCAGCTCCCACGGCCCCGGAAAAGGGGGCTGCGCCGGGGTGCGGACGAAGATCAACCGCCGCTCGCCCTTGGTGATGCGCCCCACCACGAAAAGCTGGTGAATGCTCGCGTTCATGCTGCCTCCTGTTCCGGGAGCCGCGGGGAAAACGTCCGCGTCGCCCGCCTCAATATTTGCGAATGACTGCAATGACGATGCCCTGGATGCGGACCTCGTCCTCCATGAAGTACATGGGGCTGCATCGTGGGATTGGCGGGCTGCAGGCGGATCCGGCCCTCGCGCTCCCGATAGTACTTCTTCACCGTCGCGGACTCGTTGCGCACCAGGGCGACCACCATCTCGCCATTCTCGGCGGTCTGCCGCGAGTTCACGACGATGTAGTCCCCGTCCCGGATCTGTTCGTCCACCATCGAGTCACCCCTTGACCCGCAGCACGTAGTTGCTGCCCGCGCGCAGCATGTCGTGCGGCACCGCGAGCGACTCCTGCTCCTCGATCGGCCTCGATGGGGAGCCCCGCGGCCACCGTGGCCGAGCAGGGGGAAGGTCCACGGCGAGCGTCCCCCTCCGCCGGGATGACTTCCAGCGAGCGGCTCTTGTTGTAGTTCTTCCGGAGATAGCCTTTCCTCTCCAGATTGGAGAGGTGCTCGTGCACCGTCGCCAGCGAGGAGTAGCCGAAGAAGTCGGCGATCTCCTCGAAGCTCGGAGAGTAGCCGTAGTTCTCGATGAAGCTCTCCACGTAATCGAGGATCTGCTTCTGACGCTTCGTCAGGGCCATGGCTTCTTTCCTTCGTCGTGGCGTCGGACGGTAGGGCCCGCCGTTTGCTGGCCGAATAGAGACCGAATCCAATATACCCGAAGCGATGCCGAAAGGCAAGCGCCTCCGTGACCACGGCGTTCAATGTCCCCTTCCCAGGCGCCCGACGACGTCCTCGACCCCGAATCGTCGCCTCCAAGCGCGCGGAGGTCGCGGAGCTGCGCCCGCGCGCCGCCGAGCTCCGCGCCCGGGCGCTCGACCGGCCGCCGGCGCGCGGTCTCGCCCGCGCCCTGTGCGGCGCCGGCGAGGGTCCGCCTCCTGGCGGAGGTGAAGCGGCGCAGCCCCTCCGCCGGAGCGATCCGCCCCGGCGCGGGACGCCGCCGCGGTCGCCAGGGAGTACCAGGAGGGCGGCGCCGCCGCTCTCTCGGTACTCACCGATCTCCCCTTCTTCGGCGGTACGCTCGACACACCCTCCGCGAAGTCCGAGCCGCGGTCGAGCTTCCGCTCCTTCCGCAAGGACTTCGTCCTCGACGAGGTGCAGCTCTGGGAGGGCTCGCGACGCGGGCGCCGACGCCGTCCTCCTGATCGTCCGCATCCTGGACGGCGGGCGCCTGGCGGAGCTCGGCCGGCACCGCCCGCGAAGCCGGGCTCGACGTCCTCATCGAGGTGCACGACGCCGCCGAGCTCTCCCCGCGCCCTGGACGCCGGCGCCGACCCTGGTCGGAGTCAACAATCGGAGATCTCGCCTCCTTCGCCACCGATCTCGCCGTCAGCCTCGCCCTCGCGCCGGAGGTTCCCGCGGGGGTGACGCTGGTGGCGGAGAGCGGAATCCGCACCACCGAGGACGTGAACCGACTCGGGGCGGCCGGGGTGGACGCGGTCCTCGTGGGAGAGTCCCTCATGCGGCAGCCGGACATTCGGGCCGCGGCGCGGGCGCTCGCCGGCCGGCCGAAGCTCCCCCGCACCGCCCCGTGAGGCCCCCTCGTGAAGATCTGCGGCCTCGCGCTGCCGCGAAGACGCCGAGGCCGCCGGAGCCGCCGGGGCCGCCTTCGGCGGGGTCATCCTCGCGCCCGGAGGGAAGCGCTCCATCTCCCCCCGAGCGCGCCGCCGCGCTCCTCCACGGCGTACCGCTGCGCCGGGTCGGGGGTCTTCGTGAACGCCACGGTCCGCCAGCTGGCACGGGATGCCCCGGACGGCCGGACTCGACGTCGTGCAGCTCCACGGAGACGAGGACCCCGCCTTCGTGGCGCTCCCTCCGCTCCCGCCGGGCCCTGGACCATCTGGAAGGCCGTCCGGCCGCGCGGCGCCGACGAATTTCGCCGCGGCGGCCGACGCCTTCGGCCTCCTCGCGGACGGTCTCCTGCTCGACGGCTGGTCCCCCCGACGCGCGGGGCGGGACGGGACACCGCTTTCCCTGGGAGGAGGTCGCCCGGGTGCGCGATGTCCTCGCCCCGGGAGTGGACCTGATCGCCGCGGGCGGCCCTCGGCCGCGGGAAACGTGGCCCGCGCGGTCGCCCTCCTGCGGCCGACCGTGGTGGACGTCAGCTCCGGCGTGGAGCTCTCGCCCGGAATCAAGGATCCCGCCGCCGTGGCCGCCTTCGTGTCGGCCGCCCCTGACCCGCTGCCTCCGATCACGCGTTCTCCGACCCCATGATGTCCGAAGTCACCGAGAAGCAGGGAAGCCCCGCCGCCGGCCGCTTCGGGCCGCTTCGGCGGGGCGCTTCGTCCCCGAGACCCTCATCGCCGCGCTCGACGAGCTCACCGCCGTTTACGCGGCGGCTTCGGGCGAGCTCGCCTTCCGCCAGGAGCTGGACGCAGCGTGGCGGGACTACGTGGGCCGCCCGACGCCGATCTATCCGGCGGCCCGGCTCGGCGAGGCGGCCGGCGGGATCGAGGTCTACCTGAAGCGCGAGGGACCTCAACCACACCGGCGCGCACAAGATCAACAACTCGCTGGGGCAGGCCCTGCTCGCCCGGCGGATGGGAAAGCGTCGCATCATCGCCGAGACCGGGGCGGGGCAGCACGGCGTCGCCACCGCCACGGTGTGCGCCCTCTTCGGCCTCGACTGCGTGGTCTACATGGGCGAGGAGGACGTGCGACGGCAGGCCCTCAACGTCTACCGCATGAAGCTACTGGGCGCCGAGGTGAGGACGGTGACGGGCGGCACCCGCACCCTGAAGGATGCCACCAACGAGGCGATCCGCGACTGGGTGACGAACGTGAATGACACGCACTACATCATCGGCTCGGGTGGTGGGCCCCGACCCGTACCCGCGCATGGTCCGCGACTTCCAGTCGGTGATCGGCCGGGGAGACGCGCCGGCAGATGCTGGAGCGCACCGGCCGCCTCCCGCGGGCCGTCGTGGGCCTGCGTCGGCGGGGGATCGAACGCGATGGGGATGTTCCATCCGTTCCTGGAGGACGCCGAAGTCGAGCTGGTGGGAGTCGAGGCCGCGGGCGAAGGAGTGGACACCGCCCCACCACGCCGCCACGCTGACCGCGGGAAAGCCGGGGGTGCTGCACGGCTCGCTCTCCTACCTGCTGCAGGACGAGCACGGGCAGGTCGCCCCCCGCGCACGTCGATCTCCGCCGGGCTCGACTACCCGGGCGTGGGGCCGGAGCACAGCTGGCTTCACGACACCGCCCGCGCCCGCTACACCAGCGTCTCCGACGCCGAGGCGCTGGACGCCTTCGAGCGGCTCAGCGCGCCTGGAGGGGATCATCCCCGCGCTCGAGAGCGCTCACGCCATCGCCTTCGTGCTGCGCGAGGGGAAGAGCTGGAAGGGAGAGGGGCCGATCGTGATCTGTCCTCAGCGGCCGGGGGGACAAGGACGTCGCGCAGGTCGCGGAGCTGGTCGGAGGCGCCTGAGCCCCTTCGCTCGGCAGCGGCGTCCAGGTCCGCCGACCGCGCGGCCTCGGCCCGCCTGAACCCACCTTCCTCCAGACTCCGGATCCGGAGAGATACGGCACCGATGTCATACGCGCACTTTCTCAAGCGGCGCGGAAGCGCTCCAGGAAGCCTTCGCCGCCTGCCGAGAGGAAGGCAGGGCGGCGCTGGTGCTCTATACCACCGCCGGCTTCCCCACCCCGGACGCCGGCCTCGACGTCCTCCTCGCCCTCGCTGACCACGGGGCCGACGTCGTCGAGCTGGGGGTCCCGTTCAGCGACCCTCTCGCGGACGGTCCGACCATCCAGCACTCCTCCTTCGAGGCGATCCGGCAGGGCGTCGACCTCCCCTGGACGCTGGAGCTGCTGCGGCGATTCCGCGCGGAGCGCGACACCCCGGTGGTGATCTTCACCTACCTGAATCCGGTGCTCAACCACGGGGCGGAGGCGTTCCTCCGGGACGCGGTGGCCGCGGGGGCGAACGGCGTTCTGCTCACCGACCTTCCCGTCGGGGCCGACCCGGAGCTGGAGGACCTCTTCGCGGAGTCGCCTCTCGACCTGATCCGCCTCGTCGCCCCCACCACGCTGCCGGAGCGCGTGCGAGAGATCGCCCGTGCGTCGCGGGGCTTCCTCTACTACGTCTCCCGCACCGGGGTGACCGGTGCGCGCGAAGAGCTGGCGGACGGGCTGGCGGCCGAGGTGAACGCGGTGCGAGAGGCGAGCGAGGTGCCGGTGGCGGTGGGCTTCGGCATCTCCACCGCGGCGCAGGCGCGCACCGTCGCGCGCATCGCCGACGGAGTGGTGGTGGGGAGCGCCCTCGTCAGCTTGCTCGGCTCCCGGGGGGTCGCTCCCGTCGGGGAGTACGTCGCCGGGCTGCGGGCGGCGATGTACGGATAGCCCGAGGCACGGGTCCCGCGCCCCGGGCCCGGCCCTCGAACCTCTTCACCCCCGCATCCTCTCCTCCGCCCCGGCGTCGGGCTCGACGAAGAGCGTCCGCACCCGCTGCGGAACCACCGAGCCGGGAGGCGCGCCGCGCGGCTTCCGGACGTGCTTCCGGCGCGTCCAGTCCACGGGAACCAGAGCGGAGGTTCGAGCCTTGCTGAAGAGCGCAGCGAGCGTCGCGGCCTCCTGGAGGTCGCGCGCCGGAGGGGCGCTCTCCGGGTCGTCCCAGCGCAGGATCACGTGCGATCCCGCGACCGAGCGGGCGTGCAGCCACACGTCGTCCGGCCGCGAATGGCCGAAGGTCGTCCGGTCGTTGTCGCGCGCGCTCCTTCCTACCCGGACCTCCAGGCCCCCCGAGGTGCGATAGCTCCGATAGGGGCGCGTCTCCGCCTCCTCGGCGGGGCCGCTCTCCGCCGAATCGGCCGCCCGCTCCATCTCCCGCTCCACCCACGCGGGCATCTCTCCGTCCGCCACCGCCTGCTCCGCCGCTCGCCACCGCTCCCGCTCTTCCCGCGCCTCCTCGAGCAGCTCCGGGATCCGGGCGTCCGCTCGCTCGCGGCGTCGGGCCGCGTCGTAGAAGCGCGCCGCGTTCTCCGCGGGGGAGAGGGCCGGATCGAGAGGGATCCGCACCGGAGTTCCTTCCCAGTCGTCGAGGCGCGCCTCCGCGTCTCCGCGCGGCAGCGCGTGGAGGTGGGCCAGCAGGAGGTCGCCCCACGAGCGCAGCCGCTCGGCCTCCCCCGCGCCGGCGAGCTCCTCCTCCAGCCTCCGTACCCGCCGCTCCGCCGCCGCCCCGCGACGCGCCACCCACCGCTCCCATTCCTCCCGCTCCCGCCCCGCCTCCGCCTCCGGTACCGCCTCCGTCGCGACCCGCTCCATCCCTTCCAGCAGCGAGGCGACAGGGTCGCCGGGGAGCCCGGAGAGCGGGAGCGGATAAGGGAAGATGCGCCCGGCCGTCCGGATCAGCCGCGGGTCCCGCGGCGGGAGCCCTCGGAGCCACCACCACCGGCGGAACGCGGCGCGCAGCTCGGCCTCTCCCTCCCTCGCGGCGCTCTCGCCGAGGATCCAGGCGGCGTTCGGCGTCCCCGTATAGGCGAATGATTCGAGCAGGACGTCCCGGCGCCTGCCGGGCGGGACCGGCTCCAGGCGCCCGAGCCAGAGGCGCCAGGCGTCCCCCTCGGCTTCGGAGGCGGCCCCCGCGCGCCCGGCCGGGGGAGGAGGCCGATAGGGCTGGCCGGGGTAGAGCGCCCGCTCCCCCGCCGCGCGCGCGCGCAGCGCCGAGACGATCCGCCCGTCCTCCTCCGAGACGAGCAGCGCGTTCCACTGGTTCGAGTGCAGCTCCACCACCAGGCGCCGCTCCGCGACGCGGAAGCGGCCGCCGGTGCGCATCCGGATCTCCAGGCGCCGCTCGTCCGGCGGGCTCTCGACGCCGAGGCAGAGGGCGTCCAGCTCCTCCGCCTCGTCCGCGCGGGGGACGAGGCGGGTCCAGCCGCGGGTGGGGTGGAGGTCGAGCCGGAGGGCCTCGCCGCGGTCGAGCGCGAGCACCACGCTGCGATCGGCCGCAAAGAGCGGGGCCGCGGCACAGGCGCGGCCCCGCAGGGTCCGGTCGAGCTCCTCGGCGAGGTAGCGGACCAGCAGCGGATCGTACAGGATGGCGTTTGACACCATTTTAAGATGAAGTTACCTTTTCGGCGCGTCAACGAGACCGTGCTACGTGCTACGTGCTACGTGCTGGCCCCACGTCGCGTAGCACGTAGCACGTAGCACGTAGCACTTGGCCTCTGCACCTTCCCCGACCGACGATGTCGACTCAGAGCCGGGCAGGCGAGCGGCGGGTGACCGTCCGCGGCCTGCGGGAGATGAAGGCGCGGGGAGAGCGGATCACCGTCCTCACCGCCTACGACTTCCTCTTCGCCCGGCTGGTGGATCAGGCGGGGACCGACGTCGTCCTGGTCGGGGACTCCCTGGCCCAGGTCGTCCTGGGGCTCGATTCCACCCTTCCGGTCACCCTGGACGACATGATCTATCACGCCCGCGCGGTGCGGCGGGGGGTGGAGCGGGGGCTGCTGGTGGTGGACATGCCCTTCCTGACCTATCAGGTCTCCCGCCGGGAGGCGCTCCGCAACGCCGGGCGCGTCCTCAAGGAGTCCGGGGCGAGCGCGGTGAAGGTGGAGGGCGGCTCACCGGAGATGGTCGACACGGTGGCCGCCCTCGTGCGTGCCGGCATCCCGGTGATGGCGCACCTGGGGTTCACCCCGCAATCGGTGAACGCACTCGGGGGATTCCGGGTACAGGGGAGGGAGCAGGGGGACCGGGGGCGGATGGTGCAGGAGGCGAAGCGGCTGGAGGAGGCCGGGGCGTTCTCCATCGTCCTCGAGCTGGTCCCCGGCTCTCTCGCCGCCGAGGTGACTGCCGCGGTGGAGATCCCCACGATCGGGATCGGCGCCGGACCCGAGTGCGACGGCCAGGTCCTGGTGCTCCCCGACATGCTGGGCCTCAACCGCGGCTTTCAGCCGCGCTTCCTGCGCCGCTTCGCGGAACTCGGGACGCAGGCCGAGGCCGGGATCGCGGAGTACGTGCGCGCCGTACGGGCCGGCGAATACCCGGCGGCGGAGCACACTCCGGCCTGAGGCTCGCGATGCGGCTGGTGCGTACGAAGGCCGAGGCGCGCGTGTGGGGTGAGGCTGCGCGCCGCTCGGGAGAGCGGGTGGCGCTGGTGCCCACCATGGGATTCCTCCACGCGGGCCACCTCTCGCTGGTGGGGATCGCGCGGCGCGGCGCCGGCCGGGTGGCGATGTCGATCTTCGTGAACCCGCTGCAGTTCGGCGCCGGCGAGGACCTCGACCGCTACCCCCGCGACCTGGAGCGCGACCTCGCCCTGGCGGAGGGAGCCGGGGCGGACCTAGTCTTCGCCCCGGCGGAGCGGGAGATGTACCCCGACGGCGAGCCCCGGGTGACGGTGGTCCCGGACCGCGGCGCGGACCGCCTCTGCGGTGGCACGCGACCGGGTCACTTCCGCGGCGTGCTCACGGTGGTGGCCAAGCTGTTCGGGATCTTCTCGCCCGACGTCGCGGTGTTCGGACAGAAGGACTACCAGCAGCTGACGCTGATCCGCCGCATGGTCGCCGACCTGGACCTGCCGGTGCGGGTCGAGGGCGGGCCGATCGTAAGGGAGTCGGACGGTCTCGCCATGAGCTCGCGCAACGCCTACCTCTCGCCGGAGGACCGCGAGCGGGCGCTCGCGCTCCCCCACGCGCTCGAGGGGTGCCGAGCGCTCTTCGCGGCGGGCGAGGCGGATCCCGCGGCGTACCGCCGCCTGATGTGCGGGATCGAGGGGCTGGGGGTGGAGGTGGAGTACGGCGAGGTGGTCGATCCGCTCTCGCTGGAGCCGGTGTCGCGGGTGGAGCCCGGAACCGTCTGTGCCCTCGCGGCGCGGGTGGGCGCCGTCCGTCTGATCGACAACACCGTTCTCGGATCCTGAACCCGGATCGAGGGAAGGCGTAGAGATGCAGCGAGTCATGTGCAAGTCCAAGATCCACCGGGCGACGGAGACCGGAGCGGATCTGAACTACGTGGGCTCCATCACGATCGATCCGCAGCTCATCGAGGCCGCCGACCTGCGGGAGTACGAGCAGGTGGACGTCGTGAACGTCGACAGCGGGGCGCGCTTCGAGACCTACGTGATCCCCGGTGCGCCGGGCGCGGGCGAGATCTGCCTGAACGGGGCCGCCGCCCGGCTCGCTCGCGCGGGAGACGAGGTCATCGTCATCAGCTACGCGCGGTACTCCGAGGCGGAGCTGGAGGAGTATCGGCCGACCTTCATCTTCGTGGACGACGAGAACCGGATCAACCGCGAGCATCTTCGCGCCCGCAGCCACTGACGGAGATGACCCGCTGGATGGGAATCGTCCTGGCGCTCTCCGAATCGGCCGGCGAGGCGATGGCGTCGCGCCTGGTCACCTACCTGCACCCCGTCGCGGGCCGACCGCTGGTGTGGCACTCCGTCGCGGCTCTGGCCGCGCTCGACCCGCCGCCGGAACGGGTCCTGGTCGTCGGGGGAGTGGACCTCGCGCCGGAGCTCTTCCAGGACATCCCCGTGCCGGTCGAGGTTCTCCCGCGCGGCGGGCTCGACTTCGGACGCATGGAGCCGCACCTCCCCTCCGACGCCGCGCGGGACGTGCTCGTGCTCGATGCCGCCGCGGTGGCGCTCCCGCAGGACCTCGCCGCCCTCCGTGCCGCCGATCCCGGACGCTGGCTGGCCTCCGGGCCGGGCACGGCCGCGGCCGCCCGGATCGCCGCGCCGCAGATTCCCCAGCTCTTCCGTCTCCCCCGACCGCTCGAGACTCCGAACGGCGTGCTCGCGGAGGGGCATCGCCTCGACGCCTCCGCCGAGGCGCCGACGCTGGTGGTGCGCGACCGCCTCTCCCTCGCCCGCGCGACCCGGCTGGTCCGCGACCGCCTGGTCCGCGCCCTCATGGAAGCGGGGGTGACCTTCCTCCTTCCCGAGAGCGTGCTCGTGGACGTGGACGTGCGCATCGGGCGCGACAGCGTCGTCTACCCGGGCGCCGTCCTGGAGGGGCAGACCACGATCGGCGAGGAGACGGTGCTGGGGCCCGGGTGCCGCGTGGTGGACAGCTGGGTCGGAAGCGGGGTGGAGCTCCGGGGGTGGAACTACATCTCGCACACCTCCATCCGCAACCGGGCGATCCTGGAACCGTATGTCCGACGGGGCTTCGACTGAGAGGGGGGCCGCACTCTCGCCCGTCGTCCGGGCGGCGGCGCGGGGAGAGCTCCCCGCGTGGGCGGGAATGGGCACCGAGCGGCGGGCCCACGTCTCGCGCGTGGTCGAGCTGATGGACCGGTGGGCGCGCGCGCTCGGGCTCTCCGAGGAGGATCGCGTCCGCTGGTGCGCCGCCGCGTGGTTGCACGACGCGCTGCGGGAGGCGCCGCCGGAGGAGCTCGTGCCGGTCGTGCCGGCGGAGCTCCGCGACCTCCCCCCGCTCCTTCTGCACGGCCCTGCCGTCGCGGAGCGCCTCGCGGGCGAGGCGGACGAAGCCGTCGTGAACGCCGTCCGCTTCCACACCGTGGGGCACCCGGCGCTCGACCGACTCGGCAAGGCGCTCTACCTCGCGGATTTCCTGGAGCCGGGCCGCGACTTCTCCAGGGAGTGGCGGGCGGAGCTGCGCGACCGCATGCCCGTGGACCTCGACGGGGTGCTGCGCGAGGTGCTCGGCGCGAGAATCCGGCACCTGCTCGACGAGCGCCGCCCGATCCGTCCCGAGACGGCCGCCTTCTGGTCCTCGCTGGTCGCTCCCGGGCCGTGGAACGGCTGAGGCTCGCCGGGCTGGTGCTGGTGAGCCTCGTTGTGCTCGTGCTTGTGGGCTCGCTGGTCGCCGGGCTCGGCGGGGCGGGCGGCAGCGGAGCGGGCGGCGGCGATCCGGCGGCCACGGGCGCCCCCGCGCCGGAACGCGTCCGGGTGGAGGTGCTGAATGCCGCGGGGATCCCGGGACTCGCGCGCGCCGCGACCGACCGTCTGCGCGACCGCGGCTTCGATGTGGTCGGCTACGGCAACGCCTCCGGCTTCGGCCCCGACACCTCCTGGGTGTTCGACCGGACCGGCCGCGCGGAGCCCGCCGGCCGCGTGGCCGGGGCGCTCGGGATCGAGCGGGTCCGCACCGCGGTGGACACCTCGCTCTACGTGGACGTCTCGGTGATCCTGGGGCGGGACTGGGCGGAAGCCCCTGCGGCGCCGGAGCCGGCCGCGGATTCGGCCGGGAGATGAGCGCGCGATCGGTTGCCCGCCGCGCCCCTTTCCGTCCGTAGCGGCGGTCAGCCCGCCGTCTTCTCGCCCTCGGACGTGGCGAGCCGCACGAGCGGGCGGCCCTCCGTGGCCTCGGCCTTGAGCTGGCCGCACGCCGCCGCGATGTCGCGGCCGCGCGGCTCGCGAACGGCGACCGGGACCCCCGCGCGCTCCAGGCGCGTCGCGAAAGCGCGCAGCCGCTCGGGGGCGGAGGGCTGCCAGTCGGTGCCCGGGATGGGGTTGAAGGGGATCAGGTTCACGAAAGCCCGGAACTCCCCCACCAGATCCGCCAGCTCGTCCGCGAGCTCCGGGGCGTCGTTCACCCCGTCGATCATCACGTACTCGAAAGTGATGCGCTTTCCGCCGGCCGCGTCGAAGTCGCGCAGCGCCTCCAGGAGCTTCGGCAGCGGGTACTTCCGCTCCACGGGGATCAGCCGCTGGCGCAGCTCGTGGTTCGGCGCGTGGAGGGAGAGGGCGAGCTTGAACTGCTCCGGCATGCGCGCCATCTCCTCGATCCCCGGGGCCACGCCCACGGTGGAGACGGTGATGCGGCGGGCGCCGACGCCGTAGCCGCGGTTGAGCACCGCCAGGGCGGAGAAGACCGCCGTCCGGTTCATCAGCGGCTCGCCCATCCCCATGAAGACCACGTTGGTGACCTCTCCGTAGCCGTGCTCGAGGGCCCATGCGCGGGCGCCGCGGTACTGCGCGACGATCTCCCCCGCGGTGAGCTGGCGCTGGTACCCCATCCAGCCCGTGGCGCAGAAGGTGCACGCCATGGCGCAGCCGGCCTGCGAGGAGATGCAGAGGGTGAGCCGCCGTTTGGTCGGGATGAGCACCGACTCGATCAGCTCGCCGTCGCCGAGCTTCCAGAGGTGCTTGGCCGTGCCGTCCTCGGAGCGGGAGACCTTGGCCGGCTCCAACACGGTGAGGCCGAACGCCCCGGCGAGCGCCTCGCGCTCGGTCCGGGAGAGGTTCGTCATCTCGTCGAAGGAGAAGGCCAGTCGCTCGTACAGCCAGCCGAGTACCTGGTCGATGCGGTACGCGGGCTGTCCGCGGGCGGCGAAGTGCTCGGTGAGGGCCTCCCGCGCCGCCTCGGGAGGGAGGCCGGAGAGGTCCGGCCGGGTCGCGACGGAGATCATCGTGCTGGTGTCCGGTCCCGGGTGATCGGGCTGCGTGCGCGGATTTATCCCCCGCACGGATCGCGAGGTTCCCCCCGGAGAGACGCGGAACGGCGGCCGTTTTCGACGCGGGGCCGCGCTTGATGCCCGTCCGGCGAGACATTACCTTTGCGAAATGCGCACTGGCGCCGCGCCTGCGGCGCGCCCCTTCCACCGCCGGCCCGAGGTGCTCGTGCTGCTCTCCGAACTGCTCACGCCCGACCGGATCAAGATCCCGCTCGCGTCCGCCACCAAGGACGCTCTGCTGGCGGAGCTCGTCGGGGTCGTCTCCGACGCGGCCGGGGTGCGCGACCCGGAGGACCTCCTTCGGGCCGTCCGGGAGCGCGAGGAGGTGCTGAGCACCGGGATCGGGAACGGGGTGGCCATCCCGCATGGGAAGTCGGCCGCCGTCCCGGCGCTGACGCTCGCGGCGGGGGTGACGGGGCAGGGGGTGGACTTCGAAGCCCTCGACGGCCAGCCCGTGCGCCTCTTCTTTCTGCTCGTCGGCCCCGAGTCGGCCGCGGGGCAGCACGTCAAGGCGCTCAGCCGCATCTCCCGCCTGCTCCGCCGCGATTCCTTCCGCACCCGCCTCGTCGGCGCGCGGTCTTCGGAGGAATTCCTCGAGATCATCGCCGAGGCCGAGGTCGCGTGACCGCGGCCGTCCGTGCCTGGGCCCCGGCCGTGGCGTGGGCGGCGGCGATCTTCGCCGCGAGCTCCCGTCCCGCCCTGCCGGTCGACCTCGTCCACGGAATGGACAAGCTCGCGCATTTCCTCACCTACGCCGTGCTCGGCCTCGCCCTGGGCTTCGGGCAGCGCCGGAGCGGCTGGCCTTGGGCCGCCGCCCTGGCGCTCGGCCTCCTCTACGGCGCCAGCGACGAGCTCCATCAGGGCTTCGTGCCCGGCCGCACGTCCGACGTCGCCGACTGGGTCGCCGACGCCCTCGGCACCGCGGCCGGACTCGTCTGCTTCCACCGCTGGCGCCGCGGCCGGCCGGCACCGTCCGGCCGCGCGGCGGGCACCGCAGCGCATCTCTCTTCGTCATGAGCCAAGCCTTCCCGACCCACTACCGTACGACGGTGGCGGGCTCCCTGCGCGCCGACGACATCGGCTCTTCGGTCCGGCTGGCGGGTTGGGTGCACCGCCGCCGGGACCTCGGCGGCCTCGTCTTTCTCGACCTCCGCGACCGCGAGGGGCTGGTGCAGGTCTCCTTCGATCCGGATTGGTCGCCGGCGGAGGTTCTGAAGCTCGCCCGGGAGCTGGGCCCCGAGGCGGTGGTGCAGGTGCAGGGAACGGTGGAGCGCCGCATCCGGGAGAACCCCGAGCTCCCCAGCGGCGAGGTCGAGGTGCGGGCGACGGCGCTGGAGGTGCTCGCCCGCGCGGAGGCCGTCCCGATCCCCGTCTACCGGAGCCCCGACGAGGAGCTGCCGGCGGAGGAGCTCCGGCTGCGCTACCGCTACCTCGACCTGCGGCGCCCCGAGCTGCAGAGGAACCTCGTGCTCCGCCACCGGGCGGCGCGCGCGGTGCGCGACGATCTCGACTCCCAGGGCTTCCTGGAGGTCGAGACGCCGCTGCTCACGCGCCGCACGCCGGAGGGCGCGCGCGACTACCTGGTGCCGAGCCGCGTCCACCCGGGCGAGTTCTTCGCCCTCCCGCAGTCGCCGCAGCTCTACAAGCAGCTCCTCATGACGAGCGGCTTCGACCGCTACTTCCAAATCGTCCGCTGCCTGCGCGACGAGGACCTGCGGGCCGACCGGCAGCCCGAATTCACGCAGATCGACGCCGAGATGTCCTTCGTGGACGAAGAGGACGTGTTCCGGGTCGCGGAAGGAATGATCGCCGCCGTCTGGCGCGAGGTGCTCGGGGTGGAACTCGGCATCCCCTTCCCCCGCCTCACCTACGGCGAGGCGATGCTGCGTTACGGCACCGACAAGCCGGACCTTCGCTTCGCCCTCGAGATCGTCGAGCTGACCGATATCTTGGGAGAGGCGGACTTCCGGCTCTTCCAGGCGGTGCGCGGCACGGTGCAGCGCATCCGCGGGGTCCGGGTGCCGGGGGGCGCGCGGCTCTCGCGCAAGGAGCTGGACGAGCTGCAGGAGGTGGCGAAGAAGGCCGGCGCCCCAGGCGCACTCTGGGTGAAGCGTGGAGAGGACGGCTTCTCCGGATCGTTCGCGAAGGCGCTGGAGGGGATGGTCGCCGGGCGCTTCCTGGAGGCGACGGGGATGGAGTCCGGGGACCTCTTCGTCGCCGCGGTGGGCGAGTTCCGCGTCCAGCACCGCGTCACCTCCGACCGGCCGGACGAGGCGCTCTCCGCGGGACCCGGAGTGACCACGTTGGAGCCCGCCATGGACGAGCTGCGCCGCCACCTGGCGCGCAAGATGGGATTGGTGGACCCGTCGAAGCACGCCTGGGCCTGGGTGACGGAGTTCCCGCTCTTCGACTGGGACGCCGGGGAAGAGAGGCTGGTGGCGGCGCACCACCCCTTCACCGCGCCACATCCGGACGACCTCGCGCGGCTTCGGGAGGCCACCGGGGGGGAGGGCGCGGTTTCGGCGGAGATCGCCGCGCGGCTCTTCCGCGCCGGTCTGCGATCCCGCGCGTACGATGCGGTGTACAACGGAAACGAGCTCGCCAGCGGGTCCGTGCGGATCCATGATCCGGAGCTGCAGCGGCGCATCTTCCGAGCGTTGGGGTTGGGACCGGACGAGGTCCGGGAGAAGTTCGGCTTCCTGCTGGAGGCGTTCCGCTTCGGGGCGCCGCCGCACGCCGGCTTCGCGTTCGGGTTCGACCGCCTGGTCATGCTCCTGGCGGGGGCGACGAGCCTCCGGGACGTCATCGCCTTCCCGAAGACCACGGCGGCCCGGGCGCTCTTCGAGGGCGCTCCCGCCGAGGTTTCCGACGGGGAGCTGCGCGAGCTGCACATCCAGCGAAGGAACACGGGGAAAACGTGAGGATCCATGCGATCGACGCGCGGCGCCGGTCCCACGCGGCCGCGCCCGTCCGGAGCGGCGGAGTGGGGCATGCCTGAGGTGCAGAACGGGACCGTGCAGCACCGGCTGAACGTGGAAGGGGCGGATCCTCTCCTGCTCGCCGGCGTCAACGACGGTCACCTGCTGGAGCTGGCCCGCGTCAGCGGCTGTCGGGTGGTGCTCCGCGACGACCTCCTCCTCCTCTCCGGCGCGCTGGAGGACGTCGAGCGGGTGGTCCCGGTCGCGCAGCACATGGTCGAGCTGGCGCGGATGGGAACGCCGTTCTCGGTGGACGACGTCGCCCGCTTCCTCGAGTCGGCGCAGGCCCGGGAAGGCGGGCTCACCCGCCTGGCAGAGAGCGGCCGCATCGTGGTGCCGGGCGCCAAGCGCGCCATCGCCTCGAAGTCCGAGGGCCAGCGGCTGTACATCGAGGCCATCGAGAACAACGACATCGTCGTGGGGATCGGGCCGGCGGGAACGGGGAAGACGTACCTGGCGGTCGCGATGGCGGTGGACTCTCTCTTCAAGAAGCGCGTGAAGCGCATCATCCTCGCCCGCCCGGCCGTCGAGGCGGGGGAGAACCTCGGCTTTCTCCCGGGCGACCTGCAGGAGAAGGTGGACCCGTACCTCCGGCCGCTCTACGACGCGCTGGAGGACATGATGGGGGTGGAGCGGATGCGGCGCGCGCTGGAGACGCGCGCGATCGAGATCGCCCCGCTCGCCTACATGCGCGGCCGCACCCTGCACGACGCCTTCGTGATCCTGGATGAGGCGCAGAACGCGACCACGCTCCAGATGAAGATGTTCCTCACCCGCCTGGGGCTGAACTCGAGGGCGGTGATCACGGGCGACAAGACGCAGATCGACCTCCCGCGCCGCGAAGATTCGGGGTTGATCCAGGTGGAGACGGTGCTGAAGGGGATCGAAGGGATCGCCTTCGTCTACATGCAGCCGGCGGACGTGATCCGCCATCGTCTGGTGAAGGAGATCATCCGCGCCTACGCCGCCGCCACGGCGGACGGCGGCGAGGACGCGCAGGGCTGATGGCTCGCGCGGGCAGGGGGGCCGGCTCCGTGTGGCGCAGGGCGGCGCTCGCGCTCGACGAGGCGCCCGACGCGCACTGGTTCTGGCGCGCCGTGCACCACGGCGCGCGGGTGCTGCTCGTCGCCGTCACCGCGGTCGCCATCTTCCTGCTCTTCCCCGCGCCACGCCTCCCTGACACCGCGATCCTGGAGCGGGGCGTGGTGGCGCCCAGCGACGTCATCGCGGAGTTCGACTTCGACATCCCGAAGACGCCCGACGAGCTGGTCCGCGAGCAGATGGAGGCGGAAAGCGGCGTTCCCCCGGTGCTCGACCTCTCGCCCCTGGCGCGCGACACGGTGCTCGCGGGGGTGCGGACCTTCTTTTCGGGGATCGACTCGCTGGTGGCGAACACCGCGCCAGACGCGCGCGCGGAGGCGCTCACGCCCTTCATGGCGGCCAATCGCGTCACCGCCACGCCGAGCTCCCTGGAGATCCTGCTCGACCCGGGGCGGCGGACGCAGGTGCAGCGCAGCGTGGAGCAGGCGGTGCGGGAGCTCTATCCGCGCGGGATCGCCCCCTCCTCGCTGGGACAGGGGGTTTCGGCGGTGCGCGTGCGCTCCCCGGACGGGACGGAGCGCCTGGTGCCGCGCGACTCGCTGCTGACCCCCGACCGCTTCTACGGACTCGCCGCCGAGCGGCTCGCGGGGCGCGGCGCGGATATGGCGGAGCTGCAGCGCCTCGTCCTCATCAGCGCCTTCAAGCCGAGCCTGGTGGGGAACGAGGAGCTGACCGCCGCCGCCAAGGAGCGCGCGCGCGCGGCGGTGGACCCGGTGAAGGCCCGTGTGCTGCGCGGCGAGCGAATCGTGGGCGCGCACGAGCAGATCGGCGAAACGGAGGAGGAGCGGCTCCGCGCCTACCAGGCCGAGCTGAACCAGCGCGGGCTGGATGCGGCGGGCGACCAGCGCACCCTCGCCCGCTCCCTCGGCGGGATCCTCTACAACGCCCTCGTGATCTCGATCCTGGGCGCGCTCCTCTTCTTCTTCCGGCCCTCGCTCTACTCGGACTGGCGGGTGCTGACGCTCTTCACCGGGCTCATCCTCACGGTGAGCGCCTCCGGCGCCCTGATCGCGCGTTTCGCGCTGCCTCCGGAGCTGATTCCGGTCACCTTCGCCTCCCTCATCGTGGCCGTCCTCTGGGACGGGAGGCTGGGGCTCTCCCTCGGGCTGATCCTGGCGCTGCTGATCGGCGGGCAGACCCCCTTCCTGGGGGTGACCGCCCCCTTCACCGCGGCCATGGGCGGCGCCGCGGCGGCCTTCAGCGTGCGAGTGGTGCAGCGGCGCTCCAAGACCTGGCTCTACATCTCCATCATCTCGCTGGCGTACGCCGCCTCCGCGGTCACTCTGGGGCTGATGCGCTCGCGCGCGCTGGACGACGTCGGCTGGTCGATGGGGTGGGGAATCACCAACGCGATCGTGGCCTCGCTGCTGGCGATCGGCTTCCTGCCGCTCCTGGAGGCGTTCACCGGGATCACCACCGACCAGACGCTGCTGGAGCTCTCGGACCTCAACCGGAAGCTCCTCAAGCGGCTCTCGCTCGAGGCGCCTGGGACGTACGCGCACACCATCAACGTGGCGAATCTCGCCGAGGCGGCGTCGCACGCGATCGGGGCGAACGGGCTCCTCGCGCGCGTGGGGGCGTACTACCACGACATCGGGAAGCTGGTCAAGCCGCAGTACTTCATCGAGAACCAGCCGCGGGGGAGAAACCCGCACGACAAGCTGAAGCCGTCGATGAGCTCGACCATCATCCGCAGCCACGTGGTGGAGGGGTTGAAGCTCGCGGAGGCGAACGGGCTGCCGGAGACGGTGCGGCGATTCATCCCGGAGCACCACGGGACGCAGCAGATCGTCTTCTTCTACAACCGTGCCCGCGAGGCCGACCCCGACGGGCAGCTCAACCCGACGGACTTCTCGTATCCCGGCCCCAAGCCGCAGGTGAAGGAGACGGCGATCCTGATGCTGGCCGACTCGGTGGAGTCGGCGGCGCGCGTCCTGCAGGACCCCAATCCCGCCCGCATCCGGGAGCTGGTGGACCGGCTGGTGAATCAGAAGATCGCCGACGGGCAGCTCGACCAGAGCCCGCTCACGCTGCGAGAGATCGATCTCGTCAAGGACTCGCTGGCCAACGTGCTGACGGGGATGTACCACCACCGGATCGACTACCCGACTCCGGCGCCTCCGCAGCCGTCGCCGGCCGAAGGGGACGCCGCTCCGGAGCCCTCCGTCTCGCACCGCTAGATGGAGGAGCTGAGCGCCGAAGTCCACGTCGCCGAGGGGCTCGCCCTCCCCCTCGCCTCCGAGCGGGTGGAGGAGGCGGTCCGATGGGCGTTGGAGGAGGAGGGGGTGGAGCGGGGGGAGGTCTCCCTCGCCTTCGTCTCCGACGGCGAGATCGAGGAGCTGAACCGGCGGTATCTCTCCCACGACGGCCCGACGGACATCATCACCTTTCCTCTCCACCAGCCCGGGCAGATACCGCTCGGCGACATCTACATCGGCCTGGAGCAGGCGGTGCGGCAGGCCGATGAGCTGGGGATCGCCCCCGCGGAGGAGATCCTCCGGCTGGCGATCCACGGCGCTCTCCACCTCCTGGGGCACGACCATCCCGAGGGAGAGGGGCGCGAAGGATCCGCCATGTACCGGCGTCAGGAGGAGCTGCTGCGCGCCTTCCTCTCCCGCTGACCACCCTCCCACCCGACGGTCGCCGTGGCCGAGTCCGCCGTGCCGAGCCGGGTCGAGCGGCTGCGGGAGCTGCTGAGCTCCGGGAATCCGGACGCGCTGCACGACTTCCTCACCCAGTTCCACCCCAGCGACCTCGCCGACCTCCTCGAGGAGCTCGACGAGGAGGAGCGCCGGCAGGTGCTGCTCGCCCTTGCCCCCGCGCCGGCGCTGGCCGCCGAGGCGCTGGCGGAGATGGAGTGGGAGGAGCACCCCGAGGACTCGCTCGCCTCGCTCGAGCCCAAGCAGATCGCCTCGCTGCTCGCGGAGCTCTCGGACGACGACGCGGCCGACATCATCGGCGAGATGGAACCGGAGGAGCGCGACCGCATCCTGGCTTCGCTCCCGTCGCTCGACGCCGGCGACATCCGCGAGCTGCTGCGGTACGACGAGGAGTCGGCCGGCGGGATCATGACCACCGAGCTGGTGGCCGTCCCCGACTCGCTCACCGCCGCGCAGGCGATCAAGGAGGTCCGGCGGCAGGCGCGCGAGATCGGCGAGTTCTACAACATCTTCGTCGTGGACGGAGACGGGAAGCTGCAAGGCACGCTCCCGCTGCAGAACCTGATCACGGCGCAACCCGGCGAGCGAATCCACGACCTGGTGGAGACGGTGGTCGTCACCGTCACCGCGGAGATGGATCAGGAGGACGTGGGCCACCTCCTCTCCCGCTACAACCTGGTGGCGGTGCCGGTGGTGGACTCCACGGGGCGCCTGCTGGGGCGGATCACCTTCGACGACGTCATCGACGTCATCGAGGCCGAGACCACCGAGGACATGCTGCGCTTCGCGGGCGCTTCGCAGGAGGAGGAGATCCGGGGCGACTGGCTGGAGGCCATCCGGTCGCGGCTTCCGTGGCTCTTCGTGAATCTCCTCACCGCCGCGGCGGCCGCCTCGGTGGTGCTGATCTTCGAGGAGACCATCACCCGCCTCACCCTCCTGGCGGCGCTCATGCCCGTCATCGCGGGGATGGGCGGGAACACGGGGACGCAGGCCCTCGCCGTGACGGTGCGCCGGCTCGCGATCTCCCGGGAGAGCGCCAGCCGCCGCTGGAGCATCGTGCGGAAGGAGCTGCTCGTGGGGCTCGGCAACGGGCTCGCCATCGGCGTAGTGGCGGCGATCGCGGCGGCCGGGCTGGCCCACCTCACGGGCGCCACCCTCCTCCTCGGCGTCGTCGTCCTCTTCGCGATGTGGACCAACCTCGTGGTGGCGGGGTTCGCCGGCGCCTTCGTTCCGATCGTCCTGGAACGGATGGACATCGATCCGGCCGTCGCGTCGTCCATCTTCGTGACCACCTTCACCGACATGGTCGGCTTCTTCCTTCTCCTCGGCCTGGCGAGCTGGCTGCTGCTGTAGCGAGCGTCGCCGCGAGAACGATCCCGCTCCTCCAGGGTTTCCTCGCGCGGATCGCGCGACCGCTCCTCCCGGGCGAGGATCGAAGAAAGCAGGGGTATGCTCAGCGAACTCCGAATCCGCAACTTCGCGCTCATCGACCAGCTCACCGTGAGCCTCGGCCCGGGGCTCAACGTGCTCACCGGCGAAACGGGGGCGGGGAAGTCGATCATCGTGGGGGCGCTCTCGCTGCTGCTGGGCGAGCGGGCGTCGGCGGATGTCGTCCGCTCGGGCGCCGACCGCGCGACGGTGGAGGGTGTCTTCGAGATCGGCGAGCGCGGCGAGGTGCTGCGCTGGCTGGAGGAGCAGGGGATCGAGGCGGAGGACGGCCTGGTGATCCTCCGACGGGAGGTGGCCGTCGAGGGCCGCAACCGCGCCTGGATCAACGGCTCCCCGACCACCGCCACCCTGCTGGGCGAGCTCGGAGCGGGGCTGGTGAGCCTCCACGGCCAGCACGAGCACCAGTCCCTCCTGCGCCGCGAAGAGCAGCGATCCATACTCGACGCCTACGCGGGAAACGAGGCGCTGCTCGATGGGGTGGGGAAGGCGCACGCCGCCCTACGGTCGGTGCGCCGCGAGATCGAAGAGCTGGAGCAGCGACGACGCGACGCGGCCGCCCGCGCCGACTTCCTCCGCTTCCAGGCCGACGAGATCGAGGCCGCGGGGCTGCGCCCGAACGAGGAGGAGGAGCTGGAGGACGAGGAGCGCCGCCTCTCCCACTCCGAGGAGCTGCAGGCGATCTCCGGATCCCTCTCCGACGCGCTCTCGTCCGCCGACCGCTCGATCGTCGACCAGCTCGGCGGGCTGCGCCGCACGGTGGACCAGCTGGTGCGCATCGATCCCTCCCAGAACGAGTCGAAGGAGCTGTACGATACCGCCTACTACTCCCTCCAGGAGCTCGGCGAGCGGATGGAGGAATACGCCGCAAACGTGGAGCACGACCCGGCGCGGCTGGAGGAGATCCGCCGCCGGCGGGACCTGATCTTCCGCCTCAAGTCGAAGTACGGCCCCTCCCTCGCCGAGGTGATCGGCACCGGGGTGACCGCGCGACGCGAACTCGACCTGCTGGACGGCGCCGGCTTCGAGCTTTCCGGGCTGCGAGAGCGCGAGGCGGAGGCGCGGGAGGCGCTGGAGCGGCTCGCCGGTGAGCTGGGGAAGCGCCGCGCGAAGGCGATGCGGGCGCTGGCGGAGGAGGTCGGCTCCCTCCTCCCGGAGCTGGGGATGGAAGGAGGACGGTTCGAGCCGGTGGCGCTCCCCCTCTCCGCCCCCGGACCGGCGGGCGGGGAGGAGATCGAGTTCCGGGTGGCGCTCAACCGGGGGTTCGATCCGAAACCGATCGCGCAGGTGGCATCCGGCGGCGAGCTCTCGCGGGTGATGCTCGCGCTGAAGACGATCCTGGCGCGCCTGGACTCGGTACCGACGCTGGTCTTCGACGAGGTAGACGCCGGCGTGGGCGGCCGGATCGCGCTGCAGGTGGGGGACAAGATGCGGCAGGTGGCCGGGAGCCATCAGGTGTTCGCCATCACCCACCTCCCGCAGATCGCTTCGCGCGCGCATACCCATCTCCTCGTGCGCAAGGCGGCGCGGAGGGGGATCCCGGTCACCGAGGTGGAGCTGCTCTCCGCGGACGAGCGGGTGGCCGAGGTCGCCCGCATGCTCGGCGGCGACCCCGAGAGCTCAGTCTCGCTCCAGCACGCCCGCGAGCTTCTGGAGCGCGGCGCCTACACAGGATAGGGAAGAGGGGACAGGGGACAGTTCCTACGGCGCGGGGCCCCGGCATCACGGCCATTTCCGGGTCCCGTCGCTCGCATTGCTCTCGCGGAGGGCGTCTGGGGCTCCGTCGATCCGGAAGGCGGTTCCGACACGAAAATCGCCGAGATCACGAGGGCTCGGGGGCCTCACTCGCGGCTCGTCGCTGCGCCCCTCAGCTCTGTCCCCTCTTCCCTCTTCCCGATCAGCTGGTGGAAGACGTTCGCCTGGATGAAAACCCGGCTGGCGTGGGGGGTGCCGGTGGGGGCGTCGAGGGTTGCGTCGTAGCGGAGCACCACCTCCACGGGGAGCAGTCCCGCCCCTCCCCAGTAGGCGGGGAGGGTCGAGTAGCGGAACCCGAAGCCGGCGGACTGCGCGATCCCGCCCGGCGCGTTGAGGACCGAGGCGTCTCCCTCGCCGGAGGCGAGCTCGAACGAGGAGTCGCCCAGCCTCGCGAGCGAGTACTGTACGCCGATGGAGATGGCGTCGGTGAGCCGGAAGCGGGGCGCGACGCGCAGCGAGAGCCGGTCGGCGGGGGTCCAGCGGACGGACCGCGGGCGCCCCGGCGCCGAGAGCGGCGCCGCCGGGGAGGCCACGCGGCGGACGACCTCCACCTCCGAGCGCCGCGAGTACTGCAGGGATGCCGTGGCCCAGAGGCGGCGGCCCACGAAGACATCGCCGTCCGCTCCGACCCCGAAGCCGGACCCTCTCGCCTCCGATCCGTGCGCGAGCAGCCAGACGGAGTCCGGCTCCGAGCCGGTCGGGAGACGCGCCGAGACGGAGACCGCGGCACGGTAGTGAATCCCTGCGGAATCTGTGGGGACCGGCACCGCACCCAGCGTGCTCGCCACCGAGAACCGGGCCGACACCCGAGCGTCGCCGACGCGCCAGGCGCTCGTCCGTCCCTCCAGCGGCGCGAGTCCCAGCTCCTCGGCCAGCAGGTCGTTGAGGTCGTCCACGGTCGCGGCCGAATCGGGGAGGTCGAGCGCCTCTCCGGGGAAGCCGGCCTCGAAGAGGCGCTGCAGCTCGACGCCCAAGGGCGAGCCGGAGGTGGGAAGGAACGCCGAGCCGCCGATCGAGCTCCACTCGTCGCCGAAGAGGGCGAAGCGCTCCGCGTTCGCCGCGGGGTCCGGGTTCGGTCCCAGCGTTCCCCCGCTCAGTCCCCGACGCGTGAAGAGGATCTGGTCGCGCAGCAGCGGCAGCTCGATCCCGACTTCCAGGCGGGGGAGCACCCCCGCCGCCAGCGAGAGCGGGACGACGCGCGTGCTAGCGGCGGCAGCGACGTCGAGGGTGCCGAGCTGGAACGACTGCGCGTCCGCCGGGAGGGGAGAGCCCGCCTCCGAGAGGAAGCGGGCGAGCTCCTCCTGGAGCGGGAGGAGAGGAGCGAAGCTCAGGGAGTTGACCGGGCCGAGCAGCCCGGCGCCGAGCTGCTCGGTGCCGCCGTCGGCGAAGAGCGCGTCGAAACGCGAGAGCTCGGCTGCTCCGCGAAGGCGTACCATGCCCGGCGGGAGCACGAAGGCGTCCCCCTCCTGCGCCGAGAGGGGGAAGGGCGCCAGGGCGAGACACAGCAGACGGAGCGCGCGGGCGACGGATCTCATATGTTTCCGAAACACGGCCGGTCGGCGGTGGCCGCCTCGGGTTCACCGGAGGGGCGCGAGGAAGCCATCAGAACGCCGGAGACGGTAGCGGAGGGCTGCCGCGCTGTCAACCGGCCCGGCCGTCGGCGGGGGTTGACGGGGTCGGGGGCAACCGGTAGATTTTTCCTCCTCCGCGGGCATAGCTCAGTTGGTAGAGCGCAACCTTGCCAAGGTTGAGGTCGCCGGTTCGAGCCCGGTTGCCCGCTCTGCGGTGCCGTAGCCAAGTGGTAAGGCAGAGGTCTGCAAAACCTCCATTCGGCGGTTCGAATCCGCCCGGCACCTCTTGGCTTTCCGGCCCCTCTCGGTGCGGAGGGACAGAGCCGAGGCGAGCACGAGCGAGTCCCGGCGGCGCAAGGTGCGCCGCCGGGACTCGCTTCTCCTGCCTATCCTCGGGGTTGGAGGCGGCGAGGGCGGGATTCCGCCTCAAGCCGCCGCTTCGGATTCGAACTCCCCGGGCGTGGGCACATCGCCTTCCTGGGCGTACCACGCGGCCAGGCGCTCGATGGTCACAACCTCCATCAACCGCTTCGGAACGGCTCGCTTCAGGTGCTTCTCCAGGTTGTTCCCACACGTTTCGCAGAGCGCGAGCTCCAACGTCACCCGTTGGGCATTTCGGACGTGGTGGAAGATGAGCACGGTCTCTCGGCTATCCCCCGAGCACAGAGAGCAGCTAGCCATGGTCGTGTGTGATGGGGTGGCAGGTGAGGCTCATCTGCTGAGTATCGACAGGCCGTCGCTCTAGCTGCACTCGACCGGGAGCCCGGGGTGGCACCCGGCGCGGCCCCGCCGGAGGATCACCGGGCCGCGCCCGACTCCGCGAGCGGCGTCGCCACCTCCCGCGGCAGCGACGGCCGCCGGACTGCGGGGGTCGTGATCGCCCCCTCCGAGGCGGACGAGACCAGGCTGGCATACTTCGCCATCACGCCGGACGTGAAGCGTGGCGTCGGCGGCACCCACTCGGAGCGCCGCGCGACCAGGTCCACGTCCACATCGATCGAGCGGGAGGCGACGTCCAGCCGGAGCACGTCGCCGTCGCGCAGGAAGGCGATCGGCCCCCCCAGCGCCGCCTCCGGACAGACGTGGCCGACCATGAAGCCGTAGGTCGCCCCGCTGAAGCGGCCGTCGGTCACCAGCGCCACGCTGTCCCCGAGCCCCTGCCCGATCAGCGCGGCGGTGACGCTGAGCATCTCGCGCATGCCGGGCCCCCCCACCGGCCCCTCGTAGCGGATCACCACCACGTCTCCCGGAACGATTCTCCCCGCCTGGACGGCCTCGAACGCCTCCTCTTCCGAGTCGAACACGCGCGCCGGGCCTTCGTGACTACCTTTGCTGTGGCCCGCCAGCTTCACCACGCATCCCTCCGGCGCCAGCGAGCCGCGGAGGACGGCGATCCCGCCGCGCGGCTTCAGCGGCCGGTCCAGGGGACGGATCACCTCCTGCCCCGGCGCCTCCCGCGCGTCCTCCACCTCCTGGAAGAGGGTTCGTCCCGTGACCGTCATCTCGTCGCGGATCAGGCCGCCCTCGATCAGCCGGCGCGCCAGGAGGCGCATTCCGCCCGCCTCTTCCATGTCGGGTGCCGTGAAGCGGCCTCCGGGCTTCAGATCGGCGAGCACGGGGGTGCGGGCGCTGATGGCGTCGAACTCCTCGAGGGAGAGATCGATCCCGGACTCGCGGGCGATCGCCACCAGGTGGAGCACTCCGTTCGTGGAGCCCGCGGTGGCCGCGACCGAAGCGATCGCGTTCTCCAGCGAGGTCCGGGTGATGATCCGGCTGGGCCGGAGTTCCTCCTCCAGCAGTCGCATCACCCGAAGCCCGCACGCGAAGGCCGCGGCGTCCTTCCGCGGGTCCACCGCGGGGATCTCGTTGAAGCCCATCGGCGAGATCCCCAGGAAGGTCATCGCGGTGGACATAGTGTTGGCGGTGAACTGTCCGCCGCAAGCTCCCGGCCCGGGACAGGCATGGTCCTCCAGCTCCTTCAGGTCCGCTTCGCTCATCCGCCCGGCCGCACACGCCCCCACCGCCTCGAAGACGTCCTGGATCGTGACGTCCTCCCCCTTGAAGCGCCCCGGCATGATGGAGCCGCCGTAGATCATCAGGGAGGGGAGGTCGAGGCGGACCAGCGCCATCACCGTGCCGGGGACCGTCTTGTCGCAGCCGGAGATCGCCACCACGGCGTCGAACAGGTGGCCGCGCACCATCAGCTCGATCGAGTCCGCGATCACCTCCCGGGAGATGAGGGAGGCGCGCATTCCCTCGGAGCCCATGGTGATGGCGTCGGAGACGGTGATGGTATTGAACTCGATCGGGGTGCCCCCGGCGGCGCGGATCCCCTCCTTGACTTTCTCTCCCAGGCGCCGCAGATGGATGTTGCACGGCGTCACCTCGTTCCAGGTGTTCGCCACCGCGATCAGCGGGCGATCGAGATCCTCGTCGGTGAGACCCGTGGCCTTCCACATCGCCCGCGCCGGCGCCCGGGAAAGGCCCTTCTTGATCGCGTCGCTGAGCATCGGATGAACTCCTCGTGGAGGCGGGAAACAATGTTCCGCGAAACGGCGGAAAGGCGGCGAGCGAGGTGAGATTCCTGGTCTTCGGAGCGGGAGCCATCGGGAGTCTAATCGGCGGCTCGCTGGCTCGCAAGCACGCGGTCACGCTGGTGGGGAGAACCGCGCAGGTGGCGGCGATCCGCCGCGACGGCCTGGTGATCCGCGGCCTCACGGAGCTGCGCGTCCATCCCCGAGCGGTGGAGAATGCCGCTTCCGCCTCGCCTCCGGACGTGGTCGTCCTCGCCGTGAAGAGCTTCGACACCGCGGCCGCCGTCGACGCCGTGCGCCCCTTCCACCGAAGCGCCCTCTTCCTCTCGCTGCAGAACGGCCTCGGAAACGTGGAGCGGGTGAGCCGACACGCGGAGAGGGTCCTGGGGGGAGTCACCTACAACGGAGTGACGTACGGAGGACCCGGCGAGGTGTACCACGCCGGCCGGGGGGACACGGTGCTCGGGGTGGTCCGAGGAGCGGAGCTCGGCGAGGCGGAGGCGGTCGCCGCGGCTTTGCGCGAGTGCGCTCTTCCCACGGTGGTCACGGACGCAGTCGGCGCGGCCCTGTGGACGAAGGCGGTGGTGAACGCCTGCTTCAACCCGCTGACGGGCCTCCTGCGGGTGCGGAGCGGAGCGATCGACGGCCTGGCCGCCCTGCGCGAGTGCTCGGGGATGATCGTGGACGAGGCCGTCGCCGTGGCGGCCGGAGAGGGGGTCGAGCTCGATCGGGCGGCTCTCCTGGACCGGGTGAGAGAGGTCTCCCGCGCCACGTCGGAGAACCGCTCCAGCATGCTGCAGGACCTGGAGAAGGGGCGCCGCACCGAGATCGACGCCATCAACGGCGCCGTCGCGCGCCTCGGGGCGGAGAAGGGGATCCCGTGCCCCGTGAACCGGCTGCTCACCCTTCTGGTGAAGGCGGCGGAGGAGGGCGCGGCGCGGGAGTAGCGAGAGCCGCCCCTCCGGTCCCTCACCCGCCGCGCATCTCCACGAACTCCGGCTTCGTCTCCTCCAGGATCTCGAGGATCGCCCGCCGATCGGCGCCATCGAGGTGCTGGAACTCCTCGTCGGCCTCCCCGTCGTTCAGCACCTCCCACAGGCGCCGATAGACCGTCCGCCGCGCGACCTCGGGCAGGGCGTCGAACGCCTCGGAATAGATCAGGAAGCTGAGCGGATAGCGGAAGAGACGCCGCTCGAGGTCCAGGTCCCGCAGGGAGCGTCCCCGGGAGTCGCGGGGGCCGGAGGCCGCGAACTCCTCCGCGAACCCCGAGGTGCCACCCACTTTCCCTTGCAGCGGCGCTTCGCCGGAGAAGAGCATCGCGCTCACCAACCGGTCCGCCGCGCCGGCGATGCGCAGCATCCCGGCGGAACGTGGCGAGGCCTGCGCCGCATCCTCCTCCCGGCCGCGAAGCGCCGGCTCGAGCCGGAAGGCCTCCTGGACCTGTTCGTGCAGCGCGGTGAGCAGGTTGTGGACCTTGGCCTGGTGGCTGAGCACCATCAGCGCTACGAGGTCGCTGTGCGGCGTCAGGTACGCTCCCGTGTGGAACTTCGCCTCCAGATCGACCAGGTTTCCTCCCGACAGGCGGTCGTACGCCGCCAGGTGGCGGTCGGGGTCGCGCACCTCGTCATAGCCGAGCGGCGACAGGGTGTTGCCCGAGTGCCGGAACCCATCGTTCTTCCCGGTGACGTACCAGCCGCCCCAGCGCTCCTCGTGCGGCGTACGGTCGTTGGTGGAGCCCTCGTGCACCCCGGTGATGGGGTATCCCAGCCGGTCGGCGACGGTGGAGAGCACGATGAAACCGGGCACGCCGTCGGTGACGGTGCGCGAGGTATGGCACATCAGGCAAGCCGTCGACTCGCGGTGGAAGCGGGGCGGCTCTCCCGGCATCTGCCCGAGGGTATAGAACACCGCCCCCTCGTCGGGATCCACGGCGGCGATCTCCAGGAAGTCGCTCCCCTGCACGTATCCGATGTAGACGTCGTCGTTGAAGTAGATGGCCCTCGGCGCCCACGGCGCGATCTTGTCGGTCTGGAGACTCGTGCGCGAGAAGACGAGCCCCTGCGATGAGACGGGGATGCGGAGCTCGCGGAGCAGGGCCGGAAGGTACCCGTACACGGAGTCGTGGTCGAGCGACGTGCTTCCCTGCTCGATACGATCTCCGAGTCGCGCGATCGGATCCGCCGGCGCCTTCGCGTCGGCGGACTGCGGCGACGCTTGGGCCGCGACGAAAAAGGACGCGCAGAGCAGGCCGGCGAGGAGAAGAGGAGCTCTCATGGGGCGGAATCGCGCGAGGGTTCCGGTGCGGCCGAGCCGAGCGGGGAGTCCGGCCGGAACGACGCCGAAGGAAAGGGCTCGCTAAATCGGCATTCATAATGCATATTTAATATCGCATCGCCGGGCGGACACCGCAAGGTGGTCGTACCGGGACCTTTGCCTGGCCGCGCGCGCGGCCGGCGCCGCCCTCGCCGGAAGGCCGACGTGCGCCTCACCCAGTTCTCCGACTACGCCCTGCGGACGCTCCTCTTCCTCGGCGTTCACCGCGACCGCCTCGTCCCCGTGGCCGAGGTGGCCCGCTCGTACCACGTCTCCTACAACCACCTGACGAAGGTGGCGGCCCTCCTCGTGGAGATCGGGGCGGTCGAGTCGGTACGTGGGCGGGGGGGAGGGCTCCGGCTCGCCCTGGAGCCGGCGGAGATCAACATCGGCTGGTTGGTGCGGCGCACGGAGCCGGACTTCCATCTGGTGGAGTGCTTCGACCGTGCCTCGGATACCTGCCCGATCACCTCTCACTGTATGCTGCGGCGGGTCTTACAGGATGCGCAGCGGAGCTTCCTCTCCACGCTCGACGCTTACTCGCTGGCCGACTTCCTTGCCTCGCCCGAACGCAGAGAGAACTTCGTGCGGCTCTGGACGATCGCGGCTTCCGGCGCTCTCGCCGCCGATCCGGCGCTCGTCTGAGGAGCGCAGCGGGCTCGGCCGCGAGCGGTACCCGGCCCCTCTCCCGAGCCGCTTCGCGAGACCCGAGGGGCTTTCGCTCTACCGGACGGCAGGCCGGCGGAGCTGCCGAACGTCGATGGTGACCCCCGGGCCGCAGACCTCCGACTTCACGATCGGCCCCTCCACCACGACCTCCTCACCGGGCTTCACCTCACCGGGATCGCCCGCCAGGAAGTAGAGCTCCTCGGCCTGGTTGGTGAGGGCGGGGCAGTCGGTCGGCTCGTACATGATGCGTCCCGCCCGCTGCACCATCCCGTTCGCGTCCGTCGGGTGGAAGACGTCGGCCGCGGCGAGCGGGTGGTAGGAGCGGTCGGTGACCATGAAGAGATAGCTGCGGTCGCTCTGAACCCAGTCGGGCAGCGTGATGCCCACGCTGTCTGCATTCGAGAGGTTCCCCGCCTCGTCGGTCACGGTGATCGCCACCACCTCGAAGCCGGACTGAAGCGCGCCGATCATGACTTGGACCGGGGTGCCGGGCGGGAGGGATTGCGCCCGTACCGCCACCACGGTGCCAGGCGGTCCGTTCGACGGCGAGACGGTGGTGACGCCCACCAGGCGGTCGCCGCCGACGGCGACCCGGTGGCCCGCCGTCGGGTGCTGGGCGGACGCCGGGGTCCCTCCTCCCGCTATCAGGGCGGTGGCCAGCAGCGCGGCGAGCGCCGCGCGAGGGACTTCCCGGAACGCCCGGGCCGGCCGATGGGTAGTCATAGCTGCTCTCCTCGCAGAGGTTGGGGGATCGGGGCCGTCCCTCGCGAGGCGGCTCCCACGACGGTACCCGTCAAGATCCGTGCCCCGCATAACCTAGCTTTTCGCGCGCCGGTGCGGAGAGTGAGGAGGTCGTCCGGAGCCCACGGCACGGCGAATGCGCGGTTCCGCCTCACCTAGGAAGCTGGAGCTCTCTCTTTCACGCCCAGTAGGAGTGGACCGTGACGCCGCAGGACGACTCGCTCGATGATCCGGGCGAGGGGCTGCCGGCCAGCCTCGCCCGACGCCGGCTCGCTCTGGGGGTGGGTCTCGCGATCCTCGTGCTGATCCTCGCCGCCCTGGTCTGGTTCTCCGTCACGAACACGGAAACGGCAGAGGAGCGCGACCGCCTCTTCGGCCGCCTCGAACTCCCGGCCGAGGTGGTCGGAGATTGAGGCTGGGGCCTATTCTGGCACGCTCCTTTCGATGCACCGGCGCGCCGGCATCCCGGCCGGCGCCGAATCGGGATCAACGGAAGAGGAAGGGCAATGAAGAAGCGGACGATGTTCGGATGGCTCGCGGCGGGGATGGTGGCGGTCGCTGCTCCCGCGGGGGCGCAGAGTTCCATTCCGCTCACCCTGGAGGTGCGCGGCGGCGCCGCGTTCCCCACGGGCGACCTCAAGGACGTGCTCGACGCGGAGATGGGGGTCAGCTACGGCGTCAACGCGACCTTCCAGGCGACACCCCTCCTGGGGATCTACGCCGGCTACGAGCGCGCCGAGCTGGGGATGGACGACGCGGCGTTCGGTGAGGGCGACCTCACCGACGAGGGGTTCTCCTTCGGCGGCAGGCTCTCCCTCCCCGCGGGCGGATGGAGCGGGCTGGGGCCGTGGGTGCGCGCCGGCGGCGTCTACAATCGGCTCACCCGCGAGACCGATTCCGTGACGGGTGACTTCGAGTCCGACCGAGGCTTCGGCTTCGAGCTGGGCGGCGGCCTGTCCATCCCTCTCGGGATGGTCGTCGCAGTCACGCCCGGAGTTCGCTACCGCTCCTACTCGCCGAACACGAGCGGCCTGATCGGCGACGAGCCGAACGTCTCGTACTTCGTGGCCGACCTGGGGCTGAGCTTCAGGTTCTGAGCACGACAGCGGGTTCTGAGCTCCGGCGACGGAAGGATTCCCCGCGGAAGCGCCCCGGCTTTCGCGGGGAATCCGTCGTTCGGCCGGAGGGGAGGGTGCAACTCGGCTCGGGATCGGGATCCGTGTCGGGAGTGGAAAGAGGGGCCGCGCCCGGACGCGGCCCCCTCGTGACCGCGCGGGCAGGCCGAGCCGTTGCCGCGCCGCCGTCGGCCCGGCATGGTGCGGGGGAACCGCCGGATCGACGACTCCTCCCTGGAGAGACCGGATGGAAGCCTCCCGAGCGCGCGTCCTGATCGTGGATGACCAGGCCGCGAACGTCCTCCTGCTGAAGGAGATCCTGGCGCGGGAGGGGTACCGCCACCTCCTGGGCGTCACCGAGCCCGCGCGGGCGGCTTCGCTGGCGAACGCATTCGAGCCCGACGTGGTCCTCCTCGACCTGCACATGCCGGAGAGGGACGGCCTCGCGGTGCTGCGCGAGCTCCGGGAGGTCCTCCCCGACGCAGGCTTCCTCCCGGTGGTCGTTCTCACGGCGGATCCGAGCTCCGATTCGAGGCGCCGGGCGCTGGACGCGGGGGCGCACGACTTCCTGTCGAAGCCGCTGGACGCGGCCGAAGTGCTGCTGCGGATCCGGAACCTGCTGCGGGCGCGGGAGCTGCATCTGGCGCTGCGAGGGGAGAAGCGGAGCCTGGAGGAGCGGGTCCGAGAGCGGACGCGGGAGCTGGAGGAGACGCAGGGAGAGGTGCTGGAACGCCTCGCGCAAGCAGCGGAGCTCCACGACGACGACACCGGCCTGCACACCCGCCGGGTAGGGGAAGTTTCGGCGGCGCTGGCGCTCGCCCTGCGGCTGCCGCGGGAGGCCGTGCAGCTGATCCGCCGCGCCGCCCCCCTGCACGACGTGGGGAAGATCGCGGTGCCCGACGCCGTTCTGCAGAAGCCCGGCCCCCTCGACGAGGCGGAGCGGGAGGTGATGCGGCGGCACACCCTCGCCGGCGCGCGGATCCTCGCCGGGGGGAGGGCGGAGGGGATGCGCATGGCGGAGGCGATCGCGCTGGCGCACCACGAACGGTGGGACGGGAGCGGCTATCCGCGAGGGCTGCGCGGCGAGCAGATCCCGCTGCCGGCGCGGATCGTGGCGGTCGCGGACGTGTTCGACGCTCTCTCGCACGACCGGCCGTACCGCGCCGCCTGGCCCGAGGAGCGGGTGCTGGAAGAGGTGAGGGCCCAGTCCGGCGCCCATTTCGACCCGAGGGTGGTGGAGGCGCTGCAGCGCTGCCGGGAGGCGGGGGAGGGCTCCGCGGCGGGGGTGAGCTCCGAATCGGCGTGACCTTCGGGCGAGGGCGCCGCCGCCCGCGCTCAGCCGAAACCTTCCGCCGGGTCGAGGGGAACGGTGAAGGAGAGGGTGGTGCCGCGCCTCTCCTCGCTGCGCACGCCGATCTCCCCGCCGTGCGCCTCGACGACTTCCTTGCGGATCGCCAGGCCGATCCCCGTGCCGGGGACTCCCCGCGGCCATGCAGACGCCGGAAGATGACGAAGATGCGCTCCCGGTGCTCCGGGGCGATGCTCGATCGGGGCACCTCCGGCGGCCCGCTCCTCGACTCGCGCGGAGAGGTGATCGGCGTGAACACCGCCGTGATTCTCCCGGCCTAGTGGATCCGTCTCGCGGTAGCGGTCGACACGGCCAAGTTCGTCCTCTCGCATCTGATCCGGCACGGCCGCGTGCGGAGGACCTACAACGGGGTCTCCGGACAGGACGTGCCGCTCCAGCGTCGAACGGCTCGCTTCCACGGTCTGCAGGGCGAGAGTGGCATCCTCGTCGTGGGTGTCGAGAGCGGCGGTCCGGGCGAGCGCGCGGAACCCCGGAAAGGCGACATCGTCATCGCGCTGAACGACGATCCGGTGCGTCGTTACGGGAGTTCTTCCACGCATCACGGAAGGGCCTCGATTTCTTCATGGAGCCCGCGCTCCGCGCCCCCGCCCAACCCGGGAGCACGCGAGTCCCTCACGCCGCGATTTTCTGGAGGTGGGTGATGGCAACCGAGAACGAGATCGCGTTCCCGAGGCTGACGGCGAAGCAGATCGATTCACTCCGCCCCTGGGGCCACGAGCGCGCCGTCGAGGCCGGGGAGGCGCTCTTCTCAGAGGGGGATCGGGGCTTCTGCTTCTACGTGATCCTGGCGGGCGCCGTCGAGATCGTGGAGCACTCGAGCGGCGAGGCTCGCGTGGTCACGGTGCACGAACCGGGAGAGTTCACCGGTGACGTGGATACGCTCTCGGGACGTGTGGCCCTCGTGACCGCGCGCGTGGCCCGAGCGGGTCGGCTGCTGGAAATCGGCGCCCGCGCCCTACGCGAGGCCGTGGACGCGCTCCCCGAGGTCGGCGAGGTGATCCTGCGGGCCTTTCTGACTCGCCGCACGCTGCTGCTGAGCGAGGGGTTCGAGGGTGTCAAGATCCTCGGCTCTCGCTTCTCGCCGGACGCGCACCGGCTGCGCGACTTCGCCACCCGCAACGCGATCCCTTTCACCTGGATTGACCTCGAGGCGGACGAGCAGGCCGAGACGCTGCTGCGGGAGTTCGGCGTGCCGGTATCCGCCACGCCGGTGGTGATCGGGCGGGACGGACACTACCTTGCAAACCCATCCGTCGCCGAGCTGGGGCGCTGCGCGGGTCTCGACGTGGCGATCGACGCGTCGGAAATCCTGGACCTCGTGGTGGTCGGCGCCGGCCCCACGGGGCTGGCGGCGGCGGTGTACGCCGCCTCCGAAGGCCTCAACGTGGTCGCACTCGAGCGCATCGCCATCGGCGGCCAGGCGGTCACGAGCTCGCGGATCGAGAACTATCTCGGCTTCCCCACCGGCATCTCCGGCGCCGAGCTCACGCGCAACGCGCTGCTGCAAGCGCAGAAGTTCGGCGCACGCATCACGGTGCCCGGCACGGTCACGCGGCTCGGGCGCGAGGGCGGGGTGTACGTCGTCGCTCTCGAGGACGGCTCCGAGGTGCGCGCGCGCTGCGTGCTGGTGGCGAGCGGGGTGGAGTACCGGCGGCTCGACGTGCCGCGGCTCTCCGACTTCGAGGGAGCCGGCGTCTACTACGCGGCCACGGATATGGAGGCACGACTCTGCCGTGGGGACGAAGTGGTGGTGGTGGGTGCCGGCAACTCGGCGGGCCAAGCGATCGTCCACCTCTCGCGGTACGCCCGGCGAGTGCACGTCGTTTTGCGCGGAGTCGACCTGGGGAAGAGCATGTCGCGCTATCTGGTGGACCGCGTCGAGGGCATCGAGAACGTGACCATCCACCGCGGCGCGGCGGTCACGACGCTGGAGGGAGACGATCATCTCGCCGCGGTGCGGTTCCGCAACGCCAGCGGCGGGGAGACCAGGATCGCCACGCCGGCCCTCTTTCTCTTCATCGGCGCCGAGCCGCACACTCGGTGGCTCGACGGCTCTGTCCGGCTCGACCGGAAAGGCTTCGTGCTCACGGGCACGACCCTCCCGCCCGACGCGCTCTCCACGGAGGCCTGGCAGATCGCGGGGCGGCTGCCGTTCTTCCTGGAGACGAGTCGGCCGGGCGTCTTCGCCGCGGGTGACGTACGCAGCGGCTCGGTGAAGCGCTGCGCCTCGGCCGTGGGCGAGGGCTCGATGGCCGTCTCTTTCGTGCACGCTTATATCGGCCAGCCGGCGTAGCGGCGGGTGCGCCCGACCTTGTGGCTACAGGATGGATCTGCATCCCCGCGGGGAGGAGAGGCCTTCGCGCGAACGCCTCAGACCTCGGGGATGGTCCAGGTGCCGACATGGGTGATGTGGTGTGCGCCGTCGGTATGGACCCGATGGTCGCCTTGCGGGGGCGCCGAACCGTCGGCATTCGCTCGATCGGGCGCAGATCCGGCGTGCACTCCTCACCCGCCGACTCGAGGTGCCCCGCCCGACTCGCCGGGGCTGGCCTTGCTGCCGCATGCTCGGCACCACACCCTTCGACGCGACCACTCGAGAAGCCCCGGACCGGGATCGATGATGACGCGCCTGTTTCCGATCGTCTTCGCCTTCGTTCTGGCGTCGGCAGGAAGCCTGGAAGCGCAGCAGCGCTCCGGCGTCGCCGCCGGGAGATCCGATGCGCCCGGCCCGGCATCCGCGGGGCTCTCGCCGCTGCAGGTCGATTCCACCAGCGTCGCGCCCGAAGTGTTCGCCGGTGTGCTCGCCGGAGCGGGTGGCCTCGTCCTGGGCGGCCTGTTTGGCTTCGCTGCGGAGAATGCCCTTCGCTGCGACGCCCATGGCGACTTTTGCGGCCTATCGGGAATGGTCGTTGGCGCTCTCCTGGGCGAGTCGCTGGCGCTCCCGCTCGGGGTGCACCTCGCCGCGGGACGACAGGGTAGCTATCCGCGAGCGGCGCTCGTCTCGGTGGGAGTCGGCATACTCGGCGCGTCGCTGGCGTTGCCGACGGGGGGTCTGTCCATCATGCTGGTTCCGCTCGTGCAGCTCGGGGTCAGTCTGCGCTTCGAGCATCGCGATCCCGACCCATGACCCGCGCAGGGCACCGCGTCGGGTTTACCCCCGCCCGTTGCCTAAGGCCCCTTGTCCCGAATAGCTTTACCCCGCCAACGGGGCTCCGGCGAGGACGACCCCCGCGCCCACACCCCTCGGTCGCCCGGTAGGGCGGCCGATATTTTCGCCCGCTGGTGCCAAACGCGCTTTTCCGTCCCGTGGCAGAATCCGCCCGAGTCGCGTCAGAAATCCCGCTCCCCGGTCGTTTCATTGACGATACGGGTGGGACGGGGACGTTCGGGCGTTCGGGTCGGCTTCCGCGACCTCTCCGGTACCTCCTCGGGATCTTCGTGCTCGCGTTGACATCTTCGGGTACCGGAGAGCTCGCCGCGCAGGCGGCGGGAGCCATCGGCGGACGCGTGGTGGACGCGGAGACGCTGGCGCCGCTGGAGGGGGCGAGGGTGACGCTCGACCCGGCCGAGGCGCGCGCGGGTTTGGCGCCCTGGCCGGAAGGCTCCGGGTGGCCGCGGCGGACGGCGGTGACCGACTCGTCCGGCGCGTACCGCTTCAGCGGGCTGCCCGCCGCGCAGTACCGGGTCCGGGTGGAGCGCTTCGGCTACCTGTCGCGCTCGCTCGAGGTCGAGCTGCGGAGGAGCGGGAGCGTCGCCGTCTCGGTCGGACTGGAGGTCCAGCCGATCCGGCTGCCGGAGGTGGAGGTCACGGGCGCCGTGCCGCCGCCGTTCCAGCGGGCGCGCTCGCCGGAGGCGGACATCGTCGGGGCGCGGGCCGACGTGGCGCGGATGCGGCAGCTCGCCTACCTCTCGGCCGACTCGCGGGAGCTCACGTACGGCGAGGTCATCGAGGCGGTGACCCTGGGGGAGCCCGACCTCTTCCGCGCCCTGCAGCGGGTGCCGGGCGTCGCCACGCGAGACGACTACACCGCGACGATCTGGACGCGCGGCGCGACCTGGGACCAGACCCGGATCTATTTCGACGGGCTCGAGCTGTACAACCCGACGCACGCGGGATGGCTTTTCTCGGCCGTGAACCCGGACGCGCTCGGCTCGGTGGTCTTCCTGCCGGGGTACCGCTCCTCCCGGTGGGGCGAAGGGACCGCCGCGATCCTCGACCTGCGCTCCCGCTCGGGAACTCCGGGAGAGACGATCCGCGGGACGGCCGAGATCTCGGCGGCGAGCGCGCGGCTCGCGCTGGACGGGGCGGCCGCCGGCGGACAGCTCCACTGGATGGTGGCCGGGCGGCGGACCTACGTGGATCTGCTGACGGGGCTGCTCGGGACCTTGACGGGCGACCGGGACCTGGTGGTCCCCTATGACTTCTCGGACCTGATCTTCCGGGTGGACGGCAGCGCGGGAGACGGCTGGGGCTTCTCGGTCAGCTCCATTCTCGAGCGGGACCACCTCCGGGGGGACATCCCGGGGATCGTGCGAGGGAACCAGGGGAGGTGGGGCAACCGCGCGGGGCGGGTCACGCTCAAGACGCCGTTGCGGGCGCTCGGTCTCCCCCCCCTGCAGGCTCGGGTGACGACGGGGCAGACGCTCTTCGGAACCCGCCTGGAGGCGGACTCGATCGAGCTCGGCGCGGACCGGTCGGCCCGTCTCCCCGCCCTCAGCAACGACGTGCAGCACCAGGTGTTCGGCATTCAGGTGCAGCCCGAGGGTCGCGACTCCCTGCGCTGGGCGGTCGGATACCAGGTGATCAGGGACGCCATCCGCTACGACGGACCGCTCTCCCTGCTCGAAGTCCTCGCGGCGGGCGACTCGATCGAGCCGGATCCGCTGAGCCTGCGGGACGTGCAGGTCTATTCCGCCGCCTGGGCGGAGCACAGGTGGAGGCTTGCGGACCGGGTGGACCTCGAAGCGGGCGTGCGCGCGGAGTTCGGGGACTCGGTGACCAACGGCGGCCGCCTCCGGGTGGCTCCGCGGGCGGTGGTCCGGGCTCGCGTAGCGCCGGGCACGACGGTTTCGGGAGCGTGGTCCCGAGCCTTCCAATATACGCAGGACATCTCTCCGGCGGCGGGGCCCGTCGGGCCGCAGCTCCATCTGAGCGCTATCTGGCTGCTCGCGACGACCAGCCCCTTCCGCCCCGCCGCTCGAGCGGACGTCGCGACTCTGGGGCTGGAGCGCTGGATCGGGAACGAGTGGCTGGCGACGCTCAACGGCTACCGCCGCGAAGCGCGAGGTCTTCTCATCCCGTACCCCGATTCTGGAAACGTGCTGACGGGCCGGCCGGTGGAGGCCGTCGCGGATAACTCGGCGTCGGGGATGGAGGTGTCGCTGCGGAGGCTGGTCGGGCGGTGGACGGGTTCCATCGGGTATAGCTACGGGTCGTCGCGGATGGCATCGGAGGTGGTGAGGGCGGCGGGCGACACGGTCCGCTACGAGTTCCCAGCGCCCGCGGACGTGCCGCACGCGCTCGATGTGACCGGGATGGTGAGCTTCGGAGACGGCTTCCGCTTCGGCGGCGCGTTCACCTTCGGCTCGGGCGTCCCGTTCACGCGGCTGGTCCTGCCGGACACGACGCTTCCGAGGGCGGAACGGGACACCTCGCGGATCGAGGCGCCCTACGCCGAGCGCACCGGGAGCTACGCGAGCCTCGACCTCATGCTGGAGTACTCGAGGAAGGTGGGGTCGTGGCAGGTGAGCGCCTACGGGCAGCTGCGCAATGCCCTCGGCCGCGAGAACGCGGTGACCTACCTCGGGAGCCGGGACTGCGGGGCGGGCGGTTTTCTAACCTCGGTGGAGACGGCGGGCGTGGATTGCCGGGGTGCGGATCCCGGGGCGAGGGTGAAGGACAACTTCCAGGGAGGACTGCCGATGCTCCCTCTCCTGGGTATCCGGGTGGCGTTCTAGCGAGTGGATATACAGCAGCTCTTCCAGGAGCACTACGATGTCCTCTACCGCTATCTGGTGCGCCTGACGGGAGATCCGGATCTCGCGGCCGACGCCGCGCAGGAGGCGTTCGTGCGGCTCGTGGAGAAGGAGCCGGACCGCTCGCAGGTGAGGGGATGGCTCTTCCGGGTGGCGACCAACGTGGTGCGGGACCATTCCCGGGTGAGGCGGAGGCGGGTGGAGCTGCTCCGGGAAGCGCCGGACCGGGCCCCGATCGGCGACGCCCCGCCCGACCCCGAGAGCGAGCTGGTGTCGCTGGAGCGACGGCAGATCGTCCGAGGGGCGCTGGAGGCGCTCAGCGACAAGGACCGCACGGTCCTCCTGATGCGCGAGGAAGGCTTCACGCACCAGGAGATCGCCGAGGCGGTCGGAACGACCACGAAGTCGGTTGGCAGCATGATCGCGCGGGCACTTCAGAAGCTCTCCACCGCGCTCGCGCAAAGCATGGAGATCGACGAATGATGGAAAACCGCCGCATCGCCTCGCATCTCGAGGACGGAGACCTGATCCGCCTTCTGGACCGGCAGGCTTCGCCCGAGGAGCATCGAGGAATCCTGGCCCATCTCTCCGCCTGCGGAGAGTGTGCGGCGCGGATGGAGGCGCTGTCCGAGCAGTCGGAGATCCTCTCCCGCTTTATCGGCGAGCTCGATGCCGATGCGGCTCCCGACGAGCTGACCCGCGCCCGGGCCCTTTCCGCGGCACGGCATGCGCGGGCCCGCCGCGCGGCGAATCGCGGCGGGCTCTCCGCCGGCGTGGCGCGGGCGGCGGCGGTCGCGGCCGTGGCCGCGGTCGTCACCCTCAGCGTCTCCCCCTTGCGGGCCTGGGTGGCGGACCGCTGGGCCGCGCTGGCCGGCGGCGGCGAGGCCGGGGCGCCCGTGCCGGTGCAGCCCCTGGAGCTGGAGCGCGGCTCGGTGATCCGCTTCGAGCCGGCCGGCGAGATCTTCGTGCTCGAGCTCGAGCACGCGCAGGCGGCCGGCTCCGTCACTCTCGAGCTGCGCGACCTCGACCAGGCCTCGGCTCAGGTCCTGAACGGCGCGACCGAGGAGATCATCGCGCTGCCCTCCGGGCTGCGGGTGGAGAACACCGCGGCCTCCACGGCGAGCTACGCCTTCACTCTCCCGGCAAACCTCCGGCTGATCCAGATCTTCGCCGGCGGCAGGCCCGTCGCGATCATCCCGGTGGAGGATGCGCGGCTCCCCTGGTCACGCACCGTCGCCGTCGACGGCTCCGACGCGCCGCGCTGAGGCGCCCCCTCTTCCCGGAACCCGACGACCCGCCCGGCCCCCGCGCCGGACGGGTCGTTCGTTTCTTGCCAAATCGCGCCGGCGGCGGGATCTTGGAGTACCTGCGCCCCCCACGGCGTCCCGCACTCGCGCTCCCGACGCCCTTCATCCGAAATGGAGACGATCGCGTGCATCTTACGAACAGAACGTCGTTTACGCTTTCCGCCCTCGCCTGTCTCTCGCTGGGGGCTTGCGCCCCGAGCGGCGGGGGCGCCGGGGGCGGTCCGGGCGGCGGGGCCGCCACCCGCGCGGAGATCTCCGCAGGGGACCTCCGGGGGCGCGTCGGCATCCTCGCGGACGACTCGATGCGCGGCCGCGCGGTGGGCTCGCCGGGCGCCGCCGCCGCCTCGCGGTACCTCGCGGCGGAGGCGGCCCGGCTCGGGCTGCGCCCGGCCGGGGACGCGGGGACCTTCCTCCAGCGCGTGCCGCTCGCCCGCCGCCGCACCGGCGTCGACGCCGCCGTGGAGACCTCCGCGGGAAGCCGGGCGCTCTCCCTCGACGACCTGCTCCCGGTGTCGGGGATCGGAGGGCTCCCCGGCACGAGCCGCCGGGAGGGGGAGGGGCCTCTCGTCTTCGGCGGGCACCTGGTCGACCCGTCGATCGAAAACGACGACCTCCAGCTCGGGCAGCTGCTCGGAGCGGCGGTGATCGTCCGCCTCTCCCCGGCCCCCGGGGCGGACGCGTCCGCTCCGCCTCGGATTCCTCTCGCCTCGCTCTTCACCCCCCTCAGCCCCGCCTCGGCGGTGCTGCTGGTGGCGGAGGAGGCCGAGGGGGACCTCTGGAGCTATGCCCGGAACATCGTCCGCGAGGGGAGCCTGGAGCTCGCCGGAGGGGGCGAGCGGGGACCGCTTCCCGCCTTCTTCCTGATCTCGGTGGCCGAGGCGGAGCGACTGCTCGGCGCGCCGCTGGCGGAATCGCGCCGGCCGCGTCCGGACCTGGGTACCTTCCGGTACTCCGTGCGAGAGGAAGTCTCGACGGTCGACGCCTTCAACGTCGTGGGAATCCTGCCCGGGAGCGGTGGGGGGGAGGGGGAGGAATACGTGGCGCTCGGCGCCCACTTCGACCACGAGGGGGTGGGGCCGGCGATGGGGGGGGACTCGATCTACAACGGTGCCGACGACGACGCGTCCGGCGTGGCGGCGCTGCTGGAGATCGCCGAGCGCTCCGCCGCGACGCCGCGGGAGCGAAGGCCGCGACGCTCGCTCCTCTTCGTGTGGCACACGGCCGAAGAGGCGGGCCTGCTCGGCTCGCGGAGCTTCACCGATCGTCCGCCCGTTCCGGCCGAGTCGATCGTCGCGCAGCTCAACATCGACATGATCGGCCGCAACGGGCCGGATTCGCTCTTCCTCGTCGGTTCGCGGCGGCTCTCTTCGCGGCTCGGCGAGCTGGTGGAGGAGGCGAACCGCGCCCAGCCGAGCCCCTTCGCCCTCGACTACTCCCTCGACGCACCGGACCACCCCGAGCAGGTCTACTGCCGCTCGGATCACTACAACTACGCGCGGCTGGGAATCCCGGTGGCCTTCTTCACCACCGGGATGCACGCCGACTACCACGAGCCGTCCGACGAGGCGGAGACCCTGGACTACCAGAAGCTCGCCCGCGTGACCCGCCTGGTGGCGGACGTCGCCGGCGAGCTGGCCGCGCTGCGGGCCGGGCCGGTCGTGGACCGCCGCGTCACGAGTGGCGAGTGCCCGATGTAGGAGCACGAGGCACGGATCTCCGGTTCCGGATCCTGCTCCGTTCTACCTCCTCAGCGCATCCAGCAGGCGGTCCACCTCCTCCGCGGTGTTGTAGGGAGCCATGCCGACCCGCACCACTCCGCCGTTCCGACGCAGCCCCAGGCGGTCGATGACCGTGGAGGCGTAGAAGTCGCCGTCCCAGACGAAGATTCCGCGGGCGGCGAGGGTACGCGCCACCTCCGACGGAGAGCTTCCCTCGAGAGTGAACGCGAGGGTGGGAGTGCGGGGACGGCCCTCCGGAGGGCCGTAGATGCGCACGCCGGGAATCTCCCGGATCCCGGTCACGAGGCGCCGGAAGAGGGGCGCCTCGATCGCTTCGATCGCCTCCATCCCCGCGGCCACGCGCGAGCGCCAGCCGTCGCCCGCGGCGGGAGGGGCGAGGCTCGCGATCCACTCCACCGCCGCCGCCGTTCCGGCGATTGCCTCGTGGCAGAGGGTGCCGGTCTCCCACCGCTCGGGAACGCGGTCCGGCGCCGGAGGAACCTTCGCCGGCCTCACCTCCTCCAGCAGCTGGCGGCGCCCCCAGAGGATCCCCAGGTGCGGCCCGAAGAACTTGTACGCCGAGCACGAAAGGAAGTCGCACCCGAGAGCCTGGACGTCGATCACCCCGTGGGGGGCGAAGTGAACGGCGTCCACGAAGCTCAGCGCCCCGGCGGCGCGGGCGAGCTCGATCACCCGCCGCACGTCGTTCACCGTCCCCACCGCGTTGGAGGCGTAGCCGATCGCCACCAGCCTTGTCCGGGGGCCGATCGCGGCCTCCATCGCCTCCATGTCGAGCAGGCAGCTCTCCGGGTCGAAGGGGACCGTCCGGACCGTCATCCCCGCCTCCTCGGCGGCGAGCCTCCAGGGCGCGATGTTCGCCTGATGGTCGAGGTCGGTGACCACCAGCTCGTCCGCCGGGCCCCACTCCTCGCGGAGCGCCCGGGAGAGAGCGAAGGTGAGGGTGGTCATGTTCTGGCCGAAGGCGATCTCCCGCCCGGAGGCGGCGCCGAGAAGGCTCGCCACGCGGGAGCGGGCGGTCTCGATCACCTCCTCCGTCTCGACGCTGGTGAGGAAAGCGCCGCCGGTGTTCGCGTTGCAAAGCGCGAGGTAGCCGGAGACGGCGTCGATCACGGGTTGCGGGACCTGGCTCCCGGCGGGACCGTCGAAGAAGGCCGCGGGCGCGCCGTTCACCTCGCGGGAGAGGGCGGGGAAGCCGGAGCGGATCGAATCGGACGGGTTCATCGGCGCGTACGGGGCGGGCGGTTGCGGGTACGAAACAGGGGGGGCGGCAAAGGAAACGGGGCGGAGCCGCGTGGGCTCCACCCCGTTTCCGTCGCCGACGCAGGGTCAGGAGATGGCCCAGAAGCCTTCCAGGGCGGCGCCGTCGGGGCTCTCGCGGAGCTTCTCGAAGGCACGGTTGCGGATCTGGCGGATCCGCTCGCGGGTGACGCCCAGGAGCATCCCGATCTCCTCCAGAGTACGCTCCTCGCCCTCGTCGAGGCCGTAGTAGAGGTAGAGAATCTTGCGCTCGCGCTCCGTGAGGTACTTCTCGAACATGCGCTCCAGGAACTCGCGGCGTGCCTGCGACTCGACCTCTTCCTCGATCTCGTCGGCCTCGGCGCCGGCGAAGCGCTCACCGAAGGAGGAGGAATCGCGGTCGCCCCGGTCGAGCGGCGCGTCGAGCGAGAGTTCGCTGGCGGCGACCCGGCGCAGGGCGCGGATCGTCTCGATCGGTTCCTCCATCTCGTCCGCGATCTCCTGGTCGGTCGGAGAGCGGCCGAGGGACTGGGTGAGGAGGGTTTCGGTGCGGGAGAGCCGCACGAGGTTCGAGTTCTGGTTCAGCGGGATACGGACCGAGCGGGTCTGCTCGGCCAGCGCCTGCAGCACCGTCTGCCGAATCCACCAGACCGCATAGGAGATGAACTTCACCCCCTTCTCCGGATCGAACTTCTTGACCGCCTTCAGGAGACCCTCGTTGCCGATACAGACCAGCTCGGCGAGGCCGAGGCCCCGACCCTGGTACTTCTTCACGTAGGAGATGACGAAGCGGAGGTTGGCGGTCACCAACCGCTCCGCCGCCAGCCGGTCTCCGGCGCGCGCCTTCCGCGCCAGCGCCCGCTCCTCCTCCGGGTCGTCAATCAGCGGGTACTTCTCGACGTCGTGCAGGTACTGGTCGAATGAATCGAGGGCACGGGAGCTGAAAAACATAGTTCGGCTCGTTCGGTTGGAAAACAACAAAGGCAGCGAGCCTCGTCGGTGTTCGACGCTCGCCGCCCTCGCGGCTACTCGTACCGGCTTGCTGCTGTTCCGGGAAGTCGAGTCATATCCGGAAGAATATAGGAGCGACTCGGCAGAAAGTCAAATCCCTTCTCGATCAACCGCGGCTCCTTTCCCTCCCAGGACGCGCATTCCGTGACGAGGATGCTCCTATATAGTCGCCGAACGATCGTTTGGTTCCACCGCACCGAAGACCAGGGCCGCGTTGATTCCGCCGAAACCGAAGGAGTTGGAGATCGCGCGCCGCACGCGCCTCTCCTCGCCGTCGCCGCGCACGTACGGGAGGTCGCACGCCGCGTCCGGATCCTCGAGGTTCAGCGTGGGGGGGATCCACCCGCGCTCCATCACCAGCGCGGTGATCGCCGCCTCGATGGCGCCGGTGGCTCCCAGAGAGTGCGCGTGGTACCCTTTCGTTCCGCTCACGGCCGCCCGGTCCGCCTGCTCGCCCAGCACCTCGCGGATGACCCGTGTCTCGGTGGAGTCGTTCAGCGGCGTCGAGGAGCCGTGCGCGTTCACGTACTCGATCTCCTCCGGCGCCACGCCGGCCGTGCGGAGGGCAATCTTCATGGCCCGCGCCGCCTGCGCGCCGTCCGGGCGGGGGGCGGTCATGTGGAAGGCGTCGTTGGTGTTCCCGTACCCCATCAGTTCCGCGTAGATGCGGGCGCCGCGCGCGTGCGCGTGCTCCAGCTCCTCCAGGACCAGCACCGCGGCTCCCTCGCCCATCACGAAGCCGTCGCGCGCCGCGTCGAAGGGGCGCGAGGCGGTCGCCGGGTCGTCGTTCCGCGTGGACATCGCGCGGATGATGGCGAAGGCGCCGTAGCAGAGCGGCGCCAGCGGCGCCTCCACGCCGCCGGCCAGCGCCACGTCGGCCGAACCGTCGCGGATCAGGCGCCAGGCCTCGCCGACGCCCATCGCCCCCGAGGCGCAGCTCATCGCGTTGGTGGAGTTCGGTCCGCAGAAGCCGAATTCGATGGCGACGTTGCACGAGGCCGAGCCGCCGAACACGGAGAGGGCCAGCAGGGCGTCGACCCCGCGGACGCCGCTGGAGAAGTAGCGGCCGAGCTGCCCCTCCCCGTAGCCCAGGCCGCCCAGCGCCGTTCCCATCTGCACGGCGACTCGGTCCGGATCCACCGTCCCCGGCCGGAGCGCGGCATCCTCCAGCGCCATGCGGGCGCTAGCCACCGCGAACTGGGCGAAGCGCTCCAGCCGCTTCACCCGGCCCCGGTCCATGTAGCTCCCCGGCTCGAAATCGTCCACCTGGGCGGCGATGTGGCTTCGGAAGGCGCTGGGGTCGAACCGGTCGATCTTCCTCACCGCCGATTCGCGGCGGCGGAGCCCCTCCCACAGCCCCTCCACCCCGCTGCCGATCGGCGTGACGCAGCCGATGCCGGTGATCGCCACCCGCCGCATCCTTCCGCTCTCCTCCGGCGCCCGCCCGCTGGAAACGCTCATGCTCTCCCGTCCTCTACGTGCCGCTTGATTCCCCGCAGGGTCCGGCCGGCCACGTGGTTGATGAAGACCGGTCCGATGATCCGGTCGGCGATGTTGCGCCGGCCCCAGCCGGGGAGCGGCCAGCGCGGTCCCTCCCGCCAGGCGTGCACGATCCTCACGGCGGTGCGCGACGGGGCGAGCGGCTCGAAGGTCCACTCCACCTCCATCCCGGCGGTGATCCCATCCACGTGCCGATAGAGCACCGCGGGCCGCTCCTCGTCGAGCTCCATCTCCGAGACCCACCAGACCGGGTAGGGAAGGGGGCCGAAATCCCGCCGGGCCGCCATCTCGATCCGGCCGGTGCCGAAGCCGTCGCGCCGCTGAAAGCGGACCCACCGGTAGTGGCCGAGGATCTCCGGCCAGCGCTCCACGTCGGCCGCGGCGCGGAAGCAGGCCTCGACGGGCGCGTCGATCTCGATCTCGTCGACGGTGAGCATACCTCGACGGATGCAGGTGGGGGAGCGGAAGGACGGGAGACGTGCGTTCGCGTCCCCTTTCAATTCGCGTACCACGCGTCGGTGGAATCGGGCGCCGACTCCGGAGAGCCGGGGCGCGACGGGCGCGGCGCGGCGCGCTTCAGATGGCGCCCTCCTCGCGCAGAGCGGCGGGGACGCCTTCCCTCACCGAGGGGTAGCGGAGGGCGACCCGAAGCTCGTCGCGCATGCGGCGGTTGCTGCACCGCCGCGCGGCGATGCGCCGCTCGAAGGCGCTCGTGCTCAGCTCCTGGCGGATGTCCTCCCGGTCGACCGGCGGAGGGAGGGGCAGCGAGAGGAGCGAGGCGGTGAGCTCGGCGTACTCCTGGCCCGTGACCGGCTCGTCGTCGCAGAGGAGGTACACCTCGCCGGAGTTGCCGCGCCGCCAGGCCGCGACCAGCCCCAGCACCAGGTCCTCCACATGGATCCTCGAGACCCAGAGCCCCTCGTCGTCCACCCGTCGATAGGCGCCGGTCTCCAGCCGCCTGCGCAGGGTGCGTCCCGGGCCGTAGATCCCCGGGACGCGGCAGATCCGCACCGGCAGCTCCCGCTCGCGGCAGAGCTCCAAGTACGCCCGCTCGGATTCCACCCGCGCCTTCCCGAGGGGAGAGCTGGGGGAGAGCGGCGTCTGTTCGTCGGTCCACTCGCCGCTGCGGCGCCCGTAGACGGAGGTGCTGCTCAGGTACACGAGCGCCTCCAGGGGCGTTTCCGCGAAGGCGGACCCGATGTTTCGGGTGCCCGAGGCGGTGTAGCGGTCCTCGCCCGTGGACTGGGGGCGCACCAGGTCGAAGACCACGTGCGGCTCCCACTCCACCAGCGGCCGCAGCGTCGCCGGCTCCAGCACCTCGGCGAGTGCGGGCCGCGCCCCCGTCTCCGCGATCTCCGCGAAGCGCTCCTCCGACCGGGTGGTGGCGACGACCTGCATTCCGGCGCGGGAGAGGGCCCGCGCGAGCTTGAGGCCGACATAACCGCAGCCCGCGATCACCGCTCTCTTCTCGTTCACTGACTCTCCCTCGTGCCGGCAGCCCGGGCGATCTCGATAAACTGGGAGAGGATCCGGTAGGTCAGCCCCCAGATGACGTGCTCCCGATAGCCGATCGCGGGAAAGCGGAGCTCCTCTCCGCCCGCGAGCGCGTGGAGATACTGGGTGGCGGCCCCCGGCTCCTCCAGGCGCCACAAGGGAATCCACACCGCGATGTCCACCTCGTGGTTGGGCTCGGTCGCGGTCCCCGGGGGAACGGCGAAGACGTAGGGCGACACGACGATGCGAGGCGCACCGGAGCTCGGCTGCACGTCGTCGAGGCGACCCAGCGCGCGGCCATCCTCGCGCGGGTCGATCCCGACCTCCTCCCGGGTTTCCCGCGCCGCCGTGTCCCGACCGTCGCCGTCGCGCGGCGAGCGGCGCCCGCCGGGGAGGGCCATGTGGCCGGACCACGGGTCTCCCTCCGCCAGGGCTCGGCGGATCAGCAGCACCTCCAGGCCGGAGCGTTCCGGCCGCACGAGCAGTGCCACGCTGGCGAGAGAGGGCGCGGGAGCCGCCTCCGGCTCGGGAGGCGGCGACCACTCCCACGGCGCGTGCCGGGCGAGCGCGCTCGCGAGGGATTCAAGCCGCTGTTCCGCTTCTCTCGTCATCTCCGGTCCGGTGGGCGAGGAGGAGCCGCCGCCGCGGCTCGGGCAGCAAGAATGCCGCGTCGGGGCGGGAGGAGCAAGCGGAGGCGCTTCGCCGAACGCCGGAGGAGCGGGCGCGGACGTTCCCCGACCTTGCCGGAGCGGAGCGAGACCGCTACTCATCCGGCTTCCCGACGGAACTCTCATCCCGTCTCCGCCCATGGTGACCCTTTCCGACATCGAGGCCGCGCGGCGGCGCATCGCGGAGCCCCTCGTGCTGACCCCCTGCACCCGCTCCGGCGTCTTCGACCCTCTGTTCGGCGGGCAGGCGTGGTTCAAGTTCGAGAACCTGCAGCGTACCGGCTCCTTCAAGGAGCGGGGCGCGCTCAACCGGATGCTCCTCCTGACGGCGGAGGAGCGCGCGAAGGGGATCATCGCGGCGAGCGCGGGGAACCACGCGCAGGGCGTCGCCTACCACGCCGGCCGGCTCGGGGTCCGCGCCACCATCGTCATGCCGGAGCGGACACCTCTCGTGAAGGTCTCCAACACTGAGGGGTTCGGCGCCCGCGTCGTCCTCCACGGCCGCAACTACGACGAAGCGATGCAGGAGGCGCAGCGCATCCGCGCAGCCGAGGGGCTGACCCTCATCCATCCCTTCGACGATCCGGGGGTCATCGCGGGGCAGGGAACGATCGGGCTGGAGCTCCTGGAGCAGTGCCCCGACCTCGACGTGGTGGTGGTGCCGATCGGCGGCGGCGGGCTCATCTCCGGGATCGCCGCGGCGATCAAGGCCCGCCGGCCGGAGGTGAGGGTGATCGGCGTCGAGGCCGCGAACCTCCCCGCCGCGCGGAGGGCCCTCGACGCCGGAGACCCGGCCGTCATTCCCGCCGCCGAGACGATCGCCGACGGTATCGCGGTGCGCCGCGTGGGAGACACCACCTTCTCCCTCATGCGGGAGATGGTCGACGACGTCGTCCTGGTGGAGGAGGAGGAGATCGCCTCGGCAGTCCTCCTCCTGCTCGAGCGCGAGAAGACGGTCGTGGAGCCCGCGAGCGCCACGACGCTGGCGGCCGTCATGCAGGCCCGGATCCCGAACCTCGCCGGCCGCGACGTGGTGATGGTGCTGAGCGGCGGGAACATCGACGTCAACCTGCTGTCGCGCATCATCGACCGCGGCCTCGAGAAGGACGGGCGGCTGGCGAACCTGGAGGTGAGGCTGCACGACCGCCCCGGGGCGCTGGCGGCGCTCACCGCTCTCACGGCCGAGAAGGGGGCGAACATCCTCCGCCTCGACCACCGGCGTGGCGCGCATGGCCTCTGGCTCACGGAGGCGGAGGTCACCCTCACCCTGGAGATGCGCGGGCAGTCGCACGTCCAGGAGCTGATCGACTCCCTGCACGCGGCCGGGTACCGCGTGCGACGCGAGTAGGGGGAGCATCGATGGCCCACGGATCGCCCTCCCGCGGACGGAAGCCCGACGAGCCTCTGCGCGACTGGATCCTGCGGCGGGACGAGCACCGCTGCGTCTACTGCGCCCAGACCTTCAGCGCCGAGCAGCTCACCCTCGACCACGTGGAGCCGCGGATGCGCGGCGGAGACCGATCGGAGGGAAACCTCGTGGCGGCGTGCCAGGCGTGCAACGCGAGGAAGGGATCCCTCCCGGCCTGGGCCTTCCTGGCGGACCACGCGCCCGAACGGGAGAACTTCCTCCGCTTCGGGAGAGCCGTCTGGCCCCGGCTGCGGCGGGCCGTGAGGGAGGCGGCGGAGAAGAAGCGCAGTCCTCCCTGAACGGCACGCCGGTGCGGATCTTCGGATCCGGCCTCGGGTAGAGTAGCCGTCCCGCTCTCCGTCCGTCCTCGCCCCTCGCGCCATGGCTCCGTTCCGCGCCCTCCCCACCCCGCTCGCCCTCGCCCTGGTGGCGACGACGCTCGCAGGGTGCCGGGGGATCGCCCCGGCCGGCTTCAGCGGCGACGTGGACCTGCTCCTGATCCGCGGCGCCGCCTTCGCCGAGCACGCCTCCGACCGGTCGTCGAGCCTCCTCCTGGACGAAGACGTCGTCGCTCTGGGATACCTGGAGCGGGCGCGGCTGGGCGTGGGGAGCCCCTTCCGTCTCGTGGACTTCGCGCTTCGCGATCCTCTCCTCTCCCCGGCGCGTCGCGAGGCCGTGGCTTTCGCGCTCCTCGCGCTGTCTCTGCGGGGAGACACCTACCGCGTCGATCCCGCCGTCCTGGAGTACGTCGAGCTCTCCGGCGCGGCCCCGCGCAGCGAGGCGGGGGCGCAGCAGCTCCAGCTCATCGAGCGCACCATCGCCGCCGCGCCGAGTGCCCGAAGCGGGGAGCGGGCGGTGCGGCTCGGCTACCGCCTTGCGGAGGCGGAGCGCGTGGTGGCCTCGGCGCCGTACTCCGCGGTGGCGCACGTGGCGGCGCTCGTCTCCGATCGGCGGCGCGCGCACGAAGACGCGAGGGCTCTCCTCCTCGCGGCGGAGCAGCAGCGGGCGGATCCGCGGGAGCTGATCGGTGAGTGGCGGCGCAAGCGGCGCTTCCAGGTGGAGGGCCCGGTGCTCGCGCCCTCCTCGGTCCGGGAAGAGGAGTGGGAGGCGCGCGAAGGCCCCCGCGTCGCGCTGGCCCTGCGTACCCTCTCCCACCGCCTGGGCGCGCCCACCTCGCTGGTCCCGGGGGAGATCCTCCCCGCGGAGGCCCGGGACGAGTCGTACCTCTCGCCGGAGACGGCGGAGCGGCTGCGAGGCCTCGCCGAAGCGCGCGACTACCCGCCGCAGGCGCCGATCGCGGTCGCGCTCGGCCTCCATCGCGACGCGTTCCTCTCCCGCCCCCCGCTCTCCGAGGCGGAGCGGGAGGGCCGCCGTCGCTTTCTCGACGGCGCCTGGAACGAGGAGAGGCTCGTCGCGGGCGCCGCCCTCCTCCGGGAGAAGGGGAGCGGGGCGGCGGGGCGGCGACTCCCTCTGATCGTCCTTCAGGCCGCCACCTTCTTCCGGGTCTGGAACCAGGAGGAGCCGTGGTTTCCGGGGGATCCGGCTCCCGCCGCGCGCGACGTCGAGGGCCGCTTCGGCCTCGTCGGGATCGATTTCGACGAGTCGGTGCCGATCGCCTGGCGGCCGTATTACCTGCGCATGGTGGGGCGGGGGCTGGCCGATCTCGGCCACGTCCTTCCCACCGCCTCGGTCCGAGGGCTGCGCGTGCGCGTGGGACCGCTTCCCGGCGATCTGCAGGCACTCGCTCTCCACGAGCCGTCCACCCGGACTCTCGTTCTTCCCACCCACACTGGCTCGGGGACGCTGGCACACGAGGTGGCGCACGACCTGGACTGGCAGCTCGCCCGGAAGCGGTACGGGAGGCGTGGGGGGTACGCCACCGATCTCTCCGTGCGGAGCGGCCAGGGGGACCGCATCGCCTCCTCGTTGTCGGGGCTCGCCGCGGCGCTCGCCCGGCCGGGGCAGGACACGGTCTCCCATCCGCACGAGACGCGGCCGGCGGAGGTGTTCGCCCGCGGGTCCGACTGGCTGGTGGCGGTGATGCTGGCCCGCCAGGGACGCACGGGGGGGTATCTCACTTCCTTCCAGGACGCCGCCCTCACCGGGTATGGCACGACCCGCGGGCCCGATGTGGGAGGCGGTGCCGTGCCGAACCTGCTGACGATCCTCGACGCCATCGCGCCGGTGGTGGACGGCTCGCGCGACTGGGCGCTCGACCAGTTCGGCCCCAACCGGACTCTCTCGCCCATGGAGCTCGTCCAGCCCCTCCTCGAGAGCCGCCCCGCCCCGTCGGCGCTCGCGACGATGGGGGCGATCGCGGCGGCGCGCGACCGGGCCCTCTCCTCGCTGAGCTCCGTCTCGTGCCGTCTGAGCTCCGCTCCGGGGCTTCGTCGCCTGACCACGGCGCAGCGGGGGCTGATCCGCGCCTCGACCCGGGCGGCGCTCCGGGGCGCGGCGGTGGAGGGAGTGCGGGAGGCGGCGCGCGGTGAGCTGGGCGAGCGGGGCCCGGCTCGGGTCGGCCCCTGGCTGGAGCGCCGGCTCTACGGCGCGCCGGAGCCGATCGACTCGGTGATGGAAGCCCTGAGCCCCGCGTTCGAAGAGATCCTCCACCGGGCCGAGACGATCGCGCGGGAGGAGCCGGAGGAGATCGGCAGCCCCTTCCGGCCCGGCGCCGGAATCCCACTCTGCGCGAGCAATCCGTTCGCGACTCCGGGGGTGCCGAGTCCCCGTCGGGTGGCGCCTCCCGCGCCCGAGGCTCCCCGATCGGTGCGCACGTCGCTCCTGCGGCCTCCCGAGGCACTCCTTCCCGTCTCCCCCTGGCACGCCGCACACTGAGCGGGAGCCGCCGCGCCGGCCGTTATTCGCGGGAACTGTCCCGAAACTTGCGATCTGCCGCCCGTGGAGGCGCGGGAGCGGCCCCGCGCGCCGGCTCCACCGCCGGCAAATCGGTGACACCAGCAGGAGGTGGTGGAGTGGTTACGAGCACGATCGGGAGACGGGAGCGTACGCTGGAGCTCGCGCGCGCCTTTCTGCACGAGGTGCGGCGGGACCTGGAACGGGCGGTGGCGGCGGGATCGGACCTCCCCCCCCGGATCCGTAGCGTCCACGAGCGGGCGGGGCACGCCACGCCCGAGTACCGGACTCTCGCCGTGCCCATTCCTTCCGGAGGCGGCGGAGCCTCGCCCGAGGTCCTTTCGGGGGTGATCGCCCGGTATGCGGCGGCGAAGGTCCCGCTGGGGCTCCTCCTGGCGCTCGACGCGCTGACGGAGTCGGCGGGCGGGATTCAGCACTCCGTGCTGATCTGCGAGGCGCGCGACCGCACCGGGACAAGGCTCTTCTTCGTCCAGCCGTTTCGCGTCGAGGCCGGCCTCGTGAGCTGGAACGATCCCGTCGAGGGGGGGTGGCGGGACCCAGGGGAGGAAGAGATGATCCTGGATGCCTCTTTCGCCGCTCCCTAGCAGCTCGTCCCGTCGCCGCACTTCAGCCGCAGGAGAAGCTGTCGAGGATCGTCTGCAGCTGGATCAGGTACTCGAACTTGGCCGCGCCGGGAGCATACAGCCAGCCATCGATCATGAAGGTGCGCTCCGGACACTGGACGAGGCGGGTGAGGAAGAGCCCCGCCGCCGGCCAGTCGCCCGGCGGATTCGACCAGACGCCCTGGATCTGGATGCCCGGCCGGCCGTTCACGGTGATCTCCCGGCGATCGGTCACCACCGGGTCCGTCACCTGAGCCGGCTCCGTCGCGAGCTGCGCCACCTCGGCGCGCCAGGCGAGGGCCGCTTCGGGCGTGAGCGCCACCTCGCCGGTCGGCCGCGAGGCCACCTCCACCGCGCGGATCAGGGTAGCCGGATCGGGGTTGTCGTTGCGGAACTCGTAGACGCCCGGGCGAACCTCGCGCAGCCGGTAGAGGCTCGGGAGCATGAGGGTGAACCCCGCCACCTGGCGAAGCGAGTCCGCGAGCACCGAGTCCACCCCGGAGACGAACATCCGGGTACGGGCGTAGTCCTCCAGCTGCTGCACCAGCCGCGTCCCCGCCTCCGCGATGAGCGGTTCGGCCGCCGATGCTCCGGAAGCCGGGGGGAGGAGGAGAACGGTGACCAGCTGGTTCTGAGCCCACACATTTCGCGCCTGGACCAGGGCGGGGGCCGTGGGGACCGGGCCGTCCACTTCCTCGAGCGCGGCCGCGATCCACGGATCCGCCGGCTCGCCGATGGCGAGGATCTGCCGGACGTTGCGGAGGCGGCTCCACTCTTCGCTGCGCGGGTCCACCTGTCCGACCTCGAAGATGCGCTCGTCGCGCACCGTGAAGGCGCGCGGCTCGAGAGAGGCCTGCACCGCCGGCTGCAGCGCCATCCACATCGAGTCCGGCGCCGCGACCATCACGTTGTTGACGGAGCCGACGGCGATCGGCTTGTCGCAGGCCGCCGTCGCGGCGAGGGAGAGGGTGGCCCAGACCAGATTCCAGCGCCTCCTCGGACCGAGAGAGCGAATGGACATGGCGCTCACGAGTAGGGGGGGGGTGCCGCGGCTCCGTCCCGCGGCAGGCGCGGCTTCGCTCCGAAGCGCGCGTCCAGCTCCTCCCAGACCTCGGAGAGCGGGACCGAGCGCGCTCGCAGGAGTACCAGGAGGTGAAAGAGGAGGTCCGCCGTCTCGGAGCGGAGCTCCGCGAAGGCCTCGTTCTTGGCGGCGATCACCACCTCCGTGGCCTCCTCGCCCACCTTCTTGAGGATCTTGTCGATCCCCTCGTCGAAGAGATAGGTGGTATACGAACCCTGCGGCCGCTGCGCCTCACGAGAGCGCACGATCTCCTCGACGCGGGCGAGGACGTGGCCGGTGGAGGGGGCCGCGGCGAGCGCTTCGCCGTCCGCGAGGCGATGGAAACAGCTCCGCTCGCCGGTGTGGCAGGCAGGCCCGGTCTGCCGCACGAGGTAGAGGAGGGAATCCCCGTCGCAGTCCACGCGCACCTCCTGCACCTCCTGCACGTGCCCGCTGGTCTCGCCCTTCTGCCAGAGCGACTCGCGCGAGCGGCTCCAGTAGTGCGCCCGTCCGGAAGCGAGGGTGCTCTCCACCGCGCTACGGTTGGCGTACGCCAGCATCAGGACCTCGCCCGAGACGGCATCCTGCGTCACCACCGGGAGAAGGCCATGGGCGTCGAAGCGGAGCCCCTCGATCCAAGGCATGAAAGCAGGCGGTTTGCGGGGGAATCACTGCGGCCGGAATGTACCCGTACGCCAGCGCGTTCACAACCCCGCGGGGCAGACCGGCCTTGCAGCGCCGCTCCCCCCGTCCGATCCCACCTCGAACCGGAGACAGCGTGACGGACCGACCATCGAAGGCGACCTCCTCGCACCCGCTCCCGCACGCCCGTTCGCGCCTCGACGCGTGGGCGGAAGCGTGGCGCGGGAGCGGAGGGATCGTCCTGTTGCTCGACTTCGACGGCACTCTCGCACCGATCGTGGAGAGGCCGGAGATGGCGGAGATCCCCGCGCGGACCCGCGCCGCGCTGGAGCGGCTGCTCCCGCTCGAGGGGGTGGAGGCCGCGATCGTGAGCGGTCGCGGTCTGGCGGATGCCCGTGCGCGTGCCGCGCTCGGGGGGATCGCCTACGCGGGGAATCACGGAATGGAGATCGAAGGGCCCGGCGTGGCCCGGCTGCACGAGCCGGCCGCCGCCGCGCGCCCGGAGCTGGAGACGGTGCTGTCGCGCCTCCTCCCCGCCCTCGAACCGATTCCCGGGGCCTTCGTGGAGGACAAGGGGCTCACCCTCAGCATCCACTACCGGCGGGTGGACCGGGGACGCGTCCCCGACGTGCGGAAGCTGGTGGCGCGCGCCGCCGGTTCGAGCGACCGGCTGCGGGTGACGGAGGGAAAGGAGGTCCTGGAGGTGCGTCCGCGCGTGGACTGGCACAAGGGCAAGGCCGTCGAGTTCCTCCTGCGGAGCCTCGAGCCCGCGCCGGGGTTGCCGGTGCTCTACCTCGGCGACGACACGACCGACGAGGACGCCTTCCGTGCGCTCGCCGGCTGGCGGGGCGGGTCGGGGGAGGGCGTGGTCGTCGGCGACCCGCCGCCGGAGACCGCCGCCCGCTGCTTCGTCGCTGATCCCACGGAGGTGGCGGAGCTGCTGGAGGGGCTGGCGGACCGCGCTCCCGGCGGCTGAAAGAGAACCGGCGGGGGCCGCGATCGCGACCCCCGCCGGTGGGTCCGGCACCCGACCGTCGTCAGACGGCGCGGCGGCCGGTGATGAGGCGCCAGGCGATGACGATCACCGCCACCAGCAGCAGGATCCAAGCGACGCTCGCCAGGACCTCTACTACGCCTCCGAACCCGAGAAGCGCGAGGACCAGAAGCAGGATTCCCAGCAGCAGAAGCATGTCCACGGTGGTCACTCCCTGTCAGAGTTGCGATTGGTACCTGCGGGTGAATCGTTGCAGAGCAAGCCCCGTGCCCGATCTGCTACACATGGCGCGGCCGAGCCGGCGGGACGTTGCTTCGGTCCCGCCAGGGGGGCTATCTTAGCCGCATGCCAAGCACGATCATTCCGATTCCGCCGGGCTCGCAGGATCTTCTCTCGGACGACGTCCGCCTGCGCCGCCGCGTTCAGGCCGCGTGGTTCGAGCTGGCGGAGGAGTGGGGATACGCCGAGGTGATTCCTCCGACCTTCGAGTACGAGGAGGTCTTCACGCGCGGCGCGGGCCCCGACCTCGCCGCGCGCCTGGTGCGCTTCGTGGACCGCGACGGCCGCGTGGTGGCGCTGCGGGCGGACTTCACCTCGAGCATCGCCCGGGTCGCGGCCTCGCGGCTTGCCGAGGCGCCCCTCCCGCTCCGCCTCTGCTACGCTGGCAAGGTGTACCGGCAGAAGGCGGAGGCCGGGGGGCGGCCGCGCGAGATGTTCCAGCTCGGCGCCGAGCTGATCGGCGAGGGGAGCGCGGAAGGGGACGTCGAGATCCTTCGCATGCTCATCTCCACGCTGTCTTCTCTGGAGATCCGCGACTTCCAGATCAATCTCGGCGAGATCCGCTTCGTGCGGCCGCTCTTCCATGGGCTCCCCTCGGCCGCGGCCGCGGCGCTGCGCGAGGCGATCGACCGGAAGGACCGCGCCGCGCTCGCGGTGGCCGCCCGCGACTGGGGCGCCTCGGCCGCGGTGGCGCGCGCGCTGCTCGAGCTTCCGGAGCTGATCGGGCGTGGCGAGGTCCTGTTCCGCGCCCGGTCCCTCGCCTCCGGACCGGAGGCGGATGCCGCCATCGAGCGGCTGCGCCTCATCGACTCCCTCCTCACCCCGGCCGAGCGGCGGCACATCGTGTACGACCTGGGCGAGATCCGCGGGCTCGGCTACTACTCGGGGATCCAGTTCGAGGTGTTCGTCGCGGGGGTGGGACGCTCGATCGGGTTCGGCGGCCGCTACGACCGGCTCCTCGCGCTCTACGGCGCGGACCGGCCCGCGGTGGGGTTCTCGCTCGAGACCGACGCGCTCGCCGACCTGCTGCGGGGGGCGCCGTGATCCCTCCGCCCCTGCGGATCGCCCTTCCCAAGGGGCGGATGATGGAGCAGGCCCTCGTACTCTGGGAGCGGCTCGGCTCGCGGGTCTCGGAGGAGGACTGGAACAGCCGGCGCCTCATCCTCCCCTCCGGCGACGGCCGCTTCGAGTTCCTCCCGGTGAAGAGCATGGACGTCCCCACCTACGTCGAATCGGGGGTGGCCGACGCCGGGGTCGTGGGCGCCGACGTGCTGCGGGAGCGGACGCCGGACGTGTTGCAACCTCTCGACCTGGGAATGGGCCGGTGCCGCATGGCGGTAGCGGCGCCGGAGGGCACCCCGTACCCGAACCTTCCCGGCGCCGTCACCCCGCGGGTCGCGACGAAGTACGTGGAGGCCGCGCGCCGCTTCTTCGCTGAGAAAGGGGTCCAGGTGGAGCTGATCCGGATCTCGGGATCGGTGGAGGTCGCGCCGCTGCTCGGTCTCTCGCACTGGATCCTCGACCTGGTGGAGACCGGCCGCACCCTTGCCGAGAACGGGCTGGTGGTGCTCGATACCGCCTTCTCCTCCTCCGCGAGGCTGATCGTCAACCGCGCCAGCCACAAGCTTCGGCTCGAGGAGCACCAGCGGCTCATCGCCGAGCTGGAGAGCGCGCTCGAAGCGGGCGCGTCCGAGCTCGAGACCTCCTGCGCCGACCGATGAACATCCGGACCATACGCGCCGCACCGCCCTTCCGCGAGCTGCGCGGGCTGATGCACGCCGCGTCCACCGAGGACCCGGAGCTGCGCGCCTCCGTCGCGGAGATCCTCCGCGACCTCGGCCGGAGGGGAGACGAAGCGCTGCTGGAATACACGGCGCGCCTCGACCGCCTGCGGGTGCAGAGCGCCGCCGAGCTGGCGGTCGGCCCGGAGGCGCTGGAGAGGGCGGCGCGGGAGGTCGATCCGGAGCTGCTGGCCGCGCTGCGGCGCGCGGCCGGCCGGATCCGTACCTTCCACGAGCGCCAGGTCGAGCGCGGGTTCGTGGACCTGGCATCCGACGGGTCTCTGCTGGGGCAACGGGTGCTCCCCCTCAGGAGGGTGGGGGTGTACGTCCCCGGCGGCCGCGCCGCCTACCCTTCCTCGGTGCTGATGAACGTGGTCCCGGCCCGGGTGGCGGGGGTGGACGAGGTGGTCATGGCGACCCCCGCGCCCGATGGACGGATCGAGCCGGCGGTGCTCGCTGCGGCGCACGTGGCGGGGGTGGGCGAGGTGTACCGGATCGGCGGCGCACAGGCGGTGGGTGCTCTGGCCTACGGCACGGATTCGATCGCGCGGGTGGACAAGATCGTGGGGCCGGGGAACCGGTGGGTGGCCGAGGCCAAGCGACAGGTCTTCGGCTGGGTGGACATCGACATGGTGGCCGGGCCCTCCGAGATCCTGGTGATCGCCGAAGCGGGCGCCGACCCGCGGCACGTGGCCGCGGACCTCATCGGGCAGGCGGAGCACGACCCGGACGCCATCGCCTGGCTGGTGACGCCCTCGGCCGCGCTCGCGGAGGCCGTCCCCGCTGCGCTGGAGAGCCTGCTCGAGACCAACCCCAGGCGCGGCATCGCCCGCGAGGCGCTGGAGAGAAACGGGCTCGTCCTGCTCGTGCCCTCGCTGCAGGCCGCGGCGGAGGCCGCCGACCTGCGGGCGCCGGAGCACCTGGAGCTGCTGGTCGCGGATCCCCTCGCGCTGGCGGGACGCATCCGCAACGCGGGAGCGATCTTTCTCGGCGCCCACTCGCCGGAGCCCATGGGGGACTACTACGCCGGCCCCAACCACGTCCTGCCGACGGGAGGCACCGCCCGCTGGGCCTCGCCTCTGGGCGTGTACGACTTCCTGAAACGGACCAGCCTGATCGGGTACTCGGCGGAGCGCCTCCGCCGGGACGCCCCGGACGTGATCCGGCTCGCGGAGGCGGAGGGGCTCTTCGGACACGCCGAGGCGGTCCGCGTCCGCCTCGACGGGCTCGCCACCACGAACGAAGCAGACCGGGAGACGGCGTGAGAGTCCTGTATGCATTGATCTGCGAGGAGGCCTCCGCCCGCGAGGACGGCCGCCTGGACGCCCGCGGGGTGTTTCACCAGCTGTACGCGCCGGGCTTTCCGGCGCAGCAGGACCGGATGGTGGTGGCGATCGCGCTGGAGTGGAACGGGGGCGAGCAGGGACGTCGCGACTTCCGGATCGACCTGCTCGATCCGGCTCGCAGCCCCACCCTCACGATCAACGGCCATACGGACGTGGGTTCGCGGGAGCCGCACAGCGGACCGCCGCAGACGCGCCTGGTCATGCCCCTGGACGGAGTGGTCTTCCCGTCTCCGGGCACGTATCTGTTCCAGCTCCACGTCGGCGGCGAGATCTCCGACCTCGGTCCGATCCACCTGATCGAGAATCCCGACGCCGGCTGACGCGCGGAGCGGCGCCGGCCGTCGCCATCTGGGATCGCCGACTCGCCCCGTCGCGCCTCACCCCCGCAGCGCGGCGTCGAGCAGGGTCGCGTAGCGCCAGAGCTCGCCCGGGTACCGGTGCCAGGCGATCCCGTCCGCGCCGCCGGAGTGGGAGAAGAGCCGCGTGACGCGGACCACGGCTTCGGTGCTCTCCGGCAGGAGCGACGCCAGCCGCAGGGTCTCGGTGAAGGGGATCAGCCGGTCTCCGCGCCCGTGGACGAGGACCGGCCGGCCGTGGAGGCCCGGAAGCTCGGATCGGGGGTCGAGCGAGGGATGAACGCGGAGGGCGGCGTCCACCAGCGCGTCCGCAAGGGCCGACGCGGCCTCCGGGTCGGGGCGGGTGCCCGTCGGAGGGGCGATCAGATCCCATACCTCCTTCGCGCCCGCATCCAAGCGGGTCCGCAGCCGCGCCTTGAGCGGGTCGTAAAGCGGGTCCCCGGCGTAGAGGCCGCGCTCGCCCGCCTTCGCGGCGAGCTCCCGGGCCGCCTCTGCGACCGCGTCCATCCCGGAGTACTCCGGCACCGCCGTGAGATAGTTCGCCGCCACGATCCACCGGCCGTACGGATCGGGGTCGAGGCGCCGCCGCTCCCCGCGCCACTCGTGCTCCCCCGTGAGCATGAATCCGATGGTGCGCCGCAGGTCGCAGTAGCCGCCGAAGGCGACGACCGAGCGGATCGAGCCCGCGAACTCCGGATCGGCGGCGGCGACCAGGGCCTGCGTCGCCCCGAACGAGAACCCCACCACTCCCACGCCTCCCGGGAGCACTTCGGGACGCTCCGCCAGGAGCGCCGCCCCGCCGGCGATCGCGAGGTCGGCCTGCCGCGGATCGATGCGGAGGCGCTTCCAGGCCTCCACCTCCGGCACCAGGACAGCCGCGCCCGATCCGGCGAAGGCGCGCGCGAAGCGCAGCAGAGCGGGGTGCCGCATCCCTGGGACGGTGATCCCGTGCAGCATCACCCACCCCGGCCGCGGCCGCGCGTCCTTCTCGCGGAAGAGGAGAGCGGGCGCCTCCCTCCCGCCCACCCTCGCCCTCAACTCCTCGCAGGATACGTCCGGAGCGGGATCTCGCAGGTAGCCGCGGAGAAAGCGGGCGACGCGGAGCATGGAGGGCGGAGGAGGGTGAGGGTGGACTGCGCGAGGCGCCGTTCAGTGCGCGCTTCCGACGATTTCGGAGAGGGAGCGGGCGCCCTCGCGGCGCAGCCGCTCGGAGAGCCCGCGGTTGATCCGGCGGACGATCGCCGGGCCCTCGTAGACGAATCCCGTATAGAGCTGCACCAGGCCCGCCCCCGCGCGGATCCGCTCCCACGCGTCCTCCGCGGAGCGTATCCCTCCCACGCCGACGAGGGGCACCGCGCCGCGGGTGCGCGCGAAGATGCGGCTCACCACCTGCTGAGCCCGCTCGCGCAACGGCGGGCCGCTCACCCCGCCCGCTCCGATCCGCTCCAGCGTACCCGCGCGGGTACGCAGCCCCGCGCGGGAGATGGTGGTGTTCACCGCGACGATCCCGGCCGCGCCCTCCTCGATGGCGATCTCCACCGCCTCGTCGACCTGCGGGTCCGTCAGGTCCGGCGCGAGCTTGACCAGCACCGGCGGGGGTTTCGCCCCTTCCGCGTTGGTGCGAACCCGATGGACGACCGCCCGCAGCAGCTCCCGCAAGGGCCCCGCCTCCTGCAGTGAGCGAAGCCCGGGCGTATTCGGCGAGCTGACGTTCAGCACCAGGTAGCGCGCGAAGGGCTGCAGGAGGTCGACGCTCCGCAGGTAGTCTCCCGTCGACTCCTCCAGCGGGGTGACCTTGCTCTTCCCGAGGTTGATCCCGAGCACCGTCTCGATCGGGGAATCGCGGAGGCGGCGGCTCACCTCCTCGGCGCCCGGATTGTTGAAGCCCATCCGGTTGAGGAGGGCTTCGTCGGCCGGCAGGCGAAAGAGCCGCGGCCGCGGGTTCCCGGACTGTGCCCGTGCGGTGACGGTGCCGATCTCCACGAAGCCGAAGCCGAGCGCCGCCAGCCCGTTGAAGTGCGAACCACCCTTGTCGAAGCCTGCCGCGAGGCCGACGGGGTTGGCGAAGTCGATATCCCACAGCCGAGTGCGCAGCGCGGGGTCGTCCACCGCGAGAGTCCGGCGCAGTGCCGTGCGCGCGGGCGCCCGCGCCAGTGCCTGAGCGAGGACGCCGGTCGCCAGGTCGTGGGCGGTCTCGGGGTCGAGGCCGAAGAGAGGGACGCGCAGCAGGCGGTAAGGGATCGACAAGGGCGGGCCGGTTTCCGCAGCGGAAGGAGGGCGGGGAGCAGGATCGCGGCCCCCGGGCGAGCGGGCAAGGTAGAGATCCCGAAACGCGGTAGCAACCCCGGCGGCTGCTTGACGGGGCCCCGCCGCGGCGGGCATATTGGGGCCTCGCGAGTCCGTCGGCCGCGGCGCCTTCCCGGCCCGCGGCCCGGCGCCGCCGACTCCCTTCTCCCGCACAGGATCCCGCGCATGGCTACTCAGGGCAAGAGCGAAGACATCGTATTCCTTTCCGCGACCCGCACGCCCTTCGGGACGTTCGGCGGCGCGCTCAAGGATCTCACCGCGACGGACCTCGGGGTGACCGCGGCGAAAGGAGCCCTCGACCGGGCGGGGATCCCCGCCGGCGAGGTGAACCACGTGGTGTTCGGAAACGCGCTGCAGACGTCCAAGGACGCGATCTATCTCGCCCGGCACGTCGGGCTGCGCGCAGGGCTCCCCGAGGACGTGCCGGGGCTCACCATCAACCGCCTCTGCGGGTCCGGCTTCCAGGCGATCGTCACCGGCGCGATGGAGATCATGCTGGGTGAGGCAGAGGTCGCGCTCTGCGGCGGCACGGAGTCGATGAGCCAGGCCCCGCACGTGATCCGCGGCGCCCGCTGGGGGGACCAGCGCCTCGGGCCGGCCGGGCAGTTCTACGAGGACCTGCTCTGGGAGGCGCTCACCGACACCTTCGCCGGCTGCTCCATGGCGATGACGGCGGAGAACCTCGCCGACCGCTACGGGATCTCGCGCGAAGAGGTGGACGAGTTCGCGCTCCGCTCGCAGAAGCTTTCGCACGAGGCGGGGGAATCGGGCCACTTCGCGGACGAGATCACCCCGGTCTCCCTCAAGACCCGCAAGGGCGAGACCTCCTTCGCCAGGGACGAGCACCCGCGTCCCGAGACCACGATCGAGGCGCTCGGGAAGCTGCGCCCGTACTTCAAGGAGGGCGGCACCGTCACCGCCGGGAACGCCTCCGGGATCGGAGACGGCGCGGCGGCGGTGGTGATCTCCTCCGCCGCCTGGGCGGAGCGCAACGGGGCGAAGCCTCTCGGCCGCCTGGTCTCCTGGGGGATTGCGGGCGTCGAGCCCAAGTACATGGGGATCGGACCGGCGCCCGCGTCGCGCCGCGCGCTCGAGAAGGGCGGCTTGAGTCTCGACCAGGTAGACCTGGTGGAGGTGAACGAGGCCTTCGCCTCGCAGTACTGCGCGGTGGAGAAGGAGCTGGGTCTCGATCGCGAGAAGGTGAACACCTCGGGCGGCGCCATCGCGCTCTCGCACCCGCTGGGTGCCTCGGGGGCGCGCATCACGGTCCATCTCCTCCATGCTCTGCGGAAGCAGGGGAAGCGCTACGGTCTCGGCACCGCCTGCATCGGCGGCGGTCAGGGGATCGCCGTCGTCGTGGAGGCGTTCTAGGCGGTGCAGCGCCGCCTCTTCCCGCTCCTGGGGCTCGGCTGTCTCCTCGCCGTCGCGGCCTGCTCGCGTGGGGAGGCGGAGGCGGGGGCCGCGCTCCCGGTGGGGACGGAGGAGGGGCAGCGGGCGCCTCCGCTGCGGGGCACCACGGCGGCGGGCGAGCTCTACCACCTGGACGAAGAGAGCTCGGCGGTGGTCCTCGTCTTCTACCAGGGCGCCTACTGCGGCCTCTGCCGGGAGCGGCTGCAGCGACTCCAGGAGCACCTGGCGGCCTACGGTGAGCTGGGCGCGAGGGTCGTAGCCGTCACGCCCGACCCGCCGGAGCAGGGCGCGGAGCTCGCACGCCGGCTGAGCCTCGGCTTCCCGATCGTGAGCGTGGACTCCGCGACCCTCGTCCAGTGGGGGGTGACGGAGCGGACCCGCTCCGGCGCCCGTCCGGCCGCCTACCTCCTGGCGGAGGGCGGTGAGGTGCTCTTCCGGCACGTGGGGCGGAACGCCGGCGACCGCGTGGCGGACGCCGGCCTCCTCACGCTGCTCGAGCGCCGGAAGCGGGAGTGATTCCCAGGATCGCCGCCCGCGATCGCCCCCGCCGCCGTGGCGGGCGAAACTCGCCCTCAGCCGATCGGATTCGTTGAGCCGTCCGCCGGACTCCGCCGAGGAGGGAGGAGGATCCCTCGCGCCGCGTCGCCTCTCCAACGAGCAGTTCGAGGTGGTGATCCGCCGCGCCGCCGAGCTGCAGGCCCGCGCCGCCGAGTCGGGCGACGAGGGGCTGACCGAGGCGGAGGCGATCCGGATCGGGCGGGAGCTGGGGCTCTCGGGCGCGAACCTGAGCCAGGCCCTCGCCGAGATCCGCGGGTCCGGGGCCGGCGAGCCCGGCCTGCTCGACCGGGTGATGGGGAGCGCGGTGCTGCAGGCCTCGCGCGTGATCGCCGGCGAGCCGGAAGCCGTGCGCCGACGCCTGGAAGGCTACCTGGTGGACCACGAGTACTACTCGGTGCTGCGGCGGCATCCCGACCGGGTCCTCTTCGAGCCCGCCTCCGGCGCCCTCGCGGCCTTCGGGCGGGCCGCGACCCGCGCGTTCAGCCGCAGCGCCATCCTGCGGGTCGACAACCTCGAGCTCTCCGTCCAGCCGCTCGAGGACGGCTTCTCGCTCGTGTCGCTGCTGACGCGCCTGTCTGGCGAGCGGGCGGGTTTCCTCGTCGGCGGGGTGCTGGGGGGCGGCGCCCTCGGCGGCATGGCCGCGACCGCGCTCGGCATCGCCGTCGATCCCGCGGCCGCGCTGCTCGGCCTCCCCCTCTTCGGGGGCGGGATGTACGGGATGCGCTGGGCCTATCTGCACGGCGCCCACCGCACGCAGACGCAGCTCGAGGCGCTCCTCGACCGCCTGGAGCACGGCGAGCTGCCTTCCTCTCCTCCCGCCTGGCAGCGCCGGCGCGGGTGAACTCTTTACGGGGTACCATACCTTCCACCCGGAGATGAGATGACCGAGATCAAGCAGGTCGGTGTGTTGGGATGCGGACTGATGGGGAGCGGGATCGCCCAGGTGTGCGCACAGGCGGGGTACGACACGATCGTTCGCGAGGTCTCGGACGAGGTGTGCCAGCGCGGCGTCGGCAACATCCGCAAGCAGCTCGACCGCTCCGTCGAGAAGGGAAAGCTGCCCGCCGGGGAGCGCGATGCCATCAGCGGGCGCCTGCGCGGGACCACCCGGCTCGAGGACCTCGCCGGCTGCGACCTCGTTATCGAGGCCGTGGTGGAGGACCTGGAGCTGAAGAACGAGATGTGGAGGACGCTCGACGAGCTCTGCGGGCCGCGGACGATCTTCGCCTCCAACACCTCCTCCCTCACCATCGCCGACATGGCGGCCGCGACCGCGCGGCCGGAGCGGATGGTGGGGCTGCACTTCTTCAACCCCGTCCCGGTGATGAAGCTGGTGGAGGTGGTCCGCACCATCGCCACCGATCCACAGGTGTTCGACACCGCCTTCGACTTCGCCCGCTCGCTCGGCAAGGAGCCGATCGCCTGCAAGGACAACTCCGGCTTCGTGGTGAACCTCCTGCTCGTCCCCTACATGATGGACGCGATCCGAGCCCTCGAGCAGGGCGTCGCCAGCATCGAGGACATCGATAAGGGAATGCGCCTCGGAACGGGTTACCCGATGGGGCCGTTCACGCTCTGCGACTTCGTCGGCAACGACACGCTCGAAAAGATCGGTGAGATCATGTTCGACGAGTACAAGGAGAAGCGCTACGCCTCTCCACCGCTCCTCAAGCGGATGGTGTCGATGGGGTACTTCGGCAGAAAGGCGGGGAAGGGCTTCTACGACTACTCGCAGGACCCGGCGAAGCCGATGCCGCTCGTCTGAGGCGGCGGCACGGGGCGAAGCGGGGGCGGCCTCCGGTGGAGGCCGCCCCCGCGTGGAGGGGAGTCCGGAGCTCGCCGCGGAGTCAGATGGCGGCCATCAGCTCGTCCTCGTTCGCCTCCGACGGGGCGAGGGTGTCCATGAAGGAGCTGACCGAGAAGACGGCGTTGCCGGCGCCGGGCGGGCCGTAACCCGGGGGCGGCCGGTGGCCGTGCTTCTCCATCGTCTCGCGGTAAACCTCCAGCAGCCGGATGTGGTACTCCAGCGGCGCCCCCTCCGGGTTCGCCTTCCCGAGAGGCGTCGAGGGCTCGGGGCACCAGGTGGTGAAGCGCGGCGTCACGCCCCGCGACATGAAGAATTCCAGCCCCTCCGCCGTCGAGCGGATCGCCTCGTCCACCGAGGCGAAGCCGTACGGCTTCGCCATCTCCACCCCGGCCACGAAGTTCGGGATCACGTAGCGGGCGCCGAAGATGTCGCGCGCCTGGAGGATCCGGCGGTGCCACTCCTCCCGCCCCACGTATCGTTCCTTTCCGGGGGAGATGAGCTTGAAGAGCCGCTCGTCCCACACCTCGTAGTTGGGGTGGTAGATCCGGATTCCGTGCTCCTTGAAGATCCGCGCCTCCTCCGGCGGGAGAGCCTGCGCCACCACCTTCCCGATCCACCGTCCCGGGAAGCGCTCCTCGATCGCGCGGGAGTAGCGGCCGTAGAACTCCGCCTCCCTCAGCCCGTCCACCTGCGACGTCACGCTCCCGCCGGTGAGGGTGTAGGCGTGGGAGGCACCCGCGGTGTCGAAGCGGTCGATGATCTCGAGAGCTTCGAGCACCTCCTCCACCGGCTTCACGCCGGTGTAGGGGCGGCCCGCCTGCTTGTGCTGGCGCCAGTTGTGGTTGATGTCGCAGAACTGGCACTCCTCCTTCGCCCCAAAGTACTGGCAGAGCCGCAGCACCGTCAGGTAGATCAGGTACCCCCACTGGATGGTCGGGGCGATCTCCATCACCGACTTCCCGTTCTCCAGCCGGTGCCGGTAGTACTCGGGCATCGGCGGGAAGACCACCTCCGCCAGCGGCGCGCCCTCCACCCGCAGCCGCAGCTCCCCGTGCTCGTCGCGGACGATGGAGTAGGGCGAATCGGGATTCACGCGCGCCGAGACGATGGTGCGGCGTAGTCCGTACGGCCCTCCCGTCAGCGCGACCTCCTCGGGCGGCCGGCGCCTGCCCGCCTCTCCCAATTCGACCAGCGGCTTGTGGTCGAAAGAGAAGATGAAGTACGACTTCGGCTTGATGGCGCCTTCCTCGTTGTCGGAGAGCGCCGACTCGTGGAAGGCGATGCCCGTGCGGAGAAGATCCTCCTTCAGGACCGCCTCCCGCGGGACGTGCGGAAAGCGGTCGATCAGACCTTCGAGCAGTGAAACGCGAGCGCTCATCGATTCTTCCATCCTCAGTGTGAACGATCCGCCAAGTTACTCAAACGGAGAAGGATTCGGGAGTAGGGGAGAGGGAACAGGGGACAGGAGACAGTTCTGTCGGGGTAACACCTGGTCTCCGCCCCAATGTGCGGGATCCCGGTGCATGCTGTCCCCAATTCCCGATCTTCGATTCCCTTCCTTTCGCCTGTTACCTGTCCCTTGCTCCCTGTCCTCTATCCGGCGGCGCGGCGGAGGCGGTCGCGGATCCCGGCCCACTCCGGATCCCCGGGGACGGCGTCGGCGACGATGAGCTCGCATCCCGCTTCGTCCAGCTCGTGGAGTGCGGCGTAGAGGCGGCGGGCGTACCCGTCGGGGTCGGCGGGCATCCGGAGGGACGGCTCCACGGGGGCGTCCAGCGGGTGGAGGAGGAGGGCGCCGACCCGCCGTCCGCGTGCCGCGGCCTCGGCCGCGTCCCGCCGCATCTCCTCCCGACGCGGCGGAGGATAGAGCCGGAGCTGGGCCTGCGGGGAGTAGTGCCGGTCGAGCATCCCCGGAGAAGGGCGCGCTCCCTCTCCCTCCATCTCCGCCGCGGGGAGAATCGGGCCGGCCACGCCCTCCAGAATCCGCAGCGGGAGCGAGCCGGGCCGGAGGAGCACCGGGCGCTCGCCCGACAGGTCCAGCACCGTCGACTCGATCCCCACGCCGGTGGGGCCGCCGTCCAGGACGAGGTCCACCCGGTCCCCCAGCCCCTTCTCCACGTGGCGCGCCGTCGTCGGCGACACGCCGGTGAAGCGGTTCGCGCTTGGCGCCGCCAGCGGAATCCCCGCCTCGCGCAGAAGCGCGTGGGCGACGGGGTGCGCAGGTACGCGGAGGGCCACGGTGGAGAGGCCGGCCGTCACCGCGTCCGGCACGTCCGCCCGCTTCGGCACCACCAGGGTGAGCGGACCGGGCCAGAAGGCGCGGCCCAGCCGCTCCGCGCGTTCGGACCAGCGCAAGGCGAGCCGGCGAGCCGCGGCCAGGTCCGGCAGATGGGCGATCAGCGGGTTGTACGACGGACGCCCCTTCGCGGCGAAGATGCGGCGCACGGCCGCCTCGTCCAGCGCGCTGGCGCCGAGACCGTACACCGTCTCTGTCGGAAAGGCCACGAGACCGCCCCGCCTCAGCACTTCCGCCGCGTCGCGGAGCACCTCCGGCTCGGGCCGCTCGGGGTCGATGCGGCGGGTGGTCATCGGGAGAGGCGGGGGGCTCGGCTGGGTCTCCGGAAGCTGCACCCGTCTCGTCCGGAGGTGGCCCGACCTGATGCTCCGGAGCCGGTCTGGATCTTGCTCTGCTCCGGTGCGGCGGTTTGGAGAGCCGCAGGTCGCCCCTGGCTCGGGAAATGCGGGGCGGAGAGGTCGCTCGACGGCACTGGAAGCCTCGACTCGATAACGTGTTGAGTACCGTTTAGAAGCGCTAAGGAGGTGGGTATGTTCTGGCTGCTAGTCACCGGTTTGTGGGCGGCGATGCTGCTTTCCCCTTTCTTCCTGCTCTTCCTCTTTCTTCCCTCCGGGCGCGATTGCCCGCGCTGCGCGGCCGATACCGTCTCGATCCGCTCGCGGTCTCTCCGTCCCCTGCGCCGCTTCGCCGCCCTCCGCTGGTGCATGGCCTGCGGCTGGGAAGGCGTCACGCGAAACGCGGTGATGCGGCGTCCGCTGCTGAAGCTCGAGGTGGTGCCGGACGACAGGAGCGACGCCGCCGACGACGTGCCCTGGAAGGGCTAGCGACGGGGAGCATCGTTGAGGTGCTCGCCGCCGGCGAGCGCTACCGCGCCGTGGACGCGTTCTGAAACCCTCGGAGGGCCCGGGTTCCCCCCCGGAACGCATGCGCTTCCACCCCCTGCCGCTGCATCTGCTCCGCGAGCATCGCCGCCTGCGCGCCGACGTCGCAGTAGAGCACGTACCGGCGGTCCGCATCCAGGTCCCGCGCTCCTCCCGCCGCGAGCTCCCGCCACTCGCGGCGCAGCGCTCCAGGATAATGCCAGGTCCTCCACTCCTCCTCCCCCCGCACGTCGATCACCACCGCGTCCTCCGGGATGTGCTCGGTGTAGAGATAGGCCTCGACCAGGTCCGCGGCGCCAACGTCGCGGAGGTCGAGCACCCGGCGAGCAGCGATGGCCGCCCGCATCACCTCCAGGTCCACCTTCGCCTCCTCACGCGCCGTCGCGGCGGGTGTCGCGTTCGTGACCGGGCTGCCGGGAGAGATGGCGCAATACTCCTTCACCCGCGACGATAGGTCGTAAGTGCCGATCGTGCGGGAGCGGTCGATGATCTCCGTCTTCTCGAACCCCAGGAGCGGACGGAGCACCGGGACCTCGCTCGCTCCCTCCAGCGAGCGGAGGTTCGCCAGGGTCTGCGACGATACCTGTCCGATCGCCTCGCCGGTGACGACCGCCTCCGCTCCGATCTCGGTCGCCACCCGTGAAGCGGCCCGGTACATCAGCCTCTTCAGGATCAGTTGCCAGTAACGCGGCTGAGTGCGCTCCCGCAGTTCCTGGACGGATGGGCCGAATTCGAGGACGTGCAGACGCGGTCGCGATCCGTGGCTCCACTCGTCGGCCAGCACCTTCCCCACCTGCACGACGGAGCGCTCGTAGGCATCGCCGGCCAGGTTGCAGAAGACGTAATCGAGCTCGACGCCCCGCTTCAGCATCATCCACGCCGCCACCGCCGAGTCGAAGCCGCCGCTCAGCAGGCAGAGGGCGCGGCCCCCGACTCCGAGCGGGAGTCCGCCGAGACCCGGCGTTCTCCCCGAGTAGAAGTAGGCCCAGCGGTCGCGGATCTCGACATCCACCTCGACCTCGGGCTCCTCGAGGTCCACCCGCGCTCCCCGGTTGAGCGCCGTCCCGAGCCGGATCTCCACCTCCTGTGAGGAGAAGGGATGCGTTCCGCTCCGCCGGGAACGGACCGCGTATGAGCGGCCGTGCACGCGCTCCGCGAACAGCTCCGCCCCGGCGGCCACGATGGCGTCCAGATCGGCCGGGACGCTCGCCTCGACCCGCGAGAAGGAGGAGATGCCGGGCACCCGCCGGAGCACCTCCGCCACCTCGTCGGAGCTGGTCCGCACGTGGAGACGCATCCACTGGTCATCGATCTGCACGTTCGAGCCCGCGGCGCGCGCGGCGGCACGGATGTTCTCCACGAGCCGCCGGGTGAACCGCCTGCGCGTCCCCCGCGCCTTGGTGGACAGCTCGGCCGAGAGACGGACCAGGATCAGCTCGTCCATCGCTCGTTCACCCCTTTCCGACCACCACGCGGACCAGACGGTGGGGGTGGAAGTACTCGTTGGCGAGCCGGAGGACCTCCTCCGGCGTGACCGCCTCCACGCGCTCCGGGAAGCGCTCCCAGTAGTCGGTCTCCAGACCGAACGCCTCCAGCGTGCCGAAGCGGCTCACGATGCGGCCGGGGGACTCGAAGGCGCGCGGCAGCGAGAGGATCATGGCGTCCTTTGCCCGCCGTAGCTCCTCGGCCGAAACGGGCTCGCCGGCGAACCGCTCCAGCTCGGCGAGGATCTCCGCCACCGCCGCCTCGACGACCTCCAGCTCCACGGCGGTCTCGACGATCCAGCCGCCGGCGCGGAGGGCGGCCGCGAGACCCGAGCGGACGCCGTATGTCCACCCCTTGTCCTCGCGCAGGTTGGCGCCGAGGCGGCCGGTGATGGTGCTCCCGCCGAGGAGGTGGTTGGCGACCGCGGCCGGTATCCAGTCGGGAGAGCGGCGCTCCATCCCCACGCCCGCCAGCCGGATCTCGCCCTGCGCGGCGTCGGGCCAACGGACCACCGCATGGCGTCCGGCGCCGACCGGGAGGGAGGGCGTCGGCGGCACGGCAAGGAGCGGCGTCACCCCCTCCCAGTCGGACAGGCACCGTTCAAGGAGCGCGTGCAGATCGTCCGGATCGAAGTCGCCCGCCGCGACGAGGACGCTCCCCTCCGGGCGGTAGCGTGCCGCGTGGAAGGCGACCAGCGCCTCCCGCGGCACCGCGCCCACCGCCTTCGGCGTTCCGGAGGTCAGGCGGCCGTATGGGTGCCCCTCCCCGTACACCTCTAGCGAGACGCGGTCGTCAGCCACGTTTGCGGGCTCGTCGAGCCGGGCTTCGAGCGCGTCGAGCGTCTCGGCACGGATCCGCTCCACCTCCGCGGCGGGGAAGGCGGGGCTCGCCACGATCTCCGCGAAGAGCTCCAGCCCCTCGGAGAGGGTTTCGCTGAGGAGCACGAGGTCCACCTCGGCGAAATCGTGCCCCACCTGCACGTGCGCCGAGGCGCCGAGCGCGTCGATGCGCGCGTTGAGCGCCTCGGCGCCGAAGGCCGCGGTGCCCTCGGTGAGGAGGGCGCCCACCAGCGCCGCGGTACCGGGATGGGCGGCGGGATCCGCGGCCGAGCCGGCCGGGACGACGAGGCGTAGCGCGACCTGCGGCAGCTCGCGGCGGGCCACGGCGGCCACGCGCAGGCCGTTGGAGAGCACCCAACGTTCCGGCCGGGGTACCCGGGGCGCGGGAGGCGCCCCCGGGCGCGGAAGCGGGTGCTCGTGGAGCTTCGGCGCGGCGCTACTCATCGTCGCCCTCGCCGGGGCCGCGGCCGGGCACCACGAGCAGGCTCGCGCTCTCCGGGGCCGCAAGGAAGTGCGCCGCTGCCTCGCGGATCTCGTCCGGGGTGATGGAGGCGTATGCGTCGAGCACCTCTTCCAGCGCATCCGCCGCGCCAAGGATGGTCGCGGCGTAGGCCAGCTCCTCGGCGCGCTCCTCCACGCTGGTGAGGCCGGCGACCTGGTCCCGCCGCGCGCGGCGCGCGGCGCCCGCGACCTCCGCCTCTTCCACCCCCTGGTCCGCCACGCGCGCGAGGACCTCGTCCACCGCGGCGCGGAGCTGCTCCGCCTCCACGCCGGAGCGGGCGGTGGCGACGACGCCGAAGATCCCCGCCAGCTCCGTGGGGTAAAGGTAGGTGTCCGCGTCCTGCGCGATCTGCCGCTCCCGCACCAGGAGGCGCGGGAGGCGCGCGCTCTCCCCGTCGCCGAGGAGATAGCTGAGGACGTCGAGCGCCACCCAGGCGCGGGTGCCGTAACCCGGAGTCGCGGAGGCCCGGTAGAGGCGCGGAAAGGAGACCCGGTCCTCCATCACCGCCTCTCCGCCGCCGGCGAACATCGCCCCGCCCTCGGTCGGCCCGGGCCGTGGGGCGGCAGGGATGTCGCCGAAGTACTTCTCCGCCAGCCGGAATCCCTCCTCCGCCCCGACGTCCCCCGCCAGCACGAGCACGGCGTTGGCGGGCGTGTAGTAGCTGGAGAAGAAGTGGAGGGCGTCGCGGAGCGAGATCGCCTCCAGGTCGGACATATAGCCGATCGTCGGCCACGAGTAGGGGTGCTCGGCGGGGAAGAGGAGCTGGTGCAGCTTCTCGTCCGCGAGCCCGTAGGGACGGTTCTCGTACGACTGCCGCCGCTCGTTGATCACCACGCCCCGCTGCAGTTCCAGCATCTCCTCGTCGAGGACGGGAAGGAAGTAGGCCATACGCTCCCTCTCGAGCCAGAGCGCCAGCTCCACCGCGTGCGAGGGGACGACCTCGTAGTAGTTGGTCCGATCGAGCCAGGTGGACCCGTTGTTGCTGCCGCCGACCCCCTCCAGCAGCCGGTCGAATTCCCCCTTGGGGCAGTTCTGCGATCCTTCGAAGAGGAGATGCTCGAGGAGGTGCGCCAGCCCCGTGTGCCCCGGGCGCTCGTTCCTGGAGCCGACGTGGTACATCAGGTGCACGGCGACGATCGGCGAGGTGCGGTCGGTGTGGACCACCACCCTCAGGCCGTTCGAGAGCGCATGCGTCTCGCTGGGGAACCGCAGCGGAGAGAGGGACGCGGAGATCACGCTGGAGTGAGTGCCGTCGCGGGTGAGACGAGTGGGGCGCGGCGGCCTATGGGGCCGGCGCCGTTCTGCTGCCGAATCTAACACCTTTCTCCGTCCGCCGCCCCTTCGCGCGGCCCGGATTTCCGCAACTCGAGAGAACCATGCCCGTTCCCGATGTGACTCCCGACC
>CBDCDN010000033.1:0-15400 GCA_965215255.1 Longimicrobiaceae bacterium | reverse complement strand
TCCGGACGATCTCCGGCGTCCCGCGGGAAGCCGCCACCGTCGGTTCCGGCGACCGCGACGCGAGGTGTGCCGACAGAGTGACCTCGGCCCCGGCGGTCGCCTGGATCGTCGCGACGGCGCTGCGCCGTTCCCGGGAGACGGCGTCGGGCGGCGCGGCGGGAGCCGGACCGGGCGCCGGCGTGGCACGTACGGCGGCGAGGACGGCCGGCGGGGCGGGGCGACCGGGGGCGAGCGCGACCGCCGGGGCCGCCCGGTGGAGCGCCGCCGCGCCCGCGAGGAGGAGCGCGGCCGCCACCGTGGCCGCCCCGATCGAGACGCGCAGGCTCCGCGGGCGATCCGGAGCGAGCAGAGCGCGCACCCGCAGGGCGAGGTGACTGCCCCCCCGGCGCAGCGCCTGGCGCCAGGGATCGCCCGCGCGAGGCGACCACCAGCGCGGCGAGGCGCGTGAGGCAACGCGCGTAGGAGCGTCGCCCCTCCAGCGCGGCGACCACCCGGTCGTCGCAGGCGATCTCGCGCTCCAGCTCCAGCCGCCGGCCGATCCAGCGCACCGCGGGGTGGAAGAAGAGCACCGCCTCCAGGAGGCGCTGGGCGAGGTTCGTCCAGTCGTCGGCGCGCCGGAGGTGGGCCATCTCGTGGAGGACCACCTGCCTCAGCTCCGCCTCGCTCAGCCGGGGAAGGAGAGCGGCGGGAAGGAGGATCATCGGCCGGCGGAAGCCGACGGTGATCGGGCTGGGAGTCTGGTGCGACACCCCCAGCCGCGCGCCACGGGGAGGCCCGGGAGCGAGGAGGTCGCGCAGCCCCGGCCGCCCGCGCCGGCGGGAGCGGGAGCGCCTCGCGCTTGAGCCGCCGCAGGCCTCGCAGCTCCGCGCCGAGCCGGAGGATCCGGACGGCCGCCCCCCGCCGCGAGCAGCGCCAGGAGGAGCAGGGGCCAGGGTCCGCCGGACACCGGGATCGACCAGGTGGGCGGCCCGCCCCCCGCGGCGTTCGCCGGGAGCGGGAGCCCCGCCGGGGGCAGGGCGGGCCCGACGCCCGGAAGCGGGAGGAAGAGGAGCGCCGCCACCAGCGCGAGGGCCGCGAGCCATACCAGGTGGCGCGTCGCCCGCGCTGCCGCGGCTCAGGATGCGCAGCACCAGGGGCGGCGCCCGCGGCGAGGGCCACGCCCTGGAGCATCCCGTTGAGGAGCGACTGGAGGAGTGCCCGCGCGGCGGGCTCGAGGGAGAAGAGGGCGGAGATCACGTCACTCGCCCTCCTGCACCAGCTGCTTCAGGCGCTCCACCTCCGCCTCGTCCAGCTCTTCGTCGTCCAGCAGGTTGAGGAGGAGCTGCGAGGGGGAGCCGTCAAAGAAGCGGCGGATGAGGTGGCGCAGCGCGCCGCGCTGAGCCTCGGCCTGCTCCACCAGCGGGTGGTAGACGAAGGCCCGTCCCCGCCGCGTGGCGCGGACGTAGCCCTTCTCCTTCAGGATGCCGAGCATGGTGCGGACGGTGCTCTCCGCCAGCACGACCTCGGCCGCGAGGGCGTCCACCGCGTCGCCGGCGGTGGAGGGGCCACGCTCCCAGAGCACCTTCATGAGCCGCAGCTCGGCCTCGGTGAGCGTGGGGGAGACGGGACGGACCATGGAGAACCTCGCGGGCGGGAAGTCCCATCGCGAATTCCTTCGCGCTTTTGGATTTCGCAAGCTAGGTCACCTGCCCGCCGCTGTCAACGAATTCGTTCATACTCCCTGCCGCCCCGCGGTTCGTTGACGCGATCCTGACGTTTCCCGGGTATGGAACCTTTCTCGGAGAAGGTATCTATTGTAGGGTAAGGACCGGCTTCCCCGCGGCGAAACCAGGGCCCGCCTTCACGGCGCCCCTCCTCCTCCGGCGCGTCCGTCCTCGGCGGGAGGACACCTCGGAAGCGCCGGTTTTTGCAGTGTTTCCAGACCGCTCGTTCGCGATCGAGCCGCCCCGCTCCCCCTACAGGAGAACCGCGATGCGGCAGTGGTTGGCGCCCCGCCCGGCTTCGTTCGCCGTGATCCTCGCCTTACTCGGGATCTCGGCCGTGGGATCGCTTCGCGCCGGTGAGCCCGGCTCCGCGGCCGTCCGGGGCATCCCGGCCGGGGAAGCCGCCGCGGCGGTCGGGGAACTCGCCCGCGCGGAGCAGCTCGAGACGCCCGGGATCCCCCGCAACTTCTACTTCAGCCGCGCCGCCTACTCCGGCGGGGGCCGCGGCGGATGGCGCGGGAGCTGGAGCACCGATTATCCCAAGGCGGACCGCCAGTTCCTCGTGGTCCTCCGCCGCCTCACCAATCTAGACGCCTCGGACCGCGAGCACGCCGTCCGCCTCGACGACCCGGAGCTGCGCCGCTTCCCCTTCCTCTACGCCGTCGAGGTGGGGCGGATGTCGCTCACCCCGGCGGAGGTCGAAGGGCTGCGCAGCTATCTCCTCGCCGGCGGCTTCCTCGTGGTGGACGACTTCTGGGGCACCTACGAGTGGGCCAACTTCGAGGCTCAGATGCGCCGCGTGTTCCCCGACCGGCCGATCGTGGACCTCCCCCGCGACCACCCGGTCTTCCGCTCGTACTACGACATCGACGAGCTGGTCCAGGTTCCCAACGTGCAGCAGGGCGTGCGCGGGGGTCGGACCCACGAGCGCGACGGATACGTCCCCGCCTGCCGCGGCATCTTCGACACCGACGGCCGCCTGATGGTCGTCGTCAACTGGAACACCGACCTGGGCGACGCATGGGAGTGGGCGGAGCAGGAGGCGTATCCGCTCCGCTTCTCCACCTTCGCCTACCAGATGGGCGTCAACTTCATCGTCTACGCGATGAGCCACTAAAAATACAGGTGCTACGTGCTGAGTGCTGAGTGCTGGGTAGTTCGGAGCCCTTCGCCCGGCGCGCTCCGTGCAGCGGCACCTCTTTCCTCCGCGGCCGGCACTCGGCACGTAGCACTCAGCACTCAGCACTTTCCCAATGTCGAGCATCTGGGAGTTCCTTTTCAAGTATCCGCCCGTCGTCTTCGAGAAGGGGCAGCTCATGTGGGCCGCCCCCATCCCGAAGGTGGTGCTGTTGCTCGCCGCGGCGCTCGTCCTGGCCGCGGTGGCGTGGAGCTACCTGCGGGCGAGAGGCCAGCTGCGGGGACGGGACCGCGCCGTGCTCTTCGGGCTCCGCGCCGCCGCGGTGGCGCTCGTCGCCTTCTGCCTCCTCCGTCCCACCCTCCTCGTCCCGACCGCGGTGCCGCAGGAGAACTATCTCGCCGTCCTGATCGACGACTCGCGCAGCATGCAGATCGCCGACCGCGCCGGCGAGCCGCGGAGCGCCTTCGTGCAGGGCTCCTTCGGCGCCGAGGACAGCGCCCTCCTGGAGGAGCTCGGCCGCCGCTTCCGCCTCCGCTTCTTCCGCTTCTCGGACGACGCCGAGCGCATCGAGGGACCCGCCGACCTGCGCTTCGCCGGCGGGCGTTCCTATCTCGGCCGCGCGCTCGATCGCGCCCGCTCCGACCTCGCCTCCGTCCCGCTCGCCGGTATCGTGATGGTCTCCGACGGCGCCGACAACTCCCCGGACGCCCTGGGCGAGTCGCTCCTCGCCCTGAACGCCGCCTCCGTCCCCGTCTTCACGGTCGGAGTGGGGAGCGAGACCTTCGAGCGCGACATCGAGGTGAGCCGCGTCTCGGCCCCCCGCTCGATCCTGCAGGGGTCCACCGTGCTGGTGGACGTCACCCTCTCGCAGACCGGCTACTCGGGGCGTGCCGTGCAGCTGGTGATCGAGGACGAGGGCCGCATCGTCGATACGCAGCCGCTGGAGCTCCCGGCGGACGGCGCCCCGGCGGTGGTGCGGGCACGCTTCCGCGCCGAGACCGCCGGCCCGCGCCGCTACCGCTTCCGCATCCAGCCGGAGGCGAACGAGCGGGTGCTCGAGAACAACCAGCGCGAGGTCCTCATCGACGTACGCGCCAACCGCGAGAAGATCCTCTACTTCGAGGGCGAGCCCCGCTTCGAGGTGAAGTTCCTTCGCCGCGCCGTAGCCGACGACCCGCAGCTGCAGGTGGTCATCCTCCAGCGCACCGCGGAGAACAAGTTCCTCCGCCTCGACGTGGACAGCGCGCAGGAGCTGGAGTCCGGCTTCCCCACCACGCGCGAGGAGCTCTTCTCCTACCGCGGGTTGGTCCTGGGGAGCGTGGAGGCCAGCCACTTCTCGGACGAGCAGCTCCGCATGATCGCCGACTTCGTGGGGGAGCGCGGAGGCGGGTTGCTGATGCTCGGCGGGCGCCGCTCCTTCGCCGAAGGAGGATGGGCGGGGACGCCGGTGGCCACGCTCCTCCCCGTGGAGCTCGACGGCGGGCGGGCGCGCGACACCACCTTTTTCGCCGAGCTCAGGGTGCATCCCACCCGCGCCGGGGCGGCGCACGCGGTCACCCAGGTGGCGGAGACGCCCGAGCTCTCGGCCGCGCGCTGGGAGACCCTCCCCGCCCTCTCCACCTACAACCGGGTGGGCGCGCTGAAGGCGGGCGCTTCGGCGCTCCTCACGGGCGAGGGCGGCCGCCTCCCCGGCGGGCAGGTGGTGCTCGCCCAGCAGCGCTTCGGCGCGGGCCAGGCGATGGCGCTGGTGGTGCAGGACTCGTGGATGTGGCAGATGCACGCCGACGTCCCGCTGGAGGACCAGACGCACGAGCGCTTCTGGCGCCAGCTCCTGCGCTGGCTGGTGAGCGACGTCCCCGGGCCGCTGCGCGTCGCCACCGCCACCCGACAGGCCTCACCCGGCGAGCCGGTGGAGATCGTGGCCGACGTGCGGGACCGCGCCTTCCGCGGGCTCAGCGACGCCCGCGTGGTGGCGCACATCGAGTCGCCCACCGGCGTGGCGCAGGAGGTCCCCCTCGCCTGGAGCGTGAAGGAGGACAGCGAGTTCCGGGGCTCCTTCATCCCCGCCGAACCCGGGGCCTATCGGGTGGTGGTCGAGGCCCGGCGCGGGGAAGAGACGCTCTCCGCCGACACGGTGCACGTGCAGGCCGCCGACGGCGACGAGGAGTTCTTCGCGGCCCAGCTGCGCATGCCGCTCCTGCGGCGGATCGCCGAGGAGACGGGCGGCCGCTTCTACTCGCAGTCGAACCTCGCCTCCCTCCCCTCCGACGTCAGCCATAGCGGGCGCGGCGTGACGGTGGTGGAGGAGCGGGAGATCTGGGACATGCCCCTCGTCCTCTTCCTCCTCCTCGCGCTGATCGCCGCCGAGTGGGCGTACCGGCGCAAGCGAGGGCTTCCATGAAACGCACCCTCTTCCCCCTGGCCGCGCTCCTCGCTCTCGCGGCGGCGCCCGCAGCGTCCCAGTCGCACCTCCTGGTGGTAAGCGGCCTCGGCGGCGAGCCCCGGTACTCCGAGATGTTCCACGAGTGGGCGGCCTCCCTGGCCGACGCGGCGGAGACGCGCATGGGAGTGCCCGCGGAGCGCGTCACGGTGCTCACCGAGAAGCCGGAGCGCGACCCCGGCCGCGTCGACGGCCGCGCCACCCGCGAAGGCGTCCTGGCGGCGCTCGGCCGGATCGCCGCGGAGGCAGGGGCCGGCGACGCGGTCTTCCTGATCCTGCTCGGTCACGGGAGCGGCGACGGCGAGGTCTCGCGCCTCAACCTCCCCGGCCCCGACCTCACCGCCGCGGATCTGGCCGCGGAGCTCGCCGCGCTGAAGACCCAGAAGGTGGTGGTGGTGAACGCCGCGAGCGCGAGCGGCGGCTTCATCGAGAAGCTCTCGGGCCGCAACCGCACGATCATCACCGCCACCCAATCCCCCTTCGAGACCAACGAGACGCGCTTCGGCGGCTTCTTCGTCCAGGCGCTCGCCGGCGACGGCGCGGACGCCGACAAGGACGGGCGGGTCTCGATGCTCGAGGCCTTCGACTTCGCCCGCCGCGAGGTGGAGCGCGAGTACCGGGAGGGGAACCGCATGCTCACCGAGCACGCTCTCCTCGACGACGACGGCGACGGCAAGGGGAGCCGCGAGCCGGCGCCCCGGGACGGCGACGGCGCCGTCGCGCGCACCCTCTTCCTCGCCGGGGGGGGCGCCGCCGCGTCGGGCGCCTCCGACTCTCCCGAGCTGCGCGCCCTGCGCGACCGGCAGCGGGAGCTCGAAGGCGAGGTGGAGGCGCTGCGGGCCCGTCGCGAGGCGATGGCGGACGCCGATTACCAGCAGGAGTTGGAACGACTCCTGCTGGAGCTGGCGCGCACCGGCCAGGCTATCCGCGAACGGGGAGGAAGCGAATGAGCGGAACTGCGATCCACCCGAGACGGCCCGTCGTCTCCCGCTGCGCCTCGGCCGCGTGCCTCCTGGCGCTCCTGACCCTCCTCCTCCCGGCCACGGCCTGCGCGCGCCAGACGCCGCAGTTCCCGGAGGCCGAGGCCGCCCTGCGCTCCGGCGAGTACGAGCGGGCGATCGCCGCCTTCTCCCGTCTCGCCGCGGCCGACCCGTCGGACGCCGCCGCGCGCCGCGGGTGGGTCCGCGCCCTCTCCGAGGTCGGGCGCTACGACGAGGCGGCCGAGGTCGCGCGCGACGCGCCGGGCCCCGAGCTCGCCAACTCGCTCGGCGAGGCGCTCTACGCGCGCGGCGACGTGGCGGGCGCGGAGGCCGCCTTCCGCCGCTCTGTCGAGGGCGGCGCGGACGACGCGCTCTCCGCGGAGCTCAACCTCGCCGTCCTCCTATTCGACCGGGGAGCGCGCGAGGAGGCGATGAAGCGCTTCGACTCCTTCATCGACGTCTACAATCGCGGCTCCTCGCTCTCCGCCTCCGCCCTGGCCGCGGTGGGGACGGCGGTGACGTACCTCGGCATCGCCGAGCCGCAGCTCTTCCACGACGCGCTCAAGGCGTACGACGAGGCGATCGCCGCCGACCCTTCGGACCCCGAGCCGCGGGTGCGGCTGGGGCAGCTCTTCATCGACAAGTACAACAGCCCCGACGCGCAAGCGACGCTGCAGGAGGTGCTCGCCCGCAACCCGCGGCACCCGCAGGCACTGCTCGGAATGGCGCGGGCGAAGCACTTCGACGGTGCCCCGGAGTCCCTGGAACTGGTCGAGCGGAGCCTGGAAGCGAATCCCAACCTCGTACCCGCGCGGCTCCTGCTGGCCCGGCTCTACCTGGACCAGGAGAACGACGCCCAGGCGGAGAAGGAGATCCGGAGGGCGCTGGAGGTGAACCCCGCCTCGCTGGAGGCGCTCTCGATGCTCGCAGGGCTCCACTTCCTGCGCGGCGAGCGGGCGGAGTACGAGGAGGTGGGCGCGCGGGTGATGCGGCTCAACCCGGGCTACGCCTCGCTCTACTCCACCGTCGGGGAGCTGGCGGTGCGCCGGCGCCGCTACCGTGAGGCGAGCGAGCTCGCGCGCCTCGCCGTGGAGATCGACTCGACCTCGTGGAGCGCCTTCAACCTTCTCGGGCTCAACGAGATGCGCCTCGGGCGTCCGGACGCGGCGAAGCGCGACCTGGAGCGCTCCTTCCGCGGCGACCCTTTCAACGTTTGGACGAAGAACACTCTGGACCTGCTCGACACCTACCCGCGCTACCGCTCGGTGGCCACGCCGAGATTCGAGCTCTTCCTGCGCGACGACGAGGCGGAGCTGCTCGCGCTGTACGTGGAGGCCCTCTCGGAGGAGGCGTACGACAGCCTCTCGAAACGCTACGGCTACCGGCCGGAGTCCCCTGTGCGCGTCGAGTTCTTTCCGAGCCACGCCGACTTCTCGGTCCGAACGGTGGGGCTGGCCGGGCTGGGGGCGCTGGGCGTCGCCTTCGGGAACGTGCTCGCGCTCGACTCGCCCTCGGCGCGAGAGAAGGGGGAGTTCAACTGGGGCTCCACTCTCTGGCACGAGATCGCGCACTCCGTCACTCTGGGGGCGAGCGGGCACCGTGTGCCGCGCTGGTTCACCGAAGGCCTTTCGGTGCGCGAGGAGCGCCGCGCGCGTCCGGGCTGGGGGAGCGAGACGGGACTCGCCTTCCTGCTCGCCTACGAGGAGGGCGACCTTCCTCCGGCGAGCCGGCTGGGCGAGGTCTTCGTCCGCCCGGAGTCGCCGGAGCAGCTCGCCCACGGCTACCATCACGCTTCGCTGGTGGTGGAGTGGATCGAGGAGACGCACGGTTTCGAGGCCATCCGCGCCCTGCTTCGCGGCTACGGCGAGGGGCGGACGACCGAGGAGCTGATGCGCGCGGTGCTGGACACCGATCCGGCGTCGTTCGACCGCGACTTCGATGCCTGGCTGCGGGCGCGCTACGCCGACCGGCTGCGGGCCCTCGGCCGGATCTCGCCGGGGATGCGCGGCACGCAGTACGTGCAGCAACTCGGCGAAGCACGGCGGCGGATCGAGGCGGGGGAGCTGGATGAGGCGAAGAATTCCCTGGAACGCATCGCCGAGCTCTTTCCCGACGCCGGCGGCGAGAGCTCGCCCTACGTGATGCTGGCCGACGTCCACCTCAAGCAGGGGAACCCCCGCGCCGCCGCCGAGGCGCTCGAGAAGCTCACCCGGGTGGACGAGAACGCGTACGACCAGAACCTTCGGCTCGCGGAGATCCTGGAGTCGCTCGACGACCCCGCGGGAGCGGCGGAGGCGCTGGAGCGTGCCCTCTACATCTACCCGCTGGAGGTGGAGCTGCACGAGGATCTCGCGGCGCTCTACGAGCGCACCGGGAATGGCGCCCGCGTGGTGCGGGAGCGGCGGGCGGTGGTGGCGCTGGACCCGGTCGACCGCGCGGGAGCCCTCTACCGCCTCGCGCTGGCGCTGGAGGGCGCTGGAGACCGTGAAGCGGCCCGGCGCGAGGTGCTGCGGGCGCTCGAGGAGGCTCCCGGCTTCGCCGACGCCCAGGAGCTGCTGCTGCGACTGAGCGGCGGCGGGGAGAGGTGATGGTCCGCCCCCTCCTCGCGCTGCTCCCCCTGCTGGCGGTGGGGGCGATCGCCGCGACGGTGCCCGCGCGCGGGGCGGGATCCGAGGCCGGGGCGCGGCAGGACCCACGCAACGTGGCGTACGACGGGCGCTTCACCTTCGTTCGCCTGCGCGTCTCCGACACCGGCGGCGGCTACATGGGGTACACGCCCCCCTGGGCCCACGACTACCCGCGCGCCGAGCGGAACCTGATGCGCATCCTCAACGAGATCACCCTGCTCGCTCCGTACCTGGACGGGGGGAACGTCCTGACGGCCGACGACCCGGAGCTGTACAAGTACCCCGTCGCGTACCTATCCGAGCCGGGGTACTGGACCCAGTCCGAGCGCGAGCTGAAGGGGCTGCGGGAGTACCTGCTGAAGGGCGGCTTCCTCATCGTGGACGACTTCCGCGGCGGCGACCTCCACAACTTCCGGGTGGAGGTCGGACGCCTCCTCCCCGGGGCCGAGCTGGTGCAGCTCGACGTCTCCCACCCGATCTTCAACTCCTTCTTCGAGGTGGAGACGCTGGAGACCACGGCGCCGACCTTCCGGCGCTTCTATCCCGTCTACTACGGGATCTTCGAGAACAACGACCGGAACCGGCGGCTGCTGGCGATCGTCAACTACAACAACGACATCGGCGATTTCTGGGAGTACTCGGACGTGGGGTGGTTCCCCGTGGAGATGTCGAACGAGGCGTACAAGCTCGGGGTGAACTACATCGTGTACGGATTGACGCACTGAACCGGCAATCATTCACAAAAAGGGGGGGAGCCTTGTCGTCCATGATCAACGCCCAGATCGCCCGGGAGGAGCCGGACGACGTCGACGTGGCCGAGCAGATGAAGGATGCGAGGAACCGCATCTCGGCCGAGCTGCGACGGCTCATCATCGGGCAGGAGGACGTGGTGGAGCACATGCTCCTCTCCCTGTTCGTCGGCGGCCATTCGTTGATCGTTGGCGTGCCCGGTCTGGCGAAGACGCTCCTCGTGCACTCGCTGGCGCAGGTGCTGAGCCTGAAGTTCTCCCGCATCCAGTTCACTCCCGACCTGATGCCCTCCGACATCACCGGGACCGACATCATCCAGGAGAACCCGGCCACGGGGCGTCGCGAGATGGTGTTCGCGCCCGGGCCCGTCTTCAGCAACATCGTGCTGGCCGACGAGGTGAACCGCACCCCGCCCAAGACGCAGGCGGCGCTGTTGGAGGCGATGCAGGAGCACCGCGTCACCATCCAGGGTCGCACCTACGCGCTGGAGGAGCCTTTTTTCGTCTTCGCCACGCAGAACCCGATCGAGCTGGAGGGGACGTACCCGCTCCCCGAGGCGCAGCTCGACCGCTTCATGTTCCAGATCAACATCGACCACCTGCGCGAGGAAGAGGAGATGGAAGTGGTCCGATCCACCACCTCGGTCCAGGACGCGAAGCTCGAGCCGGTCGTGAGCGGCCCGGAGATCCTCTCCTTCCAGCGGCTGGTGCGGCGGGTGCCGATCTCCGAGCCGGTGCTGCGCTACGCCCTCACGCTCGTCCGGACCACCCGCCCCGGCCCCAACGGCTCCTCGCCCGACTTCATCCGCAAGTGGGTCGCCTTCGGGGCCAGTGTGCGCGCCGCGCAGTACATCACGCTGGGCGCCAAGGCGCGCGCGCTGATGGACGGCCGCTCGCACGTGAACTTCGAGGATATCCGATCGCTCGCCCACCCGGTGCTTCGCCACCGCATCCTCACCAACTTCCACGCGGAGTCGGAGCGGGTGTCCAAGGACGACATCATCGAGCAGCTGCTGAAGGCCGTCCCGGTGCCGAAGTCGGGGATGTGAGGCCCGCATGCCGACGACGCAGCCGCAGAACTCCTTCCTCGATCCCGTCGTGCTCGCGCGCATCGGGAACCTGGAGCTGGTGGCGCGCACGGTGGTCGACGGCTTCGTGAACGGCCTCCACCGCGCACCCTATTTCGGGCTCTCGGTGGACTTCGCGGAGCACCGGCCCTACATGCCGGGTGACGACATCCGGCGCATGGACTGGCGCCTCTTCGCCCGCACGGACCGGTTCTACGTGAAGGAGTTCGAGGCCGACACGAACTCGAACTTCATGGTGCTCCTCGACGTCTCGCGCTCGATGGCGTATTCGAGCGGCGGGGTCAGCAAGCTCGACTACGCGCGCTTCCTGGCGGCGTCGCTCCTCTTCTTCTCGCACGGGCAGCGCGACCGGGTGGGGCTGGCCACCTTCGACGACGACGTGCGCGAGTACGTACCCTGCTCGGCCAAGCACCTCGAGGTGGCGTTCCACTCCATCGACCGGCTGGAGCCCGGCGGGTCGAGCGGGCTGAGGCAGCCCCTCCTTCGCCTCGCCGACCTGCTGCGCCGCCGCGGGTTCGTGGTGGTCGTTTCGGATCTGTACGAGGAGCCCGAGCAGGTGATGGAGGCGCTCGCGCCGCTGCGCGCCGGAGGACACGACATCATCGTCTTCCACGTGCTCGACCCGGCGGAGCTGGAGTTCCCCTTCGACGGCGCGGCGAGCTTCGTGGACGCCGAGAGCGGGGACCGCCTGCCGGTGGTGCCGGCCGCGCTGCGCGCGCAGTACCGCCAGATGATCGAGGCCCACACCGGGGCGATCTCCCGCACGCTTCGGGAGAGCCGTATCGACTACGTGCTGCTCGACACGAGGCAGCCGCTCGACGTCGCCCTCTTCCACTATCTCACCAGCCGGGAACGGCTGAGCCGGGTGCGCTGATGCCGCTGTCGTTCCTCTTCCCCGCCTTCCTCGCCGGGCTGGCCGCGCTCGCGGTCCCCGTGCTGATCCACCTCTCGCGCCGGCAGAGCGAGCAGGTGCGGGAGTTCCCGTCGCTCATGTTCCTGCGCCGCTTCCCGCAGCAGACGGAGAAGCGCCGGCGCCTGCGCGACGTGCTCCTCCTCGCCCTGCGCTGCGCCGCGCTGACGATCCTGGTGGCGGCCTTCGCGCGGCCCTTCCTCGACCGGCCGATCGCCTCGCCGGCCGCGCAGACCGGATCGAGGGAGGTGGTGGTCCTCCTCGACCGCTCCGCCAGCATGGCGTACGGCGACCGCTGGGCCCGCGCCGTGGCCGCGGCGGGCGAGGCGATCGACGGCCTCGGCGCCGACGACCGGGCCTCGCTGCTGGCTTTCGACGACGGCGCCGAGCTGCTGACCCGCGCCTCGCCCGACGGGGCCGTTCTGCGCGGCGCGCTGGAGAGCCTCCAGCCCACCGACGCCCGGTCTCGCTTCTCCGGCGGACTGAAGCTGGCGGAGAGCGTCCTCCTCTCCTCCGCCGCGCCCCGCCGGGAGCTGGTCATCGTCTCCGACTTCCAGCGCACCGGCTGGGACGGCGACGAAGGCGCCGCGGGGATCCACCTCCCCCCGGGAACGCGGGTCACTCCCGTGTCGGTGGGCGGGGGCGCGACGAGCAACGTGGCGGTCACGGGCGTCGAGTTCGCCCGCGAGAGCCTCTCCGGCCGCGAGCGGGTGGTCGCCACCACCCGCCTCGTCAACCAGGGCGATACGCCGCTGGCGGGGCTGCCGGTGTCGCTCGAGCTGGAGGGCCGGGAGCTGGAGACCCGCTCCGTGGACCTCCCCGCCGGCGGGCCGGCGACCGTGAGCTTCTCCCCCTTCACCCTCCCCGTCGCCCAACACGCGCGGAAGCGTCCGCGCCGGGACCGACTCGCTGCCGGTCGGACAACCTCTTCCACTTCGCGCTCTCGCCCCGGGGGCCGCGCTCGGGGTGGTGATCGCGGAGGGCGCCCGAACCGCGCCGAATGCCAGCCTCTACCTGCAGCGGGCGCTCGCCATCGGCGGCGAGCCCGGCTTCCGGGTCGAGACCCGGCGCTCCGCCCTCCCTCTCCGAGGCCGACCTCGCGGGCCGCTCGGTGGTGATCCTCAACGATGCGGCGCCGCCCCCCCGGCGAGGCCGGCGAGCGGCTGCGCGCCTTCGTCGAGGCGGGGGGGCGGGCTCCTCCTGATCTCCGGGCCGGCCGACGCCGGCCGCGGGGACGGGCTCCGCCTGGCTCGACCAGGTGATGGGGAGAAATGCGCAGCGCACCAGCGAGGACGGCGTCGCCCTCGGCTTCGTGGACCTCAGCCACCCGATCTTCGAGCCCTTCACCTCCCCCCCGCAGCGGGAGCTTCGCCTCCGCCCGCTTCTTCGGCTATCGCCCGCTTGCGCCGCTCGACTCGGCGCGGACGCTCGCCCGCTTCAGCGACGGCTCGGTGGCGCTCGCTCGAGGCGCGGGTCGGCCGCGGCCCGCGTGCTCGCCTGGGGATCGAGCATGGACCAGTCGTGGAACGACCTGGCGGTGCAGCCGGTCTTCCTCCCCTTCGCGCACGCGGCTGGTGCGCTACGCCGCCGGGCACGCGCCGCAGGGCGCCTGGCGCACCGTCGGCGAGGTCCTCGACCCGGAGGCGACCCTGGGTGCCGCGGCGGGTCAGGGCTGGGTCCGCTCCCCCTCGGGAACGCGCGAGCGCCTGGAGGGGACGGCGCCGGTCCGCCTGGCGGAGCAGGGTTTCTACGAGGCTGCGCCGCGGCGCCGCCGGTGGAGAGGTCGCGGGGGTCGTCGCCGTGAACCTCGACCCCCGCGGAGTCGGACCTGGCGAGCGTGGACCCGGAGGAGGGTCGCCCGGTCGATCGCTCCGCTCGAGGACGCGTCCGCGCCGAGCGTCGCGGCCTCCGCGCCTACCGCCTCGGAGCGGGAGCGCCGGCAGGCCATCTGGGTGGTACCTCATGGCGGCCGCTCTCGTGCTGCTGGCCGCAGACGTGCTGTATGCGAACCGCCGGATCCGCGCGGCGCGCTGAACCCGCTGTCGAAGGAGGAGTCATGGATCGCCGGTCAAATTCTCCGGTTCACGTCGAGCTCGTGCGCATGGTGCGCCTCGTCCGCCAGCGGTGGCGGATGCGCATCGCGCTGCGCGGGGCCGCGATCCTGCTCGGCGTCCTGCTGGCAGGCTTCCTGGCGACGGCGCTGGTGCTCGACCGCCTCGCCTTCTCGCCCGGCGCGGTGATGGTCGGGCGCGCGGCGCTCGCCCTCCTCCTGGTCGGAGCGGCGGCGCGCTTCCTCCTCCTCCCCCTCCTGAAGCGGGTGACGGACGAGCAGGTCGCGCTCTACATCGAGGAGCACGAGCCGTCGCTGCAGGCGACGCTGGTGAGCGCCCTCGATGCCGACGCCAACACCGCCGCCCTCGTCGCCCGGCCTCGTGCGGCGCACCGTGGAGCGCGCGGTGGAACGCTGCCGACAGCTCGAGTACGGGCGCGGGATCGAGCGCCCGGACCTGACGCGCGCGGCGCTGGTGGGCGCGGGCGTGCTCGCGGTGGTGCTGGCCACCTTCCTCGCCGGCCCCTCCTTCGTGGGTGACTCCGCGCGGGCGCTCTTCCTCCCCGAGGCGGCGGCCCGCGAGGCGGCCGCCCGGCGCATCGAGGTGCTGCCCGGCAGCGTCACCGTGCCGCGCGGCGCCGATCAGAAAGTGGCGCTGCAGGCGATCGGCTTCGCCCCCGAAGGGGCACGGGATCGGCATCCGCAGCGCCTCTGACTCCGCCTTCGAGCACGTGCCGATGCTCGAGTCGCAGTCCGGCGCCTTCGAGATCACCCTCTTCGAGCTGAACGAGCCCACGGAGTACTTCGTGGAGACGGATGGCGTCCGCTCGAAGATCTTTCGCATCGACGTGGCGGAGGTCCCCTACGTGGACCGGCTCGACCTGGAGCTGGTCTTCCCGGCGTATACCGGCCTCCCCTCGCGCCTCGTCGAGGACGGCGGCGACGTGGCCGCCCTCCCGGGAAACGATCGTGCGCCTCCGGGCGCAGCCGACCCGCGCCGTACCGGCCGGCCGCATCGTGCTCGACGACGGCCGCAGTCTCGAGCTGCGGGCGGACTCCTCGGGGATCCTCCAGGGCCAGTTCCGGCGTGGAGAGCGCACCGGCTACTACCACCTCGAGCTGGGCGCCGGGGCGGCCGCCGTCCTCGGCTCGCCGCAATACCTGATCGACGCGCTGGAGGACCGGGCGCCCACCGTCTCCTTCGTACAGCCGGGCCGCGACACCAAGGTCACCTCGGTGGACGAGGCCTTCGTGGAGGCGAAGGCGGAGGACGACTTCGGGGTCGCCTCGCTGGAGCTCGTCTACTTCCGTCAATGGCGATCCGGAACAGTCGGTCCCGCTCTATCAGACGGACGCCGCGGACCGAGGTCTCGGGCCGGGCACACCCTCTACCTGGAGGAGATGGGGCTGGAGCCGGGTGACTTCGTCTCGTACTTCGCCCGGGCCTCCGACAACCGTCCCGGCGCCGGGCGCGGCGGACGTGACGGTGAGCGACATCTATTTCATGGAGATCCGCCCCTTCGGGCGCGATTATCGGCAGGCCGAGCAGGGCGGCGGCGGCGGCGGAATGCAGGGCGGCGGCGGCGGGAGCGGCGGGGTGGACGGCGAGCTGTCGCAGCGGCAGCGCGAGATCATCGCCGCCACCTTCAACCTGATCCGCGACCGCGAAACGTACGAGGCGGCGGAATACCAGGAGCACCTCGTCACCCTGCGCC
>CBDCDN010000032.1:0-7844 GCA_965215255.1 Longimicrobiaceae bacterium | reverse complement strand
GGCTTTCACCCACGCACGGCCCGGGGGCAACCGCTTCAACGACGATCGCCGGGGGGCCTGGTACTGCGCCTTCGACGACCTGACCGCCATCGAGGAGGTCGCGTTCCACCGCACGCGGGAGCTGGCCTACGCCGACGAGTGGACCGACGCGATGGTCTACCAGGCCCACCTCGCCGACTTCATCGGGGAGTTCCCCGACCTACGCGAGACCAAGCCCCTGCCGTCCTGCCTGCACGAGGACCCGGAGGTCGGCTACCCGGCGGGCCAGGCGCTCGCCCAGGCGCTGCGGGACGAGGGCCATGGCGGGCTCGTCTACCCCTCGGTGCGCCGGCGGGGGGGCGTCTGCTTCGTCGCGTTCGAGCCGCAGATCGTGCAGAACGTCCGGCCGGGCGCCAAGTGGCGCCTCGCCTGGGAGGGCGGCCCGCACTTCACGGCGACGCCCAACCCGTAGGAGGGTCGGCGCCGATCCAAGGTCATCGGGTCAGGCGTCCTCGTCGCCACCGCGGCCGCCCTCGATGACGTCGAGGCGGTAGCGCTCCACGGTCTTGCCGTGCTCGTTGACGTTGCCGCGGAAGGCGCCCTCGGGGGTGACGGTGATGACCTTGGTGCGCCCGCGCTTCACGCGGCGGATGGCCCCCACGTCCTCGAGGAGTTGAAGAGTGCGGGCCATATGAGCCGCGTTGATCTGGGTGATCTTGCACAGCTCGGCGGCGGTCTTGGTGCACTCGTAGGACTGCCAGCCGAGGTGGCGGACGATGTCCCACAGAACGGCCTTGGCCTGGTGCTGCTGGGAGAGGGAGCGGCCGGAGTTGCGGAGCCGCTCGCTGACCGCGTCCTGGTACTGGAATGCGAGCGACACGTTTCCTCCGAAGAAGTCGAACTCGATCTGCTGCGCGGCGCCGAGCTCCTTGGCGCCCTGGGCCAGCTCACGGGCGCGTTGCGCCCGCTCGGGGTTTTTCTCCTGCAACGCCTTCTGATCCAGAAGGAGCGCCGCCTGATCATAGCTCCCCCGGCGCCTCAAGGCACGCTCGGTGAGGCTGACGGGCGGATCGGACGCGCGGGCGGTGCTCTGGGGGCGCGGGTCCACGGCGCCGACGATGACGGCGATGGACTGGACGGGGGCGCCGATGCGGCGCTGGGTCTCCTGGGTGGCGCGGGCGATATCGATGTCCTCCTGGGACACCCCCATGCGGCGCAGCTCGTGGATCGGGATGCGGGCCATCCTGCGCCTCCGACAGTTGCCTGTGAGGCAACATCGATTGCCTACCAGGCAACTGTCAATCTGGCAGTTCGGCAACAGGATCAGGGGTGTAGGGCCGAAATGCCCCAGCGTATCCTAAGTATCCCAGAAGAAAGAGGCCACGGAGCGCCCGGAGAGGCAACCGCGGAGCGAGCCGCAGCGGCCGGGATCCGCTGAGAGAAGGGCAGACGGGGCGCGATCGAGAAGGGCAGCCCCCTGGACCAGGCAGGAGAGATCCAGCCTCCCCCGGCCGGCCCATGTCGGGTCCGGCCGGGAGGACAGGCGTCACACTCGGCAAGGTGCGTTCTGGGACGGCGGAGCGGAACTCCATGCCCGGATCGCGGGGTACTGTGGCTCAGTGGGGCGTCCGGCTTCTCCGCTGGCCGCTCCACTCCGCCGGCGACGCCGCTCTCCGACGCCACGGGGAGGAAGGTGGCGGGGCAGCTTGCCCAGAGCGTGCCGCGGAGGCGGCGCGAGCAGGGCGCGCCGGGAGAATGCCGAGCGCATTGGTGGCGAGTTGGCGGCTAAGCTAGGGTTGCCCGAAGAGACCAGCGGGCTCGCGCACGTCGGTCTCGACGGGAGGACTGGCCTGGGATGCCCCGTCCGCCTGCGCCTTCCCCGGGCGCTGCCACCGCTCGAAGGCCTTGCGATCATGCTCGCGGGAGAGGCCGGCCACCAGGCGCTCGAGCATCACCCGTGCGCGGTCGTCCCTGGCGGCCAGCTCGACCAGCGCACCGCCGAGGATGACCTTGCGCCTGGTGTCGAGCTTGCGCTCGCGGGTGGCCTGTCGGGCGCGGAGGGACTGGAGCCGAGCCTTGGCCTGCTCGTACTGTCGCTCTGCGCGTACGAGGGCGGTCTCGGTGGTGTCGGTCATGGCGATCCTCCTCGTGAGGGGTCCGGGATCCCGCAGACGGGTCCCCGAGCGGTTGGCGCCGCGGACGACCGGCGGAACACCAGGGGGGGAGGAGCCGACACGAACCGGCGGACTCCCCCGGCCCCCGCGTGATCCCCGCGACGCCGCGCCCCACCAGAACAGCGGACCGGACTCCCCCGGTCGAGCGTTGACCCCTGACCACCCCGGGTTGAGCGCTCCACCGCCGATGGAGGGTGCTTCGGCCGAAGGTTGTAGACAGCCCTGACCCCTGGCGCCGACCATGAGGCCCGGAGGGTCTAAATGGCGCATATTTGCAATCCTACGGATTGCGTGCGGTCTCCCGGGGGGCCCGCTCGCGCCGCCCCCCGCCGACGGCGTCCCCCTGTCGGCTGCGCCGACCCGGGAAGGGCGTTCCGCCCCTCCCGGACCCACCCCCGACCAGCGTGCCGCTGGACCGCTCTCCCGCAGGCGCACCCCGTCGAGGGGTGGCGCCCGCGGCCCCGGCCGCCAGCCCACGCACGACGACCTCGGCGGCGCTGGACGCGCGCCATGTCCGTGTCCGGGCCGGGGGCCGGGGTGCTCGCCTTCGGCTCGCCGCCGTCCCGCCCGCCCCTCAGCCTCTTGCGAGCAGGGCCGGACGGGACGGCGCGCCCGGGACAGGCCGTGAGCGCGTCGTGACCACCGTGAGGGAGCGGTGAGCCGTGGCGAGCTACCACTGCCAGGTGAAGTCGGTGAAGCGCTCGGAGGGGCGGTCCGCGGTGGCGGCCGCCGCCTACCGGGCCTCGGCGCGGCTGGAGTGCACCCGCGAGGGCCGCGTGCACGACTACACCCGCAAGCGCGGCGTCGAGGCGGCGTTCGTGGTGGCGCCCTCGGGCGCGCCGGACTGGGCGTCGGACCGCGAGCGGCTGTGGAACGCGGCCGAGGAGGCGGAGCGGCGCAAGAACTCGGTCGTGGCCCGGGAATGGGAGGTGGCGCTGCCCCACGAGCTCGGCCCCGAGCAGCGCCGCGGCGTGGTGGTGGACTTCGCCCAGGCGCTGGCCGAGCGCTACGGCGTGGCCGCCGACGTGGCGATCCACGCGCCCCACCCCCAGGGGGACCAGAGGAACCACCACGCCCACGTGCTGACCACGACGCGGGCGATGGGGGAGGACGGGCTCGGGGCGAAGACCCGGGTGCTGGACGCGCAGGCGACGCGGGGCGCCGAGGTCACCGCGATGCGCGCGCTGTGGGCGGAGCTGCAGAACGCCGCGCTAGAGCGGGCCGAGAAGGAGCGGGGGCTGGAGGAGCGGGCGCTCGACCGGGTGGACCATCGCTCCCTCGCGGCGCAGCGGGAGGCGGCGCTGGAGCGAGGGGAGAAGGTCCGAGCGGAGGAGCTGGACCGTCCGGCGGAGGTGAAGCTGGGGCCGGCGGCCTCGGCGATGGAGCGGCGGGCGGAGCGCGAGGCCGAGGCCCAGGGCGTCGCCTACGAGCCCGTCACCGATCGCGGGGCGCAGGTGCACGAGGCGCGCACGGCGCGCGCCATCCTCGCGGAGATGCGCGCGGGGCTCGAGGCGGCGCGGGAGAGGGCGCGGGCGCTGGGGGCCGAGATCGGGGCGGGGTGGTCGGCGCTGCGAGGCGCCGCGGCCCGGCTGTGGGGCGGGGAAGCAGCCATCCAGTCATCCAGCCACGCAGCCGAGGAGCGGAGCAGCCAGGAAGCCCATCAGCCAGTCAGCCAAGCAGTCTTCCGGGAGATCGTCGATGCAGCGGATCGGCATGGCAGCGAGGAGCGCGGCGCCGAGGCGGGGCTGGGGGCGGAGGAGGGCCGCGCCGCCGAGCCCCTGGCGGTGCCTGGGCCGGAGGAGCGGGCGGCGCTGATGGCGCGGTGGCGCGAGCTGCCGGCGTCGCAGGCGCGCGAGGGCTTCGTGGAGCGCCGCACCGTGGAGTGGACCGCCATGGGGCGGCACGAGGACCCCGAGATCGCAGAGGCGGGGCAGCGGCCGGTGATCCGGGACGTGGAGGAGGCGGCGCCGCGGTTCGAGGTGGAGCCCGAGATGCTGCTGGCGGCCGTGGTGGAGCGCTCGGAGGTGATCCAGCGGCTCGCGCGGGAGGCCAACGAGCGGCGGGAGCGGCAGCGCGAGGCCGAGCAGGCTTGGGAGCGACGCCAGGAGCAGGAGCGGGCCCAGAGGCTCCGGGAGGAGCGCGAGAGCGTGGAGCGGGTGCTCCGCATCGTGGAGCGCAAGCAGGCGCGGGAGAGGGAACGGGAGGCGGCGCGGCAGCGCGCCGAGCGGCGGCCCGGGATCGTGGAGGGGCTGGCGGGGCTCCACGAGGAGGGCCTGGCGGCCTCGGAGGCGTTGGCGGGGCTCGTGCCGTCCCAGGACGCGCTGGCGCCCCTGCGCGCGGCGGAGGCGGCGCTGGAGGAGCAGCTGCCCCGGGCCGCCGCCGTGCTGGGCGAGCCGGAGGAGCAGCTGGCGGACACGGTGGCGGAGCGGGCGGACGCGCTGCGGCGCGAGCGCGAGGCCGGCACGCCCGAGGGGGCCGAGCGGGAGCGTCGGGCCCTGGAGGCGGCGCGCGGGCCCTTCGTGGAGGCCAACGCCCGGGCGTGGGACGCGGCCCTGTGGGCCGAGGAGCGCGAGACGGCGCGGGTAGGGCATGGGAGGGCCCCCGGGGAGGAGCCCGAGCCCGGCAGCGCCCTGGCGAGGGAGCGCGAGCGGCTGCGCACGCGGATCGAGCACGCCGCCGTCCAGTTCAAGGAGCCAGAGGCGGCGCTGCGGGGCGCGATCCAGGCGCGGGCGGACGCGCTGGACGAGGAACACCGCCCCGAGCGGGACGCGGAGGTGGCGCGGCTCGAGGCGGAGCGGGAGGCCGAGCAGGAGCGCCTGTCGCGGTCTGTGTCGCTGCCGGGGCTGGCGGCGGCGGTGCGGGAGGGGCGCGAGCTGAGCGCGGCCGAGCGCGAGGTGGTAGAGGCGGGTCTGGAGCCGACGCTGCGGGGTGTACTGGGGGACGAGGGCCTGGCGCGGCTGCATCTCGGCGACCACCGGGCACTGGCGGGCGTGCTGCCCGACGAGGGGGACCAGATCGCGGTGGCCTGGGCCCAGCTCGAGGGGCGGCACGCGCGGACGGGCTCGGGGCTGGCGGGCAAGTGGGCCGGGGCGATGGAGCGGCGGCTCGGGGCGTGGGAGGCCCGGGCGGAGGAGCGCACCCAGGCGCGAGAGGCCGAGGAGGAGAGAAGACGCGAGGCGGAGCGCGAGGCCGAGCGGGCGCGGTCCTGCGAGGCGCTAGCGGAGCTGGCGGAGGGGCTGCGGACGCGCAGCTGGGGGCAGATGGGCGAGGCGGACAAGGAGCAGCTGCGCGTGGGGCTCGGGCAGCACCTCGAGCGGGCGGTGGGGGCCGAGGGCGTCGATCGGCTCGACCGAGGCGACCATGCCGCCCTCGAGGGCGTGCTGGACAGCGCCGAGGACCGGGTGCGGCTGACGCAGCTGCGGTTGCTGGACCACGGGGCGCTGTTCCAAGACGAGGACATGACGGCCCGGGGGCGAGGGCTCTACCGCGACCTGGTGGACGCACAGATCGGCGAGGAGCGGGCCCTCGGGCGCGGGCGGGACCTCGATATGGATGACGATCTAGGGCTGTGAGAGGCGGGGGCCTCGGAACTCGTGACTGGACGCGGTCGTATATGCCAGTACCATACGCCCGTGATCGATTGGGCGCGGATCGAGGGCTTCGACTGGGACGACGGCAACGCCCGCAAGAGCGTCCGGAAGCACGACGTCAGCCAGGCGGAGGCGGAGCAGGTGTTCTTCAACGAGCCGCTGCTGGTGCTGGAGGACCGTGCCCACAGCCGGGACGAGCCCCGGTGGCACGCCCTGGGGCGGACGGATGACGGCCGCCGCCTGCACGTCACCTTCACCCTGCGCGGGGGCGGCACGCTCCTGCGGGTGATCTCGGCCCGCGACATGAGCCGCAACGAGAGGACCGTCTATGCCCGAGCCGACTGACCCCCCGAGCGGCCCCGTGCCGCGCTTCGAGACCGAGGCCGAGGAGCGCGCCTACTGGGAGAGCCACGACAGCGCCGAGCATCTGGACTGGGCCCAGGCCGAGCGGGTGACGATGCCCAACCTACGGCCCACGTCGAAGGCGATCTCGCTGCGCCTGCCGATCTCGCTGCTGGAGCGGATCAAGGTCGCGGCGCACAAACGCGACGTGCCCTACCAGTCGCTGATCAAGGTCTGGCTCGCCGAGAAGGCCAACGCGCGGGAGTGAAGGGGCGGGCCCGCTCTTCACATACAGCCGCTTCTCGTCTTCTCCTATAAACCACCCCATGTATCCTGATTAAGTACCTGGGCTCTGGCATGGAGTAAACGACTATGGCAATAAATCGGGTATTATGGCAGCCGTCGTTCCCACGAGATAGAATACCAGGACTTCCCTGCCCGCAATGTACCAACGGGAAACTCAAATTAACCCTGGGCACCCTCCAGATTGAGGAGCCTACATTCTCTCGATCTGCGCATCGTCACGAGGACTGGGAACCGGATTGGAACGTGTACCGATTCTCTGCCAGCCTCCGATGCGACGAAGAAGGTTGCGCTGAGATCGTTTCTGTAGCTGGGGATACGGATCTTGTATCAGTATACTCTGATGATCCAAGTGGATATGAGGGGTGGGTCTATGAAGAAGCACTACAGATACGCGCGGTATTTCCCGCTCCTCTATTGCTTCGACCTCCTAAAGATACACCCTACAAAGTTAAGCATCAGATTAGGCTAGCATCTCAACTCTATTGGGCTGACCTTGCAGCGTCAACAGGAAGGTTGCGTACCGCCGTCGAAGAAATGCTCAACAACCAGAAAGTTCCCAGAGACAAAGTTGCTAAGCCCGGCAAGACTATACGAATGGATCTCGCGGAAAGGATCGAGGTGTTCGCGACATCGGTGCAAGGTACCGAGTCCAAAGATGCGCTGCACGGACTGCGATACATTGGAAACCTCGGCACTCATGGTAACAGCGTTTCTCAGGAAGCGTTCTTCGATGCGGTAGATGTCTTAGAAGATGTTCTGCTCGGAATCTATGAAGAAAAAATCAATTAAGGCAAAAGCAAAAAAGCTGCTGGAAAAGAAGGGCAGCTACTAAGAGAGCCGTGGTGACAGAATGCATGATAAAAGATACTCGGTATTCATCAGCTCTACATTCGAGGATCTGAAGGAAGAGCGACACGCGGTCCAGGATGTCATCATCAGTGCTGGAGACTTTCCAGTTCAGATGGAATCATTTCCCGCTGCTGATGAGGATCAGTTTGCCTTTATCAGAACTCTAATTGATAAATGTGACTATTATGTTCTAATTATCGGAGGGCGCTACGGCGCACTAGCAGAGGATGGTATGAGCTATACTGAAAAAGAGTATCGCTATGCTGTTTCCGCTGACATCCCGGTGTTAGTGATGCTACATGGGGATCGTGGAAGAATTCCAGCGAATAAGAGCGAAAGTTCTTTGGCAGGGAAGAATCGCCTTGCTATGTTCGTAGCAGAGGTAGAGAAAAGCAGACTTCGCAAGACTTGGACCACACGAGATGGCTTGAAGCTGGCGGTTCGAGAGGCGCTAGACTATGCGAAGGCGACAAAGCCTAAAGTAGGTTGGGTCCGCGGTGATACTATTACCAGCGTTGAAGCCTTGGAGGAGTTGAATGAAGTCCGTAAGCAGAATGCTAGGTATCGGGAAGCTATAGGGCATCTTGAGGTGGAACTTGCTCTA
>CBDCDN010000031.1:0-31992 GCA_965215255.1 Longimicrobiaceae bacterium | reverse complement strand
CAGATGCGGCCGGCAGGGTGGCCGCTATGTGGGCGCCTCGCCGGCGCGACCGTTTCCGGTGACGCGCGAACTCTTCAACTCCGACGGAGGAAGTCAATGACCAAGGCGGATCTCGTGCAGGTCGCGTCCGAAGCGATCGGCCCCGGCATCACCAAGAAGGACTGCGCGGTGGTCGTGGACGCGTTCCTGAACGCAGTCAAGGACGCGATGGCCGAGCACAAGAACATCGAGATTCGAGGGTTCGGCACCTTCAAAGTGCGCGAGCGCAAGAGCCGGCTCGCCCGCAACCCCCGGACCGGCGACCCGGTGGAGGTCCCGCCGCGCGCGGTCCCGGTGTTCAAGCCTTCGAAGGACCTGCGCACCCTGGTCGAGGAGCGGCCGCTCGGCGTCTGAGCCCTCCGTTCCCGGACGCGCCCGTCGCGAGGGGACGCCCGCTCCCCGGACTTCCGGCGGCGGGCGTCCTTCTTGCACCCCCGGCCTCCCGAACGACCCACCCGAAACTCCGGAGGCCGGATGCTGATCCAGGAAGTCCTCACCGACCTGTCGCCTCGAGAGGTGATCGAGCGGGCGCGGGAGTTCTTCACCACCCGCTTCTCTCCCTACGCCGGCTTCGCGACCGACGAGGGCGAGACCCACATCCGCTTCCGCTTCGAGGCGGGAGAGCTGGTGATCGGTATGGGGAAGCAGGACGGTCGTACCCTCGTGCGCGGGTCCACCTCGCGGATCCACCACGAGCTCTCGCAGTTCCTCACGACCCTCGCCCCGCCTGAGGACGTCCGGCAGAACCTCGTGGGGCCCGGCACCTCCGGGGCTGGGTGAAGGAGAATTCTGGAAGTCGAATGTCGGACGTCGAATGAACGACACGCGGACCTCCGGGTATGAAACCGAGGCCGCCCGACTGATCCGCATTCACCTTCGGCATTCAGTGTTGCAGTGAAGATCAGAACGCTCTTCTTCGCCGTCTATCGAGACGTCGCGGGAACCGACGAGATGGAGGTCGAGCTCCCGGGCGGTTCCAGCGTCGCCGACCTGGTGGGCCGCCTTCGGGCCTCCGGTGGAAGCTGGAGTGCGCTCCCGCCGGCCCCGGCGGTCGCGGTGAACATGGATTACGCTCCGTTGTCGACCGGGCTGAGCGACGGCGACGAGGTGGCGTTCATCCCCCCCGTCGCCGGGGGCTGAGATGACCGCGCCGGCTTCGCGCGTCATCCGCGATCCGATCGACGCCGCCGCGCTCCTCGCTTCCTGCGCGGGGCCTTCCGACGGCGCGGCTCTCCTCTTCCTCGGCGTGGTCCGCGACCACAATGAGGGACGCGACGTAGGACATCTGGACTACGAGGCCTTCGCTCCGATGGCGGAGCGGGTCCTCGACCAGATCGTGGCCGAAGCGCGGGAGCGGTGGGAGACCGGCTCGATGGCCGTGGTGCACCGCATCGGCCGGCTCGAGATCGGCGACGCCAGCGTGGCGATCGCGGTCGCCGCGCCGCACCGCGGGGACGCGTACGATGCCTCCCGCTACATCATCGAGGAGCTGAAGAAGCGCGCCCCCATCTGGAAGCGCGAAGGTTATCTCGACGGGGAGAGCGAATGGCTCGGCGGCACCTCTCCCCGGCCGGTCACCTCCTGAAGGATCTCGTCATGAGCAGCTCGCTCGTCCAGCTCGGAGGGATCCCGCAGCCGTTCGCGGAGCGCCCGGTCCCGACCGAGGGGCCGATGCGCGACGGGTTCGGGCGGCGGATCGAGTACCTCCGCATCTCCGTCACCGACAAGTGCAATCTCCGCTGCGTCTACTGCATGCCGGAGGAGGGGCTCCCCTGGCTGAAGCGGGAGCAGCTGCTCTCCTTTGAGGAGACCACGGAGATCGTCGCCACCATGGCGGCGCTGGGGCTGCGCCGGGTGCGCATCACCGGCGGGGAGCCGCTGGTGCGCCGCGACCTGCCGGTGCTGGTCCGGATGCTCCGCGTGATCCCGGGAATCGAGGACCTGGCCCTCTCCACCAACGCGGTGCTGCTGGACGAGCAAGCGGAGGCGCTGCGGGAGGCGGGGGTGGACCGGCTCAACGTCTCGCTCGACTCGCTCCGGCCGGAGCGGATCGACGCGATTTCGCGGCGCCCCGGCTCGGCGGAGCGGATCTTCCGGGGGCTGGAGGCGGCGGAGCGCGTGGGGTTCGCGCCCATCAAGCTGAACTGCGTGGTCATGCGCGGCCGCAACGACGACGAGATCTCCGACTTCGCCGCCGTCACGCGCGAGCGTCCCTGGCACGTGCGCTTCATCGAGGTGATGCCGACGGGTGAGAACCTCGGGATCTCGCAGGAGGAGTACGTCTCCTCGGACGAGATCCTGGAGCGGGTGGCGAGCATCGGCGCGCTGTCGCCGGCGGCCGGCCCCGGGGGGAACGGCCCGGCCACCTACTTCTCCTTCGAGGGTGCGCCCGGGACCGTCGGCGTGATCACCCCGATGAGCCACAACTACTGCGACCGCTGCAACCGCATGCGGCTCACGGCCGACGGGCAGCTCCGCCCCTGCCTCTTCGGCGCGATGCAGACCGACCTGCGCGGCCCTCTGCGCCGCGGCGAGCCGGTGGAGCCCCACATCCGTCAAACGCTGCGCATCAAGCCGGAGCGCCACTGGCTCGTCCAGGGCAGCGCGGCCGGGAGCGGCGGGCTCGCGGCGCTGTCGGAGGTGGGAGGGTAGCGGGCTGGTCGCCGGCTCCCTCCGCGAGGCTCTGCGCCGGCTCGGCCGGCGCCCTTCCAAGCCCCGTCCCTGACCCAGAATCGTCCCGTTTGCGGCGGACCCCGGCGAGTTGACAGGGGTTCCGCCTTCTTCTAGTTTGCGCGCGCTGGCCGTGTGGGCGGTCCAGCCGTGACTTCAGAACTCCCGGATGCTCATCCAATGGACAAGATCACCGTAGTCGGGGCGGGGAACGTCGGTGCGACGGCGGCCCAGCGCCTGGCGGAGAAAGAGCTCGCCCGTGAGGTCGTCCTCATCGACATCGTCGAGGGAATCCCGCAGGGGAAGGGGCTCGACCAGTGGGAGTCCGCTCCCGTGGAGGGCTTCGACAGCCGCGTCACGGGGAGCAACTCCTACGACGCCGCCGAGGGCTCGGGGATCTTCATCGTCACGGCCGGGATCGCCCGGAAGCCCGGGATGAGCCGCGACGACCTCCTCAACACCAACGCCAAGATCGTCCGCGAGGTGAGCGAGAACATCAGTCGCGTCGCCCCCGAGTCGATCATCATCATGGTCAGCAATCCGCTGGACGTGATGTGCTACGTCGCCAAGGAGGCCAGCGGCTTCCCCCGCGAGCGGGTGATCGGGATGGCGGGGGTGCTCGACACCGCGCGCTACCGCTCCTTCCTCGCGCTGGAGCTCGACGTCTCGGTGGAGGACATCCAGGCGATGGTGCTCGGAGGCCACGGCGACACTATGGTGCCGCTGATCTCCTACACCACCGTCTCGGGGATCCCCGTCACGCAGCTGATCGATCCGGCGAAGCTGGAGTCGATCGTGGAGCGGACCCGGAAGGGCGGCGCGGAGATCGTGCAGTTCCTGAAGGCGGGCTCGGCCTACTACGCGCCCTCGGCCGGAGCCGTCCAGATGGCCGAAGCGATCGTGAAGGACAAGAAGCGCGTCCTTCCCTGCGCCGCCTGGCTCGAGGGGGAGTACGGGATGGAAGGTCTCTTCCTGGGGGTCCCCTGCAAGCTGGGCCGCAACGGGCTGGAGAAGATCCTCGAGGTCGAACTGACACCGGAAGAACGGGCCGCCCTGGAGAGCTCCGCGGAGGCGGTCCGCGAGCCGATGCGGGTGATCCAGCAGTAGCGCCGTCCCGGTGCCGCGTCCCGCAGAGGCGCGGCGCTTTTCTCGTCATGCCGGTTTCGCTCTGGGGAGAGTCTTATGGCAGTAGAATACCGCGCTCGCTCCCTCGGGACGGCGCTCCGCTACCGGGGGCGCGAGGGAATGTGGAGCTGGCTCCTGCACCGCCTCACGGGTTTGGGGGTCCTGCTCTTCCTCGTGATCCACGTCGTCGAGACCGGCCTGATCATCTACAGCCCCGCCTTCTATGACGACGCGCTGGAGCTGTACCGGAGCCCGGTCTTCCGCTTCGCCGAGCTGCTGATCTTCTTCTCCGTACTCTTCCACGCCGCCAACGGCCTCCGGATCGTCGTTCAGGACTTCCGGCCGAAGGTGATGGAGCACCAGCGGAAGCTCACCTGGGCCGCCGCCGCGGTCGCGCTCCTGCTGATGCTCCCCGTGACCTGGCTGATGGTTGCGCCTCTCCTCGGCCTCGCCGACGAGCCGGGCGTGGAGCGGCACCGCGAGCGCTGCCTGGAGGACCCCGGCGCCCCCGCCTGCCTGGAGGGCGGGGAAGTCGTCCTGGAGAGGCCCTCGTGAGCGCCCCCGCGCGCGTGGTCGAGCGCGGCGAGCGCCGCGCGGGCGGGGGCTACCGCCTCCCGGCCGGATCGCGGGGCAGCTTCGAGGTGCTCTCCTGGTTCTTCATGCGCATCTCCGGGCTCCTACTCATCTTCCTCGCCCTGTACCACCTGATCTGGTGGAACCTGGTGATCGGCGTCGAGCACCTCGACTCGCAGATGGTCATCGAGCGGTGGAGCAACCCGCTCTGGCGCTTCTTCAACGTGGCGCTGGTCAGCTTCGCGATGCTTCACGGGCTGAACGGGGCGCGCTACAGCATCGAGGACTACGTCCGCAGTCCGGGCCGGCAGATCGCGGTCAAGGCGGTGGTGTACACGATCGTGCTGGCGAGCCTGATCTTCGGCGTGTTCGCCCTGCTGACCTTCGACCCGGCCACCTTCTTCGCGGACCGATGATCCATACGCACACGTACGACGCCCTGGTGGTGGGCGGGGGCGGCGCGGGGCTGATGTCCGCGATCTATCTGTCTCGCGAGCCGAAGCTGAAGACGGCGGTCCTCTCCAAGCTCTACCCGACGCGCTCGCACACCGGAGCGGCGCAGGGCGGGATCGGCGCGGCGCTCGCCAACCTGGAGGAGGACCACCCGGAGTGGCACGCGTTCGACACGGTGAAGGGCTCCGACTACCTGGGCGATCAGGACGCCATCGAGACGATGTGCGAGGAGGCGGTGGACGTCATCGTCGAGCTCGAACACATGGGGCTCCCCTTCTCGCGCACGCCGGACGGGAAGATCGCCCAGCGCCCCTTCGGCGGGCACACGCACCACTTCGGTCAGGGTCCGGTGCGCCGCTCCTGCTACGCAGCCGACCGGACCGGCCACATGATCCTGCAGACCCTCTACCAGAACTGTATCAAGAACGACATCGCCTTCTTCGACGAGTTCCAGGTCGTGGACCTGCTGTTGCACGAAGGCCGGTGTTCCGGGGTGGTCGCCTACGAGGTGGCGACCGGCGACCTGCACGTCTTCCGCGCCAAGGCGGTGAACTTCGCCACCGGCGGTTTCGGCCGCGTCTGGTCGATCACCTCCAACGCGCACGCGAACACCGGCGACGGCCCCGCGGTCGCGTATCGGCGCGGGGTCCCGCTGGAGGACCTGGAGTTCTACCAGTTCCACCCGACCGGGATCTACAAGCTCGGGATCCTGATCACCGAGGGGGTGCGCGGCGAGGGCGGGGTGCTGCGCAACGACCTCGGCGAGCGCTTCATGGAGCGCTACGCCCCCACCATGAAGGACCTCGCCTCGCGCGATGTGGTGGCCCGCTCCATCAACCAGGAAATCCGCGAGGGGCGTGGGATCAACGGCAAGAAGTACGTCTACCTCGACGCGACTCACCTCGGACGCGAGGTGATCGAGAAGAAGCTCCCCGACATCGCGGACTTCTGCCGCACTTATCTGGGCGTGGATCCGGTGACGGCGCCGATGCCCATCCAGCCGACGGCACATTACGCGATGGGCGGGATTCCGACCGACGTCGACGGGCGGGTGGTGATCGACGCCGACGGCACGGTGCTCCCGGGGCTCTACTCCGCGGGTGAGACGGCCTGTGTTTCCGTGCACGGCGCGAACCGCCTGGGAACGAACTCGCTGCTCGACCTGGTGGTGTTCGGGCGCCGCTCGGGGATCGACATGGCTCGCTTCTGCCTGGAGGCCGACATGCCGGGGATGCCGGAGAGTCCGACGGCCGACATCGCGGCGACGTTCGAGCGCATGCTCGCCAACCCCGCTGGCGAGCCCGCCGCACGGCTCCGCGAGGAGATGCAGGACGTGATGCAGGACGAGGTGGGCATCTTCCGCGACGGCAAGGGGATGGAGAAGGCCGCCGGGAAGCTCGTGGAGCTGAAGGAGCGCTACCGCAAGGTGGTCGTCATGGACAAGGGGAAGCGCTTCAACACCGACCTCCTGGAGGCGTGGGAGCTGGGGAACCTCCTCGACCTGGCGGAAATCGCGACGGTCGGCGGGATCGCCCGCAAGGAGAGCCGGGGCGCCCACATGCGGGAGGACTTTCCCGATCGGGACGACGCGCAGTTCCTCAGCCATACCCTGGCCTACCGCAACGAGGACGGCTCCATCGACCTGCGCTACAAGCCGGTGACAATCACGAAGTTCCAGCCGAAGGAGAGGGTCTACTGATGGCGACGACAGTCTCGGCCGGGAGGACGGGTCCGGCGGTCGGTGCGAGGGTGGCGGCGAAGGCTCCGGCCACCAGCAAGGTCAAGATCCGATTGCAGCGCTTCAATCCGGAAACTGACCGCGAGCCGGTGTTCCGGGAGTACTCGGTGGAGGTGGAACCGACGGACCGCGTTCTAGACGCCCTCCACACCATCAAGTGGTACCAGGACGGTACGGTGACCTTCCGCCGCTCCTGCGCGCACGGCGTGTGCGGCTCCGACGCCATGCGCATCAATGGGGTGAACCGCCTCGCCTGCAAGGTGCTGATGCGCGACGTGGGGGACGAGGTGACGGTGGAGCCGCTGATGGGCTTCCGCGTCGTCAAGGACCTGGTGGTGGACATGGAGCCCTTCTTCGCGCAGTACCGCTCCGTGCTTCCCTTCTTCATCAACGACGAGCGGCCGCCGGAGCGGGAGCGCCGGCAGTCAGTGGAGAACCGCGAGCGCTTCGACGACACGACCAAGTGCATCCTCTGCGCCGCGTGCACCACCTCGTGCCCCTCCTTCTGGGCGAACGAGGAGTTCGTCGGGCCGGCGGCGATCGTGAACGCCCATCGCTTCATCTTCGACTCGCGCGACGAGGGGTCGGCGTCGCGGCTGCAGCGGCTGAATTCCCGGGAGGGGGTCTGGCGATGCCGGACCATCTTCAACTGCACCGAGGCCTGCCCCCGCGAGATCGGAATCACCAAGGCGATCGGCGAGGTGAAGCAGGCGATCCTGTACGGCCAGGTGGCCTGAGAGTCCGCTTCCGGCGGCTCTCCCGGGCGGCTCCGAGCAACGGCTCGGAGCCGCCCCTTCGCATTCGCGGAATACCGCTTGCAACTCCGCCCGGCCAGCGGGCTCTTCCCAACAGGAGCGAAGGATGCGAGCAGCGAGGGTCGGAGCCGTTCTTTCCCGGAAAGCCGTTTCGGCGGTGCTCCTCCTCGGCGCCGCCTGCGCCGGAGACGAGGCCGGAGGGAGAACGATCCCGGAGGGACGCTACCACTACGTCGCCAGCCACCCCGCGCCGGGGGAGGCTCAGTCGGTAGAGCTGGAGGGAGTACTGGTGATCACGTGGAGCGGCCGGGACTCCATCGCCGGCGTCTGGGAGGTGCCGGAGCTCCAGCCCGACCTCGACCTCGGCGAGTGGCGGGGGGACGCCTACGAGGTGATGGCCAATCCGACCTACTTCGGCGTCCTCACCAACCGCCTGCGGCGCCAGGGGGAGCGGATCCTCTGCGAGGGCGACTACACCTGGGTCGCCGAGGGCGGGGTCGAGCGGACGGTCCCGGTGACCTGCTCCGTGTCGCCGGATGCGGGAGAGCGGCCCGAGATGCCGGCGCGCGGCGAGGAGGACCCGATCATCCGCCGGATCGATCCGGACTCCGTTCCGCCGCGCGAGCTCTCGCCCGACGCGGCCGCGGGGCCGCGCGACGACTCGGCCGGCGGCGTCCGATCGGGGCGCCAGCCGAGCGGAGAGATCCACCTCCGAGAAATGGAGAGATGATGGGAAATCGTGGAGCCGGAGCGCGCTGCGCCGCGGCGATCCTGGCGCTCTCGCTGGCGGCCGGCGGGTGCGCCCGCAACCCGGTCACTGGTGAGCGGCAGCTCGTGCTCGTGTCCGAGGCGCAGGAGATCGAGATGGGACGGCAGGCGGCGCAGGAGGCGGGGCAGAGCCTCGGATTGGTGCAGGACCAGGCACTGCAGGACTACGTGCAGCGGATCGGCGCCGCCCTGGCCGCCGATTCCGAGCGGCCGGAGCTGCCCTGGACCTTCCGCGTGGTGGACGATCCCACTCCGAACGCCTTCGCCCTACCCGGCGGGTTCATCTTCTTCACTCGCGGGTTGATGAACCTGATGGAGAACGAGGCGGAGCTGGCGTCGGTGCTCGGCCACGAGATCGGTCACGTCACCGCCCGGCACTCGGTCGCGCAGATCAGCCGCGCGCAGATCGCGCAGCTGGGGCTCGGGCTGGGCACGGTCTTCTTCCCGCAGCTGGAGCCGCTCGGCGGCCTCGCGAGCGGCGGGCTCGGCCTGCTCTTCCTCAAGTACGGGCGCGACGCGGAGCGGCAGGCGGACGAGCTGGGCTTCCGCTACGCCCTGCGCGAGGGATTCGACGTGCGCGAGATGGCGGACGTCTTCCAGGCGCTCGCCCGCACGGGCGAGCTGGAGGGGCAGAGCCCCATCCCCAGCTGGCTCGCCTCCCACCCCGCCCCGGCCGAGCGCATCGAGGAGGTGCGGCAGCGGTTGGCGAACGTCGAGGGGTCGCTGGGCTCCGCCCGGATCGGCCGCGAAGAGTATCTCGCCCGGATCGACGGACTGGTTTTCGGAGAGAACCCGCGCAACGGCTTCTTCCGCGACGGGGTGTTCTACCATCCCGACCTCCGCTTCCGCTTCGCGTACCCGTCCGGGTGGACCGCGCAGAACCTGTCGCAGGCGGTGGTGCTCGCCAGCCCGCAGCAGGACGCGATGGTGCAGCTCACCCTCGCCGGGCAGGCCGGCGCCACGGAGGCCGCGCGGGGCTTTCTGGCCCAGCAGGGAATCCAGCCCCTCCGTTCGACCCGCGAGACGGTGAACGGCCTCCCCGGCGTCGTGAGCTACTTCCGGGCGCAGGCCGAGCAGGGCGTCCTAAGCGGAATAGTGGCGCACGTGGAGTACGGCGGGCAGACGTACCAGCTCATCGCGTACGCCCCCGACGCGCGCTTCGCCGCCTACGAGCGGACGTTCGGCCAGGTGATCGGAAGCTTCGCGCCCCTGACGGACCCGCAGATCCTCGCCGTGCGGCCGGACCGGATCGACATCCAGCGCATCGACCAGGCGATGACCCTGGCGGAGTTCGACCGGCGGTTTCCTTCGACGATCCCGATCGAGGAGCTGGCGGTGATCAACCAGGTGAGCGGGCCCGGCGCCACCCTCCGCGCGGGTTCGTCCGTCAAACGGATCGTCGGCTCGTAGGGCGGTGTCTCGACCACCGGCAAGGAGGGATCCCTGAGGGACTGGATCATCCAGGCCGTACACTCCATGGGAAGCTTCGGCGTGGGGCTGCTCATGCTCCTGGAGAACGTGAGCCGCTCCTCCCTCCGGCCTCGATCCGTCGCGAGAGGGGCCTTCCGACCGGGGAGCGGCGGGTTTATGTTACGAGTCGATCCGGCCATCCCCTTCCGGCGCCTCCCGTGGGAGCACCCGACGGCCGCCTTCGTGCGGCCCGGCCCCCCTGCGGCGCCGCCGCTTTTTTTAGTGATCGCGTGTAATGTCCCGACTGCCCTTCCGATCGCCCGCCGACGCACGCCCCAATGCTCTCGCGAGGACCGGCCGGGCCGGCTCTCCGCCGGAGACGAGCTTCGATCGCCTCGCGCGCCTGGCCCTCTGCCTCGAGAGCGCGGGCCAGGGCTTCTGGGACTGCAGCCTCCGCTCGGAGGAGGCGTACTTCAGCCCCACCTGTTGGGAGATGCTCGGCTACCGCCCGGAGGAGTGCGAGCCCACCTGGAGCGCGTGGAGCGCGCTGGTACACCCGGAGGACCTGCCGGACGTGCGGGCGCTCATCGAGGCGCATGTCTCCGGAGAGCTTCCCGCCTGCGAGGCGGAGTACCGGATGCGGACGCGGGCGGGAGAATGGATGTGGGTGCAGTCGCGCGGAAGCGTGGCGCAGCGCTCGGCGGACGGTCGCCCGCTGCGCATCGCGGGCACCCTGAGCGACATCAGCGCCCGGAAGCATATGGAGCGCACCCTGCTGCGCAGCCGCGAGCAGACGGCCTCCCTGCTGGAGAGCATCACCGACGGCATCTCCACCGATTTCCGCGGCGTCCCGTGTCGGAACGAGATGGAGGAGGCGCTGCGCGAGAGCGAGGAGCGATTCCGTCAGCTCGCCGCGAGCATCGACGAGGTCTTCTGGCTCGCGTCCCCGGGAGACAGGCGCCTCCTTTACGTGAGCCCCGCCTTCGAGCGCATCTGGGGCCGGCCGCTGCCGAGCCCGGGAACGGACGCGACGCTCACCCTCCCCTCCGTTCACGAGGAAGATCGGCGGGCCTTCCGCGAGGCACACGCCGCGGCCGAGCGCGGCGCGGAGACGGCGGTGGAGCATCGCTTCTTTCGCCCGGACGGGGAGATGCGCTTCGCCCTCTCGAGGATCTTCCCTGTGCGCGTTGCGGCGGGCCGCATCCACCGGATCGCGGGGATCACGCGCGACGTGACGGAGCAACACCGCGCGGACGAGACTCTCCGGAAGCGGGAGCGCTACTTCCGCTCGCTCATCGAGAACTCCAGCGACGTCATCTCCATCCTGAGCGGGGACGGGGAGCTGCTCTACGTGAGCCCGTCGGTGGAGCGCTCCATCGGCTGGCGGCCGGAGGAGCTCGTCGGGACGAATGCCTTCGATCTAATCCATCCGGACGACCTCGCGGTCGTGCGGGAGGTCTTCAAGCGGGCGCGCGCCGATCCCCAAGCCCCGCTGTTGGTCGCCTACCGCATTCGCGACCGGGCGGGCATCTGGCGCTCCGTCGAGGCCACCGCCTCGAACCGTTTGGGGGATCCGGCGGTACGAGGGGTGGTGCTGCACTCCCGCGACGTGACCGAGCGGCTGCGGGCGGAGGCGCAGATCCGCTTCAGCTCCCACCTCCTCGACGCGGTGGGGGAGGCGGTGATCGCCACGGACCTGGACCGGCGTGTGCTCTACTGGAACGGCTTCGCCGAGACCCTCTTCGGCTGGACCCGCGGGGAGATGGTGGGCAGGAGCCTCTTCGACTTCATCGAGAATGCCCAGGACCTGCGCGAGCATCCGGAGGTGGTGGAGCGTCTGCGCGCGAACTCCAGCTCGTCCGCGGACTTCGCGGTGAAGGACCGCTGCGGCCGGACCTTTCCGGTGCAGGTCACCCACTTCCCGATCTTCGACGAGGATCGGGAGCTCGTGGGAGTGGCGTCCGTCTACTCCGACCTCTCGCAGCGCAAGGCGCTGGAGGAGCAGTTGCGGCAGGCGCAGCGGCTGGAGGCGGTGGGGCGCCTGGCGGGCGGGATCGCGCACGACTTCAACAACCTGCTCACCGTGATCGGCGGCTTCTCGGCGCTGCTGGAGGCGGAGATTCCCCCAGAAAGCCGAGGTCGGGAATTCCTGGAGGAGATCAAGGGCGCGGCCGAGCGCTCGGCGCAGCTGACGCGCCAGCTGCTGGCATTCAGCCGGAAGCAGATCCTCAAGTCGGAGAGCCTGGATCTCAACCAGGTGGTATCGAGCGTCGAGCGGATGCTGCGCCGCCTGATCGGGGAGGACGTGGAGGTGGTGACGGAGCTCGGACCGGACGCGGGACCCGTGCTCGCGGACCGCGGGCAGATCGAGCAGGTGCTGATGAACCTCGCGGTGAACGCGCGCGACGCGATGCAGCAGGGGGGAACGATCACCGTCTCCACCGCTCCGGCGACGATCACCCCGGAGTGGGCGGCCGGATACCCGTACCGGGTGGTTCCCGGCGAGTACGTCCGTCTCTCGGTGCGAGACACGGGAAGCGGCATGCCGGACGAGGTGCTGGCCCACCTCTTCGAACCCTTCTTCACCACGAAGGAGCCGGGGAAGGGAACGGGGCTCGGGCTCAGTACGGTGTACGGCATCGTGAAGCAGTCGGGCGGCTACGTCTGGGTGAGGAGCGCGGTGGGCGAGGGGACGGTCTTCGACATCTTCCTCCCGCGGCACCACGGCGCCGTCGAGGCGCCGCCCCGCGAAGAGAAGCGGCCGGCGCCGCGCCCGGGCCCGCGCTCCGGAACCGTGCTGCTGGTGGAGGACGAGCGGGTGGTGCGCGAGCTGGCGGGCGAGGTCCTGCGCGGCGGAGGGTACCGCGTGCTCTCGGCGCGGGGCGCCGAGGAGGCGCTGCTCCTGGCCGAGAGCCTCTCCGGGCGCATCGACCTCCTGCTGGTGGACGTGGTCATGCCCCGCATGGGGGGCCGCGAGCTGGCCGAGGCCGTTCGGGCTCTCCTTTCCGATGTGGCGGTGCTCTACATGAGCGGATACACGGACGACGACGTTCTCCGCTACGGGGTCTCGCGCCAGGAGTGCGAGCTCCTTCACAAGCCGTTCACCCCCGGCGACCTCCTGGCGAAGGTGCGCGAGGTCCTCGAGGGTAGGAACGGATAGGCGCTCACCCCCACCCGTGAATCCGTGGAACTCGGGATCTACACCTTCGCCGAGCGGACCCCCGACCCGCGCACGGGAAAGACCGTGAGCGCGGCGCGGCGCCTTCGCGACCTGATGGAGGAGATCCAGCTCGCCGACCAGGTCGGGCTGGACGTGTTCGGCGTCGGCGAGCACCACCGCCCGGACTACGTGGTCTCCGCGCCGGCCGTCGTCCTGGCCGCGGCGGCGGAGCGCACGCGGCGGATCCGGCTCACCAGCGCGGTGAACGTGCTGAGCTCGGACGATCCGGTGCGCGTCTTCCAGCAGTTCGCCATCTTAGACCTGCTATCGGGAGGTCGGGCGGAGATCATGGCGGGCCGCGGGTCGTTCGTGGAATCCTTTCCCCTTTTCGGATACGAGCTGGATCGGTACGACGCCCTGTTCGCCGAGAAGCTGGACCTGCTGCTGCGACTGCGCGAGGACGAGCACGTCACCTGGTCGGGGAAGCACCGCGCCCCGCTGAGCGGCCAGGGGGTGTACCCGCGCCCGCTGCAGGAGCGGCTCCCGGTCTGGATCGCCGTGGGGGGCACGCCGGCGTCGGCGGAACGGGCGGGGGAGCTCGGCCTCCCGATGGCGCTGGCGATCATCGGCGGGATGCCCGAGCGCTTCGCCCCTTTCGCGGAGCTCCATCGCCGCGCGGCCCGCGAGGCGGGTCACGAGCCGCCGGCGCTGAGCATCAACTCGCACGGGTTCATCGCCGACACCTCGCAAGCGGCCGCCGAGGAGGCTTTCCCGGCCTTCGCCGTGACCATGGACCGAATCGGACGCGAGCGCGGCTGGCCGCCGCTGACGAGACCGCAGTTCGAGGCCTCCCGTACCCTCCGCGGCGCGAACTTCGTGGGGAGCCCGCAGGAGGTCATCGATAAGATCCTCCACCAGCACGAGATCTTCCGCCATCAGCGTCTCCTGGTCCAGTTCAGCGTGGGAACGCTGCCGCACGCTTCCCTCCTGCGCTCCATCGAGCTCTTCGGTACCGAAGTCGCCCCGGTGGTGAGGCGGGAGACGCAGGGATGACCACTCTCTTCGTCGTCATCGGGATCTCCCTCGGGATCTCGTTCGCCTGCTCGATCCTCGAGGCCGTGCTGCTCTCGGTTTCGCACTCGTACGTGGCCGTCCTGCAGGAGCGGAGGCACCCCGCCGGCCAGCTCCTGGCTCGGATGCGGGAGAACATCGACGAGCCGATCGCCGCCATCCTCACCCTCAACACCATCGCGCACACGGTTGGGGCCGCGATGGGAGGCGCGCTCGCCCTGGAGGTGTTCGGCGAGCGCTGGATCGCCCTCTTCTCGGCCGCGCTGACGCTGGCGATCCTGGTGCTCTCCGAGATCCTCCCCAAGACGATCGGCGCCACCTGGTGGCAGGAGATCGCCCCCTCCGCCGCGCGGATCCTCCGCTGGATGATCTTGCTGATGAAGCCGATCCTCGTGCCGCTCGGGGTGTTGAACCGGCTGATCTCCCCTCGCGGCGAGCGAGGCTCCACGGTGAGCCGCGCCGAGCTGGAGGTGCTGGCGGAGATCGGCCGGCGCGAAGGGGAGATCGACGACGAGGAGTGGGAGGTGATGACCAACGTCATGAACCTCGATGCGGTGAGCGTGGGCCAGGTGATGACCCCGCGCACGCAGGTCGTGGCCGTCCCGGCCGGCGCCTCCCTGGACGAGGCGCAACGGGTCATGCTGGAGGAGGGGCACCTGCGGCTCCCCGTTTTCGACGGCACCATCGATCGGGTGGTGGGCGTGCTGCTGGCCCGCGACCTCTGGCGCGCGGCGCGCGAAGGCGTATCCGACCTTCGCGCGGTGATCCGCGAGCCCACCTTCGTGCCCGAGTCCAAGGCCGTCGAGGACCTGATCCGGGAGATGCGGCTGCTCCGCATCAAGATGGCGATCGTCCTGGACGAGTACGGCGGCACCGCCGGCCTGGTCACCCTCGAGGACCTGATCGAGGAGATCGTCGGCGAGATCCAGGATGAGCACGAGCAGGAGCCGCTCCCCTTCGAGGAGGAGCTGGAGGGAGAGGTGAGGATCGCGGGGGCGGTACCGGTTTCCGAGGTGAACGACCGCTTCGGCCTCTCGCTCCCGGACGACCTCTACGAGACCGTGGGCGGGTACGTCTTCGGCACGCTCGGCCGCATCGCCGAGGTGGGCGACGAGGTGCCGATACCGGAGGGGGTGCTGCGGGTGGTGGCGATGGACGGCCGCCGCATCGAGCGGATCGCCTTCCTCGCCGGCCCGGCGGAGGCACCCTCGCCGACGGAGTGATCCCGCGCGAGGGCGAAAGCGAGCGAAGTGGTCGTCTCCTCCCTCCACTTCGCCACGGATCCGGGGCAACTCTCGAGGCCGCGGGCGGCCTCGAGCGGCCCGGCTCCCCCCGCTTCCCGCAAAGGTCTCCCGAAGCTCGCCGCACGACCTCCTCACCGCCGGCCGTCGCCGCGACCCGGCGGCTCCCGCAGCCTCGTCCCAGGCCGCGGCGGAGACCCGTACCCGCCTTCCGTGCAGGATCCCTTCGGGTACTGCGGCGTACCAGCACACGGGCGTGCCGTGCCCGCGCTCCGTCCGTCGGTCCGGTCGCCGGGAGGGGACGCCGGTACACGTCGTGCTGACGTAGCGAGGCGTCGGGTGCCCGGCGGGCGGCTTTCCCGTGCGGCGAGCCGGCGGCATCGAGGGCCGCGGTATCTCCCGTGGAACGCGCCCCGAACCATCTCTGCGACCGCGGCGAGGCGGCACCCCCGCCCGCGACTCTCCGGCGAGGGAAGACCGAAAGGAACGAATCCGAACCGTGGATCTCGACGACGCCCGCCAGATTCTTCGGAAGTACTGGAACTTCGAGGACTTTCGCCCGGGCCAGGGGAAGGCGATCGAGGGGGTGCTTTCCGGATGCGACACCCTCGTCGTCATGCCCACGGGAGGCGGGAAGTCGCTCTGTTACCAGGTGCCGGCGATGCTGCTGCCGGGGGTGACCATCGTGGTCTCCCCGCTGATCTCGCTGATGAAGGACCAGGTGGACACCCTGGACGAGATCGGGCTGCCGGCGACCTTCATCAACTCTTCGCTCTCTGGGAGCGAGATGGCCTCCCGGCTGGCGGCGGTCGAGCGCGGCGAGGTCAAGCTCGTCTACGTGGCGCCGGAGCGCTTCGAGAGCCCCTCCTTCCGCGAGCGGGCGGAGCGGCTGGAGATCTCCCTCCTGGCGGTGGACGAGGCGCACTGCGTCTCGCAGTGGGGGCACGACTTCCGCCCCTCGTACCTGAGAGTCGGCGCGGTGCGGCACGAGCTGGGGGACCCGCCGCTGATCGCCCTCACCGCCACCGCCACCCCGGACGTGCGCCGCGACATCGAGCGGCAGCTGGAACTGCGGGAACCGGAGGTCCTGGTCACGGGCTTCGACCGGCGGAACCTCACCTGGCACGTCCTCAAGGCGAAGAACGATTCGGAGAAGGACCGCCTCCTGCTGCGCCTCCTGCGCGGCCGCGAAGGGTCGGCCATCGTGTACGCCTCCACCCGCAAGAACGTGGACGCCCTGACGGCCCTGCTGGGAGGGGTGGGGGTCCGGGCGGTCGGCTACCACGCGGGTCTCGCCGACGCCGATCGGCAGCGGGTGCAGGACGCCTTCATGTCGGGTCGGGCGCGGGTGGTGGTCGCCACCAATGCCTTCGGGATGGGGATCGACAAGCCGGACGTGCGGCTGGTGGTCCACTACAACATGCCGGGCACTCTGGAGGCCTACTATCAGGAGGGCGGCCGCGCCGGCCGCGACGGAGGGCCGGCGGACTGCGTGCTCCTGCACGCCTACGCCGACCGCTTCACGCACGAGTTCTTCATCGACCAGACCTACCCGCCGCGGAAGGTGGTCGAGGAGGTGATGCGGGAGCTGCGCGCGCGCTCCGATCCGCTCGGCGTCTTCTCGCTGCCGGTGCCGGAGTTCGCGCGGACGCTCTCCTCCCCCAAGGGAGACCGGCAGGTCCATTCGGCGTTGCGGACGCTGGAGGACCACCGGCTGATCCGCTCGCTGGCGCCCGGGGCGCAGGCCACCGGCGCCCGGATCCGGCTGATCGCCACCCCGAAGCGCATCACCCGCGAGCTGGCCGAGCGCGGTCGCGACGCCGAAGTCCGCTTCCTTCGCCGTCTCTGGAAGGTCGGCGGGGGCGAGGCGGTATATCAGGGGGTGGAGCTCGGCTGGCGCATCCTCGGCACGATGGCCGGAGGACGCTCGGAGGCGGTCGCGCTGCTCGGCGAACTGCAGGCGGGCGGCTTCCTCGAATGGTCCTCGCTGGCGGAGGGGGAGGGGATCCAGGTGCTCGACCTCGCCACCCCCGTGAGCCGGCTCGCGATCGACTGGCCCGGCCTGGAGGCGCGGAAGCGGCGCGAGGTCGGCAAGCTCAAGAAGATGCAGGGCTACGCCTACACCGACGCCTGCCGGAGAGGCTTCGTGCTGCGCTACTTCGGCGACCCCGAGGCGATGGACGAGTGCGGCGCCTGCGACAACTGCCGCTCGGACTCACCGCTCGCGGAGGCTCCCACCCCCGCCGAGGCGCGCGTCGCCGGCCGCCGCGGCCGGACGAGGGAGCGGACGCCGGCCGCCGATCTCCCGGAGGCCGCGGACCCGCGGCTCTTCGACGAGCTGCGCGCGCTGCGCTCCCGGCTGGCGCGCGAGCAGGAGGTTCCGGCGTACTGCGTCTTCTCGGACCGGACCTTGCGCGAGATGGCCGCGAGGCGCCCGACGACCGAGCGAGAGATGCTCGACGTGGCGGGCGTGGGGCCCGCGAAGCTGGAGAAGTACTCGGAGGCCTTCCTGCGGGTGATGCGCGAGCGGACGGGCGCGGCGTGAGGCGCGTTCCCTTTCCCGCGGTCGGCTCGCGACCTAGATTTCCGGCGTTCGGTCGGCCCTCTCCCATGGTCCCCGGTACCTGAGACATGGAACGATACTTCGACGAGAATCACCTCATGATCCGCGACATGGTGCGCGACTTCGCGCGCAACGAGATCGCGCCCGTCGCCGGAGAGCTGGACCAGACCTCGGAATTCCCCTGGGAGAACGTGAAGAAGATGGCCGAGCTCGGCCTCTTCGGCGTACCGTGGGACGAGGAGCTGGGAGGGGCGGGGATGGACTACGTCAGCTACATCATCACCATTCACGAGCTGGCGAAGGTCGACGCCTCGCACGCCATCACTGTCTCCGCCCACACGACCCTCGGCACCTCGCCGATCGTCTCCTTCGGGACGCCGGAGCAGAAGGAGCGCTTCGTGCCGCTCCTCGCCGCTGGGCAGGTGCTCGGCGGCTTCGGGCTCACCGAGCCGGCCGCCGGCTCCGACGCGGGGGGCACCCAGACCACGGCGGTACGCGCCGACGGGGGGTGGGTGGTGAACGGGAGCAAGATCTTCATCACCCACGCCGGCGTCGGAGAGATCTTCGTCGCCACCGCGGTCACCGAGCGCGGGAAGGGGGCGAAGGGGATCACCTCCTTCATTCTCACCAAGCCCACCACCGACCTCGAGAAGGCGCGGGAGCTGGGGATCGGGCACTCCGACGAGCTGGAGTTCACGCATGGGGTGAGGGCGGGGAAGAAGGAGGACAAGATGGGGTGGCGGGCGTCCGATACGCGCGAGCTGGTCATGGAGGACGCCTTCGTCCCCGACGAGAACGTGCTGGGCGAGCCGGGCGAGGGCTTCACCAACTTCATGCAGACGCTGGACTCCGGCCGGATCGGCATCGGCGCGCTCTCGCTGGGGATCGCCGAGGGGGCGTTCGAGCAGGCGATGGCGTACGCCAACGAGCGGCGTCAGTTCGGGCAGCGGATCAACGAGTTCCAGGGCATCCAGTTCATGCTCGCCGACCTGGCGACGGAGATCGAGGCCGCGAAGCACCTCGTATACCACGCCGCGTGGCTGAAGGAGGAGGGGAAGCCGTACAGCCGCGAAGCGTCCATGGCGAAGCTGTACGCCTCGGAGCTGGCCATGCGCGCGACGACCAAGGCGGTGCAGATCCACGGGGGGTACGGCTACACCAAGGAATATCCCGTGGAGCGGATGATGCGCGACGCCAAGATCTGCGAGATCGGCGAGGGAACGAGCGAGATCCAGAGGCTGGTCATCGCGCGCTCCCTGCTTCGGGAGCTGAACGAAGGGGCGGGATGAGTGGCGGTGACGATAACGGCTGACGCATGGCGGCGCTCCCGCCGCCCCTCTCTCTCCCGCCCGGCCCGGTCCGCCGGGCGGGCGCTCGCGTTCCCGCCGGGGAAGGGGTGCTCGTGAAGCGCGAGATCCTGATGAATACGACCGCGCAGGAGACGCGCGTCGCCATTCTCGAGGACGACCTCCTGGTCGAGCTGATGGTGGACCGACCTGATTCCGCCCGCATCGTCGGCGACATCTACCTGGGGCGGGTCGAGGCGGTGCTCCCCGGCATTCAGGCGTCCTTCGTGGATATCGGAACCGAGAAGGCGGCCTTCCTGCACGTCTCCGACCTCGCTGAGGAGGAGGAGGGCGAGGGAGGGGAGGAGCCCGTGGAGGAGGAGAACGGGAAGGGGCGCCGGGCGAGGCGCTATCCGCCGATCCAGGAGCTGGTCCAGAAGGGTCAGGAGCTGCTGGTGCAGGTCACCAAGGAGCCGATCAGCACGAAGGGACCGCGCGTCACCGCGCAGATCTCCCTTCCGGGACGGTTCCTGGTCTACATGCCGCAGTCGGACCACGTCGGAGTTTCACGGAAGATCGAGGACCGGGAGGAGCGGGCGCGCCTGCGGGCTCTGGCCCGCGAGATCCTCCCCGAGGGAGCCGGCGGCGTCATCGTCCGCACGGTGGGAGAGGAGCTGACCCGCGACACCTTCGAGCGCGAGCTCAAGTCGCTGCTCTCCACCTGGAAGCAGATCCAGCGACGCTCCTCGCGCACGAAGGGGCCGGCGGTGATCCACCGCGAGGCGAAGCTCATCAAGGGGATCATCCGCGACCTCTTCTCCGAGAAGGTGGACTCGCTCATCATCGACAGCCCGCTGGTCCACGAGGAGGTGCGCCAGTACCTCGATTCGGTGGACCCCGAGCTGATCGAGCGGGTGCACCTCTACCAGGACCCCCTGCCGCTCTTCGACGCCTATGAGATCGAGACCGAGATCCACGAGGCGTTCCAGCGCAGGGTGATCCTCCCTTCGGGGGGGTACATCATCATCGAGCCGACGGAGGCGCTGGTCTCGATCGACGTGAACACCGGCCGCTACACGGGGAAAAAGGACCCGGAGAAGACGATCCTGCGCACGAACGTGGACGCCGCGCGCGAGATCGCGCGGCAGCTGCGGCTGCGCGACGTCGGCGGGATCATCGTTTGCGATTTCATCGACATGGAGTCGAAGCAGAACCGGGAGAAGGTGCTGCAGGAGCTGCGGCAGCACCTGGCCCGCGACCGGGCGCGCACCCGGGCCTTCCAGGTTTCCGACCTCGGGCTGATCGAGATGACCCGGCAGCGGGTGCGCCCTTCGCTCTACCAGTCGCAGACCGCCTCCTGCCCCTGCTGCAGCGGCTCCGGGCGGATCTTCACCCCGGAGACGGTGGTCCGGCGGATTGAGCGGGCGGTGCGGCGCGCGGGGGTGGAGGCGAAGGAGAAGGCGCTCGTGGTTCGCGTGCATCCCGAGGTGGCGCTCTACATTCTCGAGGACGAGCCGGCCTTCCTGAGGCGCCTGGAAAAGGAGAGCCGCCTGCAGCTCAACCTGCGCGACGACCCCCTCATGCAGCAGGACGAGTTCCGGTTCCTTGCCGGTCCGGCGCGGCAGGACGTGACGCAGCGTTACGCGCGGGGATAGGGTCGTCGGTGATCGGTTTTACGTCTCCGGTCGTCCGGCGCAGATGCGCGGCAGCCCTCACCCCCCGACCCCCTCTCCCGAACTCGGGAGAGGGGGTGGCGAGCGAGGAACGAGTGAGCCGGGGGTGAGGGACGACCGCCCCCCTTCCCCCGGTTGACAACCGGCGGCCCCGCGCGCATATTTCGAGCTTGTCTCTTTACGAGAAGATTCTCTCCGTGACAGGAGTTCGGGAATGTACGCCATCATCCGCACCGGCGGGAAGCAGTTCCGCGCCGAGCCGGGCAAGACCTTGCGCATCCCTTCGCTCGACGTGGAGCCCGGCGAGACGGTGACCTTCGGCGAGGTGCTCCTGGGCGCCTCGGACGACGAGGTGAAGGTCGGTGCCCCGCTGTTGGGCGGCGCCGCGGTGACCGCCGAGGTGGTCCAGCACGGCAAGGGCGACAAGATCACGATCTTCAAGCACAAGCGCCGCAAGAACTACCGCCGCAAGCAGGGCCACCGGCAGAAGTTCACCGAGGTTCGCGTCAGCGAGATCAATCTGGGCTGAGGAGCACTACCATGGCACATAAGAAGGGCGGCGGCTCGACTCGCAACGGTCGGGACTCCAACGCGCAACGGCTCGGCGTCAAGAAGTTCGGCGGCGAGCGCGTGCTCGCCGGCAACATCATCGTCCGTCAGCGCGGTACCCGGTTCCATCCGGGGAACAACGTCGGCATCGGCAGCGACGACACGCTCTTCGCGCTCGTCGACGGCGTGGTGGAGTTCCAGCGCAAGGACCGCAAGCGCAAGCAGGTGGCGGTCGTCCCCGCCGCCTGACCTCCTCGAGTAGTGGGTCCGCGGAGACGGAGGAGGGCCCCGGCGACCGCCGGGGCCCTCCTCTCGCGGGTGGACCGCCCGCCTACCCCCCCAGCCAGAGCCCCATCAGGAAGCCCGCGCCGGCCGCGGCCGCCGCCACCACGATCACCCACAGCAGAAGGCGGAAGTCGACGACTCCCGTTCGGTTCGGCATTCCGTTCCCCGGTTCCGTTCGTGTTCGCCCGCCCGCTCAGCGGCCGGGGAAGTCGGGCGAGCGCTTCTCGAAGAAGGCCTGCACACCCTCTCGCTTGTCCTCGCTGGCGAAGCAGGTGATGAAGAGCTCCGTCTCATAAGCGAGCCCCGCGCCGAGCGGCATCTCCGCCGAGGCGCGCACCGCCGCCTTCGCCAGCCGCAGCGCCACCGGCGACTTCGCGGCGATCCGCTCCGCCAGCTCCATCGTCCGCTCGCGGAGCTCGGCCGCGGGGAAGACCAGGTCCACCAGTCCGATCCGGAGTGCTTCGGCGGCGTCGATCAGATCGCCCGAGAGCACCAGGCGCAGCGCCTGACCCATCCCCACCAGCCGCGGGAGCCGCTGCGTCCCGCCCCCGCCCGGGATGATCCCCAGGCTCACCTCGGGCTGCCCCAGGCGGGCGGTGTCCGCGGCGACCCGTACGTCGCACGCCATCGCCAGCTCGCACCCGCCGCCCAGTGCGAAGCCGTTGATCATCGCGATCGTCGGCTTCGGGCAGCCGGCGACCGCCTCGAAGACGCGAGTCCCCGTCATCGCGGCGCGCTGCTCCAGCGGCGTGCGCTCCGCGAACTCGCCGATGTCGGCGCCCGCGACGAAAGCCTTTTCCCCCGCGCCGGTGATCAGCAGCACCCGCACTCCGTCCTCTGCGGCGAGATCCTCCACCGCCGCGACCAGCTCGCTCCGCACCGCGGCGTTGAGCGCGTTCCGCTTATCGGGACGGTTGACCGTGATGACCCCGACGGCCCCCTGCCGCTCGACGATCAGCGTCTCGTACGTCAAGTCTCCCCCCTCCAGTCGTAGAAGCCGAGGCCGCTCTTCTTCCCGAGCTTTCCCTCCGCCACCATCGAGCGCAGCAGCTCCGGGGGGCGGTACTGCTCGCCGCCGAGGGTGCGGTGCAGGTACTCCGCGATCCCCAGCCGCACGTCCAACCCGACCAGGTCCGTCAGCTTCAGCGGACCCATCGGATGGTTGTAGCCCAGCTCCATCGCCCTGTCGATGTCCTGCGGCGAGGCGACGCCTTGCTCGACCATCCGCATCGCCTCCAGGCCGAGGACCACGCCCAGCCGCGACGAGGCGAAGCCGGGGGTGTCGGTGACCACGATCGGCTCCTTCCCGATGCGGCGCGAGTATTCCAGAGCGGCGTCGAGCGTCGTATCCGACGTCCGGTCGCCCCGCACCACCTCCAGCAGCCTCATCAGGTGGACGGGGTTGAAGAAGTGCAGGCCGAGCACCGCCTCCGGCCGCTCCGTCGCCGCCGCGATCTCCGAGACGCTGAGGGACGAGGTGTTGCTCGCGAGAATCGCTCCCGGCGGCGCCCGGCGGTCGAGCTGACCAAAGATCTCCCTCTTGATCTCCATGCGCTCCGGCACCGCCTCGATCACCAGGTCGGCGTTCGACACGGCCGCCTCCAGCTCGCCGGCCGCCCGCAGGTTCGCGAGGGTGCGGTCGCGTGCCTCGACGGTCACCTTTCCGCGCTGGATCCCCTTCTCGAGGTTCTCGCCCACGCGCGCGATCGCCTGCGAGAGCTGCGCCTCGTCGCGGTCGAAGAGCGCGACGGCGTACCCCGCCGCCGCGCTCACCTGCGCGATACCGTGGCCCATGGTGCCGGCCCCGAGCACCGCCACTCGTTCGATGGAAGGCATGTCGGTCGGAACGGATTCGTGGATGGGGGCGCGGCTCACTCGCCCCGGAAATCGGCGGAGCGCCTCTCCCGGAAGGCGGCGATCCCGTCGCCCACATCGCGGCTGCGGAAGCACGTCATCTGCGCCGCCGCCTCCCGGCGGAGCGCCTCTCCCGGAAGGCGGCGATCCCCTCGCGCACGTCGCGGCTGCGGAAGCACGTCATCTGCGCCGCCGCCTCCCGGCGGAGCGCCTCCTCCAGCGCCGCCCGCTGCGCCGGATCGCCGAGCGTCTGCTTGGCGAGGGAGAGCGCGAGCGGCGGCTTGGCCGCGAGCTCGGCCACGAACGCCGCGACCCCGTCCCCGTACTCCTCGGCCGGCACCACCCGCTCGAAGAGTCCGATCCGCTCCGCCTCGGCGGCGACGACGAGGCGCGCGGTGAGGATCAGCTCGGCGGCGCGCCCCGCGCCCACCAGCCGCGGGAGGAAGTGGCTCGCGCCCCAGTCTGGGTGCAGCCCGATGCGGTTGAAGGTGAAGCCGATCGTCGCGGCGGAGGAGGCGACGCGGAGGTCGCACGCGGCCGCCAGCGAGGCGCCCGCCCCCGCGGCCACTCCGTTCACGGCGGCGACCACCGGCTGCCGCGCCGCCCGGATGTTCCGCACCACCTGCGTCCCCGCCTGGACGTACGCCGCGAAGGTCTCTTGGTCGTCGCGCTCCAGCAGGTCGGACATCACGTCCACGTCAGCCCCCGCGCAGAAGGCCCGGCCCGCGCCGGTGATCGCGATCAGGCGGGTGCCCGCGTCCGCGGACGCGGTGGCGACCGCCTCCGCCAGACGGTCGCGCATGTCGCCGGCGAAAGCGTTGAGGCGGTCGGGGCGGTTGAGGGTGATCCAGGCGACCCCCGCCTCCCGCCGTAGCAGGACCCGCTCCTCCGCGGGCACGGCCTCCGCGCTCACCCGGCGGCTTCCACGATCAGCGCGATCCCCTGGCCGACCCCGATGCACATGGTGGCCAAGCCGTAGCGGACGCCGCGGCGCTTCATCTCGTGGACGAGCGTGGTGAGGATCCGCGCGCCCGAACACCCCAGCGGGTGCCCCAGCGCGATGGCGCCGCCGGAGACGTTGACGATCTCGGGGTCGAGCCCCAGCTCCCGCACGCAAGGAACCGACTGCGCGGCGAAGGCCTCGTTCAGCTCCGCGAGACCGATGTCGGAGGCGGAGAGCCCCGCGCGCTCGAGCGCCTTGCGCGTGGCCGGCACCGGTCCGATCCCCATCTTGTCCGGGTCGACGCCCGCCACCGCGCTCGCTACGATGCGGGCGAGCGGGGGGCGCTCCAGCCGCTCGGCCACCTCCCGCGTGGCGACGAGGAGCGCGGAAGCGCCGTCGTTCAGGCCCGAGCTGTTGCCGGCCGTGACGGTCCCGCCCTCGCGGCGGAAGGCGGGGCGCAGCTTCGCGAGCGCCTCGGTGGTGGTGTCGGGGCGCGGGTGCTCGTCCTCCGAGACCACCACCGGCGGCCCTTTCCGCTGCGGCACCTCCACTGGAACGATCTCGTCGGCGAAGCGCCCATCGCGCATCGCGGCGCCGGCGCGGGCCTGGCTGGTGAGCGCGAACTCGTCCTGCTCGGCGCGCGAGCAGGCGTAGCGGTCGGCGACCACCTCGGCGGTCTCCCCGAGCCCGATCGTCCACTCCGCGGGCATCTTCGGGTTCACGAAGCGCCACCCGAGGAGGGAGTCGGCCATCTCCGGGACGCCGCGCGGGAAGCCGGTCTCGGGCTTCAGCATCACCCACGGAGCACGCGACATGCTCTCCACCCCTCCGGCCAGGAAGGTCTCCCCCTCACCGGCGCGGATCGCGTGTGACGCCGTGACCACCGCCTGCAGCCCCGACCCGCAGAGCCGGTTCACCGTCTGACCCGGGACGGACACCGGGAGCCCCGCCAGCAGCAGCGCCATGCGCGCCACGTTGCGGTTGTCCTCCCCCGCCTGGTTGGCGCATCCCAGGATCACGTCGTCGATGCCCTCGGGATCCACCCCGGTGCGCTCGACGATCGAGCGGATCGCCGCCGCGGCGAGGTCGTCCGGCCTCACCGATGCCAGCGCCCCGCCGAAGCGGCCGATCGGCGTGCGGCAGGCGTCCAGGATGAATGCGTCGGTCATGCCAGGTTCACCCAGACGCTCTTCACCTGCGTGTACAGGTCGAGCGCGTAGCGGCCGAGCTCGCGGCCGTAGCCGGACTGCTTGTAGCCGCCGAAGGGCGAGGCGATGTCGAGGGCGTGGTACATGTTCACCCAGACCGTGCCGGCGCGCAGCGCGTGGGCCACGCGGTGCGCCTTGGAGACGTCGCGCGTCCAGACAGCGGCGGCCAGTCCGTACTCGGTGTCGTTGCCGATGGCGACCGCCTCCTCCACGTCCCCGAAGGGGATCACCGCCAGCACGGGACCGAAGATCTCCTCGCGGGCGATGCTCATCCCCGGCCGCACCCGGTCGAAGACCGTCGGGTTGAGGAAGTAGCCGTTGCCGTTCCCCTCCGGCCGGTCGCCGCCGAGGACCAGCTCCGCCCCCTCCTGCCGCCCCTTCTCGATGTAGCCGAGCACCCGGTCGAGCTGCTCCTGCGATACGAGCGGTCCCATGCGGGTCGCCCGGTCGAACGGGTCCCCGGGCTTCATCCCGCGGGCCCGCGCCACCAGCTTCTCGACGAACTCCTCGTGCACCGACTCCTCCACCAGAAGGCGGGAGCCGGCGGTGCAGGCCTGACCCGTGTTGTAGAAGATAGCCATCGCGGCACCCTTCACCGCGGCGTCCAGGTCCGCGTCGGCGAGCACCACGTTCGGGCTCTTCCCGCCCAGCTCGAGCGAGACCTTCTTCAGCGTGCCGGCCGCCTCGCGCTGGATGATCTTTCCGACGGCGGTGGAGCCCGTGAAGGCGATCTTGTCCACGTCGGGGTGCTTCACGAGGGCGCCGCCGGCCGTCTCGCCGAAGCCGGTGACGACGTTGAGCACTCCGGATGGGAGCCCCGCCTCGTGACAGATCCTGCCCAGCTCCAGCGCCGTCAGCGGAGTCTGCTCGGCGGGCTTCAGGACCACGGCATTCCCGCAGGCGAGCGCCGGAGCCACCTTCCAGGCCGCCATCTGCAGCGGGTAGTTCCAGGGGATGATCTGTCCGCAGACTCCCACCGGCTCGCGACGCGTGTAGTTGAGGTACGGCCCCGAGACCGGGATCACCTCCCCTTCGATCTTATCGGCCCAGCCGGCGTAGTAGCGGAAGGTATCGATCGATCCCTTGACGTCGATGTGGCGGGCCTCGCGGACCGGCTTCCCGTTGTCCAGAGTCTCCAGCCGGGCCAGGTCGTCGGCGTGGGCTTCGAGGGCGTCGGCGATCCGGTAGAGGAGCCGGCCGCGGTCGCGGGCGGACATCCCGCTCCAGGCGGGATCGTCGAACGCCCTCCGCGCCGCCTTCACCGCGCGGTCCACGTCTTCCGCGCCCCCTTCGGCGACGCTCGTCAGCGCCTCGCCGGTGGACGGGTTGAAGGTGTCGAAGGTCGCGCCCGAGGCCGCGTCCTTCCACTCGCCGCCGATGAAGAGGCGGCCCGGGGGGATCTGGGTAGGAGTCTCTATCGCCATGTCAGCTCTCCGGGAAGGCGAACGGGGGAAAGGAGCCCGCCGCGCGCGGCGGGCCCGCCCCCTCCGTGGAGGATCCGGTCTATTTGCCCGAGAAGGAGCCCGGCCGCTTCTCCACGTACGCGGTCAGGCCTTCCTTCGCGTCCGAGGAGTTGAAGAGCAGGGCCTGCAGCTCGCGCTCCAGCGCCAGCCCCTGCTCCAGCGGGAGCTCCGCGCCGCTCTGGCAGGCCCGCTTGATATTCCCCACCGCGAAGGTGGCCTTGCCGGGGCGGGTGAACTGCCGGGCGTACTCCAGCACCTGCTCGAGGAAGGCGTCGCGCGATTCGGAGTCGAGAACACGGTTCACCAGCCCCATCTCCTCGGCCCGATCGAAGTCCATGTTCGTGCCCTCCGTCATCAGCTGGATCGCCTTCGAAGCGCCGACCAGCTTGGTGAGCCGCTGCGTGCCGCCGGTTCCGGGGAGCACGCCGAGGGCGACCTCCGGGAGACCGATCTTGCCGGCCCCGCGCCGCGCGATGCGCAGGTCGGCCGCCATCGCGATCTCCAGTCCACCGCCCACGGTGTGGCCGTTCAGCGCGGCGATCACGAGCTTCGGGGTGTGCTCGAATTTGAGCAGCGTCTCGTTGGCGTGCAGGCAGAAGTAGTACTTCCAGGTTGGGTCCGCCTTCTGGAGCATGTTGATGTTGGCGCCGGCGCAGAAGAACTTCTCCCCGGCCCCCGTGATCACGATGACGTCCACCTCGTCGTCGAAGCGAGCCTTGAGGATGGCCGCGTCGAGCTGGCGCATCATCTCGTGCGTGTATGTGTTGGCCGGCGGGTCGTCGAGGGTGAAGACGGCGACGCCGCCCTGCTTCTCGTAGTGGACCAGGTTCTTCTCGGCGGTCCCGGTTTCGGTGCCGGCCATCGTCTGCTGTGCCATCGCGTGCTCCAATCCTGAGGGTGAGGAGAGATTCGCTCGTTGTTACTCGGTGGCGTTCGTGCCCCAGAAGGAGGGGCGCGCCTCGCCGGGGGCCGCCTCGCGGGCGCCGGCCGGGAGGGGTGCGCCCTCCTGCAGGTACCCGCCGAGGAAGATGCGGCTGATGTCCTCCGCCAGCCGCTCGACCGGCACGTCGCGGTCGGGGCGGTACCAGTTGTAGAGCCAGTTCATCATGCCGAAGAGGCCGAAGACCGATACTCGGATATCGAGCTCCTCGTCCGGCCTCAGCTCGCGGAGGATCTCGGCGGCGATCTCCGAGAGGCGCCGCTTCTTGGCGGCGACCCGCTCATGGAAATCGCCGCTCAGCGAGTCGGACTCGTGGGAGAGCACCTTCATCTCCGCCATGTTGTTGACGAAATAGCGGAGGTGGTTCTCGATCAGGAGGCGGATCTTGCGGTGGGGATCCGTCACGCCTTCCAGCATCCGCTCCAGGTTCTGCAGCAGCGTCCCGAAGGCGTGGTCCTGGATGAGGAAGAGGAGCTCCTCCTTGCTCCGGAAGTAATAGTAGAGCCCGGAGAGGCTCACCCGCGTCGCGCAGGCGATTTCGCGGATGCTCGCCTGGTGGTATCCCTTCTCGGCGAAGATGGCGGCGGAGGTACGGAGGATGCTTTCCAGCTTCTCATCGTATGCGGTCCGCACTGGCGGCATTGCGTTCCTCTCGTCGGTCCCGTCCCGGTCTGCGGGGTCGAAGCCCCGAATCGAACGTCCGATTCAACGTATCCCTGGGTCCGAAACGGTGTCAAGCCGAGGTGGTTGACGGGTGTTCCCCGTTCACCTTATGTTTCAATCATCCTTCAAGGCTTTCCCTTGCCCTTCCGCACTCCCCGGATGCCATCCTCTTTCGGATCGCTCCATGCGCCCGTCGTCGTCCTGGCGCTCGTTCTCGGCGCGTGCCGGGATGCGCCGACGATGCCCGCCTCCCTCCAGCAGCTCGCCGGCGGCGAGGAGTGGGTGGCGATGCCCGCCCCCGCGGATCTGCCCTCGGTGGAGACGTGGCTGCCGTACGTGGAGCGCAGCACGCCGGAGGGACGCGAGGCCTCCGCGCACATCCGGGCGCTTTCGGGGCAGGCCGTCGCCGCCCGCCGGGCGGGGCGGCTGGAGGAGGCGACGCTCCTCGACCGCGAGGCGCAGCGGGTCGCCGTTCTCGCCCTCTCCCGGTTTCCGGAACCCGCCGTGCTGCAGCGGGCGATCTTCGCGGTGGACTTCTGGGCCGACCGCGTGCAGGCCGAGGTGGCGCTGGAGCGCTCGCCGGGGATGGCGCAGGCGCTCGGCGAAGTGAGGAGCTCGCAGGCGTCCGCCGTGACCCTCCTCGCGAGCGGCGACACCACCAGCGCCGTCCTCCATCTCGCCAACGCCTCGGAGCGGATTCGCGCCTACACCCCGACGGCGGTGGCGCTGCGCGTGCTGGCGCGCGTCGAGGAGCAGCTGCGCGCGCACCCCGACCGTGGCTCCGGGATGGACCGGGCGCTGCACCTCCTGGCGTCGGCGAGGCAGGAGCTGCTCTCGGGAGATCCCCGCCGCGCCCTGCGCCGCGCCCTCTACGCGCTGCAGCTCGCCTACGGGAACGAGGTCCCCGCCGCCGCCGAGGAGCTCTGCCTCGGCCCCGGCTGCTGAGGTTGAGGATTCGCCTCGATTCCGTTAACGTGGAGTTTCCAGCTGTGCCGGGCTGGCGGAACCGGTAGACGCAAACGACTCAAAATCGTTCGCCGCGAGGCATGGGGGTTCGAGTCCCCCGCCCGGCATGGAAGACGCCCCCCCGATCCAATCGTCGGATCGGGGGGGCGCCGCGTTCGGGTCTCCGGCATGTTCCTTGAACACCTCCCCCGCTCCCCTCCGGGCCGGCGGCGGGACGGAGGTCTCGCGCCGGTTGCCCGGACGAAAGCGGCCGAACCAGGGAGATTTCATGCTCAGCGAAGGGGAGCGGGACCAGGTGGAGAAGCTGCTTCTGCGGGAGCGGGAGAGAGCCCTGGAGGCGCTCGGCGACTTCGACGCCCGGCGCGACGAGAGCCTCCGGGAGGAAACGGGGGAGCTGAGCGTCTACCGCTTTCACATGGCGGACGTCGGGACGGAGGCGATGGAGCGGGAGAAGAGCTTTCTGCTCGCCAGCAAGGAGGGGGAGCGGCTCTACGCCATCGACGAGGCGCTGCGCCGCCTCTACGGCGACCCGGAGTCGTTCGGCCGCTGCTCCCGCTGCGGCCGGGACATCTCGATGGAGCGGCTGCGGGTCGTTCCCTTCGCCGAGCGCTGCGCCGACTGCCAGCGCGAGCTGGAGGGGTGAAGGCGCCGCGAAGGCGCCGGGATTCCCTTGCATGAGCCGGGAGCGCTCCCTATACTCACGCCACTCGAATGGCACCGGGAGAATCAGCCGCCGGGCGCCCTCCCGCGAGAGTGCCGGACGCGGCGAGCCAGCTGGAAGAGACCAGGCCGAAAGGAACCGATATGTCCACCACGAGCGGGCTTGAGGGAGTCGTCGTCGCGCAGACCAAGCTGAGCGCGATCAACGGGGAGCAGGGAGAGCTGATCTACGGGGGCTACGAGATCGACGACCTCGCCCGGAATACCACGTTCGAGGAGGTCGCCTACCTCCTCTGGAACGGGCGCCTCCCGAACGCGCGGGAGCTCGAATCGCTGAAGCGCGAGCTCTCGGCGCAGCGGGAGCTCGGCCCGGACATCCTCTCGCTGCTGAAGTCCTTTCCGCGGGACAGCGAGGCGATGGCGGCGCTTCGCACCGCGGTGTCGGCGCTGGCGCTCTACGACCCCGAGGCCGACGACAACTCGGACGCCGCCAACCGGCGCAAGGCGGTCAAGCTGACCGCCAAGATGCCGACCGTCGTCGCGGCGTTCGACCGGATCCGCGGGGGCAAGGAGCCGGTGGCGCCGCGCGCGGACCTCGGCACGGCGGCGAACTTCCTCTACATGCTCAACGGCGAGGAGGCGGGGGAGCTGCGCGAGCGCACCTTCGACGCGGCCCTGGTGCTCCACGCGGAGCACGGGATGAACGCCTCCACCTTCTCCGCCCGGGTGACCGCGGCGACGCAGTCGGACCTGTACTCGGCGGTCACCTCGGCGATCGGAACGCTGAAGGGCCCGCTCCACGGCGGCGCCAACACTCGGGTGATGGAGATGCTCACCTCTATCGAGGAGAGCGGCGAGGACCCGACGGCCTGGGTGCACGGCGCGCTGGAGAGCGGCGAGCGGGTGATGGGCTTCGGGCACCGCGTCTACAAGGCGGTGGATCCGCGCGCCACGGTGCTCCGCGAGCTCGCCGACGCCCTCATGGGCGAGAGCGGCGAGACCAAGTGGCTCGACCTTTCGGACAAGGTGCGGGCCGCCATGGCGCGGGAGATGGAGCAGCGTGGTAAGAAGATCTATCCCAACGTGGACTTCTTCTCCGCCTCCGTCTACAGCACCCTCGGCATCGCCACGGACCTCTTCACCCCGATCTTCGCGATCTCGCGGATCACCGGGTGGACCGCTCACCTTTTCGAGCAGTACGCGAACAACCGCCTGATCCGCCCGAAGGCCGAGTACCAGGGGCCGCGGGACCTGAAGGTGTCCCCGATCGAGCAGCGCTGAGGACGGCCGCGGCGCGCCCGGCGTTGCCGTCTCGCGCACCCGGTCGAGCCGCGGATCCGTCGAGGTCCGGGGCGTGGCGAGCGGATCGCCACGCCCCGGCGTCCGTTTCCCCGGTTCCCACGAGTTAGCCCCGTGCGAGGTTCCATGGACATCAAAGTAGTGAAGGCGGACTGCACGGAGTTCGAGACTCCGCTGCTCGCGGTGAAGATCTTCGAGGACGCCGACGCCCTGGTGGGCCCGGTGGCGAAGGTGGACGGGTGCATGGGCGGGCAGATCTCCGACGTGATCCGCCGCGGCGACTTCAAGGGAAAGGAGGGGCAGACGCTCGTCCTCTACCCGGCGCCCGGCGCCCTTCCGGCCGAGCGGGTGCTGCTCGTCGGTCTGGGAAAGCAGGAGTCGCTCGACCTCGAGCGGATCCGCCGCGCGGCGGGGACGGCCGTCAAGCAGGCACGGCGGCTATCGGTGCCGCGCTTCGCCTCCATCATGCACCACGCGGAGCTCGTGGCGGACCGTATCCCGGCCCGCGCGGCCGCGCGGGCCGTGGCGGAGGGCGCCACCCTCGGCGCCTACGTCTTCGACGAGCTGAAGTCCGAGCCGGAGAACGGCGCCTCCGAGAAGACCGAGCTCGAGGAGATGATCGTCCTCGAGAAGGTGG
>CBDCDN010000030.1:0-39929 GCA_965215255.1 Longimicrobiaceae bacterium | reverse complement strand
AGATCTCCACCGCCTCCGGCTCGTCGATCTCCAGCGACACGCCGGGGAGCGCCCCCAGCACGGCGAAGGCCAGGGCGATGCGGTGGTCGTGATGGGTCCGGATCCTCCCGCGCAGCGGCCGGTCGGAGCCCCGCACCACCAGCCCGTCGGGGAGCTCCTCCGCGTCGGCGCCGATCGCCCGGAGGTTCCCGACCAGCGCCGCGATGCGGTCGCTCTCCTTCGCGCGCAGCTCCTCGGCGCCGCGGACGACCGTCTCCCCTTCGGCGCGGGAGGCGAGCACCGCCAGCATCGGGATCTCGTCGATCATCGCCGGCACCTCTTCGCCGGAGACCTCGATGCCGCGGAGCGGAGCCGCCCCGATCACGAGGTCGGCCACCGGCTCCCCCCCCACCTCGCGCTCCCCCTCCCACCTCACCCGCCCTCCCATCCGCTCCACGGCGCGGAAGAAGCCTGTCCGCGTGGGGTTCGCCCCCACCCCGCGGATCCGCAGCTCGCCGGCGTCCCCCAGCAGCGCCAGCGCCGCCGGGAAGGCGGCGGACGAGGGGTCGCCGGGGACCTCCAGGTCGAGCGGCGGGAGCGGACCGGCGGGGGGGACGAGCTCCACCCTCCACCCCCCTTCGGCCGCCCGGGACGCGACGGAGACGCCGAGGGCGCCCAGCATCCGCTCCGAGTGGTCGCGGGACCGGCCCGGCTCCCACACGCTCACCCTCACGCCGCCGGAGAGGCCGGCGAGGAGCACCGCGCTCTTGATCTGCGCGCTGGCCTTGGGCGAGCGGTGGTCGAGGGGGGCCAGCTCGCCGCCGCAGATCTCCACCGGGAGCCGGTCGGGGTCCCGCAGCTCCCGCACCCGCGCGCCCATCGACCCGAGCGGATCGGTAACGCGCCGCATCGGGCGGCCGCGGAGCGAGACGTCGCCGGTGAGGGAGGCGCAGAAGGGGCGGCCCGCCAGGAGGCCGAGCAGGAGACGCGCGGTCGTACCGCTGTTCCCGCAGTCGAGCACCGAGGCGGGGGGCCGCCATGCCTCGAGTCCGGGGGAGAGGACGCGGATCTCACCGCGGCCCGCCGGCAGGTCGGGGATGGCGGAGCCGAGCTCGCGCAGAACGGCAACGGTGCTCCGACAGTCGCCGCCCGCCAGCAGCCCGCGCAGCCGGCTCTCGCCGCGCGCGGCCGCCGAGAGCATCAGCGCCCGGTGGGTCAGAGACTTGTCGCCCGGGACGCGCACGTCGCCGGAGATGAGGAGAGGCATCGGTCGAGAGATCGTGGTAGTGAGGCGCCGAGGGACCCCTCACCCCCTGTCCCCCTCTCCCGATTGCGGGAGAAGGGGTGGCGCGAAGCGCCGGGGGTGAGGGCTCGCCAGCCGGACCGTTCCGGAGTGCACCGGCCGGATCGCGCCGGCTTCGGTGCGCAACAGGAGCGAGCCGTCCGGAGCGACGCCGAGAGCGGTGCCCCGGGCGAGCGGAGCGCCGGTGGTCGGCTCGGTGACGGTCACCTCGCATCCCCGGAGGGCGTCGCGCGCCTCGAGGGCGGCGAGATGTCGCGGCGCCAGCTCCAGGGGTGCGCCGAGCAGACCGGCCAGCGCGACGGCCACGGCTCCGGCCACCTCCCGCCGGTCCGGACCGCGTCCCGCGGCGATCCGCACCGAGGAGGCGGCCTCGCGGATCCCTTCCGGGAAGTCAGCCGGCGCGTGGAGCACGTTCAGCCCGACGCCCGCGACCAGGTGCACCCGCCGCCCGCGCTCCCACGCCCCCTCGCAGAGAATCCCGCCGATCTTCCCATCCCCGGCGAGCAGATCGTTCGGCCATTTGATCCGGAGGGAGGCGGGCCGGAGGAACGGGTCGAGCGCCTCGGCGACGGCGAGTCCCACCCGCAGAGGCACCGCTCCCGGCGCCGGCAGCTCCTCCGGGCGGAGCACCAGCGAGAGCCACAGGCCGAGATCAGCGGGGGAGTGCCAGGCACGGCCGGCGCGCCCCCGCCCCGCGAGCTGCCGCTCCGCCAGCACCAGCGTTCCCGGCGGCGCCCCTTCGGCGGCGAGGCGCCGGGCCTCGTCATTGGTGGAGCCCACGCGCGCGAACAGATGGACCCGCGGCAGCCCCCAGGCGCTGGCCAGCTCTTCGGCCGTCGCCCCCTCCCAGTGGGAGAGCGCCTCCGCCGTCACGGCGGCTCGATCAGGAGCGAGAGGTCGAGAGCGGGCGCCGAGTGGGTGAGCGCGCCCACGGAGACGAAGTCGACCCCCGTCTCCGCCACCGCCCGGACAGTCGTCAGGTCGATCCCCCCCGAGGCCTCGGTCTCGATCCGCTCCGCGCCCGCGCTCTGGACCGTTCGCACCGCGGCGGCGAGCACCGGAAGCGGCATGTTGTCGAAGAGGATGCGATCCACCCCGGCCGCGACCGCCTCCTCCACCTCGTCGAGGGAGGTGGCCTCGACCTCGACCCGCAGCCCGAGCCGGTTCCGCCGCCTCACCGCCTCCACGGCGCTGCGAATCCCGCCGGCCGCCGCGATGTGATTCTCCTTGATGAGCACCATGTCGTGCAGCCCGAAGCGATGGTTCGCCCCCCCGCCAGCCCGGACCGCCTGCTTCTCCAGCGCCCGCATCCCGGGGGTGGTCTTGCGCGTGTCCAGGATGGTGGCGCCGGTCCCCGCCACGGCGTCCGCGTACGCCCGCGTCAAAGTGGCGACGCCGGAGAGACGCTGGAGGAAGTTGAGGGCGGTCCGCTCAGCGGTGAGGATCGAGCGGGCGCTCCCCTCGACCCGCAGGAGGAGCTGGGCCGGTTGCACCGCGGCGCCCTCGGACACCACCTCCTCGACCGTAAGCGCGGGGTTCACGGCCGCGAACACGGCTCGCGCCACCGCGAGGCCGAAGACCGTACCGCGGGTCTTCGCCAGGACGCGCGCCGCCGCGGCGCGCTCGGGGGGAAGGGTCCAGGCGGTGGTCCAGTCTCCCGAGCCGACGTCCTCGGCGAGGGCGAGGCGTACCAGCGTCCGCACGTCCGGCGGGGCGCCGAAACGCGGCTCGCCGGCGCCAGCGCCGGGATCGTCCGGTACGCTCACGGCCGGCTCCAGTACCAGGCGACCAGGAAGACGCCCAGGGCGATACGGTACCAGGCGAAGGGACGGAAGGTGTTGCTCGACACGAAGGCGAGCAGCGCCCGGATCACCAGCAGCGCCGAGACGAAGGACACCAAGCCGCCGACGGCGAAGATCGGCGCGTCGGCGAGGCTCAGGTCGGCGCGGGCCTCGAAGAGCTTGATCGCCGTCGCTCCGAACATCGCCGGGATGGCGAGGAAGAAGGAGAACTCCGTCGACGCGACGCGGGAGAGGCCGAGCACCAGCCCTCCCATGATGGTGGCGCCGGAGCGGGACACGCCGGGGAAAAGAACCGCGAGCACCTGGAAGATCCCCACTCCCAGGGCGAGGCGGACCGGGAGGTCGTCGACGTCCTTCACCGTCGACCGGTGCTTCATGGCCTCGATCAGGAGGATCGCCACCCCGCCGAGCACCAGCGCGACGGCCACCGGGAAGGGGCGGTAGAGGTGGTCCTCCACCCAGGCGTCGGTGGGGAGGCCGATCACCACCGCGGGGAGGGTGCCGATCACCAGGTTCAGGACGAGCCGCCGGCTCCGCTCCTCGCCGCCGAGGGTGCGGAGCACGTGGATCACCTTCTCCCGATACAGCCAGACGACCGCGAGGATGGCGGGGAGCTGGATGAAGATGATGAAGGCGTCGGCCGCCGGGTCGGTCCAGTTCAGCCAGTCGCGGACCAGGATGAGGTGCCCCGTGGAGGAGACCGGGATGAACTCGGTCGCGCCCTCCACCACCCCGAGGATCGCCGCCTTGAGGAGGAGCCAGAGATCAGGCATCCATGCCCCGGCGCTCCGTCCCGGCCGCGTCCGGGAGGGGGCCGGCGCTCGGCGCCCCCTCCCCCGCCCCGTCCACCCCCGCCGTCGTCTCCATCAGGATCCTCTGGTAGAACTGCTCGTAGCGCGGGACGACCCCGGCGGCGGCGAAGCGTTCGATCGCCACGGTGCGCGCGTCGCGGCTCATCTGCAACCACCGGGCCGGGTCGCGCAGCACCGCGACCGCCTGCTCGGCCATCGTCTCCACGGCCCCCACTTCAGCGAGGAAGCCCGACACGCCGTCCTCCACCACCTCCGGGACTCCTCCGACGCGCGTGGCGACCACCGGCGTCCCGCTCGCCATCGCCTCCAGCGCGGCGAGCCCGAACGACTCGGACGCCGACGGGAGGAGCATCAGGTCCGCGCAGGCGAGGAGCTCCGCCACCGTGTCCTGCTTGCCGAGGAAGACCACCCGATCGTCCACCCCCAGCTCCGCGGCGGCCGCCACGGCCTCGGGGCGCTCCGGTCCGTCGCCCACCATGATGAGACGCGCGGGGAGGTGGCCGAGGATCCCGGCGAAGACCCGGACCACGTCGCGCACCCGCTTCACCGCCCGGAAGTTGGAGACGTGGATCACCATCTTCTCCCCATCCTTCAGAAAAGCGCTGCGGCGGCAGGGATAGCGGTCCCGGTCGTAGACCGCGGGGTCCACGAAGTTGGGGACGACCTCGATCGCCCTCGCGGGAATGTGGAAACGCTGCACGGTCTCGCGCTTGAGGAACTCCGACACGGCGGTGATCCCGTCCGATTTCGCCAGCGAGAAGCGCATCAGCTCCCAGAACGACCGTTCCTGGCCGACGATCGTGATGTCGGTCCCGTGCAGGGTCGTGACGATCTTCAACCCGTGGTTCGGCGGGAGCATTTCTCTCGCGATCCATGCGGACGTCGCGTGCGGGATCGCGTAGTGCAGGTGGAGGAGGTCCAGCTCCTGGCGCATCGCCACCTCGTGCATGCTCGCCGCCAGCGAGAGCGAGTACGACGAGTGCTCGAAGAGCGGGTAGCGCAGCGTCTCCACCTCGTGAAAGTACACCCGCTCCATGAAATGCGGCAGCCGGAAGGGGTGGGCGTAGGTGATGAAGTGCACCTCGTGCCCCCGCTTCGCCAGCTCGATCCCCAGCTCCGTCGCCACCGCCCCCGATCCGCCGTAGGTGGGGTAGCAGGTGATCCCGATCTTCATGGATGGTCTTCGGTGGTCGGTCGTCGGTGGTCGGCCGCGATCCGCCAGCGGCGCGCGATCTCCTCGGCCAGATCCGGGAGCGGCCGCGCGGCATCGAGCCAGAGCGCGCCCTCGGGGAGCTGGTGCCGGAACCAGGTGAGCTGCCGCCGGGCGTACGCGCGCGTGTTCTTCCGCACCCGGTCCAGTGCCTCCTCCAGCGAGACCTCGCCGCGCAGCGCGGGGAGGAGCTCGGCATACCCGGTGGCGTTCATCCCCGGATCCGACTCGTGGAATCCCCGCTGCAGCAGCGCCCTCACTTCCTCCACCAGACCGCCGCGGACCATGGCGTCCACCCGCGCGTCTATGGCGGCGTAGAGGCGCTCGCGCGGCGGATTCAGCACGAAGACCAGCGGATGCAGCGGCGGAGACTCCGGCGGCGCCTCGCGGTGCCACCAGGAGAGGGGGCGGCCGGTGAGCAGCGGGAGCTCGAGCGCGCGGAGGAGGCGCTGCCGCCCGCCTCCGCCTCCACTCGCGCCGAGCCGCCCCGCCGTCTCCGGGTCCAGCGCTCTCACCCAATCGCGGAGGACGGCGGTATCGAGGCCCTCCAGCCAGGCGGCGAGGGCCGACCGGCGCTCCGGATCCAGCGCGGGCTCCCGGAAGATAGGATGGGTGAGGGCGCGAAGAAAGAAGCCGGTCCCGCCCACCAGCAGCGGGACGCGCCCGCGCCCGCGGATCTCCCCGACCAGGGCCCGGGCCATCCGCGCGAATTTCCCGGCGCTGAAGCGCGCGTCCGGGTCCACCAGATCGAGGCCGTGGTGCGGGGCCGCCGCGCGCTGCGCGGGCGTCGCCTTCGCCGTGCCCACGTCCATGCCGCGGTAGACCTGTCGCGAGTCCATCGACACGATCTCCGCGTCCAGGCATCGCGCGACCTCAAGGGAGAGCGCGGTCTTTCCGGACGCGGTCGGGCCGACGATCGCCAACAGGTCGGCGGCGGCGCTCACCGGCCGAAGCGGCGCCGCAGCTCGGCGAGCGGGAGCTCGACGAGGATGGGGCCGCCGTGGAGGTCGCGATAAGGATTCCCGGTGGCGAAGAGGCGGTCGAAGAGCTCCGCCATCTCGCGCGCCGAGAGCCGCTGTCCCGGGCGGATGGCGGCGCGGGTGGCGAAGCTGAGCGCCACCCGCTGGTGCTGGTTGCGCGCCGCGTCCACCAGCTCCGAGCCGTGGGCCAGCTCCCCGATCATCTCGCGGAGGCACCCCTCCGCGTCGAAGGCGGGGTGGGGTTCGGGTGCGGCATGCATCACCACGCGGTCGGTGCCGGAGAGCTCGATCTCGAACCCGGTGCGGGAGAAGAGGGAGCCCAGCTCCTGGGCGGTCGCGAGCTCCGCGGGGGAAAGCGGGAGGCTCACCGGGAAGAGGAGCCGCTGCGACATGATTCCGGCGCCCCCGCGTCCGCCGAGCGTCTCCTCGTAGAGGATGCGCTCGTGCGCGGCGTGCTGATCCACGATCAGCAGCCCGCCGCGCGTCTCCGCGAAGATGTAGGTGTCGTGCACCTGCCACATCGCCGCGCCGTGCACGGGCTCGCGCACCGGCTCCACCCCGGGGACGGCCGGCGCGGACGCGGCCCCGCCGGAGTCCGGCACGAAGAGGCTCATCTGCGGGGTCGGCTCCCTCCGCGGGAGGACAGGCCCGCCGGCCCCGTTCGGGGAGGTGCGGCGCGACATTCCTACGCCGGCAGCCGGTAGAGGGCTCGCGCGTTGCGCGCCGTGGCCGCCGACAGCAGGCCGGGGTCCTCCCCGCGGAGCTCGGCGGCGCGCCGCGCGACCAGCGGGAGGAAGGAGGGCTCGTTCCGCTTGCCGCGGTGCGGCACGGGGGAGAGATAGGGGCTGTCGGTCTCCACCAGCAGCCGGTCGAGCGGGACCAGGCGGAGGAGGTCCGCTCCGGCGAAGCGCGAGAAGGTGATCATTCCGGAGAAGGATGCGTACCAGCCGAGGTCGAGCGCGGTCTCCAGGAGCTCCCGGCCGCTGGAGAAGCAGTGGAGTACGCCGCGGGTATCGTGCCCCGCCTCGCGCAGCAGCGCCGCGACGTCGTCGTCGGCCTCCCGGGCGTGGACCACCACCGGCAGGCCGAGCCGCGCGCCGAGCTCCAGGTGCCGCGCGAAGGCGTCGCGCTGCGTCTGCCGCGGCGCGTTGTCGTAGTGGTAGTCGAGGCCCGTCTCGCCCACGGCGACCATGCGCGGCCGGCGGGTCAGCGCCTCCACCTCCGCCAGCGCCTCCTCCGTGGCCTCCCCGGCGGAGTGCGGGTGGACGCCGGCCGACGCGAAGACGCCCGGGAGGCGCTCCGCGAGCGCGGCGGCCGCGCGGCTGTTCTCCAGGCCGGTGCCGATGGAGACCACCGCCTCCACGCCCGCCTCACGGGCGCGCCGCAGAACCTCCTCCTCCTCGCTCGCGAAGCGGGGGTCCGTCAGGTGCGCGTGGGAATCGATCATGATGCCGGGTGCGAAACGCGAAACGAGCCGCCGCGGGGATCGCGGCGGCTCGCGGGGCGGCCTGCGCCCTCCGTCAGACGACGGCCGTCTCCCGCTTTCGGGACGGGGTGCCGCTCGTGCTCTTCTGCCGGTGCGGCCACCGCTGCTCGATCAAGTAGAGGGCCGGCGAGGCGACGAAGATCGAGGAGAAGGTACCGATCGCGATGCCGAGGATCAACACCAGCGCGAAGTCGCGGATGACGCCCCCCCCGAAGAGGTAGAGGGAGAATAGCGTCGCCAGTGTGGTGCCGGAGGTCAGCACGGTGCGCGGGAGCGTGTCGTTCACCGATCGATCGATGATCTGGGCCAACGTGGTGCCGCGGACGCGCTTCGCCAGGTTCTCTCGGATGCGGTCGAACACGATGATCGTATCGTTCAGCGAGTAGCCGACGATGGTGAGGAAGGCCGCGACGGTGCCCACGGAGATCTCGTTGCGCAGGAGCGCCAGGAATCCGAGGGTGACGATGATGTCGTGCAGCGTCGCGATGATCGCCGCCACGCCGAAGCGCCACTCGAAGCGGAAGGCGAGGTAGATGAGCGTCAGCACGAAGGAGGCGAGGATGGCGTAGAGCGCCTGCTGCTGCAGCTCCGCGCCGACGGTGGGACCCACCGCCTCGGTCCGCACCACCTCGAAGGATCCCTCGCCGAAGCGGGCCGTCAGCGCCTGCGTCAGCTCCGTGGACGGATCGGTGGCGATTTCGCCGCTGAAGGAAGGCATGCGGATCACGAACTCGTTCTCGTCCTGCTCGCCGAAGCGGGTGATGGCCCAGCTCGAGTTGAGCGAGCGGATCTGGTCCACCGTCACCTCGTTCTGGAAGTCCACCTGCACGAGAGTGCCGCCGGAGAAGTCGACCCCGTAGTTGAGCCAGTTGCCCGTGGTCGCGGTGTTGTAGATCATCGCGCCGATGCCCAGCATCAGGAGGAGCGCCGAGACGACATACGCCCGGCGGCGCCACTCGAGGAAGGGGTAGTGCGCGTCAGCGAAGAGTCGCATGGGGTTGCCTCGTAGCCCAGGTCAGATGCTGAGCTCACGGACCGCGGAACGGCGATCCAGGTAGAGCATGAAGAAGGTCCGCGTCACGAAGATGGCCGTGAACAGCGAGGCGATGATGCCGAGCGAGAGGGTGACCGCGAAGCCCCGGATCGGCCCAGTGCCGAAGCGGTAGAGCACGAAGGCGGTCAGCAGCGTGGTCAGCTGCGAGTCGACGATGGCGGAGAGAGCGTTGGCGAAGCCCTCCTGCACCGCGGTACGCGCGGCCTTTCCGACGGCGAGCTCCTCGCGGATCCGTTCGAAGATCAGCACATTGGCGTCGACCGCCATGCCGATCGAGAGCACGATGCCCGCGATGCCAGGGAGGGTCAGCGCGGCGTCTATCCCGGCGAGCGCGCCGAGGAGGAGGAGGACGTACACCACCAGCGCGCTGACCGCCATGGCGCCGGCGACGCGGTAGTAGGCGAGCATGATGGAGATCACGATCGCGATGGCGATCATCCCCGCGAGCTCGCCCTTCTCGATGGAGTCGGCGCCGAGCGACGGCCCGACGCTGCGCTCCTCGACGATCTGGATGGGCGCCGGCAGCGCGCCGGCGCGGAGGACGAGGGCGAGGTCGCGCGCCTCCTCGATGGTGCCGCCGCCCAGCTCGATCTGCCCGCGGGCGCCGATCTGGGAGCGGATCACGGGGGCGCTGAAGACGCGCTCGTCGAGGACGATCGCCATGAAGTCGCCGATGTGCTCGCCCGTGGCGCGCTCGAAGACGCGGCCGCCGCGGTTGCTGAGCTGAAAGGTCACCAGCGGTTGGCCGAACTGCGGGTCGCGCTGCGCCTGGGCGTCCTCGAGGTATTCGCCGGTCATGAGCGGACGGTCCTCGAGGAGGTAGAGGGTCCGCACCTGCGGCTGGCCGGCCGCGGCATCGGGGGCGTCGAAGCCCCAGCGGAACTCGGCCCCGCGCGGGAGAAGCTGCTGGACGGCCGGGAGGGCGAGCGCCCGCTCGATGAAGGGCACGTCCTCCTCCGCCACCACGAACAGCCCCTCGCCGGCGCTCCCGGCGCCGATCAGGCGGGAGCTGAAGGGGCGCGCCGCCACGGCGGTGTCGGCCGCCTCGCTCGCGGCGCTGTCGCCCGCCGCCTCGAAGAGGCCACCCACACCCGTCTGGCCGGCGACCGGCTCGGCGGCGCCGGCCGCCGTCGCGTCCCCCGCAGCGGCGACGGCGCGGTCGATCCGATCGATCGCCCCCTGCAGCTCCTGCACGGGGCGCACGATCTGGAACTGGAGGAAAGCCGTCTGCTGGATCACGTCCTTGGCGCGGCGCTGCTCCTCCTGGCTGGCGCCGGGGAGCGCGACGAGGATCCGGTCCGTGCCGACCTTCTGGATGACCGGCTCCGCCACCCCTAGCTCGTCCACCCGCGTGCGGATGATGCGGAGGGCGCGATCGATCGCGTCGCCCCGCTGGGCCTCGGAGAGGGCGCCGGAGGGGTCCTCCACCTCGAGCGAGAGCTGGGTGCCGCCCTGGAGATCGAGACCGAGGGTGATGCCGCGGTCGAGGATCGTCCAGAGGCTTGCCGCGACCAGCAGCGCGATCAGAAGGAAGCGAGCCTTGAGGCTGTTGAACATCGGAGGGTACCGGCTCCCGGCAGGGGAGGAAGAGGAATACGGCGGTCGCAGGACTCCGGCCGCGCAGAACCGCAAGCGGGAAAGGTACCGGAGGAGCCGTCCGCTTGTCAACCGGCGCCCCGCCGCCGACTTGGCGACGGTCGCGGCCTTGCGGCGTCCGTTTTCCGCGGTTTCCGCGCCGAGCTCGCCGCCGGCCGGGGAGCCGGAGGATCTCGGGCGCGGCGCGGACGTGGCCGAGGAACGAGCCGGGGCGGCGGGAAGGGCGTCACGCGGGATTCGGCCGCGCCCCGTCGGACGAGGCGCGGGGGCGGGCCGATCTCCCTCGACGAGACCCTCCCCGCGGCGGAGGACGCGGGGAGGGTCTCGTCGGTCGGTGAGCGGGTGCTTCCCGAGGCGCGTCGGCAGCCGGCGGTCCGGCGGCCGCGGCGGGGGTCGGCCCCGCTAATCCCGCTGGCGGCGGATGAAGGTGGGGACCTGCAGGTCCACCGGCGCGGCCGGCTCGGCGGAGGCCCTCGACGGGCGGGAAGCGGAATCCGCTCTTGCGGCCCGGACCACGCGGGTGCCGCTCAGCCGCATGAGGGGGGCGGCGGTGCGCGGGGTCGGAGGCTCCGATGCCGCGGGGCGCGGCGAGAGAAGGGGCTCCGCTCGGTCGAAGCCGGTGGCGATGACGGTGACGCGGACCTCCTCCTTCATCGAGGAGTCGTGCACGGCGCCGAAGATGATCTCCGCCTCCTCCCCGGCCGCTTCCTGGATCACGCTGCTGATCGTCGTCACCTCGTCGATCGCCAGGTCCATCCCCCCCGTGATGTTGATCAGCACCCCCGCCGCCCCCTGGATCGAGATGTTGTCCAGCAGCGGACTGCTGATCGCCTCCTGCGCCGCCTCCACCGCCCGATTCTCCCCCTGCCCGAACCCCGTCCCCATCAACGCCGTTCCCCGATTGCTCATGATCGTCCGCACGTCCGCAAAGTCCACGTTCACCTCCCCCGTCACCCGGATCAGGTCGCTGATCCCCTGCGTCGCGTGCAGCAGCACCTCGTCCGCCTTCTTCAGCGCGTCCTTGAAGCTCGTCCCCTTCCCCACCACCGAGAGCAGCCGCTCGTTCGGCACCACGATCATCGTGTCCACCGTCGCCTTCAGCGCCTCCAGCCCCGCCTCCGCCTGCCGCATCCGCTTCTTCCCCTCGAAGAGGAAGGGCTTCGTCACGATCGCGATCGTCAGCGCCCCCAGCTCCCGCGCCATCTCCCCGATCAGCGGCGCCCCCCCCGTCCCCGTTCCCCCCCCCATCCCGCAGGTCACGAACACCAGGTCCGCCCCCTCCAGCACCTTCGCGATCTCCTCCCGGCTCTCCTCCAGCGCCGCCCGCCCCACCTCCGGCCGCGCCCCCGCCCCCAGCCCCCGCGTCAGCTTCTTCCCGATCTGGATCTTCACCTGGCTCTTGCTGCCCTTCAGCGCCTGCGCATCCGTGTTCACCGAGATGAACTCGACCCCCTCCAGGTCCTCGTCCACCATCCGGTTCACCGCGTTGCCCCCCCCGCCGCCCACCCCCACCACCTTCATCCGTGCGTTCTGGCTCACGGGCTCCTCGTACTCGAAGCGGGCATGGCGGGGCGAGGAATGCAGCATGAGGAACTCGTAGGGGGAGGAGAGCGGGGGATGGACCGGCGGAGGAAGCGACCGGCGGGGCGACTTTACTATGGGGGCGTGTCCATACCGGCACAATCCCATAGTTTCCGACGATCTCTGACACCCGGAGGGGCTCCGCTCCCTTGGGGACCGGGGTTTCTTCCGCTCCGGAGTGCCGACCCGCGGCGCGAGCCCGGGGAGCGCCACCGCTCCGGGGTTCCCGGCGCCGATCGAGATCCTCGACGCGGCGGCACCGGGAGGGTAGACTGGGAGATGGGCGGCGGCGCGCCGCGAGCTCCGCCCGCCGTCCGCCGCATCTTCCTCGCCTCCATCCGCGCACCGGAGGGTACGAATGGCTTCCGACGCACAGGCCGCCCTGCGAGCGGCGAGGCCGGTGGACTCCGCCGATCCCACGACCGAGGTCCGACTTCTGAGGGAGGCGCTCGACGACGCCGTCCGGGTGCTGGCGCGGCGCGGCGTGACTCCGTCGGCCTTCGCGCGGCTGCCGGAGCAGGAGCGGGCGCGAGAGCTCTGGGTCGAGGCGGTACGGATCTGGAAGGCTGCCGGGGTCGCGCCGGAGCCGGCGCCGCGCGTGGTGCTGCGGTGCACCGCGCTTCCGGACGGCGAGGAGATCGAGTTCGCGTCGCCGCAGGGGGCGCTCGAAGCCGCGATCGCCGCCATCGAGACGAACGAGAGCTACCCCGAGGCGATCGAGGTGGACGGCCGGTGCATCATGGACCGCGCCTCGATCCTCCGGGCCTGGGAGGAGCGGCACGATCCCGGCTGAACGGGCGTCGGGCGCCGGGACGGTGATCCCGGCGCCCCGGGGCGGCCTCTCCCTTCCTCAGCGGCTCCCCTCCTCCATACGCGTCGAGAGCTCCTCGGCCAACCGCTCTGCCTGCGCGAGCCGCCCCGGCATCCCCGGGCGCGACTGCCAGTTGGCGGCGACGACGAGGCCGGGGGGGAGGTCGAGCCCCCGCAGAGCGCTCCACGAGGCGTCCCAGGCGGGCATCCGCTCCCGCTCCACGTTCAGCGCGCGCGCGTCGAAGCCCGTGGCGGCGCGGAACTCCTCCACCGCGCGGCGAGCGATCTCCCCGTCCGCCCTCTCCACCACCTCCGGCGCCTTCGCCCCGCCGAGATAGGCGGTGTACACCCCGCGGCGCCCGAAGAGGCTGTCGTTGAAGGTCACCCCCCGCGTCCAGAGCGACTCGGCGAGCGAAACCTGGTATCCGAGCCCTCGCAGCTCGGTATCGGCGAGGAGGTGGACCACGGCGAGGGGGTTGTAGCGGAGCCGCGCCACGCGCTCGGCGGCCGGGGGAGCGACGTCGCGCAGGAGGCGCGCCGCCGCCGGCGCGGGCGTGGTGAGCACCACCCGCTCCGCCGCGATCGACTGCCCCCGCGCCTCGACGAGGTACCCCGCCCCGTCCCGCCGAACGGAGTCCACCGGCGTCTCCAGGCGGACGGTGGCGCGGTTCGCGGCGTAGAGAGCCGCCGGCAGCGTTTCGAGGCCCTCCTCGAAGGAGCACGCCGGCGGAGGGTCGATCCGCGCGCCCCGCCGCAGCAGCGGGAGGAGGAGGCTCCGGCCGATCCCGAACTCCCGCAGCACGTGCCCCAGCGAGAGGGAGACGACCATGTCCGCCGGGTCGGAAGCGTACAGGCCGCCGTAAAGGGGACCGAGCAGGTTCTCGTAGGCCTCACGTCCGACCTTTCGCGAGAAGAGATCCGCCACCCGCTCGTCGTCGCGCGCGCCGGAGGTGAGGGGTTCCAGGAGCACCCGCAGCTTCCCGCGGAGCGAGAAGAGGTCAGTCCGGAGGAAGGCCCCCGCCGAGAAGGGCACCTCGCGCAGCCTGCCGGCGCGGTAGACGAAGAGAGGCAGTCCGGCCGGGGCGGTGACGAGGCGGTCCCGAATGTCCAGCTCCTCGACCAGGCCGGCGAGGGTCCGGGTGAGGCGGGCGCGCTGCGGACCCCACTCCAGGAGGTGCCCCTCCACCCGGCCGCTCCGGATCACCCCGCCCGGCCGGTCCATGGCCTCCAGGACGACGTGGGGAGCGCCGCGGCGGGCCAGCTCGTGCGCCAGCGCCAGTCCCGTCAGCCCTCCCCCAACGATCGCGATCATGTCCGGCGGCCCGCCCCGCGGCTATCCGGCCCGCCCTCAGCGGACGGCGTAGACATCCCGCGGGCCGTTCTCGTCGAAGGTATACACCTCGTAGGGATCGTGCCGGTCGCCCATCTCCATCCCGGGGGAGCCGACGGGCATCCCCGGCACCGCGATCCCCTTCACCGCGGGCCGCTCGGCGAGGAGCTTCCGCACTACGTCGGCGGGGACGTGGCCCTCGATCGCGTACCCCTCGACCACGCCGGTGTGGCACGAGGCGAGGGCGTCCGGCACGGAGTGCGCGCGCTTCACCGGCGTCACGTCCGGGCGGTCGACCACCTGCACCGCGAAGCCGTGCTTGCGGAGGTGGTCGACCCAGTTGGCGCAGCAGCCGCAGGTGGGACTCTTGTAGACCGTCACGACGGTCTCGGCCGCCGCGGGCCGGGAGCACGAAACGGCCGCCATCGAGAGAGGCAGGGCGAGCAGGCCGACCACGGCGCGGTTGATCTTCTTCATCCTTCTTCCTCGCGAAGTTGCAGTTCCGGCGTACGGGACCGGAGCCCCCGGAAGGGCTCCCGCGGGGCTCGTACCCCGCAGCGGCGCGAAAGGTCGGTCCGCGCCGCCGTGCCCGTTCATGGCCGGATCTGCGGGTTCATGCAGTACGTGCCCGGTGCCGGCTGGCAGCGGCACTGCCGCAGCTCCACCCCCGCCACGGCCACCGTTCCCGGCGCGGGCGCGGGGTCGCGCGTCAGGGGGTCCACGAGGTCGGCGAGGAGGGAGATGAAGGCAGGGTCCGCGTAGGGGACCGGCACCCGGAAGAAGGCGAGTCCACGCCCCTCCGCCGCCTCCCGCAGGTCGCCGTCCAGCTCCGCCAGCGTCTCCGACTGCTCGTGCATGAAGGAGACGGCGTCCACGACCACCCGCCGCGCATCTGTCCCGGCGATCACCCGGTCGATATCGGGCTGCGTCCAGCGTACGCCGGGGCGGTTCGTGTGGTTCTGGTAGCCGAGCTCGTAGCGCGGCGCGTCCAGCTCCGCGGCCAGGCTGGCGCAGAAGTCCCGCACGTAGGTCTCGTAGCCGTTCCCCTCCTCGAGATATTTCAGCGGGGTGCCGTGCGCGGAGAAGACCAGGCGGGTGCCGGGGTCCTCGAGCGAGAGGCCGTTCTCGCGGAGCACGCGCCGCACCGCCTCGGCGCGGAGGGCCGTGTACGCGGGGTGGCGGTGCCAGCCGCTGATGCGGAGCACCGGCACGTCCCAGGCGAGCTCCCGCGCCGCGCGGTCCACCTGCGCGAGCGCCGCCACGGTGGTCGAGGGCCCCGCCAGCGGATAAACGGGCAGTGCGATCAGCCGCTCCACCCCCTGCGCCCGCGCCCCCTGCACGGCCTCGGCGATGGAGGGGTCAGTGAACTGCATCCCCAGGAGCACCGCCGCGTCGTGGCCGCGGCGGCGGAGCTCGGCCTCGAGCAGCTCTCCCTGCTCGCGCGCCTGCGGCCTCAGCGGAGACCCGCCGATCTCCTCGTACTCCTCGATCAGGCCGGGCGCGCGCGCCTCCGCGAGCTGCCGGCTGCGCGCCAGCACCTGCTCCGGCGTGGCCTCCCCTCCCATGAGCGGCGCGTTGAGCGAGAAGATGCGCTCGAGGAAGGGGACGACCTCCGCCAGCGTCGGATGCTCGGGCTCCCCGAAATTGAGGAGAAGGACCCCTGTCTTCATTGCTTGCCTCGTCTGCGGCTGGGGGAGGCCGGCGCCCTCGGACACGCCGGGCCGGTCACGCGGTACGCTCGTGGACGAAATCGACCACCGCGCGGAGCACGTCCGGATCGGTATCGGGGAGGAGGCCGTGGCCGCAGTTGAAGATGTGGCCGGGGCGTCCTTCCACCCGGTCGAGGATCTCGCGCGCCTCGCGCAGCGCGACCTCGCGTCCGGACGCCATCGCGACCGGGTCGAGGTTCCCCTGCACCGCCCGGTCCTCCCCCACCATCTTCCACGCCTCGTCGATGGAGATGCGCCAGTCGACGCCGATGACCTCGCCGCCCGCCTGCGCCAGGAGCGGGAGGAGGAGCGGGTTGCCGGTGGCGAAGTTGATCGACGGCACCCCCGCCGCCTCCAGCCGCTCGAAGAGCCGCCGCATGTGCGGCAGGACGTGCGCCTCGTAGTCGCGCGGGGCGAGGCTCCCGGCCCAGGAGTCGAACACCTGCACCACGGCCGCGCCGGCCTCGTGCTGCGCGATCCCGAACTCGGCCATCTGCTCGGCCCAGAAGCCGGCGAGCCGCGCCCACGCCTCGGGCTCGCGCCACATGAACGACTTGGTCTCGTCGACGTTGCGGGCGCGGGAGCCGGATATCAGGTAGGTGCAGAGGGTGAAGGGCGCGCCCACGAAGCCCAGCACTGGCACCTCGAGCCGCGACACCAGGAGGCGGATCTGGTCGAGGATGTAGTCCATCGCCACGCGGGGATCGTACGGCGTGAGCTGGTCCACGTCGGAGGGCTTCTCGATGCGCGGCGTCACGACCGGACCCACGCCCGGGCGCATCTCGACGTCGAACCCCGCCCCGAAGTAGGGGGTGGAGAGGTCGTTGTAGAGGACGCAGGCGTCCACGGGGAAGTACTCGAGGGGGAGCGCCGTGATCTCCGCCGCGGCTTCCGGGTCCCGGAGGATGTCGAACATCCCGGCCTCGGCGCGGAGGTCGCGGTAGCGCGGGAGGGATCGGCCGGCCTGCCGCATGAACCAGACGGGGGTGGCGTCGACGGGCTCCCGCCGCACGGCCCGGAGGATTCGATCGTTCATCGGAACGGGGTCTCGGGTGCTGCGGTCGAAGGGCCGTCCGCCCCCGCCGCGGCGACAATCTACCACGTCCACCCCGTTGCATGCACGCCCGGGAGGCGAACGGAGGGTGGGGTGGGCCGCGCGGGCGAGCCGGAAGAGCGGAGGAGGAGCCGGAGGCAGCGGCGGTTTGGACCGCGCTGGCTGGGACGGCTTCATGCATGAGGTCGTACACGTCCGGGCCGGTCTGGGAGCGCTGCTATCTGGACTTGTGGCCGGTCTGGGAGATGGAGCAGGCGGCGGCAGCCGCCTGCATCCGAGAATAGCAACCCCGAACCCGGAAAGCATTTACACACGAGTCGTCGCGCTACCACCGACCGGCCACTACGGCTCCGGAACTTCCAGATCCCTGCAGATCTTGCGGGCCATGAACTCGTTGATCTCGCGGTGACGAGGCACGGTCGAGGCTCTGCGAGCACTCCGGTTGACGTAGACCGAGTGCGCGCCGCCTTCGCGCAGAAACTCGCAGCTATGCGCCTCTGGGTGCCGCAGGAGATCTCGCCGCTTCACCCGGACGCAATCCGCAGCGGCTCACGGATGATATCTTTCCCGGCGAGAAGTTCTTCGGCCAGAGCGCGATTCGCTTGGAGTACAAGCGCGACGGCTTCGGGCAAGTTGGCGCGTGCCTCCTCCAACGTCGCGTCCTGCGTGTTGGCCCCCGGTAGCTCTTCCACGAATCCGATGTAGCCTTCGGGAACTCGCTGGAAAACGGCGGTGAACTCGATCTGCATAACGGCTCCAGGGGTGAGGGTCCTCCTCCAAGCTGGCGGGACCACCACTCACCCGCAAGGCGAGGCCGGTATCCCCTCACCGAGGAGTTGCTGAGCTTCATTCCGTGCCGCAGCCGCCTCGCGCGCGAAGAATGCCTTCAGTTCTTCACGCGACATGCTCCGAGTCTCCGCGTACTGAGCATCTCGGATGCGGCGCACCAGTTCAACTGCTCGGATGGGATTCTTTTCCATAGGTTGTTACCTCCCGTGGAGAATGAATCGGCAGCGGCTTATATCCCTGTTCCATGTTCACCGCCTGGAACAAGCGGATCTTGTCGAGCCGGACGATGTGTCGAAAGTTCCAACTCACCAGCACGTCCGCCTCGGCCAGCGTCGCAAGCGCGATATGGAGCATATCGCTGCGAAACTTGGGACCAGCACGCTGTGGGCTTCGTAAGACGAAAGCAGGTCCAACGCTTCGTCGCTGACGACGACAGGCTGCGGTGCGTATGTCAACAACTCCGCGTGAACGATCCGCACCGGCTCGGGTGCGGGCCGCACCTCGGTGGCGAGCAGATCGGACAGGACGGGTCGGAACACGCCTGCCCGGATGTCGTCCACGAGACCGTTGGACCAGGGCGCGAACTCTGGCTCGAAACAGCCGCCGAGGACCGACGTGTCCAGGTAGATGCGCAGCGTCTTCATGCAGTCAATCCATGCCCGCTGAAGCAGCCGTTCCGTGCGAGATCATGGTGGCTCGTCCCTGCACTGACGAGGCTCCGTCCCTGCCGGCGACGGCGGCTCTGCGCCGGGCGTGATCTCCCGGCACGGTGGCCTTCGGGTGCGTTCAGGACGTGCACCCTCGCCTAGACGGCGCCGGCGATCCACCGCTCTGCCTGCGGGTACACGGCGGAGCCGGGCGGCAGATCGTCCGGTACGTAGCGCCAGGGGAGACGCCGGGGCGCACGATCCAGCGCGGCGCACTACTATTCAACGGTCCACGATGGGCCGTGCAGGGCTCGAACCTGCGACCCGAGGATTATGAGTCCCCTGCTCTGACCAGCTGAGCTAACGGCCCAGGCGCGCGGGATGGCGCGGGAGCGAGAATGTACCACGGCGCGGGGGCGCGGGTCAACCCGCCGACGAGCTTCCTCAGCGGGTGCCGAAGAGCCGATCGCCGGCGTCTCCCAGCCCCGGCCGGATGTAGCCGTTCGAGTCCAGCTCGCGGTCGAGCGCGGCGGCGAACACCGGCACGTCGGGGTGCTCCTCCCCCATCCGCCGCACCCCCTCCGGAGCCGCGACCAGGCACATGAACTGGATCCGCTCGGCGCCGTGCCGCTTCAGCGACGTCACTGCCGCCGCCGCCGAGCCGCCCGTCGCGAGCATGGGGTCGAGGAGGATGAACTCCCGCTCCTCCGGAGTCGGCGGGATCTTGAAGTAGTAGTCCACCGGCTGCAGCGTGTCGTGCTCCCGGTAGAGCCCGATGTGCCCCACTCGCACCGAGGGCATCAGCCTCACCACCCCTTCGATCATCCCGAGCCCCGCGCGGAGGATCGGCACCACGGTGAGCTTCTTCCCCGAGAGCCGCTTCTGCACCGTGGTCTCCAGCGGAGTGTCGATCTCGACCTCCTCGAGCGGGAGCTCCTTGGTGACCTCGTACGCCATCAGCATCGAGATCTCGTCCACCAGCTCCTTGAACTTCTTCTTCGAGGTGGTCCGCGCCCGCAGCACCGTCAGCTTGTGCTGGATGAGCGGGTGCCGGAGGATCGAGAGGTTGGGATAATCGTGCACGGGATCTCCTGGAGGTCCGGTTCGGGGGGATTGTAGGGGCCACCCCTCCTCCCGGTCAACAGCCGGAGTCGGGGCCCGCGGCGGATCCACGGCCGCCCCGGGCGGTGGTATGGAACCTGCCGCCCTGGAGGAGCTCGCCCGCGTCCCCAACCACGAGGAGAACGATGAAGACGACGCGACTGAAGGTATCGGGAATGACGTGCGGACACTGCGTCGAGGCCGTCGAGAAGGCGCTCCGCAATCAGGACGGCGTCCGCAACGCCACCGTGCACCTCGAGTCGGGCGCCGCCGAGGTCGAGTACGACGAGGCGCGCGTGGCGCCCGAGCAGATGATCGCCGCGGTCGAGGAGGAAGGCTACTCCGCGGCGTTCGCCGGCGCCGGCGGCGCGCCCTGAGCCCGGCTCCCCCGTCGGCGCATTCGGCGGGCACCCGTCCCCCGCCCGGCGGGTTGCGGCGCCCGCTCCGGCGGGCGTAGCTTCGCCCCCCCGTCGCCGCCACACCGGCACCCCTCTCCGCCGATCCCCGGATGCCGCACGCGCTCCTCCTGGAAGACGTCAGCAAGCGGTTCGCGGGGCACCTCGCGGTGGCCGGGCTCTCCCTCGCCATCCCGCGCGGCACCATCTACGGCGTCCTCGGACCGAACGGCGCGGGGAAGTCCACCACGCTCCGGATCGCCCTCGGGATCATCGGCCGCGACTCGGGGCGCGTCGAGTTGCTCGGATCGGACCCGGAGAGGGATCGCACGGCCCTCCGCCGCGTCGGCTACCTCCCGGAGGAGCGTGGGCTGTACCGGAAGATGCGCGTCCTCGACGCGATCGTCTTCTTCGGGCGGCTGAAGGGGATGCCTGCCTCCCGAGCCCGGTCGGAGGGCGCCCGCTGGCTGGAGCGGCTGGGGCTCGCCGAGTGGAGCCGGCAGCGGGTGGACTCGCTCTCGAAGGGAATGCAGCAGAAGGTGCAGTTCGTCTCCACCGTCGTCCACTCGCCGGACCTTCTCGTCCTCGACGAGCCCACCTCGGGCCTCGACCCCGTCAACCAGGGTGTGCTGATCGAGGCCCTCCTCGCCGCGCGGGACGAGGGGAAGACGGTGCTCTTCAGCACTCACAACATGGACCAGGCGGAACAGCTCTGCGACTCGGTCTGCATCATCGCCGGCGGACGAAAGGTGCTCGACGGCGAGCTGCGCGAGATCCGGCGGCGCTACCGGGGGAACCGCTGGCGGATCGCGGTCGAGGGTCCCTCGCCGGCCACCGAGGCATGGGTGAGGTCGCATGCGGGATTTCTCTCCGTGCGGGGCCGCGGCGAGGGGTGGGAGGTGGAGATGGCTCCGGCGGCGGACTCCCGTGGCCTGCTGGAAGGGATCTCCCGGCTCGGCGAGCCGCTGACCCGCCTCGAGCGCGTCGAGCCGTCGCTGCACGAGATCTTCGTCGAGCGCGTGGGCGAGGCGGCGCGTGCTCCGCGCCGGAACGAGGAGGCGCTTGTCTGAGCTCTGGATCGTGCTCCAGCGGGAGTTCGTGGAGCGGGTGAGATCGAGGAGCTTCGTCGCGAGCACCGTCCTCACCCCCGTCTTCTTCTCCCTCTTCCTCGTCGTCCCGGCGCTCACCGGCCGCCCGACGCCGGAGCGGGCCGAGCGGGTCGCGGTGGTGGACGAGTCCCGCGCCGGGATCGGAGAGGCCGTCGCGCGGGCGGTGGCGGCCCAGGGCGGCGCCGTGGAGCTGACGGTTCTCCCCCGGCCGCTGGACGAGGTGGAGGACTCTCTGCTCACCCTCCTCTCCGCCGGCGCCGGGGTGGACGCCCTGCTCTGGATTCCGCCGGCGGTGCTGGACGCCGGCACCGCCAGCTATCGGGTGCGGGAGGGTGGCGAGGCGCTGCGCGGGCAGCTCGCCCTCGCGCTCTCCGCGGCGGTGGTGCAGGCCCGGCTGCGGCGGGTGGGGGTGGAGCCGGCGCTCGCCACGGCGGTGTTCGAGCCGGTGCGGCTGGTCGCCTCCCGCGTGGGCGGAATCCCCGGCGCCGCGCCGCCGGAGGAAGGAGGGATCCTCTTCGCGCTGATGATCGGCTTCTCCCTCTACTTCCTCATCCTCCTTTATGGCGTGCAGGTGCTGCACAGCGTGCAGGAGGAGAAGAGCAACCGGATCGCCGAGGTGCTGATCTCGTCGATCCGCGCCTCGCACCTCATGCTGGGCAAGGTGCTGGGAGTGGGTTTCGCCGCGCTCCTCCAGGTCGCCGTCTGGCTCACCCTGGCCCTCGTCCTCCACGCGTGGCGCCGGCGGCTCGCGGAGCTGCTCGGCGTTCCCTCCGAGCTCTTCGACGCTCTCCGGGCTCCCGCCGACCCCTGGATCGCGGCCTCGATGCTCGTCTTTGCGGTGCTGGGATTCTTCCTCTACTCCTCCCTCTTCGCCGCGGCCGGCGCCGCGGCGGCGAGCGCGGAGGACGCGCAGCGCTTCACCCTTCCGCTCGTCGCGCCGCTCCTCGTCCCCGTCCTGGTGGCGCAGCCGATCGTGGAGACGCCGGAGGGCACCCTCGCCCGCGTGCTCGGCTGGTTCCCTTTGACCTCCCCGGTGGTGATGCCGATGCGCATGGGCGCGGGGACGCCGGGCGGCTGGGAGGTCGCGGGGTCGCTGCTCCTCCTCGTCTTCTCCGTCTACGCGCTCGGAAGCCTGGCGGGGAAGGTGTACCGGGTGGGGATCCTCAGCACGGGCAAGCGCCCCTCGCTGGGCGAGCTGGCGCGCTGGGCGCGGGCGGGCTGACGCCTCAGTGGGCGCGGGAGGAGCGCGGCTGCTGCTTGCGGAGCACGTCCCGCTGCACCCGGACCTCCCTCTCCCGCGCGGCCGAAAGGAGGCGCTCCGCGGCGGCCGGCGAGAGAGGCGGCCGGGGTCCCGAGCCGCCGGAGGGGCGCAGCCGCGGATCCTGCCGGCCGCTCCGCGGATCTTCCCCCGCGCCCGCGCCGCCTCCCCCTCCGCGTGGACGCGGAGGCGCCCGGCGCAGGAGGCGTCGGGCGAGCTCCAGGTTCCACTTCGCGTCGGCGTCCGAGGGGTCGAGGAGGAGAGCGCGCTTGTAAGCGGCGATCGCCCGCACCAGCCGCTCCCGCTCCGCGCCCGCCACACGTCCGGCGAAGGACGGCTCGAGGTCCGAGTTGCCGAGGTTGTAGTAGGCCGCCTGCCGCACGTCGGGCGCTCCGATGCGGGAAGCGGCCTCCAGGTGCGGCCGCGCGGCGTCGAAGCGCTCCAGGCGGAGCAGCGCCGTCCCGAGGTCGTAGCGGAGCACCGGGTCCTCCGGGTCCTCCTCCAGCCGCGCCTGATAGGCCCGCGCCGCGACGGCGGCGTCCGCCGGAGGCGGGAGCGGATCTCCGCCGCACCCTACCGCCGCGGCGAGGAGGAGTACGGTCGGCAGGCACCGTTTCACGGGCTCCGCCGCGGCGCGAGACCGGCCGCCACCGTCTCCCCCGCCAGCAGGAGGAGCGCCAGCGAGGCGAACCAGGCGAAGCGCGGCGGCCTGCGGTCGGCCCCGCCCTCCGCCCCGCCGACCCGCGCGCGCAGCCGGCCGGCCAGCCGCTCGACCGAGCCGGAGGCGGAGAGCGCCGCGTACGTTCCGCCCGTCTCCCGCGCGATCTGGCGCAGCAGCTCCTCGTTCAGCCTCGACACCGCCACCTCGCCGTCCACTTCGCGCTTGAACCCCACCGCCCGGCCGGTGGCGAGGTCGACGTCCGGAACCGGCGCCCCGGCCGCCGTCCCGGCGCCGAGCGCATGGACTGGGATCCCGGCGCGCCGGGCCAGCGCGGCGGCCTCCAGCACCCGCGCCGGGTCCTCCAGCGCGTCGCCGTCCGAGATGAGGACGAGCGCGCCCCCGGAAGGGTCCCGACCGCCGGCGGCGAGCAGCCCGACCCCCTGCCGCACCGCCGCCGAGAGGGAGGAACCGCTCTGCGTCACCATCGCCGGCTCCAGCGCGTCGAGGAAGAGGTCCAGCGCGGCCCGATCCACCGTGGGCGGAACGAGGGCGTAGGCGCGGCCCGCGAAGACGACCACCGCGACCGCGGCACCCGGCAGCTCGGCCGCCAGCTCCCGGGAAGCCGCGCGGAGCGTTTCGAGGCGGTTGGGCGCCGCGTCGGCCGCGAGCATCGAGCCGGAGGCGTCGAGCACCAGCACGATCCTTCGCCCGCGCACCTCCGCCCCCTTCCCCGCCCCGCCCCAGCCCGGATCGGACAGCGCTGCGCCGAGGCAGAGCGCGGCGAGGAGCACCGGCGCCACCCGCCGCCAGGGGACCGCCACCAGGTCCTCCCCCGCCAGCGCCGCGAGGAGCGACCGGTCGCCCAGACGTGCGGCGACGCGGCGGCGCCTCCGCACGAACTCCGCGACGGCCAGCGCGACCAGCATGGGGACCGCGACGCCGGCGGCGAGCCAGGCGGCGCCGCTCACGGGACCGTTCCCCAGCGGGAGCCGCGAAGGAGCCACTCGCCCAGGAGTGCGCCCGCCGCGGCCAGCAGAAGCGGGAGGTACCACTCCGCGTATTCCACCAGGCGGGTCGGCTCCGGCGATGCGCCGACCAGTCCGTCGATCCGGTCGTAGATCCGCCGCAGCGCCTCCGGGTCGGTGGCGCGGAAGTACCGGCCCCCGGTGGTTTCGGCGATCCCCCGCAGCAGCTCCTCGTCGATCCCGACCGGCAGCTCGGCGTAGCGGATCCCCCCCTCCTCCTGCACCGGGACGGGCGCCACGCCCTCCGAGCCTACGCCGATGGCGAACACCCGGATGCCGTAGGTGGCCGCGGCCCGCGCGGCTTCCATCGGGTCGACCTCGCCGCGGTTGCTCTCTCCGTCGCTCATCAGGATCACCACCCGGTCCTCCGCCTCCACCCCGCGGAGGCGGTTCACGGCCGTCGCCAGCCCCTCCCCGATCGCCGTGCCGTCTTCCAGCAAACCGACTCGAAGACTTCCGAGCGCGCTCAGCAGCACCGGCTGCAGCGTGGTGAGCGGGACGAGAGTGAGCGCCTCGGCGGCGAAGGCGACCAGCCCCACCGGGTCGTCCGGACGCCCCCGCACGAAGCTCGCGACCGTCCGCTTCGCCACCTCCAGGCGGTCGTCCGGCCGGAAGTCCTGCGCGAGCATCGAGGAGGAGACGTCGATCGCGACGACGATCGGGACGCCCGCGGCGGGCTCCTCGGCGACGGAGGCCACCGTCCGCGGGCGGGCAAGGGCGAGCACGAGCAGGAAGAGGCAGGCGATGCGGAGGAGTACGGGGGCTTTCTCCAGCGCCCACCGCACGGCCACCCCCTCGTGGGCGAGCGAGGCGCCGCGGGGGAAGCTCAGCGCGGAACCCGCGCGCCGGAGCTTCCACACGGCGAGGTGAAGGAGGAGGGGGAGCAGCAGGAGCCACTCCGGGCGCGCCCACACGACGCTCAAGCGGCCTCCCGCTCGGTGTTTCCGGCCGGCGCCGGGGGACAGGCGCGGATCCAGTCGCACGCCGCGGCGAAGAAGGCGTCGACCTCGGCAGGGGTAGGCGAGTAGCGCGCGAACTTCACCCGGTCGGCGTGCTGCAGCAGCGCCCGCAGCGGCTCCCGGTGCTCCTCGGCGACCGAGTCGAGGCGCAGCCGCTCCAGCAGCTCGCGCGTGGTGAGATCGGTTCCCCAGGCGGCGCCCACCTCCGCCAGGTAATGGCGCAGCACGGAGGTGGCGTCCGGGTAGAGCGCCTCCGCCTCGCCGACGATCGCGCGCCGGGACGAGACCCGGTGGAGCTCCCGCAGCGCCCGCTCACGCGCGGAGGGCTCCACCGCCTCCGGCTCCGCCCCGCGGAGCCGGAGGAGTCGCCACGCGCCGACGGCGAGCGCGAGTAGGGTCGCCAGGAGGAGCGCCCACGGCCACCACGGCCGGGGCGCCCCGGTCAGCGGCAGCTCGCCGCGAGCGGGGCGGGGCTCGACCTCCCGGGCGTCGGCCGGCAGCACCGAGCGCACCACCGGGAGCCGGAGCGGGACGAGATAGGTGGCGGCGGAGCCGTCAGGAAGCGAGACGCGGACCGGCGCCTGCGCGCTCAGCGGCCTCGCCGCGATCCACGCCACGAGCGAGTAGACGGCGATCGGCGGCTCCCCCGCGCGGGCCGGGAGGACGCGCAGCGAGTCCGCCGGCTGAAGAGTGTCGCCGATCGCCAGGGGCGAGAACTCCACCGTGGTGCCGAGCGGAGCCACCACCTGCAGCACCGAGCGGAAGCGGTCGCCCACCGTCACCGTCTCCGGCGCCACGGCGCCCGACACGCGCAGCGGCGGCGCCTGCGCGGCGAGACCGCCGGCCGCGAGGAGGAGCGTCCCCGCCGCGAGGCGCGCTGCCCTCACCGCCGCCTCCGGCCGCGGCGCTCGAAGAACGCGAGGAGGGCAGCGGCGTACGGAGCGCCGGTGCTCAGCCGAATCTCGTCCACGCCGAGCCGGCGGAAGAGGCGTGTCGCGCTTCCGATCTCGCCGCTCACGAGCGCCGCGTATCGTTCGCGCGTGCGGCGGTCGGAGGTGTCGAGTACGACGCGCTCGCCGGTCTCCGGATCGCGCAGCGCGAGCAGTCCCACGCTGGGGAGCTCGGCGTCGCGGGGATCGGTGAGGTGGACGGCGACCAGATCGTGCCGGGCGGCGGCCCGCGTCATCGAACGGGAGAAGACCTCCCAGCCATCGGGGAGCACGAAATCGGAGAAGAGGAAAACGACCGCGCGGGAGCGGAGGAGCCGGGCGGCGTACTCGATCCCAGCCGCCAGGTCGGTCCCGGCGCCGTCGGGGCGGAATGCGAGGAGGTCGCGGATCAGACGCAGGACGTGTCTCCGCCCCTTCCGCGGCGGCACGAACCACTCGATGCGGTCGGTCACCAGGAGCAGGCCGATGCGGTCGCCGTTCCGCATCGCGGACATCGCCAGCGTGGCGGCGACCTCCGCCACCAGCTCCGACTTGAAGCGCCCCTTCGTACCCCAGCGCTGCGAGGCGGAGAGGTCCACCACCAGCAGCACCGTCAGCTCGCGCTCCTCCACGAAGCGCTTCACGAAAGGGTGCCCGAGACGTGCGGTCACGTTCCAGTCGATGGCGCGCACGTCGTCGCCGGGCTGGTACTCGCGCACTTCCGCGAACTCCATCCCCTGCCCCTTGAAGACCGAGTGGTACTCGCCGCTGAAGCGCGAGTCGACTAGGGCTCGCGTGCGCAGGTCGATGCGCCGCACCTGCCGGAGCACCTCGCGCGAGGCCGCGGGAGGATCGGGGCTCGCCCTCTTGCGCCAGCTGCGGACCATGGGGCGCTACGGGGGGGGAACACGTTCCAGGATGCGGCGCACCAGGTGGTCCGAGGTGACCTCCTCCGCCTCCGCCTCGTAGGTGGTGATGACCCGGTGCCGGAGAACGTCCGGCGCCATCGCCTTCACGTCGTCGGGGACGACGTAGTTGCGGCCGCGCAGGAAGGCGTGCGCCCGCGCGCACAGCCCCAGCGCCAGGGTGGCGCGGGGGGAGGCGCCGATCTCGATCAGCGGAACGAGGTCCGGCAGGCCGAAGGCGCGCGGGTCGCGCGTGGCGCCGACGAGGTCGATGAGGTACTCGGCGATCTTGTCGTCCAGATAGAGGCGGGAGATCGCCTCGCGGGCGCGGAGGATCTCCGCGGGCCCCGCCACCCGGCGCACGGCGATGGAGCCGGTGCCCGACATCCGCCGCAGGATCTCCTTTTCCTCCTCGCGCGTGGGGTAGCCCACCACCACCTTCAGCATGAAGCGGTCGACCTGCGCCTCCGGCAGCGGGTACGTCCCTTCCTGCTCGATGGGGTTCTGCGTCGCCAGGACGAGAAAAGGGTCGGGGAGCGGAAAGGTCTCGCCGCCGACGGTCACCTGGCGCTCCTGCATCGCCTCCAGCAGCGCCGCCTGCACCTTGGCGGGGGCGCGGTTGATCTCGTCGGCGAGCACGATGTGCGCGAAGATGGGGCCGCGGTGCGGGATGAACTCCCCGGTCTTCGCGTTGTAGATCACGGTGCCGACCACGTCGGCGGGGAGGAGGTCGGGGGTGAACTGGATGCGTTGGAAGGAGGCGTCCACCGTCTCGGCGAGCGTCTTGACGGTGAGGGTCTTGGCGAGCCCCGGCACCCCCTCGAAGAGGATGTGTCCGCCGGTCAGCAGCCCGACGAGGAGCCGCTCGACCATGGATTCCTGGCCCACCACGCGGCGGTGCACCTCGGCGAGGATGCGGCCGGCCAGCTCGCCGGGAGCGAGGGCTTCGCCGTCCACCGGCAGGGGGCGATTCGTCATGGGGAGGAGGACGCGTCGGGGTCCCGCAGCAGCTCCACCTCGTCTTGGGTGAGGGTGCGCCAGCGGCCGGGGGGGAGCTTCCCCAGCCGGATCGGGCCGAAGCGGCGGCGGAAGAGGCGCTTCACCGGATAGCCGATCGCCTCCAGCATGCGGCGGATCTCGCGGTGCCTCCCCTCCCGCATCACCAGGAGGAGGCGGGTTTCCCCGTCGCGGATTTCACCGCGGATCTCGACGGTCTCGGCGTGCGCCATCCCGTCCTCCAGCTCGACGCCCTCGACCAGCGCGCGGAGCTCGCGGACGGCGGGCTCGCCCTCCACGTCGGCGAGGTACTCCTTCGTGGTGCCATAGCGGGGGTGGAGGAGGCGGTTGGCGGTGTCGCCGTCGTTGGTGAGCAGCAGCAGCCCCGCGCTGTCGCGGTCGAGCCGCCCTACGTGGAAGAGGTGGTGCAGCCCAGCCGGGAGGAGGTCGTAGACGGTCTTCCGCCCGCGGGGGTCGTCGCGGGTGGTGACGTAGCCTTTCGGCTTGTGGAGGGCGACCCACTCCACGCGCTGCAGACGCACCTCGCGGCCGTCCACCTCCACGCGGTCGCGGCCGGGCGTCACCTTCGAGCCGAGCTCGGGGAGGCGGCCGTTCACGCGCACGCGTCCGGCGCGGATGATCTCCTCGCTGGCTCGGCGGGAGGCGATCCCGGCGCGCGCGAGGTAGGATTGGAGGCGCAGGCTCTCGGCCTCGCCTCGCTCTGGGCCGCCCTTGCGGGGCGGCTTACGGCCCGGTCGCCGGCTCACGGGAGAGAATGACTGGAAGTTGGTCGGGTCGCGGCAGGTCCTCGAGGGACCGGAACCCGAAGTGCCCGAGGAAGGTGCGGGTGGTGCCGTAGAGCAGCGGGCGGCCGAGCCCCTCGCCGCGCCCCACCACCTCCACCAGGGCGCGCTCCTGCAGCGTCTTCAACACGCCGCCCGCGCCCACGCCGCGAATCTCCTCGATCTCCGCCCGCCCCACGGGCTGGCGGTAGGCGACGATCGCGAGGGTCTCGAGTGCCGGCCCCGAGAGCCGCGCCGGGACCGGCACGGTGTCGAAGCGCTCCAGGACCGGCGCGAACTCTGGCCGGGTGAGGAGCTGGTACCCCCCGGCGATCTCGTAGATGCCGAAGGCGCGCCCCTCTCGCTCGTACTCGGCGCGCAGCTCCGCGACCAGGCGCTCCACCTGTTCCTCGTCGAGCTCCTCCTCGGCCCGCGCCAGGTCGGCCGCGCTGAGCGGCGCGTCGCTGGCGAAGAGGAGGGCCTCCACGACGCGGCTAGGCAGCATCCGCTTCCCCGGCGCGGCGGCAGACCCAGAGGGCCGCGAAGGGGGAGGCCTGCCGCAGGCGCAGGCCGCTCCGCTTGGTGAGCTCCAGGCAGGCCAGCAGCGACATCACCGCGTGCATGCGGCTCTCCCAGGGGCTCACCAGCGCCCCGAACTCGACCCGCGGGGATCGGGTTAGCACGTCGAGGACATAGGCGATCTTTTCGTCGATGCTGACGAGGCGCCCGCGTACCTGGTAGCGGGCCTCCGGCTCCTCCAGGCGTTCCAGCAAACGCAGCATGGCGTCCCAGACATCGTCCCATCCCGTCTCCAGCCGGCCCTGGTCGCGGCGCGGCGCAGGGCGCGGCTCCACGAACGCCCGCGCGCGGAAGCGGGCTTGGTCGTGTCCGGCGCTCTCCAGCATTCCGGCGGCCTCGCGGAAGTGCTCGTACTCCAGGAGGCGGCGCACCAGCTCAGCGCGTGGGTCCTCCCCCTCGTCCTCCTGGCGGCGCGGGAAGAGGAGCTGCGCCTTGATGCGGAGGAGGGTGGCCGCCATCTCGAGGAACTCGCCCGCGCGCTCCAGCCCCAGCCGCTCCACGTCGCGGATGGCGCGGAGGAACTGCCGGGTGATGCTCGCGATCGGGATGTCGAAGACGTCGACGTCCTGCTTGCGAACGAGGTGCAGGAGGAGGTCGAGGGGGCCCTGGAAGCGCTCGAGCTGGATGACCAGCGGGTCCGGCCGCGCGGCGTCCACGCGCCCCGCCTAGATGAACAGCCCGAGGAGGGCCTCCGCGGCGCCCATGAGGTAGCCCAGCGGCCACCGCAGGAAGGCGAACCCTCCGACGAAGAGCAGGAGGAAGAGAATCAGCATGCCGTACTGCCCCAGCTGCCGGTACTTGAGCCCGAGCCGCGGCGGAAGCAGATAGTAGAAGACGTGCGACCCGTCGAGCGGAGGGATGGGGATGAGGTTGAACAGCATGAGGATGAAGTTGATCTGGATGCCGTACCCCGCCATTGCGCTCAGCACGCGCCAGCTCCCGCCGAGGCCTGGCGCCGCCCGCTCCCCCCAGATGACCAGCGCCAGCACCAGCACGAAGGCGATCGCCAGCAGGAAGTTGACGGTGACCCCGGCCAGCGAGACCAGGATGTCTCCCCGCTTGAAATGGCGGAAGTTGCGTGGGTTGACCGGCACCGGCTTCGCCCACCCCAGGATCGGCGCCCCCGTGAGGGCGAGGATCCCCGGCACCAGCAGGCTCCCGACCGGGTCGAGGTGCGCGATCGGGTTGAGGGTGAGCCGCCCCAGCATCGCGGCCGTGGGGTCCCCCTGCTGCCGAGCGACCCACCCGTGCGCCAGCTCGTGGAGCACGATCGAGAAGATCAGAATCGGGAGGGCGATGATCAGCGTTTCCATGGAGCCGAAAGCTAGCGGTTGCCGAAATCTCTGTCAAAGACGGAACCCCGCCGCCTTGACAGGGTTCCGAGGAAGAACTAACTTTGTAGCTTGTCAAGAGGTCGGAAAACGACCGGACCGCTTCGACGTTCCCGATTCCATCCCCGGAGGCCCGCTTTGCCGAACGTGAAGTCCGCTGAGAAGCGGATGCGGACCAACAAGATCCGCGAACAGCGGAACAAGCAGAAGCGTTCGCGTCTACGGACCGCGATCAAGAAGGTCCGTCAGGCGGACGACGCGGAGACCGCCGCCGAGGCGTTTCAGACGGCCAAGTCGCTCTTGGATCGCGCGGCTTCCCGCCGCCTGATCCACCCCAACAAGGCGGCCCGTCTCAAGTCGAAGCTCGCGCGCGCCGCGCGGGCTATGCGCGAGACCGCCTGAGGCAAAGGGTTCGTCGGTCGGAGCCCCCGGCGACTCTCGAGGAGAGGAGTCGCCGGGGGCTTTTTCCGTTCCGCCCGCCCTCAGGGGAGCTCCACCCCGCATACCCCGCAGTACCACGCCGTGACGTCGTTCGTGTAGCCGCACTCGAGGCACTTCATCCCCTTCCGGGGTCGGGTGTCGACCTCCTCCTCCGCCCCCAGGCCCTCCTCGTCTTCCTCCTCCTCCTCCTCGTATTCCTCCTCCGGGTCCGTCAGCTCGGCGGACGCGGCGATGGCGCGGTCCAGCTCCTCCAGGAAGGCCAGATCCTGGTCCATTCCTTCCTCCTCGCGCACCGGCTCCAGGAAGGTTTCTTCGGCGATGGGGGCGGTCTCCGCGTCCGGGAGGTCCGCATCGGGGGCGGGGGGCGGCGCCTCCCGCGGATCCTGCACGCCCTCCTCGATCTGGGCGAGGACTTCGGCCAGGCGCGAGACCTCGGCCGCCGCCTCTTCGCGCTCCGCGGCGCTGGAGGAGACCTCCGCCTCCAGCGCGCTCCGCCGCGACTCCCACTCCTCGTCGGCGATCTCGCCGATGCGGTGCCTCAGCCTCGCCTCGCGGAGTGCGTCGGCGGCCTCGCTGTGCCGCTCCTCGGCCGCCCCGCTCCGTCCCCGGGCTCCGTCCAGCTCGCCCCGGAGGACCTCCAGGTGCACGGCGAGCTCCTCCACCACTCCCCGCAGGCGCTGCTGGTAGTCGGCACGGACGCGCTCCACCACGCGGCGGTCCTCCGCGTCTTCCACTTCGTCGAGCCGGGCCAGCCAGCCGAGGATGCGGCTCCGCTGCTCGAGGAGCTCATCGACGGTGGGGGCGGAGGAGCGGGCGCCCTGCTGCTTCGTGCGAGTCATTCGTCGTGCTCGGTTGTCGTCGGGTGAAACGTCGCTCAGCCGCGGAAAAGGTCCATCAACATCTCCACCGCCTCCTCGGCGGGGACCGCCTCCACCTCCGGCGCCGCCGCCAGCGTCGGCGGCTGGAAGAAGGAGCGCGCCAGGCTCCGGTCGTACGACGACCAGCCGCCCGACTCCACTCCCGACAGGAGTGTCCCGGCCTGGTTCAGCTTCGCGTCCAGGTCGTCGGAGTAGTGGAGGATCAGCGCCTCCAGCAGCTGCGGCACCTTGGGACTGTCCCACTCCGGCCTTCCCTGGTGACTGGCGACGAGGTGCTGGAGGAGAAGGAGCCGCTCCGCCGGGAGCTCCGGTACCGCCGCCGCTTCCCGCTCCACGATCTGGATCCCGATCACGATGTGCCCCAGGAGCTGCCCCTCGGTGGTATACCCGATGGAGGGGAACCCCTTCAGCTCGCGCGTCTTCCCGATGTCGTGCAGCAACGCTCCCGCGACGAGCAGGTCGCGGTCGAGCCGCACTCCCGCGGCCTGATAGTGCGCCGCCAGCCGGTCCGCCACAGTGGCCACCGAGAGGGAGTGCTCCAGCAGACCGCAGAGGTAGGCGTGGTGCTTTCGCATGGCCGCGGGGTGCACGCGGTACGCCCGCCCCAGCGCGGTTCCCTTTCCGACGCACCGCCGCAGGAGGTCGCGCAGGGCCGGGTCGGCGACCGAGGCGACCAGCGCCTCCAGCTCCTTCTCCATCGCCTCGCGCGGGCGTGGCGACGCCGGAAAGAGGTACTCGAGGTCTCCAGGAGCGGCGCGGAGGGGCTCCACCGACTGCACCGTGAGCTGCAGCTGCTCCTGGTAGCGCCCCACCCGCGCCCTCACGCCCACCACGGATTCGACGGCGCAGGCGGACCCGAGCCGGTCCGCGTCGTCCCACACCACGGCCTGGATGGTCCCCGTGCGGTCGCCGAGAAGGAGGCGGAGGTACGGCTTTCGTGCCTTCGTCTCGCCGAGGCGGCTCTCGTGGACGACGTAGGCCGCCGTCACGTCGTCTCCCTCCGCCAGGCGGTCGATGAGCGGCCAGGGGCCGCCGCAGAAGGCGAATGAGTCCATCGCGCGGTCGTGGAGCGGGAAGAGGTGGGGCGAGCTCACGGTATCGCCTTGTGCCAGAGAGTGCGGCCCTCCGCCACGGTGCGGACCGGGCGGCCGCGGAGCTTCCACCCCGCGAAAGGGGTGTTGCGGCTCCGGGAGAGGAAGCGCTTCGGATCGACCTCCCACTCCGCGGCCGGATCGAAGAGCGTCACGTCCGCCGGCGCACCGGGACGCAGCGTGCCTCCCGGTAGGGAGAAGGCGCGCGCGGGGGCGCAGCTCATCCGCTCCACCAGGGTGGGGAGGTCGATCAGCCCTCCGTGCACCAGCTCCGTGAGCGCCACCCCGAGAGCGGTCTCCAGCCCCACGATCCCGTTCGGCGCGTCCTCGAAAGCCTGCTCCTTCTCGTCGTAGTGGTGCGGAGCGTGGTCGGTGGCGATCACGTCGAGCGTCCCGTCGCGCACTCCCCCGCGGACAGCGGCTCGGTCCGCTTCGCTCCGGAGCGGGGGGTTCATCTTGGCGTTGGTGCGGTACGCCCCCACCGCCTCGTCGGTGAGGGTGAAGTGGTGTGGTGTCCCCTCCGCGGTGACGCGGATGCCGCGCGCCTTGGCGGCCCGGATCATCTCGACCCCGCCGCGGGTTGAGACGTGCTGGACGTGGAGGCGTCCCCCCGTGAGCTCGGCGAGCATCAGGTCGCGCGCGATCATCACGTCCTCGGCGGCGTTGGGGATTCCGGTGAGGCCCAGGCGGGTGGCGACCACCCCCTCGTTCATCGAGCCCCCCGCGGGAGAGCTCCGGGTCCTCCGCGTGGACCGCGACGGGGAGGTCGAAGGTGAGGGCGTACTCGAGCGCCATGCGCATGATCCCCGAGCGCACCACGGGGCGGCCGTCGTCGGTGATCCCCACGGCGCCCGCCTCGATCATCTCGCCGACCTCGGTGAGCTGTTCGCCTTTCTGCTCGACGGTGATGCAGCCCGTGGGGTACACCCGCGCGCCGCCCGAGCGCATCCCCGCCGCGACGACGTAGCCCACGCTCGCCGGGTCGTCGATCGGCGGGTCGGTGTTGGGCATGGCGACCACGGCGGTGAACCCGCCGGCGGCGGCGGCCCGGGCCCCGCTGGCGATGGTCTCCTTGTGCTCGCCGCCCGGCTCGCGCAGGTGCACGTGCACGTCGATGAGCCCCGGGCAGACGATCAGCCCGGCGGCGTCGACGGTCTCGGCCCCCTCGGGTGCGCCCAGGCGCTCGCCCAGCTCGGCGACCGCACCGTCCACCAGCAGCAGGTCGAGCACGGAATCCAGCGTCTGGGACGGATCGACCACCCGACCTCCCCGAATCAGCATCGGCCTCACGTTTCACTCCCCGTCTTGGCGGCTTCGGCGGTCTCGGGCTTCCCACCCGCCAGCAGGTAGAGGACCGCCATGCGGACGGCGACCCCGTTGGTGACCTGCTGCAGGATGACTGAGTGCGGCCCGTCCGCGACCGCGGAGTCGATCTCGACTCCGCGGTTCATCGGGCCGGGGTGGAGGATGAGCAGGTCGCGCGGCGCGCGATCCAGGCGCTCCTGGGTGACCCCGAACACTCGGTTGTACTCCCGCAGCGAGGGGACGAACCCGCTCTTCATGCGCTCGAGCTGCAGGCGGAGCACGTTGAGCGCCTCGGCCCACTCGATGGCCTCCTCGACGCGCCGGAAGACGGTGACGCCCAGCTCGTGGACCTCGCTGGGGAGGAGGGTGGCGGGGCCGCACACCGCGACCTCCGCCCCCAGCTTCCGCAGTCCCCACAGGTTGGAGCGCGCCACCCGCGAATGCAGGACGTCGCCCACGATGCAGACGCGCAGCCCCTCCAGGCGGCCGAAATGGTCGCGGATGGTGAGCAGGTCCAGCAGTCCCTGCGTGGGGTGCTCGTGCTTCCCGTCGCCGGCGTTGACGACGTTGGAGGCGATCCGCTCTCCTAGGAACTGCGCAGCGCCCGAGGAGCCGTGGCGGATCACCACCATGTCGATCCCCATCGCCTCGAGGTTCCGCGCGGTGTCCACCAGCGTCTCGCCCTTCGAGACCGACGAGCCGGCGGCGGCGAAGTTGACCGTGTCGGCGGAGAGGCGCTTCTCGGCGAACTCGAAGGAAATGCGGGTGCGGGTGGAGCTCTCGAAGAAGGCGTTGACGATCGTCTTGCCGCGCAGCACGGGAACCTTCTTGATCTGCCGCTGCGAGATCTCCTTGAAGGGCTCCGCGGTGTCCAGGATCCCGACGATCTGCTCGCGCGAGAGGTGCTCGAGCCCGAGAAGGTCCTTCCCCAGGTAGGGGGCGGGCGCGTGGGCCACTACGCGTCTCCTTCCACGCGCTCCACGGCGCGGCGGCCGTCGATCTCCGGGACCAGCACCTCCACCCGGCCGGGGGCCTCGACCGGGATGCTCTTCCCCGCGATGTCGGCATGGATGGGCAGCTCACGTCCCCCGCGGTCCACGAGCACGCAGAGGAGGATCCGGCGGGGGCGGCCGAAGTCGGCCAGCTCGTCCAGCGCCGCGCGGACGGTGCGGCCGGTGTAGAGCACGTCGTCCACGATCACCACCGTCCGCCCGTCGATTCCGCCGCGCGGGAGGCGTGTCTCCCCGACCACCGGCCGCGGACCGATCGCCATCAGGTCGTCCCGGTAGAGGGTGATGTCGAGCGAGCCGGTGGGGATCTCCTGCTCCTCGGCGCGACGGATCTCCCCGGCGAGGTGCTCCGCGAGCTCCACCCCGCGCCGGTGAATGCCGACCAGGACGAGGGAGTTGAGGTCGCCGACCCGCTCGACGATCTCGCGCGCCATGCGCGCGAGGGTCCGCTCCACGGTGCGCTCGTCGAGGAGGACCTGCCGCCGGAGTTCCGCCATGGGTGCGATCCCGATCGAGAGACGTCTCGGAAGTGCTCCAACATAGTCGCGGCGACCCGCAGCGTGCAACCGCATGGGCGGTCCGCCGCGGGCCGCCCTCGCCGGGAGCGGCGGCCGGAACCGGAGGACGTCGTCCGAACCCGCCGCTGCCGTTGGAGCCCGTCCGCTTCGACCCTCCCGTCGAGGCGAGAGATCCCGAAGCAGCCTTCCGGGAGAGTATCGGCTCCGAGCTTTCCCGGAATGACCGCGCACGGGACGGCGGTGTGCCTCCGGGAGCGCGGCGCCTGGCAAGTCGCGCTATTCCCGCTTGCCGCGGAAGAAGCCGCGCAGCAGGGCGCCCCCTTCGGCGGCCAGGACGCCGCCCACGACCTCGACGCGATGATTGAGGCGCGGGTCCTGCACCAGGCTCTCCAGCGAGCCGCACATCCCCGCCTTGGGGTCGTAGGCGCCGAAGACCAGATGCGGGACGCGGGCGAGCACGATCGCGCCGGCGCACATCGCGCAGGGCTCGAGCGTCACGAAGAGAGTGCAGTCGAGGAGGCGCCAATGGCCGAGTGCCGCGGCCGCCTTTCGGATGGCGACCATCTCGGCGTGGGCGGTGGGATCGTCGGTGGTGCGGGTGAGGTTGTGCCCGGCGGCGATCGGCTCCGCGCCGCGCACCACGAGCGCCCCCACCGGCACCTCCCCCTTCCGCTCCGCGGCGCGGGCCTCCCGCAGCGCAAGCCGCATCCAGTGCTCCGTGGACTCGGCGGGGGCGGAACGCGAACGGGACCCCGGTGCGGAAGGCGCCGGGGTCCCGCCGTCCGTCTCGGGGCGCTCAGGTCCCAACGGCCTGCATCTGCTCCCGCGTGAAACGCCGGAAGAGGCCGGTGACGCGGCCGAGGATCTCGAAGTCCTCGTAGTCGTCCACCAGCAAGGGGGCAAACTCGTGGTTCGCGGGCTCGAGCACGACTCGTTCCTCGCGTCGGAAGAAGCGCTTGACCGTCCCTTGGCCGCCCAGCCGAGCCGCGACGATCTCCCCGTTCTCGACCTCCTGGTGGGAGGCCGGCTCCACGAGGACGAGGTCGCCGTCGAGCATCCCCATCTGCTCCATGCTGTCGCCCTCCACCCTCAGGAAGAAGGCGCCGGGAGACCCCACGAACTTGGGGTCGAGCTCGAACTCGTCGGAGACGTGGTCTTTCAGCAGCGCCGGCTGACCCGCGGCGATCTTCCCGTAGTAGGGCACGGTCAGGGTGTCGGGCCGGTGCAGCTCGAGCCCCAGGATCCTGACCCCCCGGGAGCGCGACGCCTCACGCTCCAGATACCCCTTGTCGGCCAGCGACTGGAGGTACTCGGAGACGGTCTTGGTGGACTTGATGCCGAAGCGCTTTCCGATCTCGCGGATGCTCGGCTGGTAGGTGTTCCGCTTCAGGTAGTCCACGATGAAATCGAGGATCCGGCGTTCCATCTTCGAAAGTGGCTCCGGCATAACCCCTCCGAGAGAAGCAAAGATCGTAAGAGGCCGAACCACGACGCCCCGGGAACACCCCACCGTCGCATATTAGACGGGCCCCGGGGCGGTGTCAACTGTTTCCTCGCCGCGTCACTCCGGGCGCAGAACCGCCAGCGCGGCGTCGATTCTCCGCAGGCAGACCTCCCGTCCCATCTGCGCCACCACCCGGTCGATTCCGGGGCTCACGGTGGCGCCGGTGAGCGCCAGCCGCAGCGGGTGCACGATTTTCCCGAACCCGACGCCGAGCTCGTCGGCCGCCTCCCGCAGCGTTGCCTCGACCGAAGGCGCGTCCCAGCTCTCCAGCTCCTCCAGGGCGCCGCGGATCGCCCGCAGCCGCGGCGCCACCTCTTCGGGATCCTTCCAGTACTTCTCCACTCCCGCCCGCTCGTACTCCAGCGACGGCGCGAGGTACTGGCGCGCCTGCTCCACGATCCCATCCAGGTAGCGGGCGCGAGGCTTCACCAGGTCCACCAAGTCGAGGAACCAGTCGCGGCGGTCGGCGATCTCGTACTCGGTGGTGAGCCCCGCTTCCACCAGCATCGGCGCCACTCGAGGGAGGAGATCCGCCGCGGAGAGCAGCGAGATGTGCTGTCCGTTCATCCACTCCAGCTTCTCCGGATCGAAGATGGCGCTCTTCTTGTTGATCCGCTCCAGGCTGAAGCGCCCTACCAGGTCGCTGGGGAGCATGATCTCCTGCTCGTCGCCCGGGTTCCAGCCGAGCAGGGCGAGGAAGTTCACCAGCGCCCGCGGCAGGATCCCCTGCTCGCGATATTCGCCGATGGAGGTGGCGCCGTGCCGCTTGGAGAGCCGCTTCCCGTCCGGCCCCAGGATCATGGGGAGGTGCGCGAAGACCGGGACCTCGGCCGCGAGCGCGCGGTAGAGCAAGATCTGCTTCGGTGTGTTGGAGAGGTGGTCGTCGCCGCGGATCACGTGCGAGATGCGCATCTCGACGTCGTCCGAAGTCACCGCCAGGTTGTACACCGGGGTGCCGTCGGAGCGGAGGACGATGAAGTCCTCGATGTCTTCGTTGCGAAAGCGAATGGCGCCGTACACGACGTCCTCCCATTCGGTGACGCCGCGGGGAACGCGGAAGCGGAGGGTGAAGGGCCGCTCCTCCGCGAGGAGCCGCTCCACCTCCGCCGCGTCCAGGCGCGCGCAGACGCGGTCGTAGCGGTACTCCTCGCCCATCGCGTCGCGCTTCGCCTGCAGCTCCTCGAGCGTGCAGAAGCACCGGTAGGCGCCGCCGTTCTCCAGCAGCCGGAAGGCCGCCTCCCGGTGCCGGGGGAGGCCGTCGGCCTGGTGGAAGGGGCCCTCGTCCCAGTCGAGGCCGAGCCAGGCCATTCCGTCCAGGATCGCCTCGCTCATCTCCTCGCTGGAGCGATGGGTGTCGGTATCCTCGATTCGGAGCACGAACGCGCCGCCGGCCTGGCGGGCGTAGAGCCAGTTGAAGAGGGCGGTCCGGGCTCCTCCCACGTGCAGATATCCGGTGGGGCTCGGAGCGAAGCGCACGCGCGGACGCTCGGTCATGCTGCCTTCCTCCCATTCTGGGTCGCGTCAAGTCCGGATCGCGCGCGGGAGCGGCGTCCGTCAAGCCCAAACCATATAGTTTACCCGCCGCCGCGAACCGCCCGCGGCCGGGGCGCGCTCCGATGCGCGTTTCCGCCACTCCTCCGCATGCAAGGGAGGCGCCGTCCCGGTTGAGGATCGCTTCCCGCGGCGCTATTCTTCCGTTTCCATGATCCATGTGGGCCGTCCCGGAAACGGGGCGCGGTCCGCCCTCCGAACGACCGCTCCGGGATTTCACCGTGGAAAGCACGAGGAACGAGAACGCAGCCGCCGACCCGCCGGCCGAGGCCGCGGTGCCGGCGACGCAGAGCCTGGACTTCATCCGGAGCATCGTCGCCGACGACCTGCGCTCCGGGCGGTACTCCTCGATCGTGACGCGCTTTCCACCGGAGCCGAACGGATACCTGCACATCGGCCACGCCACCTCGATCGCGCTCAACTTCGGCGTCGCGAGCGAAACCGGCGGCCGCTGCCATCTCCGCTTCGACGACACCAATCCCGAGACGGAGGACATGCAGTACGTCCTCTCGATCTCGGAGTCGGTGAAGTGGCTCGGGTACGACTGGGGGGAGCACCTCTACTTCGCCTCCGACTACTTCGGGAAGATGTATGGTTTCGCGGAGCACCTGATCCGCGAGGGGAAGGCGTACGTCGACAGCCTGGACGAGGAGGAGATGCGAGAGTACCGGGGCACGGTGACGGAGCCGGGGCGCGAATCTCCCCACCGCTCCCGGACCGTGGAGGAGAACCTCGACCTCTTCCGCCGCATGCGGGCGGGCGAGTTCCCCGACGGCGCGCACGTGCTCCGGGCGAAGATCGACATGGCGTCGCCCCACATGATCCTGCGCGACCCGGTGCTCTACCGCATCCGCCACGCCAGCCACTACCGGACCGGCGACGATTGGTGCATCTACCCGCTCTACGATTTCGCGCACCCGATCGAGGACGCGCTGGAGTGCGTCACCCACTCGATCTGCACCCTGGAGTTCGAGAACAATCGGCCGCTCTACGACTGGGTGGTGGAGAACACTCCCGTGCCGTGCCGACCTCACCAGTACGAGTTCGCGCGCCGCACCTTGGACTTCACCGTGATGAGCAAGCGGAAGCTTCTGGAGCTGGTGCGCGGCGGGTACGTGAGCGGATGGGACGACCCCCGGATGCCCACGGTGGCCGGCCTGCGCCGCCGCGGGGTCACCCCCGAGGCGATCCGTAGCTTCGCCCGGATGATCGGCGTGGCGCGCACCGAAAGCCGAATCGACATCGGGAAGCTGGAGTACGCCATCCGGGACGACCTGAACCGGAAGGCGCCGCGGGTACTCTGCGTGCCGAAGCCGCTGCGGGTGGTGATCACCAACTTCCCCGATGGCGAGACCGAGGAGCTGGAGGCTCCTTTCTTCCCGCACGACATCCCGCTCGAAGGCTCGCGGAAGCTCCCCTTCTCCCGCGAGATCCTCATCGACCGGGACGATTTCGTGGA